>NZ_JARUXN010000001.1:1143001-1227093 GCF_031451415.1 Caballeronia sp. LZ028 | reverse complement strand
CCCAAATTGCGTGTGACCGCGGGCCTGAAAAGCTGCTTTCTTTGCCTACTTTCTTTGCAGCAGCAAAGAAAGTAGGTGCCGCCCCGCACAGGGGCAACGTTAATAGACCGACACGAAACCGGGATCCGGCGAAAGCCGAAGCCACCGACCAAAAAAGGAACCGCAAGCAAAGGAGACTTCCGCACATGAACTCGCTGAAGGTTCTGCTGATCGGCGCCCACGGCCGCACGGGCCGCCTCATCGCCGAGCGATTGCATCGGCAAGCCATGCCATTCCGCGCAATGCTGCGCAAATCCGCGCACAAGAGCGAGTTCGCGGCGATGGGCGCCGAAATCCTGCTAGGCGATCTCACCAACGACTTTTCTCACGCCTTCGATGACATCACGCATGTGATCTACGCAGCCGGATCGGCGGACAACGAAGGCGTCAACGAGGAACGCGCGATCGATCGCGATGCCGTCATGCGCACCGCCGATTACGCCAGGCGCCGCCGCGTGCAGCAGCTCGTCGTCGTGAGCGCGCTATCCGCACGTCATCCGGCGCGAAGCAGTTTTGCATTGCGCCATTACTCGCGGATGAAGCGCGAAGCCGACGAATACGTCGCGCATCGCGGTGTGCCGTTCGCGGTTCTTCGGCCAGGGCCTTTATCGGACGCGCCGCCGCGCGGGACCATCGCGCTCGCCGACGAACTCACTGAACACACGCCCGAAGTCGCACGCGCCGACGTCGCGCGCATCGCCGTGCGATGTGTGACGCTCGGCATCCGCGACCGATTGATCGCGTTCGTCGGCGGCGACGTGCCGATCGATACCGCGCTCGCTTCGCTCAGCGCGGTCCGTCACGCCACGCCGACGAGCCTGTAACCCACGCCCGTCTCCGTCACGATATGTTCCGGCTGCGCGGGATCGCGCTCCAGCTTCTGCCGCAGATGCGCCATGTAAATGCGCAGATAATGCGGGCTTTCGACATGCGACGGCCCCCACACTTCCACCAGCAATTGCCGATGCGTCAGCACTCGCCCCGCGTGACGCACGAGCGTCGATAGCAGCCGGTATTCGATCGGCGTCAGATGCACGTTTTCGGCGTGCTTCGTGACGCGGCGCAGCGCGAGATCGACGGTCACATCGCCGAAAGTCACGACCGGCGTCTCGCTCGCGGACGCCTGATTGCGCCGCCGCAAATGCGCGCGAATCCGCGCCATCAGCTCGGAAACGCCGAAGGGCTTCGTGAGGTAATCGTCGGCGCCGGCATCGAGCGCGGCGACTTTCTCCTCCTCCTGCGTGCGCGCCGACAGCACGATGATCGGCAGCTCGGTCCAGCCGCGCAGTTCGCGGATCACGTCGATGCCGTCGGTGTCCGGCAGGCCGAGATCGACGATCACGAGATCGGGCTTGCGCGTCGCGGCTTCGACGAGACCTTTCTGACCGGTGTCCGCTTCGTGGACCGTCATGCCCTGCGCTTCGAGCGACACGCGCACGAAGCGCCGAATCTGCTTCTCATCCTCGATCAGGACGACGGTAAAGGACGGCTCGCTCATCGGATAGCCGTCCGCGCGGTTTCGCGTCGCTTCACGGCAGAAGAATCGTCGAGCCGGTCGTCCTGCGCGCTTCGAGGTCTTCGTGCGCGCGCGCCGCTTCCGACAGCGGATAACGCTGGCGCACGTTCGTCTTCACTTTCCCCGACGACACGACATCGAACAGTTCCGCCGCCATCGTGTCGAGATCGCTGCGTTTGGCGATGTAGCTGAAAAGCGTCGGCCGCGTGAAATACAGCGAGCCGCGACCGGCCAGCTCCGACGAATCGAGCGGCGGCAACGGGCCCGACGAATTGCCGAAGCTCACGAAAAGCCCAAGCGGCGACAGGCAATCTAGCGACGCGATATACGTGTCCTTGCCGATCGAATCGTAGACGACAGGCACGCCCGCGCCGTTCGTGATCTCGCGCACGCGCTGCGTGAAATTCTCGCGCGTGTAGACGATCGGATGATCGCAGCCGTGCGCCTTCGCGAGCTCGGCTTTCTCGTCGGAGCCGACCGTGCCGATCACCGTCGCGCCGAGCGCCTTCGCCCACTGACACGCGAGCATGCCGACGCCGCCCGCCGCCGCGTGGATCAGCACCGTGTCGCCCGCCTTCACGCGATACGTCCGGCGCAGCAGATATTGCGCGGTCAAACCCTGCAGCATGATCGACGCGGCATCTTCGTAGCCGATCGAATCGGGCAGCTTGACGACGTAATCCGCCGACATCACGCGCTCTTCCGCATAGGCGCCCGGCGGGCGCGACGCATAGGCGACGCGATCGCCCGGCTTGAACTGCGTGATGCCCTCGCCCACCGCCGTCACCTCGCCGGCCGCTTCCATGCCGAGGCCGCCCGGCAGCGGCATCGGATACAGGCCGGTGCGAAAGTACACGTCGATGAAATTGAGGCCCACCGCATGATGCTTCACGCGGATTTCGCCCTTGCCCGGCGCGCCCACGTCCACGTCGACCCACTTCATGACTTCGGGGCCGCCTGCCTTGTCGAATCGGATTGCCTTGGTCATCGCTCGTTCGTCTCCTTTGATCTTCAGGACGCCCGCGCGAAGCGCAGACGCAAGTCGTCGAGAATCATGCGCGCCGTCGCGATGTTGGTCGCGCACGGCACGTTGTGCACGTCGCAGGCGCGCACGAGCGCGTTGATGTCGGGCTCGTGCGGCTGCGGCGTCATCGGGTCGCGCAGGAAGATCACGATGTTCACGCGCCCTTCCGCCAGTTCCGCGCCGATCTGCAGGTCGCCGCCGTGCGGGCCGGACAGCTTGCGCTCGATCTCCAGCCCGTGCGCCGCCGCGATGCGTCCGCCGGTCGTGCCGGTCGCGACGAGATTGCATTGCGCGAGCGTGTCGACGAACTCGCCCGCCAGCGTGACGATGTCGTCCTTCTTCATGTCGTGCGCGATGAGCGCGACGCGTGTGGTCATCAGAGGCTCCGTCTCAGTAGGTGCCGGGATAAGCGCCGCCGTCGATCAGCAGATTCTGACCGGTGATGTAGCCCGCATGCACGCTGCAGAGGAACGCGCATGCCTTGCCGAATTCCTCCGATGTGCCGAAGCGGCCCGCGGGCAGGCTTTGCGCACGGCGCGCCCGCATTTCGTCGATCGAAATGTTCTGCGCCTTCGCCTGCGCTTCCATCGTCACGGCGATACGGTCGGTGTCGAACGTGCCCGGCAGGAGATTGTTGATCGTGACGCCCGTCGATGCGACCTTGCGCGCGACGCCGGCGACGAAACCGGTCAGGCCCGAGCGCGCGCCGTTCGAGAGACCCAACACGTCGATCGGCGCCTTCACCGACGAACTCGTGATGTTCACGACGCGCCCGAAGCCGCGCTCGATCATCCCGTCGATGGTCGCCTTGATGAGCTCGATCGGCGTCAGCATGTTGCCTTCGAGCGCCTTGATCCACATCTCGTGCGTGAAGGTGCGGAAGTCGCCCGGCGGCGGCCCGCCCGCGTTGTTGACGAGAATGTCCGGCGCGGGACAGGCGGCGAGCGCGGCGGCGTGGCCTTCGGGCGTCGTGATGTCGCCCGCGACGGTCGTCACGGTGACGCCGTAAGTCGAGCGGATGTGCGCTGCCGTCGCTTCGAGCGTTTCCGCCGTGCGCGCGGTGATGACGAGATTCACGCCTTCGGCGGCGAGCGCTTCGGCGCAGCCGCGTCCCAGGCCCTTGCTCGCCGCGCATACCAACGCGGTGCGGCCCGCGATTCCCATATCCATCGTCTTTCCTCCAGTTGTCTTTCGTCACAGATCGTGACGTCTTCGCGCAATTCTAGAAGAATCGGGGCAGCAACGTCGGCGGCGGAAACGCCAAGGCCCGCGCGAATCTTCTTAGGCGTGCGCGGGCTTTTGGGTAAACTGTCGCCACTGTCCGCTCCCCGAGCGTCAGAGGCAGAACATCACACGAGCAGGACGCGCCGCGCGCGAGACCCATGAAACAAGACAGCCGCTTTCCCAATCTCTTCATCACCGATCATCCGCTGATCCAGCACAAGCTCACTCACATGCGCGACAAGGACACGTCGACGCGCACGTTCCGCGAGCTGCTGCGCGAAATCACGCTGCTGATGGGCTACGAAATCACGCGCAATCTGCCGCTTACGACCAAGCGCGTGGAAACGCCGCTCGTCGGGATCGACGCGCCGGTGATCGCCGGCAAGAAGCTCGCGATCGTGCCGGTGCTGCGCGCGGGCATCGGCATGTCGGACGGCCTGCTGGATCTCGTGCCCTCGGCGCGTGTCGGGCATATCGGCGTGTATCGCGCGGACGATCATCGTCCGGTCGAGTATCTCGTGCGTCTGCCGCCCGATCTCGAAGAGCGCGTCTTCATTCTGTGCGATCCGATGGTCGCGACGGGCTACTCGGCGGTGCACGCCGTCGACGTGATGAAGCGCCGCAACGTGCAAGCCGAAAACATCATTTTCGTCGCACTGGTCGCCGCGCCCGAGGGCGTGAAGGTGTTCCAGGACGCGCATCCGGATGTGAAGCTGTATGTCGCGTCGCTCGATTCGCATCTGAACGAGCATGCGTATATCGTTCCGGGTCTCGGCGACGCGGGCGACCGTCTCTTCGGCACGAGGAATTAAGCGTTCGCCGGAACCATTCCAGCCGCCGCGCGATTCTGCGCGGCGGTTTGCGTTTACGGCTTCGTTCGCGCGAATTCCACGCGATTCGACGGAATTTCGCACGGTTTGCGCCGATTTTCGCGTTCCGGCCCGTGCCACTCGGCATTGAGAGCGCACGACGCCATGCTAAAATTTCGGTCTGTTCCTATTCGGGTCAGGCCGGATCGAAACGATCCCCGAGCGAACCCGACCGCGGCCGAGCAGCGCGCGGCAGACAGACACATTCAGCACGACAGCACACTAGGCGCCCGGCAGGTCCGCGCGCGATGGAGAAAGGTAATGGCGGGTCATTCGAAATGGGCCAACATCAAGCATAAGAAAGCCGCGGCCGACGCGAAGAAAGGCAAGGTCTGGACGCGCCTCATCAAGGAAATCCAGGTCGCGGCGCGCATGGGCGGCGGCGAGATCGATTCGAACCCGCGCCTGCGCCTCGCCGTCGACAAGGCCTACGACGCCAACATGCCGAAGGACAACATCAACCGCGCGATCCAGCGCGGCACCGGCGGCGTCGATGGCGCGAACTACGAGGAAATCCGCTACGAAGGCTACGGTATCGGCGGCGCGGCGATCATCGTCGACACGATGACGGACAACCGCACCCGCACCGTCGCGGAAGTGCGCCACGCGTTCTCGAAGTTCGGCGGCAACATGGGCACGGACGGGTCGGTGTCGTTCATGTTCGATCACGTCGGCCAGTTCCTGTTCGCGCCCGGCACGCCGGAAGACAAGCTGATGGACGCCGCGCTCGAAGCCGGCGCGGACGACGTCGTGACGAACGAGGACGGCAGCATCGAAGTGGTCTGCCCGCCGAACGATTTCCAGAAGGTGAAGGACGCGCTCGAAGCCGCGGGCTTCAAGGCGGAACTCGCCGAAGTGACGATGAAACCGCAGACGGAAGTCGAATTCAGCGGCGACGACGCAGTGAAAATGCAAAAACTGCTCGACGCGCTCGAAAATCTCGACGACGTGCAGGAAGTCTATACAAACGCCGCGATCAACGAAGACTGAGCTTTCCGAGCTTCGTAGCGCAGGGGCGCGGCGGCATCGAAGTCCGCCGCGGCCTCGCATGGAACATCTTTCGCTTCGGCTGCCATGCCGGAGCAGCGCCGCACGGCCTTCGCGGCGCGGCATCGCCCGAGGAAGGCGCGTGACGCAGCCGATGTCAGCGCGAGCCGCCTTCGCGACGCCATGACGAGTGTCATACGCGCGCTTTACGGTCGATGCGCCCGCCGCTTTTTCTCAAGCCGCTTTTTGTCAGGATTTCGGGGATTCACATGAAGTTACTCGTCGTCGGTTCCGGCGGCCGCGAACATGCGCTGGCCTGGAAGCTCGCGCAATCGCCGCGCGTGCAGATCGTCTATGTCGCGCCGGGCAACGGCGGCACCGCGCAGGACGAGCGCCTGCGCAACGTCGACATCACGGATCCGGCGGAACTCGCCGATTTCGTCGAGAAGGAACATGTCGCGTTCACGCTCGTAGGGCCGGAACAGCCGCTCGCCGCGGGCATCGTCAATCTGTTCCGCTCGCGCGGGCTGAAAATCTTTGGCCCGAGCAGGGAAGCCGCGCAGCTCGAAAGCTCGAAGGACTTCGCGAAGGCGTTCATGAAGCGCCACAACATTCCGACCGCCGAATACGAGACGTTTTCCGAGCTCGCCGCCGCGCACGCCTACATCGACGCCAAAGGCGCGCCGATCGTCATCAAGGCGGACGGCCTCGCCGCCGGCAAGGGCGTCGTCGTCGCGATGACGCTGGAAGAAGCGCACGCCGCCGTCGATTCGATGCTCGCCGACAACAAGCTCGGCGACGCCGGCGCGCGCGTGGTGATCGAGGAGTTTCTGGCGGGCGAGGAAGCGAGCTTCATCGTGATGGTCGACGGCAAGCACGTCCTGCCGCTCGCGTCGAGCCAGGACCACAAGCGCCTGCTCGACGGCGACAAGGGCCCGAACACCGGCGGCATGGGCGCGTACTCGCCCGCGCCGATCGTCACGCCGCAACTGCACGCGCGCGTGATGCGCGAAATCATCCAGCCGACGGTGCGCGGCATGGAAAGCGAAGGCATCCGCTTTACCGGTTTCCTGTACGCCGGCCTGATGATCGACGCGAACGGCAATCCGAAAACGCTCGAGTTCAACTGCCGCATGGGCGACCCCGAGACGCAGCCGATCATGGCGCGCCTGAAGGGCGATTTCTCGAAGGTCGTGGAAATGGCGATCGACGGCAAGCTCGACACCGTCGATCTGGACTGGGACCGCCGCACCGCGCTCGGCGTGGTGCTCGCGGCCCATAACTATCCGGATACGCCGCGCAAGGACGACCGCATCAGCGGCATTCCCGCGGAAACCGAGAATTCAGTCACTTTCCATGCCGGCACGACGCTCACCGACGGCAAGCTCACGACCTCGGGCGGGCGCGTGCTGTGCGTCGTCGGCCTGGCGGATTCCGTGCGCGGCGCGCAATCCGTGGTCTACGATACAGTCAACCAGATCTCGTTCGACGGCATGCAGTATCGGCGCGACATCGGCTATCGCGCGCTGAATCGCAAGCAGACGGCGGAAAAACCCGGCGACAAGCATTGACACGGCGCGGCGCACGCCGCCCAAGCACCCGCGCTGCCGGACCTCGTGTCCGGCAGCGTGCTTTTGAGAGTTTCGATACGAAGGGTTAACCCCTGCCATTCAAGGCCGCCCACAGGGGCGCACGCAGCAATCGATGAGTGAACCGAACCGCAGCGCGGAACAACGCACACAATCCGACGCAGCCCACGATATCGCCGCCGTTCGCGATTATCTGAGGGGCCTGCAGACGCGCATCGCCGATGCGCTCGGCGCCTTCGACGGCACCGCCTTCGCTACCGACGCCTGGACCCGCGAGCCCGGCGCGCATCTGCGCGGCGGCGGCGTGACGCGCATCCTCGAAGGCGGCGCGTTTTTCGAGCGCGGCGGCATCGGCTTTTCGGATGTGCAAGGCGACGCGCTGCCGCCCTCGGCGAGCGCGGCGCGTCCGCAACTCGCCGGACGCGGTTTCGAGGCGCTCGGCGTCTCGCTCGTCATGCATCCGCGCAATCCGCACTGCCCGACCGTGCACATGAACGTGCGTATGCTCACGGCGACCAAAGACGGCGAAGCGCCGATCTTCTGGTTCGGCGGCGGCATGGATCTCACGCCGATCTACGGCTACGAGGAAGACGCGCGGCATTTCCATCAGGTTTGCCGCGATTCGCTCGATCCGTTCGGCGCGGAGTTGTATCCGCGTTTCAAGACCTGGTGCGACGAGTACTTCTATTTGAAGCATCGCAACGAGCAGCGCGGCATCGGCGGAATTTTCTTCGACGATTTCTCGGAGCCGGGTTTCGAGCGCTCGTTCGCGATGATGCGAAGCGTCGGCGATGCGTTCCTGAAGGCGTATCTGCCGGTCATCGAACGACGCCGCGACACGCCCTACACGGAGCGCGAGCGCGAGTTTCAGGCGTATCGGCGCGGGCGTTATGTCGAGTTCAATCTCGTGTTCGACCGCGGCACGCACTTCGGCCTGCAAAGCGGCGGACGCACCGAATCGATTCTGATGTCGATGCCGCCCGTCGCGAACTGGCGCTATGACTGGAAGCCCGCGCCCGGCACGCCGGAAGCGCGGCTGTACGAAGACTTTCTGGTGCGCCGGGAATGGCTGTGACGCCCTGCGCCAAGCGCGTCGGCCTGCTCGGCGGCACATTCGATCCGATCCACAACGGGCATCTCGCGCTCGCGCGGCGCTTCGTCGAGTTGCTGCAACTGACCGAGCTCGTACTGCTGCCCGCCGGACAGCCGTGGCAGAAGGCGGGCGTATCGGCGCCGGAGCATCGGCTGGCGATGACGCGTGCGGCGGCGGCATCGCTTTCGCTCGATGGCGTGCAGATCGTCGTCGCCACCGATGAGATCGACCGCCACGGCGACACGTACACCGTCGACACGCTCGCGCACTGGCGCGAGCGCGAAGGCGCGGACGCGTCGATCACGCTCTTGATGGGCGCGGACCAGTTGGTCAAGCTCGATTCGTGGCATCAGTGGAAGCGGCTCTTCGACTACGCGCATATTTGCGTGGAAACGCGCGCCGGCTTCGACGTCGCGACGCTGCCCGCCCCGGTCGCGGCCGAATTCGAAGCGCGCCGCGCATCGCCCGACGTTTTGCGCGGGAGTCCGCACGGTCACATGCACATCGACGAAATGCTGCTACTCGACGTATCCGCCACGGCGATCCGCGAAGAAGCGCGTTCGATGAACGGTGCGACCGACGCCCGCGCGCAGGTCCCATCCGCCGTATGGGACTATATTGTTCAACATCACCTGTACCAGACATCGTAACTATGGAACTTCAGAAGCTGCAACGCGCGATCATCGACGGTCTCGAAGACGTCAAGGCGCAAGACATCAAAGTGTTCAACACGACCCATCTGACGTCGCTGTTCGACCGCGTGGTCGTGGCGAGCGGCACGTCCAACCGCCAGACCAAGGCGCTCGCCAACAGCGTGCGCGAGAAGGTCAAGGAAGCGGGCGGCGACATCGTCAGCACGGAAGGCGAAGAGATCGGCGAATGGGTGCTGGTCGACTGCGGCGACGCGGTCGTGCACATCCTGCAACCCGCTCTGCGTCAGTACTACAACCTCGAGGAAGTCTGGGGCGACAAGCCCGTGCGCGTGAAGCTCCAAAGGCCGAACATGTTCGGCGGCGCGAGCGTCACCGCCGATGAAGACGAGGACGACGAAGACGACGCGCCCGCCGTCAAACGTCCCGCGCGGAAGACCGTGCGCAAGCACTGACACCGCTTCGTTTCATGAAGCTGGTCATCCTCGCCGTCGGACACAAGATGCCCGACTGGATCACGAATGGCTTCGACGAATACGCGAAGCGCATGCCGCCCGAACTGCGCATCGAGCTCAAAGAGATCAAGCCGGAACAGCGCTCGTCGGGACGCAATGCCGAGAGCGTGATGGCGGCCGAAAAGCAGCGCATCGAAGCCGCCTTGCCGAAGAACGCGCGCGTGGTCGCACTCGACGAACGCGGCCGCGACTGGACCACGATGCAACTCGCGAACGCCCTGCCCGGCTGGCAGCAGGACGGGCGCGACGTCGCGTTCGTGATCGGCGGCGCGGACGGGCTGCATCCGGAGGTGAAATCGCGCGCGGAACTGATGCTGCGCATTTCGAGCCTGACGTTGCCGCATGGCATGGTGCGCGTGCTGCTCGCCGAACAGCTTTACCGCGCGTGGAGCATCACGCAGAATCATCCCTATCATCGCGCTTGAGGGTGCTTCGACGCTGGATCGAATGCCCCGCGCGTCATTCGAATCCACGTCACGATGCCGACTCATCCCTACGTTTATCTCGCCTCGCAAAGCCCGCGCCGTCAGGAGTTGCTTCTTCAACTGGGCGTGCAGTTCGAACTCCTTCTTCCCCGTGCCGATGAAAACGCCGAAGCGCTCGAAGCCGAGTTGCCCGGCGAAGCCGCCGATGCGTACGTCGTGCGCGTGTGCGCGTTAAAGGCAAAGGCCGCGCGCGCGCGATTGGTCGCCGGCGGCTTCGCGTCCGCGCCGATTCTCGTCGCCGATACGACCGTCACCATCGACGGGCTGATTCTCGGCAAGCCGCTTCACGAAGAAGACGCCGTCGCGATGCTCGAACGCCTCGCAGGCCGCGAGCATGAAGTGCTGACGGCGCTCGCCGTCGTCGATGCCGATGGCGCGTTGCTGGAACCCGCGCTCTCGCGCTCGCAAGTGCGTTTTTCGAACGTCGACCGTGCTGCGCTGCAACGCTACGCGGCATCGGGCGAGCCGCTCGGCAAGGCGGGCGCGTACGGCATTCAGGGCCGCGCGGCCGAGTTCATCGAGCGAATCGACGGGTCCTATTCGGGTATCATGGGTCTGCCCCTTTTCGAAACCGCTGCTCTCTTGCGCCTGGCGCGCGTCGCATTCTAAACAGGCCATGAACGAAGAAATCCTGATCAACGTCACACCCCAGGAAAGCCGCGTCGCACTGGTTCAGCAAGGCGCCGTTCAGGAGCTTCACGTCGAGCGCACGCTTTCGCGCGGGCGCGTCGGCAACGTCTATCTCGGCAAGGTCGTGCGCGTGCTGCCGGGCATGCAGTCCGCGTTCATCGACATCGGTCTCGAGCGCGCCGCGTTTCTTCATGTGGCGGATATCTGGCATCCGCGCATCGCGGGCGAGCCGCATAACTCACAGCCGCATACGCCGATCGAAAAGATCGTCTTCGAAGGTCAGTCGCTGATGGTGCAGGTCGTGAAAGACCCGATCGGCACCAAGGGCGCGCGCCTGTCGACGCAGGTGAGCATCGCGGGACGCACGCTGGTGTATCTGCCGCAGGAGCCGCATATCGGCATCTCCCAGAAGATCGAGAGCGAAGCGGAGCGCGAGGCCGTGCGCGCGCGACTGACCGCCGTCCTGCCCGCCGACGAGAAAGGCGGCTACATCGTGCGGACCATCGCCGAAGACGCGACGAGCGAAGAACTCGCGGCCGACGTGGCCTACTTGCGCAAGACCTGGGCGACGATCGTCGCGCAAGCGCAGCGCGTGCCACCCACCACGCTGCTCTATCAGGATCTGAACCTCGCGCAACGCGTGCTGCGCGATTTCGTCAACGACGAAACCACGCGTATTCAGGTCGATTCGCGCGAGACGTTTCAAATGCTCGCGGATTTCGCCGCGGAGTTCACGCCGGCGGTGGCGTCGCGTCTGCATCATTACACCGGCGAGCGGCCGCTCTTCGATCTGTACAACATCGAGGCGGAGATTCAGCGGGCGCTGTCGCGGCGCGTCGATCTGAAGTCGGGCGGCTATCTGATGATCGACCAGACCGAAGCGATGACGACCATCGACGTGAATACGGGCGGGTATGTCGGCGCGCGCAACTTCGACGACACGATCTTCAAGACCAATCTCGAAGCCGCGCATACGATCGCGCGGCAACTTCGTTTGAGGAATCTCGGCGGGATCATCATCATCGATTTCATCGACATGGAGAATGTCGAGCATCGCGATCAGGTGCTGGGCGAGCTGAAGAAGGCGCTCTCGCGCGACAGAACGCGCGTGACCGTGAACGGCTTTTCGCAGCTCGGGCTCGTCGAGATGACGCGAAAGCGCACGCGCGAGTCACTGGCTCACGTGCTGTGCGAGCCGTGTCCGGTGTGTCAGGGCAAAGGTCAGGTGAAGACGCCGCGCACCGTCTGCTACGACGTGCTGCGCGAAATCATGCGCGAGTCGCGGCAATTCAATCCGCGCGAGTTTCGCGTGGTGGCTTCGCAGCAGGTGATCGATCTGTTTCTGGAAGAGGAATCGCAGCATCTGGCGATGCTGATGGACTTCATCGGGAAGCCGGTTTCGCTGCAGGTAGAGAGTAATTTGTCGCAAGAGCAATACGACATCGTGTTGATGTAGCCTCGCCCAGAGTCATTCGAGCGAGGCCGACTGCCTCACGCCGCCTGCTGCTGATACTGAATCCGATGCAGATGCGCGTACAAGCCGTCCTTGCGCAGCAACTCCGCATGACTGCCCTGCTCCGCGATCTTCCCCGCTTCCATCACGAGGATGCGGTCGGCGCGCTCGATCGTCGACAGCCGGTGCGCGATGACGAGCGTCGTGCGTCCTTTCATCAGCGTCTCGAGCGCCGACTGCACGTGCCGCTCCGATTCCGAGTCCAGCGCCGAGGTCGCCTCGTCGAGAATCAGGATCGGCGCGTCCTTGTAGATCGCGCGCGCGATCGCGAGACGCTGGCGCTGCCCGCCCGACAGACGCATGCCGTTGCCGCCGACGAGCGTGTTGATTCCGTCCGGCAAGGACGCGACGACATCCGCGAGATTCGCCGCCGTCAGCGCCGACATCACGCGTTCGGGGTCCGGCGTCTGCCCGTACGCGACATTCGCGGCGATCGTATCGTTGAAGAGCACGACGTCCTGGCTGACCATCGCGAGCTGGCCGCGCAGGTCGTGCAGGTTGTACTCGCTGATGGGCACGCCATCGACGAGCAACTGGCCGGCGCGCGGATCGAAGAAGCGCGGCAGTAGATTCACGAGCGTCGTCTTGCCGCTACCAGAGGGGCCCGCGAGCGCGACCATCTCGCCCGGCGCGACCTTGAACGACACGCGATCGAGCGTCGGCCGGTCGACCGAGCCATAGCTGAACGACACGTCGCGGAATTCGACTTCGCCGCGCGCGCGTTCGAGAGGCCGGCCGCCGCCAGCGGGCTCGGCCGGCTCGTCGATCAGGCCGAAGATCAGCTCGGCCGCCGTCATGCCGCGCTGCAAGGGCTGATTGATGTCGATCAGATGCTTGAGCGGCGAGATCACGAGCAGCATCGACGTGACGAACGCGACGAAGCCGCCGACCGTCGTCTGATCGTTGGCCGATTGTACGACCGCGATCGTGATGACGATGGCGAGCGCGATCGATGCGAGAAACTGCGTAAGCGGCTGCGCGAGACCACCCGAGACTTGCATGCGCATCGAGTAGCCGCGCAACCGCTGGCTCATCTCCGTGAAGCGGTCGATTTCGTACGGCTCGCCGTTGTGCACCTTGACGACTTTGTAGCCGCCGACCGTCTCCTCGACGATATACGACAGATCGTTCGTCAACGACTGATGCTCGCGATTCAGGCGCCGCAGCCGGCGGTTGATCTTGCTGACGAGCCAGCCGATCGCCGGCAGGATCACCGCGACGATCAGCGTGAGCCGCCAGTTGAGGATGAACAGATAGCCGAGCAGGAACACGACCGTGAGCGAATCGCGCACGAGCGTCACGACCACGCTCTGCAGTACGCTCAGGATCTGATTGACCTCGAAGACGATCGCGTTGATGACCGTGCTCGCGGTTTCGCGCTGAAAGAAGCCCGCGCTCGTATGGATCATGCGCTGGAACATTTCGAGCCGCAGTTGCAGCAGGATCTTGTTCGTCACGTAGGAGAGAAAATAGCCCGATGCGTATTGTGCCCCGCCGCGCACCAGCGCAAGGCCGATGACCGCTGCGGGCACGAGCCATTTCGCATGATCGCTGCTCTTCGAGCCGAAACCATGGTCGAGCAGCGGCTTGAGCAACATCGGAATGCCGGCCTCGGTCGCGGCGACGATGCCCATCGTCAGCAGGCCTAGCATCACCATGCCGAGCAGCGGACGGATATACGGCCATAGCCGTTTCATGACGGCCATGGGCGAGCTGCTTTCCTCGCCGCCGATCGGTTTGCGCAAACTTGCCTGGTTGTTCAAGAGCGTATCTCCACTTCGCACGGCGCCGGAATCGCCTGTCGCGCAAGGTTTGTTGGTTTCGTCATCAGCCAGGACGGCTCGCCGATCAGCCGATCGGACCGCGGCCCGGGTTGCCTTGCGGCTGGCGCGTGTCGTGTGTGATGACCGCGAGCAGCACGGCCCAGAAAAGCGCGATGAGCGCCGTGCTCATCACCACCGTGAACACGTCGATGCTCAAACCGAAGATGATAACCGACCCCGACACCGCGATCCCGCAATAGGCGGCCGTCGAAACGTCCCGTTGCGGCGATTTCCGATAGCGCACGAAATACAGAAGCGGCCCGAAGTAGAGCAAGGCCAGACAGACGACGCCCACCGCGCCGAGTTCGGATATCGTCGAAAAGAACTCGCTATGCGCGCGCTGATTGACGATGAAACCCGGAACTTCGCCCTTGTTCGCCATCTCTTTCAGCGACGCCTCCAGATGCCCCTTACCGACGCCCAGCAGCGGATGCGCCTCGAACAGATGGATCGACGCGCGCCAGAGCTGCAAACGTGCACCGATGGAACTGTAGGCGCCCGAGCCTTCCGAAAGCATCACGAGATCCGAGCGCGTCGCCATCACGCGTTCGCGGCCGAGCGGCGACGCGAGCAAGGCGGACATCGCCACGATCGCGACCAGCAACGCGGCGAGCCAATGTCGCCGCCGCCTGATCCAGCCGAAATTG
Organism: Caballeronia sp. LZ028; assembly: GCF_031451415.1. NCBI lineage: Bacteria > Pseudomonadati > Pseudomonadota > Betaproteobacteria > Burkholderiales > Burkholderiaceae > Caballeronia > Caballeronia sp. LZ028. Next base: position 1,212,489 of record NZ_JARUXN010000001.1, on the reverse strand, counting down.
AGCGAGCACAGCACGAGGAACAGCGGGATCGCGAGCCATCCGCCGCGCGTGCCGGACAAGTAGGATGCATACACGCCGCCCGCGAGCCCCAGAAGCTTGATCGCAATACCGACGCGTTTTACGAGCACGTTGGGGTAGTCGTCCCAGCGCATCGTCATCACTGAGAGAAAGCCGAGCAGGAGCGCCGTATTGCCGTAGGGAATCGGATTCGTATAGTCGTTGCCGAGACGATTGAGATCGTTGATCGTCATGTGCAGGTTGCTGTCGACGGCCCAGAGGCCCGCGCCGATCGCGCCCAGCGCGCAACCCCAGCCGAGCGCCTTCAGGTAGCGGACCGGGAGATTCACGAGCAGCAGAAAAATAGGCAGGCTCAGCGCCAGACGAGAAAGGCCGTCGAATTCACGCGGCAGATAGTAGCCTTCGATCGCCTGTTGCAGCGGCAGATAAACCATGAAGCACAGCATGGCTGCGGTGTACCACGGATAAGCGGTGACGAGCAGACGGCCCTTCAGCCGAAACGGCTTGCTGAATCCGGCAAAGAGCGCAATAGCGAGCAACAGGAAAAAGCAGTAACCGGTTCCACCGCGCACGATCAGTGTGGTCGCGGGCGCCAGCAAAACCATGCCGGCGATGACATAACGCAGAATTTTTTCCAAATCGATGAACCTGACATGGGTTCGACCGGCCGTTCCGGTCGCGCGCCCCGAAAACCCGCGATATTATAGCCGTTGCCGCCTGGCACGCTCTTCGCTCACGGAACGCCTGACTCGCGCCGGGAAGGCATGCCGGTCATTCCATGCGTTGTGAATCCGAAATGCCAGCGACACCTAAAACAGAGCCGGACGCACCGCTCGCCAGCCTCCTGCTCATCACGTTCAATCAGGAAGAAACCGTCGCCGACGCCATCCGCGGCGCGCTGGCCCAAACCTGGACGCCGCTCGAAATCCTCATTTCCGACGACGCCTCCGCCGACGGCACCTTCTCTGTCGCCGAACGCTGCGTGCGCGATTATCGCGGCCCGCACACCGTGCGCCTCTATCGCAACGAGAAGAATCTCGGCATCAGCGCGCATCTGAGCGCGCTCGCGGCACGCGCATCGGGGGAAATGCTCTTCATCGCGGCGGGAGACGATATCTCCCGCCCCGAGCGCGTCGAGCGCGTGATGCGCGACTGGCTCGCGAGCGACAGGCGCTACGACCTCGTCGCGACGGACCTGCAGGATATCGACGCCGACGGCAATGCGCACGGCGTGCTGCGCGTGACCGACCTCGACGGCTACCGCAGCTTCGAAGACTGGTCGCGGAACCGGCCGCACGTCGTCGGCGCGGCGCATGCCTGGGCGCGGCGTCTCTTCAACGAATTCGGGCCGATCGCGCCCGGCATCTACGGTGAGGACCAGATCATGACGTTTCGCGCGATCATGAGTCACGGCGCTCATACGCTGCATGAACCGCTCGTGCAGTACCGGCGCGGCGGACTGTCGAGAAAGCGCAAATGGCGCACGCCCGCGGATTTCGTCGCGCGCATCAAGCTGGCGAACGTCAACGGTACGGGCGAAACGAGCCAGCTCGTGAGCGATGCCGAGAAAGTGGGCGTCGGCGGCCCGATGCGCGCGCTGCTCGCGAAGAAGTCCGCGCGCGAAAGCTATGTCAGCGCGATGTTCGGCGAGCGCTCGCTCGCGCGCAAGCTCGCGCTCGTCATGGCGTCGAAAGACGTGGACTTCGGCTTTCGCGTCAAAATGTTCGTCTATGCGACGTGTCCGTGGCTGCTTTCCCCGTTCTTCTTCGTGAAGTGGCATGTGCGCGGATGAGCGCGCGAGCGTCGCGCCCGGCAGAACAACAAGGCGCTAGCGCCACTCGAAAGGCACCATGACATTTCCAACCCTCGGCATCGCCATCATCACCCACAACGCGGCCGCGCGGCTCGCGCAATGCCTGCAGGCCGTTTCCTTCGCCGATGAAATCGTCGTCGTCGACGGCGGCAGCAGCGATGCGACCGTGGGCATCGCCGAGGCGCATCGCGCGCGCGTGATCGTGGCGCGCGACTGGCCAGGCTTCGGCCCGCAGAAGAACCGCGCGCTCGACGCGCTCTCGACCGACTGGGTGCTGTCCATCGACGCCGACGAGATCGTGTCGCCCGAACTGGCCGCTTCGATCCGCGCCGCGATCACCGATCCGCAAGCCGACGTCTACGCGGTCGACCGCCTGTCGAGCTTCTGCGGCACATGGGTGAAGCACAGCGGCTGGTATCCCGACTGGATTCCGCGCCTGTTCCGGCGCGGCACGGCGCGCTTCTCGCCCGATCTCGTGCACGAGCGGCTCGTGCTGTCGACCGGCAAGCCCGTCGTGCGCCTTTCCGGCAAGCTGATGCACTACTCCTACGAGGATTTCGAAGCGGTATTGCGCAAGCTCGACGCCTACTCGACGGCGGGTGCGCAACAACGCCACGCGGCCGGAAAGCGCGGCAGCTTCGGCATCGCGGTGTCGCGCGGCGCGTGGGCGTTCGTGCGGACTTACGTGCTGCGCCGCGGCTTTCTGGACGGCAAAACCGGCTTCATGATCGCGCTATTCAACGCGCAGACGGTCTACTACCGGTTCCTGAAGCTGGCGCATCTCAACGAAGCGCGCTGATTGGCTCAGCGCTTCGCATCGATGTCACGCGCGAGATCGAGCAAAGCGCGCACATGCGACTCGACGCTCGCGTCATAGCGCACTGCGCCGGCTAGCGCGCGCGGGGCGTCGCGCCGCGCTTCGATCGCCTCCTGCACCGTGCGGCGCAGATCGTCGGCGTCGCCAGGTTTGAAGACGTGCTTCGCGTGATCTGCAATGGCGTCGCAACAGCCGATGCACGCCGGGAAGATCACCGGCGTCCCGGACATCACCGATTCGATGCCGACGAGTCCGAATGGCTCGTAGCTCGACGCAAGAATGGTGAAATCCGCCGCGCGATACGCATCTTCGATGTTCTTCGCGTAGCCGACATAGCGCACGTTCGCTGCCGGCTTCTCGGGCGCGCGGCCCGCGACGGCGATCACGACGTTCATCCCGGCGAGCGCCTTCTCGATCAGCGGCAAGCCCTTGCGCTCGTGGCTGCTCGACGGAAACAGCAGCACGGTTTCATCCGGTTCGAAGCCGAACTGCTCGCGCAGACGCGCACGCGCAGCGGCACCGACGGGCGAAAATCGCGCGCCGTCGACGGGCGGATAAAGCACGCGAATCTTGCGGATATCCACGCCATACAACGCGCGCAACTCGTCGCTCATCATGTCCGAATGCGCGACGACCACGTTCGCGTGCGCGTATTGACGCCGCTCCAGTGCGATCTGCCGCGTGTCCGAGGGTTTCTCGCGCCGCCCGGTCGCGCGCAGGAATCCGATATGGGTGCCGCCGCAAATGGCGATCTCGGAACCTTCCACGCGATTGCAGCCGATGAGCACATCGACCTTCGCCTTCTTGCGCGCACGCTTGAGCGCCCACGAGAAATACGCGTCGCGCAGCTTGCCCGGCAGAAACGACACCTTGATGCGATGCGGCTCGATCAATCGGCTTTCGGGCAGCGACGTGTCGATCTTGCGGGCGAAAAACGCGGGCTTGCGCTTGCCTTCGAAGCCCGCGGCGGCGAGGCCGCGCACGAGATCCATCGCGTAGCGTTCGAGTCCGCCGGAATGCTTGAGCGCATTCGCCGAAATGCCGATCCGCATCAGTAGACGATTTCGATCGCGCTGCCCGCGAATTCGCCGCGCAGCGCCGTGATGAGATCGTCGGTCGGCTTCACGCGCCACGCGTCGCCGAGGCGCACTTCGCCTTCGGCATGCTCGCTGCGATAGACGATGCTCACGTTCAGGCCGTTCGGAATCGGCGCGCTTTGACGCTGGCGGCCGTTCTCCTTCACGGGCATGGGCGGCGGCGCTTCCTGCGCGCCCGCCGCATGCGCTTCGAGCACGCGGCGCAGGCGCAAGGCATCGGCGTTGCCGTTCATCTCGACCTTGACCGACTGCGCGTAGCGGCTGCGCGCGCGTTCGAGGTCCATCGCCGTATCGACGGTGAAACGGATGCCGCCCGTGAACGCGTCGTTGCGCGCCATGCCCTGCACGACGAGCAGCTCGTCTTCCTTGAAGAGCGCCTTGTTCGCTTCGAACTGCTCGTTGAAGACGGTGACTTCGCATTGGCCGCTGCCATCGTCGAGATTCACGATCAGCATCTTGCCGCGCTGGGTCATCTGCGTGCGCATGGCGGAGATCACGCCCGCGATGAGCTTGTCGCGCCCTTCCTTTAGCTCGCCGATCTTCTGGCGCACGAAGCGGCGCACTTCACCCTTGTAGGCATCGAACAGATGGCCCGACAGATAGAAGCCGAGCGCGGTCTTTTCTTCCTGCAGACGCTTCTTGTCGGACCACTCGGCTTCGTCGACATACTCGTGCTTCGCGAGCGGCGCGTCGCCCATGTCGAAGAGGCCGGCTTGCATTGCGTTGGCGGCGGCCTGATCGGCGGCTTCCATCGCCATCGGGACGGAGGCGAGCAACTGCGCGCGATTCGCGTGAATCGAATCGAACGCGCCCGCGCGGATCAGCGCTTCCACCGTGCGCCGATTCACGACACGACGGTCGATGCGCTCGCAGAAGTCGAACAGATCGACGAACGGGCCGTCTTCGCGCGCACGCAGAATCTCTTCGATTGCGTTCTGGCCGCTGCCTTTCACCGCACCCAGGCCGTAGCGAATGGTTTTCGAGCGCTTGCCATCGGCTTCCGCGACCGGTTCGAAGCGATACGCCGACTGGTTGATATCGGGCGGCAAAACCGCCATGCCGTTCGCCAGGCAGTCTTCGAACAGGATCTTGACCTTGTCCGTGTCGTCCATGGCGAGCGACATGTTGGCGGCCATGAATTCCGCCGGATGATGCGCCTTCAGCCACGCCGTGTGATACGCGAGCAACGCATACGCCGCCGCGTGCGACTTGTTGAAGCCGTAGCCGGCGAACTTCTCCATCAGGTCGAAGGTCTCGTCCGCCTTCTCGCGCGTGAGGCCGTTCTTCGCCGCGCCTTCCGCGAAAATCTCGCGATGCTTGGCCATTTCCTCGGGCTTTTTCTTGCCCATCGCGCGACGCAGCAAGTCCGCGCCGCCGAGCGAGTAGCCGCCGATGATCTGCGCCATCTGCATCACCTGCTCCTGATAGACCATGATGCCGTAGGTCTCTTTCAGAACAGGTTCGACGCGCGGATCCGGATATTCGACGATCTCGCGCCCGTGCTTGCGCGCGCAGAAGCTCGGGATCAGGTCCATCGGGCCCGGCCGATACAACGCCACCAGCGCGATGATGTCCTCGAAGCGGTCCGGCTGCGCGTCCTTCAGCATGCCCTGCATGCCGCGGCTTTCCAGCTGGAACACGGCGACGGTGTTCGCTTTCTTCAATATCTGGAACGAGGCCGGATCGTCGAGCGGAACCTGCGCGAGGCTCCAGTCCTTCTTCGACGGATCGAGGCGGCGAATATAGCGCTCCGCCCAGTCCAGAATCGTCAGCGTGGTGAGGCCCAAAAAGTCGAACTTCACGAGGCCGACGGCTTCGACGTCGTCCTTGTCGTACTGACTGACGACGCCGCCGTCTTCGCCTTGCGTGTAGAGCGGGCAGAAGTCCGTGAGCTTGCCCGGCGCGATCAGCACGCCGCCCGCGTGCATGCCGACGTTACGCGTCAACCCTTCAACGCGCTGCGCGAGTTCGAGCAGTTGATGCACTTCGTCTTCGGAATCGAAGCGTTCCTGAAGCGTGGGCTCTTCCTTCATCGCGTCCGCGATGGTCACGTGCTTGCCCGGCTTGAACGGAATCAGCTTCGCGACGCCGTCGGTGAACATGTAGCCGAGATCGAGCACGCGGCCGATGTCGCGCACCGCCGCCTTCGCCGCCATCGTGCCGAAGGTCGCGATCTGCGACACGGCATCCGCGCCGTACTTGCCCTTCACGTACTGAATGACGCGGTCGCGCCCTTCCTGACAGAAGTCGATGTCGAAGTCGGGCATCGACACGCGTTCCGGGTTCAGGAAGCGCTCGAACAGCAGGTTGTAGCGCAGCGGATCGAGATCGGTGATGCCGAGCGCGTACGCGACGAGCGAACCCGCGCCCGAGCCCCGCCCCGGACCGACCGGCACGCCATTGTTCTTCGCCCACATGATGAAGTCGGCGACGATCAGGAAGTAGCCCGGAAAGCCCATCTTGATGATCGTGCCGCATTCGAAATCGAGGCGCGCGTAGTACGTTTCGCGCTGCGCGCTGCGTTCGGCTTCATCGGGATAAAGCTGTTGCAGACGGACTTCGAGGCCTTCCTTCGACAACTGCACGAGGTAGTCGTCGAGCGACATGCCGTCGGGCGTCGGGAACAGCGGCAGCTTCGGCTTGCCGAGTTCGAGCGTCAGATTGCAGCGCTTCGCGATCTCGACAGTGTTCGCGAGCGCCGACGGAATGTCCGCGAAGAGCGCGCACATCTCGTCCTGCGTGCGGAAATACTGGTCCTGCGTGAAGCGCTTCTGCCGACGCGGATTCGCGAGGATATCGCCTTCGGAGATGCACACGCGCGCTTCGTGCGCGGTGAAGTCGTCGGGCGTCATGAACTGCATCGGATGCGTCGCGACGACCGGCAACTTCAGCTTAGCCGCGAGCTTGACCGCTTCCTGCACGTAAGCCTGCTCGCCCGGCTGACCGGCGCGCTGCAGTTCGATGTAGAACGCGTTCGGAAAGAGCTTCGTCCAGCGCTCGGCGTTGCGTTGCGCGGATTGCACGTTGCCCGCCGCGAGCGCCATGCCGATATCTCCGCCCTGCGCGCCCGAAAGCGCGAGCAGTCCCGTTGCGAGCCCTTCTTCGAGCCATTCGACCATCACCTCGGCGCGGCCGCGATACTGGTTCGTGAGCCACGCGCGGCTCAACAGCTCGCACAGGTTGAGGTAGCCCTGTTTGTCGCGAACGAGTAACAGGAGGCGCGAAGGCTTGTCGCGATCGGCGGGATTGGTAATCCAGACGTCGCAACCGGCGATGGGCTTCACGCCCATGCCGCGCGCTTCCTTATAGAAGCGCACGAGACCGAATGCGTTGCCGAGATCGGTCAGCGCGAGCGCGCCTTGCCCGTCTTTTGCGGCAGCCTTGACGACGTCGTCCAGCCGCACGATGCCGTCGGCGATCGAGAATTCGGAGTGGACGCGGAGATGAACGAAGCGGGGATCTGACATGGCGGTATTGTACATGCGGGCCATCGGCTGAACCGGCGCCGAAGGGCGCGTTAGCCGAACGGATAAGGCCCGCGCCGCGCCCGGAATTGCGCGTGCGCAAGGCTTCGCGACGCGACAGCGGGAATCCGGCGAAGATGCGGGCCGTTTGCGGGATAATACGTGTTTTGCGCGCGATTTTTGCCCGCACTTTTTACCCGTCACAGCCGTTTTGCGCGTCATCCGATCATGAGCATCCTGAATCTCTCCGCCTATAAATTCGTCACCATCGAAGACGGCCCCGCGTGGCGGCCGCTCGTCACCGAACGCTGCAACGCGCTCGGTCTGAAGGGCACGATTCTGCTGGCGCCGGAGGGCATCAATCTGTTCATCGCTGGGCCGGTCGCCGAGGTCCGCGAGTTCATCGACTACATCCGCACGGACGCGCTCTTCGGCGGCCGCTTCGCCGATCTGCAATTCAAGGAAAGCCTTTCCGCGAAGCAGCCGTTTCGCCGCATGCTGGTGAAGCTCAAGCGCGAAATCATCACGATGAAGAAGCCCGCGATCAGGCCGGAACTCGGCCGCGCGCCGTCCGTCGACGCGCCCACGCTCAAAGCCTGGCTCGACCGCGGCCACGACGACGAAGGCCGTCCTGTCGTGATGCTCGACACGCGCAACGCATTCGAGGTCGATGTCGGCACGTTCGACAACGCGCTCGACTACCGCATCACGAAGTTCAGCGAGTTTCCTGAAGTGATCGAGCAGAATCGGGCGGATCTGGACGGCAAGACGGTCGTGTCGTTCTGCACCGGCGGGATTCGCTGCGAGAAAGCCGCGATTCACATGAAGGAAGTGGGCATCGAGCATGTTTATCAGCTTGAAGGCGGCATTCTGAAGTATTTCGAGGAAGTCGGCGGCGCGCACTACAACGGCGAGTGCTTCGTGTTCGATTACCGCACGGCGCTCGATCCGAACCTGCAGCCGACCGCAACCGCACAATGTTTCGGCTGCCGCGCGGTGGTGTCGGTCGAAGATCAGCAGTCGCCGTTCTACAAGCCGGGCGAGGCGTGCCCGGCGTGCCATCCCGACGCGAAGGTCGGCGCCGCCGCGTAATGATTTATCGGGGACGATTTGCGCCCTCACCCACCGGCCCGCTGCATGCGGGCTCGCTCGTCAGCGCGCTCGCGAGTTTTCTCGATGCGCGCGCGCACGGCGGACGCTGGATCGTGCGCGTCGAAGATGTCGACGCACCGCGCACGGTTCCCGGCGCCGCCGATGAAATCCTCGCGACGCTCGAACACTTCGGCATGCACTCGGACGAGCCGCCCGTCTGGCAGAGCGCGCGCGGCGACGCGTATCGCGCCGCGTTCGAGCGTCTTCAGGCGACGGGTCTCATCTATCCGTGTGGTTGCACGCGCCGCGAAATCGCCGACTCGCTGGTGAACGCCCACGCGCGCCATGCGACGCTCGCCTATCCGGGAACGTGCCGCACCGGCCTGCACGGCAAGCCCGCGCGCGCGTGGCGGCTGCGCGTGCCGGACGGCGACGCGGCAGTCGTCAGGTTCGTCGATCGCTGGCAAGGCGCGCAGACGCAGGATCTCGCGACCGAAGTCGGCGATTTCGCGCTGAAACGCGCCGATGGACTGTGGGCCTATCAGCTCGCGGTCGTCGTCGACGATGCCGATGCCGGCATCACCCACGTCGTGCGCGGCGCCGACCTGCTCGATTCGACCGCGCGGCAAATCTACTTGCAGCAGTGCCTTGGCGTGCCGACGCCGGAATACCTGCATGTGCCTGTGGTCAACAACGGCATCGGCGAAAAGCTGAGCAAGCAGACGGGCGCGGCGCCGCTCGATCGCAACGCGCCGCTCGATGCGCTCGTCGAAGCGGCGCGGCATCTGGGCATCGAAGCGCCGGCCGCATCGCTGGAAACGTTCTACAGCGCCGCAACGGCGGAATGGGCGAAGCGTTTCGCGCGCTAGACGCAAAAAAGGCAGCCGCGCGGGCTGCCTCTTTCGATTCGAAGCGCAACGAAAATCACGACTTGCGCGGCATGCCCAGACCGCCGAGCAACGCCGCGAGCGGCTGCTTCGGCGCGCTCTTGCGCTCGGGCTCGACCGTTTCTTCCTGACGCTTCATCGCCGAGGGCGACGGCTCGTACGGCTTTAGGAAAAATTCGTCGATGGGCTGCTGACGGCCGCGCGGGCGATCGTGCGTGCCCGTCGTGCGGCGGCGCGGACCCGACTCGTCGCGCGGCGAATGCCGATGCTCCGTGCGCTCCGGTCGACCGAATCGCTCGTCACGACGCGGCGCCGATGCGTCGCGGCGCGCGCGAATCGTCACTTCGAGCGGCTCGACCTGGAGCGGACGCTTGATCAGCTTCTCGATGTCGGCGAGCTGCTTGCGCTCGTTCGCGCTGCACAGCGACAGCGCATCGCCCGATGCGCCCGCGCGCCCGGTCCGGCCGATGCGGTGCACGTAATCTTCCGCGTTGAACGGCAGATCGAAGTTGATGACCGCCGGCAATTCGGCGATATCGAGACCGCGCGCGGCGACGTCGGTGGCGACGAGCGCCTCGATCTCGCCGCGCTTGAACGCATCGAGCGCCTGCATGCGTTCGCTTTGCGAGCGGTCGCCGTGGATCGCCGTCGCGACGATGCCGTCCTTCTCCAGCACGCGCGCGAGGCGGCTCGCGCCGATCTTGCTATTGCAGAAAACGATCACCTGCTTCAGTTCGCGCTCGCGGATGAGCTGCGCGACCGCGCCGGATTTGTCGCTTTCGTGCACTTCGTAGACGATCTGGCGCACATTCGCATTCGTCGAATTGCTGCGCGCGACTTCGATCGTCTGCGGATTGCGCAGATACGTGGACGCGAGCTTCTTGATTTCCGGCGAGAACGTCGCCGAGAACAGCAGCGTCTGACGTTCCTTCGGCAGCAGATTCAGGATGCGCTGGAGATCGGGCAGAAAGCCCATGTCCAGCATGCGATCGGCTTCGTCGAGCACGAGCATCTGAACCTGACCGAGATTCACCGTCTTCTGCTGAACGTGATCGAGCAGACGGCCCGGCGTCGCGATCAGGATCTCGACGCCACGGCGCAACGCGTCGGACTGCGGATTCATGTCGACGCCGCCGAACACGACCGTGCTGCGCAGCGGCGTGTGCTTCGAGTACGTCTGCACGTTGGCGGCGACCTGGTCAGCGAGCTCGCGCGTCGGCGTGAGCATCAGCGCGCGCACCGGATGACGCGCGGGCGAGGCACTCGTGTTCGCGCTCGGCAAGAGCCGCTGGATGATCGGCAGCGAGAAACTCGCGGTCTTGCCGGTGCCGGTCTGCGCGGCGCCCATGACGTCGCGGCCCGCGAGGACGACGGGAATGGCCTGCGCCTGAATCGGCGTGGGCGTCGTGTAGCCGGACTCGCGCACCGCTTTCAGGATGTCGGCGGACAAACCGAACTGGTCGAACGTCGGCGCTGCGGCCGGTGCGGTGGACGTGTTCGTGGCGACGGAATCGGACATGGTGACTATATTGGCTTTCGCTAAAATGCCGCACGATGCGGCGCGCGTAAAAAACTCGGTCGGTTGTTTCGGTCGATCGTCGCGATCGGTTGCTTACGCGGATGGTTTCGTTGGTGCACGCGGCGCGTCGGTCAAGCGCAAGGTGCGCGCGCTGGACGGGGCGGCCGGTCAATCGAGCATCACGCCCCGCTCATTGCTCTGTTTCGATCCGCGTGCCGGCGTTCCGATGGAACACGGCTTCGATGACGCCTTCAAGGCACGCGGCATCGCGCGATCTGTCTTCCAAAGCGGCCGGGCGCTCGACGCCCAGTGCCCGCTCAAGCGGCATCGAACGGCGATGCCGGAAATTCTGGACTCGATCCGGCCGCGATTTTTACAGCCGGAAAGCCGCACATTGTAGCACCGCGCGCCGAAGCGCTCCGGCGGCGCGAGAGCGCACCCGGAGCGTACAGCAAGCGGCGCGCCTATTTCTTGCGCGCCTCGCAATCGGCGAGCAGCGGCGGCGAATCTTTCGCGGCCATCTCATCGTAGAGATTCGCCTGCGGGCCCTTGGTCCACCACGTATATTGATCGGCGACGTATTTCGCGCCCGATCCCGCGATCACGTTGACGAACAAGAGCTTACGTCCGTCGACGGTCAACGCCGCGAAGCTCTGATGGTTGCGCGTGTTCGTGTATTGAACGGACACGCTTTTGCCGTCCTTGCAGTCGTAGCGCGTGGTCTGCGTCGACGCGGTCTGGATCTGCGGCACGGTGAGCGGCATGGCGAGCGCCGCCTGGGCGCCGAGCAACGCGAGCATGATCGCAATCGGTTTTTTCATCGTTCGATTCACTTGTGTCTGGTGCGCGAGGCAGCGCTCAAGGGTCGATGACTTCCGCGCATGCGTCGGTCGGCGCGGCAGCGACATGCCCGACCACCGGCACGATTTTCAGTCCCGCCGACGCGATCCGGCACGGCGCCGCCGCAAGTCCGCAGCCCGAAAGCGCCACGCAGACCACGACGAGCGCGGACATCGGTTTCCATTTCACTTGCTCGCTCCCGCCGGCGCGCGCGCCGGTCATCTGGCCGAAACCGGCCTCACCTTCGACGCTGCGAGTTTCGCGCGTTCGCGCGCTTCGCCGGTGTCGGCGCCCGTTGCGAGCGCGACGCCCATGCGGCGCTTCACGAAACTTTCCGGCTTGCCGAAAAGCCGCAGATCCGCGCCCGGCACGGCGAGCGCTTCGGCGACGCCCTCGAACGCGATGCCCGCTTCATCCAGCCCGCCGTAGATCACGGCCGACGCGCCGGGCGCGCGCAAAGCGGTATCGACGGGCAAGCCGAGGATCGCGCGCGCGTGCAGTTGGAACTCGGAGAAACGTTGCGTCGCGAGCGTGACGAGGCCGGTGTCGTGCGGACGCGGGCTCACTTCGGAGAACCAGACGTCGTCGCCGCGCACGAAGAGTTCGACGCCGAAGAGTCCGCGCCCGCCGAGCGCGGTCACGACCTTCGCGGCGACATCGCGCGATTTGGCGAGCGCGGCCGGACTCATCGCCTGCGGCTGCCACGACTCGACGTAATCGCCCGCGACCTGAACGTGACCGATCGGATCGCAGAAGTAAGTTTGCGTCTCGCCGCTCGCGGGGTCCGCCGCGCGCACGGTGAGCTGCGTGATCTCGTATTCGAAGTCGATGAAGCCCTCGACGATCACGCGCCCGTGATTCACGCGCCCGCCCGCCATCGCGTAGTTCCACGCGGGTTCGACGTCGGCGTCGCTTTTGAGCACCGACTGGCCTTTCCCCGACGACGACATCACCGGCTTCACGACGCACGGAAAGCCGATCTTCGCGATCGCCGCCTTCATCTCGTCGAGCGATTGCGCGAACGCGTACGGCGAAGTCGGCAAGCCCAGTTCTTCGGCCGCGAGCCGCCGGATACCTTCGCGATTCATCGTGAGCTGCGTGGCGCGCGCCGTCGGGATGACGGTTGCGAGCCCGGCCGATTCGATATCGGCGAGCGCTTCGGTCGCGATCGCCTCGATCTCCGGCACGATCAGATGCGGCTGCTCCTTCTCGACGAGCGCGCGCAGCGCGGCGGCGTCGGTCATGTCGATCACGTGCGCGCGATGCGCGACCTGATGCCCCGGCGCGTTCGCGTACCGGTCCACCGCGATCACTTCGACGCCCAGCCGCTGCAATGCGATGATCACTTCCTTGCCGAGTTCGCCCGCGCCGAGCAGCATCACGCGCGTGGCATTGGGAGAAAGCGGCGTGCCGAGGCGCGTGGCGCCGGTGCGGCGTGGATCGGTCTGCATGAGTGCTCCAGAATCGGGTGGTGAGGTCAACGAGGCGCAAAGCGGCTGAATTGGGCGCGATGTTAACACGCAGCACCAGCGGCGACACTTTGCCGTTCGGCCTATTGACAGGCGAATGCGCGTCCGAATTCCCGGCGCGTTTCCGATCGATGGCAAGCTCCCGAAAGCGCAGCCAGTCATTTTGTTGCATCGCGGCGCTGGACAAATCACAGGACGCGTGCGATACCCTTACGCTTTCGCCAGCTTCAGGATCATCGATGCCCACGCACTTCCCTCGCGCGTCCGCGCTTACTTCGCCGCGCTCATCGTCAAATCCGCTGTGGCGCCGCAAGAAGGCGCTCGCGCTGGTCTCCCGCACGTGCGCGCTCGTGGTCGCGGCGAGCGTCGTCGCCGGCTGCGCGATGCCGAAGCACACCGATGCAAGCGCCCCGCCCACCGATCCCTATAATCCTGCCGCCACGCAACTGCTCGACGATACGCAATGGGCGCTCACGAGCTGGACCGATGCGAGCGGCCAGCCGCGCGCCATCCCGCACGCGGGCGAGAACAACGCGCAGCCGCTCACGCTCGATTTCTCTACCGCGAACGGACGCCGTCAGGCGAGCGGCTTCTCGGGCTGCAACCGCTTTACGGGCGCCTACGAGCTGAAGAACGGCAAGCTCACGTTCGGTCCGCTCGCCGGCACGCGGATGGCGTGCGTGTCCGGCGCGGGCGCGGCGCTCGAGCGGCCGTATCTCGACGCGCTCGCACACGTCGCGAAGAGCGGCGTGCAGATGAATCCGCCGCAAGCGCTGCAACTGACGCTCGACGACGGTCAGGTGCTCACCTTCGCGCCACGTGGGAAGTGATGTGTTGCGTACTCGCGGCAGGAACGTCGTGCGCGTGCGCCAGCCGTTAAACTGCTCGATCGAACAGCCCGGCCGACCGGCGATATCGCTGCGGCCGGGCAGCAGTCTCATTTGTTTCACCCAACATTGATTCAATCTCAAGCATGCACATGGTAGTTCTCGGCTGGTTCGGTGCATCGGTCGTCTGGTTCCTTCCGCTCTTCTGGCGCATCGTCAAACAGGCGCTGCCCGGCGGCGCAGGCGTGCGCGGCCCCGGAACGATCCGCCTCTGGATCGGGTTTGTCGCCGTGCTGATCGCGAGCAGCACGCTCGAAGGCGCGCTCGCAAACTCGCTCGAAACGCAGGCGAACATCAATCGCATCGGACTCGCGCTCGCCGCGGCGCTGAGCGGCCCGGCGCATCTGGCCGGCGCGGGCGCGATCGCGGCGCTCGTGCTCGCCATCTTTCTGCCCTGGCTGATCGAATTCAGCTGGCGCTCGGTGCTCGCATGGGCCGACGAAGCGTTCGGCTTCGGCCTGCCGCAAAGCTGGCTCACGCCCCGCGAACGCGAAAGCGAGTCGCGGCAACAGTCGACGACCCGTGACAAGGCGCGCGACAAAACGCGTGACAAGACGGCGAACTGGTTCGAACGGCGCGCCCGCGCGAAGACCGCACGCGATTCGCAGGAACGCGCCCATCGCGCCGAGCGTTTCGATTCGCCGACGCCGCGCACCTTGCCCGACGAGCCGACGCTCGGTCTGCCGACCGGTCATCGCAGCACACGTTATCAGCGGCCGACAGCGTGGCGCCCGCCCGCGACCGGCAAGAGCGGCGCGAGCCGCACCGTGGCGGCCGCCGCGAGCGCCGTCGCCACGGCCGAGGCGTACGCGAAACGCCCCGCCTTCGAGGCCGCAGGCGTCGCTCCTCCCGTGACGCAGACCGAGTCGGTGGCGCCTTCGGGCTGGTTGAATTCGTCGCCATCGGCGGCGAATCGCGAGGCCCGCGCGCCGTTTGCGCCGCGTCAGGCGTCGGCGTTCGAGCCTTCCGGATCGGGCCTGCGCGCATCCGTCGCCGTCGACAAGCCGCGCGTCCAGACGCCGCCTCTAGCGCCGCGCGTGGATCGCCCGCGCAGTCCGGCGACATCGATGCCCGCGCAGCGATCGACGGGCGTGGCGAGCATGTCGACATCCGTCGCCACGAATCCCGGCGCGTCACGCCGGTCGCCTGTGACGCAAGCCCCGCAGGGCTTCAGGCGTCCCCCGGCGCGTCCGGCCGCAGCCGCCGCAGCCGTTTCGACGCGCGAGTTCGCGCCCTCGCCGCTCGCCGCGCCCGCGTTCTCGCGTCCTGCCGCGCCGCTCGGACCGCCGACGCCGCCGCCCGCGCCCGAAGCCATCCAGGCGGCGCTGCGCTCGATCGAAGAGAAGACCGCGATGTGGACGTCACTCGCGGGCGCGAGTCTCGCGCGCGGGCATGTGGCGATGGCGCGCGCCGCGCAGCCCGAAGTCCAGCCGGCCACCGACGTACCGGAGCTGGCGGCGCCCGTGAAAAGCATCGTCGAAACGGCGCCGGAAGTGACGCCGCTCGTGGACGTGCAGGAAATCGATGAGCGCATCGATCCGCCGTCGATCGACGCGCACGTCATCGCGCCCGCGCTCGTCGAACCGCCGCCGCTTTTCGACATGCGTCTGCCCGAGCCGTCGATTCCCGAATTCGCGGCCTCCGAGCCCGACACGCCGCCCGCGATCGAAGCCGTCGAAGAGGAAGCGGAAGAAACTGCGATGCCGGAGCCGGCGCGCATCGATTTGCCGTCCGAACCGCCGCTGCCTCGCCCGGACGCAACGACGGCAGAACCCGCGCCTGTGGTCCGGGAACGAGAACCCGAGCCCGAGCCCGAGCCCGAGCCGGACCTGCGCGATCTTGCGCAAACGCCGCCTTGGCTGGACGCGCCCGAGCCCGCCGACGAGCAAGGCGAGCCCCCTCCCCCATCGCTGCTTCGAGTGGTCGATGAGCCGGACGAAATGCCCGCCGAAGATGAACAACCGGTCGCCGAACAGCAGGCATCGGGCGACGAGTTCGCGACGCCGTCGAACATCGTGCGCTTTCCGGTGATCGCCGCCGCGCCGGTCGCGCCGCTGCCAGCGGTCGCCGCGCCCGCCGCTGCGCCCGTCGTGAATCAGCCGAGCCCGGCGCCCGAACCGCGCCCGCCGGTACGCGGTTCCGCGCCGACGGAATTCGAATTCCACGCGCCGCACGCATCGGCGGTGGAATTGCCGACGCTCGATCTGCTCGAACCCGCATCCGATGAAGTCGAGCCAGTCTCCGAGGAGCGTCTGAACGAAACCGGCCTGCTCATCGAGCAGCGCCTTCAGGAATTCAAGGTGCCGGTCACGGTCGTCGGCGCGTCGGCGGGTCCGGTCATCACGCGCTTCGAGGTCGAACCCGCGCTCGGCGTGCGCGGCAGCCAGATCGTCGGCTTGATGAAGGATTTGTCGCGCGGCCTCGGCCTTACGTCGATTCGCGTCGTCGAGACGATTCCCGGCAAGACCTGCATGGGCCTCGAACTGCCTAATCCGAAACGCCAGATGATCCGCCTTTCGGAGATCCTCGAAGACGACGTGTACCGCAACTCGAAGTCGAATCTGACGATCGCGATGGGCAAGGACATCATCGGCAATCCGGTCGTGACGGATCTCGCGAAGGCGCCGCACATGCTGGTCGCGGGCACGACGGGCTCGGGCAAGTCGGTCGCGATCAACGCGATGATCCTCTCGCTGCTCTACAAGGCGAAGCCCGAGGACGTGCGCCTCATCATGATCGACCCGAAGATGCTGGAGCTTTCCGTCTACGAAGGCATTCCGCATCTGCTCGCGCCCGTCGTCACCGACATGAAGCTCGCGTCGAACGCGCTCAACTGGTGCGTCGGCGAAATGGAAAAGCGTTACCGGCTGATGTCGGCGGTCGGCGTGCGCAATTTGCAGGGCTTCAACCAGAAAATCCGCAACACCGAAGCCGCCGGCAAGAAGCTCACGAACCCGTTCTCGCTCACGCCCGATGCGCCCGAGCCGCTCTCGACGCTGCCGCTCATCGTCGTGGTCATCGACGAACTCGCCGATCTGATGATGGTCGCGGGCAAGCAGATCGAGCAACTGATCGCGCGTCTCGCGCAAAAGGCGCGCGCGGCCGGCATCCATCTGATTCTCGCGACGCAGCGGCCATCGGTGGACGTCATCACCGGCCTCATCAAGGCGAATATTCCGACGCGCGTGGCGTTTCAGGTGTCATCCAAGATCGATTCGCGCACGATTCTCGACCAGATGGGCGCGGAATCGCTGCTCGGCGCGGGCGACATGCTGTTCCTGCCGCCCGGCACCGGCTATCCGCAGCGCGTGCACGGCGCGTTCGTCGCGGACGAGGAAGTGCATCGCGTGGTCGAACATCTGAAGCAGTTCGGCGAACCGGAGTACGAGGAAGGCATTCTGTCCGGACCGACGCCCGAAGGCGGCGGCACGCAGGATCTTTTCGGCGATTCGTCCGATGCCGAAGCCGATCCGCTCTACGACGAAGCTGTCGCATTCGTCGTGCGTACGCGGCGCGCGTCGATTTCGTCGGTGCAGCGGCAATTGCGCATCGGCTATAACCGCGCGGCGCGGCTCGTCGAGCAGATGGAAGCAGCAGGCCTCGTCTCGCCGATGGGCAGCAACGGCAACCGCGAAGTGCTCGCGCCGCCTGGCCCCGCCGAATAAGCGGCGCGCCTGAAGCGTTACCAGAGCCGCAAGCGGCGCAACAGAAAGATCGTGATGGCGGCGCAGCACGCCATCACGCCCACCACGATCCAGAACGACGCCGGATCTTTCGTGCCGGGCAAACCGGCCACGTTCATGCCGAAAATGCCGGTCACGAGCGTCGCGGGCAAGAGCAAGGCGGACATGATCGCGAGCCACAGCAGCTTGCGGTTGATGTCCTCCGAAAGCGCCGCGGCGATCTCGTCCTGCAACAGCTTCGCGCGTTCGTACAGCCCTTCCAGACCGCCGCCCAGGCCGTTCAGCACCTGGATCGCCTGCACGAGCGCTTCCATCGAACGCGGCTCGGCCCATTCGAGCTTGCGCAAGACGAGCTGCGTGAGCGCATTGCGCTCGGGATCGATGAAGCGCCGCACTTCCACGAGCCGCCGACGCACGTCGCCGAGCACGGAGCGGCACCTGGCGTGGCCGCCTTCGAGCACGCTTTCCTCGACATCGTCGAGACAGTCGCCGATTTCGTCGATGCGATCCGCGAAAGTGTCGTTCAGCGCGCGGATCAGGCCCGCGAAAAGATCGACGGTATCGCGGAACATCGCGCCTTCGAGCACGGCGTGACGCAGCCGGTCGGTCGATTGCAGCGGCCGCGCGCGCACCGTGATCATGCGATGCCGGTCGACGTAAAAGCGCAGCGCGCCGGTCGCGCGGTTCGCCTCGCGAGCATCGGGCGCGGTGGCGTCCGGCGTCTTCGCGACGAGCTCCAGGTCCGCGACGACGCCATACATGAAGTTCGATCCGATATGCACGCGCGGACGCTTGTCCTCGCCGTTCAGGAATTCGCGCGCGACGTCCGGCATCGACGTGACGCCTTCGAGCCAGCCTTCGACGGCGTCGTCGTTTGCGGACAGATGCAGCCACGTCGGGCCATCTCCGGCGACGGCTGCGCGCGCTTCGTCCCACGTCAGCCGCAACGCCTCGCCGCCCGCGAAGCTGAATGCGCTGATGAATCCCGGCGGCGCCGGTTCGTTGCGCTTCGCCGGGCGCTCGCGGGCGTCGAATGTATGAGTCGTGTTCAAGTTGCTTTCCCTGCTATTGCCTTTCGATTTCCTCAGTACACCTTTCAGTCGATGCGAGAGACAGGCGTATCAAAAAGGCATCGTACTAGAACTCGTAGCGGCCCCAGAAGAAGGCGACGTTCCCGTCGTTGAGACCGGGAATGTGCGGGATGATCGTCGCCATCACCGACGTGCTCCGGTAGCGGATCGAGCCGATCGGCAGCGCGAGCGGCAACGGCAGGTAATGCGCGATGTCGCTGCGCGCCGTGAAGCCGACGAAGAATCCGCCGCCCGCCTGCAATCCGCCGAGCACCGGCTTGGTGTACCACTGGCGCGCGTAGCCGCCGATCGGCTCGAAATTGTGATGCGAATCGGAAAAGGCGAATGCGAACAGGATGTCTTCGTTACCGTTCGCGTCGGTCCAGTGCTTGCCCGCGCCGCCGCCCCACGACCACGGATTCAGTTCGCTGCGATTGTCGAAGCCGTTGATGTGCCAGCCGTAGCCCGTCACGTAAAGATCCCAGGTGCCTTCATGCGCGACGCGCATCACGCGCTGGCACGCCGACGACATCCAGTCGCGCTTGTAATCGCATTCCTTGTCGTCCGCGTGGGCCGCGCACGACACGCACAGCATCGAAATCGTGACTGCCTTGACCAGTGTTGTTTTCATCGTCCGCGCCCGGTCGTTTCAATCGCCGCGATCGACGCGTCACGAAGGCGATACGAACTTGAAATCGACCGGCGAGCCGATCGACAGCCGCTTCGGGTCCGACGCAAGCTCGCCCGTCTGCGGATCGCGGCGAAAGAAATACGCGCTGTCGCTCTCCTGATTGCCGACGATGAGCCAGCGCCCGGTCGGATCGATTGCGAATTCGCGCGGCGTCTTGCCGAGCGTCGGATAGCGCTTGACGAGCTTCAGATGGCCGTTCGCCGGATCGATCGAGAACTGCACGAGTTCGTTGGCGTCGCCGCGATTGGTCGCGTACAGGAAGCGCCCGTCGGGCGACAGATGAATCGCGCCGCCGCCGATCTTCCCTCTGAAACCCGGCGCGATCAGCGAGGCAGTCTGGATTTGCGTGAGCTTGCCGTCGCGGTAATCGAACGCGAGCACCGATGCGTTCAGCTCGGTCGTCAGATAAGCGTGCTTGCCGCTTGCGTCGAAGACCAGATGGCGCGGCCCCGAGCCCGCCTTGATCGGTGTGTAGCGCGATTCGGTCGGACCCAGCAGACCGCGGCTCGATGCGGACGGATCGGCCGTGTACCGATAGGCGAACACCTTGTCGACGCCGAGATCCTGCGCGAAGAGATACTTGCCGTCGGGGGAGAACACGGTCGAGTGGACATGCGAATTGTCCTGCCGTCCTTTCACCGGGCCGGCGCCTTCGTGATGCACCGTCAGCACCGAATTGCCGACGTGGCCATCGGAAGCCAGCGGAAACACCGCGAAGCTGCCGCCCGGATTGGACGCGACCGAATAGTTGGCTGTCAGCAGATATTTGCCGTCGGGCGATATCGCGAGATAGCACGGATCGTTGCCGTCGGATGACACGCGATTGAGAAAGCTCAACTGTCCGCTCGCGCGATCGAAGCGAAAGGCGCTGACGCCGCCGCGTTGCGTTGCCGGGCCGTTGTCGCCGGGCAATTCGTTCACTGCGTACACGTAATGGCGGTCGCGGCTCACGACGAGATACGACGGATTCACCGTCTGCGCCGACGCGATGCGGGACAGCTCGCCGCTGCCCGTGTCGAACCGATAGACATAGATGCCTTCGCTCTTGCCACCGCCCGTATAGGTGCCGATGAGCAGATCGTAGACGTCGCCGCTGGCCGGTTTCGACGCGGCGACGTCGCTCGCGGTGCCCGGCGCGGCGGGCGTCGCGCCCGTTTGCGCGAAGGCCTGCGCCGCTGCAAACGAGAGCATCAGCGCGACGCCTTTCGCCCACGCGACGCGCCTGGCGCGCTTCGGGCGCGCGTCTTGCAAGACGTGCATCAGCGGATTCGCGCCGCAAGGTTGGCTCGGGTGCATGAAACCTCCTCTTCGTCTCTTTGATGCTTGTTATCGGGAGCGGCGCGCGAAACCGCCGACATCGCAAGGCCCAAGGACGTGCGGGAGCAAGTTCCGCTCCAAACGATGAAAACGACGATACACCTTTGCACGACCAGCCAACCGACACGATTCGAACCAACAACAGGAGTTGCCGCGATGACCATCCACCTAAGCCTCGCCCCGCTCGTCTCGCTGATCGCCGGGATCCTCATTCTCATCATGCCGCGGCTGCTGAACTTCATCGTCGCGATCTATCTGATCGTGATCGGGCTGATCGGCCTGTTCGGCATGGGATCGGCTCATTTCTGACGGGCGCGCGACTGTCGTTGTGACGCCGATTCCCGTCGGCGGTTCCACGGACGCGCACGAACGCGCGAACGCACGCGGACGGAATGTCCGTGCGCGTGCGCAAAGTGTCACGAAAGAAGGACGCGCGGGCCTGCCGCGCGGATCGGCCGTGTCAGCCGTTGGCGAGCTGATCGAGACGCAGGCGTCCCTGCAGCGACAGCGCACCGACCGACACGCCGGTCACGCCGAACGTATAGCGGTTGAAACAGCCGCGCTCCGTAAGGAACGCGGCGGCGGCGTCCATCGCGTTGCGCGACAGTCCGAGGTTCTTGTGATCGAGCGCGAGGAGCATGTCGGCGTCCGATACGCGGCTCGCGGCGGAAAGAATGGCAATGCAGTCAGCTTTCGACGGATAGAGCATGGGATTCTGTTCCTCGAAAACGCTACGTTGAAAACCGGAAGAGACGTTGCGCGAAGCGACTGCATGACCCGCGCGCGAGACGACCGGGAACATGCTGAAAGACAAATGAAAGGCACAGAAAGTTTCCGCGCCCTGCTCGAAAAGGCCGCGGCGCGGATGCCTTTCACGAAGCTTCATTCTAAACATCAGTCGAAAGCAGAAGCAACGGTGCGTTCGGCGCTTCGCTAGTCATTTTCCGCCAACCGTGCGACACGTCCCGATGACGCCCGGCCCGGTTTCCTGCTCGCCGTGAACGATTGCGGCAGAATGCGGCCAGAAAGCATGCATGACGTCCGTCGCCCCGACCGCCGACGACGCCGCGTTTCGCTCGGGCGCTCGTGTCCCGAATCGTTTGCTCAACCCGCGGCGCGTTTCGATTCGGCCCGCGCCGCCTGCAGGAAGATGTTCGCTTATGCCCGCACTGATCGAAGACTATGCAATGGTCGGCGACGGCCACACCGCCGCCCTCGTTTCCCGCGACGGCTCCGTCGACTGGCTCTGTTGGCCGCGCTTCGATTCGGGCGCGTGCTTCGCCGCGCTGCTCGGCACGCCCGAGCACGGCCGATGGCTCCTCGCGCCCGACATGCCCGACGGCGAGTCGCCTGTCGTCAGCCGCCGCTATCGAGATGACACGCTGGTCCTCGAAACCGATTTCGAGACACCGCAAGGCGCGGTGACGATCGTCGATTTCATGCCGCTTCGCAACGGCCATTCGGAGCTGGTGCGTATCGTGATCGGACGCCGCGGCACGGTACGGATGAAGATGGAACTCGTGCTGCGCTTCGATTACGGCTCCGCGGTGCCGTGGGTCAGCCGCCTGCCCGACGACAGTGGCATCCGCGCGATCGCCGGGCCGGATCTCGCGGTGCTGCGCACGCCCGTCGATCTCGTCGGCGAGAACATGCACACGACCGCCTGCTTCGATGTGAGCGAGGGCGAGCGCGTGCCGTTCTCGCTGTGCTATTCGCAGTCGCATCTGCGCTTGCCGCACGCATCCGATCCGAATACGCAACTCGCGCGCACCGAAAATCACTGGCGCGAGTGGTCCGGGCAAAGCGAGCTCAACGGCCGCTGGGCGAGCGCGATCCGCCGCTCGCTCATCACGCTGAAGGCGCTCGCGTACGAGCCGACGGGCGGCATCGTCGCCGCGCCGACGACATCGCTGCCGGAACAGCTCGGCGGCACGCGCAACTGGGACTACCGATACTGCTGGCTGCGCGATGCGACCATCACCCTCCTCGCGATGATGCGCGGCGGCTACTACGACGAAGCCCGCGCATGGCGCGCGTGGCTGGGCCGCGTGATGGCGGGCTCGCCCGCGCAGATTCAGATCATGTACGGCATCGCGGGCGAGCGCCGCCTGCCCGAATGGGAGATCCCGTGGCTGCCGGGATACGAAGGCGCGGCGCCGGTGCGGATCGGCAACGGCGCGGTCGACCAGTTGCAGCTCGACGTCTACGGGGAAGTGATGAACGCGCTCCATCTCGCGCGCGTCGGCGGGCTGCAGAGCGATGAAACCGCGTGGTCGATCCAGTGCGCCATGCTGCAACACCTCGACACGATCTGGGAAGAACCCGACGAAGGCATCTGGGAAGTGCGTGGCGGCAAGCAACACTTCACGTTCTCGAAGGTGATGGCGTGGGTCGCGTACGACCGGGCGATCAAGTCGGCGGAAAGCTTCGACCTGCCCGGCCCGATCGATCACTGGCGGGAGATGCGTGCGCGCATCCGCGCCGAGGTGCTGAAGAAGAGCTGGAATCCGAAGCTCAACTCCTTTACGCAGGCTTATGGCAGCGACGCGCTCGATGCCAGCCTGCTGCTCATTCCGTTGCTCGGATTTTTGCCGCCAAAAGATCCGCGAGTGACCGGAACCGTACATGCGATCGAGACCGATTTGACGCACGATGGGCTCGTCAAGCGCTACCACACCGCGGAAGTCGCGGACGGGCTGCCGCCCGGGGAAGGCACGTTTCTGGCTTGTAGCTTCTGGCTGGTCGACAATCTGGCGCTGCAGGGCCGGATCGACGAAGCGCATCAAATGTTCGAGCGCCTCGTCGGTCTCGCGAACGATGTCGGGTTGTTGGCCGAGGAGTACGACACGGTGGCGAAGCGCATGGTCGGGAATTTCCCGCAAGCCTTTACCCACGTGGCTCTCGTGCACACCGGGATGAACCTGATGCGTCACGAGGAAGAAATGGCGAAGGCGACCGGTCAGCCGTCCGGCTCGGAACATCACGCCGAATCGGAAGCGCAGGCCGAAATCGACGCCGCGGCGGGAAAGTCATAAATCTCTGTTTTATTGGCGAAATCAGTGTTTTGACGGTAATATTTGTGCAATGCACAAAAAGTATGATTGCAGGATGTGTTGTTTCCAGGCGAGCAATTTCAACCGATCGGTTGAATTGAACGTTTAATGCGCGGAAAATATTGCCTCGACTCAAGTTGCATTCTTCCCGCGTCGATAACGCGCAGGTGGCAACGCGAAAAGGCACGCGAAGCATCGCAGGAAGTCAGTGCCCCGGCAGCAAGGCGACAGCCCGCCGCGCCGCCGGGGATCTTCGAAAGCCGTTGAAGTTCGTCGCCGGAAGCATTGCCGGGATCAACGGGCGTACCGGTTTCCACCGGAGTTACTGGGGCAACCATGCTCTATCAAATTCACGAATTCCAACGCGCCATGCTGTCTCCCCTCACAGCATGGGCCCAGGCAGCATCGAAATCCTTCGTCAACCCGGCCAGTCCGCTCGCTTATGTGCCGGGTTCGAGCCGTCTCGCCGCAGGCTACGAACTGCTCTACCGGCTGGGCAAGGACTATGAGAAGCCGGAGTTCAATCTTCATCAGATCGTCAAGGACGGTCACAACATTCCGATCGTCGAGCAGACGGTGATCGAGAAGCCGTTCTGCCGCCTGCTGCGCTTCAAGCGCTTCGCGGACGACAGCGCCACCGTCACCAAGCTGAAGAACGAGCCGATCGTGCTCGTGTGCGCGCCGCTCTCGGGCCACCATTCGACGCTTTTGCGCGATACGGTCAAAACGCTCTTGCAGGACCACAAGGTGTACATCACCGACTGGATCGACGCGCGCATGGTCCCGACCGAGAACGGCCCGTTCCATCTGGACGATTATGTCGAGTACATCCAGGAGTTCATCCGTCATATCGGCGCGAAGGACCTGCACGTCATTTCGGTGTGCCAGCCGACCGTACCGGTGCTCGCCGCCATTTCGCTGATGGCGAGCCGCGGCGAAGACACGCCGCGCACGATGACGATGATGGGCGGCCCGATCGACGCGCGCCGCAGCCCGACCTCCGTCAATTCGCTCGCGAACGAGCACTCGTATGAGTGGTTCGAGAACAACGTCATCTACACGGTGCCGGCAAACTATCCCGGCGTCGGGCGCAAGGTCTATCCGGGCTTCCTGCAGCACGCGGGCTTCGTCGCGATGAATCCCGAGCGCCATCTCACGGCCCATTGGGACTTCTATCAAAATCTGCTGCGCGGCGACGATGAGGACGCCGAGCAACATCGCCGTTTCTACGACGAATACAACGCCGTGCTCGACATGGCCGCCGAGTACTACCTCGAAACGATCCGCATCGTATTCCAGGAATTCCGGCTCGCCGAAGGCACATGGGAAGTCAACGACGAGCTCGTGCGTCCGCAGGACATCAAGCACACGGCTCTTTTCACGATCGAAGGCGAACTCGACGACATCTCCGGCAGCGGCCAGACGCGCGCCGCCCACGATCTGTGCACCGGCATTCCGGAGAAGCACAAGCGCCATTTCACGGCGGAAAAGGCCGGCCACTACGGCATTTTTTCGGGCCGCCGCTGGCGCACGATGGTGTATCCGCAATTGCGCGAGTTCATTCTCGAGCACGACAAGACGCCGAAGACCGAAGCCGTGCCGGCCTAAGGTACGAGCGGTACGAACGCACGAACGCGCCGGTACCGATTCCATCGCGGCAAACAAAAACGTCGCGCCTTGCAAAAGGCGCGACGTTTTTTCTTCCGACCGCGTCGATTCAGCGGCGCGTCAAAAAGGCCAGCAGCAACTCGGTATTCATCCGCACGATCTGCTCGCGCTGCGCCTGCTCGCTGAAATCGAGCCCGAAAGTCGCTTCCAGCGTGAAGCGATTCGAAACGATGTAATAACCGAGTCCCGACAGGATGATGTAGAACTTGAGCGGATCGACGTCGGTGCGAAACAGTCCGGCTTTCTGACCGCGATCGAGAATGGCCGTGAGCGTCGCGACGATCGGCGAAATGAGCTCGCGTATTCGATTCGATCCTTTGATATATCTCGCCTCGTGCAAATTCTCGTTGTTGATGAGGCGCAGCAACTCCGGATGATCCCGGTAGTAATCCCAGACGAAATGCGCGAGACGCGTCATCGCTTCGATAGGCGCAATGCCGTCGAGTTCGAGCGTGCGTTCCGCTTCGACGAGCGCCGATAGCGCATGTTCGAGCACGGCGGTGAATAACTGCTCTTTGCTACCGAAGTAGTAATAGAGCATGCGCTCATTGGTCTCCGCCCGACGCGCAATCTGATCGACACGGGCGCCGAACAAGCCACCGGCCGCGAACTCTTCTGCGGCGGCAAGCAAAATACGGCGCCGGGTGCCTTCAGGATCTCTTTTGATTTTCGGCTGATTCATGGTGGCATGACTCGGGAGCCGCGTTGCCGGATTAGCGTCACGCGGCCCGCATTGGGTACATGACGTGAACGGGCGCTGCCCAGGGTTATTGGGAAACACCGTCCTGCGGTCAAACGGAAAAGCGCTTCGATTATGCGCACATCGAAAGGACGTTGGCAATTGGGAGTAGAAGCCATTCGGCACGACTGTTGACGACTTCGGCGATAATGTCGATCAAAGCCGAGCGTGCGCCCGCGAAACGGGACGCGCGCCGAACAGGCAGCGTGCCCGTCGTCGTGGACGCCGAAGCGTTCTCTTCGCATCCGAAGCGCACCGCGCGATTCCCAACGCGATCTTCGCCCACGCTGCGCCAGTCCCCAAGGCATCATCGCAATTCCTCGTGACCGCAACCTTTTCCAAGACGCTCGCCGAGCGCATCGAAGACCTGCTGCCGCAGACGCAATGCACCAAGTGCGGCTACCCGGCCTGCCGGCCCTACGCCGACGCCATCGCCGCGGGCGAGGCGAGCTATAACCGGTGCCCGCCGGGTGGCGCCGAAGGTGTCGCGCGTCTCGCCGCGCTGCTGGGCGCGCCCGATATACCGCTCGATACGACGCATGGCGTCGAGCGCGCACGGCCCGTCGCGGTGATCGACGAGAACGTGTGCATCGGCTGCACGCTGTGCATGCAGGCGTGTCCGGTCGATGCGATCGTCGGCGCCGCGAAGCAGATGCACACGGTCATCGCCGAACTGTGCACGGGTTGCGATCTGTGCGTGCCGCCCTGCCCCGTCGATTGCATCGCGATGGTGCCCGTGACCGGCGATCGCACCGGCTGGGACGCGTGGAGTCAGGAACAAGCCGATGCTGCGCGCGCCCGGCACGACCGCCGCGTGGCACGTCTGGAGCGCGAGCGCGCCGAGGCGCAGGCACGCGCGAGCGCGCGTCAGGCCGCGCGGGCGGCGCAAACAGCGCAAGCGACGCAGGCCACGTACGAAGCGCAGCCCGCGAGCGACGATCCGGAAGCGAAGAAACGCGCGATCATCCAGGCCGCGCTGGAGCGCGCGCGCAAGAAGAAAGAAGAGATGGCGAAGCTCGGCGCCGGTCCCAAGAACACGGCTCACGTGAGCGCGGCCGTGCAGGCGCAGATCGACGAAGCGGAAGCGCGCCGCCGCCGTCTTGGCATTACGGACGACGCAAACGCGTCCCATCCCGATAAAGGCGATAAACCCGCGTAAGAACGGACATCGAATCATGAACGCCACGAAGCGCCGCGCGATCTACGAGACTTTGCAGAGCCTGAATCCGCACCCGGTGACCGAGCTCGAATACACGACGCCGTTCGAACTGCTGATCGCCGTGATGCTCTCCGCGCAGGCCACCGACGTCTCCGTGAACAAGGCGATGCGCAAGATGTTTCCCGTCGCCAACACGCCAGCAACGGTGCTCGCGCTCGGCGAGGAAGGCGTAGCGGAATACATCCGCACGATCGGGCTGTATCGCACGAAGGCGAAGAACGTGATCGCGACGTGCCGCATGCTCGTCGAGCAGCACGGCGGCGAGGTGCCGGACAATCGCGAGGCGCTGGAAGCGCTGCCGGGCGTCGGCCGCAAGACCGCGAACGTCGTGCTGAACATCGCGTTCGGGCAGCCGTCTATCGCCGTCGATACGCACATCTTTCGCGTCGCGAATCGCACCGGGCTCGCGCCGGGCAAGGACGTGCGCGCCGTCGAAACCGCGCTCGAGAAATTCACGCCGAAGGAATTTCTGCACGACGCGCATCACTGGCTGATCCTGCATGGACGCTATGTCTGCAAGGCGCGCGTGCCGGAATGCTGGCATTGCGCGATCGAGCCGCTCTGCGAATATCGGCCGAAGACGCCCGCGCCCGTCGAATGAAGAGGGTTTGGGCAGAACCTGCGCATCGCGGTCTACAATAGCGGATTCAGAAACCCGCAATCGAATCAATACGTTATGTTCAACCCCAGCCGCGACGAAGTTCGCCAGTTCTTCACCGAAACGTGGCGCAAGGAGCGCGCCGGCGAGATTCTGACGCCGCTCGAAAGCATGGCCGCCGACTGGATCGGCGAGCATCCCGAATATCACGACGCGCTCGTGAACCCCGAATCGCGCGAAGCCGATTACTCGCCCGATCGCGGTCGGACGAACCCGTTTCTGCATCTGTCGATGCATCTCGCGATCAGCGAGCAGCTTTCGATCGATCAGCCGCCGGGCATCCGCCGCGCGCACGACAGGCTCGTCGCACGCCTCGGCTCGCCGCACGACGCGCAGCACGCGATCATGGATTGCCTCGGTCAGATCATCTGGGAAGCGCAGCGCTCCGGCACCCCGCCCGACACCGACGCCTATCTCGCGCTGATCGAGCGCCGTGCTTCGCGCGACTAAGCATCGAAACCGGACGCATCAAGCAAAACACCCCGCTTCGAGCGGGGTGTTTCGTTGTGCGGACTGCCGGAGAAATCGCGCTTACTTCTTCAGCACGAGACTGCCATCGAGCGATTCGATGTATGCCGCGAGATCCTTCAGATCGCTCTGCGACAGGTTCTGCACCTGCGCCGCCATGATGGCGTTGTTGCGTCCGAAGTTCGGGTTGTTGCCGCCGATCTGATACTGCCGCAGCGCCCAGTAGATGTACGTCGCGTGCTGACCCGCGAGACGCGGATACTCGCCGCTCACCGGCTTGTTCAGACCGGGACCGTGACAGGCCGCGCAGTTGTGGCTGTCGGAAAGCGCCTTGCCGTTTGCGACATCGGCTGCGTGCGCGCTGCCGAACGCCGTCATGCCGATGAGCGCCGCTGCGGCGCTCGCTGCCTTGAAGCTTGAGTGAAGTGCCTTGGACGGCTTCATGAATTCTCCTTCCCGTTGTCGCTTTGCGTTCACGCGCGGATCACTTGTCGGGATTGTTCTTCGATTGGGGAGTCTGCGCAGCGTAGTACGCGGCGATATCGGCGATATCCTGATCCGACAGCGTCGTCGCGATGGCGCGCATCGTGTCGAAATGACGGTCGCCCTTCTTGTAGGCATGCAGCGCATTGGCGATGTACTGCGCGTTCTGGCCGCCCAGCATCGGCACTTCGTACACCTCGGGGTACGCGGTGCGATAGCCGGGGATGCCGTGGCAGCCGATGCACATCGCAACCTTGCCCTCTGCGGCCTTCGCGTTGCCGACGACGTCGGCCGACGCCTCACTCGCGAAGCCGGCGAGACCGGACAGCGCTGCAATCACGGCACATTTGCCGACGAAATTGTTCATAGCTCTTCTAACCTGGCTTGAGGGGAAATCCGGCGCTCACAAGGCCGCGGCCCGCGCCGAGCGCAATACAACCTTCTCGGGACTGTTTGCTGTTGCAGGGTCTGTCGCCACGCAGGCCAAAAAAATCGCGCTAATTGTACCGCGCGACCTACCCTCCGTCCACACGCGAACCGCGCCGAAGCCCTGCTGACAAGGGGAATCGGCTGAAAAGCAGCCGTTTGCCCTGCGACAATTCGTCCCTGTACACGCGATGAACCCGCTTGCGCGCACGCTTCACCCGCGCTCGGGCATGCAGCGTCGACCTGCCGATAAAGCGGCTCAAACGATACCGGGCGCGCCTCAATGCGGAAAGGTCTTCTGACTTATACTGGGATTTTTTTGCCAACCGGATCTTCGTCATGCGTTTCGAAGGCTCATCGCAATACGTCGCAACCGACGATCTCAAGCTCGCGGTGAACGCCGCGATGACGCTGCAACGGCCGCTGCTCATCAAGGGCGAACCGGGAACCGGCAAGACCATGCTCGCCGAGGAAGTTGCGGGAGCACTCGGCATGCCGCTTCTGCAGTGGCACATCAAATCGACGACGAAAGCCCAGCAAGGCCTGTACGAATACGACGCCGTCTCGCGCCTGCGCGATTCGCAGCTCGGCGACGAGCGCGTGAAGGACATCCGCAATTACATCGTCAAGGGCGTGCTGTGGCAGGCGTTCGAGTCGGACCAGCAGAGCGTGCTGCTCATCGACGAGATCGACAAGGCGGACATCGAATTTCCGAACGACTTGCTGCGCGAACTCGACCGCATGGAGTTCTACGTCTACGAGACGCGCGAGCTCGTGAAAGCGAAGCACCGGCCGCTCGTCATCATCACATCGAATAACGAGAAGGAGTTGCCCGACGCGTTCCTGCGCCGCTGCTTCTTCCACTACATCAAGTTCCCGGACGCGGAGACGATGAAGGCCATCGTCGAGGTGCATTTTCCGAACATCAAGCAGGATCTGCTCGCCGCGGCGATGCAGAGCTTCTTCGAGCTGCGCCAGGTCTCGGGCCTGAAGAAGAAGCCGTCGACGTCCGAACTGCTCGACTGGCTCAAGCTGCTCCTGGCCGAAGACATTCCGCCCGAGGCGCTGCGCTCGTCGGATCAGAAACAGATCGTGCCGCCGCTGCACGGCGCGTTGCTCAAGAACGAACAGGACGTCGCGCTCTTCGAGCGGCTGCTGTTCATGAACCGCAACCATCGCTGATAACGACATGAGCCGCTGGATCGAACCCGTCACGCTGCAAGGCGAACACGTCAGGCTCGTGCCGCTCACGCCCGAGCACGAGCAGGCCCTCACGGCCGCCGCGAGCGATGGCCAATTGTGGAAGCTCTGGTACACCTTCGTGCCGCCGCCCGACAAGACGCGCGCCTATATCGACACCGCGCTCGACATGCGCAACCGCTCGGGCGCGCATCCATTCGCGGTGATCGATGCGAAGAGCGGCGACATCGTCGGATCGACGCGTTACTTCAACGTCGACGAAGCGAATCGTCGGCTGGAGATCGGGCATACGTGGTATGCGAAGCGCGTGCAGAAGACCGCGCTCAACACCGAAGCCAAGCTGCTGCTGCTCACGCACGCCTTCGACAGGCTCGATGCCATCGCCGTCGAATTCCGGACGCATTTCATGAACCACGCGTCGCGCACGGCGATCGCGCGGCTCGGCGCGAAGCAGGACGGCATTCTGCGCAATCATCAGGTCGGCAAGGACGGCGTGTTGCGCGACACCGTCGTGTTTTCGATCATCCGCTCGGAATGGCCGGCGGTGCGCGCCAATCTGAATTTCCGGCTCGAACGTTAAGCACGATGGAGCGCGCGCCATGCTGATCGACTTCTTCTACTCGCTGCGCGACGCGAAGCTGCCCGTTTCGGTGAAGGAATATCTGACCTTGCTCGAAGGGCTGAAGGCGCAGGTCATTTCGCCGTCGCTCGACGAGTTCTATTTCCTCGCCCGCATGACGCTCGTGAAGGACGAGAAGTACTTCGACAAGTTCGATCGCGCGTTCGGCGCGTATTTCCACGGCCTGACGCAGCTTCCCGACGAAGTCTTCGACATTCCGCTCGACTGGCTCAGGAAGCGGCTCGAACGCGAATTCACGGCGGAAGAAAAGAAGCGCATCGAGGCGCTCGGCGGCCTCGACAAGCTCATGGAACGCCTGAAGGAACTGATGGACGAGCAGAAGGAGCGTCACGAAGGCGGCAACAAATGGATCGGCACGGGCGGCACGTCGCCGTTCGGGCATGGCGGCTACAACCCGGAAGGCATTCGCATCGGCGGGGAATCGGCGGGGAACCGCACCGCCGTGAAAGTGTGGGACGAGCGCGCGTACAAGGATTACGACGATCAGGTCGAAATCGGCACGCGCAACATCAAGGTCGCGCTGCGGCGCTTGCGGCGCTTCGCGCGCGAAGGCGCGAACGAAGAGCTCGATCTGCCCGACACGATCCGCAGCACCGCCGCCAACGCCGGCTGGCTCGATCTCAAGATGGTGCCCGAGCGCCACAACAACGTGAAAGTGCTGATGCTGCTCGACGTCGGCGGCTCGATGGACGATCACATCAAGCGCGTCGAAGAGTTGTTCTCGGCGGCGAAGGCCGAGTTCAAGCATCTCGAGTTCTACTACTTCCACAACTGCGTGTACGACTATCTGTGGAAGAACAACCGCCGCCGTCACACCGAGCGCACGCCGACCTTCGACGTGCTGCACAGGTTCACGCCGGACTACAAGCTGATCTTCGTCGGCGACGCCACCATGAGTCCCTACGAAGTGCTGCAGCCGGGCGGCTCCGTCGAATACAACAATGCCGAGGCCGGCGCGGTGTGGTTGCGCCGTCTCGCGGATCAATTCCCGCATCACGCATGGCTCAATCCCGAGCCCGAGCGGCTATGGGAATATCGCCAGTCGATCTCCGCGATCCGCAACGTGCTCGGCAATCGCATGTATCCGCTGACGATGGCCGGCCTCGAAACCGCCATGCGCGCCCTGTCGAAGTAATCGAGACACCCGAATGAAAGCTTCCGCTCCGGCGCCCGCCGCGCCGCGTTTCCTCTTTGATACGTCGCTCTCCACGATCGTCGCCGGTTTCGTCGCGATGATGACCGGCTACACCAGTTCGCTCGTCCTGATGTTCCAGGCGGGCCAGGCCGCGCATTTGTCCGATGCGCAGATTTCCTCGTGGATCTGGGCGCTCTCGATGGGCATGGCGGTCTGCACGATCGGCCTGTCGCTGCGCTATCGCGCGCCGATCGTCGTCGCGTGGTCGACGCCGGGCGCGGCGCTGCTCGTCTCGTCGCTGCCCAACGTCGCCTACGCCGATGCGATCGGCGCGTTCATCGTCTGCGCGGTGCTCTTGACCGCCGTCGGCCTGACCGGCTGGTTCGACACGCTGATGAAGCGCATTCCGTCGGGCATCGCCGCCGCGCTGCTCGCGGGCATCCTGTTCGAGATCGGCATCGAGATTTTTCGCGCCGCCGAGCATCGCACCTCGCTCGTCATCGTGATGTTTTTCACGTATCTCGCCGGCAAGCGCTTCCTGCCGCGCTACGCGATCCCGGCGACGCTCGTCGTCGGCATCGCGGTCGCGGGCGCGCTCGGGCTGCTCGACTTTTCGCGCTTTCATGTGGCGCTCGCGCATCCCGTCTTCACGATGCCCGCGTTCTCGATCGCCTCGGCGATCAGCATCGGCATTCCGCTTTTCGTCGTCGCGATGGCCTCGCAAAACGTGCCAGGCATCGCCGTGTTGCGCGCCGATGGCTACACGACGCCTTCCGCCCCGCTCATCTCGACGACCGGCCTCGCGTCGCTCGTGCTCGCGCCGTTCGGCTCGCACGGCGTGAATCTCGCCGCCATCACCGCCGCGATCTGCACAGGCCGCGAGGCGCACGAGAATCGCGACAAGCGCTACACGGCGGCCGTCTGGTGCGGCGTGTTCTATCTGCTCGCGGGCACGTTCGGCGCGACCATCGCGGCGCTGTTCGCGGCGTTTCCGAAGGAGCTCGTCGTGTCGGTGGCGGCGCTTGCCCTCTTCGGCTCGATCATGAGCGGCCTCGCCAACGCGATGCAGGACGCGCGTCAACGCGAGCCCGCGCTCGTCACGTTCATGGTGACGGCGTCGGGCCTCACGCTGCTGTCGATCGGCTCCGCGTTCTGGGGCTTGATCGCGGGCGTTGTGACGCATGTCGTGCTCAATGCCAGACGCGCCTGACGCAGCCTACAATGGCGGAATCGGCCCCGATTTCCGGCCGATGCTTCCGCAATCGTTTTTGGCATTTCCGTCATGGCTTTGATCGACAGACTGCTGGCGCGCTCCACGCCGCCTGCCACCGCACCGAAGCGCAAGACGATCGTGCGCGTGCTGCTCGACGACGCCGAGCACGTCCAGGACGTCGTCATGAAGATGAGCTGCGGCGATCCGGCGAAAGACGCGCACGCGCTCGACGAAGTCCGCAAGATGCGCTTCGCGCGCGGCCAGTTGGACTCGGGCACGGTGCGGCGCTGGCACGAGCTCGCTTACGCGGCCGATTGAACGCGACTGAACGCGCTTGAACGCGCGAGGCGGCGCGCCGGTCGAATTCCGGCACGCCGCGTGCGTGCGCGCACGGTATCAGCGCGTTCGCCGCGCTCGGGACTAGAATGGGAAAATGAATTCAGGGGCGCGCCGCGCGAACGAAGTCGCCGCGCGGCGTCGCAATCATGGGCAATCCGCGGGTTGTTTACCGCAATTTGACAAGACGCCACGCGTCTGAGACTCGACATGACATCCGCTCTCGACCAGCTCAAGCAATACACGACCGTCGTCGCCGACACGGGCGACTTCCAGCAATTCATCGCATTCAAGCCGCAGGACGCGACGACCAATCCGTCGCTGATCCTGAAGGCCGTCCAGAAGGACGACTACAAGCCGCTGCTCGAAAAGACCGTCAAGGAGCACGCGAAGAAGCCGATGCCGCAGATCATCGACAATCTGCTCGTCGCGTTCGGCACCGAGATTCTCAAGATCATTCCGGGCCGCGTGTCCACCGAAGTCGACGCGCGCTTGTCGTTCGACACGAAAGCGTCCATCGACAAGGCGCACGACATCATCAAGCTGTACGAGAACGCGGGCATCAGTCGCGATCGCGTGCTGATCAAGCTGGCGTCGACGTGGGAAGGCATCCGCGCGGCCGAAGTGCTGCAGAAGGAAGGCATTCACTGCAACATGACGCTGCTCTTCTCGCTCGCGCAAGCGGTCGCGTGCGCCGAAGCGGGCGCGCAGCTTATTTCGCCGTTCGTCGGCCGCATCTACGACTGGTACAAGAAGTCGGCCGGCGCGGAATGGGACGAAGTGAAAAACGGCGGCGCGAACGATCCGGGCGTGCAGTCGGTGCGCCGCATCTACTCGTACTACAAGAAGTTCGGCTACAAGACGGAAGTCATGGGCGCGAGCTTCCGCACGGTGAGTCAGATCACCGAACTGGCGGGCTGCGACCTGCTCACGATCAGCCCCGATCTGCTGAAGAAACTCGCCGACAGCAACGAAAAGGTCGAGCGCAAGCTCTCGCCGGAGAGCGTGAAGAACGAGAACGTGGAGAAGATCGCCGTCGACGAGCCGACGTTCCGCTTCCTCGTCAACGACGACGCCATGGCGACCGAAAAGCTCGCGGAAGGCATCCGCGCTTTCGCCGCCGATGCGATCAAGCTCGAAAAGCTGATCACCGCGCTGCAATAAGCGCGCTGAAAACAGAACCGCGAATCGCGCCGGATCACTGGTGCGATTTGCGGTTTTTTCCATTTCGCTGCTTCTTGACGTAATTTGACCGTTTCCGAGTCGACGTAGGACGCCGTTGCAATAGACTTTCGGGCTCTGGCGGCATGTCCGCTTTATATGCACGGAGTCATTCGGTCATGCAACTGGATACCTATATCTTCTACAACGGCGACTGCGCCGAGGCGCTCGAACTCTATCAGGCCGCATTCGGCGCGCAGATCGCCGCGCTGGTGCGCTTCCGCGATGCGCCGGACGGCGGCAACGCCCCGCCCGACTGGGCAGACAAGATCATGCATGCGGTATTCTGCGTCGGCCCGAACGCGATTCTGGTGTCCGACGGCCGCTATGGTCAGCCGCGCAAGGACTATTCGGGCTTCACGCTGTCGATCGCCGCGGACGACGCGCAATCCGGCGAGCGCATCTTCAACATGCTCGCCGAAGGCGGCAACGTGCTCACGCCGTGGCAATCCACGTTCTGGACACAAGGCTTCGGCATGCTGACGGATCGTTTCGGCGTGCCCTGGCTCATCAACGTGGTGCACGAAGCCGAAGTGCAGGCAGCCTGAGCATTCACTGCTTCATGGATTGAGCGGCCGCGCCCCTTCGATATTCCACTGCCGCTCGATTTCCGACAGCCGCATCCGCAAGCGATCCACCTGCTCGACGAAACGCATCGCGAGCCAGTGCATGCCCTGCGTCGTCGCGTTCTCGTCGTCGGCGGCGATCGATTGCGGCGCGCCCGACGCATCCATCGCGCGATACAGCAAACCGACGCGCCCGAAGCGCAGCGCGCGCGCCATCTGCAGGAGCTGTCCGCGCACCGCGTATTCGCCCGGCGAGCACGCAATCGCAAAACGGCTGGGCGTTGCGCCCGAGACTTCCGGCATCGACGTCACGAGCATTTCCAGCGCCGCGAGAATCGAGCGATGCAGGCGCTGGATCTCTTCCAGCCGCGCCATCGGCACATCGGTTTCCTTCGCGACCGACTCCATCAGCGCGCGCGCCTGCACGAGCCGCTGGCTCATCGCATACATGCGGCGCGCCGTGTCCTCGGCGACGAGCGGCGTGCCATCCAGTAAAGCGCCGTAGATCCTCGCGCATTCGCGCAGATTGTCCGCGAGACGGTAGCGCCACGAATACGTCGCGTATTGCGGCAGCACGAACGAGAACGCGAGCGCGATCACGACGCCGATCATCACATTGGCCGTGCGCCACAAACCCGTGGAAAGCGGCAAGTCGCCGTGCCCGGAAACGATGACCATCGTGATCGCCGTGAGCAGCGCGACATAGCCCGGCTTGCCGATGGCGTAATACGCGCAGCCGCCCGCGACCAGGCACATCAGCACGAAGAACACCATCTGCGAGCCGGTCAGCGTCTCCGCGAGAATCAGCACGAGGCCGAAGCCCGCGCCGAGCGTCGTGCCGATGGCGCGTTCGGCGGCCTTCTTGCGGATGTTGCCGTAGTGCTGCAGCCCGCCGATCACGACGAGCACCGACACCGTCGCCCAGATGCCGTGCGGCATGTCGACGCCCGTCGTGACGGCGATCGACATTGCCACGGCAAGGCCGACGCGCAGCCCGTGGATCAGGTTCGCGTGCCGGTATCGGAAGTACGGCGACGTGACCCAGTGAACGAGGCGTGAGAGACGGCCGCGCCTGATTGACGTCGATGTCGGAGAAAGCATGGTTCGCTCACACGAAGGCTGTCCAAAAAAACGCCCGCAAAGGCGAGAAGCCTGTTACGGGCGTTTTACCAGCTTTTCGCGCGCCGCGCCGGGCAGGTGCGCGACGGCCGGAATCAGCCTTCCACGATGTCCAGATAATCTTCCGGACGCGTGCGGTCGTCGGAGCGCTTGAGGCCGAGAACGCGCACGAGCACGCTCACGACGATCGAAACGATGAGGTTCGCGATCAGCGCCCACACCGCCGCGTAGCCCGGCACGACGTAGCCGAACAGATGCAGCGGATAGATCGAGCCCTTCAGTTGCAGCGACACGGCCATCCACGTACCGACGCCGATGCCCGTCGCCCAGCCGATCAGCAAGCCGCGATGATCGAGCACGCGCGTATAGAGGCCGAGCACGAGCGCGGGCAGCGTCTGGATGATCCAGATGCCGCCGAGCAGTTGCAGCTGGATCGCGTACGTGAGCGGCAGCGCGAGAATGAACACCACCGCGCCGACCTTCACGATCAGCGACACGAGCTTGGCGACGTTGGTCTCCTGCTCCGGCGTCATGTTCGTGTTGACGAACTCGCGATGCACGTTGCGCGTGTACAGGTTCGCCGCCGCGATCGACATGATCGCCGCCGGCACCAGCGCGCCGATGCCGATCGCCGCGAACGCCACGCCCACGAACCACGACGGGAAGTAGTGCAGGAACAGCGCCGGCACGGCGAAGTTCGCGCCGTAGGCCTTGAAGTACTGCGCGTATTCCGGCATGTCCTTCACGCCCGAGGCGAGCGCCATGTAGCCGAGCAGCGCGAGCAGGCCGAGCACGAGCGAGTACGCCGGCAGAAGCGACATGTTGCGGCGGATCGTGTTGCCCGAATTCGACGACAGAATCGCCGTCACCGAGTGCGGGTACAGGAAGAGCGCGAGCGCCGAGCCGACCGCGAGCGTCGCGTACGCGCTGTAGCCGTTCAGGCTCGCGGCATCGGGCGCTTTCAGCAGCAGCTTTTCAGGCGGCACGGTGCTGAAAATATGGCCGAAGCCGCCGAGCTGCGCTGGAATCACGATCATCGCGGCGATGATGGTGACGTAGATCAGCACGTCCTTCACCACGGCGATCATCGCGGGTGCGCGCAGGCCCGACGTGTACGTGTACGCGGCGAGAATCGCGAACGCGATGATGAGCGGCAGATCGCCGACGAAGCCCTGCGTCGAGAAGCCGAGCGCGCCGATCACCACTTCGATGCCGACGAGTTGCAGCGCGATGTACGGCATCGTCGCGACGATGCCCGTCAGCGCGACGGCGAGCGCGAGCATGCGGCTGTTGTAGCGCGCGTGCACGAAGTCGGCGGCGGTCACATAGCCGTGACGCTTCGCGATGCTCCAGAGCTTCGGAAACACGACGAACGCGAATGGATAAATGAGGATCGTGTACGGCAGCGCGAAGAAGCCCGTCGCGCCCGCGCCGAACACGAGCGCCGGCACCGCGACGAACGTGTAGGCGGTATAGAGATCGCCGCCGAGCAGGAACCACGTGACAATGGTCCCGAAGCGGCGTCCGCCGAGGCCCCATTCGTCGAGCTGGGCGAGATCGCCCTTGCGCCAGTGCGCGGCGATGAAGCCGAGAATCGTGACGCCGACGAAGAAGAGGACGAAGACGAAGGTTGCGGTGGTGTTCATCATCGCGCGCCTCCGTTCTTTCGTCCCGAGGGCAGCGCCTTCGTCTTCTTATAGACGACGGCGGTGATGACGGCGCTGATCAGCACCCACAGCAGCTGATACCAGTAGAAGTACGGAAAGCCCCACAGAACGGGCTCGATCTTGTTGTAGAAAGGCACCCAGACCACACCGATCCACGGAAGGATCAGAAGCCACAGCCAATGCTTGTTGCGCGGTTGTCCGGTGCCGGTCGTAGCTTCGTGAGCCATGAACGGTCTCCTCTTGTTTTGTCGTTATTGCGAGCCCGGCGGGATGCCGGTCGTCGGGTAGACATGCCGCTTGAAGCGCCCCGAAATAACAGAGGGAGTATATGGACCGATAAATAGCGCTCAAATCAGGGAGAATCCCGACTATTCAGATTCCGCTGATTTCTCTGCTTGCTTCTGTGATGGCCGCGAAAGGGCCAGAACGCACGTTCCGGCCCGATGCATGTTCGGTCAGATGGAGAACGAACCCGTCGTCGGGATGCCCGCGCTTTCGGCGAGACCCTTCACCCACTTGCGCGCGGGCAGGCCGAGTTGGGCTTCGATGAGCTTCGCGCGCGTTTCGAGCGCGGCGAATGGCACGTCGAGCGCGGGACCGGCGAAGGCGAGCGCGACGCGATTGCCGTCGTGCACTTCGGGCAGCGCGATCACGCGATGATCGAACGCTTCGTTCAGATGCCGCATGTTGCGCACGAAGCTCGGATGATCGCCGAACAGATTGATCGTGACGACGCCCGCCTCGGGCGTGAGACACGCGCGGCACGCACGATAGAACGACACGCTGTCGAGGACGGGGCCGCGCGCGGTGGCGTCGTAGAGATCGATCTGCAATGCGCCGATCGTGCCGTGGTTCGCGCGATCGTTGACGAACTCCCACGCGTCGCGCTCGGTGACGGTGAGGCGCGCGTCGTCATAGGGCAGTTCGAACATCGCGCGCGCGGCGATCACGACCGCGGGGTTCAGTTCGACCGCTTCGACCTTCGCGCGCTTGAGAAAGCGGTGACAGAACTTCGTGAGCGCGGCCGCGCCGAGCCCGAGTTGCGCGATGCGCTCCGGCGTTTCGATGAAGAGCAGCCACGCCATCATCTGCTGCGCGTATTCGAGCTCGATGTGATCGGGCTTCTTCAAACGCATCGCGCCTTGCACCCATTCGGTGCCGAAATGCAGATAGCGCACGCCGCCCTCTTCCGAGAACGTCACGGGCGCGAAGCGCGGCTTGCGCGGCGCCTCGATGCGCGGGGCGTTGGCGAGGTCGTCATCGTCGCGATTGCGCTTCGATTTGGCGTTGTCTTTCTTGCGGCCGAACGCGCGGGCTTCGGCCGACGCGCGCTTGATGAGATTCGTCATTGTGTGGTGAGGATGTCGCGCCAGATGCGCAATTTTTGATCGAACGAGAGGATAGCATTGGCCGCGCTCGACGACGGCAGCACGAGCGTCGCGTAGCCTGCCGCTGCAAGGACGGGCGCGAACTTGCCCGAGGTCTTGCCGTTGAAGCAGACCTTGCGCAAGTTCGGGAAGCGCGTGCGGAACACGGCGAAGTCGTTGGGCGATGCGTTGCGGATCGCGGCATCGAGACTGCCTTCGCGTTCGCACGCGGCGAGCACGTCCCATAAGCCGATGCCGTGCTGCTTCAGGCGCGCCAGACGTTCGTCGTAGCTCAGTTCGTGCAGCGATTCCCCGATCGCCGCGCCGACGAGCCGCCAGAACTGATTGCGCGGATGCGCGTAGTACTGCGTCGCCGCCAGCGATGCGACGCCCGGAAAGCTGCCGAGGATGAGGGTGTGCGTGGCGTCATCGCCGACCGGTTCGAATCCCGCGAGCTTCATTTCGCCTCGCCGTGCGCGACGCGCTTCGCATGCGAGCTCAGATGTTCGAGCGAACGCGCGTGTTCCCAATGGTGCTTTTTCGCGGCTGATACGTCGAGGCGCGTCCAGAGCGCATCGAGCATGCATTCGGTGACCATCAGCGGCGCGCCGTGACGCTTGAACACGGATCGCCTCGCGACGAGCGCATGCGCGCTTTCCCTATGCGCCGATGCCAGGCGATGCAGCGGATGCCGCGCGGTGATCCTTCTGCTGACGAGCGCCGAGCGCGACACGCTGCCATCGCTATAAAGCAGTTCGGCGAGCGGACGCGTGCGCAGACGGCGCATCGATTGCCAGATGCCCGTGCTGTGCGAAAGCGGCACGACGCTATGCGCGACGACGAACGGCGCGCCATCGACCTTGAGCGTGACTTCGCGCGTCCAGACGGGCGTGCGCGGCGTGACATCGAGCGCGCGCCATTCGTCGCGCCACGGCATATCGA
Organism: Caballeronia sp. LZ028; assembly: GCF_031451415.1. Taxonomy (NCBI): domain Bacteria; kingdom Pseudomonadati; phylum Pseudomonadota; class Betaproteobacteria; order Burkholderiales; family Burkholderiaceae; genus Caballeronia; species Caballeronia sp. LZ028. The sequence goes on along the minus strand of NZ_JARUXN010000001.1, from coordinate 1,171,705 downwards.
CGGCTTCGCGCGTCACTTCGACCGTCACCGCGCCGAGCGTGCGCAGATGCGCGGTCAGCGAGCCGCCGCGCGTGAGCCAGTCCTTTTGAGCGTCGGTGAGCGAGGCAAGCGGGACGACGCGCCAGTGTGCGTCGATGGGATCGTTGGGCGTGAGCATGCGGCGGATTATAGAGGCACCCGCTATTCGGACGTTTCGGCTGGAATTGCTCGCCATCCACGGATATAAGGGGATTGGCCGCGAACACTGCATCACCGAGGCGCGGCGTCCAGACGAAGAATCAATGAAACAAGACTATGACAATCAACAAGAAACAGTCGTCGAAAGCAGTCACCGAGATCGCCGAAAAGACATTGCATGATCCGCACGCATCGAAGATTGCGAAGAGCTTCGCGGGATCGGTTCTCGCGCAGCGCCACACGAACAAACAGACCGGCGCGGCAATGGAACACAAGGCATCGCAAGCATTGAGAAGCCCGAAGTATTCGGAAGAGACCCGAAGGATGGCGGCATCGCTCATCGCTCAGTCGAACAAGGAACGCAAGAGCAAGTAAAAAACGCGCCGCCGGTTCCCCGGCGGCGCGTTCATTCAAATCACCTGCAAGGACTTACCGCGCAAGCAACAACGCGTTCGTGCGCTTCACGAAGCTCGCCGGGTCCTCCAGCGCGCCGCCTTCGGCCAGCAACGCCTGATCGAACAGCAGATGACACCAGTCGACGAAATTGGCGTTATCCGCATTCAACGACTTCACCAGCGGATGCTCAGGATTCACTTCGAGAATCGGTTCCGCTTGCGGCGCGTTCTGCCCCGCTGCCTTCAGCATGCGTTGCAGATAACCGCTCATGTCGCCTTCATCCGCGACGAGACAGCTCGGCGAATCGGTGAGACGGAACGTGAGGCGCACGTCCTTCGCCTTGCCTTCGAGCGCTTCCTTCATTTTCTCGACGAGCGGCTTCATTTCCTCGCCGACCTTCTCTTGCTGCTGCTTTTCCTCGTCGTCGAGCGCGCCGAGATCGAGGTCGCCGCGCGCGACGCTCTGCAGCGGCTTGCCATCGAACTCATTGAGGAACGACAGCATCCACTCGTCGACGCGGTCCGTCAGCAGCAGCACTTCGACGCCCTTCTTGCGGAACACTTCGAGATGCGGGCTGTTCTTCGCGGCCTGCCAGCTATCGGCGGTGACGTAATAGATCTTCGTCTGCTCGGGCTTCATGCGCGCAACGTAGTCCGCGAGCGACACGTTCTGCTCGTTGCTGTCGTTGTGCGTCGATGCGAAACGCACCAGCTTCGCGATGCGCTCGCGATTGCTGAAGTCCTCGCCGATGCCTTCCTTCAGCACTTGCCCGAACTCGTTCCAGAACGTGGCGTACTTCTGCTTGTCGGCGTCTTCGGTGGCTTCGGCCGAAGACGTCGCGAGCTCTTCGAGCATCGACAGCACGCGCTTGGTCACGCCTTCGCGAATCGCCCTCACGTCGCGGCTTTCCTGCAGGATTTCGCGCGAGACATTGAGCGGCAGATCGGCGGAATCGACGACGCCCTTCACGAAACGCAGATACGCGGGCAGCAGTTGCTCGGCGTCATCCATGATGAACACGCGCTTCACGTAGAGCTTCAGTCCGCCGCGATGCTCGCGGTTCCACAGATCGAACGGCGCGTGCTTCGGTACGTACAGCAGTTGCGTGTACTCGCTGCGGCCTTCGACGCGGTTATGCGTCCACGCGAGCGGCTCGTCGTGATCGTGCGAAACGTGCTGATAAAACTGCTTGTACTGCTCGTCCGTGATGTCGTTCTTCGGACGCGTCCAGAGCGCGCTCGCCTGGTTGACGGTCTCGTCCTCGTCCTTCGTGACCATCTCGCTCTTTTCGGCGTCCCACTCTTCCTTCTTCATCAGGATGGGCAGCGCGACGTGATCCGAATACTTCTGGATGATCGACTTCAGACGATGCGTCGACAGGAACTCGTCCTCGTCCGCGCGCAGATGCAGCGTGATGGTCGTGCCGCGTTGCGCGCGCTCGATGTCCTCGACTTCGAAATCGCCCTCGCCCGCGCTCGTCCAGCGCACGCCCTCGTTCGCCGCGAGACCGGCGCGGCGCGTCTCGACCGTGATCTTGTCCGCGACGATGAAACCCGAATAGAAGCCGACGCCGAACTGCCCGATGAGCGCCGCGTCCTTCTGCTGGTCGCCGGAGAGCTTCGAGAAGAATTCCTTGGTGCCCGAACGTGCGATCGTGCCGAGATGCGAAATCGCTTCGTCGCGGCTCATGCCGATGCCGTTGTCGTCGATGGTGACCGTGCGCGCGGCTTTATCGAACGACACGCGGATGCGCAGATCCGGATCGTTCTCGTAGAGCGCGCTGTTCTCGATGGCTTCGAAGCGCAGCTTGTCCGCGGCATCGGATGCGTTGGAAATCAGCTCGCGCAGGAAAATTTCCTTGTTGCTGTAGAGCGAATGGATCATCAGATGCAGAAGCTGCTTCACTTCTGCCTGAAAGCTCATGGTTTCTTGCGCCATGTCGGTTCCTCTTTGATTTCGTTGATGCGGATGCGTTGGCCGTGTTGGCCGAATTCGTCCGATATAAGGGCGCGCCGCTCGATTTCAAGAGCGACGTGCACGCCGTTATGATGCCTGCATGCACCGCACCGCCCGCGCACTCACACCCGGCGAGATCGACATCGCCCGTTCGATCTTCCGCGACGCCATCGACTATTCGCGGGTGCGCGTGCACGCGCGCGCCTATCTGCCGTTCGGCCTGCAGCCGCGCCGCACGGCGATGGCGCCGAACGGCAACCTCTATTTTCCGCGCGGATGTTTTCAGGACGACTTCTCCGCCTGCGACATCGCCGACCGCATGTGGTTCATCCACGAGATGACGCATGTCTGGCAATTCCAGCTCGGCTATCCGGTGCGGCTGCGCGGCGCGATTCGCATCGGCCTGCGGTATGCGTACACGCTCGCCGATGACAAGCGCCTCTGCGATTACAACATGGAAGCGCAAGGCAACCTGCTCGCGGATTATTTCGCGCTCAAGTTCTGCGACGGGCAAAACCGCCTTTACGAGCATCGCTACCGGCATACGCCCGGCGCGCTCGCGCTCTATGAGACCGTGCTCGCGGAGTTCATCCGCGCGCCCGCCGCGCGCCGCAATCTGCCAAGGCTTGCCGGACGGCGCCGCTAGGCGCTGCGCCGCGCGGCCTTTTCCAGATAGTTCGACAGCAAGGCGGGCAAGGCCGGATCGCCGCAATTGGCGATGTTGAAGCGCATCCACGTCGTCGGAGACTGATGCGGCGAAAACAGGCTGCCGGGCGTCAGCAGAAAGCCGGCTTCGTGTCCGGCTGCCGCGAGTCCATCGGAATCGATGCCCGCGTCCGCCCACAGGAACATGCCCGCCGCAGCCGGCGGCGCGAAAAGTCTGAGGCCGGTTTTTTCCAGCATGCGCGCGGTCTTGTCGCGCACGCCGTCGAGCCGGGCCCGCAGCCGCTCGACGTGACGCCGGTAATGCCCTTCCGTCAACACCTTGTAGACGACGCGCTCGTTGAGCTCGGGACTCGTCATGCCGACGAGCATCTTCTGATCCGCGAGCGCTTTCGCGACTTCCGGCGCCGCCGCGATATACCCGACGCGCAGATTCGCCGCGAGCGTCTTCGAAAAGCTGCCGAGGAAGATCACGCGCTTCAACTGATCGAGCGATGCGAGGCGCGTCGCGGGAAAGCCAGCGGGACACAGATCGCCGTAGACATCGTCCTCGACGACGATGAAGTCGTATTCCTGCGCGAGTTGCAGGATGCGGTACGCCTGCGCCGCCGTCAGCGACGTGCCGGTCGGATTCTGCAGCACCGAATTGATGATGAGCATCTTGGGCCGCCAGGTCGCGACAAGCGTCTCCAGCGCATCGAGATCGGGGCCGTCGGGCGTGTACGGCATGCCGACGAGCCGCGCGCCTTGCGAAGCGAAGCGGCCGAACATCTGAAACCACGCCGGATCGCCGACGATCACGGCATCGCCCGGCTTCACATAAAGACGAGAAATGAGATCGATCGCCTGCGTGATGCCCGACACGAGCACGATCTGCCGCGCCGCCGACGCGCCGATCTCCAGTTCCTCGAGCCGCGTCTGCAACTGCTGGCGCAGCGGCAAAAAGCCTTGCGGCGTGCCGAAGCCCAGCATCTGCGCCCCGCTCTGGCGCGACAGCGAGCGCAGCGCGTTGGTGATCAATTCGCCGTCGAGCCAGCGGCCCGGCAAATAGCCGAGCCCCGGCCCTTTTTCAGGACTGGACGTATGCAGCATGTTGCGCAGCAGCCAGACCACGTCGATGGTGTTCTGCACCGGCTCGCGATCCGCCGCGACGGCGGGCGTTTCGCCCTTCGCGACGAGCGTCGGCGCGATGCGCTCGCGCACGTAAAAACCGGAGCCGCGCCGCGAATCGAGATAGCCGTGCGCGACGAGCCGCTCGTACGCCTCGACCACGGTAAAGCGCGACACGCCTTTATCCAGCGCGAGTTTGCGGATCGACGGCATCCGCATGCCCGGACGAAATACGCGCTCGTCGATGCGCCTGCGCCCCCATTGCACCAGTTGATCGACGAGCGTGAGCTGCGCGGCGTCGTGCGGGGCGGGAATCTGATCGAGCGGAACGGACATGCGGGCCTCCGGTCTGCGGCGCGCAGCGTGACTGGGCCGTCAAAAAGTGTACCGAATAGTATGGGGCCGATTGTACCGTTACTGTTCCGGTGCAAGCGGCTACATTTTGCTTTCGGGCTGCGCGGCGCGTGCGAACGAAGCGCTATGCTATCGGCCCTTTTTATCGCTCGCCCGTCATGACCGACCATCGACTGAAACTCGATCACCTCGTAATCGCCGCACGCACGCTGGAAGAAGGCGCGCAGTTCGTCGCCGCGAAATTCGGCGTGGAAACCGCGCCCGGCGGCGCGCATCCGCTGATGGGCACGCATAACCGGTTGCTGAATCTGTGGGGCGGCGCGTATCTCGAAGTGATCGCGATCGATCCGGCGGCGAATGCGGAAGCAGCGCGGCCACGCCTTTTCGCACTCGACGATCCGTCGATGCAGCGCCGCCTCGACGAGCACGGACCGCAGCTCGTGCACTGGGTCGCGCGCGTGGACCGGCCGAAGTCGCTCGCGCGCTGGCGCGAGCAGTATCCGGAGCGCATCGCGCCCGTCGCGGCGATGTCGCGCGCAGGCAATACCTGGGGCCTGACCGTTCCCGACGACGGCGCGTTCCCCGCGTGGCAGGGCGCCGGCGATGGCGTGCTGCCGTCGCTGATTCAGTGGGACACGCCGCGTCATCCGAGCGGCGCGCTGCCGGAAACCGGCATCGCGCTGCGTTCGCTGACGGGGTTTCATCCGCGCGCGCGGGCCGTGGCGGAGCAGCTCGCGTGGCTCGGCGCGGCGCATCTGATGCGCGTCGAGGAGACGGCGGGCGCGCCGGTGCTCGTCGCGCAGTTCGATCTGCCCGATGGCACGACGCTCACGCTCGGCGAATCGGCGGAACAGGCCGAGGCGCGGGCGGCATCGAAGCCACGTCGCCCGAAGAAAACGGATTCACCCGACATGACCGACCACGGAGACACCGCACAATGAAGACCCGCGAAACCGAAGGCATGCTGCTCGGCCTGATCGGCGTCGTCATTTTCAGCCTGACGCTGCCGATGACGCGCATCGTCGTCGCGGAAGTCAATCCGATCCTGAACGGCCTCGGACGCGCGCTCGTGGCGGCCATTCCCGCCGCCGCGCTGCTTTTGTGGCGTCGCGAAAAGCTGCCGACGTGGCCGCAGGTCAAGAGCCTCGCGGTGGTCGCGCTGGGCGTCATCATCGCGTTTCCGGTGTTTTCCGCGTGGGCGATGAAAACCGTGCCCGCGTCGCACGGCGCGGTCGTGAACGGCCTGCAGCCGCTGTGCGTCGCCATCTATGCCGCGTGGCTCTCGCACGAGCGGCCGTCGAAGGCGTTCTGGGCGAGCGCGATCGCGGGCAGCGGGATCGTCGTCGCGTTCGCGTTGCAGGCGGGCGGCGGCGGGCTGCAGGCCGGCGACCTGCTGATGCTCGTCGCGGTCGGCATCGGCGCGCTCGGTTATGCGGAAGGCGCGCGGCTCGCGCGTCAGATGGGCGGCTGGCAGGTCATCTGCTGGGCGCTCGTGCTCTCGGCGCCGTTCCTGCTGCTGCCGGTCGGCTGGCTCGCGTGGGCGCAACTGTTCGGCAGCCACGCGACGCATCCCGAACCGCTCGCTCTCAAGACCTGGCTCGCGTTCGGCTACGTGACGCTGTTCTCGCAGTTCATCGGCTTCTTCGCGTGGTACGCCGGACTCGCGATGGGCGGCATCGCGCGCGTCGGGCAAGTGCAACTGCTGCAGATCTTCTTCACGATGGCGTTTTCCGCGCTCTTCTTCGGCGAGCACGTAAGCGGGTCGACGTGGCTGTACGCGGCCGCCGTCATCGTGACGGTCGTGCTCGGACGCAAGTCCGCCGTGCGCGCCGCGCCGCAGCCGGCCGTGGTCGCTGCCGGCACGACGCACGCAAGATGACGCCTTCGCGCGATAATCGACGTTTGCGGTACGTTCCGCGATAAGAAATCACCCCAGAGACAATCGAGGCATTTCATGAATCAAGCCGATCTCCGCGCCACGCCGTGGCAACTCTCCGAACGTGCTCGCAAGCTCACCAGTTCGGCGATTCGCGAAATCCTGAAGGTCACGGAGCGGCCGGAAGTCATTTCGTTCGCGGGCGGCCTGCCCTCGCCGGCGACGTTCCCCGTCGAGGAAATGCGCCACGCCTCCGAACGCATCCTGCGCGACCAGCCCGCCGCCGCGCTCCAGTACAGCGCGACCGAAGGCTACATGCCGCTGCGCGAGTGGATCGCGAAGCGGTATTCGGTGAACGGCGCGCATATCCGTCCGACGCAGGTGCTCATCACGACGGGCTCGCAGCAGGCGCTCGACCTGCTCGGCAAGACGCTCGTCGATCCGGGCAGCCGCGTGCTCGTCGAAACGCCGACGTATCTCGGCGCGCTGCAGTCGTTCTCGCTCTTCGAGCCGCACTACGTGCAGGTGCCGACCGATGAATCGGGCCTGATCCCCGAAGCGCTCGACGCCACGCTCACCGCGAACGCGCGCCTGCTCTACGCGCAGCCGAATTTCCAGAACCCGACCGGCCGCCGCCTGCCGCTCGAGCGCCGCCGCGCGCTCGCCGCGCTGGCTCAAAAAGCGTCGTTCCCGGTGATCGAGGACGATCCCTACGGCGCGCTGGACTACGCGGGCGCGCCGCTGCCCACGATGCTGTCGATGGCGCCCGATCACATCGTGCATCTCGGCTCGTTCTCGAAAGTGCTGGCGCCGGGCCTGCGCGTGGGCTACATCATCGCGCCCGAGGAGTTGCACTTCAAACTCGTGCAGGCCAAGCAGGCGACCGACCTGCACACGCCGAGCCTCACGCAGCGCATCGTTTATGAAGTGGTGAAAGACGGCTTCCTCGACACGCACGTTCCCAAGATCCGCGCGCTCTATCGCGATCAATGCAACGCGATGCTCGACGCACTGGAACGCCACATGCCCGCGGGCGTCGAATGGAACCGGCCGGAAGGCGGCATGTTCGTGTGGGTGAAGCTGCCGCAACACATCGATTCGATGAAGCTGCTCGAACAGGCGATCGCGCAGAACGTGGCCTTCGTGCCGGGCGGCCCGTTCTTCGCCAACGAAGCCGAACACAACACCATGCGTCTTTCGTTCGTGACGGTGCCGCCCGCCACGATCGACGAAGGCGTCGCGAAGCTCGGCGCGCTGATCCGCGCGAGCATCTGATTTCAACGTTTAGAGGAGCAACCGATGGCATCGAACGTGTACGACAAGCTGAAGGAACTCGGCATCGACCTGCCCGTCGCGGGCGCGCCCGCCGCCGCTTACGTGATGAGCGCGCAGAGCGGCAACACGGTGTATCTCTCCGGACACATCGCGAAGAAGGACGGCAAGGTCCACGTCGGCAAGCTCGGCGACAACATCACGACGGAAGAAGGCAAGGCGGCGGCGCGCAGCGTCGCCATCGACCTGATCGCGACGCTGCACGCGCACGTCGGCGATCTGAACAAGGTCAAGCGCATCGTCAAGGTGATGAGCCTCGTCAACTCGACCTTCGATTTCACCGAGCAGCACATCGTCACGAACGGCGCGTCCGAGCTGATCGCGGAAATCTTCGGCGATGCCGGCAAGCACGCGCGCTCGGCGTTCGGCGTCGCGCAGATTCCGCTCGGCGCGTGCGTCGAGATCGAGCTGATCGCGGAAGTCGCGTAAGGCGCGCTTTCGCTTCTGCATGGAGGCGAACCAACGCCTGCACCAATGACAACGCCCCGTCTCCGGACCGCGAGAACGGGGCGTGCGTCACGTGACTTCATGTGAGTCTTACTTTGCCGGACGGCCGAAGCTCTGGAACTCGAGGTCCAGCCCCATCGGGCGCACCACGGCGACGCGGAAGGTCAGCGAATCGTATGCCGCGGCGGAGACGCCCTTCAGATCGGTGATAGTCGATCGCCAGCGAGATCGCGTACTTCGCATTGTCGACCGTCGAAGGTGAAACGCCGACGAAGCGGCTTGCCGCCGCATTGGTCGCTCGCGCCCGGCGCCAGACCGCAACGTGAAGCGCGGACCGCGGCCTTTCACAGACCGCGCCGGAGTGTATTGGGGGCAGAATGGCCCTTCCATCGAACTCATTCCAAAACCATGTCCTCACGCACCGTCCAGTTCAAGCAGGTCGATGTCTTCACAGCCGTTCCATTCAAGGGCAATCCGCTCGCGGTGATCTTCGACGCCGAAGGCCTCACGGCCGAACGCATGCAGGAAATCGCCCGCTGGACGAATTTGTCCGAGACGGCGTTTCTCCTGCCGCCGAACGATCCGCGCGCCGACTACCGCGTACGCATCTTCACGACGGCAGTCGAACTGCCGTTCGCCGGACATCCGACGCTCGGCAGCGCGCACGCGCTCATCGATGCCGGTTACACGCCGAAGACGCCCGGCCGGCTCGTGCAGGAATGCGGCGTCGGACTCGTGGAGCTCGCGCAACGCGGCGATGCCAATGGCGATGCCGATGGCGGCGAGTGGGCGTTCGCCGCGCCGCCCGCCACCATCGCGCCGCTTTCAGATGCGCAGTGCGAGCGCCTCGCCGCCGCACTCGCGCCCGCCGTAATCGATTTCAGTTCGCCGCCCGCCGCCTTGGACAACGGCGTGCCGTGGCTCGTCGTGCGCGTGAAGGACGCGGCGCAGTGTTTCGCGACGTCGCTGCAAGGCGCGGCGCGCGAATCGCTCGCGGCGCTCGTCGCCGAGGTCGGCACGCACGGCATCGCCATGTATGGGCCGCACGAAGCCGGCGGACCCGCGACGTTCGAATTGCGCGTGATTCTGCTCGGCGCGGAGAACATCGAAGATCCGGTGACGGGCAGCGCGAACGCGGCACTCGCGACGCTGCTGCGCGCGCGGGACCAGCGGCCCGGCCAGCGTTTCACGGTGAGACAAGGCACGGCGCTCGGCCGCGATGGCCGCGTCAGCATCGAATACGACGATGCGGCGGACGGCGCACCGATCTGGATCGGCGGCGCCTCGGTAACTGTGATCGACGGCACATTCCGCATCTGAAACAATGACCTACGCGCTGCCCGACGCCGCGCGTATACCCCCAAGCGCGGCCCCTTTCTTAATCCCGGCGGCTTCGTTAATATCTGAACAATCGGGGATCGGAACGCAATGGCGGTTCACGTCGGCGGGCGACAGGCGTCGTGAGGGTGAGCCGCTCGCGCCGCAGCGCAAACGTATGCACGCGACGACACCGGATGCTCGCCGTCTCGCACATGCCGGGCTTCGGGCGCTGCAGCGGCAAACGGCTCGCCGAACGGCCGTCGCGCGCGGACCTGAGGTGGATCGAGATGTGGATCGGGTCTCGGAGAAAATATCCGCCGATCATCCGCTGCGCGCCGCGCGCGGTATATTCACTCGTTTCGGTCGAACGCCTCAGAACATGCATCGCTTCATCCACCTCGCGCAGTCCGCAGCACGCAAGGCGCCACGCGACAGAGCGCCGACGGACACCCCATGAAGCGCACGCGCTCCCACGCCTTTTCCGACACCGTCCTCGGCGCGCCGTCGGCGCGGCGTCGGCGCGCGCTTCTCGCGATTCCCGTGCTCGGCACCTTCGTGCTGGTGCTGCTGTGGGCGGTGATCTTCGCCCGGCTGTCGGTCGAGCGCGAAGCGACCACGCATGAGTCGATGTCGTCCGCCGCCATTCTTTCGTCGGCGCTCGAACAGCACACCATCAAGGCGATTCACCAGGTCGACCAGATCACGCGCTTCGTCAAATACGAGTACGAGAAGTCGCCCGACAACTTCGATCTGATCGCCACCGTCGAAAAAGGCGTCGTGCAAAGCGACACGCTCGTGCAGGTTTCGCTGATCGACGAATACGGGACGCTGATCGCCAATACATCCGATCCGCATCCGAAACCGATCGATCTCTCCGACCGCGAACACTTCAAGGTCCACGCGCATTCGAACGACGATCTGCTCTACATCAGCCGCCCGGTGCGCGGGCGGGTATCCGGGCTCTGGACGCTGCAGATCACGCGGCGGCTCAATCATCCGGACGGCTCGTTCGCGGGCGTCGTGGTCGTGTCGGAAGACCCGGCGTATTTCACGAACGACTTCTACAACGTCGCGTCGATCGGGCACGAAGGCGTGATCGCGGTCGTGTCGGACAACGGCTCCGTGCTCGCGCGCAGCACGGGCGGCAGCCTGGCCGAGAGCGCCGCCGCGAATGCCGCCGCGAGCGCCCCGGCGAAAGGCAGCGCGCGCAGCGGCCCGGCCGATCGCTCGCACGCCGCGTTCAGCGCGACCGGCGTGTATCCGACGACCGATCACGCGTCGGGCATCTACGTCGATCCGATCGATCACGTGAAGCGCATCGTGTCGTACCGGCATATCGACGGCTATCCGCTCGGCGTGCTCGTCGGCCTGTCCGAGCGCGAGGAGATGGTCGACTACAACCACACGCGCAATGTCTATCTGCTGATGGCGAGCTTCATTTCGCTCGCGATGCTCGGCTTCTTCGCGGTCGCGACGGGCCTCATCGGCAAGCTGCTCGGGCGCGAGCGCGAGATGACGCATCTCGTCGAATACGACCTGCTCACCGGCCTGCGCAACCGGTATTCGACGCTGCGCGCGCTCAGGCTCGACGTGGCGCAGCCGGAAAACATCGGGCGCCTGGCGCTGCTCTTCATCGATCTCGACAACTTCAAGACCGTCAACGACACGCTCGGCCACAACGCCGGCGACATCGTCCTGCAGATGACCGCGTCGCGGCTCGCCGAAACCGTCGGGCAAAGCGGCACGCTGTCGCGCATCGGCGGCGACGAGTTCGTGGTCGTCGTGAAGGGCGACGACGTCGAGCAACGCGCCGTCACGCTCGCCGACGACATCTCGACGATGTTCGCCACGCCCTTCGACGTGCGCGGCAGCGCGTTCGTGCTGCATGCGAGCATCGGCATCGCGCTCTTTTCCGTGTCGAACGAGAGCGAAATCGATCTGCTGAAGAAGGCCGATCTCGCGATGTACAGCGCGAAGGACGCGGGCCGCAACTGCTATCAGTTCTATTCGCCGCAGTTGTCGCATCGCGCGGACCATTTGATGAAGTGGGAACAGCAACTGCGCGTCGCGTTGACGGAGCAGCAGCTTTTCCTCGTCTATCAGCCGAAGATCGATCTGACGCGCCGCTGCATCACCGGTTTCGAGGCGCTCGTGCGCTGGAATCATCCGCAGCACGGGCTCATTCCGGCGAACGAGTTCATTCCGGTGGCGGAATCGACAGGACTGATCGTCGCGGTCGGCGATTTCGTGATTCACACCGCGTGCATGGAGCTCGCGCAATGGCAGCGCGACGGCTATACGGGACTGTCGCTCGCCGTGAACATTTCGGCCGTGCAGTTCTGGCGCGGCGATTTGCTGGAGACGGTCGCGCGCGCGATCGAGGCGAGCGGCATTCCGCCCGACAAGCTGGAGCTCGAAATCACCGAGACCGTGATGGTCGAGTATCCGGAGCTCGTGCAGGAGAAGATCGTCGCGCTGAAGCGGCTGGGCGTGCGTATCGCGCTCGACGACTTCGGCACGGGATATTCGTCGCTGTCGTATCTGAACCGCTTTTCGGTCGATACGCTGAAGGTGGATCGCTCGTTCATCCAGGCGATTCCGGAAGATCGCAGCGTCTGCGTGATGGTGTCGGCGATCGTCAATCTGGCGCGCTCGCTCGGGTTGACGGTGATTGTCGAAGGCACGGAGCGCGAGGAGCAGATTGCGTGGCTCGCCGCGCTCGGGCCGGTGGAAGCGCAAGGCTTCCTGTTCTCTCGCCCGGTGCCGGCGGATGGCGTGCAGGCGCTGCTCGACCGTTTCGGCGTATGCGGATGGCCGCGCGGACACGCCCCGCGATCGCGCAAGGACGCCGGCCACGAATCGAGCACCGCGCTCAGCGACGAGCGCGGCGTTTAAGCGACGGGGCGAATCAGAAGCCGCGCGAAAGAACCGCCGTGCCGATCGTCACAACGCCCAGCACGAGATTGATCACGACGAGCCTTCTCACGGTGCCGACCGCCCTCGCGCCATCGGGCCAGTTCTGCGCCTGCACCGCGCGGCGGATGCGCGGAAAAACGGCGAAGCGGATGTGACCGAAGATCAGCATCATCACGATGCCGAGACCGGCCATCGCGTGCAGCGGCCACGCCGCATGACCGCCGCCGAATTGCATGAGCAGGAAACCGCCGGTGAGCAGGATGACGATCACCGAGGCGCCCACCCAGTTGAAGAAGCGCGCGAATACCGACTCCCAAAGCGGAAGACGCAGTTGCGGCGTGAGATCGCCGAGCGCGGGACGCAGGCAGAAATGCGCGAAGATCATTCCGCCTATCCAAACGGCGACGCCGAGCAAATGCAGAAAGAGCGCCGCTTCGATGGCTTTGTTCATTGTGAATTCCGGGGCTGATTTGAGTTGTTGAGTACGTGCAGGCACAAGGCATAGGAATACGCGCGGAGTGTGGAGTTCCCCGCCCGGCCGATTTTGTTCGACGATGACAGCGTGGCACGCGAAAGAATCAGATTATTCGTGACCCTAAGGATTGCGCGAATGGGATATGTTTCCCGATGCCCCATGCCAGTCCGAGGCTTGCCTTAGTGACGGATATCGGCCGCCGGGCAGCTTTCCCGCCCCGGCTTCGCCGAGCGCCGCGGTGGACCGACGACGATCTGCACATTGCGACCAAGGCGCGCGAGCAGTTCGAGCATCTTCGCCTCGCCGAGCCCGCGAAACTGGCCACGCATCAGCTGCGAGAGCTTGGGCTGACTGATGCCAAGAAGCGTTGAAATGATTGATGTCTGAATCTCGCGAACGACAGACGATAAAAAGCCCGCACTGAGCGGGCTTCATGCTGTCATGGAGCGCGCGCGGCGCCCCATTGAAACATCACCCCTCGAACACCGGCCGCAGCTCCGTCACCTTCAACGACGAATCCGGCGCCCTTCCCTTTCTCGATCGCTTGCCGAGATGCAGTTGCAACTGCGATCCGCTGAGCTTCTCGTCCCTCGCCTTCCCGCCGCGCCCGGTGCCGATCATCATCACGCCGCGCGCATCGATGGCGAGCGCCTGGCGCAGCGTTTCCTTCGGATCGAGGCCCATCAGAATGACGCCGCGACCGCCGCCCGACAACGTCTTCATCTCGTCCATGCCGAAGACGAGCAGTTTGCCTGCGCTCGACAAGCACGCGACATAGATTGCGCCCGGAATGACGGGCATCGGCGCGAGCGGTGCCGCGCCTTCGTCGATCGTCATGAACGCCTTGCCGGCCTTCTGGCGGCTCACCATGTCGCCGAGCTTCGCGATGAAGCCGAAGCCGTTACTCGATGCCAGCAGCAGTTGTTGTTCAGCATTCGCCGCGAAGTAATGCAGCAGATGCGTGCCCGATTCGAGCTCGATCAGCGACGTCACCGGCACGCCATCGCCGCGTCCGCCCGGCAACGCCGAAACCGGCACCGAATACACGCGACCCTTGCTGCCCCACGCGACGAGCGAATCCGGCGTGCGCGCCTGGAACGCGGCGTACAGCCCGTCGCCCTGCTTGAACGTGAAGCCCGCCGGATCGAGCCCGTGGCCCTTCAGCGCGCGCACCCAGCCCTTCTGCGACACGACCACCGTCACCGGTTCGTCGACGACACGCGCCTCGAACGTCGCGCGCTTCTCCTGCTGAATCAGCGTGCGGCGATCGTCGCCGTACTGCTTCGCGTCCGCTTCGATTTCCTTGATCAGCACGCGCTTCATCGCGGCGTCGCTGTTGAGCAGTTCTTCGAGCTTCGTCTTTTCGTCGCGCAAGTCGGACAACTCTTGTTCGATCTTGATCGCCTCCAGCCGCGCCAACTGACGCAGACGAATCTCGAGAATGTCTTCGGCCTGCCGGTCGGAGAGATTGAAGCGCGCGATCAGCGCCTGCTTCGGTTCCTCCGACTCGCGGATGATGCGGATGACTTCATCGATATTCAGGAAGACGATCATTCGTCCTTCGAGAATATGGATGCGGTCGTTGACCTTGCCCAAACGATGCTGCGTGCGCCGCGTCACCGTGACGAAGCGAAAGCCGATCCACTCGTGCAGGATCTCGACGATGCCCTTCTGACGCGGCCGGCCATCCGAGCCGATCATCACGAGGTTGATCGACGCGTTCGATTCGAGGCTCGTGTACGCGAGCAGCGTGTTGACGAACTCGGTCTGATCGATACGGCTCGACTTCGGCTCGAACACGAGCCGCACGGGCGCGTCCTTGCCCGACTCGTCGCGCACGGCGTCGAGCAGCGCGAGCATCGACTGCTTGGTCTGCACCTGCTCGGGCGTGAGTGTCTTCTTGCCGAGCTTGATCTTCGGATTCGTGAGTTCCTCGATTTCCTCGAGCACTTTCTGGCTCGACACGCCCGGCGGCAATTCCGTGATGACGACCTGCCACTGGCCGCGCGCGAGATCCTCGATCTTCCAGCGCGCACGCACCTTCAGGCTGCCGCGTCCGGTTTCGTAGGCCGTCGAGATTTCCGTCGGCGATGAAATGATTTGCCCGCCGCCGGGGAAATCCGGTCCGGGCAGTTTCTCCATCAAGCCCGCGTGGCCGATCTTCGGATCGCGGATCATCGCGACAGCGGCTTGCGCGACTTCGCGCAGATTGTGCGACGGAATTTCCGTCGCCAGCCCGACCGCGATGCCCGATGCGCCGTTCAGCAACAGGAACGGCAAGCGCGCGGGCAATAGCTTCGGCTCTTCGAACGAGCCGTCGTAGTTCGGCATGAAATCGACCGTGCCCTGATCGATTTCATCGAGCAGCAAGCGCGCGATCGGCGTCAGACGCGCTTCGGTGTATCGCATGGCCGCTGCGCCGTCGCCGTCGCGCGAGCCGAAATTGCCCTGGCCGTCGATGAGCGGATAGCGCATCGAAAAGTCCTGCGCGAGACGCACGAGCGCGTCGTACGCCGATTGATCGCCGTGCGGGTGATATTTACCCAGCACGTCGCCGACCACGCGCGCCGACTTCACCGGCTTGGCGTTGGCCGCGAGGCCCATCTCGCTCATCGCGTAGAGAATGCGGCGCTGCACGGGCTTCTGTCCATCGCACACGTCGGGCAGCGCGCGGCCCTTCACCACGCTCACCGCGTAGTCGAGATAAGCACGTTCGGCGTAATCGCCGAGCGTCAGTTGTTCGCCGTCCGGTGCAGTCTGTTCGGCGAAGAGATCGTCTGTGATTCCCATCGAATGTCCGTGTTAATGCGTTCGCGTCAGATGTCCGCTTCGACTTCGTTGCCCTTTTCTTCGAGCCAGCTTCGGCGCGAGGCCGCTTCACCCTTGCCCATCAGCATCGTCATGCGCGAAACGGTGAGATCGAAGCCGAGATCGCCGAGCGCGACCGGCAGAAGACGGCGCGTGTCCGGGTTCATCGTCGTGTCCCAGAGCTGTTCGGCGCTCATTTCGCCGAGGCCCTTGAAGCGGCTGATGGTCCACGCCGTTTCGCGCACGCCGTCCTTGCGCAGCTTGTCGAGGATCGCTTCGAGTTCGCCTTCGTCGAGCGCGTAGAGCTTCTGCGCGGGCTTCTTGCCGCGCGCGGGCGCATCGACTCGGAACAACGGCGGACGCGCGACGCACACATGGCCGCGCTCGATCAGTTGCGGGAAATGCTTGAAGAAGAGCGTGAGCAGCAGAACCTGAATGTGCGCGCCGTCGACGTCCGCATCGGAGAGAATGCAGATCTTGCCGTAGCGCAGATTCGACAGATCGATCTGATCGTCGGGACCGTGCGGATCGACGCCGATCGCCACCGCGATGTCATGCACTTCGTTGTTCGCGAAGAGCCGGTCGCGTTCCGTTTCCCACGTATTCAGCACCTTGCCGCGCAACGGGAGAATCGCCTGGAACTCCTTGTCGCGGCCCATTTTCGCGGAGCCGCCCGCCGAATCGCCCTCGACGAGAAAGAGTTCGTTGCGGGAGATATCCGTCGATTCGCAATCGGTGAGCTTGCCCGGCAACACGGCGACGCCCGAACTCTTCTTCTTCTCGATTTTCTGGCCCGCGCGCGTGCGCGCCTGCGCCTGGCGAATCACGAGCTCCGCGAGCTTCTTGCCGTATTCGACGTGCTGATTCAGCCACAACTCCAGCGCCGGCCGCGAGAACGACGACACGAGCTTCACGGCATCGCGGCTATTGAGGCGTTCCTTGATCTGCCCCTGGAACTGCGGATCGAGCACCTTCGCCGACAGCACGAACGACACGCGCGCGAACACGTCTTCCGCGAGCAGCTTGACGCCCTTCGGCTGGAGATTGTGAATCTCGACGAAGTTCTTCACCGCCTGAAAGAGACCGTCGCGCAGACCGGATTCATGCGTGCCGCCCGCGGGCGTCGGAATGAGGTTGACATACGATTCGCGCAGCAGCGGCCCTTCCTCGGTCCACGCGACGACCCACGACGCGCCCTCGCCTTCCGCGAAGGTTTCCTCGGTGTTCTTCGAGCTTTCCGCGTAGCGTTCGCCTTCGAACAACGGAATCAGCAGTTCGCTGCCGCCCATGCCTTCGAGCAGATAACCGCGCAGACCGTCTTCGTATTTCCACGTCTGACGCTCGCCCGTTTTCTCGATGACGAGCACCACTTCGACACCCGGCAACAGCACGGCTTTCGAACGCAGGAGGCGCTGCAATTCGCCGAGCGGCAGATTCGGCGAGTCGAAATACTTTGGATTCGGCCATGCACGCACGCGCGTGCCGCTCTTCTTCGCGCCGCGTTCGGCTGGGCGCGTCGTCAGTTCTTCGATGACGTCGCCATTGGAAAACGCAAGCTGCGCGACCTTGTTGTCGCGCCAGACGGTGACTTCGAGACGGGTTGCGAGCGCGTTCGTCACCGAGACGCCGACGCCGTGCAGACCGCCCGAGAACGTATAGGCGCCGCCCGCGGCCTTATCGAACTTGCCGCCCGCATGCAGCCGCGTATAGACGATCTCGACGACCGGCACGCCTTCTTCCGGATGCAGGCCGAAAGGAATGCCGCGGCCGTCGTCCTCGACGGTCACGGAGTTGTCCTGATGCACCGTGACGGTGATTTGCTTGCCGAAGCCGCCGAGCGCTTCGTCGGAGGCGTTGTCGATCACCTCCTGAATGATGTGCAGCGGATTCTCGGTCCGCGTGTACATGCCGGGCCGCTGCTTGACCGGCTCCAGGCCCTTGAGCACCTTGATCGATGCTTCGCTGTAGCCGGCTGCCTTGGCGTTCATGACCTGGCGCTTGCCTCGTTCAGTGCCTGTCGCCATTGCGCTGGATTTTTTCGTGGACATAGTTGAACGTTGATCCGGCTCTCGAACGCCTGACGGAATGTCACGACATGACGCCCGATCTGCCGGCAAATGCTTGATGTTGTGCCTGGCCGGATGCGTTGAAAGCGAGGCAAAAAAACGCCCGCCGATCCGAGCCGCGCTAGGAGAATAGCGGTTTTCGCCCGCCGCGCCCACCTCGGCGCGATAAAACGCGCTTCGTTCGCGTACATGCGTTCGGCACATGCACAGCGGGCGCGAGCCGCTATTTGCGCTTCGCTTCGAGCTCTTCCCAGCGCTCGAGGGCGACGAGCAACTCCTCTTCGATCGCCGCGTGTCGCTCGGAAAGACGCGCGCCTTCCTTCGCGTCCTTCGCGAAGATCGAGCCGTCTTCGAGTTGCGCGCCGATAACCTTCTGCTCGTCTTCGAGTTCGGCGATGCGCCCCGGCAGCGCTTCGAGTTCGCGCTGTTCCTTGAACGACAGCTTCACCGTGCGCTGCGCATTGCGGCCGGCGGCGCTGTCTTTCGGCGCATCGTCTTTCGGCGTGTCCTTCGCGGTCTGACGCGCCGCTTCTTCGGCAATGCGCTCCGAACGTTCGCGCTGAACCTGCCAGTCGGAGAAACCGCCGACATATTCGCGCCACTTGCCGCCGCCTTCCGCGGCGAACACCGACGTCACGACGTTGTCGAGGAACGCGCGGTCGTGGCTCACGAGCAACACGGTGCCGTCGTAATCCGCCAGCAGTTCTTCGAGCAGTTCGAGCGTCGGGATGTCGAGATCGTTGGTCGGCTCGTCGAGCACCAGCACGTTCGCCGGCCGCGCGAAAAGGCGCGCGAGCAGCAGGCGATTGCGCTCGCCGCCGGACAGCGACTGCACCGGCGAGCGCGCGCGTTCGGGCGCGAACAGGAAGTCGCCGAGATAGCTCATGACATGCTTCTTCACGCCGTTCACTTCGACCCATTCGCTGCCGGGACTGATGGTGTCGGCAAGCGATTTGTCGAGATCGAGCTGTGCGCGCATCTGATCGAAATACGCGACCTGAATGTTGGTGCCGGTCCGCACGCGGCCTTCGTCGGGCTGCAGTTCGCCGAGGATGAGCTTGAGCAGCGTGGTCTTGCCCGCGCCGTTCGGGCCGACGAGACCGATCTTGTCGCCGCGCATGACAGTTGCCGTGAACCGGTCGACGATCGTGCGTTCGCCGTAGCGCTTGGTCACATCGGTCAGTTCGGCGACGATCTTGCCGGACTTCTCGCCCTGCCCGACATCGAGCCTGACATTGCCCTGCACGTTGCGGCGCTCGGCGCGTTCCTTGCGCATTTCGACGAGCCGCGCGATGCGTCCGACGCTGCGCGTGCGCCGCGCCTCGACGCCTTTGCGGATCCACACTTCTTCCTGCGCGAGCAGCTTGTCGAACTTCGCCTGTTCGATCTGCTCGACTTCGAGCTGTTGCGCCTTCCTCGTCTGATACGCGCTGAAATTGCCGGGATACGACAGCAACCGACCGCGATCCAGTTCGACGATGCGCGTCGCCACGCGATCCAGAAACGCGCGATCGTGCGTGATGAAGAGCAGGCCCGTGCGCAACGTGACGAGCAGATCCTCCAGCCAGCGGATGCCGTCGAAGTCGAGGTGGTTGGTCGGCTCGTCGAGCAGCAGCACGTCGGGCTGAACGACGAGCGCGCGCGCCAGCGCCACGCGCTTTTTCATGCCGCCGGACAGATCGCCTGCGCGGGCATCGCCATCGAGACCGATCTGCGCGAGTGTCGTCGCGACGCGCGTGCGCCAGTTCCACGCGTCGCGGGTATCGAGCGCCGACTGCAGCGCGTTCATGCGCACGAGCAGCTCGTCGTGCTTCGCGCCTTCGGGCGTATCGGCGAGCGCGTGCGCGACGGCGTCGTACTCGTCGAGCAACGCGCGCGCTTCGGTGAGGCCGGACGCGACGACATCGAACACGGATGCGTCGAGATCGAACTCGGGTTCCTGCGGCACGTAGACGGTCGTGAGCTCGCTCTGACGCGTGACGAGCCCGTCGTCGGGCGCGGCGAGCCCCGCGACGATCTTGAGAAGCGACGACTTGCCCGCGCCGTTGCGGCCGATCAGCCCGACACGCTCGCCCGCTTCGAGCGAGAAGTCGGCGTGGTCGAGCAATGCGACGTGGCCGAACGCGAGCTGCGCGTCCGAGATGGAATAAAGCGACATGGGAAAACCGGATGAATGGCGAAGAATCGGCGCCGAACACGCGAGCAACCGATGGAAGCGGCCATTGTACCGGGCGCGGCGCGCGATCACGCACGCTGCATCCGCCATTGGCCGAACGGACGAGGCGCGCGGCGCCAGCAAGCGCGAAAGGCCGCCCGGATGCGCTCCGTGGCGGCCTTTCCTCGCGTCGTGCCGAAACAACTTACTGCACGTGCACCTTGATCGTCTGGCTCATTTCGGGGCCGTACGAGCGGTGCGCGCCGTCGCCGAACTGCATTGTCAGCGTGTGATCGCCGGGCGGCAGCTTCACGTCGGCTTCGGTCTGGCCCTTGCCGAAGTGCAGCGACGTGTCGTTCGCGGGAATCACGGTGCCTTTGGGCAGCGGCTTGCTATCGATCAGCAGGTGGTGATGGCCGGTTCCATCGGTCATCGTGCCCGCCGGAGCGACCGACATGCCGTCGACGCCGAATCTGACGTGCACGGGGCTCGTGACGGTCGCGCCATCCTTCGGTTCGACGAAATAGACGCGCGCCTGCGCATGCGCCGCGCCGGCGTACTGGGTGAGCAGGACCGCGCCCGTCAGCACCGCGCCCAAGAGCTTTTTCTTCATCGTTTTCTCCACGTTGTGAAACCGGTCGACGGCGCGAGTCGGCGCCGGAGCCTCGAAAAGCATACACCGGGCTTTCGGCACGCCGGAATCGGGACCATCCTGCCTACGGCGATCGGGGAACGATCGCGCCGATTACGGTAAGATGCCGGCTCCCTGCGCCGCGCATCGTCTTCGAACGCACGCGGTCCGTTTATTTCTTTCGAATCAAGAGTCTGTCGTGAGCGAAGTCATCGAATTCAAAAGCTGGGTCTGCCTGATTTGCGGCTGGATCTACAACGAGGAAGAAGGTCTGCCGGACGATGGCATCGCTGCCGGAACCCGTTTCGACGACATCCCCGCCGACTGGCGCTGCCCGCTGTGCGACGTGGGCAAGGCCGATTTCGTCGTCGTCGAGTTTTGATGCTGGCGCCGCGCCAAATTGGCGGCGCGGCGCAGGCCCTGTCAATCGCAAAGTTTTAGCATCGCGACAAGGTGGCGGGTGCGCCATCTCGTTGTGACCAATCTACTTTGCAGATATGACGCTACGATGCGCGCGGCATGAAGCAGTCGGTCATGGCGCAATTCTAGCGCCGCCAGCCTGCTACTCAACATCACCGCATCGCTTTCTGCTTTCTCGCGCAACGCGACTTCCGTTGCTTTCTGCGCGTTGATGTTTGCAAATTCCTCCCTTAAACGCTCGTGTTCTTGCTTTGCAATTTCCCGCGCTTCCTTCGACTCCGCCAACTCCAGCCGTAACACTTCGGCTTCTGCCGACAGCCGATCAAGCGCAACGTTGCGGTCATTCAGCGCGAGTTCCTCGGCAGCGCTTCGGCCATCCGGTCTTTCCGAACTTGCGTTGTGCTCGATGCCGCAGGTTTCCAGCACCCGAATTCTGGCGTCTCGCTCCGCGATCCACTGATCACGCTCTTTGATCCAGCCGTCCCTATCGCTTATCCAGCGATCACGGTCGAGAATGAACGTCTGCAGTTGTGAGATACGGGTATTTTGCTCAGCGCACTGACGTCTCAGATTGAAGAGCTCATCAAGGAGTTTATTTGGAGCATCAACCTCCAGCGTTCGGCCGCTAGTTTCCGGAACTGGCTTTTTGTCCACGAGCCGTTCACCGCGCCGTTGATTCTGAAACGAAACGAAGTGCTTTTCTGCGATGTCCGCAACTGAAGGGTTCGATAACCGCCATAAGTAGTATTCAGACGAAAACAACAGCGAATACGGTATCAAATAATTCAGGAAGAACCATATCCGAAATAACCGTGACGACTCGCCGGACTCGTCGAAAAAAGTCTGAATAGGGGTGCTACCGAAGAATCGAACCTTTTTGCGCCACAGTACCGCCTCGATCCCGAGGCTCGAATTGATGGTCCATAATTCCTGAATCGCGCCAAGGAATTTCAATGGCGAGCTTCCCAGGTCAACCTTGCCGGGATAAAGCGCCTTTCCGTTCGGATGATATCGGACAAGCGGAGTGTGTTCGGAGGTTGATCTCGACGCGAATTCGAGCAGCGAGAGATTGTTCCATCCTTTGCTGAAGGCGAGCGCGTTAGAGTCCGTTTCCACCTGCAGCGCGACGCCGATCGTATGCGAGTCTTCCGAAGAACGATACATCTCGCGCGCTGCATCCGAGATCAGTACCGATTCGAGAGTCTCGGAAATCGCGGCGTCACCTCGATCGCCGACCCAATCGCGAAATGCGGCTTTCTCGCGCTGCCACCGGATGCCGACTTCAGTATCTCCGTTGACTCCGCTCGTGTCCCAGTAGGCGCATTGTGCGTAATACGGTTTTCGCAGTGGTCCGATCTCATTGAAAACAAGCGCGCAACCGGACTCTTGGGCCGCGCGTCGCATTGACGGACAATTGAGCCATGTGACCGCGACAACTTCTTGATGCAGCGCTTTCAAGCGCGAAAAGGCGTCTGCGAAATATCGATGCAATTCCGAAGAGTCTCTTGTCACGTAAGAGATGAACCGGTCAAGCGGCGCTTTGTCAAGTGACCAGTCCGTCAAACCGTCTTCATAGCAAACCAGCCGGACCCTTTCAGAATCCAAATTCCCCACGTTATACTCGTGAAACTGCTTTGACCAGTCCGACAGTTCCCAACGAGAAAGGTCGGATTCGATATTCAAGTAGTACCGCGGTAAAAGAATGGTCGACTGCTTTGCTCTGAACGCGTGAAGCCATTTCAGGATTACCCAATAGTAATGAGCAGTTCCTTCCACCGGAGCGACGAGTGGAACGAACAGGACGAAATGCGTCATACGATTTGCCGGTCTGATGCTTCGTTATTTTCGATGGGACTTGAAACGAAGCGTGCAATGCGTCCTCGCGTCGTGCGCGAGCCATTTGCGGCGCTTCTTCCTCTCAGCAATCCAGCTACTTGTTTTAAGTTAGCGCATTCAATACATCAAAACCAGCCTTCCAGAAAGAGCGAGCTCTGCTGAGCGCGATTTCCTCGTTGCTCGGCCGGCCATTTTTGACGTCAAGCCGTTCGGCGAGGCTCGTTCGTGCGCTGGTGTCGCCTGCAGAATCCGAGTGCGTGAGCGCGCCGAATAACGCCGCCTCGCTCTTGCTCGGACGCTCGACCAGTCGGCTGAACGGCTGCGCCCATGCCGGCGAGATGAATTTCTCGTAGCCGAAAGCCAGGATCGTCGGCAAGACCGTATGCACATATTCGAGCGCGCCAGCTTGAACCTCCGCCGCAAGCTTTTGCACGGCGATGTCTTCGTTGTTCTCCTCGAGTATGGGAACGATCTCCTCTCCTTCACGACGGTATCCCAATGTCGTGCCGTGCGGTGCTACCGTCGCAAACTCCAGAATTTCGACGCCCCCCGCTTGCAAAAGCTCCGTTTCGTGACGGGGATCGCTGTTCTGAACCATGAAACCGAAGTAGGCGTCACTCGGTAGCTGATTGATTCTCACCGATTCGAAAGTCCCGAAATAATAGCCAAACGTACGGAAGTCGCTTCGAGACGTCTGGAGGATACGTGAGAGGCCCCCTTGCATGTTTCCTCCCCAGCCAATGTCAGACACGGCGATTCTCTTGCATCCGATAACTGTCTTCGACAAGTACGCAGATACCAGCGCACGCTGCTCGGCTGCGACGTCCATGAGTTGCGAAAGAAGAATACTGATCAGCCGGTGCATTCGCATGTCGCCGCCTACTACTCGCTCGTCTTCGCTTGCGAAGCCGACCGCCTTTATCGCGGCACGATTACGCGAAACGTCGAGCCCCAGACGTTTGAAATGCTGCTTGACCGTTCTCTCCGTTTTTCCACCGAAAAGATGCCACACCCGATCGGGCGGAAAATCGACGAAGCTCGGCAGGAGCGTGGCGGCGCGCGAAATGTAAACGTACTCGCTCGGAATTTTGACACCCATTTGCTCCGCGTACTGCTCATACAGCTTATGGAACAGGTAACTGTCACGCGCGAAGAACAGAACCTTGTCAACGTTGTCCAGCTTCAACTGATGCATCATCCAGATGAAGTAGCCGAGGAACAACGGCCCAAACACCTGTGCGCCGATGTCGAACCATGGCTCCGCCACCTCGCGCTTTCTCTGCATAAGTACTGCCCGCGTCCCGCCGGCGATGAGACTGGCGGTGTGCGGCATGTCCACTGACGACACTATCGGATTCCGTAAGAAATCGGACTCGATGCGGGCGAGATAATCGAAATGCACGCCCTTCACGCCAGCGCGCTTCGCCATTTCTACATCTGCGTGGAGGTTGTCACCGAAGTGCAGCATGCCCCGCGTCGTGCCGCCTGCCCTTTTTGCAGCGATCGCGAAAAGAGAGCCTTCGTGCTTGCTGGCTCCCTCCTCGCAGGACACCACCAGTTCTATCTTTCCGTATCCGCATGCCTGAATGAGTTCGAGAATGACCGTCGACGGGAGATACATGTCGGAGCAAAGCACCACGGGCTTGCCAATGGCTTGCGCGTATTGCACTAGCTCCCGCATGACTGGGTTGCAATAGACGATTGCCCGCTCCACCTGGAGTTCTACCACCTTGAACCGGTCAACCAGGCGATCCGCTCCCAGTTGCGATGCCAACTCTTCATAGATCTCGTCGTAAGTCACTTCGTAGGAGTTGCGGAGCCTGTAGTACTTCTCGCGCGTCTGAATTTCTGCGAGAAATCGATTCGCCGGAAACGAGTCGACCATCCCGTAATCCAATTCAGTGTACTCATCGTGCCGCAATTGAGCCGCCACCAAGTCGAAAACGTCAGCAGGTCTTGCAACCAGACGATGAATGAGCGTATCGAACACGTCGAACGACACGATTCCTGCTTCGTCGATCAGACGTTTTGCGTCCTCAAAACTGCAATTCTTGTTTATGCGCCACATATCTATCGCTGCAGGAGTAACCAGGTTTTTGTTCGGTCCACGGCTTGCCGCAAGCCGACCGAATTCGCCGTCCGCAAGAACTGAAGCAAGTAATGAAGTGCGCGGCCAGAGCGCAGCCACAAATAGCCGAGCTTGAACACGTTTCGCACTGGACGACGTGAGACTCTGCCGGACACGTTCGACAGCTCCGCCCCCAAGGCCCCTATGTCGCCGTGTAATCGTTCGAGCATCGCTCGGGACGAGTTGCTGCTTTGCGTCGCGTACCACGACAAGTGCTCAAGAACCGGTCGAATGCTGTTCAGAAACCCAAGGCCGACTGTTCCCGATGAAATGTCGGCTCTAAGCCAGGCATTTCCCAAAATCGTTGCTTCTGCGACGGTCCCGGCAAATGCACGAGCGGCGGCCGAACGGTTTGCATAGGGGCCGCGTACCGAGCTTCGGACGTGAGAAAACACTAGCACCTGCGGAATAACATAGATATCTCCTGCCATGAGCAGACGAAGGTGAAAATCCCAGTCTGACATTCCGCCGAATAGCGAATTGAAGCGAATTTTGGCAACCGCACTTTTCTTTACGAGTAGCTGAATGTTCTTGAACTGATTTTCGACCACCATCGCATTAAGCGAAATAAATCCCGCGCTCATATGCGGCCGCATCAGCTCCGTGCTTTTGACACGCACCACGTTACCGTCGATTTCCTCATCGACGCGTTTTCCCAAAGCTATCACGGCCACCGTTGCCGGATATATTTCCGATAATGTTTCTAATTGCCTAACGCAGATTCCCAGAAAATCCGGGGCCCAGCTATCGTCATCGTCGTGAAATGCGATATGCTCTGCGCCGCTCAGACGCTCCAGCGCCGCGTTCGTTGCATCTTCCGCGCTGAGCTCCTTGTCCAGATGCACTATCTCGATAGCTAAACCGTCGGTGGCTCCCAAGCTTCCCAGCACGCGTTGAACGACTCGCGGATCACCGGTATTAGCAATGACGACGTGCCATTTTTTCCACGATTGCCGCATGACGCTTTTCAGCGCTCTACGCAGAAGGACTGGCCGGTCCTTCGTACGCATCACAATCCCGATCATGACGATTCCTTGACCGCTGACTTGTAGAGGTTTCGCGACATCGAGAAATCCGATGCCGAGATGGGACGGGTTGAATTCATAAAGTGCGAACCATTTGCTTTTATGCGCCTTAAGGCCCGAACCAGCCGGATGTCTAACTGGGTCTCAAATTGACGATCCGAGCCATGCGCGATAATTGCCGAAAATCAACAGACGCTTGCCCTTCAGCAGACCTTCGGAATTAACCTTCGCATCTTCCGCTAAGGCCTGAACACTATAAGTGTAATCGCCGATGCTCACAGGTCGATCATGATGCGCTGAATACAACGATGATTTAGGAAATTTCGGCGTTTATTCTGTGATAAATTGTTTTCCGATGTACAGGTTTAGATGCGCAACTGCTATTTGTATAAAGCCTATTCAGGATAATATCGCGAATTAGATTGCAAACGTCCGAGGTTTTCGGCGCGTCAACTTATCGATCCCGGCGAAAGGCATAGGGTTCGCGCATGACACCGCGCGCGCCGAGGTTCAAGCAATGCGAAGAACATTGATCCGCTGGACAGAATGCCAACGCGTTAAGTCAGGGGATTGAACTTGATCCAGTCAGCGCGCCACCGCGATCAACTCGCGGCTCACTTCATCGACCGGCGCGCGGTTCCAGTCTCCGAACCAGTCGATTTTTGCGAAACCCGCATCGGTCAGCAAGCGCGCAAGTTCGTCACGCGTGCGAAAGCGCAGCTCGCTCACGGCGCTCAGCGTTTGCTCCGGCGCATCGGGCGTCGGCATGAAGCGGTAATGCGTCGTGAACGCGACGCGTCCCGTCGAAAGCGGATCGGGCTCGGCGTGCCGCTCCTGCCACACTTCCACCGCGCGTCCATCGGGCGCGCTCACGCATCTCGACGAACGCTCGCGCGTCCAGTTGTCCCACGCGCGCGCCGCCGGATGGCGGCTCTCGAACGCGATCGCGCCGCCCGGCCCGATCGCCCGGCGCGCGGCTTTCAGCGTCGCGAGAAACGCGTCATCGTCGAGAAAGACTTGCGCGACGTGGCCCGTCATCACGAGCAGATCGGCCGCGCCGACGAACGGCAGCGCGCTCGCGTCGCCTTCGATCCACGTCACCTCGTCGCCGTCGGGACGCGAGCGCGCGACGCGCAGCATCTGCGGCGACGGATCGATGCCCGTCACGCGATGGCCGCGCTTGGCCAGCTCGCAAGCCAGCAACCCCGTGCCGCAACCCAGATCGACGACGTGCCGCGCCGATTGCGCCAGCGCGAGATAAAACGCCGTGTCGGCGGCGAACGGATTGAGGACGTCGTAGAGCGCGACGAGGCGCGGATCGTCGTAGAGCATCAGCGGGATTCGTAGGAGAGCGCGTCGCGCATCGGCTGGCTGCCGACCATGATCGGCCCGGTGAACGGCGTATCGAGGTCGAGGATCACGAGCACCGCCGACGCGATCGACAGCGCGCCGAGCATGATCGTCACGAGCGAGAGCGCGTTGCGCGGCGCGATCAGCCCGAAGCACAGAAAGATGATGAGCAGCCAGCCGACGAGAATCCGGTCGAACGGATACGAAATCGATCCGTGCGCCTCCTCGATCAGCTTCCAGCGCAGCGCGATCAGCTGCTCGAAGCGCGCGGCGGCTTCGACCGCGAGCTGGCGATGATAGTCATCGCGCGGAACCAGCAAGCGCACTTCGCGCTGCGCCTCGCTCAGCATGGCGCCGAGCGTGCTGCTCGCGAGACTGTCGTTCTTGTTCGGTGCCTCGACCGCCGGATATTCGCCGGGCGGCCGCGGCTCGCTCGGCCACGTGCTCGCCACCGCCGCCGCCGTGTATTTGCGCAGGAGTTGCCGCGCGTGACCGAGTTCGGCGCCGTAGTCGCGCATCGTGCGATCGAGTTCGATGATCGAGGACGCGTAGCTGCGCATGTCGTTGTTGGTCGTGTCGAAAACCGTTTTCGCCGATGCGGTCAGAAGGCCGAGCACGAGCGCCGCGAACGTGACCAGCATGCCGACGAGCAACTGGACCAGTTGCACCGTCTCCTGCGCCTTGTGTTCCTCGGGCAGAAGCGGCCGCACGATCGCGCCGATGCCCGTGCTGGCCAGAAGGAGAACGAAGACGAGCACCGCGGATTGAATTTCCGTCATGAGCGCGCGAGCCGTGATGGCGTGACCGGAGTGGACGCATTATCGACGGGAAAGCGCGCGCGGTCCAATGCGGACCGGATACGGCGAAGAAAAAGAAGGGGGAGAAACGGCGTGCGGGAATCGTGGTCCCCCCGGCAGGAATCGAACCTGCATCTAGCGCTTAGGAGGCACTCGTTCTATCCATTGAACTACGGGGAGCGGACCGCGCAGGGCCGACAGCGTCGGCGAAGCGAGCGCAGAGTATAGCAAACGCTTTCGTTCGCCGCGTATCCGAAAAATCGGCGAAAACCAGGGTTTGCACCTATCAAGTTCCGCCTGATCGCGCCGCCATCGGAGTAATGGACCCATTTCCCGATACAAAGCCGCAGGGCGCGTTTTCGGCGTTTGAACCGCTTGGATTTCTTGGACAGTGCCGAGCGTTAGTGTTCGGTCTTTCATGAGCCTTCGGCCGTGGGCCGGAGGCTGTATTGCCGGGCGAATTCAC
>NZ_JARUXN010000001.1:840234-1142901 GCF_031451415.1 Caballeronia sp. LZ028 | reverse complement strand
TATTGCTTGCGCTTCATCGCCAACCTCCCGTTCCTATTGGGAAAATTGCCTCCGAAACACTAACACTCATTTGTGTCCAGGATTTCTAGAGCAGATCAGCGTTGCTGGCAGACCAAGACCTGACGCACCTCGAACTGGTGCTGCGTCGTTCATTGTCGTGCGATCTCGGCGGCCCGCTGCTGCCGCCTTCGTACTGGCGCGAGCGGCTCGCATCGATCACGCGTCGGTCACATCTCTCTCATACGCAGATCCAGACCGTGCATCGGCTGTTTCTGCACATCGACGCGTTCGAGGCCGCCGGCCGCGCCCGCGAAGAAGAACTCAGGCGCGAGCGTGAACTCGCCGCGGGCAGCGGAAAAACCGCAAGCGCCTGAGCGTCTTCAGGCCGACTGACGCGCGCGCTGTTGCGCGTGCGCGGCGAGCCGCACCGCCGCGTTGGCCGCGCCGTAGCCGTCGTAGCCGCCGCGCCGCTCGATCACTTCGAGGAAGAAGCGCTGATCGAGCTGCTCCGTGTACGCATGGAAGAACTCGCCGCCGCGCTCGTCGCGGTCGTAGAGGATATTGTGCTCGCGCATCTGATCGATCTGCTCGTCGGGCAGGCCGAAACGCGCGACAAGGTCGTCGTAGTAGTTGCGCGGGATTCGCAGGAATTTGACGCCATCGGCTTCGAGGCGCGGAATCGCGTCGAAGATATCGGGCGTGCTGAACGCGACGTGATTCAGACCCGAGCCCCGATACGTCGACAGCGACTCCGACACCGCCGTATAGCGATCCATCGACGCATTCAGCGCGATTCGCACCGAACCATCGCGGCTTCGCACCGCGCGGCTGCGCACGAGCCCGTACGGATCGGGCACGAGCACGGCGGGCTCGGTCTCGAAACCGAACGCGCTGCGAAAGAAAAGCACCCAGGTATCGAGCGCATCGGCGGGAAGCGACAGGCACACGTGATCGATGCGCGACAGCGGGCCGACTTCGTACGGCCCGTCGATGTCCGTCAGGATGAAATCCGATTCCCACAACGTCGGGCCGCCTTTCGCTTCGTCGACGAAATAGTCGAGGCTGCCGTCCGGCGACTGCACGCCCGGCACCACGCGCTCGTTCGGACCGACGCGCCCCGAGAACGGCTGCGAGCCATACGCGGCGGCGCGCTCGAACGCCTGCTTCGCGTCATCGACGTGAAACGCCGACGCGCACAGCGACAAGCCGTGCTTCTGGAAGAACGCGCTCGCGAAGGAATCGGCCTCGGCGTTCAGCACGATCGAACCCGCGCCATGCCGATACAGCGCGACATCCTTCGAGCGATGCTTGCCCGCGAGCCTGAAGCCGAGCCGTCCGAGCCATTGCGACAGATGCTCGCGCGTCGAATCGTCGACGGCGAATTCGAGGAACTGAAAGCCGATGTGCTCGGGCGGCGCGGGCGGATTGAACAGCTCCGGCGGCACGGCCTTGCCTTCGGAAACCAGCAGCTCGCGCGTCTGCTCTTCCAGAAAGCGCAGCGAGCGATAGCCGTCCGCCGCCGTGATCGCGGTCGGCGCGGCGCGAAAGCCGTCGTTGAAGATTTCGAGCGACAGCGGCCCCTTGTAGCCCGCTTCCAGCACGCGCGCGGTGAAGCGTGCGACATCGAACGCGCCTTGCCCCGGAAAGCACCGATAGTGACGGCTCCATTCGAGCACGTCCATCGCGAGAATGGGCGCATCGGCGATTTGCACGAACGCGATGCGCTCGCCCGGAATCGACGCGATCTCGTCGACGGAATCGCGGATCGACAGCGTGTGGAACGTATCGAGCGCGAGGCCGAGACTCGGATGATTCACGGCATCGACGAGTTTCCACGCGTGCTTGTACGAGTTGACGTAGCGGCCCCACGCGAGCGCTTCGTACGCGACGATCACCCCCGCTTCTTCCGCGATTTTGGCGAGCACGCCGAGCTGGTCGACGATGAGCGCGTCGTCGCGAATCGTATCCGGCGACACGTTGCTGCAGACGAGAATGCGGTCTGTGCCGAGCTCGTGCATCAGCTCGAACTTGCGCTTCGCGCGCTCGACGTTGCGCGCGAGACGCTCGGCGCTCACGCCGTCGAAATCGCGGAACGGCTGAAACAGATAGATCTCGAGGCCGAGATCCGCACACATGCGGCGCACGTCGGCGGGCGTGCCGTCGAAATACAGCAGGTCGTTCTCGAAGATCTCGACGCCGTCAAACCCGGCGGCCTTGATAGCGTGCAGCTTCTCGGGAAGCGTGCCGCTGATGGAAACCGTCGCGATGGAAGTGCGGATCGAACGCAGCATCGCTGCCTCCTCGTTGCAATTCAGTGAATGCGGGATGGATCGAGCGGTGCCTTCCAGTGTAGGACGTCCGCATGGCGAACGCGCGCAATCCATGTCATTCTGCGAGATAATAACAAACTAACTAGACCGTACAAATCAGTGGAAACACGAACCGACAAGCCTCGCGCGGGCGTTCACACTGCGACGTATTCATCTCGCACTGCAGCATGCAGTGCTCATCCATGCCGGAGCGCTCGCATGACCAACAAGACTTCGTATCTCATCGGCCTGATCGGATCGGGCATCGGCGGCTCGCTCACCCCCGCCATGCACGAAAAGGAAGGCAGCAACCTCGGACTCAATTACGTCTACCGGCGCATCGACCTGCAAGCGCTGGAACTGGAGCCGTCCGCCCTGCCCGATCTGCTCGATGCCGCCGAGCGCATGGGTTACGACGGCCTGAACATCACGTATCCGTGCAAGCAAAGCGTGATCCCGTTGCTCGATGACCTCGATCCCGACGCGCGCGCGCTCGGCGCGGTCAACACCGTCGTGCTGAAGGACGGCAAGCGCATCGGCTACAACACGGACTGGTCGGGCTTCGCGCGCGCGTTTCAGCGCGGTCTGCCGGACGCGCCGCTCGAACGCGTCGTGCAACTGGGCGCGGGCGGCGCGGGCGCGGCCGTCGCGCACGCGGCGCTCACGATGGGCGCGCGCGAACTCACGCTCTTCGATTCCGACGACGCCCGCGCGGCTTCGCTCGCCGCCGAGCTCGCGGCGCGCTTTCCGGATCGCGTCGTGAAAAGCGGCGGCGACTTGCGCGACACGCTCGCCGGCGCGAGCGGCCTCATCCACGCGACGCCGACCGGCATGGCGAAACTGCCCGGCCTGCCGTTGCCGGCCGAGTATCTGCACAAGGAACTGTGGGTGGCGGAGATCGTGTACTTCCCGCTCGAAACCGAGCTGCTGAAAGTGGCGAAGGCGCTCGGCTGCCGCACGGTGAGCGGCGGCGGGATGGCGGTGTGTCAGGCGGTCGATGCGTTGCGCATCTTCACCGGGCTGGAGCCGGATGCCGAGCGCATGTTCGCGCACTTCCAGAGCCTGCTGGAACGCTGATGCATCGGCAGCAATGAAAAAACGGCGACCTCGCGATAGCGTCGCCGTTTTGCTTTGCGCGCGGGGAAATCAGCCGTCGCGCCGCATGAACCGCAGCACCGCATCGACGATCATCTCGCGATGACGCGCACGCGAGCGCGCGCCCGACGGATCGCGCCCGAACGCCGCGCCCCAGGTATGACGGTTCGCCACGCGATGAAAGCAGAACGAGCTGATCATCAGATGCAGGTCGATCGGATCGACGTCTTCGCGAAACTTGCCGGCAGCGACGCCACGCGCGATGAGATCTTCGATCGTCTTCACGACCGTCGAATTGCGCGCCTTGAAGGTCTTCGATTGTTCGATGTACTTCGCGCCGTGGATGTTTTCGATTGTCACGAGCCGCACGAAATCGCGATGCTTGTCGTGATAGTCGAACGTGAAGCCGACGAATTCGCGCAGCGCTTCCTCCGGCTCCATTTCCGCGAGCTGCAATTCCTGTTCGAGCGCGCGGATATCGCCATAGACCTGCTCCAATACCGCTTCGTACAGCCCTTCCTTGCTGCCGAAGTAGTAATACAGCATGCGCTTCGTGGTGTTGGTGCGCTCCGCGATGGCATCGACGCGCGCGCCCGCGAGTCCCATCGCCGAGAACTCCTGCGTGGCGATGTCGAGAATGTTCCGCTTGGTCTCCTCAGGATCGTACTTGCGCCGCCCCTGCTCCGTGGTCGACGAGGGCGCGGCGCTAGCGGCCTTGCTTCCTTTTTTCATTTTTCTGTCTGAGAACGGCGTTGAAAATCGATTCTAGCACGCGATATTGACGCATCCTCGCCATAACAGACGTTGCGCACGGAGGGCTTCACCTATAATTTTTTGACCCCACGAACAAAGCGAAAAATCACATGCCGACGAAGCGCTCGACCCTACTCGTTCCCGCCGTTCTGACCACATGGTGCCTGTGTGCGATGGCGCAGACCGCGATGCCGCCGGGCCATCCGTCATCGAAGGAACTGGCGGCTGCGGAAGGCGTGATGACGAGCGCGAACATCGCTCGGGGCGCGGCGGATGTCTGTCATATCGACGCCGCCAAGGTCGCGCGCTTCAAGAACGTCGTGCGGACAAGCTATCCCGACGCACCCGATTTCGATGGCGAATGGAAGCTCGGCCTTGCGCAGGCGCAACCGACCGTCGATCGCTTCGACAAGCTGAAGACGAGCAATCCCGCCGAGTACAAGAAGCAGATCGGCGAAGCGTGTCCGGCGCTCAGCCGCGGCATCGACGAAGTCACACAGTCGCAGTGATCACTCGCTCGCGCCGTCGTAATGCGCGCGCTTTTCCGCGTACATCGCGGCATCGGCGCGTTGCAGCATCGGTTCGAGACGCTCGCCTTCGTGCGCGGTGGCCGCGCCCGTCGCGAAGGAAAGCGGATTGCCCGAATAGAACTGATTGTTCACTTCGAGCAACTGGCGAATGCTCTCGATGACCGTCTCGCCGCCGCGTTCGTCGGTGCCCGGCAAGAGCACCATGAACTCGTCGCCGCCGATGCGCGCCGCCTGGAACGGCTTCTCCACCGCCTTGGCGAGCACTTCGCCGGCGCGCCGCAGAAGCGCATCGCCGGCGGCGTGGCCGAGTTGATCGTTGACGGCCTTAAGGCCATTCACGTCGATGGCGATCGCCGTCACCGGGAACGGGCCTTTGCGTTCGAGACGATTGATCTCATCGATATAGAACGAGCGATTCTTGAGCTTCGTGAGCACGTCGTGCTTGCCGAGAAACTCCAGATACGCCTCGGCCTTCTTGCGCGCGGTGATATCCGTCAGCGCGACGAGCACGAGATCCCAGCGCGCCTCGTGCCCCGGAAACACCGAGAACTGCAGATGCACGTGCACCTCGTGGCCTTCGAGCGAATAGTTCAGCACTTCGCGCTGCTGGAAGAGCTTGCCGTCCCACAAATCGATGAGCTGTTCCTGAAAGTACTGTTGCATGTCGTCGCGGAACACATCGGACAGGCGCGCGAGCAGCGTCGCCTTGTCGGGCGCGGCGAACATCCGCAGCGTGTGCTGATTGACGTCGAGAACGTGAATCTCCTGCATGCAGCGCTCGACGAACTCCGGGTGCACGTTCGTGAAAGTGCGAAAGTCGACGATGCCGCGCTCGCGCACATCGTCCAGCAACGACTTGACGGAACTGAAATCCTCGACCCACAGCGACACCGGCGAATGCTCGAAGAGCCCGCGTGCATAGAGCTCGCTTGCGGCGGCGCTGCGGCGCATCGCTTCGAGTTCGGTGATGTCCTCGATCGTGACGAGCACGCGGCTCCATGTGTCCTCGTGTCCCGGCAGCACGACCGCCTTGAGCAGCACGTCGAGACGCTTGCCGTCGAGCGTGTAGTTGACCGTCTGACTGACGAAGCGCGATTGACCCGCCCAGAGTTGCTCGAGTTCGTCGACGTGCGTGGTGAGCATGTCGTCGCGGAACACGCGATCGAGGTTCTGCACGAGATGATCGACATCCTTCGCGTGAAAGAGCGACAGCGTGCGCCGGTTGACCTTCACGACCCGAATGCGCGACGAGCACTCCGCGATACGCCCGGGATTCTCCGCGAGAAACGACCGCAGATCGGCGACGCCCGCCGCGCGCCAGCGTTCGAACTGCTCGCGCACGGCGCTGAAATCTTCGAGCCAGAGCGAAACGGGCGCGAGCTCGAACATGTCGGCGTCGTCCGCCGGCATGCTCGCCGGCACGAATTGACCGGCAGCGCGGCGCGGGTCGTTTGGCATGGTCGTCCTTTCGGCTCGCGCCGGCTGAATTCATCTCATTATTGTAACGCGCGTCATATTTCGAGGGCTCGATCGCCCGCTTCCGGCCGTCTTCGCGCATTCCGTCCAGCGGCATTCGCGCTCATGCGGGATATCGGGGGCGGATGCTACACTCGACTGGCTTCGTCCTTGCCGCCTCGGGCACGTTTGCTGCACCGGCTCACGCGAGGCTCGCGGCGCCACGCAGTCCGATGCGCCGTGCCGCATCCATCCACATCGCTATAAGAAGGAGGCTCGACTCTCATGGCTGATTTCCGCATCTGGTCCGACGAATTTCCGGCGAACGGCTTCATGACGCGCGCGCAGGAATTCGACCAGCAGGCCTTCGGCGGCTCGGGCGAGAACGTATCGCCGGCGCTGCAATGGGAAGATCCGCCCGCCGAAACGCGCAGTCTCGCGCTCACCGTCTACGATCCCGACGCGCCGACCGGCAGCGGCTTCTGGCACTGGATCGTCGTCAACATTCCGCCCGACGTGCGCTCGCTGCCGCGCAACGCCGGCAAGGCCGACGGCAGCCTGCTGCCGCCAGGCGCGCTGCAGTTGCGCAACGACTACGGCACGGTCGGCTTCGGCGGCGCGGCGCCGCCGCGTGGCGACAAGCCGCATCGCTACATCTTTCGCATCCACGCGCTCTCGGCGGAAAGCCTGCCGCTCGATGGCAACGTGACCAATGCCGTCGCGCGCTTCATGACGCATCTCAACGAGATCGATTCGGCAACTTACACCGGCCTCTACGAACTGAAGTAAGCACGCGGGCGAAGACGCGGCCCCGCGTGGCGGCGTCTTCGTCCTGGCCATTCGAAAAAACGGCGCGACACACGATGCGCCGCCCGCCACTTCCCGCCCATCGATGGACTCCGATAAAGGTCTGCCGCTGCCCCAGCGATACTGGGCCATTGCCGTCGTCGCGCTCGGCATCACGCTCGCGGTGCTCGACGGCGCCATCGCCAACGTCGCGCTGCCGACCATCGCGCGCAATCTGAACGCGTCTCCCGCCGACTCCGTCTGGATCGTCAATGCGTATCAGCTCACGATCACCATATCGCTGCTGCCGCTCGCCTCGCTCGGCGACCGCATCGGCTACCGGCGCGTGTACATGACGGGGCTCGCGCTCTTCACGCTGTCGTCGCTCGCGTGCGCGCTGTCGGGGTCGCTCGCTGCGCTCACCATCGCGCGCGTCGTCCAGGGCTTCGGCGCGGCAGGCATCATGAGCGTGAACACGGCGCTCGTGCGCATCATCTATCCGCAGGATCAGCTCGGTCGCGGCGTGTCGATCAACGCGACGGTCGTGGCGATCTCGTCGGTGATCGGGCCGACCGTCGCGTCCGGCGTGCTTTCGGTCGCGACGTGGCCGTGGCTCTTCGCGATCAACGTGCCGATCGGCGTCGCGGCGTTCGCCATCGGCTGGAACGCGATGCCGCGCACGCCGGGGCATCGGCAGCCGTACGACTACATCAGCGCGATCATGAA
The DNA here is from genome assembly GCF_031451415.1 of Caballeronia sp. LZ028. NCBI lineage: Bacteria > Pseudomonadati > Pseudomonadota > Betaproteobacteria > Burkholderiales > Burkholderiaceae > Caballeronia > Caballeronia sp. LZ028. The sequence continues at coordinate 1,135,247 of NZ_JARUXN010000001.1, read as the reverse complement.
CGCGCTCTTTTTCGGCCTCGCGATCGTTGCCGTCGACGGCATCGGGCACGGCGAGCATCGGCCGTATCTCGTCGCCGAATTCATCGCGACGGCGGTCATCGGCTATTTCTTCGTCAAGCGGCAACTGACGCAAAGCGCGCCGCTTCTGCCCGTCGATCTGCTGCGCATTCCGGTGTTCGCGCTGTCGGTCGGCGCGTCGGTGTGTTCGTTCTGCGCGCAGATGCTCGCGTTCGTTTCGCTGCCGTTCCTTTTGCAGAACAATTTCGGCATGGGCCAGGTCGAGACCGGGTTTCTGATGACGCCGTGGCCGCTCGTGATCGTGTTCGTCGCGCCGCTCGCGGGCGTGCTCGCGGACCGGTATTCGGCCGGCCTGCTCGGCGGCATCGGTCTCGCGATACTGACCGTCGGACTCGTGCTGCTCGCGAGCGTCGGCGCGCATCCGACGGCCCTCGACGTCGCATGGCGCATGGCCGTGTGCGGGCTCGGCTTCGGGCTGTTCCAGTCGCCGAACAATCGTCAGATGCTCGCCTCCGCGCCGCGTCATCGCAGCGGCGGCGCGAGCGGCATGCTCGGCACCGCGCGCCTCACCGGTCAGACGCTCGGTGCCGCGCTCGTCGCGCTGATCTTCGGCGTCGCGCCCAAGCAAGGCCCGGTGATCGCGCTCGGCGTCGCAGCCGTGTTCGCGGCTGCCGCAGCGGTCGTCAGCGTGCTGCGTCTGACGGGCAAACGCAGCGTCGAGCCCGCCTGATCCGCCCTTCCCGCTCAAGGCCGCCCGGCCGTTCCGCTGGGCACAGCCTTTGCTGAACTTCGACCATGGATTCCGCACGCGCGGAAGAGTCGAAATCAGCAATAAGGAGTGTGTTCATGGCCAATTCCCTCAACGGTTGCAAGGTCGCGATTCTCGCCGTCGACGGCTTCGAGCAGGCCGAACTCGTGGAACCGCAACGCGCGCTCAAGGAAGCGGGCGCGCAGGTGGACGTCATATCGCAGAAAGCCGGTCAGATTCAGGGCTTCAAGCATGTCGACAAGGGCGACAAGGTCGATGTCGACGTGACCTTCGACGCCGCCAATCCCGCCGACTACGACGCTATCGTCCTGCCGGGCGGCGTCGTCAACGGCGACGCGATCCGTCTCGACGCGAAAGCGCAAGCCTTCGTCAAGGACGCCGACCGCGCGAAGAAGCCGATCGCAGTGATCTGCCACGGCGGCTGGCTGCCGATCTCGGCTGGCATCGTCGCGGGCCGCACGATGACGAGCTGGCCGAGCCTGCAGGACGACGTGCGCAACGCGGGCGGAACGTGGGTCGATCAGGAAGTGCAGATCGACGGCAATCTCATCACGAGCCGCAAGCCCGACGATATTCCGGCGTTCAACAAGGCGCTGATCGACGCGCTCGGCAAGGCGCGCGCCTGAGCGCATGTTTATCGGAGGCTCGCCGATGCCGAAATACTTTCCATCCGTGACGCGCGTGATCGTGCTGTCGCTCGCCGCTGCTTTCGCGCCGCTCGCGCAGGCACAGACGCCAAGCGAGAAGCTCTCGCCCATCGATCAGCAATTCCTGCAGGACGCGGGTCAGGCGGGCGCGACCGAACTCACGGCGAGCAAGCTCGCGCTCACGCATGCGAGCGACCGGCAGGTGCGGGAGTTCGCACAGCGAATGATCGTCGATCACACGAAGCTCGCGCGCAATCTCGACGTGCTCGCGAAGCGTCACGGCATCACCGCGCCGCCCGCCGCCGATACCGCCGTGATCGGCAGCCTGCAAAATCTCCAGGGTGCCGAGTTCGACAAGGCCTATATTGAAAAGGTGGCCGTGGGCGGGCATCAAAAGGCCGTCGAACTGTTCAGAAAAGAGAGCGAAACCGGCAACGACACCGCGCTGAAAGCCGCGGCGACCAAGGCCTTGCCGATCATCAGCCATCACTACGAGATGGCGCAGCAGCTCGCAAAAGCGAAGGCGGCGTCATGAGGATCGCGCACGTCGCCGGTCGCGCCGCCTTGCGTTCCGTTTCCCGTCCCGCTTATGAGGACTCGACCATGCACATCACGTTTGCCGACGAACCGCCTGTCTACGACGGCGACGATCTCGCGATTCACTTCGCCGCGCTCATCGACGGCGAGCCGGTCGTCTGCTCGATCACCGCCGAAGCCCTCGAAGATCACTTCGGCGCGAAATCGCCGCGCGAGGACGATCTGCTCGCCGCGTTCGAACAAGGCGCGTCGCGCATCCGCGCGGTGTGCGCCGAAGTGCTCGACGACAACGGCGGCCAGCCCGCCGTGCTGAGGAGCGGATTGTTCCGCGTCGCCGGCCTGGAGCCGGAGTGAGCGGCCTTGCCGTCTGAACGACGCATTCCCAAAACCCAAGCCAACAAGGAGGGAACATGTCCCTGATCATTGCGGGCCGATTTCAGACTTTTCGCGCGGCCGAAACGGCAGCGCAGAAGCTCTTTGCGCGCGGCTTCCTGGAAGAAGACGTGACGCTTTTCTTCGTCAATCCGAGCGGCCAGCACGCACGCCATCCGATCGGCGGCGATGTCGGCACCGATGCGGGTGCGAGCGGCGCGCCCAAGGGCGCCGGCAAGGGCGTGACGATCGGCGCGGTGGTCGGCGCGGTCATCGGCGCCGCGATCTTCGCCGTCTTCAAGGCGCCGCTGCTGGTTTCGGTGATCGCGGCGGGCGTCGGCGCGTACGTCGGATCGCTCGTCGGCGCGATGTCGCATACGAAGAAGAAGCCGCACGGCGCGGCGCAAGCGGAAGAGCCCGCGCGTCATGCGGGCGTGCTGGTGGCCGTGCACGTATCGCCGGAAACGCACGATCAGGCCGCGGCGGTGCTGCGTGAAGCAGGCGGAATGGACATCGAACGCGCGTCGGGCCGCTGGCAACAAGGCCGCTGGAGCGACTTCGATCCGCTGAAGCCGCCTCAACCGGCTGGCGAGTTCGCGCAATCGCGCGTGTGATCGTAGTTTCGCGCCGTATCGATGAAACGCCCGCTTCGTGCGGGCGTTTTCGTCTGTCCTAGACCCAGGGCGCGTTCGGCCGATTCGGCTGCACGTTGGCGCGAATGGCGCAGTCGGCCGGCAGCACGCGCCCCTTCTGCGCATGTGCGACGGGCGGCTCGCAGATGCGTCCGTATTCCGCGCGCGAAACGTGTGTCGAGCGCGCGTGCGCGTCGATGCTTTCTTGTCGGATATGCAAGGTCAGCGCCGATGCGGCGACAGCCGCCAGCACCAGAAACTCGCGATGCGCGAGCCGGTTGAAAAATTTCACTGCGTTCTCCTGTTGCCTTGTCGTGCGCACGTCCCGAACCGGTCGCGCGCTGTAGTGCGGTGACGGCAGCAAGGCGTATGCCGCGCGGCCCGCGATCGGGCACGCCGCGTGCGTCATGAATCCGCGAGCCGCATCCCGCAGGGGTTGCGCAGTGGCAATGTCCTAACGAAAAGGAGGTCTTATATGAGCACGAATGTCGTATCGGTACTCAACGATCTGGTCGAAACCTCGAAGGACGGCGAAAAGGGTTTTCTGAAGGCCGCCGAGGATACGCGTGATCCAAGCCTCAAGCTGCTGTTTCAGAATCGCGCGCAAAAGTGCGCAGAGGGCGCGCGCGAATTGCAGGACATCGTTGCACGCCTGGGCGGCAAGCCCGAAACCGGCGGATCGGTGTCGGGCGCGCTGCATCGCGGCTGGGTCGACGTGAAGTCGGCCGTAACCGGCCATAGCGATCACGCGATCCTCGCCGAATGCGAGCGCGGCGAGGATGCAGCGAAGAAGAATTATCGCGAGGCGCTCGACAAGGACCTGCCCGCCGATGTCCGCGCCGTGGTGGAGCGCCAGTATCAGGGCGTGCTGGAGAATCACGACCGCATCCGCGATCTGCGCGATCAATACGCAGCCGCGAAGTCCTGATGCTGACGCGGTGAAGCACGCGGCCCGGCTTTCCGGGCCGCTTCGAAAGCAAACGGCCGCACGAAGCGGCCGTTTGTTCGTCAAGCGACAGTACGACGCGGGTTACTGCGGCTGACCCTTGTCATTGGTGCCGAGCGCCGAAGCCGCCGCCGCTGCGGATGCGCCGTGCAGCTTGTGCGCCTTGTTCTGCTGATGCAGATTGGTGCCCTTCTGCTTCTTCGCCACCGGCGCCGAGGCTGCCGCATCGGAGGCTGCCTGGGCGAATGCCGTCGTCGAGAATGCCAGCGCGAGCGCGCCGATCAATGCCATCTTTTTCGTCTTCATGAAGAGCTCCTTTTTGCCGGGGCCTCTGAACGCCGGGCTACTGCGCATTCGTGAGCCGCCTGTTTGAGTGTCGACCTGAACGGCCGTCTCGTTTTTGAGTTTCGAAGTGCTGCGAGGTGCTGCGCACTGGTGAAGCGTCTTGCGAGAACTTGCGACTGAAGCACCGGACGACGAAAACGTGAACCGATGCCTCCAAGCGAGAACCCGCGCTTCGTCCGAGTCATCGCCTTTTGCGGCGAATCGTCGAACCCGCGCGGGTTCCGGTACTGCTGGCACTCAACCGCGGCCCGCCGAGGCGAAGCCGGGCATACGAACTATGCCATTACTTGGCGGCAATTTTAAGATGGTTCTTCACGGAAGCAACACCCGAGACGTTCGAGACGACTTCTTCGGCGGCGGTCTTGTCTTCCGCCGACGGCACCGTGCCCGTCAGCGACACGACGCCCGCGTGAGTCTTGACGTGGATATGCGTGGACTTGACGTTCTTCGCGCCGAGCAGTTCGGCCTTCACTTTGGTGGTGATCGCGCTGTCGTCGACCTTCTGGCCCATCGACGTGCCGGAACCGCTCGTCGACGACGCTGCGTTGGTCTGTGCGCCGACGTTGAGCGCGAACACCACGCACGCGATACCGCCGGCTGCCTTCAGGATTTGAGTCGTCTTCATGTCGATACTCCCTTTTTTCGATTTTGGTCTGACGCCGCGTTCACGCATTCCGTGCTAGACGCGGCTCTTCGATGACGTCCGCGCCGTAGCACGCGGATCGTGAACTTCGATCCGCAACTTGCGTGCCAGATCCGGCGGCCGCGCGAGCCGACCGAAGCCGAAGCGTCCTGAACGCCCCGCGCGGCAAGGCCTGAGTGCGTAGGCGAACAAATCTTCGACGTTCATCGGAAGGCTTGCCCGCACGCAACGCGACGCGCCTGAAACCCGCAGCGGTTTTGTCTGAGCGCGTGTAAAAACTGCGTGAAAGCGGCCTCGGAAAGGCTTCAAAAGAAGGGTGCCGGTGACGAAAAACGTAGTCCCTGCACGACCTTAACGTTCGATGGCATGGCTGTTGCTTTATTAGTCGCAAACCTGCCCATCACGTCTGGAACAATCGAGGATTAGCAAGCAATGCCGCCTACACTCGAACTACGCGCGAAGCAAACGCTCGCACTCACGCCGCGCCTTCAACAGTCGGTTCGCCTTCTGCAACTCTCGTCGCTCGAGTTCCAGCAGGAACTGCGAAACGCACTGGATACCAACCCCTTTCTCGAATACGACGAGTCCCAGACCGAGGACAACGCGCTCGGCGCCGACAACGGCAGCTCGATGTCCGACTCGACCCTGTCGACCACATCCGACAACGCCACCGAGACGCCGCTCGCGCCCGAAGCGAGCATGGAAGCCGAATCGAACGTGGATTCCGGCTCGCGCGACGATTCCGTCAGCGAATTCTCGTCCGATCCGTTCGGCCGCGGCGCGTCGCGCAACAACGGTGACGGCGAAGGCTCCGATCCCGCCGACTGGGTTCGCATCGAACCTTCGTTGCACGAAACGCTCCACGACGCGCTGCGCCTTTATCAATTGAACGAACGCGATCGCGCCATCGCGCAGCTCATCATCGAAGCGCTCGATGACGACGGCTATCTGCGGCAGGACTTGAGCGACCTCGCGAATGTCGTGGAGATCGAACCCGCGCTTCACGAGGACGAACTCAACATCGCGCTGAAGCTCGTGCAGTCGCTCGACAAGCCGGGCGTCGGCGCGCGCAATCTCTCGGAATGCCTGACGCTCCAACTCCAGGCGCTCGACGAGGACACGCCGGGCCGCGCCGTTGCGATGGAAATCGTCGCGCATCATCTGGAGCGCCTCGCGCGCCGCGAGCAGGCGGAACTGCAGAAGAAGATCGGCTGCAGCGCGGATGAACTGCGCATCGCGTGCGCGCTCGTACGCCGCCTCGATCCGAAACCGGGCGAGAACTACGGGTCGAGCGAGGACAACTACGTCGTGCCCGACGTCATCGTGCGTCAGGTGAAAAAGCAGTGGGTCGTGACGATCAATCCGGCGGTGTTGCCGCGTGCGCGCATCCATCGGATGTACGCCGAACTGTTCGCGCAGTCGGCCGGCGCGAGCCGTTCGCCGCTCGCGCAGCAGTTGCAGGAAGCGCGCTGGCTGATTCGCAACGCGCAGCAGCGCTTCACGACGATTCAGCGCGTGGCCGAATGCATCGTGTCGCATCAGAAGGCGTTCTTCGATTACGGCGAAATTGCGCTGAAGCCGCTCGTGCTGCGCGATGTCGCCGATGAACTCGGCCTGCACGAATCGACCATCTCGCGCGCGACGGGCAACAAGTACATGGCGACGCCACGCGGCATCTTCGAGTTCAAGCACTTCTTCCCGCGCGAGCTGTCGACGGAAAGCGGCGGCACGTGTTCGGCCGCGGCCGTGCGCGCGCTGCTCAAGGAAATGATTTCGAAGGAGAACACGCGCGATCCGCTCTCCGACGTGAGTCTCGCGAAGATGCTCGCCGATCAGGGCGTGATCGTCGCGCGCCGGACGGTAGCGAAGTATCGCCATCTGATGAAGGTGCCGCCTGCGGAATTGCGTCGTCAGGCGTAAGGCGTTTCACGCATCACAGCGGGTAACTGCTGAAGAGGCCGTCCCTTCGCGGACGGCCTCTTTCATTGATGCTCAACGCCAGCCCGATGCGCGATGCGTGCGCTTCCTCGCCGCCGTCGCCGCTAGCTCCGCGCCTAGCAGAAACACCGCCGCCGAGTAGTACAGCCACATGAGGATGATCGCGAGCGAACCGGCCGCGCCGAACATGTTCGCCGTGCCCGCGTGCGCGAGATAGAACGCGAAGAGGCGCTTGCCGGCTTCGAAAAGCATCGCGGCGGCGGCGGCGCCGAGCGCGGCATCGCGCCAGAGCATGCGCGTCGTCGGCAGGAATTTGAGCAGCACGGTGAAGGCGATCATCAGCACGCCGAGCGATATCGCGCGTCGCGTCAGCCCCGAGAGCACGACGAACGGACTGCCATCGCCCAGCACCCAATGTCCGAGCAACTCGACGAGCGCGTCGAGCACGAGCAGCACCGCGACCAGCAAACCCGAACCGACCACGAGCCCGAACGACATCAGCCGCACGCGCAGCAGCGTGACGATGCTTTCGCGCGTGCTCACGGCGGGCGTCGGCCAGATGACGTTGAGCGCGCTGTGCAGCGACGAGAATGTCGCCGATGCGCCGATCAGCACGCCCGCGAGCGACAGGATCGCCGTGCTGCGCGCGATGTCCGCGTGCCACGCGTTCGCGACGATCGCTTCCAGCGCGTGCGCCGCATCGACGCCGACGACGCCGCTGATTTCGTCGAAGAGCCTGCCTTGCACGGCATCGGCGCCGAAGAAGACGCTCGCCACCGCGATCACGATGACGAGTGTCGGCGCAAGCGAGAACGCGGCGAAGAACGCGATCGCCGCCGAGAACATCAGGCAGTGGTCCTGCGACCATTGCATGACGGGATCGACGATCCACGAAAGCCAGCCGAAGCGCGACGTGCGGCCCGATGCGACGGGCGCGGATTGTGTGGCGGAGACGTCCTGATCCATCGTGAGCGTGACTGGGAGCAATCCGACGATGTTAGCCCCGCGATGCGAAGCGCGTGTAAAAAGCGGCGCGCTCCGTCCGGAGCGCGCCGCTTGCAGTGTGCCTCAGCCGATGCGTGTCAGGATCGGTCGGCTGCGGGGTCGGCGTCCTCGTCGGGGAGATCGCGCGTTTCGTCCTCGATTTCGTCGGGCAGGATGTCGGCATCGGCTTCCAGATTGTTGTCGCCATCCGCCGATGCCGCCTCGCCCGTGCCGAAGCGGTCCGTATCGCTGTTCAGCTCCGCCTCGGACTGCCCGAGCGCGTGGGCGTCGAGCTCGTCCTCGATGTCGCCGGGATAGCGCTTTTCGCCCTGCACGTCGGAGCCGCTATCCGACGAGTCGCTCGGGCCGAGCGCGCCGGTGCCGTGTCCCTTGCCGTATTCCGCGCCGTCGTCTTCGGGCGGGTTCAATGTGCTTCCGCTCATCATGACCTCCTTCGTTCGTGTCCACGATGAATCCGCAAGTCCCGTTCCGCGCGTAAAAAACCCGCGCTTCTTTCGAAGCGCGGGTTCTCTCTATCGGCGAATCGGAGCGTTCAGGCCTTGGCGGCCGGCCGCTTGGCTTCGGACGCGCCCTGCTTCACGGTCTTGACGGTTTTCTCCGTGACGGAAGTCGCCGTCGCGACGCTGCGCAAGTCCGACAGGAACGAATCGCGCCAGACCGAAAGATTATTCTCGCGCAGCGGCGCCATCATGTCGGCGTGACGCGCCTGGCGTTCGGCGAGCGGCATCGACAATGCGCGCTCCAGCGCTTCGGACATCTGCGACAGATCGAACGGATTGACGACGAGCGCGCCCGGCAACTGGTCCGCCGCGCCCGCGAACTGCGACAGGACGAGCGCCCCCGGATCGGCCGGATCCTGCGACGCGACATATTCCTTCGCGACGAGATTCATGCCGTCGCGCAGCGGCGTCACGTAGCCGACTTGCGAGAGCCGGAACAGCGCCATCAGCAGATTGCGCTCGTATTTGCGGTTGAGATACTGGATCGGCGTCCAGTCGAGCTGCGCGAAACGTCCGTTGATGCGCCCCGCCTCGCCTTCCAGATTCTGTCGAATGCGCTGATAGGTCTGCACGTCCGAGCGCGTCGGCGGCGCGATCTGCACGAGCGACACGCGCCCATGCCAGCCGGGCGCATTCAGCAGCAGGCGCTCGAACGCCTGAAAGCGCTCGACGAGACCCTTCGAGTAGTCGAGACGATCGACGCTCATGATGAGCTTGCGGCCGCGCATGCTGTCACGCAGGCTTTTCACCGGCTTGCGGTTCGAGAACTGCTCGGCGGCCTTGGCGATGGCGTCCGGATAAATGCCGATTGGATACGCGCCCACCTTGAGCATGCGGCCGAAGGCCTGAAGCATGCCGTCGTCGTCGTTGTAGTGGCCGCGGCTCGTGCGTTCCACGTAATCGATGAACGACTGCTTGTCGGCATCCGTCTGAAAGCCGACGACGTCGTACTGGCACATCGCCGCGATCAGTTCCTCATGCGGCGGAACCGTACGCATCATCTCCGGCACCGGAAACGGAATATGTAGGAAGAAGCCGATCGGATTCGCGACGCCGAGCTTGCGCAGCTCCTGCGCGAACGGGAGCATGTGATAGTCGTGCACCCAAATGATGTCGTCGGGCTTGAGCAGCGTCTTCAGCTTGGCCGCAAGACTCGCGTTCACGCGCATGTAGCCCGCGTACTCCTCTCGATCGAAGCGCGAGAGGTCGTTGCGATAGTGAAATGTCGGCCACAGGGTGGCGTTCGAGAAACCTCGGTAATACTGGTCGTAATCGCGGCGCGTCAGGCCGACGGTCGCGTAGGTCACTTTTCCGCTGTTCTCCAGAACAGGCGCGCCCGATTCGCCGACGATCTCGCCGCTCCATCCGAACCACACGCCCCCAGTCTCCTTGAGCGCGTCCAGAACGCCGATCGCAAGGCCGCCCGCGCTGGGCTTGCCTTCCTGGATCGGTGCGACGCGATTCGATACCACGATCAATCTGCTCATTACAGCATCACCTCTCAGTTGTCGTTGCATGCTCGAATTGGCGATCAAGGGTATGCAAAAGCTGTGCCTTTTTGTTGGTTTTTGTAAACGAAAGTTTGTATGGAGATGTTACGGACGAACGAAAACACGCGGCGAAGGCGCGCCGCGTAGAAATTTTTGTTCTTTTGCCGGATGCTGCCGCCGGCTGAAATCACGAGTCCTGCTCGGAGCCCAAATCGCGCTGATAGTCGATTCCTTCGCGCCGCACGCCGCCCTGATTGTGTTCGCCATCGGGCGGAACGCCAGGCGCGGGGCGGTTCTGCGAGGCGGGATCGTGTTCGGCGGGCGGTGCGGACGCGCTCTGCGTGCCGGCCGACTTGGCGGCTTCGGCGCGCGCTTCGCGCTTGGAAGAATGACGCGCGGAGCGTCGAAGTGCGGGATGCCTCATGATGCCTCCAGGTAAGAAGGCCGTCGCGATAGTGACGTCGGCGGCGTCGGACCGATGCGCTGCGATGAGCGCGGCTTCAGAAAAAACGACCGGCGACAGAACGTGTCGCCGGTCATCGTTGCGTCATCCGTTGTAATCCCTACGTCCGGGATGGAAACTTATTCAAACCTTGCACGAATTCTGGGCATTGTCCAACGTCTGCGGTTCAACATCGTTCTGACACGCTACTGCACATGCGGCTGATCGCCCGGTCCAGGCGGCGGATCGCCGATCGGCTGCGACGGCGGTTCGGGCGGCTCGCGCGTCGGGTCCGGATTGGTGTCGGGCGGAATCGGCGTGGGCGGCGGCTGGTCCGGCGGCGTCACCGGCGGGTCCGGCGGCTGCGGCGTCTGAGCTTCGAAACGGGCATCGTCGGAAGCGCGGATCGACATGTTGAGTGACATGATGGGCTCCTTGCGGTCTTGTGATCGTACTTTTCCCATCCGCGACACGCACTGGCGCGACTGCGCGGATGTCATTCGATCGGCAGCAAGGGCCATGCCCCTGAGACACATCGGCTACGTTCGCTTCTGAGACATTATCGGCGTAGAAAACGCGCCTGCCAATGAAAAACGCCTGCGGTTTTACAAGCCGCAGGCGTCGATTTGTCTAAAGATACGCGAAGTTCAGGGATTTTCGCTGTCGGAATCGCTTATGTCGCCGCCTTCGCCGACGGCAGCCTTGTTCGCATCCTCGCCGTACTCGACGAGCCGGTTATAGAGCGTTTTCAGGCTGATGCCGAGGATTTCCGCCGCGCGCGTCTTCACGCCGCCGCACTGATCGAGCGTCGCCAGAATGAGCTGACGGTCGGCCTGCGCGAGCGACGTGCCGAACGGAATCGTTACCGCCGTGCCCGCCGACGGCTTCGAAAGCGAAATCTGCAGCGGCACGGTCGCGGTGCTGTCCGAGTCCGACGCCGACATGATGTACGCGCGCTGCACGTAGTTCTTCAGTTCGCGCACGTTGCCGGGCCAGTTGTACGACGCCAGCATCTCGCGGACGGCGGGCGGGAAATCCTTTTTCGTGTTGTACCGGGCGTTCAGTTCGTCGAGAAACGCCTGGCCGAGCAGCTCGACGTCCTTGCCGCGCTCGCGCAGCGGCGGCAGGTTGATCGGGAACACGTTCAGACGGTGATAAAGGTCGAGGCGCAGCTTGCCTTCGAGCACGGCCTGCTCGGGATCGCGATTGGTCGCGGCGATCAGGCGCACGTCCGTCTCGATTTCCTTGGTCGTGCCGACGCGCATGAACATGCCCGTCTCCAGCACGCGCAGCAGTTTCACCTGAAGCTCGATCGGCATTTCCGTGATTTCGTCGAGGAACAGCGTACCGCCGTTCGCGCGTTCGAAATAACCCTTGTGCTGCCGATCCGCGCCCGTGAACGAGCCGCGCTCGTGGCCGAACATCTCCGATTCGATCAGGTTCGGCGAGATCGCGCCGCAGTTCACCGCGATGAACGAATGCTTGCGGCGCAGCGAGAGCTCGTGCAGCGTCTGCGCGGCGACTTCCTTGCCGGTGCCCGACTCGCCGATGAGCAGCACCGATGCCGCCGTCGGCGCGACGCGGCCGACCTGGTCGTAGACGGTCTGCATGGCAGGTGAATTGCCCAGCATCAGACCGAAGCGGCCCATGCGGCGCAATTCGCCGCGCAAGGTGCCGATTTCCGCTTTCAGGTCGCCGGCGCGCGGCAGGCGCGAAAGGATGGCCTTCACGCGCTGCATGTTGATCGGCTTGACGAGGTAGTCGGCGGCGCCCATCTTGAGCGCGCTGACGGCGGATTCCACCGTCGCGTGTCCCGTAATGACGATGAACTCGACGCCCGAGCGCGGATCGAGATCCTCGAACAGGTCGACGCCCGTGCCATCGGGCAGTTTGAGATCGGTGAATACGACGTCCGGCGTTTGCCGCACGAGCTGGATGCGCGCCTCGCGCAGATCGCTGGCGGTGGCCGTCGTCAATCCGTCTTCGCCGATGATCGCGGCTAGCGCCTCGCGGGTACTGGGATCGTCATCGACAATCAATACGTGTGGCATTGCGTTTCGAATTCTTCCTAAGCGTTTCAGGGTCACACGCCAGGTGGCGGCGTGGTCTTCTCCGCGCGGCGGCGCTGCCGCACGGGCCGGTGCGATTCGCGGTTACGGCCGAAAAAAGATAATCGGCGTCACGCAGAATGCGCGAAAAATAAAATAATTTCCGATTTCTGCACGCTTGATTCGGTCCAAGTAAGTTTTTCCATTTAGGCAACTTATGGCCGAAGTTTCACTGATTATAAGCGTTTATCAAGATGAAAACGCACGCTGGCCCAGCGTGCGTGTGATTGATCGGACCATTAATTCGGCCGAATGTCTGAAGTGAATCAACTCCGCGGAAAATGCCATGCATCGGCGGTGCCGCCGACCGCACCGTGGCCATTTACGGCCTGCCCGCTCGCGCCGGTGGCGGGCGTGAGCACCTTGCCGCCCTCGTCTTCCCAACGGCTCAGATCGCGTGCAGTGCGCCGCCCGGCGTCCTGAGACTGCACCCACTTCCATGCGAGAACGCCGCCTAGCGCGAACAGCGCGCCGAAAATTCCGATTGAAGGCCGTGCCATTTGTGTTCTCTCCTTCGTCTAATGAAAATCGCCGCTGTCAGGAAAGCCGGCCGGAGCGATAAAGCTGTAAATCACCGCGAAACCAGAAGTCCCACCAGAAAACCGACGCCCGCCGCCATGCCGAGCGATTGCCAGGGATTGTCCTTCACGTATTTCTCGGTGCAATCGACGCCTGCGCGGTATCGGCTTTGCGCACTCGCCTGTGCATCTTCGAGCGCGCCGCGCGCCGAATCGACGTGATCGCGCAGACGCGAGCGCAGCGCATCGACGCCCTCGCCTGGCAGCGTCGCCGACAAGCGCAGCAATTCCTCCGCGTCGTTCAGCAGCACCTTGATGTCTTCGATGATCTTTTGCTTGCCCAACGCAAGCTGGACAGTCGTTTGACTCATGGAATGTAGTCCTCGCCCAAGTGGGTTTGTCGGGATCGTCGGCGCGCGTCAGCGCGTTTCGGCGACCGGCACGCCCGCGACGCGGAGGCGCTCGCCCGCCGCGCTCCGCGCGCGCAGGCTGCGCACGACGCCGCTCGCCATCAACGCGCCGCCCATCGCGCCGAACACGAGGCTCGTCACGTTCGCGGCACGCGCGAGCGCTGGCGTGCCCGCCGCATAGCCTAGCACCGCGCACATCAGCGCGGTCACGAGCGCGACAGCGGCCCAGTGATAGATGTCGATCGGCTCGCCGGCCGTGAGTTCCTTCCGGGTCCGGGCCGGCCGCGTGGGAATCGAGCGCGGATGTGCGCCCCCGTCGAAGTTGAAAATGTCTTCCATGATGCGTTGCCTCTCTCGCCCATCCTCGTGTGTGCGCCTCCGAGACCGCGCCCGTCGGCAATTTTTCGAATATGAGTCACGATGTGAGCCCTATCATGCAGCTTTCGTGCCAGATCCGGCGACACCGCGCAGGACTGCCGATGGGAGGCGAACCCGCCGACGATCGGGTAACAATTACGCCGTCGCCTTGTAAATTTTCAGTACGGCAAGGAGAACCTTTCCGGAAGCGCCGCGAGGGCCCGCGCGATGCAGACAAAATGCGCCGAACGGCCGGCCCGCGCATTGCCGCAATGTCGTTGCGAATGGTTAAATAGCGTTTATGAGATAGGTGCGTTTGCAACGAACCGGCTCTGAACAAGCAGCCGATGCAGACGCGCCTGGACCGACGCTCAACCAGGAACGACGCTCACGGATCGCGTGAGTCTCAAGGGCAGCGCGCAAGGGCGCGTCATATGCCGATGCGCGCGGTCATCCACGGTTGCGCCGCTCGCGCGCGCCGAGCCGCGCCAGGCCGACCGCAACCGGAAGCGCCCGCGCGAGTCCGCCGCCCGCCCACTACATACGCAGCACTCAGGAACGATCAGGACACATGGCGTCAACCGATCTGGATCAGCCGCCCGCCGCGGTCGGCGATACACCCGCGCAAAGAAAACGCAACACGGGGGAAGTGCCGGGCTTGAAGTCTTATGGACTGCTCTATGGCTCGTCGCCCGTGATGCAGGAGTTGTACGCGCAAATCGAGCGCGTGGCCGCGACCGATGCGACCGCGCTCATCATCGGCGAGTCGGGCACAGGCAAGGAGCTCGTCGCCCGTACGATTCACGACCACAGCGCGCGCAAGGACGCGCCGTTCATCGCGGTGAACTGCGGTGCGATTCCCGACAATCTCATCGAGGCCGAGCTCTTCGGCCACGAGAAAGGCAGCTTCACGGGCGCGGTGCAGGGACGCATCGGCTATTTCGAGCATGCGAACGGCGGCACGCTCTTCCTCGACGAAGTGACCGAGATGTCGCCCGTGCGCCAGGTCAAGCTGCTGCGCGCGCTGGAAACAGGCACGTTCTTTCGCGTCGGCGGCAACGATCTCATCAGCTCCGATGTGCGCGTGATCGCAGCGACGAACCGCGATCCTGTCGCGGCCGTGAAGGAAAACGGCCTGCGCGAGGATCTCATGTACCGGCTCGCCGTATTCCCGCTGCGCGCGCCGCCGTTGCGCGAGCGCGATTCGGATCGCGAACTGCTCGCACAGCATTTCCTGTCCGAAATGAACGCGCAGGAAGGCACGAACAAAGTGTTCAGCAAACGCGCGCTCGACGTGCTGCGAACGTATTCGTGGCCGGGCAACGTGCGCGAACTGAAGAACACGGTTTATCGCGCGTTCATTCTGGCGGAGAAGACGGTGGAGATCGCGCATCCGCATCTCGCATCGCGCGTGAAGAAGCCCGTCACGCAAGGCGACGCCATGAACGTCTGGGTCGGTACGCCGCTCGCCGATGCGCAGAAGCAGATCATCCTCGGCACGCTCAAACACTGCGGCGGCGACAAGCGGCGCGCCGCGAAAGCGCTCGGGGTGAGCCTGAAGACTTTGTACAACCGCTTGGGCGCGTACGAAAACGAGGACACCGAGGGCAGCGACGCGTCGTCGAATAGCGAAAGCTGAAGCGTATCCGAGGCGATATCCGCATGACCGGGAAGCGAGCGCAGACATCCGCGCTCGCTTTTTTTTCGCGCACGGAGCGATACGTGGATCGAAACGTGCTCTTCACGCTTGCAATTTCTTGCAATTTTCTCAAACCGGTAATTAGAAGCATGCTTCAAAATGCGCGGAGCCCGCGTGCGCGTTTCGTCTCTGCGCGTTGCCGGGCGGTGACTTGAGGGCGGAACCTCAAGTAGATTCGAGCCCCTCGACCCCGATCGCAAGCGTCGGGAAACGGAAGACGAAGGAAAAGCAACATGCAGATCAGGGTTCATCGGCGCGGGTCGCGTGCCGCCGCGCTCGCCGCGATCGTTTCGGGCGCCATCGCTTGCGTGAGTCTCAGCGGATGCAACTCGCTCTACAGCGAAGGCGCGACGGCCGGCGCCGGTATCGCGGGCGCCGCGGTGGCAAACAGTGTCACCAGCAACGCCGCCGTCGCAACGGGCATCGGCCTCGGCGCGGTCGCCGCCGCGCGCGCGGGCGTGCAGTACACGCAGCGCGTCGCGCATACCTACTCGCAGGATCAGATTGCGACGGTCGCCGGTCCGCTTGCGGTCGGCGCGGTTGCGCCGTGGAAGGCCGTGCATTCAGTGCCGATCGAGGACGACGAAAAAGGCCGCGTGACGGTGAGCCGCACCATCAGCAGCGGCGTGCTCGAATGCAAGGAGATCGTGTTTTCCGTCGATCGCGACGCGACCAAGGACCGCCCCGCCGACAGCGCGTTCTACGTGGCATCGGTTTGCCGCGACGGCAACAAGTGGAAGTGGGCGTCGGCCGAACCGGCTACGCCGCGCTGGGGCGCCCTGCAATGACGCTGTCTTTCGACGTATCTTTTGCGCTGCGTCTTGGGCTCGTCGCTGCCGGCGCGGCCGCGTGCCTGACGATGAGCGGCTGCGCATCGATCGGCGCCGCGACGGGTGCGGTGGCGGGCGTCGCGACCGGCGCGTTCACGACGAACCCGGCTGTGGGCCTGGGCGTCGGCATCGCGGTGCAGGCCGCCACCGACGAACTCGTCGCGCGCACGATGAAATCGCTGCATCAGGATCAGCAGGTCATGATCGCGGTGACGGCGGGCATGTCGCAGGTCGGCGAAACGCGGCCATGGAAGGTCAAGCATACGTTGCCGGTCGAGAACGGCCACGGCGAGGTGCGCGTGCTGCGCGAGTTCAATAGCGCGCTCGCGAGCTGCAAGGAATTCGCGTTCTCGGTCGTCGATGGCGACGATGCGAAAGCGCCCGCCGAGTGGTTCGTCGCTACGGCCTGCCAGCAATCCGAAGGATGGAAATGGGCGTCGGCGGAACCGGCCGTCGAGCGTTGGGGGAATCTGCAGTAGGTTTCCCGCGGCTGGATATCGAACGCGCGGCGCTCGTCACGAGCGCCGCGCTTTTTTGCGGTCTCAGCCGTTCGCGATCGCTTCGAGCGCGACCCGCGCCAGAAAGCCGCTGCGGGTTTCGTGGCGCGCCTCGACGTAGCTGTCGATCTTGCGCAGCACGAATCGCGGCAGGCTGATGTTGATGCGCTCGGGACGCGAGTCGAGCTTCGAGAGATCGACTTCGACGTAGGCCCAGATTGCCGTGGCGAAGTCGGGGTTCGGCATCAGATCTTCAATCGGGGAAGGCACCAGCGAAACGTCCAAACCGTCCTCTATAAGAATCGAGACGTGGCTGTAGATTGCCTCCTTCGTATTTTTAATTGCCTCGTCGACCGTCTCTCCCGCAGAAAAAACGCCGGGAATGTCAGGCACGGTAACGCCGTAGCAACTGTCCGGGTCTTTGTGAATGGCGACTGGGAATTCCACTTTCGAATCTCCGTTATGAAGAGTACAGCCGGTTGAGCAACCCGGCCGTCTTGAGGACGCTTCTTACCGTTCCAATGGAAAGATCTTTTCGGGGGTGAGGCACCGTGACCAAGCTCATATTTCCCCGACGTTTGAAATGATGGTGACTGCCGACAATTCGGTCCAAGTGCCACCCGTCATCCAGCAGCATTCGTATCAAGCGCGATGAATCCATCTCGTCTCCGAACGCTGCGTGTGTAGCTTTACACACGCAGCAACACTGTTCAAGACGAAAACGGTACGATTCAACGCACCGCGCGAACATTCAGCCAAACGGCCAACGCGCAAAGAAAAAGCGCGGCGCCGTCGCCGGCAACCGCGCTTCGCGTGCTTGCATCCACAGGAAACTCAAGCCTCCACGTCCTCCAGGCTCAGCATCTCGGTCTGATCGTTGTACGAGAAAATTTCCCCGTAGCGGCCCCAGTCGATAACCGCATCGAGCGTTTCCTGCGCGGCCTTGTCGGAGAGAAAGTCCTCCAGTTCCTGCTCGAAGCGCAAGCGCGGCGCGCGATGCCCAGGCCGCTCGTTCAGCACCTTCTTGATCCGCGCCGCCAGCGGCACGTGCCGCAGCAGATGCTCCGCGAACATCATCTTGCGCTCCTGCGTGCCGAACTCCGCGAACACGCGCGCCTGCGGCGTCAGATAGATGTCGCCCTCGCGCACGTCCGCGAAACCGAGATGTTGCAGCACTTCCGCGATCGGGAAGAGATCGTCCACTTCGAGATGCAGCGACCGCGCGATTTCCGGCATGTCCGCGCGGCCGTGGTACGGCTCGGCCGCGAGCGTTTCGATGAGACCCGCCATCAGGTTCGTCGAGACTTCGGGCAGCCAGCTTCCCAACTCCAGCCCCTTCTTCTTCGCTTCGCCCATCTGCCGCGCGGTCATCTTCGCGTAGATATCGTCGACGAGACGCCGGAACGCCGGATCCAGGCGATTGCGCGGATGCTTGAACGGCACCTTGATCTCGGCCATCACGCGGCCCGGATTCGACGACAGCACGAGAATGCGGTCGCACATGAACACCGCTTCCTCGATGTTGTGCGTGACGATCAGCACCGACTTGATCGGCATGCGCCCTTGCGTCCACAAATCGAGCAGGTCGGTGCGCAGGTTTTCGGCGGTGAGCACGTCGAGCGCGGAGAACGGCTCGTCCATCAACAGCAAGGTCGGATCGACGACCAGCGCCCGCGCGAAACCCACGCGCTGACGCATCCCGCCCGACAATTCACGCGGATACGCGTTCTCGAAGCCGTCGAGACCGATCAGGTCGATCGCGGCCAGCGCGCGCTCGCGCCGCTCGCGCGCGGCCACGCCTTGCGCTTCCAGACCCGCTTCCACGTTCTGCAGCACGGTCAGCCACGGAAACAGCGCGAAGGTCTGAAACACCATCGCGACGCCCTTCGCGGGACCGCGCAACGGCTCGTTCAGATAAGTGACTTCGCCGCCCGTCGGCTCGATCAGCCCGGCGATGATGCGCAGAAGCGTCGACTTGCCCGAGCCCGAACGTCCGAGCAATCCGACGATCTCGCCTTCGCGCAGCGAGAGATTCGCATCGTCGAGCACGAGCAGTTCGCCCTGCGTCTTGTTGAAGCCGCGGCTCACGTTCGCGACGCGCAGGATTTCCGCGCCGAGACGCGGCGGCGTGCCCTGGGGTCGCCGCGAGTCTTGCGCAGCGGACGTCTGCGTAGTTTTCAGGTTCTGCATCGGAACTCGTCCTCAATCCAGCCGGAGTCTTGCTTCGGCGTAGGCGTATAGCGGGCGCCACAACAGTCGGTTGAACAGCGTGACGAACAGCGACATCACGGCGATGCCAAGAATGATTTTCGGATAGTCGCCCGCGGCGGTCGTCTGGGCGATATACGCGCCGAGACCATGCGCGACAACCTCCGTCTTGCCCCACGACACCGCTTCCGCGACGATGCTCGCGTTCCACGCGCCGCCCGAAGCGGTGATCGCGCCGGTGATGTAGTAAGGGAAGATGCCGGGGAGCATGCACTTCTTCCACCACTGCCAGCCGCGAATCTGGAAGTTGGTCGCGGCCTCGCGATAATCGTTCGGGTAGGAAGACGCGCCCGCCACCACGTTGAAAAGGATATACCACTGCGTGCCGAGCACGATCAGCGGCGAGAGCCAGATATCCGGGTTCAGATGCCAGCGCACGATCACGACGACGAACACCGGAAACAGCAGGTTCGCCGGGAACGCGGCGAGGAACTGCGCGAGCGGCTGGATCTTCTCGGCGAGCGCGGGGCGCAGGCCGATCAGCACGCCGAGCGGCACCCAGATCACCGAAGCGATCGCGATCAGCACGACCACGCGCAAGAGCGTGATGAAGCCGAGCACGAACACGTGGCCGACTTCGCTCCACGTGACGCCCGTCGCGACGAACGACGCGACCTTCCACACGACGAACACCGTGACTAGCAGCACGGCCGTGCCCCACGCGATATCGCCCGCGCGCGTGGACGGCACCTTCGCGCGCAGCGGCAGGCCGACGTTTTCCAGCGCGCCCTGCAGCGACGGCAGCTTGATCGGCACGCGCGCCGCCTTCGCGAGAATCCAGCCGGCCGGAACCAGCAGACGATGAATCAGGCGCGTGCGGCGGATCAGGTCGAGCAGCCACGACTTCGGCTCGTCGCCGGAACTCGTGTTCTCCATGCGGAATTTGTCCGCCCACGCGACGAGCGGGCGGAACATCAACTGGTCGTAGGCCAGGATGACGACGGTCATCGCGAGAATCACCCAGCCGATCGCGGAGAGATTGCGCTCGCCGATGGCGGTCGCGAGATACGCGCCGATGCCCGGCAGTACGATCGTGCGGTTGCCGACCGTGATCGCCTCGGAGGCGACCACGAAGAACCAGCCGCCCGACATCGACATCATCATGTTCCAGATGAGGCCCGGCATCGAGAACGGCACTTCGAGCTTCCAGAAGCGCTGCCAGTTGGTGAGATGAAAACCGCGCGAGACTTCGTCCAGATCGCGCGGCACCGTGCGCAGCGACTGATAGAAGCTGAACGTCATGTTCCACGCCTGACTCGTGAAGATCGCGAAGATCGCCGCGCATTCGGCGCCGATCACGCGCCCCGGGAACATGGCGAGGAAGAACGTCACCGTGAACGAGATGTAGCCCAGCACCGGCACCGACTGGAGAATGTCGAGAATCGGCACGAGCACGATCGACGCGCGCCGGCTCTTCGCCGCGAGCGTGCCGTAGATCAGCGTGAAAATGAGCGACGCGACCATCGCCAGCAGCATGCGCAAGGTCGTGCGCAACGCGTATTCGGGGAGATTCGCGGGGTCGAGCGAGATCGCCTGGGTCTGCAGGGTCGAGATCGGCGCCAGGGTCTCGTGGAAACCGACTGCGGCGAGCGCGATGATGCAGATGATCATCGGGAACGCGACGAAATCCCAGCGGTTGGGCAGGATCCGCCACGCCGACGCATTCGCCGTGCGATTCAGATTGAAACCAAATTCCATGCAAGGCCCTCCCCGTAAGGCTTTGTTCCGACCGCGCCGGGCGCGGGATGTTGCTTCCGACGGCAGATAACCGTCAGGCGGGCAAGAAGCCTCTGCCCGGCACGACCCCATGCTCAACGCACGGAGCCGCCGAAACGACGACACGTTCAGCTCGCAGCGCGGCGCCAGGCAGTCGCCGCGTCAGACGATCCCCGTTCTGAACCGCGCGACACTACACCAACCCGCGTGACAGGCACAACCTTCATGCGGTCCGGCACGCGAATCATGCGATGTTTCTGTTGCTCTTCGGCACGGCACGGGCAAAATGAAGGGCAGCCCGCGTCGAATGCGCCCGGCGCTCGTGCTTTCGCTTCCTTTCAGTTTGGCTGCGGCTCGCCGCTATTCGACGAAGAAGCGCCAGCGCGTGCGCCCGGCGCGCGTCCGTTGTGTTGGACAGACGTCGCACGCCGTGACATGGCGCTTGATAGGCGGCAAAAAACATCGTCCAATCTGGGCTTATCACAAACAATAATTTGAGCGCCGATGCGATGCGAGACGCCAGATCCGAGCCGAATAACCGCCTGAGCCGCGCCCGCCGCCCCGTTGCGAGCACAAGCCGGAATACGGCAGACATCACGCGCTGCAATCCACACGCCCGCGTCGACCGCCATGTGCACACCGCGCCGAATGGCCGGCATGGCGCATGCGACCTTTGTCTCGCGTGAACCTCCCATGCGCGCGCGTCCGATGAACAAACTCATCCTGCACCGTGTGATCGCGACGCTCGGCATCGCCGCGTTGGCGTGCGCGTGCTGGGTGGCCGCCGGCTTGTTGTCGGACCGAATGGTACAACAGGAGATGACGGCGACGGTGCGTACCGAGCGTCAGATGGCGGGGTCGATCGTCGACAACATGGCGCAGATCATCGCGAGCGATCTGGCGATGTCGCGCGCCATTCCCGCCACGCTCGCGCAGATGGACCTCACGCAGCGCGCGCTCGCGGAGTCGCGGAATTATGCCTCGAACCCGGCCGGGACGGAACTCGAACGCCGCAAG
Source organism: Caballeronia sp. LZ028 (assembly GCF_031451415.1). Lineage (NCBI taxonomy): Bacteria > Pseudomonadati > Pseudomonadota > Betaproteobacteria > Burkholderiales > Burkholderiaceae > Caballeronia > Caballeronia sp. LZ028. The sequence goes on along the minus strand of NZ_JARUXN010000001.1, from coordinate 1,113,543 downwards.
GACTGGACCGCGCGCCCCGCGCTCGAAAAGGTCAATCACTTCCTGCACGACGCGCAGGGCTTCTCCGGCCTCGACTCGATCTGGCTCGTCAACGAGCGCGGCTTCTGCATTGCGTCGAGCAACGCCGCCGACGACGACAGCTTCATCGGCTACGACATGAGCGCCCGGGGCTATGTCGCCCGCGCGCTGCTCGGCGGCTTCGTCGAGATGTACGGCGTCGGGCGGCTGTCCGGCGAGCCGGGCATCTTCATCGCGGCGCCCGCTTACGAAGACGGCATCCTGGTCGGCGCGGTGATCGCCAAAGTGAGCATCGACCGGCTGCGGCACTGGGTGTCGCGCGCCGGCACCTTCGTGACCGATGAAAACGGCGTCGTCGTGATGGCGCACGACGGCCGGCTCGAATACCAGGCGATGCCCAATGCGCCCATCGCGCGCATGACGGAGCGCGAACGCGTCGAGCACTATCGGCGCGAGTCGTTTCCGGAGCTGCGCATCGCGCACATTGGCGAGCAGATGCGCGCCTCGGAGCACTGGCTCGCGCCCGCGCTCGCGCAAACCTTCTACGCCGCGAACGGCAGCAACGTGCCTTCGCTCTACGACGAGCGCACGGGTCTCAATTCGGGACTGTCGGCGCATATCGTGCATCCGCTCACGAGCTGGCCGGAGATCAGCCGCAATCACAGCCGCGACCGCTTCCTCGTGTTCCTGACGATGCTCGGCGTCGTGACGCTCGCGATCGTGATCGCGACGTCGTATTCGCGTGAGCGGCGCCTGCACCGCGCGACCCGCGATCTCGCTGAACAGCTCCAGTCGGCCAATACGCTGCTTTCGGCCGAAGCGCGCCACGACGCGCTCACCGGCGCCCTCTCGCGCCGCTATTTCCTCGACACGCTGCGTCACGAAGTGGAGCTCGCGCGCTCGGTCGGCACCCCGCTGTCGGTGGCGATCGCGGATCTCGATCACTTCAAGCAGATCAACGACCGCTTCGGGCACGCGTCGGGCGATCGCGCGCTGGAGCATTTCGTCGAAGTGTGCCGTGCGCAGCTTCGTCCGAGCGATGCGATCGGGCGGCTCGGCGGCGAGGAATTCGGCATCCTGCTGCCGCAAACCCCGCTCGCCGACGCGCACGCCGTGCTTGAGCGCCTGCGGAAGCGCTTCCATCACGAGCACTGCGCGCATCTGCCGGACGACGCGGCGCTGTCGGTATCCATCGGCATCACGGAGCTCGCGCCCGACGACGCGCTCGAATGGATTCTCTCGCGGGCCGACCTCGCGCTTTACGAGGCGAAATCGCGCGGGCGCGACCGCAGCGAAGTGCGCCCCGCCGATCCCGGCCCGTCCACCCGGCATCCCGAAGACACGCTGGCCGGCAAGTAGCCGGCCGAACCGGCGCGTCGAGTCACCGCACGGTCATGCGCGTGCCGCGACGCGCACGCATCGCGCAGGTATCATCGATGTTCGAAATCGAATGCCGCTGGCGTGAATCGGGAGGATTGCATGAAGGGAAATCTGGTCATCGTGTGCCGGGATCAGGACGCAGAAACGTTCGACCACCTGCTCGCCGAGTACGGCTCTTTTCAGACGCGGCTGTCGTCGACGACGTGGTTCCTGAAGATCGATCTCGCGCCCGAGGTGATTCAGGAGGAGATTCTCTCGCGCCTCGGCAAGTACACGACGCACTACATCTTCGAGGCGTCGACGGTGACGTACAACACGGTGGACAGCGAAGCGGCGTCCGCGCTCGAAACCCTGTTCGACTGACGCCGCTCCGCCTCTCTGACCGAGCGCGCCGTTACAGCGCGCGCTCTTCGTGCTGCGACCCGGCGCGGCGCTCCTGCACCGGCCGCGTGGCGCTGTCGAACGGAAAGGTCATCGTGACCTGCAATCCGCCGTCGGCACGATTGCCGATCTCGCACTCGCCGCCCGCACGTCGCGCGAGCCGCTCCACGATCGCGAGTCCGAGCCCGCTGTGGCCGCTGCCGCCGCGCGCCGGATCGAGCCGCACGAAAGGCCGGCTCGCCTTGATGAGATCGTCCGGCGCGATGCCCTTGCCGTGATCGGACACCGACAATACCCAGCCCTTGGCTTCCCGCCGCGTCTCGATGACGACCGGCGGCGCGCCGTATGCATGGGCGTTATCCAGCAGATTCGACAGCAACCGGTCCAGCGACGCCGCCGGCAGCGCGAAAGCGGGCCCCGCTTCGAGCTTCAAGCGGATCGGCTGCGCGTCCGGCGACACCGCACGATACGCCCGCGCGATCCGCTCGCACTGCTCGTCGACGGGAACCGGCTCGCTGCCGTCCGGGCGGTCGTGCGCGAACACGAGGAACTGGTCGACGATATGCGCCATCGAATCGACATCGCGCACGACGCCGTCGCGCATTTTGTCGTCGTCCATCATTTCGGCGCGCAGACGCAGGCGCGCGAGCGGCGTCTTCAGATCGTGCGCGACGCCTGCAAGCATGACGGCGCGATCGTTCTCCGTCTGCGAGACCTCGCGGACCATCTGATTGAAGCCGTGCGTGAGCTGCCGCAATTCGCGCGGACCGCGCTCCGGCACGGGCGGCGTCGGCTGGCCGCGTCCGAAGCGCCCGACCGCCTGCGCGAGCGCGCGCAGTGGCGACTGCAGCTGCCACGCGCCGAAAAGCGCGGCGAGCACGGCGGTCGAAAAGATCAGCGCGAGCCAGACGAGCATGCGGTCGCGCGAGCGCGGCGGACGCAGCGGCTGCACCGGCACGACGACCCAGCCTGCGTCCTTCGCGCCGTGCACCCAGACGCTCGGCGGGCCGCCGGGCTCGTTGAGACGCACGTCGGTGCCGTCGGGCAGACGGTCTTTCAGATCCTCGACAAAGCGCTGCAGTGGCGGCGGCGTGCCCTCGTCCGGCTGCTTCGGCACGTCCGGGCTATCGAGCGCCACGAGGCGCACGCGCGGCGGCAGCGGTTGATCCGGCGTATTGGCGATGTGCTGGCGCACCGCCTCGACCAGGAACACGGCCTCCTCGACGGCGAAGCGCGTCTGCACGTTATCGCGCTCGAAGCGGATGATCGCGAACCACGCGACATGCGACAACACCAACATGCCGATGACGATGACGACCAGCCGGCCGAACAGCGTGTCAATTGCCCGGCGCATTTTGCTCGCCGTCCGGCACGAACACGTAACCGCGTCCGCGCACCGTCTGGATGAAGCGCGGCGCCGACGGATCGGTTTCCAGGATGCGGCGCAGGCGCCACACCTGCACGTCGATGCCGCGATCGGTGCCGTCGTACTCCGGACCGTGGAGCAATTCGAGCAGGCGCTCGCGCGTGAGCGTGCGCATCGGGTTGTTCACGAAAATTTTCAGAAGCGCGAATTCGCTGCCCGACAGCGTGAGCGGCCTGTCGTCCTGTTGCAGCGTGCGCGACTGGAAGTCGAGCCTGAAGCGGCCGAACGAATACGGTTCGCGCTGCTCCGGCGCGGCGGACGGAATCGTGCGGCGGCGGCGCAGCACGGCCTGCACCCGCGCGAGCAGTTCGCGCGGATTGAACGGCTTGCCGAGGTAATCGTCCGCGCCGAGTTCGAGGCCGACGATGCGGTCAACGTCGTCCGCGCGTGCGGTCAGCATGATGACGGGGATGTCGTCGCCGGATGCGCGCAATGCTTTGAGCGCGGTCAGCCCGTCGACGCCCGGCATCATCAGGTCGAGCACGATGAGATCGGGCCGCTCGCGTTCGATGCGGCGTTCGAGACCGCCGGCGTCATGCAGCACCGATACCTCGATGCCCTGCCGGACCAGATAGTCGCGCAAAAGGTCGCGCAGTTCGGCGTCGTCGTCGACGACAAGTATTTGCGTAGTCATGGAATGGAGTTTAGCGCGTGCGTCAGACCTCGATTGATGACAGGCCTGCCATAAGGGTTACGGGGTGTTACGACGAAAGCGAGGCGTAAACCTGCGTAACAAGCCTAAACCATGCCGTAACACGCCGTGCACGGCGAACCCCTACGCTGTGTCTCACCGACAAGCGCGAGACCTCCACGCATCAACCCGTACGTCGATGCAGGTTTCGCGGCTTCGGCTTCGAAAACAATCAAGGGAGTACCAAGATGGCCAAGCAATATCGCATCCTCACCGCCGCCGCTGCCGCAATCGCGCTGACGTTCGGCACGGCCTACGCCGCGACGAACGACGCGCCGCCCCCGCCGCCTCCGGGCGGTCCGGCCATGATGGGCGGCCCCGGCGGTCACGGCGGCCACCGCATGGAAATGCGGATGCAGAAGCAGCTGGACGAACTGCACGGCCAGTTGAAGCTGAACGCGGATCAGGAAAAGCTGTGGCAGACCGCGCTCACGACGATGAAGCAGAATCGTCAGGCGATGCGCGAAAGCTTCAGGCAGATGCACGATCAGATGAAGTCGATGGAAAACCAGCCGATCCTCGACCTGAACGCGATGCACGCCGCGCATCAGAAGATCGAGCAGCAGAACGAGCAGTTGCGCGAGCAGACCGCGACCGCGTGGTTGAACTTCTATAACGCGCTGAACGACCAGCAGAAGACGACGGTCAGCACGGCGCTGAAGAAGCACTTCGCGAAGATGCGCGAGCACGAGCAGAAGATGCACGAGCGCTGGGGCAAGCACCGCGGCGGCCCGGACGGCGCACCGGGCGCGGCGGCGGGCGCATCCGCCACGGCCAAGCCGTAAGCCGTCTCGGCGCATGAAAGAAGGCCGCGGAGCATGCGCTCCGCGGCCTTCTTTACATCAGTGGAACGATCAGGCGAGGTCGAACAGCAGCACTTCCGCGTTATCGCCCTTCTCGATCGTCACCTTCGACACGTCTTCGAGCTTCACGGCGTCGCCCGCGCCGAGCGCTTCGCCGTTGACCGTCACCGCGCCGCGCGCCACATGCACATACACGCGGCGGCCCGCCGGCACGTCGAAGTCCGCGCGCTCGTCGCCGTCGAAAAGTCCCGCGAAGATGCGCGCGTTCGCGCCGATCTTCACCGAACCGTCGGTGCCTTCCGGCGATGCGATCACCCGCAGGCGGCCGCGCTTTTCATCGTCGGCGAAGCGCTTTTCCTCATACCCGGGCGCGCCGCCCGGCGCATCCGGAATGATCCAGATTTGCAGGAAGTGCGCGGTGTCCGTCGGCGAACCGTTGAATTCGCTGTGACGCACGCCGGTGCCGGCGCTCATGCGCTGGACATCGCCGGGACGGATCGTCGAGCCGTTGCCCATGCTGTCGCGATGCGCGAGCGCGCCCTCGAGCACGTAGCTCACGATTTCCATATCGCGATGGCCATGCGCGCCGAAGCCCTGTCCGCCCGCGACGCGGTCCTCGTTGATCACGCGCAGCGCGCCGAAGTGCATGTGCTCGGGATCGTAGTAATCGGCGAAGGAGAAGCTGTGATACGAGTCGAGCCAGCCGTGGTTGGCGTGACCCCGTTCGTTGCTGCGGCGAATCTCGATCATGGTATTTGCTCCCGCCCAAGGCGTTGTTTTGCGATGGAGAGAATGTAAGGGCGACGCCCTTCCGAAACAACGCGCGCCACGGCACTACATCGTTCCGCTGATGCATGTAATCGGACACATCCTGCTTCGAACTCGCGCCCTGGCCGGCTTCGGGTAAAATACCGCGCTTTTCCGGGCGGCGACGGGTCGGGAACGCCCGCGAGACGCCGGAACGCGCCGCGATGCGCCGGAAAAACGCATCGGAAACGTTGGCAGGGTTAGCAGCAGCGGCTGCTCGCAATTTTGGCCATCTAGAATACCGACCGCCGCGCTCGTCACACTCCATGCACGTCAGGCACCTTACCAAGGAATCACCATGTTGCAAGGCTACGGTCCGCTGATCCTCGCGGGCACCTGGCAGACCGTCAAGCTGGCGGTGCTGTCGCTCGTGTTCGCCTTCGTGATCGGCCTGATCGGCGCGGCGGCGAAGCTGTCGAAGAACCGCGTCGCGTCGGGCGTCGGCACCGTCTACACCACGCTCATCCGCGGCGTGCCCGATCTCGTGCTGATGCTGCTGCTCTTCTACAGCATCCAGATCTGGCTGAATCTCTTCACCGACGCGATGGGCTGGGATCAGATCGACATCGATCCGTTCCTCGCCGGCATTCTGGTGCTCGGCTTCATCTACGGCGCGTATTTCACCGAAACCTTCCGCGGCGCGTTTCTTTCCGTGCCGCGCGGCCAGCTCGAAGCGGGCGCGGCCTACGGCATGACGCCGTGGCAGACCTTCGCGCGCATCATGTTTCCGCAGATGATGCGTTTCGCGCTGCCGGGCATCGGCAACAACTGGCAGGTGATGGTCAAGGCGACGGCGCTCGTGTCGATCATCGGTCTCGCGGACGTCGTCAAGGCCTCGCAGGACGCGGGCAAGGGCACGCTGCGTTTCTTCTTCTTCACGCTGCTCGCGGGCGCGATCTATCTCGCGATCACCACGATCTCGAATCTCGTGCTGATCTGGCTGGAGCGGCGCTATTCCATCGGCGTGCGCAAGGCCGACCTCTAATCGGTCCATTACAGGGCGGCAGGGATCATGATCGAAATCATCCAGGAATACTGGAAGAATTACCTCTTCACCGACGGCTACCGCATCACCGGTCTCGCGATCACGATGTGGCTGCTCGTCATCTCCATCGGCCTCGGCTTTTGTCTTTCGGTGCCGCTCGCGGTCGCGCGGGTGTCGAAGAACAAGCTGCTCTCGCGTTCGGTGTGGCTCTATACCTACGTGTTTCGCGGCACGCCGCTCTATGTGCAATTGCTGCTCTGCTACACGGGCCTGTATAGCCTCCAGGTCGTGCGCGATCACATGCTGCTTTCCGAGTTCTTCAGAAGCGGGATGAACTGCACGCTGCTCGCGTTCACGCTGAATACGTGCGCCTACACCACCGAGATTTTCGCCGGCGCGATCAAGGCGACGCCCTACGGCGAAATCGAAGCCGCGCGCGCGTATGGCATGTCGAGCTTCACGCTGTATCGGCGCGTGATTCTTCCGTCGGCGTTGCGGCGCGCGCTGCCTTACTACAGCAACGAAGTCATTCTGATGCTGCACGCGACCACCGTCGCGTTCACGGCGACCGTGCCGGACATCCTCAAGATCGCGCGCGATGTCAACTCGGCGACGTATCAGTCGTTCGAGGCGTTCGGCCTCGCCGCCCTGCTCTACCTCTGCATTTCGTTCGCGCTCGTGTGGCTGTTCCGCCGCGCCGAGCATCGCTGGCTCGCTTATTTGCGGCCGCAAGGCAAATAAGTTCACCGCCGCTCAAGGACCGTTCATGATTTCCCAGCAGCACAAGCTTTTCGTCGATGACATTCACAAGCAGTACGGCAGCAACGAAGTTCTCAAGGGCGTGTCGCTGAAGGCGAAGGCCGGCGACGTCATCAGCATCATCGGGTCGTCGGGCTCGGGCAAGAGCACGATGCTGCGCTGTATCAACTTTCTCGAACAGCCGAATCAGGGGCGCATCTTCGTCGACGGGAAAGAAGTCCGCACGATGAAGGACAAGACCGGCGCGCTGAAGGCGGCGGACGCGCAGCAATTGCGGCAGGTTCGCTCGAAACTGTCGATGGTCTTCCAGCACTTCAATCTCTGGTCGCACATGAACGTGCTGGAGAACGTGATCGAGGCGCCCGTCAACGTGCTCGGACTTTCGCGGAAAGAAGCGGAGGAGCGCGCGCGTACCTATCTGGAGAAAGTCGGGCTCGCGCCGCGCGTGGAGAAGCAGTACCCGTCGCATCTGTCGGGCGGACAGCAGCAGCGCGTGGCCATCGCGCGGGCGCTCGCGATGCATCCCGATGTCATGCTCTTCGACGAGCCGACCTCCGCGCTCGATCCAGAGCTCGTCGGCGAAGTGCTGAAGGTGATGCAGACGCTCGCCGAGGAAGGCCGCACGATGATCGTCGTCACGCACGAGATGGCGTTCGCGCGCAACGTGTCGAACCATGTGGTGTTTCTGCATCAGGGGCGCATCGAGGAAGAAGGCCATCCGGATGCCGTGTTCGGCAACACGAAGAGCGAGCGCCTGAAGCAGTTTCTGTCGGGCAGCCTGAAGTAAGCGATCGCTGCCGGAAGCAGCCTTCCACTCCAAAAAAAGCGTCCGTGAGGCGCTTTTTTTACGCCCGGCCGCAAGGCTTTAGACCTCTTTCGCGCCCTGCCTCGACCTAGCGCCGCGGCGAGCGCGCGTCAATAGGCGACAAACCTGACCCCGAAACTTACATGCCGCTGAAGCCCTGATGGAATAAGGCTTTGCGGCGTATTTCCCATCCTGTGGGTCGACTGCCTAGCACATGGGCATTGCATTTTTGACACAAACGGTCGGCGATCGTCATTTTTCTTTGGCGACCATAACGTAATTTGTTAAATTGGTAACGAAAGTACCAAAACGAAGTACACAAAAAGTAGTTTTACTTCAAAAGTCCAAAAGAAACTGAGGAACGGCACCGATCGACGGATCGGGGTCAGATTCGCGCCCACGACGTGCGAATCGTCACTAGCACTACAGCCCGCGCGTGTCCTTCCTCTGAAAACATTTTCGGTTGGGTGCGCTCGCATCGAACCACACAGCAGCACTTGGGTTCTATTTCTTGACAGGGTTGGAGGAGATGATGAAGAAAGCTTTGCTCGCGTCGGCAGCACTGCTGGCGTTCAGCGCGGGGGCGCACGCTCAGAGCAGCGTGACGCTGTATGGCCGCCTGGACGCGGGGCTCGAATACATGAACGGTGTGCCGACCGGTCCGGCCGGCGCGCCCGCCACCGGCTCTTCGCACCGCTTCAAGGCGGAAAGCGGCGATTGGGGCACGAGCTTGTGGGGTTTGAAGGGCGTCGAAGATCTGGGCGGCGGCTATCGCGCCGTGTTCCAGTTGGAAGGCAGCTTCAACACCATGACGGGTCAAGGCCCGGGCGGCGGCGGCCTCTTCAATCGCTGGGCGACGGTCGGTATCGCGAACAATCAGTTCGGTACGCTGTTGCTGGGTCGTGAACTCTTCATCGCCAACGGCGTATGGGACTTCGATCCGTTCGGTCAGTCGAACTGGTCGTCCGCATCGCTGGTGCGTGGCCGCAACTGGCCGCAGTCGAGCAACAACATTTCGTACCAGTCGCCGAAGTTCGCGGGCTTCGACTTCTACGGTCAGTACTCGCTCTCGAACGCGACGAACTGGAACGGTAACGGCACGACGCCGCAAGGCCGCGAAGCGGGCGCGTACATCACGTACACGACGCCCCTCTTCCAGATTCGCGGTATGTACGACGAAATCCGCAACCCGGCAAACGGTACGCTCGGCGGCGCGTACAACCCGATCGACGGCGGCTCGGGCGGCAACGGCGTCTATGCGTACTCGCGCGAGTACACGGCGATGTTCAACCTGTTCCTCGGTCAGTTCAAGGTACAGGGCGCTTATCAGGCAATCCGCAGCTCGGGCATGACGGGCCAGTTGCCCGGCCAGCCGACCACGCTCGATCACGAATGGGGCGGCGTGACGTGGCAAGCCACGCCGGCAGCAGCGCTGATCGCGGCGGTGTACCACGTCAACGGCAACAACGGCGCGGGTAACGCGACCATCTACACGGTCGGCGGCTCGTACAACCTGTCCAAGCGCACGCTGCTCGACCTGCAGGTTGCGACGGTGCAGAACAGCAAGGCCGCGAACTACGGTCTGAACGCCAACAACTATGGCTCGGCTGCTTCGACGGACAACCCGTTCCCTGGCCACAGCCAGACGGGCGTGTACGCAGGTATCCAGCACTCGTTCTAAGCAACGGGTCTGACAGAAAAGTCTTTTAGAAGGTTTTCACGCTGCTGCGAGAGGCGCGTATCGGTGCGGTGCCCGAAAGGGTATCGCACCGTTTTTTATTGGATCGCGAGACTTTCGGGCGTTTGCAGCTCGGGCATAACGAACGTCGATGCCGACGGTATCCTGCCCGCGCACGACATTTGTCAACTCGGCAACTAAAACTACAAAACCGGGCATCCGACAAAGTAGTTCTACTTCACAATCCCTCCGAATTCGAGAAATGACGCGGATCGCGGCGTGATCGCGATGCCTCGTCATGCACATGTTTTCTTTGACAGCGTTTTGGAGGGGATGATGAAGAAGGTATTGCTCGCGTCGGCAGCACTCATGGCGTTCAGCGCAGCGGCACATGCACAGAGCAGCGTGACGCTGTACGGCCGCATCGACGCGGGACTCGAATACATGAGCGGCGTGCCCGACGGCGCCGGCGGCAGCACGCACCGTTTTCGCGCCGAAAGCGGCGATTGGGGCACGAGCCTGTGGGGCATCAAGGGCGCCGAGGACCTGGGCGGCGGCAACCGCGCCGTTTTCCGGCTGGAAAACGGCTTCGACGCGATGAACGGCCAGGCGCAAGGCAACCTCTTCAATCGCTGGGCGACGGTCGGTATCGCCAACGATCAGTTCGGTACGGTTCTGCTCGGCCGTGAGCTCTTCATCTCGAACGGCATATGGGACTTCGATCCGTTCGGTCAGTCGAACTGGTCGTCGGCATCGCTGGTGCGTGGCCGCAACTGGCCGCAGTCGAGCAACAACATTTCGTATCAGTCGCCGAAGTTCGCGGGCTTCGATTTCTACGGCCAGTACGCGCTGTCCAACGCGACCAACTGGAATGGCAACGGCACCACGCCGCAGGGCCGTCAGGCCGGTGCGCAGATCACCTACACATCGCCGCTGTTTCAGGTGCGCGGCATCTACGACGAGATCCGCAACCCGGCGAACGGCACGCTCGGCGGTGACTACAGCACGGGCAACGGTGCCTACGCCTACTCGCGCGAATACACGGCGATGTTCAACGTGTTCCTCGGCCAGTTCAAGCTGCAGGGCGGCTATCAGGCGATCCGCACGTCCGGCATGACGAACCTGCTGCCCGGCCAGCCGAGCACGCTCGATCACGAATGGGGCGGCGTGACGTGGCAAGCCACGCCGGCAGCGGCGCTGATCGGCGCGGTGTATCACGTGAACGGCAACAACGGCGCGGGCAACGCGACCATCTATTCGGTCGGCGGTTCGTACAACATCTCGAAGCGCACGCTGTTCGACATTCAGATCGCCACGGTGCGCAACAGCAGCACCGCGAACTACGGCCTGAACGCCAACAACTACGGCACGTCGGCGGCGACGGACAACCCGCTCGTCGGACACAGCCAGTCGGGCGTGTACGCGGGCATCCAGCACTCGTTCTGACGCGCCGGTTCGATCCGCAAGACCAAGGGCCGCCGATTCGCATCGGCGGCCCTTCGTTCATCGCGCTTCGAAAGCGCTTCAGTCGCGCGCCATTCCCGATGCGCCGTGGCTCAGCCAGTCGAGCACGGCGGCGGCGTCATCGTCGCTCGACTGACGCGCCTTCGCGACCGTCTCGCTGATCTTCGCGCCGGGCTTCGGCGCGGCACGGCGAATCGCGACGCCGACCGCGAGAATGTCGATGATGACGAGGTGCAGAATGCGCGAGATCATCGAAAGCTGCGACTCGCGGATCTCGATGTGATCCGTCTCCAGCGCGACCGTCGCGCGCTTGGCGAGCGGCGTGTTGCTCGACGTAATAGCGATGACCGTCGCGCCTTGCTGCATCGCCACTTCGAGCACGCGCAGCAGTTCCGGCGCGCGCCCCGACTTCGACACCGCCACGATCACATCGCCCTTGCCGAGCAGCGCCGCGGACGCCGCCTGCATGTACAGGTCGCCGTACGCGATCGTCGGAATGCCGAAGCGGAAGAACTTGTAGTGCGCGTCCTGCGCGACGATATTCGAATTCCCGAGCCCGTAGAACTCGATGCGCCGCGCGCCGTTGAGGATATCGATCGCGCGCTCGACGTTCTCGAAGTTCAGATGCTCGCGCAACTGCAGGATCGCCGACACGGTGTTGTCGAGCACCTTCGCGCCGAAGTCCGTGGCCGTATCGCCGAGATGCACCTGGCTGTGGCTCACCGGAATGGTGCCGGTCAAGCCGGTCGCGAGCTTCAGCTTGAAGTCGGACAAGCCCTGGCAGCCGAGCGAGCGGCAAAAGCGGATTACCGTCGGCTGGCTGACGTCGGCCTTGCGCGCGATGTCGATGATCGGATCGTTGATGATCGAGCGCGGATGATTCAGCGCGAGATCGGCGACGCGCCGCTCGGCGGGCGTCAGCGCGTCACGCATCTGGCGGATGCGTTCGAACACGGCCGACGAACCGCTGTTCGCGCGATTCGACAACTGTTCCGACAAAATCGCCGACACGCCGAGAAACGCCGGATATTCCGCCGTGATGATGTACGTCGGAATGCCCGACAGATACTGCTGGAAGCGCCCTTTCGACTCGAAGCGCTCGCGAAACGGCGACTTGTGGAACAGCTCGCCGAGCTTCAGCACGATGCCGCCGCCGATGTAAATGCCGCCCAGCGCGCCCAGCGTCACCGCGATATTGCCCGCGAACGTGCCGAGGATCGCGCAGAAACAGTTCACCGTTTCGAGCGCGAGCGGCTCGCCTTGCAGCGCGCGCGTCGTGACATCGGCGGCGGTGAAGGTGTCGGCGACCGTGACGTTGTCGCGCTCCGCGAACGCCCGGTAGATCAGCTCCAGCCCCTGCCCCGCGCACACGCGCTCGAACGAGACGTGCGGAAACTTGCGGCGCGCATAGCGGGTGACGAGGTCTTCGTTCTCGTCGAACGGCGAAAACGTCGCGTGGCCGCCTTCGCTGCCGAGCGCGATCCAGCGATCGTCCGCCGGAATCAGCCCGGAGACGCCCAAACCCGTGCCGGGGCCGAGCAGACCGATCACGCTGTTCTGCCGCCGCGAGCCGCCGCCGACCTGTTCGCGCTGGGCGTCGGTCAGGCCCGGCAGCGCCATCGCGAGCGCGGTGAAGTCGTTCACGACGAGCAGCGTGTCGAAGCCGAGCGCGCGGCGCGTCGCCTCGATCGAGAAGCTCCAGTCGTGATTGGTCATCTTCACGTGATCGCCGTCGACCGGATTCGCGATCGCGATCGCCGCATGATTGACGCGGCCGACCTTCGTGTCCTTCAGATACTGCTGCATCACCTCCGCGATGCCGGGGTAATCGGCCCCCGGATACACGCGGATCTGCCCGATCTCGCCGGTTGCGGTCTCCAGCGCGAAGCGCGCGTTCGTGCCGCCGATGTCGGCCAGAAGCCGCGGTCCGTCGGCGTGCTGAGCCGCTGTCTTATGCACACCAGTAGACATCGAGCTTCACTCCTTCAGCGTGGGCCAGCGTCGAGATGGCGTTTTTTTGCGGCGCGGCGAGCGCCGCGTTCAGGACGTCGAGTTTCTTCTGCCCGGCGATGAACAGATACAACTGCCCGATCTGCTTGAGCGCCGACATCGACAGGCTCACGCGCGCATGCGGCGCCGCGCCCGGATGCACGGCGATGAACCGGTCCGGCGTGGAGATCGCGAAATCCCATTCGGGCGCGTCGGCGAAAATCGAGGCCGTGTGGCCGTCCTCGCCCATGCCGAGCACGGCCACGTCCGGCAGACGGCGGCGCGGATCGGCGTTCAGTTCGGCGATGTGCGCCTCGAGCGGCTTGGCCGTATCGACGAGCGGCAGGAAATACGCCGACGCCGCCGCGTTCTGCAGCAGCGTGTCGCGCACGAGCTGCGCGTTGCTCGCGGAATCGGTTTCGGGCACCCAGCGGTCGTCGACGAGCGTCACGTCGATGTGCGCCCAGTCGAGCGGCTCGCGCGAGAGCGACTGCAAGAACGGTTTCGGACTCGTGCCGCCCGAGACCGCCAGCGTGGCGTGAGCGGTTTGTCCGGCGGCATCGGCCGATGCCGCGCCTCTTGCCGCGAGGGACGCTTTCAGCGCGTCGCTCACGGCTTTCGCCAGCGCGTTCGAATGGGCGCGCGGATCGTCGAAAGTATGAAGCTCGATCACTGCTCCTCCTGCTTGTTCTGGTTTATCGATCCGCTTTCTGTTCGCGCCGTCGCAATGACGGGCGAAGCGGTGTCCTGAATCTTCGTGCGCGCCGCGCGCCTCTTGCGGGCTGCGTCGGCGTCACTCCCTCAATTCTCTTCTTCCAGCCAGCACGTGCCCGCCTGCGCGAGCATCGCGCTCGATGCCGCCGGTCCCCACGTGCCCGCCGCATACGGCTTCGGCTTGCTGGTCGCCGATGCCCACGCGTTCAGGATCGGCTCGACCCAGCGCCACGCCGCTTCCTGCTCGTCGCGCCGCACGAAAAGCGCGAGGCGGCCGTGAATCACATCGAGCAGAAGCCGCTGATACGCCTCCATCTGTCCTTCCTTGAAGAACTGATCGAACGCGAGATCCAGATGTACGCTCGCGAGGTTCATGCCCTCGCCCGGCTGCTTCGCCAGGCAGTAGAGACGAATCGACTCGTTCGGCTGCAACCGGATCACGAGACGGTTCGCGCCCGCGCGCAATGCGTTCGCGCCGAGCGCCGAATGCGGCACCGCGCGGAAATTCACGACGATCTCCGCGACGCGATCCGCGAGCCGCTTGCCGGTGCGCAGGAAAAACGGCACGCCCGCCCAACGCCAATTCTCGATCTCCACCTTCAGCGCGACGAAAGTTTCCGTCGTGCTGTCGGGGCGCACGCCCGGCTCGGTCACGTACGCGGGCACCGCCGTACCGCGGATCACACCCGCATGATATTGCCCGCGCACCGCGACGCGGCTGATGTCGCGCTCGTCGATGGGCTTGAGCGCGCGCAGCACGCGCAGTTTCTCGTCGCGCACGGAGTCGGAGTCCATCGAGTGCGGCGGCTCCATCGTCACGATGGAAAGCAACTGGAGCAAGTGGTTCTGCACCATGTCGCGCAGCGCGCCCGTATTGTCGTAGAAGTCGCCGCGCGCTTCCACGCCCAGTTCCTCGGCGATCGTGATCTGGATGCTCTCGACCCATTCCCGCCGCCACAGCGGCTCGAAAAGCGCGTTGCCGAAGCGCAGCGCGAGCAGGTTCTGCACCGGCTCCTTGCCGAGATAGTGATCGATCCGATAGATCTGCTCTTCCTGGAAGATTTCGCCGACGGCGTCGTTGATCGCGTTCGACGACTTCAGGTCGTAGCCGAGCGGCTTTTCGAGCACGATGCGCGCGTTCTGGTTCAGGCCGACATCGGCCAGCGCCCGGCAGATCGGCACGAACAGCGACGGCCCCGTCGCCAGATAGAAGACGCGCGTGCCGTCGAACCGGGCGAGCGCGTCGCGCAAGACGACGAAGTCCTCCGGACGTCCCAGGTCCAGCCCGACGTACTCGAAGCGCTCGATGAAGCTCTGCCACGCGGCTTCATCGATGCCGTTCTTCGCTACATGCGGCTTCACGTGATCCTCGACCCACGCGCGGTATTCCTCTTGCTGCTTGGCCTCGCGCGCGACCGAGACGATTCTGCCCGCCGGATTGAGCATGCCCGCGCGATGCGCCTCGAAGAGCGCGGGAAGAATCTTGCGCATGGAGAGGTCGCCGGTGCCGCCGAAGAGTACGAAGGTGAAGTTCGAGTCGCTTTGCATGAGTCTCTACGTGGGTTCGAGAGCGGATGTGAGTCGAATCGGGGCGAGTCGCCCGGGTGACTACGGATGACAGCGTAGTCCGATAAAATTTTTTTTGACACTGAATTGTAGTTTAACTACAATCCAAATCAAGAGGAAATGTCATCTACAGAAAATTGCCAAAGTCAATCAGACAAGTCTGGTGACGAGCTTTTTTACAGATGATCGTTCTGAGCGCATGTTAACGGAGCGCGCGGCGCGCCGCTTTCCACGGAAAGCGCCCCTTGCGGCTCACGATCGTTCAGGCCTCGCGCCTCGCCGTCGAGTGCGTCTTTCGGGGCAACGCTCGAACGAACGGGTAAAAATCAAAAGAGGAGACAGCCGTTGCGATTCAACCCACTCATCTCTTGAGCGCCGTGCGGCCGACTATCGGTCTGCCGGCCCGGCACGTCGCGTCCGTCGTGACTCGCGCCTGCCGCATCCCCGCCGACACCGCCGATTCCCGGCCATCCAGTTTTGCCGTTTTTTCGACCACCGCTTCTTAGCCATGCTTCTGGCTGCATCGGGAGCCAATCGTTTCTTGTCAGGTGTCTGGAGGAGATAAACAATGAAAGTCCGTAAGCTCATGGGCGCGCTGTGCGCCGCAGGTCTTCTGTGCGGCGCGACGGCGTCGGCGGTTCAGGCTGCCGAGGCCGTTTCCGTGTTGCACTGGTGGACGTCCGGCGGCGAATCCAAGGCTGTCGGCGTGCTCAAGGACGACATGACGAAGCAGGGTTACACCTGGAAGGACTTCGCTGTCGCGGGCGGTGCGGGCGCGGCCGCGATGACCGCGCTGAAGACGCAGGTCATCTCGGGCAACGCGCCGTCGGCGGCGCAGATCAAGGGTCCGCTGATCCAGGAATGGGCCGAGCAAGGCGTCCTCGTGCCGATCGATTCCGTCGCGGGCGACTGGAAAAAGAACCTGCCGCCGGAAATCGACAAGATCATCCACGCCGACGGCCACTACGTCGCCGCGCCCTTCTCGGTGCATCGCGTGAACTGGCTGTACATCAACAAGGCCGCGCTCGACAAGGCGGGCGGCAAGGTCCCGACCAACTGGAACGAGTTCTTCCAGGTCGCCGACAAGATGAAGGCCGCGGGCATCATGCCGATCGCGATGGGCGGCCAGCCGTGGCAGGACCTGACGCTGTGGGAAGACGTCGTGCTGTCGCAGGGCGCGGACTTCTACAAGAAGGCGATCGTCGATCTCGATCAGAAGACCTTGACCTCGGACAAGATGGTTCAGGTGTTCGATACGGTCCGCAAGATCCAGGGCTACTTCGATAGCGGCCGCACGGGCCGCGACTGGAACCTCGCGACCGCGATGGTCATCAACGGCAAGGCCGGCATGCAGTTCATGGGCGACTGGGCGAAGGGCGAATTCGCCGGCGCCGGCAAGAAGGCGGGCACGGACTACGTGTGCGCGCCGGTGCCGGGCACGGAGAAGGCCTACACGTTCAACGTCGACTCGTTCGTGTTCTTCCAGCAGAAGGGCCAGAAGGCCGCGACGCCGGGCCAGCTCGCGCTCGCGAAGACCATCATGACGCCGGAATTCCAGGAGCAGTTCAGTCTGAACAAGGGGTCGATCCCGGTGCGTCTCGGCGTCCCGATGGATAAGTTCGACGACTGCGCGAAGAAGTCCTACGCTGATGAACAGACGGCGATCAAATCGGGCGGCTATGTTCCGTCGCTCGCGCACGGCATGGCTCAGGGCGATGCCGTCGCCGGCGCGATGACCGACGTCGTGACGAAGTTCATGAATTCGTCGCAGGATTCGAAGAGCGCGGTTGCCGCACTCGCGAACGCCGCCAAGACGAAGTAAGGCCGCATCCGCCCGGCGCGTGTGCGAAAGGCATGCGCCGGGCGGGGCAAGACAGAGCAGGACTGCATCTGTAACGTCGCAACATTTCAGCGCCAGCAGGCATTCGCCACAGAAGCGCCAGTCAGTGCACCTAAACGCACGAAAAGCGCCGGCGCATCTTCCAGGAGTCGAGTCGTGACTGCCTCCATCGCCGCGGACAAGAAACCGCAAAACCCGCCCCGTCGCGCGTCACCGACGGCGGCGCTCGCCGATCGCATGATTCCGAAGCTGGTGCTCGCTCCCAGCGTCGTGATCGCGCTCGTTTTCGTGTACGGCTTCATCGCCATTACCGGGTATCTGTCGCTTTCCGAATCGCGGCTCATGCCGCGCTACGATTTCGCGGGCTTCGACCGCTACAAACAGCTTTTCGCCAACGACGTCTGGTGGACTTCCGCCGCCAACCTCGGCTGGTTCGGCATTCCGTTCATCGGGATTTGCGTGTTCCTCGGCCTTTTCCTTGCGATCCTTCTCGACCAGAAGATCCGCAACGAAGGTGCATTGCGCGCGGTCTTCCTCTATCCGATGGCGCTTTCGTTCATCGTGACCGGCACCGCGTGGCAGTGGATTCTGAACCCCGGCCTCGGTCTGGAGAAAGTGTTTCATGACTGGGGCTGGACGAGTTTCTCGTTCAACTGGCTCGGCGACCCGGACAAGGCGATTTTCTGCGTCGTGATCGCCGCGGTGTGGCAATCGACGGGCTTCGTGATGGCCCTCTTCCTCGCCGGTCTGCGCGGCGTCGACGGCGAAATTTTCAAGGCCGCGCAAGTCGATGGCGCGACGCTGCCGACCATCTACCGCAAGATCGTGATTCCGAGCATGCGCCCGGTGTTCTTCTCCGTGCTGCTGATCCTCTGCCACATCACGATCAAGACCTTCGACCTCGTCGTCGCGTTGACGGCGGGCGGTCCGGGCACGTCGTCGTCGCTGCCGGCAATCTTCATGTACACGTTCTCGTTCAATCGCGGGCAACTGGGCGTGGGCGCCGCATCGTCGATGATGATGCTCGCCACCGTCGTCGCCGTGCTCGTGCCGCTCATGTATCTCGAATCGAGGAGCACCCGCAATGCAGCCTAAGATGACCCTGAGCCGCGCCGTCATCTACGCGGTGCTCATACTTTTCGCGCTCTACTTCCTGTTCCCGATCTACGTGATGCTGTCGACGTCGTTCAAGGATCTCGACCAGCTTCGCACGGGCAATCTGCTCACGCCGCCGACGCACTTCACGTTCGCGCCGTGGGTCAAAGCGTGGCAGGAAGCGTGTACCGGCGTGCGCTGCGACGGCATGGAGCCGTTCTTCATGAACTCGGTCCGCATGGTGATCCCCGCCGTGCTGATCTCGTCGTTCATCGGCGCGTTCAACGGCTACGTGCTCACGCACTGGCGCTTCCGCGGCGCGGACGCCATCTTCACGATGCTGCTCGTCGGCTGCTTCATCCCCTTCCAGGCGATCCTTCTTCCGATGGCGCGTCTGCAGGGCTTTCTCGGCCTTTCGAACACGACGACCGGCCTCGTGCTCGTACACGTGATCTACGGCATCGCGTTCACGACGATGTTCTTCCGCAACTTCTACGTGAGCATTCCGGCCGAGCTCGTGAAGGCGGCGCGCATCGACGGCGCGGGTTTCTTCACCATTTTCACGAAGATTCTGCTGCCGGTGTCGCTGCCGATCTTCATGGTGTGCCTGATCTGGCAATTCACGCAGATCTGGAACGATTTCCTGTTCGGTATCGTGTTTTCGGGCGTGGATTCCATGCCGATCACGGTGGCGCTGAACAACCTCGTGAACACATCGACGGGCGTGAAGGAATACAACGTCGACATGGCCGGCGCGATCATCGCCGCATTGCCGACGATCCTCGTCTACATGATCGCGGGACGTTATTTCGTGCGCGGGCTGACGGCCGGCGCGGTGAAGGGTTAAACGAGCAGTATCGAGAGATAGAGGATTCACATGGCAAGCCTTTCCATCCGTGACGTGTACAAGACCTACCCGAACGGGGTGCCGGTTCTCAAGGGCGTCAATATCGATATCGAGGACGGTCAGTTCCTGATCCTCGTCGGCGGCTCGGGCTGCGGCAAGTCGACCCTGCTGAACATGATCGCGGGTCTGGAGACCGTGACCCGTGGCGACATCATGATCGACGGCAAGACGGTCAACGACCTCTCGCCGAAGGACCGCGATATCGCGATGGTGTTCCAGTCCTACGCGCTCTACCCTTCGATGAGCGTGCGCGACAACATCTCGTTCGGTCTCAACATTCGCAAGGTGCCGAAGGACGAGCAGAAGAAGATCGTCGATCGCGTGTCGGAGACGCTGCAGATCGGTCATCTGCTCGATCGCAAGCCGGGGCAACTGTCGGGCGGGCAGCGTCAGCGCGTCGCGATGGGCCGCGCCCTCGCACGCGATCCGGTGATGTTCCTGTTCGACGAGCCGCTTTCGAACCTCGACGCGAAGCTGCGCATCGAAATGCGTTCGGAGATCAAGCTCTTGCATCAGCGCCTCGGCACGACGATCGTCTACGTGACGCACGATCAGATCGAAGCGATGACGCTCGGCGATCGCATCGCGGTGATGAAGGACGGCATCGTGCAGCAGTTCGGCGCGCCGCA
Source organism: Caballeronia sp. LZ028 (assembly GCF_031451415.1). NCBI lineage: Bacteria > Pseudomonadati > Pseudomonadota > Betaproteobacteria > Burkholderiales > Burkholderiaceae > Caballeronia > Caballeronia sp. LZ028. The sequence continues at coordinate 1,093,606 of NZ_JARUXN010000001.1, read as the reverse complement.
GGAGATTTACGATTCGCCGTCGAATCTGTTCGTCGCGGGCTTTATCGGCGCGCCGCCGATGAACTTCATCACGGGCAAGCTCGTCGAGTCGGGTTCGGGCGTCGGTTTGCAACTCGATACGGGCGTCACGCAGAAGGTGCTGAATCTGCCGTTCGATGCGGGTCGTTTGCGCAGCAAGGTCGGGCAGGATGTGATTCTGGGCCTGCGCCCGGAGCGCATCACCGATTCGCGCAGCGCGCACGATGTGTCGGATGCGAGCCTGCAGCCGGTCGACGTGCGCGTCGACGTGATCGAGCCGACCGGCCCGGACACGCTCGTGTTCGCGCAGGTGAACGGCAAGCGCGTCGTGTCGCGCGTGCACCCTGCGAGCAATCCGCAGCCGATGACGAACATGACCCTGCTGTTCGATGTGTCGAAGGCCGTGCTGTTCGATCCGCAGACGGAAGAGCGGCTGGCTTGAGTCTGCCTGGTCGTTGAAGTTGAAAGCCGCGCTGATGCGCGGCTTTTTCATTGCGCCGCCATAACAGGCACAATCGGCGTTTTGCCTTTCGAAGCTCCGATTCCGCATGACCATCCTCGATCAGAATCCCGAACTCGCCTGGCCGCCCTCCGACGGCCCCGATCCCTTCATCGGCCTCGAAGCGCTCGACGACGCCCGCGTGCAGTCGTGGATCGACGCCCAGAACCGCCGCACCGAAGCCGCGTTCGGCAACACGCCCGACGCGCGCGCCCTCGCCGGCCGGCTCGAAAAGGCGTACACGTCGAAAGACCGCATCGTCGCCTGTTCGCGCTATGGCGATTGGGGCTACAACACATGGCAGGACGACGCGCATCCGCTCGGCATCGTACGCCGCACGCCGTGGTCTGCGTGGCTCGAAGGCAAGCCCGCATGGGAAACGATCCTCGACGTCGACGCGCTCGACCTGAACACCGACGCGGTGGGCGACACACGCTGGGCCCTCGCCGACTTCGACATGCTCTATCCCGACTACGATCGCGCGCTCGTGAGCCTGTCGCCGGGCGGCTCGGACGCGTGCATGGTGCGCGAGTTCGAGATCGCGTCGAAAACGTTCGTCGCGGATGGCTTCGCATTGCCCGATGTCGGCAAGCACGACATCTCGTGGATCGATCGCGACACCGTGTACGTCGGCTGGGACGACAGCAAGACGAACCCGAGCCCCGCGCTGACGACATCCGGATTTCCACGGCAGGCGCGTCGCTGGAAGCGCGGCACGCCGCTCGCGGATGCGCCCGTCGTGTTCGAAGGCAATCGGCGCGACGTGTCGGCGGGCGTGGACTACGATCCGATCGAGAAGCTGCATCTCGCGTCGCGCGCGGTCACGTTCTACGACACGCTCAACTACTGGCTCGACGAAACCGCCAACGAATGGCGCCAGTACGATCTGCCGTCGCACGCGGAAATCGAGCACTGGAACGGCTGGCTCTTCGTCACGCCGCGCAAGTTCTGGAACGCGGGCGGGCGCCGCTACGCGCCCGGCACGCTGACCGTCATCCGCCGCGACGCGTTTCTCGCCGGCTCGCGCCGGTTCACGGCGCTTTTCACGCCGTCGGAACGCCTCGTCCTCGCGGGCATCGACTTCACGAAGCAGTTCCTCATCGTTTCGCAGATGGATGACGGCACGCCGCGCGTCACGCTGCTGCGCCCGGACGCGAATCCCGATGACGCATGGCAGGCGCGCGAATTCGCGCTGCCGGAAGCGAGCCAGTCATGGGTCGATTCGATCGACAGCGAACGCGACGACACCGTGCTCATCCACGTCGAGCATTTTCTGTTGCCGCCGTCGCTCTATCACGCCGATCTCGCCAGCGACGCGCCCTGGCGACTGCTCGCGCGCCTTCCCGCGCAATTCGACGCAACCGGTCTCGCCGCCGTGCGCCGCCACGCGATCGCGCCGGACGGGGAGCGCATTCCTTACTGGCTGATCGGAAGAGACATCGAGACCACCGCCGAACCGCGCCCTTGCCTGCTCTACGGCTACGGCGGCTTCGAAGTCGCGCTCGACCCCGGCTACGACGCAACCACGGGCATCGCGTGGCTCGAACGCGGCGGGCTGTACGCGGTCGCGAATATCCGTGGCGGCGGCGAGTTCGGCCCGGCGTGGCATCAGGCGGCATTGCGCGAGAACCGTCAAATTTCGTTCGATGATTTCACCGCGGTGGCGCAAGCGCTCGTCGATGGCGGCGTCACGACGCCGAAGAAGCTCGCCATTCGGGGCGGCAGCAACGGCGGCCTGCTCACCGGCGCGTGCATGGTCCAACGGCCCGAGCTTTTCGGCGCCGTGCTGTCCGAAGTGCCGCTGCTCGATATGGCGCGCTTTCACTTGCTGCTGCAAGGCGCATCGTGGATCGACGAATACGGCGATCCCGACGACGCCGGCGATCTTCATCATCTGATGGCGTATTCGCCGTATCAGAACGTGAAGGCCGACGTGACGTATCCGCCGGCGCTGTTCACGTCATCGACGAGCGACGACCGCGTGCATCCCGGCCACGCGCGCAAGATGGCCGCGAAGATGCAGGCGCAAGGCCACGCCGACGTCTGGTATCAGGAGACCGGCGACGGCGGGCACGGCGCGGGCGTCGAACCCGGAGCAGTCGCGCAGGCGGAAGCCGCGGCCTTCACGTTTCTCGCGGCAACGATCGGCCCGCTCGAATAGCAGCACGCGGGGACGTTTCAGTCGATGCCTATCGAGAAGCGCGAACGCATTCTGCAGGATCTGGACCCTTCGAATGCGCTTCCCGAGTCATGCCGATACCGATCCCGCCGACACGCTTCACGCTCGACCCCGATGCGTTCGCCGCCGCCGGCGAACGCGCCTTCGTCACGTCGAACCTGCATGAGATCGTCGCGCTCTGCGTGATCTCCGATGTCAACGAGGCCACGCTGTCCGCGCTCGCGGCGCGCGGCATTCGTCTCGCGCCGCCCATGCCGACGATCACGCGCGCGGTTTAGGCGAACATCGGTTTCACGGCGCGCAACAGCGCGTTTCGGCCGTCACGCGGCCTTGCCCACCGATTCGAATTCCTTCGATATGTCGTCGTTCGACGACGGCCTACACTCGTCTCATTCCTTGATGCAGTCCAGCTTCGTCGACAAGGCTGAAACGGCAACGAGGAATAACCGAATCGACACGAACCCGATCAGGAAGCACCTTTGACCCAGGCACCACTGATCGCTCATCTGGAGAACATGCCTATTGCCCCTGCGACCGAAGCGAGCCGGTAAACAACTTTGACCCAGTAAGTTACCGAATCGACAAACAACTGCGATCGACCCAGGAAGCACCTTTGACCCAGGCACATCTGATTCGAGACCGCAAAAACGAGCATCAAATGTTGAGCCTCGCCACATAGCGAGGCTTTTTTGTTTCTGCGCGCCGTTCAGACCTTCACGGGCGCCGCGTGCGAGCGCAGCACCAGCGTGCGCCCGGCGAATGTCAGCACGCCGCACACGCCTATCACGATGCCCATTCCATGCGGCGAAACATCGTGAAACAAGCCGACGGCGAGACTTGCGAGCGCGCCGAGCGCGAGCTGCATCGCGCCGAAAACCGCGGCGGCCGCGCCCGCGTTGTGCGGATACCGATGCATCAGCTCGGTCGTGCAATTGGCCGACAGCAGTCCGACCACGCCGACCACGAAGAACAGCGTCACGACGATCGACCACAGGCCGCCCAAGCCCGTCAGCGCCACGAACGCGACCGCGAGCGCCGCCGCGACGCTCACGAACGATGCAGCCGAAATCATCATCATCGCGCCGACGCGGCCGACGAACTTCGTGTTGAGCACATTCCCCGCGATGATGCCGACGATGTTCAGGCCGAACAGCAGCCCGTAATACTGCGGCCTGACGTGGAAGTAATCGATATAGACGAACGGCGTGGCGGTGATGTAGGCGAACATCGACGCGAAAGCCATGCCGCCGCACATCATGTGGCCCCAGGTGACGGGATCGGTCAGCAGATGCCCGTAAGCGGCGAACGATTTGCCGACCGCCGCGCTCGCGCGCCTTTCCTTAGGCCATGTCTCCGGCACGCGCAGATACGCCGTCACCGCGCATGTCACGCCGAAGAGCGTCAGCGCGACGAACACGACGCGCCAGCTGCCCAGCAGCAGCAATTGCCCGCCGATCAGCGGCGCGAGCAACGGTCCGATCGACGTGACGATGGACAGCATCGACAGGACGCGTGCCGCGTCGGTCGGCGCGTGGGCGTCGCGGGCGATCGCGCGCGCGAGCACCGACGCCGCGCCCGCGCCGAGCGCCTGCAGGAAGCGCACGAAGACGAGCGCGTCGATGGAAAACGCCGCCGCGCAGCCGATGCTCGCGAGCGCGTACAGCGCGATGCCGCCGAGCAGGACGGGGCGGCGGCCATAGGCGTCGGACATCGGACCGTAGAGCAGCATGCCGAACGAGAAGCCGAACATGAAGCTCGTCAGCGTGCTTTGCGCGGCGGCCGGGCTCGTGCCGAACGCGGCGGCGAGCGACGGCAGGCTCGGCAGATACATGTCGATCGACAGCGGGCCGCACGCGGCGAGCGCGCCGAGCAGAAGGATCAAACGGCCATCGGGCCGGCGCCGGGTGGTGTCGGACATGGAGTTCGGGAGACGGGGAAGCGTTGAGGCCGCGCGGCATCCTTACCGCGCAAGGAGCAAACATTGTACGCGAGCCCTTGCCGCGATCCGGCCCCGGTCGCGACGCTGCGTTAAGCTCATCGCTCTCTTCTCGTCCGACCGAACCCATGACCGCCTTTCTGCTGATCTGGAGCCCAAAGAAATGGCCGTGGCCCGACTTGCCCGAGTTCGCGCGGCGCGTCGCCGCAGGCGATGCCGTCGCCGACGTATGGGGCTGCGGCACCGCGCGCGGACTCTTGCCGGGCGACCGGGTCTTCGTGCATCGCGTGTCGGAGGAACCCAGGGGCGTGTTCGCGTCGGGCTGGGTGACGCGCGCGCCGTACGAAGTGCCGGATGCCGGAGCCAAGCGCGGCTATCGGCTGTGCATCGACTTCGTTTATGACTGGCTCGTCGATGCGCGCGAGCAGGTCGTCGTCACGCGCGACGAATTGCGCGCGCATCCGTTCTCCGTGCAGACGTGGGACGCGCAGATGTCCGGCACGCTCATCAAGCCGATCGCCGAGGGCGCGCTGGAAAAACTGTGGACCGCACGCACCGGACGGCGCTCGATGCGACCCTAGCCGGACACGGTTGCATTGCAACGACTCCGGTACAATTTCAGCATCGTTTTTCGCGCCGGACGGCGCGTTTCGCGCGCCGTGCAGACGTTGCAGCGGCAGCCGGGCGCGTGTCCTCGCGACTCCCGCATCCACTTTTCAGTGCAGGCTTCCATCCATGTCCAAGAATCAAGCTCTCTTCGAACGCGCGCAGCGAACCATTCCCGGCGGCGTGAACTCGCCGGTGCGGGCGTTCCGCTCGGTCGGCGGCACGCCGCGCTTCATCGAGCGCGCAGAAGGCGCGTATTTCTGGGATGCGGATGGCAAGCGCTATATCGACTACATCGGCTCGTGGGGCCCGATGATTCTCGGCCATGTCCATCCGGAAGTGCTCGGCGCCGTACAACGCGTGCTCGCGAACGGCTTCTCGTTCGGCGCGCCGACCGAAGCCGAAATCGAAATCGCCGAGGAAATCTGCAAGCTCGTGCCGTCGATCGAACAGGTGCGGATGGTGTCATCCGGCACCGAAGCGACGATGAGCGCATTGCGCCTCGCGCGCGGCTTCACGAACCGCAGCCGCATCGTCAAGTTCGAAGGTTGCTATCACGGGCACGCGGACAGCCTGCTCGTCAAAGCCGGCTCCGGTCTGCTCACGTTCGGGAATCCCACTTCCGCCGGCGTGCCCGCCGACATCGCGAAGCACACGACCGTGCTCGAGTACAACAACGTCGAGCAATTGAACGAGGCGTTCAAGGCATTCGGGCCGGAAATCGCGTCGGTGATCGTCGAGCCGGTCGCGGGCAACATGAATCTCGTGCGCGCGACGCCCGAGTTTCTCAACGCGCTGCGCGAACGCTGCAACGAATACGGCTCCGTGCTGATCTTCGACGAAGTCATGTGCGGCTTTCGCGTGGCGCTCGGCGGCGCGCAGCAGGTCTACGGCATCAAGCCCGATCTCACCTGTCTCGGCAAGGTCATCGGCGGCGGCATGCCGGCGGCCGCGTTCGGTGGACGCCGCGACATCATGGCTCATCTCGCGCCGCTCGGCGGCGTCTATCAGGCGGGCACGCTGTCGGGCAATCCGATCGCGGTGGCCGCGGGCCTGAAGACGCTGCAACTGATCCAGCGTCCCGGTTTCTACGACGATCTCGCCAAGCAGACGCGCAAGCTCGTCGACGGCCTCACCGGCGCCGCCCGCGACGCGAAGGTGCCCTTCTCCGCCGATTCGATCGGCGGCATGTTCGGCCTGTATTTCATGGACAGCGTGCCGGGCAGCTTCGCGCAAATCCAGCAAGGCGACACGAGGCGCTTCAATGCGTTCTTTCACGCGATGCTCGATGCCGGTGTGTACTTCGCGCCGTCCGCGTTCGAAGCGGGCTTCGTGTCGAGCGCGCACGACGACGCGATCATCGACGCGACGATCGACGCGGCGCGCGGCGCATTCGCGTCGCTCGCCGCCTGACGTTTCCGGGCCGCGCCGATGTTCTCGCAAACCGACTTCACGCACATGGAGCGCGCGCTCGCGCTCGCCTCGAAGGGCATGTACACGACGACGCCGAATCCGCGCGTCGGCTGCGTGCTCGTCAAGAACGGCGAAGTGATCGGCATGGGCTACACGCAGCCGGCCGGCCAGGATCACGCCGAAGTGCAGGCGCTGAAGGACGCCCGTTCGCGCGGCAAGGATCCGCGCGGCGCGACCGCGTATGTGTCGCTGGAACCGTGCAGTCACTTCGGCCGCACGCCGCCGTGCGCGCATGCGCTCATCGATGCGCGCGTCGAGAAAGTAATCGCCGCGATGGAAGATCCGAACCCGTCGGTGTCCGGCCGCGGCTTGACGATGCTGCGCGACGCCGGCATCGACGTGCGTTGCGGACTGCTCGCGAACGAGGCGCACGAGATGAACATCGGCTTCGTGTCGCGTATGACGCGCCGCCGTCCGTGGGTGCGAATGAAGGTCGCGGCCACGCTGGACGGCCGTACCGGTTTGCCGACGGGCGAGAGTCAGTGGATCACGGGCGAAGACGCGCGCGCCGACGGCCACGCGTGGCGCGCCCGCGCCTGCGCGATTCTCACGGGAATCGGCACGGTGCGCGAGGACGATCCGCAACTGACCGTGCGCGCGGTCGACACGCCGCGCCAGCCGCAACGCGTGCTGATCGACAGCCGGCTGGACGTGCCGATGCACGCGCGCATCCTCGACGGCGCGCCGCCCTGGATTTTCCATTCCGCCGACGCCGATCCGGCGCGCATCGACGCGTTGCGCGAGAAAGGCGCGGATCTGATCGAGCTGTCGAACGAGTACGGCAAGGTCGATCTGCCCGCGATGCTCACGGCGCTCGCCGATCGCGGAATCAACGAATTGCATGTCGAAGCGGGCCACAAGCTGAACGGCTCGCTGCTGCGCGAAGGCTGCGTCGACGAACTGCTGATCTATCTCGCGCCGAGCCTGCTCGGCAGCGCGCCCGGCATGTTCGACTTCGCGCCGCCCGACACGCTGGATGCGCGGCCGCATCTGAAATTTCATCGCATCGACCGGCTCGGCGACGATCTGCGCATACTTGCGCGTTTTGCCGAAGCCAACGTGGCGAGCTGACCCAGCACCGAATCGAGGAATCCGACCGATGTTCACAGGAATTGTCGCGGCCGTGGGCCGAATCGAAAAAGTCACGCCGCTCGGTGCCGAGCCGGAAGCGGGCGTGCGTCTGACGGTCGCCGCGGGCGATCTCGATCTCGCCGACGTCGAGCTCGGCGACAGCATCGCGATTCAGGGCGCGTGCATGACGGTTGTCGAGAAATCGGCCGGCACGTTCGACGTCGAAGTGTCGCGCGAGAGTCTCAACAAGACCGTCGGACTCGGCGATGCGGGCGCCGGCGTGAATCTGGAAAAGGCGTTGCGCGCGCACGACCGGCTTGGCGGGCACCTCGTATCCGGTCACGTCGATGGGCTGGGCGTCGTGTCGAAGTTCGAGCCGGTGGGCGAATCGCACGAATTGCGCATCGTGGCGCCGAAGGATATCGGCAAGTACCTGGCTTACAAGGGCTCGGTGACGGTGAACGGGGTGAGCCTCACGGTGAATTCCGTCAGCGACAGCGCCGACGGCTGCGAGTTTTCCATCAATCTGATTCCGCATACCGTCGAAGTGACGACGCTCAAGGCGCTTGCCAAAGGCGCGAAGGTCAATCTGGAGATCGATCTGATCGCGCGGTATGTGGAGCGGATGATGAGTGCGGGGTGAATGCTCGCGTTGTCCTGACCTAGCGCTCCGGACCCCACAGATCCCTGAATTCGGAGGAAGTCTCTTTCATGCGCCGGAGCGACAAGAAAGTGATCGTGTCACCGGACAACAGATAGAGCAGCACGTAGTCATCGAACAGATGTTCGTGTAGCTCGCCTTGATGAGGCGCGCCCGACTTCGTGACGTCCACGATCTCCTCGATCGTCAGCAAAGCATCGACCGTATCCGGCTTCGAATTGAGAAGGCGTCGTCCAAGAGCCGGAAAGCGCCGAAGCACCGGCACGACCTTCTTTTCGATCGCCTCGACTAGCCGAAGGAAGCTTTCAGGCCGGTCAACGCGGTTCCAGTAGCGCTCGATATCCGTGAGTCGGGCATTGAATTCGCTCGAGATTCGGATGGTCGTGCGCTTGCGTTCATCATTCACGGTCCGACTCTCCGTCATCGGTTTGCGGCGCTCCCAGACGCGCTTTCAGACGGATGAAGTACTCGTCGGCATCTTCCGTTTCGTTCTTGTCGAGGCTCTTCAGAGCGGTCAACGCGTCGTTCAGCAGGACCAGATGAATGCGGGACCTCTCCATGCGGTAGAACGCTTCGAGCTTTTCCGCGCTGATCAACGCGGCATAGCTTTCTCCGTTCTTCGTGATGATCTTTTCATTGCCGCCGCGAACCTCGTCGACGAGTTCAGAGAGATTTGCACGCGCCTGAGAGAGCGGAATGATGTCCCTTGCCCTATAAGCCATGTTCGGCCCCATTAAGTTTAATGTACACAACATTGTACAAAATCCATCCGCTTTAAAGTTACAGTGAGGACAGTTTCCCAAACGCTTGCCCGTCGCGCCATTCGTCCGAATGGCTTAGGAAACCTCCACCTCTCGAAGAGAGTCGATTTCCCCGACGCTCCACCAGCCGTGGCGTAAAATACGCGCTTTCCCCAAATCAGAGCCCGCTCGGGACGTCATCATGTCGCTCGCCTCCACTCCTGAGATCATCGCTGAACTGAAAGCCGGCCGGATGGTGATCCTCGTCGACGAAGAAGACCGCGAGAATGAAGGCGATCTCGTCGTCGCCGCCGAATTCGTCACGCCCGAAGCGATCAACTTCATGGCGAAGCACGGCCGCGGCCTCATTTGCCTCACGCTCACGCAGGAACGCTGCAAGCAGTTGAACCTGCCGCTCATGACGCATCGCAACGGCACGCAGTACGGCACGGCGTTCACGGTGAGCATCGAAGCCGCCGAGGGCGTGACGACCGGCATCTCGGCCGCCGACCGCGCGAAAACCATCGCCGCGGCCGTCGCGCACGATGCGCGCGCCGAGCACATCGTTCAGCCGGGCCACGTCTTCCCGATCATGGCGCAGCCGGGCGGCGTGCTCGTGCGTGCGGGCCATACGGAAGCCGGCTGCGACCTGACCGCGCTCGCGGGTCTCACGCCCGCCGCGGTGATCTGCGAGATCATCAAGGACGACGGCGAAATGGCGCGTCTGCCCGACCTCATCGAGTTCGGCCAGCAGCACGGCATCATGATCGGCACCATCGCCGATCTGATCCACTACCGCAGCCGCACCGAATCGATCATCGAGAAAGTCTGCGAGCGGACGATGCAGACCGCGCACGGTCCGTTCCGCGCGCTGCTGTATCGCGACGAGCCCACCGGTTCGCCGCACATCGCGCTCGTGCGCGGCACGCCGCGTCCGGATCGCGACACGCCGGTGCGCGTGCACGAACCGCTCTCCGTGCTGGATCTGCTCGAAATCGACTCGTCGACGCACTCTTGGACCATCGACGCCGCGATGAAGGAAATCGCCGCGCGCGATCTCGGCGCGATCGTCATGCTCAATTGCGGCGACACGAAGGAACATCTCGTCGACGTGTTCCGCGCGTTCGACCAGAAGGACAAGGCGGCGGAACTCAAGCGCCGCCCGATCGACTTCAAGACCTACGGCATCGGCGCGCAAATTCTGCGCGATATCGGCGTCGGCAAGATGGAAGTGCTCGCGAATCCGCGCAAGCTCGGCAGCATGTCGGGCTACGGCCTGGAAGTGACAGGCTTCGTGCCGATGCCCGGCTGCCCCGCCACCGCCGCGCCCGCCGATACGAGCATCACGCAGTTGCGCTCGGCCTGAACGCCAAACCCAATCTGAACCAACGGAAATCATTCATGGAAATCGGACAATACCAGCCGAACCTCGACGGTGACGGCCTGCGCATCGGCATCGTGCAGTCGCGCTTCAACGAACCGGTGTGCAACGGCCTCGCCGACGCCTGCATCGAGGAGCTGGAACGCCTCGGCGTGATCGGCCAGGACGTGCTGCTCGTCACGGTGCCCGGCGCGCTCGAAATTCCGCTCGCGCTGCAAAAGCTCGCGGAATCCGGCCAGTTCGACGCGCTGATCGCGCTCGGCGCCGTCGTGCGCGGCGAGACGTATCACTTCGAGCTCGTGTCGAACGAAAGCGGCTCGGGCATCTCGCGCATCGCGCTCGACTTCGGCATTCCGGTTGCGAACGCCGTGCTGACGACCGAGAACGACGAGCAAGCCGTCGCCCGCATGACCGAAAAGGGTCGCGACGCCGCGCGCGTGGCGGTCGAAATGGCGAATCTGTCCGTCGCGCTCGAGCAGCTCGGCGGCGACGATGAAGACGAAGACGAAGAAGACGAGGACCGCGCATGAAGAGCGCACGACGCCGTTCGCGCGAACTCGCGACGCAAGGGCTTTACCAGTGGTTGCTGTCGGGCGCGCCCGCCGGCGAAATCGACGCGCAGTTGCGCAATTCTCAAGGTTTCGACAAGGCCGACAAGGATCATCTCGATGCGATCCTGCACGGCGTGATCAAGGAATCCGACGCGCTGTCGGCCGAGTTGCAGCCGTGCCTCGATCGTCCGATCGAGCAACTGTCGCCGGTCGAGCGCGCGGTGCTGCTGGTTGCCGCCTTCGAGTTCAAGCATCACATCGACGTGCCGTATCGCGTCGTCATCAACGAAGCGGTCGAGTTGACGAAAACTTTCGGCGGCTCGGACGGCTACAAGTACGTCAATGGCGTGCTGGACAAGCTCGCCGTCGTGATGCGGCCCACCGAAGCGCAGGCGCGCGGCCGCGGAGCATAAATGAACCAGACAGCCGAACCGCTCGTGCGGCTGGCGTCGCGCGTCGACGCAATCGAGCCGTTCTACGTGATGGAGCTGATGAAAGAGGCGCAGGCGCTCGAGCGCGCGGGCCGCGACATCATCCACATGAGCATCGGCGAGCCGGATTTCACCGCGCCGGAGCCGGTCACGAACGCCGCCGCCGATGCCCTGAAGCGCGGCGTGACGCAGTACACCAACGCGCTCGGCATCCACGCGCTGCGCGAGGCGATTTCGCAGCATTATCGCGATACCTTCGGCCTGGCCGTCGACCCCGAGCGGATCGTCGTGACGGCGGGCGCGTCGGCGGCGCTGCTGCTGGCGTGCATGGCGCTCGTCGATAACGGCGACGAAGTCCTGATGCCCGATCCCTGCTATCCGTGCAACCGGCATTTCGTGTCGGCGGCGGATGGCAAGCCGGTGCTCATCGCGAGCGGCCCGGCCGAGCGCTTCCAGTTGACGGCCGAGCATGTCGAGGAGAACTGGAGCGAGAAGACGCGCGGCGTGCTGCTCGCGTCGCCGTCGAATCCGACGGGCACGTCGATCGAGCCGGACGAACTGCGGCGCATCGTCGACACGGTGCGCGCGCGCGGCGGCTTCACGATCGTCGACGAGATTTACCAGGGCCTGAGTTACGACGCGAAACCCGTGTCCGCGCTCTCCTTCGGCGACGACGTCGTCACCGTGAACAGCTTCTCGAAGTACTTCAACATGACCGGCTGGCGGCTCGGCTGGCTCGTCGTGCCGCACGCGATGGTCAGCGCGGTCGAAAAGCTGTCGCAGAATCTGTTCATCTGCGCGTCGGCGCTCGCGCAGCATGCGGCGCTCGCGTGCTTCGAGCCGGAGACGATCGGGATCTACGAAGCACGGCGACTGGAGTTCAAGCGGCGTCGCGATTACATCGTGCCGGCGCTGCGCTCGCTCGGTTTCGGCGTGCCGGTCGTGCCGGACGGCGCGTTCTACGTCTACGCCGACACGACGACGGTTCACCACCCCGCCGCCGGCGACAGCGATGCGCTCACGCATTCGATGCTCCACGACGCGGGCGTCGTGCTCGTGCCGGGCGCGGATTTCGGTTTTCACGCGCCGCAGCGCTACATCCGGCTGTCATATGCGACGTCGCAGGCGAAGCTGGAAGAAGCGGTCCAGCGACTCGGCACGCTGTTCCGTCGATAATCGCGACGGCACGCGCAACAAAAAAGGGCACCCGCGGGTGCCCTTTCCTTTTTACGTCTGCCGAAAGCCTTACGCGCCCAGCTCCGCCGATGCGACGTGCTTCGTGTCCACGTCGCCATCGTCCTGCGATTTCTTCGGCGATTCGATCGTCGCGTGAACGCGTTTGTCCGCGGACGTCGAGGCGAGAACCTGCTTCGGCGCGGCCTGGACCGGCGCCTGCGGCGCGTTGATCGGCACATTGCGGCCGCGCGCGACATCGCGCAGACGCGAGCGCTCGGCCAGCACCTTCGCGCCGTAACCGCCGTCGTCCTGCGTCGTCGAGCCGACGTAGTAGCGCAAGCCGCCCGCCACCGAGCCGCCGCGCGCGATGCAATCCTTCAGCACGAGCGCGCCGACCTTGATGTTCGCGAGCGGATCGAGCGCCGCGTGCGAGCCGCCGAAGTACTCGAATTTGTCGGAATGCACCTTCGACATGACCTGCATGAGGCCCTGCGCGCCGACGCCGCTTTCCGCATACGGATTGAAGCCCGATTCGATCGCCATCACCGAAAGCAGCAGCAGCGGATCGAGGCCGACTTCGCGACCCGTATCGAACGCGGCGCGCACGAGTTCCGTGACCGGCTCTTGCGCCACGCGATAGCGACGCGCGATGAAATTCGCGACGAGCTTCTGCTCACGCGCCGAGACGAGCACGCGGTCATCGCGCGCATCCGCGACGACGCGTTGCGCAGGAATCAGGTTCGCCAGCATGCCGACGGACGGCATCGTGCGCGGATCGAGCCCGTTGGGCGACACGGCCAGGCTGATGCCGCCGGTGAGCTGACGGGTGCTGGCGTCGTCGCTGGCCGCCGCGCCGAGCGACGGGGTCACGGTGGCCGGCGCCTTGGCAATTTCGGGCGCCGCCGTGTTAGCGGCCACGTTCACGGGCAGCGCGGCGTCGCCGGGCGCGCGATGCACCGCCGAGAACGGCGGCAGCGGCTGGCCGGCGAGCAAACGCGCCGGACCGGCCTGGACCGCGGCCGACACGAACGGCATGATCTTTGCGGCGAACGTCGTGCGCCAGGAAGGCGCCAGCCAGAGCGCGAGCGCACTGACAACGGCCGCGCAACCGACCACGACGAAGAGATGGTGACTCAAACGGCGTCCGCGACGTAGCGCTACGCGCACAACCTGCGCGGCGCGGGAGTCGGAACCCCACCAAACCGAAGCATTCATCGATACTCCCAATGTTGCATGATTTGCGCAGATGAATACGAATGAAGCACGTACTCGAGAGACAAATCAGACACCGCTCACTCTCGGTAAGCGTCAGCGGCATCGGGGATACGGCAAGCGCCGTCTGAAAAGCCGATCCGGCAAAAATCCGCCGGGTTGCGCGGCACGAACTGCATGCCCTGAACGCGCACGTGGCTTTCCACGCGAAAAACCGGCGTGTGAAACGCCGGCAATGACAACCAACAGCCATGAATCGCCGGGCAGGAGCGGCGCAGGCGACGCATTGGCGTCTGACAGACCTGAGGCTAAGGTAAAAAGTTTCAAAACCTGCAATGGATGCCAAGCGATTCTAACAGGGTTTAATGATCCGTCAATGCTATAGACTTTGGTTTCAATTACTTACAGTTATATTGAACAGTGTTCAGCAGCCGAAAACCACGTCTCCCGGGCGATTCCAAGCGGTTTTCGCTGAATGTCGCCCAACGCACGGACGCCGACGCAGGTAAAATCGACAATCGTTCAGCGCGCAGCCGTCCCGCCCGGCGAGTTATGCCTCCGGGCGCCTTCGAGTCCACTTCCGACCATCGATGAAATACAAAGATCTGCGCGACTTCGCCGCCCGCCTTGAAGCGCTCGGTGAACTCCGCCGCATTCGGCAGCCCGTCTCTCCCGTTCTCGAAATCACCGAAGTCTCCGATCGCGTGTTGCGCGCGGGCGGACCGGCGCTGCTGTTCGAAGCGCCCACCGGTTACACGATGCCCGTGCTCGCGAACCTGTTCGGCACGACGCGGCGCGTCGCGCTCGGCATGGGCATCGAGACGGACGCGCAAAGCGGTTCCGATGTGAGTCTCGGCAGCGACGTCGCCGCGCTGAGTTCGTTGCGCGATGTCGGCAGGCTGCTTTCCGCGCTCAAGGAGCCCGAGCCGCCGAAGGGCCTGAAGGATGCCGGCAAGCTGCTCTCGCTCGCGAAGGCCGTGTGGGACATGGCGCCGAAGTCGGTCAGCGCGCCGCCCTGTCAGGAAATCGTGTGGGAAGGCAACGACGTCGATCTCAATCGGCTGCCGATCCAGACATGCTGGCCCGGCGACGCCGGTCCGCTGCTCACCTGGGGCCTCACCGTCACGCGCGGGCCGAACAAGCCGCGTCAGAATCTCGGCATCTATCGGCAACAGCTGATCGGGCGCAACAAGCTCATCATGCGCTGGCTCGCGCATCGCGGCGGCGCGCTCGATTTCCGTGAGTTCGCGCTCGCGAATCCCGGCAAGCCGTATCCCGTGGCGGTCGTGCTCGGCGCCGATCCCGCGACGATTCTCGGCGCAGTGACGCCCGTGCCCGATTCGTTGTCCGAATATCAGTTCGCTGGTCTCCTGCGCGGATCGCGCACCGAACTCGCGAAATGCCTGACGCCGGGCGTCGATGCATTGCAGGTGCCGGCACGCGCGGAAATCGTGCTCGAAGGTTTCATCTATCCGCAGGACGGCGCGCCGCCGCCCGCGCCCGCAGGCGCGCCGCCGCGTCCGTCGGCGGGGGCGTCGGCGAAATACGAGCACGCGCTCGAAGGCCCGTACGGCGATCACACCGGCTATTACAACGAGCAGGAATGGTTTCCGGTCTTCACCGTCGAGAAGATCACGATGCGCCGCGACGCGCTGTTTCATTCCACCTACACAGGCAAACCGCCGGACGAGCCTGCCGTGCTCGGCGTCGCGCTGAACGAAGTCTTCGTGCCGCTGTTGCAGAAGCAGTTCACCGAGATCACCGATTTCTATCTGCCGCCGGAGGGCTGCAGCTATCGCATGGCGATCGTGCAGATGAAGAAGAGCTATCCCGGCCACGCGAAGCGCGTGATGTTCGGCGTCTGGAGCTTCCTGCGGCAATTCATGTATACGAAGTTCATCGTCGTCGTGGATGAAGACGTGAACGTGCGCGACTGGAAGGAAGTGATCTGGGCGATCACGACGCGGGTCGATCCGACGCGCGACACCGTGATGGTCGACAGCACGCCGATCGATTATCTCGATTTCGCGTCGCCGGTTGCGGGTCTCGGCTCGAAGATGGGACTCGACGCGACCAACAAGTGGCCCGGCGAAACGAATCGCGAATGGGGCCGCCCGATCGTCATGGACGAAGCCGTGAAGCGCCGCGTCGATACGCTCTGGACCGAACTCGGACTCGACAAATGACGATCGCGGCCACGCTCTATCGAGGCGATGTCATCGAGAACACGCACGCGGCGCATGTCGCGGTCGTCGATGCCGATGGCCGCCTCATCCATTCTTTCGGCGATCCGCGCCGCGTGACGCTGCCGCGCTCGGCCGCGAAGCCCGCGCAGGCGCTCGCCGTCATCGAAACGGGCGCGCTCGAACGCTTCGGCTTCACCGACGAGGACCTCGCGCTGATGTGCGGATCGCACAGCAGCGAGCCGCGTCATATCGAGCGCGCGCTCGCGATGCTCGCGAAGTCGAACGCGAGCGAAAGCGATCTGCGCTGCGGCGGCCATCCGCCGATTTCAGACGCCGTGTACAAGGACTGGATCCGGCGCGATTTCACGCCGACCGCCGTCTGCAGCAATTGCTCCGGCAAGCACGCCGGCATGCTCGCGGGCGCGCGCGCGATGAACGCGCCACTCGCCGATTACCACTTGCCCGGTCATCCGCTGCAGGCGCATGTGAAGCGCACGGTGGCGCGCGCCGTCGATCTCGCCGATGACGAAGTGCAATGGGCCATCGACGGCTGCAATCTGCCGACGCCCGCCTTCCCGCTCGAACGTCTCGCGCGGCTCTATATGAACATCGCCGCCGCGTCGGACGGCTCGCCGCTCGCACGCGTCCATCGCGCGATGACGTCGCATCCGGAACTCGTCGCGGGCGAAGGCCGCTTCTGCACGCTGGTGATGCAGGCGTTCGGCGGCGCGCTCGTCGCCAAGACCGGCGCGGACGCGAGTTACGCGATCGGCGTGCGCCGCGAGACAGGTCCGATCGGCATCGCGGTGAAAGTCGAGGACGGCAATACGGCCGTGGTGAACGCGGTCGTCGTCCATCTGCTCGATGCGCTCGGCATCGGCACGCAAGCACAGCGCGATGCGCTCGCCGCCTTCCGTAATCCGCCCACACGCAACACGATGAACGTGCCGACCGGCCGTCTCGATGTCAGCTTCACGCTTCACAACCATCAATAACAACATGCATTCGTGGTCGTTGCTGTCGGATGGGTTCTTTCTGTCGCTGTCGTTGTGTCTGGATATCGGGATCGCCAACGTCGCGATCATTTCGCTCGCGCTGTCGCACGGATTCAAGCCGGGGATGGTGCTCGGCCTCGGCACGTGCTTCGGCGATCTGTTCTATGCGGCGCTCGCGCTCGCGGGCATGTCCGCGCTCTTGCAGTTCTCCGCCGTGCGCTGGGTCGTGTGGATCGGCGGCGCCGTCGTGCTGCTCTTTCTCACCTGGAAGATGGCGCGTGAAGCGCTCAATCCGGCGTCGGCGCCGCCCGTCGAAGGCGAAGCGGATCTCACCGTGCCGCGCCCGAAGCATTGGCAAAGCTTCGTGCGCGGATGCCTGCTCGCGGTGTCGTCGCCGAGCGCGATATTGTGGTTTGCGGCGGTCGGCGGCGCGCTCATCGCCAAGGCCGGCGCGACGAGTCCCGTCAGCGCGTCGGTGTTTCTGATCGGCTTCTTCGGCGGCGGGCTCGGCTGGACGATCTTCATCTGCACGCTAGCGAGCCACGGCCGAAAGCGCGCCGGCACGCAGCTCCTGCGCGCGTGCCACGTGATGTCCGCCGTGCTGTTCGCGTACTTCGCGTACAGCGTGATCGTGAACGGCTACCGCGATCTGATCGTCAACGCAGCGTCGTGACGATCCGCCATCACGCGAGATACTGCGACAGCTTCGGCAAATCGACGTTGCCGCCCGACACGATCACGCCGACGCGCTTGCCTTCGACCGGCACGACCTTCTGCAGCACGGCGGCCGCCGCGAGGCAGCCGGTCGGCTCGACGACCATCTTCATGCGCTGCGCGAAGAAGCGCAGCGTGTCGATCAATTGCGCATCGCTCACGGTGACGATCCGGTCCACGTGACGCTGGATGATCGGAAAGTTGTATTCGCCGACGTGCGTCGAAGCGGCGCCATCGGCGATCGTGCGCGGCACGTCGATATGCACGATTTCGCCGCGAGCGAGCGATTGCTGCGCGTCGTTGCCCGCCTCCGGCTCGACGCCGATCACCTTGCAGTCCGGCGACAACGCCGCCGCCGCGAGCGCGCATCCGCCGATGAGCCCGCCGCCGCCCAGACACACGAACAGATAATCGAGCGGACCGGTTTCCTCGATCAGTTCCTTCGCCGCCGTGCCCTGCCCCGCGATCACATGCGGATGGTCGTAGGGCGGAATCAGCGTCATGCCGCGTTCCTCGGCGAGCTTGCGGCCGATTTCCTCGCGATTTTGCGTGTAGCGGTCGTAGGTGATCACTTCGCCGCCGTAGCCGCGCGTCGCCTCCATCTTCGCGGCGGGCGCGTCTTCCGGCATGACGATCGTCGCGCGGATGCCGGCGAGCTTCGCGGACAGCGCGATCGCCTGCGCATGATTCCCCGACGAGTACGTGATGACGCCCGCTGCGCGCTGGCGGTCGTCGAAATGAGAGAGCGCGTTGTAGGCGCCGCGGAACTTGAACGCGCCCATGCGCTGGAAGTTCTCGCACTTGAAGAAGAGCGACGCGCCCGCGATGGCGTCGGCGGTGCGGGAAGTCAGGACGGGCGTGCGATGGGCGAATCCTTCGATGCGCCGGGCGGCGTCGGCGACGTCATCGAAAGTCGGGGCGGGAAGAGTGGACATCGGCGTGAGAGCGTGAGGTGAGGAGGATCATCATTGTCCCAGTTCCGTCGCAAAAATCCAGAAATCGGCCCGTAAACGCAGAAGGCGATGCATGCATGCATCGCCTTCGGAATAAGCCGTTCGGGCCGATCAGCGGCGCCAGTAGCCCGGTCCGTGACGGTAGTAACCGTGATGCCGGTAATACGGACGGCCGTAGTAACCATAGCCGCCGTAGCCGCCATAAACCACCGCGGGCGGCGGCGCATACATGACAGGCGGCGGCGCCACATAAACGGGCTGCGGCGGCGCGACATAGACAGGAGCCGGCGGCGCGGCGTACACCGGGTAAGCCGGCACCCCGATACCCACGCCCACCGATACATGCGCCTGCGCTGCACCGACGAATCCCACGCCGAGCGCACCAGCGACCAACAAACCACCGAGCTTTTTCACTTTCGTTCTCCTCGCCGCTACGCATGATGGCCGGTCCAGGCGGCTCACGAGCGACGGTATGAGTCGAATTTATCGAAAAAGCAGATCGGTCGGCGGAGTCATTTGTTGCAAATTGCAAGATGCTTAACGCTGCCAGGAGACCGAAAGCCGGGCGATGGCCGCAAACAGGCTCCGATCGACCGTTCGGCGGACCTGCGCGCGGTGGCTCGACTCGATATACGCCATAAGTTAAAAAACGGCGTAACGTCTATTTACAAAAGAACGGAAAAGCCCCGACGGACAATGCGTCCGCCGGGGCTTCTCATGTAATGCGCGAGATTCTTAAAAGCTCGAAGCGTCGTTCAACCCACTTTGACGTAAGCGAATTCACGCGTGACGTTCGGCGGCACATAAGCCGCGCCGATAACGACGCGAGGCGTCAGTCGCTTTTTCTGATCCCACCAGCGGCGCCGTTGGGCTTGGCTCAAAAATCGCAGATGCTTTCTATAAGAGAAAATGCTCACGGCAACCTCCGAACGTAGCGAATGAAACCTTGATGGGAGAGCCGGCCGCATCCCGCCGCGCCTGCGCTCCCGCTGAAATCGTCTTCTCTTTAGTATCGAGCGCCCTGTTCGTTCCTCAATGTACGCAAAGAAACCAAGCCTTCACGTCGATATGCGATTGATGTGTGTTAAACCACATTCAGCGAAAAGCATGCTTTTTGGCCGGAAAATTCGTCCTGTCCGATTTCTCGCCCAGTCATTCGAAGGGAAACAATCCCGCCCGATGAAGCGCTCGGCCCTTTCGCTTTCCGTCTTTATATCCTGCCAGTTTTGCGTGAAATACGCTTTTCGCGATCGTCTCAAAATGGCAACACTAGGGTTTTCCGACACTGGCGTTTCATGCGGATGAGTCTCCTGCGATTAACTTTCGCGTACCTTTCACACAATCGCCCGACCAATCGCGCGCGGCGCGTGCGACAACGTCCCCAAGCGGCTGCAAAGCCATGTTAAGGTGACGTCCGGCGCCCCATCAGGCAAGCCTGTTGGGCGGGGAGTTCGAATCGCCGAGAACAGAAAAACGCGAAGCTTCGTCTAACGGCGTGCGTGCGACGGGCGCGCAAACGCGCATGATGCGCCGCGCGCCGCGATGACTTCGACGAGATACTCAGTCCAGAGAACGAACAATGATCAAGCTCAGCATTCAAGATTCGCGCCGCGCGGACGGCCGCCATCCAGACATCACTCGCGGGCGGCTCTGCGCCCGCTAGCGCCTTTCGTCTCCCTTCACCTTTCGCTTAACCCGACCCGGCGCACGTCGCAACACTGCGCACGCATCCTAGAGGACCCGAGATGTTCGGCGATATCGCCCGTTTTCTGCTCAACACCCTTTTCACCCTGTTCGGCGCGGCGCTCCTGCTGCGCGCATGGATCCAGGTCGTGCGGATGCCGCCCTACAACCCCGTGTCGAACGCCGTGATGCAGGCGACCAACTGGCTCGTGCTGCCGCTGCGCAAGATTCTTCCCGGCGGGAAGATCGACTGGGCGAGCATCGTCGCGGCGTTCATCGCCTCGGCTGTCTACGTGACGCTGATGGTCGTGCTCGCGGGCGTCGATCCGACGCTCATGGCGCCGACCCTTCTGCTCGTCGCGTTGCTGACCGTCGTCAAATGGGCGCTGAACCTGATTATCTGGGTGACGATCCTGATGGCGCTCCTGTCGTGGCTCAATCCGCAGTCGCCGGCGATGCCGCTGCTGTATCAGATCACCGCGCCGTTTCTCGATCCGCTGCGGCGCATCCTGCCGCGACTCGGCGGCATCGATCTTTCGCCGATTCTGCTCTTCGTGATCGTCCAGGTGCTGCTGATGGTCGTGACGCGCGTCGCCGTCTCGATGACGCTCTTCGGCATCTGAAACCCGCGCGCAATTGCGCCTCGGGACGCGTTGCGCTTACAATAGCCGGCTCTTGCGGGCGTCGTATAATGGCTATTACCGTAGCTTCCCAAGCTACAGACGTGGGTTCGATTCCCATCGCCCGCTCCAGAATCCCAGCGAAAGCCGCCCCAAGTCACGTTTGGGCGGCTTTTTAGTTTCGCGCATCCGTTCCAGCATCGCCTCATGAGCCACGATCCCCAAGACGAAGCCGACGACAACGGCACGCACCCGTCCGACGTCAACGAAAACGCCACGCTGCGGCATCGGCGCATCCGCAGCTTCGTCACGCGCGCGGGGCGCGTATCGCCGGGCCAGCAGCGCGCGATCGACGATCTCGGCCCGCGCTACGTCGTGCCCTACACGCCGCAGCTCGCCGACTGGGACGCGCACTTCGGCCGCCACGCGCCGCGCGTGCTCGAAATCGGTTTCGGCATGGGCGCGACGACGGCGGAAATCGCGGCCGCGCGTCCGGGCGATGACTTCATCGGCGTCGAAGTGCACGAGCCGGGCGTCGGCGCGCTGCTGAAGCTGATCGGCGAGCAAGGGCTCGGCAATATCCGCATCCTCCAGCACGACGCCGTGGAAGTGCTCGAACACATGATCGCGCCGGACAGTCTCGACGGCGTGCACATCTACTTTCCGGATCCGTGGCACAAGGCGCGCCATCACAAGCGCCGCCTGATTCAGCCGAAGTTCGTCGCGCTGCTCGTGTCGCGCATGAAGCCGGGCGGCTATATCCATCTGGCGACCGACTGGCAGAACTATGCCGAGCAGATGCTCGAAGTGCTGTCGGCGGAACCGGCGCTCGAAAACACCGCCGACGGCTACGCGCCGCGCCCCGATTTCCGCCCGGTCACGAAGTTCGAGCGGCGCGGCCTGCGGCTCGGCCACGGCGTCTGGGATCTGATGTTCCGCCGCCGCTGAACGGCATCGCCCAGAAAGCAAAACGCCACGGCAAGCCGTGGCGTTTTGCTTTGCGTGGCGAGAGCGGGATCAGTCGGCCCAGCTCAATCCGCCGCTGTATCCGACGATCAGGATCAGCAAGCCGAAGCCGATGCGATACCACGCGAACGCCGTGAAATCGTGCGACGCGACGTAGCGCAGCAGCCAGCGCACGCAGACGAACGCGCTGACGAAAGCCGCGACGAGCCCGATGACGAACAGCCCGATATCGTTCACGGTCAGCGTGCGCCAGTACTTGGCCATTTCGTAGAGCGTCGCGCCGAAGATGATCGGAATGGCGAGGAAGAACGAGAACTCCGTCGCCACGCGCCGTTCGAGCCCGAACAACATGCCGCCGATGATCGTCGCACCCGAACGCGAGGTGCCCGGAATCAGCGCGAAACATTGCGCGAGGCCGACCTTGAAGGCATCCCCATAGGAAAGATCGTCGACGGAATGCACGCGCGTGATGACGCCCCGCTCGCGCTGGCGCGACTCCGCCCAGAGAATGACGATGCCGCCGACGATCAGCGCGACCGACACCGGCACCGGCGAGAACAGCACCGCCTTGATGTGCTTTTCGAGCAGGAGACCGAGCGCGATGGCCGGAATCGTCGCGATGATGACGTTGAGCGTGAAGCGCCGCGCGTCGGAGCGTGCGGGCAGGCCGGCGACGACGGAGCCGATCTTCGCGCGGTATTCCCAGCAAATCGCGAGAATCGCGCCGAACTGGATGACGACGTCGAAGGTTTTCGATTGCGCGTCGGTGAAATTCAGCAAGCTGCCCGCCACGATCAGATGCCCCGTGCTCGAGACCGGCAGAAATTCGGTCAAGCCCTCCACGACGCCCAGGATGAGCGCCTTCACCATCAATATCCAGTCCATCCGTCAGCCCTTGTTCGCGGTGTAGCCGTAGGTTTTGATGCACATTGCGCAGCGATTTCGATTCACTTCTCGACAATCTGCACACGTATGCCGTTTGTAAGGACTGTGATTGTACCGGGTTCGTAAGACACCCCGGCGAACTGGAGCTCCTCGGGCTTGAAGGTGTGGATCGGATAGCGGTCGAGCAATTGCGCCGCGAGTTGCGCGCCGACCGACGCGATCTGCTGGTTATATTGCGCGGCATCGCCCGTGAACTGCGCATCGTCGACGGACGGCGACACGAGAATGACCGAACGGCTCGGCGCATCGTAGCCGAGCTGCGTCGAGAGCGTGAACGCGCCGATCACGGGATTCGGCATGAACGGCGTCGAAAGTCGCGCATCGACGCGCACGGTCACGCGATTGCGATCCGGCGCCATCCCGACGACGGGATTGCTCAGGACGACGTCGAAAATCTGCGAAGCCGTGCGTTGCAGCGGGAACTTGCGCGCGACGGCGGCTTGCACCTGCTGCGTCGAGAATGTGTAGTGATCCGGAATGAAGGGGAATATCGAGTTCGAGGCCGCGTGGGCCTTCGATGCGAGTGCGAGCGCGGGCAGCGCCATCAGCCCTGCCCGCACGAACCGGCGCCGCAGCGGCGCGACGGGTTCCGTCATGCTTGATCCTCCAGTGTTCTTCTTCGAATCTGCGCCGTCTTCGGCGCGGTCCGCGAATTGGACTGTCGATCGTCACGACAGTTGCGTCGGCTGCGTCGCTGTTTCGAGCCGCTCGATCCACGTCAGCGCATATTCGCGCGTCTCGCCGCACATCTCGTGCGAAGGCTGCAATCCGCCGCAGCACGCCGGCCTGCGCGGATCGCCGAAAATCCTGCAGCGCAGATCGTCGCCCAATTGAACGCAGCGTTCGCCCGCGCGCTTGCCATCCGGCATTCCCGGAATCGGACTCGAGATGGACGGCGCGATGCAACAGGCGCCGCAGCCCTGGCGGCAGGCATGGGGCGAAGAATCGATCGACATGGCGTGACTCAACAGCGCAAAAAGAACCGGCATTTTCTCATGCCTCTTCTTTGCGGTTCGTCAAATGCTGCCATTGGGCTGCGACCTTATCACGCAATGTTCGCGCGCATCGTCCGACTACACTCGGACGTTCCCCCCGAGGTCCGCCATGACTCCCGCCGCCCCGCTCTTTCGCCCCGACCTGCTCGCGCGCTACGACGCGCACGGTCCGCGCTACACGTCCTATCCGACCGCCGTCCAGTTCACCGATTCCTTCGACGCCGCGCACTATCGCGAAGCCGCGAGCCAGTCCAACGCGAACGCCGATCTCTCGCTCTACTTCCACATTCCGTTCTGCGACACCGTCTGCTTCTACTGCGGCTGCAACAAGGTCGCGACGAAGAATCGCGCGCACGCTCGCCCGTACCTCGATCGCATGAAGCGCGAGCTGGCGCTGCAAGCAGCGCTTTTCGATACGTCGCGCCCGGTGACGCAGCTTCACTGGGGCGGCGGCACGCCGACTTTCCTCTCGCACGACGAGATGGCCGAGCTGATGTCCGCGACGCGCGAGCACTTCAATCTCGTTTCCGACGAGCGCGCGGAATATTCGATCGAAGTCGATCCGCGCGAGGCGTCGGCGCAAACCGTCGCGTTGCTGCGCGAACTCGGCTTCAACCGCCTGAGCCTCGGCGTGCAGGACTTCGACGAACGCGTGCAGCGCGCCGTCAATCGCATTCAGCCGCGCGAAATGACCGAAACCGTGCTCGACGCCGCGCGCGCGAACGGTTTCAAGTCGGTGAGCGTCGATCTGATCTACGGCCTGCCGCATCAGAGCGTCGAAAGCTTTTCGCGCACGCTCGACGCGATCGTCGATCTGAAACCGGATCGCGTCTCCGTGTTCGGCTACGCGCACATGCCGGCACTCTTCAAGATGCAGCGGCAGATCGACGAAAGCGCGCTGCCTTCACCGGCCGTGCGTCTCGCGATTCTCGAGCGCGTGATCGGGCGCATGAGCGACGCGGGCTACGTGTACATCGGCATGGATCATTTCGCACTGCCCGGCGACGAGCTCGCGCGCGCCTTCGAAGCCGGCACGCTCCAGCGCAACTTCCAGGGCTACAGCACGCATGCGGATTGCGATCTGATCGGCATCGGCGCGTCGTCGATCGGCAAGATCGGCGATGTCTATGCGCAGAACGCCCGCGAACTCGCCGACTATGCCGCGGCAATCGACGCGGGGCGGCTCGCCATCGCGCGCGGCGTGCGCCTGTCCGCCGACGATGCACTGCGCCGCGACGTCATCATGCGTCTCATGTGCGGCGGCGAGCTGCGCTTCGACGATGTCGCGAACGCGCACGGCATCGAATTCCCCGCCGTTTTCGCCGACGAACTCGCGCGCCTCGCGCCGATGGCCGGCGATGGCCTCATCGATCTCTCGCGCGACGCGATCCGCGTGCTGCCCGCTGGCCGCATGCTGGTGCGCAACGTCGCATCGGTATTCGACCGCTATCTGGGTCAATCGAGTCTGCGGCGCTTCTCGCGCACGATCTGAGCGGTGTTCGATCGGCGTCGGTGGCTTAGAATGACAGCCACCTTGGACGCCCCGGCTTTCGGCTGCGGCGTCCATCCACTCACTGCCGATGCGAAGCGCCGGGCATTGCCGGCTTCTCGCAGACGGCGACGCCACTGCCCGACGCCATGCCGACCACTTCGCCGCAGTTCGCCCCTCTCGCCCAACTCGCCGCCGATCTGAAAAGGGGCCGCACGACGAGCCGCGCGCTCGTCGAGACGGCGCTCGAACGGATCGCCGACCCGGCGGGCCAGGGCTCGACCGTTTTCCTGCATGTCGATGCCGATCACGCACGCGCCGCCGCCGATGCGCACGACGCGCTGCGCCGCGCCGGGACCGTGCTCTCGCCGCTCGCGGGCATTCCTGTGTCGATCAAAGATCTCTTCGATGTCGAAGGCCAGGTGACGCGCGCCGGCTCGAAGGCGCTCGCCGACAACGCGCCCGCCAGCGCCGACGCCGTGACCGTCGCGCGCCTGCGCCGTGCGGGCGCGGTGATCGTCGGGCGCACCAACATGAGCGAGTTCGCGTTCTCGGGCCTCGGGCTCAATCCGCATTACGGCACGCCGCGCTCGCCGTGGCGCGCGAACGTGCCGGGCGACGCGCGCATCGCGGGCGGCTCGTCGTCGGGTGCGGCGGCATCGGTCGCCGATGGCATGGCAGCCGTCGCGCTCGGCACCGACACCGGCGGCTCCATCCGCATTCCGGCCGCGCTGTGCGGCCTCACCGGCTTCAAGCCGACCGCGAGCCGCATCCCGAAGCAAGGCGGCGTGCCGCTGTCGAAAACGCTCGATTCGTTCGGTCCGATCGGCGTGTCGGTCGCATGCTGCGCGCTCGTCGACCGGATTCTCGCGGGGCGCGATCCCGGCGTGCCCGCGACGCGCCCGCTCGAAGGCGTGCGCCTCGGCGTGCTGACGAACTACGTCACCGACGGCGTCGAGGCGAGCGTCGCCAGCGCCGTCGCCGCGGCCGTCAATCATCTCGCGGCGGCCGGCGCGCTCGTGGAAGACGTGCGCTTTGCGCCGCTCGATCGTCTGCCGGAGATCAATCGCTATCCGCTCGTCGCGATCGAAGCGTATGCGTGGCATCGCAAGCTGATGGCCGAGCGCGGCGCCGATTACGATCCGCGCGTGCTGGCGCGCCTGCAACGCGCCGAAGCGGCGAGCGCGGCGGATTACATCGACTTGTGCGAGGCGCGCGCCGCGATGATCGAAGCCGCGCGCACGACGCTCTGGCAACGTTTCGACGCGATTCTCTGCCCGACGGTGCCGGTGCTGCCGCCGCGCATCGCCGATCTCGAATCGGATGACGACGCCTTCACGCGCACCAACGCGCTGATCCTGCGCAATCCGACCGCGTTCAATTTTCTCGATGCCTGCGCGCTCTCGCTCCCCTGCCATCCGCGCGGCGAGGCGCCCGTCGGCCTGATGCTCGCGGGCGCGCCGAACTCCGACGACACGTTGCTGTCGATCGGACGGGCGGTCGAAGCGGTGCTGGAAACGACGCGCTGAACGGGCCGGGAAACTCGGCCAATCGTCGCGGCTGATTTTGCGCACCGGGCGTTCGCGCTAGAATTCCCCGCGATCCCCGCGCAACTCAGGTGCTTCCTTCTCGAATCGTTGCGAAATAATGAACAACTCTTTACATCACTTCACGATGCATCAGGACGACCGGGTGATGCGCCGCGAGCGCCGCCTGCTCGTGCTGCTCGGTTTGGTCAGTCTCGGTCTCGTCGGCGGTGCGCTGTATCTGCAGTTCTTCCATAACGAAGATCCCTGCCCGCTTTGCATCATCCAGCGCTATTTCTTCGTGCTGATCGCGATCTTCGCGTTTCTCGGCGCGGCATTCCGCAACTGGCGCGGCATTGCGCTTTTAGAGACGCTGGTCGCGATTTCGGCGCTCGGCGGTCTCATCACCGCGATTCGCCACGTCTATGTGCAGTCGCATCCCGGCTTCAGTTGCGGCTTCGACGCGCTGCAACCGATCGTCGACGGCCTGCCGCCCGCAAGCTGGCTGCCGCAAGTGTTCAAGGTCGCCGGTCTGTGCGAAACGCCGTATCCGCCGATCCTCGGACTCTCGCTGCCGCAGTGGTCGCTGATCGCGTTCGCGCTGATCTTCGTGCTCGTCGCGGCCAGCCTGCGATTCAAGCGCAAACTGCGCTCGACCGTCCGGTAATGTGTTCCGGGCGGCCGTCCGCGCCGCCCGTCCTTCCCCGCTTCATCGCGCTTTGCGCGCTTTCTCTTTCCCGCATCAGCGCATCCGCATAATCTTGATACGTCTGCCGCAATGTTTTTGGGATATTGCGGTGTTAAGGTCGTGTCTGGATGGCGATCTACGTGCGCGCAGTCCGCTTCGCTCAAAGGCAACCGGTTTTTTTCACGGTAACGCATGAAACGAACGGAAACCGCGTAACGCGCGCCCGGTCCGCAATGTCTTCCTGAATCATGACAACGCAAACCATCCGCTTCCCTTCGGCTCTGCGCCCTATTCCTATGCGCTCGCACGCGTTTGCGTGTGCGCGCTTTTCCCGCTTTTCTCTCGCTGGCCGATGGGATGTCCATCGCCCGGTAAACTAGCGTCTGCGACGACGCAAATCCGCGCAAACCCCGCACAAACCCGATCACTTCCGGAGCTCACTCGATGCAAGTTTGGCTGAACGACCTGCAACACCTGCTCGCGCACGGCGACGCCGTCGTGCTCGTGACGGTCGCGCGTGTCGAAGGCTCCGCGCCGCGCGAGCCGGGCACGAAGATGATCGTCACCCGCGAGGACGCGCGCTACACGATCGGCGGCGGCCATCTGGAATGGAAGGCCATCGAAACCGCACGGCAAGTGCTGAAGGACGGCATGCGCAGCCCGCGCATGCGCAGACTCGAGCGTTTCGCGCTCGGCCCGAGCCTCGGCCAGTGCTGCGGCGGCGCCGTCGTGCTCGCATTCGAGCGGCTCGACGTCGCGGATCTGAACTGGGTGACGACGCTCGGCAAGCGCACCGCGCAAGGTTTATCGACCGTGCGCAGCGTTTCCTTCGCGCCGGATCCCGAGCTTCGCGATGCGGTGATGCTCTCCGATCCCGAACCGGGCGCGACCGACGCCGACTGCCTGCTGTGGGACGGCGCCGGTTTCGACGAGCGCGGCGCGCTTTTGACCGAGACCATCGCGCCGAACGACTTTCAGGTCGTGCTGTTCGGCGCGGGCCATGTCGGGGCGGCGCTGGTGCGCGTGCTCGCGACGCTGCCGTGTCACGTGACCTGGGTGGACGAGCGCGATGCGGCATTTCCCGCACCGCAGTTCGTGCCCGATAACGTGACGATCGAGCCGACCGACGCGCCCGACGAAGCTGTCGATAATGCGCCGCCCAACGCGTACTTCATCGTGATGACGCACAACCACACGGTGGATCTCGCGCTGGCCGAATGCATCCTGCGGCGCGGCGACTTTGCGTTCTTCGGCATGATCGGCTCGTTCACGAAGAAGAAGCAGTTCGAGCATCGGCTCGCGGCGCGCGGCATCGACCCGGCGCGCATCGCGCGGATGGTGTGTCCGATCGGCATCGACGGCATCGTCGACAAAGCGCCCGAAGTGATCGCCGTTGCAGCGGCAGCCCAACTGCTGCAGGCGGTCGAAGCCAACGCTTCGAGCCATGCGTCGTCGCAACAGACCGCCTGACCCACAGGCGAACTTGTAGCCCCAAAACTCAAAAGCCCAAATGAATCCCACACTCGCCGACAAGATTGCGCACGCGCCGAAAGCCGAGTTGCATATCCATATCGAAGGGTCGCTAGAGCCGGAACTGATCTTCGCGCTCGCGAAGCGCAATAACGTGAAGCTCGCGTACGACTCGATCGATGCGCTTCGCGCGGCTTACGCGTTCACCGACTTGCAGTCGTTTCTCGACATCTACTATGCGGGCGCGAGCGTGCTGCTCACGGAGCAGGATTTCTACGACATGACGATGGCCTACGTCGAACGCGCACTCGCGGATCACGTCGTGCATGCGGAAATCTTCTTCGATCCGCAAACGCACACGGAACGCGGCGTGCCGATCGAAACGGTCGTCGCGGGCATCGACGCCGCGCTCGCGGAAGGCGAAAAGCGCGGCTTGTCGAGCAAGCTGATTCTCTGCTTCCTGCGCCATCTGTCCGAAGACGACGCGCTCGCCACCTTCGACAGCGCGTTGCCGCTGTTCGACAAGTACGCACATCGGCTGATCGGCGTCGGGCTGGATTCGTCGGAACGCGGCCATCCGCCGTCGAAATTCGAGCGCGTGTTCGCGAAAGCGCGCGAACGCGGTCTGAAGCTCGTCGCGCATGCGGGCGAAGAAGGACCGCCGTCGTATGTCTACGAAGCGCTCGATCTGCTGAAAGTGGATCGCGTCGATCACGGCGTGCGCAGCATCGAGGACGCGGCGCTCGTCGCGCGTCTCGCCGATGCGCGCATCGCATTGACGGTGTGCCCGCTCTCGAACATCAAGCTCTGCGTATTCGACGACATGACGAAGCACACGCTGAAGGATCTGCTCGATCAGGGCGTCGCGGTGATGATCAATTCCGACGATCCGGCGTACTTCGGCGGCTACGTCAACGCGAATTACTTCGCGATCGTCGATGCGTTGAAGCTCACCGATCACGAGGTCTACACGCTGCTGAAAAACAGCCTCGAAGCCTCGTTCGTCACCGAAGAAGAACGCGACGCGATGGTCGCGCGCCTGGATCAGCACTGGAAGCAGTAAGCAAGCACGATGGAAACAACCGCAACAACACAACAAGACAGCACCGCGCTCGAACGATTCTTCGGCATTCGCGCGGCCGGCTCGCGCACGAAGACGGAAATCGTCGCGGGCATCACGACGTTCCTCACGGCGATGTACATCATCGTCGTCAATCCGGGCATTTTGTCGGCGGCGGGCGTGCCGTTTCCGGCGGCGCTCACCGCCACGGTCATCGTCAGCTTTCTCGGCAGCTGCGCAATGGGCCTGTATGCGCGC
Source organism: Caballeronia sp. LZ028 (assembly GCF_031451415.1). Lineage (NCBI taxonomy): Bacteria > Pseudomonadati > Pseudomonadota > Betaproteobacteria > Burkholderiales > Burkholderiaceae > Caballeronia > Caballeronia sp. LZ028. The sequence continues at coordinate 1,063,124 of NZ_JARUXN010000001.1, read as the reverse complement.
AATCCGGTGCTCGTCGCGCCCGGCATGGGCATGAACGCGCTTTTTGCGTTCGTCATGGTTCACGGCGGCAAGATGCCGTGGCAGACCGCGCTCGGCTGCGTGTTCTGGTCCGGCGTGATCTTCGCGATTCTCGCGGCGTTCAACGCGCGCAAGCTCGTCGTCGATGCGATTCCCGCGAATCTGCGGCACGCGGTCTCGTGCGGCATCGGACTCTTCATCAGCCTGATCGGGCTCGTGAACGCGAAGTTCGTCGTCGGCGATCCGGTGACGATCGTGCATTCGGCGTCGCTCAATCCGGTGGTCGTCACGTTTCTGATCGGCCTCGCCGTCACGACGATTCTCGTCGCGCGCAAGGTCACGGGCGCGCTGATGCTCGGCATCGTGTTCACGACGATCATCGCGATTCCGATCGGCCGCTTCTACGGCGACGGCACCGCGTACTGGCCCGCCGCCATCGCCACGAAAACGCTTGTCAACTGGAACGGCCTCTTCGCCGCGCCGGACTTTTCGGCGCTCGGGCAGCTCGATCTGATGGGCTCGCTGAAGGTCATCTACTGGCCGTTCATCTTCGTGATGCTGTTCACGTCGTTCTTCGACGCGCTGTCCACCTTCATGGCGATTTCGGAAGCCGGCAAGCTCTACGACAAGGACGGCAATCCGCGCAACATCCGCCAGTCGATGATGGTCGACTCCTTCTCCGCGCTCATTTCCGCGCCGCTCGGCACGAGCCCGGCGAACGCGTACATCGAATCGGCGGCGGGCATTTCGGCGGGCGGACGCACGGGTCTCGTCGCGGTCGTCGCCGGATTGTGCTTCCTGCCGTTCCTGTTCCTTTCGCCGCTCCTGTCGCTCGTGCCGGCGATCGCGACCGCGCCCGCGCTCGTGCTCGTCGGCGTGTTCATGATGGAAGCGATCACGAAGATCGAATGGCATCGCTTCGACGAAGCCATTCCCGCGTTCCTCGCGATGATCCTGATCCCGCTGACGTACTCGATCACCGATGGCGTCGCGTACGGCTTTCTCGCGTTCGTCGTGCTGAAGTCGGCGACCGGGCGCGCGCGTGAGATCAAGCCGGCGATGTGGATCATCGCGGCTTTCTCGTTAGTCCTGCTTTCGCAGCTTTGAACATCAGATACGGAGACGTTGCACCATGACTCAGACCGCCTACCGCGCCCAATTGCTGACCTTTCGCGAGGACCCCGCGCATGCCGCCGACGGCGCGGTGTACGAGGCCGATGGCCTCCTCGTCGTCGATGACGGCAAAGTGGTCGCGGCAGGCGCGTATGCGTCGCTGCGCGACACGCTCGCCGCCGACGCGACCGTCCACACGATGCGCGACAAGCTGATCGTGCCGGGTTTCATCGACTCGCACATCCACTATCCGCAGACGGACATGATCGCGTCGCCCGCGCCGGGCCTTTTGCCGTGGCTCAACACGTACACGTTTCCGACCGAGCGCGGCTTCGAGAATCCCGCCGTGGCGCGCGAGACGGCGAGCTTTTTCATCGACGAGCTGCTCGCGTGCGGCACGACGACCGCGCTCGTCTACTGCACGGTTCACAAGCAATCCGCCGATGCGTTCTTCACTGAAAGCGAAGCGCGCGGCACGCGCATGATCGCGGGCAAGGTGCTGATGGACCGCAACTGCCCCGAGTTTCTGCGCGACACGGCGCAATCCGGCTACGACGACAGCGCCGAACTCATCGCGCGCTGGCACGGGCGCGGCCGTCAGCAGTACGCGCTGACGCCGCGTTTCGCGCCGACATCGACAGAAGCGCAGCTCGAAGCATGCGGCGTGCTCGCGCAGAAGCACAACGACGTGTTCATCCAGACGCACGTCGCGGAAAACACCGACGAGATCAAATGGGTCGAGAGCCTGTTTCCGGGACATCGCAGCTATCTCGACATTTACGATCACTACGGCTTGCTGCGTCGCCGCGCGGTGTACGGCCACTGCATCCATCTCGACGACAAGGACCGCGCGCGCATGGCGGAAACGGGCTCGGGTGCATCGCACTGCCCGACTTCGAACCTCGTCCTCGGCAGCGGCTTGTTCGATTTCGAGAAAGCTGGCGAGTCAAACATGCCGGTCGCGCTCGCGACGGACGTCGGCGGCGGCACGTCCTTCTCCATGCTTCAGACGATGGGCGCCGCGCACAAGATCGCGCGTCTCACCGGCCATCATCTGACCGCGACGCGCATGTTCTGGCTCGCGACGACAGGCGCCGCGCAAGTGCTCGAACTCGACGACAGGATCGGCACGCTCGCGCCCGGCAGCGAGGCGGATTTCGTCGTGCTCGATCCGAACTCGACGCCGCTGCTCGCGCGCCGGACGTCGCGCACCGAATCACTGGAAGAACTGCTGTTCGCGTTCGCGCTGCTCGGCGACGATCGCGCGGTCTTCGAGACCTACGCGGCCGGCAAGCGCGTGCACGCGCGCGACACGCGCAACACGGCGAAGCTGGAACTGGCGGCCTGACGCGTTCAGGAATCCGCGCAACCGACGCCCTTCCTTCGAAGGGCGTTTTTGTATGTAGCGTCACGCAAACCGCGACGATCCACTCGACGGAATGAGCACTTTTGTTGCAATCTCGTTAAAGTGCTGGCTGTTACGTTCGCTGCTTCGCCATGATCGCTGCCCGACTCGTTCGCTTTGTTCTGCCGATGACGCTCGCGTCCCTGGCCGCGCTCGCCCACGCGGAAACGCTCGATGCGCAACTCGATTGCAAGTCGACGCCGCACGCTTTCATCGCGCCGCTGCAAGAAAACAATTTGCTGGAAAAGAAGCCGATGCGCGTCGAGCCGAACTCGATCAACGCGTTCCGCGCGGCGAAAGGCGCGACGCTGACGGCATATGGATTCAAGGTCTACGCGCTGGTGGCGTATCAGAAGGACGATCCGCTCTTCAGGCAGGGCAAGGGCGAGCCGATCGGGGATGCGGCATACGGCGCGGTCGTCTGGGGCGGCGACGCCGAAGTCGAGCAGAAAGTGCGCGCGGCGGGCAGCGACGCGGTCGTGCGCCACGTCGCGCCCTTCATCACGGCGATTTTCTGCAAGCTGTAATCAGCGCAGCAGCGTCACGAACGACGAAATCAGGCGATCCATGTCGTTCGGGTCGAGCGCGCCCATCGTCGAGATGCGGAACAGTTCCTTCGACAGGCCGCCCTGCCCCGCATAAATCACGAAGCCCTTCGCCTTGAGCGCGTCGTGCAGCGTTTCATACGTGACGCCCTTCGGCAGCCGATACGCACGCAACACCACCGACGACTCTTCCGGCGGCAACGCGCTCTCGATGCCGAGCGCAGCCAGCCCCGCGCGCACCTGTTCGGCGAGCTTCGCATAACGCTGATGCCGCGCGCGCCAGCCGCCTTCTTCCTCGAACTCGCGCAGCGCCTCGACGAGCGCGTAATACGCATGCACCGACGGCGTGAACGGCGTGTTGCGCTCGTCCTGCAGCTTCGCGAGACGCGCGATGCCGAGGTAATAGTTGCGGCTCGCGGCCTGCGCCAGCGCATCGCGACGCGCGATGACGAACGCCGCGCCCGGCACGCCGTGCAGGCACTTGTTCGCGGTCGCGGCAATCGCGGCGATGCCGCCGCCCGCGAAATCGATCGCTTCGGCGCCGAAGCTGCTCACCGCGTCGAGCAACAGACCGACGCCGCGTTCCTTGCACGCGCGCGAAAGCTGATCGATCGCGTTCAGGCGGCCGGTCGTCGTTTCGTGATGAATGATCGCGACATTGCTGAACTTCTTCGTGTCGAGCAGCCCGATGATCGCGTCGATGTCCGGCGCCTGCATCCACTCGTATTTGACGACCTCGTGATCGATCCCGTACTGCTTCGCGATCTGCGCGATGCGATCGCCATACACGCCGTTTTCCACGATGAGCAGCCGCCCGCCCTCCGGCACGAGCCCGGCGATCATGCTTTCGACCGCTGCCGTGCCCGAACCGGTCATCAGCACGGCGCTCCACACGGCCGGATCGAGCGCGTAAGCGGCGACGAGACGCTCGCGCGCTTCGTCCTGCAGATCGAAGAACTCCGGCTCGCGATGGCACAAGTCGGTTTGCAGCAGGCTCTTGCGCACGCGTTCGCTCAGCGTGACAGGGCCCGGATTGAGCAGCAGCATCATCGGCCTCCTATGTGTTGTTGCAGACGCGCGCGCACGTCCTCGGGCGTGATTTTCGGACGAGGCAAGTCGGCGGGCGTGCCGGTTCTGATCGACAGCCGCGCGAAACGCACGCCGCCGACATCCTTCGCTTCGAAGAGACGATCGATCACGCCGATGTCGTCGCCGTCGAGCGCGAGCGCATAGCCGCACGCCGATGCGATCGACGCGAAATCGACTTCGCGCGACACCGTCGCCTGGCCGCCGGTCGATTCGTGCGCGCCGTTGTCGAGCAGCAGGTGAACGAGATTCGACGGGCCGTATGCGCCGAGCGTCGCGAACGCGCCCATCCGCATGAGCGCGGCGCCGTCGCCATCGAGCGCGACGACGGTCAGATCCGGACGCGAAAGCGCGAGGCCGAGGGCCATCGGCGTGACACAGCCCATCGAGCCGACGAGATAGAGCTGATTCTCGCGGTCGTCGATCGCGTACAGCTCACGTCCGCAAAAACCGGTCGATGCGAGCACGACCGTCGCATCCTTCGGCGTCTTCGCGATGACCTTTTGCAGCGCGTCGTGGCGCGTCACGCGCTCGCCTTCGAAGCGCTGCACGCTCGCCGGATTCGCATTGACGCGCACGCCGGACAAGCCGGTTTTCTTCAGCTCGTAAGGCGCGACGCTGCCCTTTTGCATCACGAGCGCGTACGGACGGCCCGTGCGGTCCATGTAGTCGGTCGCGCGATCGAGCGCCGGGCCGATCTCGCCGGCTTCCGTGGGGAACAGCTCCCACGGGATTTCCATCGTCTCGAGCATCTGCGGCGTGATGGGGCCCATGAGCGCGTGCTGCGGCTCGTCGTGGACGCCCGGCTGGCCGCGCCACGTGACGATCAGCAATTGCGGCAGACGGAAGGTCCACGTGAGCGACGTCAGCGGGCTTACGGCATTGCCGAGACCGGAGTTCTGCATCATCGCGATGCCGCGACGCTTCTTCCCGCCGCCCAACGCGACGCCGGCGATCAGCGCGACCGCGTCGCCTTCGTTCGCCGCCGACACGTAATGCAGCGATTCGTCCTGCAACACGTAGTTGATGAACGGAGTCAGAAACGAGCACGGCACGCCCGCATACCAGTCGAAGCCTCGTTCGCGCGCCGCCTCGACAAACTGGGCGGCCTCAATCACGCGCGTTCTCCGTGCTTTCCGAGCCGATCGGCGTCTGACCGTGCGCGAAATCGCCCGCGCGACGGAAATCGTCGAGATCGTTCACGCCGCGCCAGTGGCCGTGCACGTATTGCACTTCGATTTTCTGGCCATCGGCGATCAGCGCGTTGAGAAGCGCGGCCGTGTCGAGCGTGTCGAAATCGGCGCGTTGCTGCAGCGTGCCGAGCGTTGCGAGCAGGCGTTCGCGCGCAGCGGCGCGCACCTTGACGAGGCCCATCCAGCGGCCTTGCGGCGCGCGTCCATCGGCGATCGTCTGGCCCGCGCCGACCACGCTTTCGAGCCACACTTTCTGGCCGAAGAGCGCGCGGTCGTCAGCGGTCGAGCAGTACGCGAAATCGGTTGCCGCCGCGCCCGCCTGTAGCGTCTGCGACGAATCGACGACCACGCAGAAGTCGCTGTCCGACTCGACCAGATCGCGCAGGATGTAGCTGCGGAACAGCAGGTCGCCATAGGAAATCACAGTGTCGCCGTTCATGTGCTGGACGGCGCACGCGAGCGACGCAAGTTCGCCCGTGCTTTCGTGCTTCTCGTTGACGACGAGGCGGATGCCGCCCTTCTCGATCGCATCGGCGCGATATCCGCCGACCACGGTGATGTCGTTGATGCTTTCCTTCTTGAACGCCTCGACGAGATGGCGCAGCAGCGGCTTGCCGGCGACCGGCAGCATCACCTTCGGACGCGCTTCGGTCAGCGCTTCGAGGCCCGCGCCGCGGCTCGCGGCGAGCACGATCGCGCTGCGCTTCTCGTTGGCCGCGCTCAGGTAGATGTTCTCGGCGGCGGAATATTCGTCCGCGTCCTGCAGACGGAAAATCTCGTTCACCGACGCGATGCGGTCCTCGACGTTGACGAGCGTCTCGCTGTCGTGGATTTCCTTCGCGATCGCCTGCATCGCCGAAACCGCGCCGCGAATCAGATGATTCGCCCAGATGACGCAGCTGATGCCCGCCTGACGGAACGCATCGGTGGGCGTGCTGTAGTACTTCGTCGGCACGATGACGAGCGGACCGCGCCCCGCCCATTCGCGCGCGAACGTGAGGATTTCGTCGGGCTTGGAGAGCTTGCTGTGGATGAGAATCGCATCCGCGCCCGCCTGGCGATACGCTTCGGCGCGCTTCAACGCCTCTTCCATGCCCCAGCCGGCGATCAGCGCTTCCACGCGCGCGACGATCGAAAAATTCGGATCGCTTTGCGAATCCTTGCCCGCCTTGATCTTGCCGCAGAACTCGTCGATATCCGCGAGCGGCTGCGCTTCGCCGTTGATGAAGCTGTTGGTCTTCGGAAACTGCTTGTCCTCGATGCACACGCCCGCGATGCCGCGTTGCTCGAGCTTGCGCACGAGACGCCGCACGTTGTTGAAGTTGCCGTAGCCGGTATCGCCGTCGAGCAGGATCGGCAGATCGCTTGCGTCGGCCATGAATTCGAGGTTGTCGACGACCTGCGTCCAGCTCGCTTCGTTGTTGTCGCGCACGCCGAATTGCGCGGAGATCGACAGGCCCGAGCCCCAGATCGCCTTGAAGCCGGCTTCCTTCGCGATGCGCGCCGAAATGCCGTTGTGCGCTTCCATCAGGAATTCGAGGCGGTTGCTTTGCAGCATTTCGCGCAGGCGCAGCGTGCGCGAGTAGCCAACCGGGATTTGCGTGGGTGCGTTCATTGTTGCGAGGCTCCTGCAAACTGACGCAGCGCGTTGAGCGACGGCAACACTTCGTCCGCGGCGCGCTTCACGTCGTTCTGAAAATCGATTTCGATCCACGGCGCGCCGGTCACATCGGCGATATCGAACGCGTGGGACTTTTCCAGCAACAGGTCGCGCACCGCTTCTTCGTGCGGCATCTTCGCGCGGCCCGTCGCGACATAATCGGCGCAGATTTCGGCGAGGCGCGTGGCCGTCGCGTGATCGAAGCGGAAGAAGCCGACAGATTCGCCGATCGTGTCGTACTTCAGCCCCGCCGCGACCTGCTTGCGCAGTTCGACCGGCACGCCGTTCTCGACGCACAGCTTCACCGGCTCGTCGCCGGCTTCGAAATCGCGATCGATCAGCAGACGATTCAACGAGCCGCCCGCGACGAGCGGCTCGAAGATGCGTTCGTCGTAGAGCACGTCGGCGTCCATCAGGAGGACGTCGCCGCCGCGCGTCATCGCGTCGCGCGCGGTGTGCACGGACAGCACGCTGCCGAGCGTGAATTCGTCGTTGACGACGATTTCCGTCTTCGGCTTCCAGTCGATCGCCGCAAGCTCCGCCTCGATCTGCTCGCTCTTGAAGCCGGTCACGAAGACGACTTCATCGACGTTCGCGGCTTTCAGAAAGTGCAGATGGCGTTCGAGCAACGATGCATCACCAAAGCGCAGCAGACACTTCGGCTTTTGCTGGCCTTCGGGCTGAACGAGGCGCAAGCCCATCCCGGCCGCAAGAATAATTGCGCGCATGCTTGTGTTCCCTTCGTGGGTGGGTCAGTCGATATCCGGCACGCGCGCGAGACGGCGGCGCTGCCAGCCTTTTTCAACGAAATGCAGATAGACGATGCCCGGCACGCCGAGCAGCAGTTCGCGCGCGCGCTTCGCAAGCGACAGCGCGAGCGCCGCTTCCGGCGGCAAGCCGACCAGACGCGCAAGCAGCAGATAGCCGCCTTCCTGCACGCCGAGCGAGCCGGGAATGGCGAAGGCCGCGCCGCGAATCGCCTGGCCGAGACTTTCGAGCAGCAACGCTTCCGCCCAGCCGACCGGATGGCCGAGCAGATGCAGCGCAAGCCACACTTCGCCCGTGCCGACGATCCAGCCGACGAGACTCAGCCCGAAGCTCGCCGCGACCTTGCCGCGCTCGCGATACATCTCGTGGACGGCGGCGTCGACGGCTTCGGCGCGCGTGACGAGCGACGACCAGTCGCGCTTCGCCGAGAACTTCGCGGCGATGCCGGACGCAAAGCGCATCGCGCGGCCGAAGAGACCGCGCCGCTGCGCGAGATAGAAACCGAAGATCATCAGACCGATCACGCCGATCACCGCGAGCACGGCGATCGTGACCGTCGATGACGAGCCGCCCGCCGCATAGCCTGTCAGCAGCACGACGCCGATCAGCGCGAAGATCAGTTGCGCGACGGTCTGCATCGTCGTGCTGACGGTGATGACGGCGGCCGCGTCGCGCGCGCGCATGCCGCGCTGCGCGAGATAGCGGACCATCAGCATCGGCCCGCCGATCTGGCCCGCGGGCATCAGGCTATTGACCGATTCGCCGGCCCAGCGCGCGAGCAAGGCGTCGCGCAGGGACACGTCGCGTTCCTTGCGGGAGAAGAGCACGCTGATCGCGCCGGCATCGACGACGAGCGGCACGAAGTGAAACGCCGCGACCGCGATCAATCCCCAGCCCGCCGCGGCCAGCGTCGATGCAACCGAACCGAAGCCTTGCCAGCCGAGCAGCGCGATGAACAGCACCACGCCGACCGACAGCAGGAATGTGCCCGCGCGGCTCATGCCTGTCCGTTCTTGCCGCCCTTGCGGCGAAAGACCTGCCTGAATCCGAAATACGCGATCGAGTCTTTCATGTTCGAGATGAAGCGCTGAAACGGACGCATGTTCGGGTTCGTCACGTACTCGAACGTGAGCGACACGCGCATCTCGTTTTCGCCGAGCGGCGTGACGCGATGGCGCAGCTTGTCGCCGTCGAAAAACACGAACGCGCCGGGCGGATATTGCACGGAGCCCGGCTGATCGGGAACCGCCGGATTCTTCGTGTGCAGTTCGTAATCGAGCTTGCAGGACGAATCGTCGATCACGCCGAGCAGGAGCGTGTAGCGGCGGCCATCGTAATACGACGTGTCGTAATGCCAGCCGATGTGGTCGCCGGGCTTCGTGTAAAAGTAAAGCGCGTAGGCGTGAGGATCGTCCTCCGGCGAGAGTTGCAGCTTGTCGCCGGTGATCGATTCCAGCCACTTGATGAGCGCTTCCGATCGATACAGGTCGGCGATGAACGGCGCGAGCTTGTCGAGCGTGTGACGGCTCACGCTGCCGCCCGCCTTGTGCCCCGGCAGATAGTTGCGGTTCACGGACGGCATCACGTCGTGCACGGCGGCGATCAGCCGCTCGGTGTAGTCGCGCGGCAGGAAGTCTTCGATATAGAGAAACGAGCCTTGCTGGCCGTACTCGTCGCGCAGCTTCGGCGTCTGCAGCGCGGCGAGGCGCGCGTTCATCGTCGAATCGATATCGCGTTTCGACGGGCGCGCGGTCGTCGCCGTCTGCGCCGGTTGTGTCAGCGTGCTCTCCGGAGTTGCCGTATCGCTCATCTCACCGCCTGGAAATCTTTGTCGTCTTTTGCATGCGTGGCCTGCGCGCGGCGTTTCGTCTGCGCGACGACGCGCTGATAGTCCACCGCCACATAAATGGCGAAGAGCGGCGCGCCGATCGCCGCGGCGATCAGAAACGGCGTCATGCCGTTCAGAATGGTCACGAGCGGAAGCAGATACAGCACGTCTTCCGTTTCGAATCCGGCCAACGACGCCTGTTTCGTGCCCGACTTGCCGATCATCGATTCGATACGCATGCGCAGGAAAAAGATCAGCGCAACCGCCACGCCCGCCATGCCGCCGAGCCATTGCGCGGGCACGATCATCGACGGATGATGCACGGCCACGTAAAACCCGATGCCGAGGAACAGCAGCACGGTCACGAGCGCATCGCACGCGAGATCGTAGAAATGGCCGATCTTGCTCGACTGGCCGCTGATGCGCGCGAGTTCGCCGTCGGTGTGATCGACGAAATTCGACAGCGCGATGAGAAGCGCGCCGAGCGTGCACATCCAGAACTGGCCGAGCGACAGATACCACGCTCCAGCCAAGCCGATGGCGAGGCGCAGCGTGGTCAGATGGTTGGGCGTTACCGGCGTGCCGACGAGCGGCGTGACGAGACGGCGTGCGAGCCGCGCATCCCATGTGGTGGGCTCGGGAACGGCTTCAGGATTGGGCGGACACGATTTTGTCATCCCGGGAATATATCGCTAATTGACCGAAGCTGCATATATTGCGGCCCGGCGCCGCCGCGATATTTCCCTGTTTAGTCAAGGGCGGCGGGCGTGTTTGAAACATTTCCCGAAGCCGTAAAAGGCAATGCTCACTGCGCATGACGGCAAAAAATTCCGATGCCGTTTTCGCGTCGATGCGACGGCCCGATCAATCGACGGTTTTCGCTGCGGGCGCGGGTGCGACGCTGCGCTCGTTCGGTCCGGCCGACGCGGCCGTCTCGTTCGACATGCCGCCGCTCTTGTCCACCGGTAGCGTCACCGTTCGGACCGTGCCGTTACCGAGCGGAAAGTCCGCCAGCGCGCTGCGCACGAGATACGGCATCGCCTGATACAGCGACGGATCGCCCGTCGCGTTCACCGCCGTCACCTTGTACGTCTCGCGGCCGGTCTTGCGGTCGTTCATGCGGATCTGCAGCGCGTGGGTATAGACCGGATAGCTCTGATCGACGTAACCCGTCGCGCCCCACGAACCGTACGGCCCCCACCCGCCCCACGGTCCGCCCCAATATGGGCCGGCGCCCCACGGACCGTACATCGGCCACGGATCGTAGTAGACCGGTTGACGCACGGTCACCATGTCGCCGCGAACCGAATAGGCGATCGCGATCTGATAGTTCGCGCTCGCCTCGGGCGCCTGACGGAAGTTGTACTTCGCGAGTTCGTTGGCGACGAGCGCCTCGTAGGTCGTCTGCTCGATGCTGTTCTGCTGCTCGCTCTTGCGCGTGAACGCGTAGGTGCGGGTCGCGTCGCTGCCGCTCCAGTCGGAGAACGCAGTGACCTGCGTCTGCACGTAGGTCGTGCAGCCGGCGAGCCACATCGCCGCCAGCATCAGCGGCCATGTGACGAGCGTCCTGATCGGGAATTTCATGGTCGTCCTCACTTCGTTCAGCACCCTTCTCCGTTATAGACAGCACCGCCTTGCGTCGCATGGCGGCGTCCTTGTTTTGTGGGGTCCACGACGCGTGGCGCCGCCCGATTCACGATCGCCGGGCGGCTTGTACAATGATTCGACCAGGCGCGCACGCGTTGGTGCGCTAAAGCGCACGCGCGAGACGCCGGCGCCGTTCAATCCAAACATGAAGATCTTGCCATGTCTACCACGACCGCATCCGCTGTGATTCGCCGCCAGGACTACACGCCGCCCGCGTTCCTGATCGATTCCGTCGCGCTCGAATTCGACCTCGTGCCATCGCGCACGGTCGTGAAGAACACGATGAAGCTGCGGCGCAACCCCGACGCCCAAGGCGACGCATCGCGCCTCGAACTGATGGGCGAGCAGCTCGAATTCGTGAGCGCGGCGATCGACGGCGTCGCGCACGCGGATGTCCGCGTCAATGAAAACGGACTGTCCATCGGCAGTATTCCCGCGGATGCTTTCGAGCTTAGCATCGAGAGCATCTGCAATCCGGCCGAGAACACGACGCTCTCCGGACTTTACGTCTCCAGTGGCAACTTCTTCACGCAGTGCGAAGCCGAGGGCTTTCGGCGCATCACCTACTTCCTCGATCGCCCGGATGTGATGGCTACCTACACCGTCACGCTGCGCGCCGACAAGACCGCGTGTCCGGTGCTGCTGTCGAACGGCAATCTGATCGAGGAAGGCGATCTGCCCGATGGCCGCCACTTCGCCAAATGGGAAGATCCGTTCAAGAAGCCGAGTTATCTGTTCGCGCTCGTCGCGGGCAAGCTCGTGTGCATCGAGGAACGCATCGAATCGGGCTCGGGCAAGGAAAAGCTGCTGCAAGTCTGGGTCGAGCCGCACGATCTCGACAAGACCCGTCACGCGATGGATTCGCTCATCAACTCGATCCGCTGGGACGAGAAGCGCTTCGGCCTCGAGCTCGATCTGGACCGCTTCATGATCGTCGCGGTGAGCGACTTCAACATGGGCGCGATGGAGAACAAGGGCCTCAACATCTTCAATACGAAGTATGTGCTCGCAAACCCGGAAACCGCGACGGACACCGACTTCTCCAACATCGAGGCCGTGGTCGGCCACGAGTACTTCCATAACTGGACCGGCAATCGCGTGACCTGCCGCGACTGGTTCCAGTTGAGCCTGAAGGAAGGCCTGACCGTGTTTCGCGATCAGGAATTTTCCGCCGATATGGCCGCCGGCGACGTCGAGGGCGCGGCGAGCGCCGCCGCGCGCGCGACCAAGCGCATCGAGGACGTGCGCGTGCTGCGTCAAATGCAGTTCGCCGAGGACGCCGGCCCGATGGCGCATCCGGTGCGCCCGGAAAGCTACGTCGAGATCAACAACTTCTACACGATGACCGTCTACGAAAAAGGCTCGGAAGTCGTGCGGATGTATCAGACGCTTTTCGGTCGCGACGGCTTCCGCCGCGGCATGGACCTGTATTTCAAGCGGTTCGACGGCCAGGCCGTGACCTGCGACGACTTCCGCCAGGCGCTCGCCGACGCGAATCATCGCGATCTCGCGCAATTCGAGCGCTGGTACAGCCAGGCGGGCACGCCGCGCGTGTCGGTGCGCGCAAATTACGACGCCGGGACGAAGCGCTACACGCTGACGCTCACGCAGGGTTACGGCGACGGGTCGGAAGCTGCGCGCGAAACGCAGAAGGGGCCGCTGCTGATTCCGTTCTCGGTCGGCCTGATCGGCCAGAACGGCGCGGACTTGCCGCTGCGCCTCGAAGGCGAGAAGGAACCGAACGGCACGACGCGCGTGCTCGAATTCACGGAGCGCGAGCAGTCGTTCACTTTCGTCGACGTGAACGAGGCGCCGCTGCCGTCGCTGCTGCGCAATTTCTCCGCGCCGGTGATCGTCGAATACGACTATACGAACGATGAACTCGCGTTCCTGCTCGCGCACGACAGCGATCCGTTCAACCGCTGGGAAGCCGGCCAGCGGCTCGCCACGCGCGAGTTGCTGGCGCTCGCCGAGCGCGCGGCCAAGGGCGAGGCGCTCGCCATCGACGATCAGGTGATCGCCGCGTTCGCCCGCGTGCTCGACGACACCACGCTCACGCCCGCCTTCCGCGAGCTCGCGCTGATGCTGCCGTCGGAGAGCTATCTGGCCGAGCAGATGACCGTGTCCGATCCCGCCGCCGTCCACGCTGCGCGCGTGTTCATGAGCCGCCGTCTCGCGTCGCAAATGCGCGACAAATGGCTCGTGACGTACGAAGCGAACCGCACGCCGGGCGAATATCGTCCGACGCCGGAAGACGCGGGCAAGCGCGGCCTGAAGAACCTCGCGCTCGCCTATCTCAGCCAGCTCGACGATCCGCGCGGCGCCGTCAAGCTCGCGCAGGCGCAGTACGACGCCGCCAACAACATGACCGACCGCTCGGCGGCGCTTTCCGCGCTGCTGCTTGCGAGCGCGACCAAGGGCGCGGATGCGACCGTCGCGGACGCGGCGCTCGCGGACTTCTATCGCCGCTTCGAGAACGAGGCGCTCGTCATCGACAAGTGGTTCGCGCTTCAGGCGACGCAGCGCGGCGGCCCGGATCGCAAGGTGATCGAGATCGTGCGCAAGCTGATGCAGCATCCGGCGTTCAACATCAAGAATCCGAATCGCGCGCGCTCGCTGATCTTCAGCTTCTGCAGCGGCAATCCCGCGCAATTCCACGCCGCCGACGGCTCCGGCTACGCGTTCTGGGCCGAACAGGTAATCGCGCTCGACGCGCTCAATCCGCAGGTCGCGGCGCGGCTCGCACGCGGGCTCGAACTGTGGCGCCGCTTCACGCCGCAGTTGCGCGAGAAGATGCACGCGGCGTTGAGCGACGTCGCCGCGAAGGCGAAATCGCGCGACGTTCGCGAGGTCGTCGAAAAGGCGCTCGCTGCTTAAGCGCTGTTTCGTCGGGAGTTTCTGGTGTTTAGCGGCCGCCGCGCGAGAACCTCGCGCGGCGGCCGTTCTCGCTTATGGCGGATGCAGGCGGTCGCTGTCACATGGAGCGGCCGGGTCGAGCGGTTAGAATCGTGAATATTCGTCTAACGCTCACGGAGCCTAAGCATGTCCTCCATTTCCAGCCGCACCACGCTCTCGAAGTATCTGATCGAGCAGCAGCGTGAACATCAGAACCTGCCTGCCGACTTGCGTCTGTTGATCGAAGTCGTCGCGCGTGCCTGCAAGCAGATCAGCTATCACGTCAGCAAGGGCGCCCTAGGCGAGGCGCTCGGCTCGGCAGGCAGCGAGAACGTCCAGGGCGAAGTGCAGAAGAAGCTCGACGTGCTTTCGAACGAAATCCTGCTCGAAGCCAACGAATGGGGCGGCAATCTGGCCGCGATGGCATCGGAAGAAATGGAAAAGATCTTCCCGATTCCGAATCGCTACCCGAAGGGCAACTATCTGCTGACGTTCGATCCGCTCGACGGCTCGTCGAACATCGACGTGAACGTGTCGATCGGCACGATCTTTTCGGTGCTGCGTTGCCCGGACGGCGCCGATCCGAGCGAAGCGGCGTTCATGCAGCCGGGTTCGCAGCAGGTCGCGGCGGGCTATGCGGTGTACGGTCCGCAAACCGTCCTCGTGTTGACGACCGGCCACGGCGTGAACTGCTTCACGCTCGATCGCGAGCTCGGCTCTTGGGTGCTCACGCAGCGCGACATGAAAATCCCCGTCGAGACCCGCGAATACGCGATCAACGCGTCGAACAGCCGTCACTGGTATGAGCCGGTGCAGCGCTACATCGGCGAGCTGAACGACGGCAAGGACGGCCCGCGCAAGGAAGACTTCAACATGCGCTGGATCGCATCGATGGTCGCGGACGTGCATCGCATTCTGAATCGCGGCGGCATCTTCATGTATCCGGCCGACAAGCGCGATCCGTCGAAGCCCGGCAAGCTGCGTCTGATGTACGAGGCTAACCCGATGTCGTTCATCGTCGAGCAGGCGGGCGGCGCCGCGACCAACGGCGAACAGCGCATCCTCGATATCGTTCCGACGAGCCTGCATCAGCGCGTCGCCGTGTTCCTCGGCTCGAAGAGCGAGGTCGATCGCGTGACGCGCTACCACGTCGAAAAGAAAAATTGATCTAAGGTATTGCCAAAGCCAGAAAGGCTCTGCATAATCTCACTTCTTCGTTGCTGACGAACTAAACGAACGCAAAAAACGAAGAAAAAATTCGGAGCCGGAATAGCTCAGACGGTAGAGCAGCGCATTCGTAATGCGAAGGTCGGGGGTTCGATTCCTCTTTCCGGCACCACAAGAATTCAGGCAGTTCTAAAAACCCGCGATCACGCATGTGTCGCGGGTTTTTGCTTTTTGCGCCGCGTTTCTCGAAACCCCCGCAATCTTTCGCAATTTCGCAACGATCGCCATCGCGACAACAGGTTTGCGATTCGAACCGAAAATCGGCTTCAGCGATTTCACATTCGGCAGCACCCGCGCGCCTGATTCGTCTTATATGTGCGCTTTCGTACAACAACGAGCCATTTTCCGCTGCGCACCATGAAGCGTCAACGCTGGTTTCCCGGTATCGTTATATCCATAGAGGAAAAGCTACAGTTTAAGTACGCGCTGATGCCTTTCGGGGTAGAGCCCAAGCTGGATGCGGCTCGCGGGGCGGCAGTCGCGACGCGATAAAACGTAGTTTTTGCCGCAACGAATACAGCGGCCGGCAATCAATTACCGAAGCGATTCCGGTCCCGACACGAACGATCATGCGTTCGTGATGAAACGCGCCGATTCGGCTCAAGCAGAAGCGGTGGCGATCCGATAACGCATCTATGGAAGGAACCGTAATCGGCAATTCGGCTGCATGCGGCGGCGCAATAGCCGCATGGACCGTGTTAGCGCAATTGTTGTAGTCATTCAGGAGAGAAATCATGGACGCAAAACCGACGAAAATCCCGACGCCCGACAAGGTGCTTTGTCCGGATCCGGAACCGGTTGGCGTCGAGTTTCTCGCGACGGAGCTGCCCGAGCATGTGCGCGCGTTCTTCGACGAACAGCGCGACTCGGCGCAGTCGAAGTAGGCGGACCCGCTGGATCACGCCGTCGTCGTGAGAACGACGCCCGCCGCGCGCGGCGCACTCGGACCATCCGGTCCGCACATGGCTCACGCCAGGACGCGTCGCGCCTCTCGTTCATGACCGCATCGGGGCGGGTCGTGCGCTACGGCTCGCCTCGTGAAATCCCCTCCGCCAGTTGGCTGCCGTCGTTCCCGTTTGACCGCGGTGCGCTATTCTGGCGCTTTTGCCCGGATACCGATGCGCCGCCGATCGCCCCCTTCTCTCCTCGCCTCCGCCGCGTTCGCCTGTGCGCTTGCGTTCGCCGCGCCCTCTTCCGTGCATGCAGACGGCGACGACACTCCGTTCACCAACCTCATCGCCCTCGTCTCCCAACGGCTCGCACTCGCGG
Organism: Caballeronia sp. LZ028; assembly: GCF_031451415.1. Classification (NCBI taxonomy): domain Bacteria; kingdom Pseudomonadati; phylum Pseudomonadota; class Betaproteobacteria; order Burkholderiales; family Burkholderiaceae; genus Caballeronia; species Caballeronia sp. LZ028. The sequence continues at coordinate 1,046,470 of NZ_JARUXN010000001.1, read as the reverse complement.
AGCCGGTCGCGCGCTGGAAGTGGGCGCATCACGAGCCGATCACCGATGCGCCGCGCGAAGAAGCGTTGCTCAAGCACGTCGAGGAAAAGGCCGGCGCCGCGCAGGTCGATCCCGAATTCGCGCGTCAGTTCTTTCGCGATCAGATCGAAGCCAGCAAGGATGTGCAGAACGCGCTCTTCGCGAACTGGCGCGCGCTGAAAGCTGCGCCGGAAGAAGCGCCGCCCGATCTCGCCAAGGACACGCGTCCGAAGCTCGATCGGCTGACGCAGTCGCTCGTCTCGGCGCTCGCGCATGTCGAGCCGATCCGCCATGCCGAAGACTGCCCCGTGCGGCTCGCGGAAAGCGTCGCGCGATGGAAGCATCTGACGCGCTACAACTCGTCGATGAACGCGCCGCTCATGCGCGCGCTGTCGCACGTCTGCGCGTCGGGCGGCGTGGGCGCGGTCGGGTGACGGCGCGTCAGATGGCGGACGCGAGCGTTGCGGCGACAAGCGGTGTCGCGACGAGACCGCGCGCGAGACGCTCGCTCAGAATTCGATAAGTGGACAGCTCGAACGCGGGAGAATCCGCGCTTGCGCGCAGCGCGCCGGCTTCCTCGAGCGTGCCGGCCGTGCCGAGATAGCGCCAGTTGTCGATGACATGCCACGCGCGTTGCCCCGATGCCGCATCGCACTCTTCGATCGCGATAGCACCCGCATACGGCCAAGGCGCGCCGCGAACGTCGCCGGAACGCGACTTCGGCGCGCGGTTGTGCGCTGGACGCGCGCTCGCGATCCATTGCGCCTCGGCCAGCAATGCCCCGATTTCGCCGCCCGTCGCCTTCCATTCGAGACGACGCACCAGCGCGGCGAGACGCAGATCCTTCGCCGAGCGCCGCGGGCCGACGAGATGCGAACGCACACGCTGACGCAAGCGCACGCTGCGGCCAGCGTAGAGCGGCGCGTCGTCGTCGCCATAAAACATGTAGACGCCGCAGCCCGAAACGATCTGCTCGATCGTGTCCTCGTCGATGTGCGCGGCGAGCTGGAACCGGCGCGTCACGCGTTCGAGATGCGTGCGCATCACATCCGGCGCATGCGCGCGATGCAGGTGCTGCCAGAATTGCCACAGCAAATCGGCATCGGCGAGCGCACGATGCCGCGCCGCCGGCACGAGCGCGTGGCGCGCGACGAGCGCATCGAGACCGTGACGGCTTTCCGCCGGATAAACGGCGCGGGAAAGCTGTACCGTGCACAGCACGTCGGGCGCGAAGCGAAGGTCCACGCGCCGGAATTCGTCCTTCAGAAAGCTGTGGTCGAAGTGTGCGTTGTGCGCGATGAAAAGGCGGCCCTTCATGCGGTCGAGCAAGCCGGACGCCAGCTGCTCGAACGTCGGAGCCTCGCGCACCATTGCATCGGTGATGCCCGTCAACTGTTGCACGAACGAAGGAATCGGCCGCTGCGGATTGACGAGCGATGTCCACTGCGACACGCCCGCCGGCCCGACTTCGACAACGCCGATTTCGGTGATTCGGTCCACGCCGAATGTGCCGCCGGTCGTTTCGAGATCGACGAAGACGATGGGTTCGGAGGGATAAGCGTAGCTTGCGGACGGATCGGGATGCATCGTGAACGGCGAGAGACGGCGGGATGCGCCTTGGATGGAGCGAATGCTGGATTGCCCATTCTAACGCAGCCGGAAGCGGCGGACTTTTACCGGAACAGTCGGTGGGCGGGACGAGTCGGCTTTTTTGGCTAGTTTTTGCTTCAGTTAAAACCACACCATTTTGATAGTTTCCCATTAAGCCGATGCTGAATTTAACGCATCGCAATGGCGGATAACCCTTAAAAGCATTTCCGGATTATCAAGGATACGAGTTTGCGGCCGTCGCGGCTCGCTGAGCCGCAGGAAGGCGAACCTTGCGAGGCTTGGGCGAGGGCCGTTGCGCCGCGCTCGCCCGTGGCTGCCGCCCGCCAGCGTCCATTTAGGGCGCTGACCGTTTTCTCGCTTAGTTAATCGGTCCGCATTAAATGAAAATAGCGCAAGCACGGTTTATCGGCGAAAAAGAACAGCGACGCAACGCGGCTTCTCCTATACCGAACGATATTAAGACTTTAGTGCCTCCGGGCTGCACAGAGCATTATATTAATCGTCAGCGCCTTTCGTCTTGCCCGATTCTCCGACATTAACCGGCCTGCAAACTAAGTCGCAACTTAAATGTAATGAAACAAATCGGCGATGATTCCGCTCGACCGATTCGAGCGATGATGCCAAACGCTCGTCGCGTCTTCCTTACTGCGCGCCGCGGCCGCTTAGAAGCTTCCGCGACGCGGACGCGAACCCAAGTCCCACAAGGCTCCGGGCAAAAAAAAAGCGCGACCGGGAAGTCGCGCTGACAAAGTTTGGAGATCTTTTTCCGTCAACGAAAAAGTCTGCTTCGGAAAGCAGAGACGAAAGTATAACGATGCGGCCCGCATTCATTACCCGCAAAAGCAGCAAACTTCTGTTTCAAATATCTCAACAATCGAATTTCCAGAAGTTTCCCGTTGTTTTCTTGCGGCAATCGTGTCGCGCATGCGCAACGTCATTTGGTTGACACCGCATCTCTTACGACTTTATTCGCGGATAAACCCTTGTATATAAAGAAAAATACGCGTTCCATCGATCATTGCCGCATCCACAATGATTTATTGTGGAAATTGGAACGCCTTGCGCTGTAACACCGTCTTTACACTTCGTCTGGTCCGGAAACAAATGTGTCGGTGACGCCGATCCATTGCTCCTCCGCCCGCGCCTCTCGCAGCGCGCCGGAGCGAGGTTTCCTCAAAGCCTGGGTCCCCGGCCCTATCTGCTCTCGGAGTTACAAAGATGAAAAAGACTCTCATGGTCGCCGCCCTGTCGGGCGTTTTTGCTACCGCCGCCCATGCGCAAAGCAGCGTCACGCTGTACGGCCTGATCGATGCGGGCATCACCTACACGAACAACCAGCAAGGCCACAGCAACTGGAAGGCGACGAGCGGTTCGGTCAACGGCAGCCGTTGGGGCCTGCGTGGTTCGGAAGACCTCGGTGGCGGCCTGAAGGCGATCTTCACGTTGGAAAACGGCTTCAACATCATGAACGGCACGAACGGCCAGGGCGGTCGTGAGTTCGGCCGTCAGGCGTTCGTCGGTCTGTCGAGCAACCAGTTCGGCTCGATCACGCTCGGCCGTCAATACGACTCCGTGGTCGACTTCCTCGGGCCTCTGGCTCTGACGGGCACGCAATACGGCGGCACGCAGTTCGCTCACCCGTTCGACAACGACAACCTCGACAACACGTTCCGCGTCAACAACTCGGTCAAGTACACGAGCGCGAACTACGCTGGCTTCAAGATGGGCGCGATGTACGGCTTCTCGAACGAAGCCGGCGGTTTCGCGGATAACCGTGCGTACAGCGTCGGCGCGTCGTACAACTACGGCCCGTTGAACGTTGCTGCAGCGTACATGCAACTGAACAACGTCGGCTCGCCGACGAACAACACGGCCGGTGCGGTCACGACCGACAACACGCCTTTCGTCGCTTCGCGTCAGCGCATCTTCGGCGGCGGCATCAACTACGCGTTCGGCCCGGCAACCGTCGGCTTCGTGTTCACGCAGACGATGCTCGACAACGCGACGCAGCTGACGAACGTCGGCTCGCAAGGCGCTGGCAACATCGCGCTGAACGGCGACAGCATGCGCTTCACGAACTACGAAGTGAACGGCCGCTACAACCTGACGCCGGCTCTGTCGATCGCAGGTGCGTACACGTACACGGATAGCCGTATCGAAGGCGAAAAGCCGAAGTTCCACCAGTTCAGCCTGCAAACGGCGTATGCGCTGTCGAAGCGCACCGACGTCTACCTGCAAGGCGAATACCAGCACATGACCGACCAGGACGGCCTGCCGGTCGGCGCGGTGATCAACGGCGTTGGTATGTCGTCGAACGGCAACCAGGTTTCGGCGACGGTCGGCATGCGTCACCGCTTCTAAGCTTCACAAGCAGTCCCGCTGTAGAAAAGCCGCTCTTCGGAGCGGCTTTTTTTTCGTCGTTGCGCGTCGCTTCAGCGTGGATATCGGACGTCCAGGATGTCGATCTGCTGAATGCCTGCAGGCGTGTGCAACGGCACCGTATCGCCGATCTTCGCCTTTAGCAGCGCGCGCGCGACCGGCGAGATCCAGCTCACGTAGCCGCGATCCAGATCGACTTCGTCGACGCCGACGATCGTCACCGTCTTCACGTCGCCGTCGTCGCCCGCGTAGTCCACCGTCGCGCCGAAGAACACCTGATCGACATTCTCCTGCTTGCTGCTGTCCACCACTTCCGCGAGATCCAGGCGCTTGCCCAGGAAGCGGATGCGCCGGTCGATCTCGCGCAGCCGCCGCTTGCCGTAGATGTAGTCGCCGTTCTCCGAGCGATCGCCGTTCGAAGCGGCCCACGAAACGAGCCTGACGACTTCCGGGCGCTCCGTATCGAGAAGCTGCAGCAACTCGTCACGCAGCCGCTGATGGCCTTGAGGCGTGATGTAGTTCTTCGTGCCCGCCGGGACGTCGGGCTGGCCGAGTTCGAGGTCGTCGTCGGTGTCGTCCGACTCTTTGACAAATGCCTTGTTCATGATGCCGCTCGTTGCCGATTGATGTCGAATTCCGGAATGTACTTGCTTTCGAAACATCAACTTACCACGTCGAGGCCATCTTTCGTCGGAGGCGCATCGACAGAAAATTCGAAATTCTGGCCAAAACCCCTTCCTTTTCAGAATCGGCTTGGCTATAATTCCGCTTCTGCGTGCGGCTGTAGCTCAGTTGGATAGAGTACTTGGCTACGAACCAAGGGGTCGTGGGTTCGAATCCTGCCAGCCGCGCCACCTTTTCGGATGTTCTCGCTCTGACGAGGTCATCAAGCGCTTAACCATTAGCGCGTTGAAGTAACATAGTGTTGTACCGTTTTGCGTGCGGCTGTAGCTCAGTTGGATAGAGTACTTGGCTACGAACCAAGGGGTCGTGGGTTCGAATCCTGCCAGCCGCGCCATCTTTCGAAGGGCCTTCCATACGGAAGGCCCTTTTTGTTTGTCCCGACCGTAGCGCGCAATCTACTGTCGCGGCACCGAGCCGATATCGCCGATACCCAGGTCCGGCCTCGGCACATCCTCCACCGAAGCCACCGCGCTCGACTCCCCGATCGCCTCAGCCCGCGCGCCGAGCAGCGTCTGAGAACGGCGCGGGAATTCGTCGTCGACGGCATCGCCGAAAGCATGCCGCACGAACGCCCGCAGCAAGGCGATGCGTAGCGACGCGCCGCGCCCTTCCACGGGTTTGCCGTCCTTGCCGAACGTGACGGTGCAGACCACTTCCCCGCGCCCGTGATCGTGCATCTCGAGCTTGCAGGCGCGCTCCAGAACCACGGCCGCTGCATCCCATGACGTCGATGGCAGGAAACGCCCGTCCCAGGGTTTGCCGCGATCGTTGCCGCGAATGGACAGCGTCTCGCCGCTATCGGTGAAGTGAATTTCCCGGATGAATTCGTGCAGCCCGCGCGCGACCCAATAGTCGAGCGTGGCGCCTTCGAGATCGGATGTGTTCATTACGGCGCTCTCTCCTGTTCGTCGAACGACGACAGGCATGCACGCCGCATACCCGCGCCGCGTCAGTAGTCGGCGCGCTCGCGGTCGATGCGCATGCCGCCGTCCTGATTGCGGTGATGCGGTTCGTCGCTCGGACGCTCGCGCGCGATGCGCATCACGTCCGGATTGGTGCGCACGCGGCGCATGACGTTCGCCAGATGCACGCGGTCGCTCACCTGGATCACGAAGCGCAGCAGCTTCGCTTCCTGCGACACGTCTTCGTCCATCGCGATATGCACGATGTTCGCGTCCGCCGACGTGATGTCCGCCGCGACGCGCGCGAACACGCCCTTCGTGTTCTTCACGAGCACCTTGACGGCGACGTCGAAGAGACGGCCCGGCTGCGGCGCCCACGCGACGTCGATCCAGCGGCCCGGATCGCGCCGATGGATGCGCTGCGCCACGCGGCATTCGGTCGTATGGATGGCCATGCCGAGTCCGATGCCGATATAGCCCATGATGTCGTCGCCCGGAATCGGTCGGCAGCACGGTGACAGTTGCACCGACATGCCTTCCGTACCCGTGATGACGACCGGCGGCGCGGTATTCGTGTTGTGATGCTCGCGATGCGGGTGATCTTCGTCATCGGCGATGCCGTTCATCAGCACCTCGATGCGCTTGGCCATGACCGCCGCCACGCGCCGGCCGAGACCGATATCGGCGAAGATTTCCTGACGCGTCTTGTTGCCGGTCCAAAGCACGAGCTTTTCCCATACTTCCGGCGTGACGTCGGATAGCGCGAGACCGTAACCCTTGAGACTCTGATCGACGAGCCGCTCGCCCAACTGGACCGACTCGTTCAGTCGCATCGTCTTCAGATAGTGACGGATGGCCGAGCGCGCCTTGCCGGTGCGCACGAAGCCGAGCCACGCGGGATTCGGCTTCGAGTACGGTGCGGTGATCACCTCGACGATGTCACCGCTCTTCAACTCCGTGCGCAGCGGCAGAAGTTCGTTGTTGATCTTCACCGCGACGCACTGGTTGCCCAGGTCGCTGTGAATCGAATACGCGAAGTCGAGCGCCGTCGCGCCGCGCGGCAGCGGCATGATCTTCGACTTCGGCGTGAACACGTAGACGGCGTCCGGGAACAGGTCGATCTTGACGTGTTCGAGGAACTCGCTCGAGTCGCCCGCCTCGCTTTGGATGTCCAGCAGCGACTTGAGCCATTGATGCGCGCGCTTCTGCACGTCGTTCAGATCGGCGCCGCCGTTCTTGTAGAGCCAATGCGCCGCGACGCCCGCCTCGGCGATCTCGTGCATCTTGCGCGTGCGGATCTGGAACTCGATCGGCGCGCCGAACGGGCCGACCAGCGTCGTGTGCAAGGACTGATAGCCGTTCACCTTCGGAATGGCGATGTAGTCCTTGAATTTGCCCGGCACGGGCTTGTAGAGCGCATGCAGCGCGCCGATGCACGTATAGCATTCGAGCGCGCCCTCGACGACGACCCGAAAGCCGTACACATCGAGCACCTGCGAGAACGACAACTGCTTGTCGCGCATCTTCTTGTAGATGCTGTAGATCGTTTTTTCGCGGCCGGTGACTTCCGCGTTGATCTTCGCATCCGCGATGGTGCGCTGCACCGCTTCGAGAATCTTGCCGACCACTTCGCGCCGGTTGCCGCGCGCCGCTTTCACCGCTTTTTCGAGCGTCGCGTAACGATTCGGATTGAAGTTCGCGAACGACAAATCCTGCAACTCGCGATACGTATTGTTCAGACCGAGCCGATGCGCGATCGGCGCATAGATGTCCAGCGTCTCGCGCGCGACGCGCCTGCGCTTTTCCGGCGGCACCGCGCCGAGCGTGCGCATGTTGTGCAGCCGGTCCGCGAGCTTGACGAGAATGACGCGCACGTCGCGCGCCATCGCGAGCAGCATCTTGCGGAAGTTTTCCGCCTGCGCTTCCTCGCGATTGCGGAATTCCATCTTGTCCAGCTTGGACAAGCCGTCGACCAGTTCCGCGACCTTGGCGCCGAAGCGCTCCGCGATTTCGGTCTTGGTCACGCCCTGGTCTTCGATCACGTCATGCAGCAGCGCCGCCATGATCGATTGCGCATCGAGCTTCCAGCCCGCGCAAATTTCCGCGACCGCGACCGGATGCGTGATGTACGGCTCGCCGCTCTGCCGATACTGGCCGAGGTGCGCCTCGTCGCTGAAGTGGAAAGCCGCCTTGACTTCCTTGATCTCTTCCGGAGTGATGTAGCTCGCGAGCGCGTTCGTGAGTTTCGCGATTGAAACGACGTCGTGCTTGCGCGGCTGCTCCGGCGTGGCGGTCGGCCCGAACAGATGGCGGAAGGATTGTTCGAGAACCGCGTCAATGTACTTGCGCGCCGCGTGCGGCTTTTCGGCATCGAGCATCGAGTCGGCGTCGACTTCGATATCGGGATCCACGGCGGTGGAGATGGGCAACGGTGTCTGACTCATCTTCCCCTCCGTGGTGACGTGACGCGCTGGGTTGTCGGTTGCAAAAAATGAAACCGTGTGGAACTGCGGCCCTTAGACGGGCACCTTCTTCAACATTTCGATGCCAACCTGGCCCGCGGCGATCTCGCGCAGCGCGACGACGGTCGGCTTGTCGCGGCTTTCGATCTTCGGCGTGTGGCCTTGTGCGAGCTGGCGCGCGCGATACGTTGCCGCAAGCGCGAGCTCGAAGCGATTCGGGATTTGTTTCAGGCAGTCTTCGACAGTGATGCGGGCCATGTTTGTTTCCTTCGGAATATGGGTTTTATTCTACCTTATGTGACCGATCGACCCGGCCACTGCAATGCGTCACGCTTGCGGCGTGGAGTGGATGCCGAGGTCCACGAAAAGCTGCGTGTTGCGTGCGTATTGCGACGTGAAGCGCAGGCGCGTCGCGGCGACGAGACAGCGCAGTTCGTTAAGCGCGCGATCGAAGTTCTCGTTGATGACGACATACTCCGCTTCCGATGCATGCGCCATCTCGCTGCCGGCCGCGAGCAGACGCCGCACGATCACTTTTTCGGAATCCTGGCCACGTTTCTTGAGGCGGTCTTCGAGCGCATCGAGCGACGGCGGCAGAATGAAAATCTCCACCGCATTGCGGAACTGCTTCTTCACCTGCTGCGCGCCCTGCCAGTCGATTTCCAGCAGCACGTCATGGCCCTGCTTCATCTGCTCCGCGATCCACAGCTTCGATGTCGCGTAGTAGTTGCCGTGCACTTCGGCGCTTTCGAGAAACTCGCCCTTGTCGCGCCGCTCCATGAATTCATCGACGGACACGAAGTGATACTGCACGCCATTGGTTTCCTTCGAGCGCGCCTCGCGCGTCGTGTACGAAACCGACAGCAGAATGTCCTTGTCCTCGGCGAGCAGCGCGTTCACGAGCGTGGACTTGCCCGCGCCCGAGGGCGCTACGACCATGAACAGGTTGCCCGGATAGATGCCCGTGTAATGGCTGTGCGAGCGATGCGTGGTATTCGGCATGATGTTGCGTTACTCCAGATTCTGTACTTGCTCGCGCATCTGCTCGATGAGCAGTTTCAGCGTCATCGATGCGTCGGCGAGTTCCTTCGCGGCGGCCTTCGAGCCGAGCGTGTTCGCTTCGCGGTTGAGCTCCTGCATCATGAAGTCGAGACGCTTGCCGACCTTGCCGCCCTTTTGCAGCACGTGCCGCGTTTCGTTCAGATGCGCGGTGAGACGCTGCAATTCTTCCGCGATGTCGATGCGAATGCCGTACATCGTCACTTCCTGGCGGATACGCTCGGCGATTTCCTCGCGCGGCACGCTCGTCGTGACCGCGCCGCCGCCTTCGGTCGTCGCGATGCCGAGCGCGTCCTGCAGCCGCTCGACAATTTTCTGCTGATGCTTCGCGATGAGTTCCGGCACGAGCGGCGTGATGCGCGCGACGATCGTTTCCATCTCCGTCACGTTGTCGATCAGCACTTTGCCGAGCGCCGCGCCTTCGCGCGCCCGCACTTCGATGAGATCGGCGATCGCCTGCTTGCCGCACGCGAGCACGGCCTCACGCAACGTTTCCTGCGACACCGAGCTTTCCGCGAGCACGCCGGGCCAGCGCAGGATTTCGCCGGTACGCATGCGCTCGGCGTCGGGGAAGATATCGAGCACGGCGCGTTCGAGCGCGGCGAGCTGCGTGAGCGCGTCGCGATTGAGCGCGCCCGCGTTTGCCGTCTGCTCGACGCGATTCAGGTTGATGCGGATATCGACCTTGCCGCGCGAGAGCTTGGTCATCAGCATTTCGCGCAATTGCGGCTCGGTCGCGCGCACGTCTTCGGGCATGCGGAAGTTCAGGTCGAGAAAGCGCGAATTCACCGTGCGCAATTCCACCGATACACCGACGCCCGAACCGCCCGCGCCATTGGGTCCCGCGCCATCCGCGACGACTTCGCGCGTCGCGCTGGCATAGCCTGTCATGCTGTAGATCATGGTACGTCTCGCGATAGAGAGCCTTCGTTGCGAAGACCCATTCGATACGAAACGCCCGGCGCTGTCGAAAGTGCCTGTGAGTGGCCTGCGTTGGGCCGCCGGGCGAGGAACCCGCATTATCCCATTTTTACCGCGAAAGCCGCCCGGACGGCGGACCGGCGCGCATGGCGCACGCGCAACGCCTGAAAGTGAATGACGATAAAATCGCTCAGTTTGCTGGTTCCACACTCTTCTTCCGACATCCATGACCGACTCTCCCCTGCTCAAGCCTTCTCCCCCGCGTCCGAGCGGCCGCCGCGCGAATCAGCTGCGCGACGTACGCATCACGCGGCATTACACGAAGCACGCGGAAGGCTCGGTGCTCGTCGAATTCGGCGATACCAAGGTGATCTGCACGGCGAGCATCGCCGAGCGCGTGCCCGAGTTTCTGCGCGGCCGGGAGCAAGGCTGGCTCACCGCGGAATACGGCATGCTGCCGCGCGCGACGCACACGCGCAGCGACCGCGAAGCCGCGCGCGGCAAGCAGACGGGCCGCACGCAGGAGATTCAGCGGCTGATCGGCCGCGCATTGCGCTCGGTGTTCGATCTGGACGTGCTCGGCGCGCGCACGCTGCATATCGATTGCGACGTCATTCAGGCCGATGGCGGCACGCGCACGGCGAGCATCACGGGCGCGTTCGTCGCCGCGCACGATGCGGTCGGCAAACTGCTCGCGTCGGGCAGGATCGCGAAGTCGCCGGTGAAGGATTTCGTCGCGGCGATTTCGGTCGGCATCTTCGCAGGCTCGCCCGTGCTCGATCTCGACTACGACGAAGACTCGCAATGCGATACCGACATGAACGTCGTGATGACGGGCGCGGGCGGCTTCGTCGAAGTGCAGGGCACGGCGGAAGGCGCGCCCTTCACGCGCGACGAGATGAACGAGCTGATCGCGCTCGCCGACAGCGGCATCAAGGCGCTGATCCTGAAGCAGAAGGAAGCACTGGGGATTCGCGGTGTCTGACGTCAATGGTCTTGGGCGCGTCGTGCTCGCATCGAACAATGCGGGCAAGCTGCGCGAATTCGCATCGCTGCTGGATGCGGCGGGCATCGAACTGATCGCGCAGGGCGAACTCGGCGTGCCCGAAGCGCCCGAACCGCATCCGACCTTCGTCGAGAACGCGCTGGCGAAGGCGCGGCACGCCGCGACGTTCACCGGCCTGCCCGCGCTCGCCGACGATTCCGGCCTTTGCGTGCGCGCGCTCAACGGCGCGCCGGGCGTGTATTCGGCGCGCTATGCGTCGATGAGCGGCGGCGCCAAAAGCGATGCCGCGAACAACGCGAAGCTCGTCGCCGACCTCGCTCAGCACACGGATCGCCGCGCTTACTACTTCTGCGTGCTCGTGCTCGTGCGTCACGCGGACGATCCCGAGCCGCTCATCGCGGAAGGCCGCTGGCATGGCGAAGTGATCGATGCGCCGCGCGGCGCAAATGGCTTCGGCTACGATCCGCACTTCTTCCTGCCGACGCTCGATGCGACCGCCGCCGAACTCGATCCCGCGCGCAAGAACGCGCTCAGCCATCGCGCGCTCGCGTTGCGCGAGTTACTGCAACGACTGAAGGAACTTGCGTGAGCGCCGGACCGAAGACGATCAACATCGTGCAGGCGTTCACGTCGCCGGGAAGCATCCGGCTGACGTCGCTGCCGCCGCTTTCGCTGTACGTGCATTTCCCGTGGTGCGTGCGCAAGTGTCCGTACTGCGACTTCAACTCGCACGAGTGGAAGGACGACACGTTTCCCGAAGAACGTTATCTCGATGCCCTGCGCGCCGATCTCGAAAGCGCGCTGCCGCTCGTGTGGGGACGGCAGGTGCATACGATTTTCATCGGCGGCGGCACGCCATCGCTGTTATCGGCGAAAGGGCTGGACCGCCTTCTCTCCGATGCGCGCGCGCTGCTGCCCATCGATGCCGACGCCGAAATCACGCTCGAAGCCAATCCCGGCACGTTCGAGGCGGCCAAGTTCGCGTCGTTTCGCGCGAGCGGCGTGAATCGTTTGTCGATCGGCATTCAGAGTTTCAACGAGGCGCATCTGAAGGCGCTCGGCCGCATTCACGATGCGATGCAGGCGAAAAAAGCCGTCGAGATCGCCGCGAAGCACTTCGACAACTTCAATCTCGATCTGATGTTCGCGCTGCCGCAGCAATCGCTCGACGAGTGCAAGCACGATATCGAGACGGCCATCTCGTTCGCGCCGCCGCATCTGTCGCTGTATCACCTGACGATGGAGCCGAACACGGTCTTCGCCAAATACCCGCCCGCGCTCCCCGACGACGACGCTTCCGCCGACATGCAGGACTGGATCCACGAGCGCACGCGCGAGGCCGGTTACGCGCGCTACGAAGTGTCGGCGTATGCGAAGCCGCACCGTCAGAGCAGGCATAACCTGAACTACTGGCGCTTCGGCGATTACCTCGGCATCGGCGCGGGCGCGCATACGAAGCTGTCGTTTCCGTCCAAGATTCTGCGTCAGGCGCGCTTCAAGCATCCTTCGAGCTATATGGATCACGCGCTTTCGCCGGCCGAAACCGCGATCCAGGAAGAACGCGAAGTCGGTCCGCGCGATCTGCCGTTCGAGTTCATGCTGAACACGCTTAGGCTCGTCGAAGGCTTTCCGGTGCATTCGTTCGTCGAGCGCACGGGACTGGCGCTGTCCGCGATCGAGCCGGCGCTCGCCGAAGCGGAAAAACGCGGGCTCATCACGCGCGACATCGAACGCATTGCGCCGACCGAACTCGGCCAACGCTTTCTCAACGATCTCCAGGAACTGTTCTTGAAGGATCCGCACAATTGAGCGCGCCGACGATGGCGCCGAACTCGGTGATGCGGCATCGCCCGTTCGCGCTTTTCTGGAGCGCTCGGGTGATGTCGTCGGTGGCGTTTCAGATGATGTCGGTCGCGATCGGATGGCAGGTTTATTCGATCACGCATAGCGCCTACGCGCTCGGTCTCGTCGGCCTCGCGCAATTCCTGCCGATGTTCGTGCTGACGCTCGTCGTCGGGCACGTTGCGGACCGTTACGACAGACGCGTGATCGCGTACGTGTGCCAGTCGATCGAGGGCATCGCCGCGCTCGTGCTGTGTCTCGGCGCGTGGCACGGCTGGCACGATGTCGCGCCGATCTACGCGATCGCCGCCGTGACGGGTGCGGCGCGCGCGTTCGAATCGCCGTCGATGGCCGCGCTCTTGCCCAATCTCGTCGCCCGCAATCAGTTGCAGCATGCGAGCGCGTGGTCGACGTCGGCGAATCAGACGGCGCAGATCCTGGGTCCCGCGATGGGCGGCGTGCTCTACGGGTTCGGCGCGCTGACCGTGTACGGCGCGGTGAGCGTCGCGTTTCTCGTCGCGGCGTGCGCCGTGGCCGCGATCAGAATCGACGAAGCCGTGCGTATGCGCGCGCCGCTCTCGTTCGAAGCGCTCTTTTCGGGTATCGGTTTCATTCGCAGCAAGCCGGTGATTCTGGGCGCGCTGTCGCTCGATCTTTTCGCCGTGTTGCTCGGCGGCGCGACCGCGCTCCTGCCGGTCTACGCGCGCGACATCCTGCATACCGGACCGTGGGGACTCGGCGTTCTGCGCGCGGCGCCCGCGGCCGGCGCGCTGGCCGGATCGATCTGGCTCGCGCATTTTCCGCTGCGGCAGCGCGCGGGCAATGCGCTGTTCGGCGGGGTGATCGCGTTCGGAATCGCGACGATCGTCTTCGGACTGTCGCGCAATATCTACGTGTCGCTGATTGCGCTGGCGGCGCTGGGCGCGTCGGATGTGATCAGCGTCGTCGTGCGGATGTCGCTCGTGCAGTTGCAGACGCCCGACGAAATGCGCGGACGCGTCGGCGCGATCAATTCGCTGTTCATCGGCACGTCGAATCAGCTCGGCGAGTTCGAATCGGGGATGACGGCGGGACTGCTCGGCGCGGTGCCGGCGGTGCTGATCGGCGGAATCGGCACGATTGTCGTCGCGCTGTTGTGGATGCGCCTTTTTCCCGCGCTCAAGGCGACGAAATCGCTCGAAGGATGAGCGTTCCTGCGCGGCTGCGAGTTGCGCTACAATACGCGCCTTGCTGGAGGTGTGGCCGAGCGGTTTAAGGCACCGGTCTTGAAAACCGGCGAAGGAGCGATCCTTCCGTGAGTTCGAATCTCACCGCCTCCGCCAGATCAAATCAAGCCTCGTAAGTTCAAACGCTTACGGGGCTTTGTCTTTTGCCGCTCCGTTTTCGCGACGCGCTCGAACGCGCCAAGGCTGGCCCGTTGCTTCGCTATCCTGAACCATCAATTTCAGACAAAACGCCTATCCGACGTCTCCGGAGCCACGTATCTTCCCTTCTGCCTCCTTCCGAGTTCCCCCCATGCTCGATTCGAAGGAGGTCTTCAATGGGAAAGGTTGGACTTGGGCCTCGCACTCGCGAGGCTTTTTTTCGTCCGATGCCACGCCCCGAGAAACATCGACGTGAACACTACGGCCATAACGCCATCTAACCGCCTCATCGATCACAACGCGGAGAGTCGCCCATGAAGTCAGGCCGCATCATGCCCATCCTCGTCGGCTGCATCGCCGCCGTGAGCCTGTCGGCGCATGCCCAGCCTCAGCCAAACGCGCAATGGCGCGCGACCGAAACAACGCTCTTCGACCTGATTCAAAACGGATATGGGATCGTCGCGGTAACGAGCGTGGCCGCGCGCAACTCCGGCCTTCCCGAAGACACCTACGTGCTTCAGAAAAACAATAGCCTCTACCGCTGCGTGGAAACGCGCGCGGCCGAAACCGGCGCGGTCAGATCTGCCGCGCCGATGCGCTGCGCCGAACTCGTCAAGCCCTACACCGAATAATCGAAACCGAACGCTCAATTGTCATCGGATCTGACGGGCGGCCGGACGTGCGGAACCGGCTCCGCCTTCGCAGCGTCCTGTTTGGGCGCGGCGCGTTGCGATTCGCTCTTCGAATGCGCCGCGGAAGCCGGTTGCTGCTTCCTTGCGGGCGCGCCCGACGGCGCAGGATCGTTCTTGCGTGTCATGGCATTCTCCCGAAATCCGGGGACATCCCCTTTCCACATTAGCACCGCGCCGCCGATACCGCACACGCCATGCACGACTCAGCCGACCGGCGCCTCGCCCTCACCCGACTGCTTGCCCGGCCTGTCGTTCGGACCTTGCTTGCGGTTGTCGTCATCGCGCTCGGGCAGCTTGCTTTTCTCGTTGTCGCTGTGCTCGGCCGTCTTTCCGTCTTCCGGACGGTTGGTCTCGCTGTTCATGGCGCCCTCCTTAAAGTGCTTTCGAATGAAAGCATCGGCAGCAAAACGCGCGCCTGAATGCGTCCGGGCGCACGAATTCGGTTCGCTGACGGCCTTTGCAGCGACTACCATTTAAGTAACGCCATCCCGCCATTGTTGCGATGTCCGCGTCACGTTTTCGCCGTACCGCCGCCGCGCTCGTCCTTGCGTCGGCGATGAGCGCCTGCACGATCACCCCGCCCCCCAGCGTCGTGGCTGCGCGCGCGCCCGCGCCGGCCGTCTCCGGTCAAACGCTCGACGAGTACAAGGCGCGCATCGCGCAGCGCATCTTCGAGCGCAATCCGTCGCTCGTGCTGAAGGGCACGCCGCAAGCGATGCTGCGCTCGTTCGTGCTCGTGTCGTTTACGGTGGATCGCGGCGGGCGGCTCGTCGAATCGTCGGTGTATCGCACCAACGGCGATGACGAAGCCGAAGCCACCGCGCTCGCCTCGCTGCGCCGCGCATCGCCGCTGCCCGCGCCGCCCCCGCGCCTTTTGAACGGCAACGGCCAACTGGAGCTTTTCGAAGGCTGGATGTTCAACGACAACGGCCAGTTCCAGCTACAGACGTCCCATTCGCCGCAAGCCACGACCATCGATTGATTGGCGCTCGGCCGGCACGCTCGTTATAATTTTTTGCACCCCGGCCGGACCCGCTTCCGGCGTGGCCTGCGCCTCGCGCTCACCCCGCGCGTCCGGCGCAGCGCCCGAGCGCAGCCGAACTGCGCCGCGACACCGCGCGCCACTCACGCGCCGTCCAACCCTGGCTTTCCCGCCATTGCATCGCAATCCCTACAAAAAGCTGACTCGCGCCGGAACGACGACATCGTTCGTCATTCCGATCGCTCTTGCCCGGCGATGCGCGCGACAATGCTTCGCACCAAGGCAACACGACAACGGAGACAACATGGCCTCACCCTCGCTTTCCGCCGCAAAGCCCGGCGACGGATCCCAAAGCGCTTCCCGCGTGATTTTCGCGAGCTTCATCGGCACCGCGATCGAGTTCTACGACTTCTATGTCTACGCGACCGCCGCCGCGCTCGTCATCGGACCGGTGTTCTTTCCGCACGACTCGCCCGCCGCGCAGGCGCTCTCGGCGTTCGTCACCTTCGGCATCGCGTTCTTCGCGCGGCCTATCGGCTCGTTCATCTTCGGACACTTCGGCGATCGCATCGGCCGCAAATCGACGCTCGTCGCCTCGCTGCTCGTGATGGGCCTCTCGACGACGCTCATCGGCTTCGTGCCCGGCTACGATTCGATCGGCAGCGCGGCCCCGATCCTCCTGTGCATCCTGCGGTTCGGCCAAGGCATTGGGCTGGGCGGCGAATGGGGCGGCGCGGCGCTGCTCGCGACCGAATACGCACCGAAGGGCAAACGCGGTCTCTTCGGCATGTTTCCGCAGCTCGGGCCGTCGATCGGCTTTCTCGCGTCGAACGGTCTGTTCTTCGGTCTCGCGCTCTCGCTCTCCGATGAGCAATTCCGCAGCTGGGGCTGGCGCGTGCCGTTCATCGTGAGCGCGGTGCTGGTCGCGCTCGGCCTGTACGTGCGCCTGAAGATCGCGGAAACGCCGGCGTTCCGCGCGGCCGTCGAGCGCGAAGAACGCGTCAAGGTGCCGGTCGCGACGCTGCTCGGGCGCCATCTCGTGCCGACGCTGCTCGGCGCGTTCGCGATGGTCGTCTGCTACACGCTCTTCTATATCTCGACGGTGTTTTCGCTGTCGTACGGCGTGGCCAAACTGCATTTCGCGCGCGAGACCTTCCTCGGCCTTCTGTGCCTCGCCGTGGTGTTCATGGCGCTCGCCACGCCGATCTCCGCGATCGCGAGCGACCGTTTCGGACGCAAGCCGGTGCTGATCGTCGGCTGTCTGCTGGCGATCCTCTCCGGCTTCGCGATGTCTCCGCTCCTCGGCAGCGGCGACACGATCCAGGTCGCGCTCTTCCTGACGATCGAGCTCTTCCTGATGGGCGTCACGTTCGCACCGATGGGCGCGCTCCTGCCCGAGCTCTTCCCGACCAACGTGCGTTACACGGGCGCGGGCGTCGCGTACAACCTCGGCGGGATTCTGGGCGCATCGGTGGCGCCGTACATCGCGCAATTGCTCGCCAATCGCGGCGGGCTCGCGTGGGTCGGCGGATATGTGTCGGCGGCTGCGGCGGTGAGTTTGATCGCCGTGCTGTGTATGCGCGAGACGCGCCACATCACGCTGGAGTAAGCACGAGAGAAACCGGCGCGCTCAGCGATCGCGCCGGTTCGTGGCGTGCGCCGGGACCGGCCTGCCCTCGATGACGGGCATACGCGGCGCCGGCCGCTCGACGCTCTTCGCACTCGCCGCTTTCGCCGCCTTCCGATCCGCCCAGAAGCGCGCGAGCGCAAGCAGGCTGACAATGGCGATGCCATCGGCGATCAGCCCCAGAATCCAGTGCGACGGATACCGCCCGAGCCCGAGCACGCCCATCGCGCGCAGCGCCGAATCGAGCACGAGCGACACGCATGTGCCCGCGATGAAGCACACGAGCCCCTGCTGGCCGATCGTGACGACGCCCGGCAGCCTGCGTGCGAGCTTGCCGACCCAGCCCGCATACACGCCGCGCGCGACGATCCACGCGATGGCGGCGAAGCTCACGATGCGCAGCGTCGCGAGATTCTGCTTCATGTATCCCGGCGGCGCCTGCGTTTCGAGGAAGAGCTTGGCGAACGCGAAGGTCAGCGCCAGCGCGATCGCCCCGGCGGTCAGCCAGCGCGCGAATCGGCCGGCGTGGAATTCGTCGCTGATCGGCTGCACGCGCGCGAGCACGCCGGTCATGAACATCAACTGCCACGCGAACGGATTGAACGACCACGCTTCGCCGTATGTGCCCGGCAGGAAGCGCAGCAGCGGCATGGCCGCGAGCCACACAAGCAGGCTGCCGAAAATGGCGATGACGGGTTTCTTCTGCGCGAGCGGCACGATCGCCGGGACTGCGAGCGCGAACACCGAATACATCGGCAAAACCGCCGACAGATACGGCTGCTGACGCAACAGCACGATATCGACCGCAAGGCCGAACGGCCGCGTGAGAAAGTTCGGCCACTCGGTGTACTGGACCATCGGCGTGTCGACTTGAAGCGCCATCAGGATCGCGCCGCCGACCAGCATCAGAAACGCAGTGAACAGATACGCGCGATAAATTTCCCAACTGCGTTTGAAAAAGCGTCGGCGGGCGGCTGAATCGCTACGGCGAGTCGCAAGCGCCGTATAAGCCGCCGCCGACGCATAACCTCCGAGAAACACGAAAACTTCGGCGGAATCGCAAAACGCATACTGGTGCAGCGTAAAGCGCGATAGCACGCTTCCCGTTATATGGTCGACCGCGATAATGAGCAGCACGATTCCTCGAAAGAAATCGACTTCGAGAGAACGTGTCGTCGGGGAAGTCATCTGGCGAATGCTCCACGGACCTGCGGTTTCGGCGCGCCGCCGGACGGGCTGGCGCACATACGCGGTTTGTACCTGCTCCGAAAGGAAAATTCCCTTAATCAACGAGTATTTAAATTAACACTCGGTGCCAGTCGGCAAGCTGGCGGCAAAATGACTTTTTTGTCCGCTTTCCAGTAAATATGCCGCTGCCTATACTCGAAACAAGTTCGACAAAAACGATGCGCGGAAAACTTGTGCCGCGAACCAGAAGGAGGCCGGGCATGCGTCTTCATGTTGAGAGCGCTCATCTCGTCGCGATGATCGCCATCGCGCTTTCGACCGCGTTGCTGCTCGCGATCAGGTTCCGACCGGCGACATGGCGAGGCGTGCTCGTCGAAGCCGTCATCGCGAATGTCGGCGCGATCCTGGCCGTGCTCGCCTTCGAAGTGCTGACCGCCTGAGCCGCGCGCGCCGGCATCAGACGCCGGACCTACAGAAAAATTTCAAATCGGTTGAACTTTCCCCCGCGCGGGCACTCTGAGCAGGTAATGCCGTTCGTCGGATCGCTCGTCGAACCTAACGCACGGCTCTCATCTCCTCTCCGCTCCTGCTTATGGCGGGAGCGTTTCTTGGGCGCCCGGCGAAAGCCTCGCGCCTGTTCTTTTTTCTGGCCCCGGAAAACGCTGATCGACCGCGCATCGGCGGCGTCGAAATGACACGCGCAAACGATAACGCGCCAAGCAAAAGAGCCAGAATCCCGAGATTCTGGCTCTTTCGATAAACGCGGCGCGCAAGCACGCGCCGCACGCGGCATCACGCCTGCGGAATTTCGATCTTCACTTCCAGCACTTCGAGATCGTCCTGACGTTCGAGGCTGACTCGAATATCGTCATCGGAAATCTTCACGTACTTCGAAATCACGGCAACCAGTTCCCGTTGCAACGCCGGCAGATAATCGGCGGCGGCTTTGCCACCCGCGCGCTCGTGCGCAATGATCAACTGCAAGCGTTCCTTCGCGACCGTAGCGGACTTCTTCTTCTCGCCCAGCAAAAACGAAAGAATCGACATTGCGTCCCCTTACTTGGTGCCGAAGATGCGTTGCAGCAAACCGGGCTTCTGATAATCGGTGAAGCGCAGCGCCTTTTCCTCGCCGAGGAATCGCGACACCACGTCCTTGTACGATTCCGCGACATCCGTGCCATCGAGATGCACGGCCGGCAAACCCTGGTTCGATGCGTGCAGCACCGCTTCCGATTCCGGAATCACGCCGATCAGATCGATGCGCAGAATTTCCTGGATGTCGGAGAGCGACAGCATTTCGCCCTCGCTTACGCGCTTCGGGTTGTAGCGCGTGATGAGCAGATGTTCCTTGACCGGTTCCTTGCCTTCGATCGCGCGCTTGGTCTTCGACGACAGAATGCCCAGAATGCGGTCCGAATCGCGCACGGACGACACTTCCGGATTCGTCACGATGAGCGCTTCGTCGGCGAAGTGCATTGCCATCAGCGCGCCGGATTCGATGCCCGCCGGCGAATCGCAGACGATGTACTCGAAGTCCATCTTGATCAGCTCGTTGATGACCTTCTCGACGCCTTCGAGAGTCAGCGCGTCTTTATCGCGCGTTTGCGATGCCGGCAGGATGTAGAGGTTCTCGCACTTCTTGTCCTTGATGAGCGCCTGATGCAGATTCGCTTCGCCCTGGATGACGTTGATCAGGTCGTACACGACGCGGCGTTCGCAACCCATGATGAGGTCGAGATTGCGCAGACCGACGTCGAAGTCGATCACGGCCGTCTTGTGGCCGCGCAATGCGAGCGCCGATGCGAAGCTCGCGCTGGTGGTCGTCTTGCCGACGCCGCCCTTTCCCGAGGTCACCACAATGATTTTTGCCATACAAGTACCTTGTGTTCGTCAATAAGTCCGCTTGCGTTGCCTGCGAGCGCGCGCCAAGGGCATCGGGCGCGCGAATCGATGCAACCCGTCAGGTCAGACGCAGCGGTTCGATCATCAGTTTTTCTTCGTTCAGCCAGATCTGCACCGGCTTGCTGAGCACGTCGGCCGGCAGCGGGTTCTCGGTCGTTCGATAGATGCCCGCGATGGAGATGAGTTCCGGCTCGAGACAGGTGCAGAAGATGCGCGCGTCGAGATTGCCGTGCACGCCCGCGAGCGCGCGGCCTCGCAACGGCGCATAGATATGGATATTGCCTTCGGCGATCACTTCGGCCCCGTATGACACGAGCCCGAGGACGATGAGATCGCCCTTCGCATAGACCTGCTGCCCCGAGCGCAGCGGACGATCGATGATGGTCGCCGGCGCCGGCAGCGCGGGCGGCGGCGGCGTGTTCGCGACCGCGGCTTCGATCACCGCGGCAGCTTCGGTGTTGGGCTTCGCTTCGTCGACGGAGGGCTTGGGCGCGCCGCGCCGGTCACGTGCTTCGAGAACAGGCAGGCCGCCCGCGTTCGCCCATTGAATCGCCCACGTCTGCTCGGGCAGCGCGACGATGCCGATCGGACGCATGCGGACGTCTCTCAGCACCTTTTCCAGATCGGCAAGCGCGACACGTTCGCCTTCGGCGAGACGGCGCACGTCGATGGCGACGACATCGCCTGCGAAAAATTCGGGAGTCGCTTCGAAGCGCCGCGTGAGTTCAGTGCGCAGGGCATCGAGGTCGGGAGTCTTGACGACGAAGAGAAGCGTGTCGACGGAGCCGCTGCGCAGTTCGAAGAAGGGCGTTTTGTTGAGCGACATAAGAACGGCCAAAAATTTTGCGTATTTTACAGGCGTTGTCGCACACGGCCATAATTTTTAGGACCGATTTCAGCTATCGGAAACGAGAAGTGCGTGCGACGAACGCGCACGACGAAGATGCGTGAAGCGAAGACGAAGCCGAAGCGGAGGCGCCTCAGTCGTCCTCTTCGGGATGCATGTGGCGCACGAAGAGCGACTCGGCTTCTTGCTCGTGAGACGGCATCGCGCGACGATCGCCGGTGGGACCGAAGCCGAGGCGCTCGTAGAAGCGCACCGCGGTGCGGTTCTCCTCGGATATCCACGCATGCACCTCTGCGACGCCTTGCTGCGCGAGCCATCGCGACGCGACGTTCACGAGCAGTTCGCCGCCACGCAGATGCCGCACGGCCGGCGCGACCCACAGCGCGCTCACGAATGCGCGCTCGTTCGGCGC
Source organism: Caballeronia sp. LZ028 (assembly GCF_031451415.1). Lineage (NCBI taxonomy): Bacteria > Pseudomonadati > Pseudomonadota > Betaproteobacteria > Burkholderiales > Burkholderiaceae > Caballeronia > Caballeronia sp. LZ028. The sequence goes on along the minus strand of NZ_JARUXN010000001.1, from coordinate 1,024,572 downwards.
CTCTTCGATGTACGCGTGCACGAGACCGCAAGGATGACCTTCGGTGTAGAGCAGAAACGTCGCGAGCCGGGGCGAACTCGCATGCAGCGACGCGGTGTCGTCGAACGACGACGGATCGACGAGCAGCGCATCTTCCAGCGTTTCGCCGAATGCGTATGGCGCTTCGCGCAGCGATGCCGTGCGAAGCTCGCGCAAGACCGAACCTTGTTGCGCGGCGATGCGGCTGACGGTCAGTGAGGGACTCATGCGGGCGCTCATGCGGACAATTTCTCTCTGGCTTTCAGGCGGGATACGCGTGCGGCTCTGTCGGCCGGTCCGGCGCTCGGGCCATCGGCATAGCTTCAACCGAACGGGCGAACCCGTCAATTCCTAAATCCGGGAAAGTGCTTTACAACGCACACGGCATGGCGAACGCGCGCTCATGGCGCTGCATAGCTGCCCGTGCCATCCGGCCACGGCGTGAGCACTTCGAAGCCGTCGTCGGTCACGGCGACCATGTGCTCCCACTGCGCGGACAACGAGCGGTCCTTCGTCGTCACGGTCCAGCCGTCGCGCGACTGCTGCGTGCCGGCGCGGCCCGCATTGATCATCGGCTCGATCGTAAAGACGAGGCCCGGCTTCAGACGCAGGCCCGCGCCACGCTGACCGTAATGCAACACTTGCGGATCTTCGTGATACACGCGGCCAATGCCGTGTCCGCAATACTCGCGCACCACCGAGAAGCCTTCCCGATGCGCGACGCTTTGAATCGCCGCGCCGACGTCGCCGAGCGTCGCGCCGGGACGCACTTCGCGCATGCCGGCGACCATCGCTTCGTAGGTGGTTTCGGTGAGACGGCGCGCCTGCTCGCTCGGTGTGCCGGCGTAGTACATGCGGCTCGTGTCGCCGTAGTAGCCGTCCTTGATGATCGCGACATCGATGTTGATGATGTCGCCTTCCTTCAGTTCCTTCGCCCCCGGAATGCCGTGGCATACGACGTGATTCACCGACGTGCAGATCGTTTTCGGAAAGCCCATGTAGCCGACGTTAGCGGGCACGGCCTTCAGTTCGTTGACGATGAAGCGATTGCAGATGGCGTCGAGTTCGTCGGTGGTGACGCCCGGGCGGACGTATTCGCCGATCATCGCGAGGACTTCGGCGGCCATGCGGCCGGAGATGCGCAACTTTTCGATGTCGGCGGGTGTCTTGAGCGTGATGGCCATTGAGCAATGCGAATGGGTTCGTGCCGCCTCGCGCGCGCCTTTTCGCCGATGTTCGACGCAGGCGGCGCGCGAGGACAATGGGCCCGATGATAGCACTCCCGCGCAGCCTCTCCGCTCGCGGAGGCGCATCGGCGCTGCATTTCGAGCCTTCGGGCGCGTTGTTTGTGCGTGCGTCGCCGTCGTCGTTCGATCTTGTGATGAGCGACCGTTTGTGTTTTAGTGGCGCGACTTCTGACCTGCCGGAGTGTTATGAACCTGCATCGATCTGCTTCTCTTTGCGCCGTGCTGTCGGGCGTCGCCACCCTCGCCGCCTGCAGTTCGACGAGCGATCCCGAACTGCGTGCGTCGAAACCCGTGATTCATGTTTCGTCGGCGCGGCCTGCGTCGGATATATCGAGTTGTCTGCAACGCATGATTCCGTCCGCGCAGACGCGACGCGATCAGGGCTCGACGGAGTTGCTGGTCGGCTCCAATGCGTGGCTCGTGACGCTCACGCCTTCGGCTTATGGATCGATCGTGAAGGTGCAGCAGTCATCGAGCGACGATGGCGGCGTGCCCGAACCCGAATTGCGCTTCGATATCGCGAGGTGCACGACCTGAAGACGCGCTCCGCCTCGACGAAGCGGAGCCGCAAAAGCAAAACCCCGCAAGCCTTTCGACTTGCGGGGTTTTTGTGTCTTGGCGGAGAGGGTGGGATTCGAACCCACGGTACGGGAAAACCGTACGCCTGATTTCGAGTCAGGTACATTCGACCACTCTGCCACCTCTCCGTCTACCCTTGCGGGTCTTCGTGAACTGGTCGTTGCTCAACGAAGAACGAAAGTATATCGAACCCTTTCGCGCTTTCCAAGCCCCTTTTTGAAAATAAACATCAGGCCGACGCGGAAACTTCGATTCTTTCCGCGCCGCGCATGTACGGACGCAGCACTGTGGGAATCGTCACCGAGCCGTCCGCATTCTGGAAGTTCTCCAGCACCGCGACGAGCGTGCGGCCGACCGCCAGGCCCGAGCCGTTCAACGTATGCACGAACTCCGGCTTGCCCTGCGCATTGCGGAAGCGCGCCTGCATGCGACGCGCCTGGAACGCCTCGGTATTCGAGCAGCTCGAAATCTCGCGATACGTGTTTTGCGCCGGCAGCCACACTTCCAGATCGAACGTCTTCGCCGCCGAAAAGCCCATGTCGCCGGTGCACAGCGTAATCACGCGATACGGCAGTTCGAGCTTCTGCAAGATCGTCTCCGCCTGGCCGACCATCTCGTCGAGCGCGGCGTACGAATGCTCGGGCGCCACGATCTGCACCATCTCGACCTTGTCGAACTGATGCTGGCGGATCAGGCCGCGCGTATCGCGCCCGTACGAGCCCGCTTCGGAGCGGAAGCACGGCGAATGCGCGGTCAGCTTCACCGGCAGCGCGTCGGCTTCGAGGATGCTGTCGCGCACCGTGTTGGTGAGCGAGATCTCCGACGTCGAGATGAGGTACTGCGTGACCGTGTTCTCGTCGCCGCCTTTCTCGACGCGGAACATGTCGTCGGCGAACTTGGGCAGCTGGCCCGTGCCGTAGAGAATCTCCGGATTCACGATGTACGGCGTGTACGCCTCGGTGTAGCCGTGCTGCTCCGTATGCGTGTCGATCATGAATTGCGCGAGCGCGCGATGCAGCCGGGCGATCGGCCCGCGCAACAGCGTGAAGCGCGCGCCGGAGAGCTTCGCGCCCGTTTCGAAATCGAGACCGAGCGGCGCGCCGACATCGACGTGATCCTTGACTTCGAAGTCGAACGAACGCGGCGCGCCCCAGCGCCGCACTTCGACGTTCTGCGTCTCGTCGTTGCCGACCGGCACGCTTTCGTGCGGCAGGTTCGGCACGGTCAGCATCAGGTCCGACAGACGCTTCTGGATCTCATCCAGCTTCGCCGCCGATTCCTTCATCGTGTCGCCGATGCCGCTCACTTCCGCCATTACCGCCGACGTGTCCTCGCCGCGGCCTTTCATCGCGCCGATCTGCTTCGACAGGCTGTTGCGGCGTGCCTGGAGTTCTTCGGTGCGGGTCTGGATCTCGCGACGCTCGGCTTCGAGCGCGGCGAACGCGGCGACGTCGAGCGTGTAGCCTCGAGTGGCGAGACGCTTCGCGACGCCGTCCAGGTCTTTGCGGAGGGTTTGGATGTCGAGCATGGCGGGGCTGCTTTGTTAAGTAATCGGAAACGCCGATTTTAGCGCACGGTCATCGCGCGCCGGGCGGGATCGGCGAAACGCGGCGAGCGCGCGCGCGAAACGGACCGCGCCGGTTTCAGCGCTTCTTCTCGTCGCGATGCTCGCGCCGCCACGCATCGTCGAGTTCGGCGAGACGCGAGAGCTTTTCGCCGATCTTCCCTTCGAGTCCGCGCGGCGTCGGCTTGTACCAGTACGGATCGCGCATGCCGTCGGGCAGATAAGTCTCGCCGGCCGCGTAGGCGTCGGGCTCGTCGTGCGCGTAGCGATATTCGTGGCCGTAGCCGAGTTCCTTCATCAGCTTGGTCGGCGCGTTGCGCAGATGCACCGGCACGCCGCGCGACTGATCCTTGCCGACGAAGCGCCGCGCTTCGTTGTACGCGTTGTAGCCGGCGTTCGATTTCGGCGCGACGGCGAGATAGATGAGCGCCTGCGCGAGCGCCAGTTCGCCTTCGGGCGAGCCGAGCCGCTCGTAGGTTTCGGCGGCGTCGAGCGCGATGCGCGCGCCGCGTGGATCGGCGAGGCCGATGTCCTCCCACGCCATCCGGACAATGCGCCGCGCCATGTAACGCGGGTCCGCGCCGCCGTCGAGCATGCGGCAGAACCAGTAGAGCGCCGCGTCCGGATTGCTGCCGCGAACCGATTTGTGCAGCGCGCTGATCTGGTCATAGAACGCGTCGCCGCCCTTGTCGAAGCGGCGCAGGTTTTCGGCGAGCGCGCTGCCGAGCAGTGCGCCGTCGACCTCCGTCTGCTTTTGCTGCGCCGCCGCGCGCGCGACGATTTCCAGATTGTTCAGGAGCTTGCGGCCGTCGCCATCGGCGGAACCGATCAGCGCGTCGCGGGCTTCGTCGGTGAACGTGAGGCCGCCGAGTTCCTTCGTTGCGCGTTCCAGCAGTTCCTTGAGTTCATCGGCGTCCAGACTCTTCAGCACGTACACCGCCGCGCGCGACAACAATGCGCTGTTCACCTCGAACGACGGATTCTCCGTCGTCGCGCCGACGAACACGAACAATCCCGATTCGACGTGCGGCAAGAACGCATCCTGCTGGCTCTTGTTGAAGCGATGCACCTCGTCGACGAACACGAGCGTCTGATGCCCGTTCGCGCGATGAATCTGCGCCGTTTCCACCGCCTCGCGAATGTCCTTGACACCGGACAGCACCGCCGACAGCGAGATGAACTGCGCGTGAAACGCATCGGCCATGAGACGCGCGAGCGTGGTCTTGCCGACGCCGGGCGGGCCCCAGAGAATCATCGAATGTGCCTCGCCCGATTCGAAGGCGACGCGCAGCGGTTTGCTCGGCCCGAGCAGATGCTTCTGGCCGATCACGTCGTCGATGGTGCGGGGGCGCAGGCGCTCCGCGAGCGGAACGGTGCCACGGTTTTCTTCGAACATGTGCTGTGCGATGCAGATTGACGCAGTTGGGTGGATCGCGGCGATAATCTCGCGCTTCGGCAAAGGCGCGGCGCGGCCGCAGAATCGGGTCATTATGACAGCCTGAGGGCCGCGACCAACGCGGGCCACGCCTGAACAATCCATATAAGGACGCAATCCGATGGGGCAAGAGCACACCACGAACGCCGCAGCGCACGGCGAAACTTCGACTTACGCGCCGCTCACGCCGGTGCCGCCGGAGCGGCGCGCATTCGGCACGAGCGACGCCTTCGCGCTCTGGTTCTCGCTCGGCATCGGCCTGCTGGTCGCGCAGGCGGGCGCGCTGCTGGTGCCGGGATTGTCGCTGCCGCACGCCCTCGCGGCGATCGTCATCGGCACGGTGATCGGCGTCGTGCTGCTCGCGCTCGCGGGCGTCGTCGGCACGGATACGGGGCTTGCGGCGATGTCCTCGCTGCGCCCGACGCTCGGCGTGCGCGGCGCATCGGTGCCGGCGGTGCTCAACGCAATCCAGCTCGTCGGCTGGGGTTCGTTCGAGATCATCGTGATGCGCGATTCCGCCGACGCGCTCGCGAAGCAATCCTTCAATCTCTCGATGCCGCTCGTCTGGACGCTCGTCTTCGGCGCGCTCGCTACCTTGCTCGCGGTGAGCGGCCCGCTCTCCTTCGTGCGCCGCTTTCTGAGAACGTGGGGAATCTGGCTCCTGCTCGGCGGCGCGGGCTGGCTCACCTGGAATCTGCTCGCGAAGCACGATCTCGCCGCGCTGATGGCGCGTCCCGGCACCGGCGAAATGGCGTTCGGCGCGGGCATCGATCTGGTCGTCGCGATGCCGCTGTCGTGGCTGCCGCTGATCGCCGATTACACGCGTTTCGGCAAGAGCGCGGGCGGCGCGTTCCGCGGCACGCTTCTCGGCTACGGCATCGCGAATCTGTGGTTCTATGCGCTCGGCGCGATCTACGGGCTCGCGGCGGGCGGCGGCGATGCGCTTCTTACGACCGCGTTCGCGCAGGCGGGCGGCGGACTCGCGCTCTTCCTGATCCTGATCGACGAAACCGACAACGCCTTCGCCGATATCCACTCCGCCGCCGTATCGACGGGCACGTTCTGGGCGCGCGCGAGCGTGCCGCTGCTCTCGTGCGCGTTCGGCGCGCTGTGCACGCTCGTCGCGCTCGTCGTCGAGATGGGCAAGTATCAGAACTTCCTGCTGCTGATCGGCTCGGTGTTCGCGCCGCTCTTCGGCGTCGTGCTGGCGGATCACTTCATCGTGCGCAAGCGCCGCATCGAAGCGGCCATGCTCGCCGATGTCAACGGCCGCTATGGCTTCTCCGGCGGATGGCACGTCAGCGCGTTCATCGCGTGGGGCATCGGGATCGCGGCGTATCACGCGATCAATCAATGGCTGCCGAATCTCGGCGCGACGCTGCCCGCGCTCGCACTCGGCGCGGTGTGCTATCTGCTGCTCGTGTCGGGCAGACGTCGCGCCTACGCGTAAGCGTTATTTCGCCGCGCGATACTCCACGCCCGGCAGCACGCACAGCAACTCGAACGCGAGGTTCGCGCCGAGCAGCGCGGTCGTGCCGAACGGATCGTAAGGCGGCGCGACCTCGACGAGATCCGCGCCGACGATGTTCAGCCCGCGCGCGCCGCGCACGATCTCCAGCGCTTGCGGCACCGTCAGCCCGGCGATTTCCGGCGTGCCGGTGCCGGGCGCGAACGCGGGATCGATGCCGTCGATATCGAAGGTGATGTACACCGGCCCATCGCCCATCTGCGCGCGCACTTCGTCCATCAACGGAACGAGCGACTTGTTCCAGCATTCCTCCGTCTGCACGACGCGAAAGCCCTGCTCGCGGCACCAGTCGAAATCGCCCGCTTCGTAGCCCGTGCCGCGCAGCCCGATCTGCACGACGCGCGAGCAATCGAGCAAGCCCTCTTCCACCGCGCGGCGAAACGGCGTGCCGTGCGCGATCTTCTCGCCGAACATCGTGTCGTTGACGTCCGCGTGCGCGTCGATATGAATCAGCCCGACCTTGCCGTGCTTCGCGTGAATCGCGCGCAGGATCGGCAGCGCGATGGTGTGATCGCCGCCGAGCGTCAGCGGCTTGCAGCCGTGCTTCAGGATTTCGCGATACGCGCGCTCGATGCGGTCGATCGAATCGAGCAGGTTGTACGGATTGATCGCGACATCGCCGATATCAGCCACGCGCAGCGAATCGAACGGCGCGGCGCGCGTCGCCATGTTGTACGGACGCAGCAGCACCGACTCGCTGCGCACCTGACGCGGGCCAAATCGCGCGCCGGTGCGATTCGACGTGCCGAGATCGAACGGCACGCCGACGAAACAGGCATCCAGCCCTTCCGCCGATTGAACGTGCGGCAGACGCATCATCGTCGTGATGCCGCCGCAGCGCGGCATCTGATTGCCGGAAAGCGGCTGCGGACGCTCGGCGCGCTGTTCGAGGAAATGCGAATCGAAGTGTTCGGCTGGAGCGAAAAGCGACGAAGGCGAGGAAGGATTCATGGCGTCGAATGGCGGCGGGTGGTCGATCCGACTATTAATAGCTGCTTTCCCGCGGAGATAAAATGGCGAAGAAATCAACTTAACATCGATATTTATCGATGTATCGACGGCGGTCATGTTCACTCACCTTTCCGATCTGGATCTGCGCCTGATCCGCGTGTTTCTCGCCATCGTCGATGCGGGCGGCGTCTCGTCCGCGCAAGCGACGCTCAACGTCGGGCAGTCGACCATCAGCACGCAGCTCGCGACGCTGGAAACGCGGCTCGGCTACCGGCTTTGCGAGCGCGGACGCGGCGGCTTCGCGCTGACCTCGCGCGGCGAGCCGTTCGTCGAGGCGTGCCGGACGCTGCTCGCGGCCATCGACACCTTCGATTCGACCGCGCGCAATGTCGGCAAGAAGCTCGTCGGCACGCTGACGCTCGGGATGATCGGCAACACGCCTGTCAGCGCGAACGCGCGCGTCAGCGAGGCGATCGCGCGTTTCCGGCAGCGCGACGAATCCGTGCGCTTCGCGGTGCTCGTGCGCTCGCCCGGTGAACTCGAAGAGATGCTGCTCGCCGAACGCATCCAGATGGCGATCGGATACTTCTGGCATCGCGTGCCGTCGCTCGAATACACCGAAATTTTCGCGGAGGATCAACTCGCGTATTGCGGACGCGAGCATCCGCTGTTCGCGCGCGCGGGACGCGTCGCCGTACCGGAAGCGTTCGAGCACGACTGGGCGTGGCGCAGCTATCCGCTGCCGGAAGCGGGCGAGCTGACGCCGCGCAATATCGGGGCGGTCGCGGACAACATGGAGGCCGTCGCGATGCTCGTGCTGTCGGGCCGGCATCTCGGCTATCTGCCCGAGCATTTCGCCGCGCCCTACGTGAAGGAAGGGTTGCTCGCGCCGTTGAACCCGAAAGCGATGCGCTATCGCGTCGCGTTTCACATGGTCACGCGCGCTGAACGCTCGGGCAGCGCGAAACGGGAAATCGTGGAAGCGTTCGTCGAGGACATGCAAGCCGCGCACGCCTGACGCGCGCGGCCGGACCTGAAACCTCAGCCGTTGATGACATCCGCGCCCTTCGGCACGGTGAATTTGAACGTATCGCTCTTGATGGGCGGGTTCTTCTGGATGTTCGAGAACGTCAGCAGCGTCACGTTGCCGAAAACGTCGTGCAGTTCCATCGCCTGCAGGTTGCCGTCCTTGAAGCCGATGCCGACCGTCTCGAATTGCGTGTCCTTCGCCTTGGGCGTGAGTTCGAGCCAGTCGATGCCGCCCTTCTCCCCCGCGTCGCGCAGGTTGAAGTTCTTTTCCAGATCGTTACTGCCGAAGAGAATCGCCGCCGGGCTCGCACCGAGCGCGCCGCCGAGCGTGCGTACCGTGACCTGGTTCAGATCCTTGTCGTAGACGTAGAGCTTGTCGCCGTCGGCCTGGAGAATTTGCGAATACGGCTTCTGATACGACCAGATGAACTTGCCCGGCCGCGCGAACATGAACGTGCCGCTGGAGGCTGCGCCCTTGGTCGGCACTTGCGTGGACGTCGCGCCGTTGTTGGTCTTGCCGGGCGCCTTGATTTCCTGCTGCGTGAAGTCGCCGCGCGCCGCGTGGACTTGCGACACGAACGCCTTCAATTGCTCCGTGCCGCTCGCGAATGCGTGCGATGCGACCAGCATCGACGCCGAAACCAGCGCCGTGCCGAATGCCTTGACGAAACTGCGCCCCGTAAACTGCTTCATGCTTATGTTCTCCATATAACGCGCGGTCATTCCGCGTCGCGCGCCGGCGTGAGGATTTCGCGGTTGCCGTTCGACGACATCGCCGACACGAGCCCCGAGTTCTCCATCTGTTCGAGCAAACGCGCCGCCCGGTTGTATCCGATGCGCAAATGCCGCTGCACGAGCGATATCGACGCGCGACGGTTCTTGATGACGACCTCGACCGCCTGATCGTACAAAGGGTCCGACTCGCCATCGGCGCCGCCGGTTCCGCTTGCGCCCGCCGAGCCTTCGTCGCCATCGCCCGCGAGGCCGCCTTCCAGAATGCCCTCGATATAGTTCGGCTCGCCCTGCTCCTTCAGCTTGTCGACGACGCGATGCACTTCTTCATCCGACACGAACGCGCCGTGCACGCGTACAGGCAGGCCCGAACCGGGCGGCAGATAGAGCATGTCGCCCATGCCGAGCAGCGACTCCGCGCCCTGCTGATCGAGAATCGTGCGCGAATCGATCTTCGACGACACCTGGAACGCCATGCGCGTCGGCACGTTCGCCTTGATGAGGCCGGTGATCACATCGACCGAAGGACGCTGCGTCGCGAGAATCAGATGGATGCCCGCCGCGCGCGCCTTCTGCGCAATGCGCGCGATCAGCTCTTCGACCTTCTTGCCGACGACCATCATCAGATCGGCGAGTTCGTCGATCACGACGACGATGTTCGGCAGACGCGTGAGCGGCTCGGGCTCGTCGGGCGTGAGGCTGAACGGATTCGGAATGTTTTCGCCGCGCTTCTTCGCTTCGTCGATCTTCGTGTTGAAGCTCGCGAGATTGCGCACGCCCATCTTGCTCATCAGCTTGTAGCGGCGTTCCATTTCGGCGACCGCCCAGTTGAGCGCGTGGCCGGCCTGCCGCATGTCGGTGACGACCGGACACAGCAAATGCGGAATGCCTTCATAGACGCTCATTTCGAGCATCTTCGGATCGATGAGGATGAGCCGGACCTGATCCGCGCTCGCCTTGTACAAGAGCGAGAGAATCATCGCGTTGATGCCGACGGACTTGCCCGAGCCCGTCGTGCCCGCGACGAGCAAGTGCGGCATCTTCGCGAGATCGGCGCAGACCGGATTGCCGCCGATGTCCTTGCCGAGGCCCATCGTCAGCGGCGATGCGCCGTTCGCATAGACTTCGGAGCCGAGAATTTCGGAGAGCTTGACCGTCTGACGGCGCTGATTCGGCAATTCGAGCGCCATGAAGTTCTTGCCCGGAATCGTCTCGACGACGCGAATCGACACGAGCGACAGCGAGCGCGCGAGATCCTTCGCAAGACCGACGATCTGGCTGCCCTTCACGCCCGTCGCCGGCTCGATTTCATAGCGCGTGACGACCGGCCCAGGATACGCCGCGACCACGCTCACTTCGACGCCGAAGTCCTTCAGCTTCTTCTCGATGAGACGCGACGTGTATTCGAGCGTATCGGCGGCGATGGTTTCCTGCGTCTTCGGCGGCGGATCGAGCAGCGCGAGCGGCGGCAAGGTGGAATCGCCCGGCAGGTCCTTGAAGAGCGGCACCTGCTTTTCCTTCTCGGCGCGTTCGGAACGCGCGGGCGCGGGCGCGGCGGGCACGATCATCACCGGCTCGTGATCCTCGCTCTTCTCGCGCGAACGCACGACCTTGCCTTCGCGCTTGACCGCGGCCGCTTCGCCCAGCTTGCGATCGCGTCCGGCTTCGCGGCGCAGTTGCGCGCCGGTGATCGCATCGAGAATGCCGTCGCCGACCTTCTCGCACACGGACAGCCACGAGAAGCGGAAATACAGCGAGAGGCCGATCGCGAGCGCGATCAGCAGAAACAGCGTCGCGCCCGTGAAGCCGAGCGCGTGCGATACATGGCGCGCGACCACATCGCCGACGACGCCGCCCGGCGCGCGCGGCAACTGCACCTTGAGCGACCACATGCGCAGTGCCTCGATGCCGTCGGAGGCAAGCAGCACGAGCACGAACGCGAACGCTTCGGCGAGCCAGGTGCGGTCTTTCGGCGCGTCTTCGTCGACGACCGGCGGATGCGTGATCTTTCGATAATTCGCGATGATGCGCCGCGCGAGCAGCACGATCAGCCAGTAGGACGATAGCCCGAAGACGAGCAGGAGGATGTCCGACGTGTACGCGCCGACGCGCCCCGCCCAGTTCGCGATGTGATCGACGCTCACCGCGTGGGTCCAGCTCGGATCCTTGCGGCTGTACGAGAGGAGCGCCATGACGAGAAACAGTCCGAGTGCGACCTGGAGAATCCAGCGAATCTCGGTGAAGAGCCGCGACATGCGGTGCGGCAATGCCTGCGGGCTCGCGGAATAGGTAGCTTTGGCCATTGATTCGGTGTCGCTTTGTATCGCTTTTTTGCGGCTCGCGCCTGTTGCGCAAGAGCGGCATGGAACGGTGAACTATTGTAAACGCTGCATTGCGGTGAAAGGCGCAAAAACCGGCGCGTTCTTGCAACCTGTAACACTCGTCACGCGCGCGTCATGTCGCGGTTTCGGCCCGGCGCGGCTATCAATCCGATTGAAAGGTTCATTCGGAAGGCTTTTTCCGACGCCTTTATAATCGTCGTTTTGCACTCAAATACGGTTCATCGGATGTACCGGGCGTCGAGATTGCTGCGTCGCAGGCAATCGCTCGCGCGCCTCGAGGCGCGCATCCGAAACCATCAATAACGGACCATCATCATGTCTTCGCCCAAACACGCCAAAGTGCTGATTCTCGGTTCCGGCCCCGCCGGCTACTCCGCCGCCGTCTACGCCGCGCGCGCGAACCTGTCGCCGCTGCTCATCACCGGCCTCGCGCAGGGCGGCCAGCTGATGACCACCACGGACGTCGAGAACTGGCCGGCGGATCCGTCGGGCGTGCAAGGCCCCGAACTGATGCAGCGTTTCGAGGAACACGCGCGCCGCTTCAACACCGAGATCGTCTTCGATCACATCCACACCGCGAAGCTCAACGAGCGCCCTTTCCGTCTGATCGGCGATTCCGGCGAGTACACCTGCGATTCGCTCATCATCGCGACGGGCGCATCGGCGCAATATCTCGGCGTGCCGTCGGAAGAAGCGTTCATGGGCAAGGGCGTGTCGGCGTGCGCAACGTGCGACGGCTTCTTCTATCGCAACGGTGAAGTCGCGGTGATCGGCGGCGGCAATACGGCCGTCGAGGAAGCGATCTATCTCGCGGGCATCGCGAAGAAGGTCACGGTCGTGCATCGCCGCGACAAGTTCCGCGCCGAGCCGATTCTCATCGACCGCCTGCTCGCGAAGGAGAAGGAAGGCATTGTCGACATCAAGTGGAATCACGTGCTCGACGAAGTCACCGGCGATCAGTCCGGCGTCACCGGCCTGCGCATCAAGGACACGCAATCGGGCAAGACGACCGACATCGCGCTGCAAGGCGTGTTCGTCGCGATCGGCCACAAGCCGAACACCGATCTCTTCGTCAACCAGCTCGAGATGAAGAACGGCTACATCATCACGAAGGGCGGCACGAGCGGCGACGCGACCGCGACGAGCATCCCCGGCGTGTTCGCGGCGGGCGACGTGCAGGATCACGTCTATCGCCAGGCGATCACGAGCGCGGGCACGGGCTGCATGGCCGCGCTCGATGCGCAGCGTTATCTCGAAACCATCGACGAAACGCCGACGCCGCATTCGATGAGCCACGAAGCCGACCGCTGATCGGGCGGCGCGAGCCGCTAGAATGCAGCCACGACGGGCCACGGTTCACTCCGCCGGCCCGTTTTCGTTTCGGCGCGCGCGTGCCGTCGTTTCACGCGGCGGCGCCGGCGCGCGGCGCGCCGAGTCCGATCCCCGACCCATTCCGCTGGCCGAACGATGCCGAAGAATCTCCCTCATCCGAACGAACCGAAAGTCCGTCGCAAGGAAGCGCCGCGCCCGGCCGCGCCCGCGCAAAAACCGGTGGATGCGCGCGATGTCGCCGCCGCCGTGAAACGCGAAGGCCTGTCGGGTCTGTCGTCGCTGAAGGGCGCGCTGAAGGCCGACGCCGAAAAGCGCGAAGTCCAGCGGGTCGCGGCGGCGCGCGCCGAGCGGGAAGCCGTCGCGGATGCCGACGAGTTTCGTCGCGCGATCGGCGAAATCGAGCCGCTCAAGACGCCGCCGCGCACGACCGTCACGCGCGTACCGCCGCCGCCCGTGCCGCTGCAGAGCCGCCGCGACGAAGAAGCGGTGCTGCAGGAAGCGCTCTCCGACGAATACGATCCCGAAAGCCTGCTCGACATCGACGAAACGCTGTCGTTCTATCGTCCGGGCGTCAGCCAGGAAGTCGTCAGAAAGCTGCGGCGCGGGGCGTGGATCGTGCAGGCGCAGCTCGATCTGCACGGCATGCGCCGCGAGGAAGCGCGCGAGGCGCTCGCGGAGTTCATCCGCGAATCGGTGAAGCGCGGGCTGCGCTGCCTGCGCGTCATTCACGGGAAAGGGCTCGGGTCCATCGGCAAGGAGCCGGTGCTGAAGGGCAAGGTGCGCGCGTGGCTCGTGCAGAAGTCGGAGGTGATCGCGTTCTGTCAGGCGCGGCCGCACGACGGCGGCGCGGGCGCGGTGCTCGTGCTGCTGCAGCCGGGCGGCACGCCGCGTCATCACAATCATCCGCAGGACAAGTCGCAGGACCGGAGCCTCGGCAAGAACAGCAATCCGGGGCCGGACAGTGCATCCTAGACTCACCCTCGCCATCACCATCATGGAGGCGCTCGCGATTTTCGCGTACGCCTTCTCCGGACTCATCGAGGCGCGCAAGCGCCGGCTCGACGCGGTAGGCGCGTTTCTCGTCGCGCTCGTGACCGCGTTCGGCGGCGGCACGGTGCGCGACGTGCTGCTCTCGCGCCGGCCCTTCTACTGGGTCGAGCATCAGGACTACGTGCTGTTCATCTTCGCGATGGCGATCTTCGCGCCGCTTTTTTTGCGCGTCACGTCACGCCTCTTCGACCAGCGCGCGCTGCTCGTCACCGATGCGATCGGGCTCGGACTCTTCAGCGTGTCGGGCACGTCGATCGCACTCGACGCCCAGATGCCCGCCTTCACCGCGACGATGATGGGCGTCATCACCGGCGTGTTCGGCGGCGTGCTGCGCGACGTGCTCTGCAACGAGATTCCGCTGATCCTGCGCGACTCGCGCCCGTACGCGGTCTGCGCGTTCGCCGGATGCTGGATGTATCTCGGGCTCGAACGGCTCGACGTCGACACGATCTACAACGTGCTATTTTCGACGGCGTTCATCCTGATCGCGCGGCTCATCACCTTCAAGTTCGATATCCGCCTGCCGCATTAGCCGCACGGGAGGCCAGCGCGTCGGGCGCAGGTCGGGCGCAAAGCAGGCGGGAAAACCCTTCGATTTGCTACAATCTCGTAGTTTTCTAGCCCCGCATCCGGCCGCGATGCAAGCCGCTCCGGTCGCCATCACGCACACAGAACATGAACATCGAGCAAGCGCGTTTCAACATGATCGAGCAACAGATTCGTCCGTGGGAAGTGCTGGACCAGGACGTCCTGAACCTGCTCGCGATCGTCAAGCGCGAGAACTTCGTTCCCGCCGCGTACCGCAACATCGCTTTCGCCGATCTCGAAATTCCGCTGCCTGGCGGCGAGCGCATGTTGTCGCCCAAGGTCGAAGCGCGCGTCCTGCAGGAACTCGCGATCCACAAGGGCGAAACCGTGCTGGAAATCGGCACCGGCTCGGGCTACATGGCGGCGCTGCTCGCGCACCGCGGCCGCAGCGTGACGACGGTCGAGATCTCGCCGGAGCTCGCCGCTTTCGCGCAGCAGAACCTCGCGGCGAACGGCGTGACGAACGTCGACGTGATCACCGGCGACGGCGCGCTCGGCTGGAATCAGGGCGCGCCTTACGACGTGATCTGCGTGTCGGGCGGGCTGCCGGTCATGCCGCAGGAATTTCTGGAACAGCTGAAGATCGGCGGGCGCATCGCGGCGTTCGTCGGCTCGGCGCCGGTCATGAAGGCGCAGATCATCACGCGCGTGGACGAAAAGCAGTTCCGCGTGTCGGATGTCTTCGAAACGCTCGTCGCGCCGCTGAAGAACGCGGTGCATCCGTCGCAGTTCAAGTTCTAAGCCGAAAGCGCGCTGCCGGCCTTATCCGGTAGCGCGCATCTTGCCGGAATCTCCATGCAAAACCTGACCGCACCCGAACTCGCCGCGTGGCTCGCCGATTCGTCGCGCCCCGCTCCCGTTCTGCTCGACGTGCGCGAGCCTTGGGAAATCCAGACGGCGAAGATGGACAACATCGTGTCGATTCCGATGCGCGACATCCCCGCACGCAGCGAAGAACTCGACGACGAAGCGCAGATCGTCTGCATCTGCCATCACGGCGCGCGCAGCGCACAGGTCGCGATGTTCCTCGAATCGCGCGGCTTCACGAAGACGTTCAATCTCTACGGCGGCATCGACGCATGGTCGCGTCAGGTCGATCCGTCGGTTCCGACGTACTGAAAGCGCTCGGCGCGGCGCTTCATCCCTCGCTCGACCAGAGTGCGGTGCCGCGCGCCGAAAAGATGACGAGATAGCCGTTCGGCAAGATAGTCGCGTAGGCGCCCGGATGCCCCGACGTGTGCGTCTGCCAGACCGTCGCGCCATTGTTGTCGTACATCGCCAGATTGCCGTCCTCCTGCATGCGCAGTTCGACGCCCGGCGTGCCGCTCACCTGCGATGACCAGATCGTCGCGCCATCCTTCACCGCGACGAGATAGCCGTCGCCGCGCAAGTTCACCTGCACGTTTCCATTGCACGCCGCGATCGATTGCCCTTCCGCAAGGCCCTCGCCCATCGCGATGCGCCCGCACGCTGTCGGCGCGTTGATCGGCGGCAGCGCGGCTAACCAGCCCAGATCGACCGCATTGGCGATCGCCAGCATGCCGGCATCGTCCGGATGAAGGTCGTCGCCGCTGTTGTAGGCGCGCGCGAACGCCGTCGAGTCGTGCGCGCCGGCCGGGTGGCCCAGCGCTGCGGCCTGATCCAGCACGGCATCGCAACCGCTGCTCTTGCTGCGCAGATAAGCGTTCACCGTCTGGCGCGTGTTCTCGATCTCGGGCGTCCATTCGTCGAGGCCTTCGAAGGGCGTAAGCGTCGAGCAGATCAGGCCCACTTTCGCCGCGGCCGCCTGGTGAACGAGTTGCTGATACGCGCCGATGAGCTGCTGCGCGCTCGGCGGATTGCCGCTGATGAGATTGTTCACCGCGTCGTCGGAGACGATCACCCATTTGACGTTGGACTGCGCGAGCACGTCGCGGGCGAAGCGCGTCAGCCCGGCTTGGCCCGAACCGTTCGTGAAGAAATCGTTGCCGCTGATGCCCTGATTCAGCACGCCGACCGTCATGCCTGAGCGGATCAGCCGCTCCGCGAGGCGGTTCGGCCAGCGCCGGTTCGTATTGGGCGTCGACGCGATTCCGTCCGTGATCGACGCGCCGAAGGTGACCACCGCGCCCGTCGCCGCGGCGTTCATCACATCGACATTGGTGAGGAAATAGTACGACTGCTCGCCCGCCGCGTTTACGACGCCGCCCGTGAACGCCGGGTCCGCGCTGACGTCGCCCGGTGCGATCCAGTTGTCCTGCAAGCCCTCGACGTGCCCGGTCGATCCCGGCGGCGTCTGCGACGGAATATGGAAGCTCACGGAGATGTCCGCGAGCGCCGGCACCTGAAACGGAACGGGGTCGGTCTGGACGGTGCCGCCGACGGGAATCGTCACATAAGTCTGCCCGTTGAAGGTCGCGGCCTTGTCGCTGCCGGCGATCGTCCGCGCGCCGCTCGCGCGACGGGCGACATGCACGTCGCCGAGCGTAACGGGCTGCGTGCCGAACAGATTGGAGAACGTCAGGCGCGCCGCCGTCCCGCCGATGCTCGTCCGCACGACGTGGCGAATCGTCTGATTGTTGAAGCCCCGGTCGGCGGTGACATCGGGCGCGGCGGCCCAGGTTCCGGTCCACGGCGCGGACGTGATAACGCCCTGCGCGAAGTAATGCGACGTATCGGGCCAGGACAGAAAAACGACGAGCGCAAGCCCGATCAATGTGTGTAGCGCCCGTCTCACGCCGCCTCCTTTTCTTTCGATCCTCGTATCGGTGGAAGGAAACTAGACCATCTTACAAGCGCATCGGCCGTGCGGTGGCGTACAGACAACGCAAAAACGCCGGTCCGGAAAGCGCGTGCAAAAAAAATGGGCTGCATGAGCATCGCGCCCGTGCAGCCCGTTCCTGAACGCGTCAGGCGAGCGCAATCAGACGACGTTCATCGCCAGCGCGCTTGCGCGGTAATGTTCCGCGGCCTTGTCCGCGTCGCCGAGCTGTTCGTGCAGACGGGCGAGCGCGCGATGCGTGCGAATCTTCAGCGGTTCGTTGTCGGCGAGCTTCAGCGCCGATTCGAGGAACGCCTGCGCCTTGCCCCACAACTGCTGATGCAGGCAGAGACGTCCGAGCGTGAAAAGCAGGTCGGCGTCTTCGGTGCGTTCCTTCTGCCACGCTTCGGCGCGCTGGATCAGCGGGAAAGCGTCGCCGCCGACGATGCAGTCCGGATAACGCCGCAACAGCCGCGCGTCCCAGTTGTGCGCGAGCGCGTCTTCGACGATCTTCTTCGCCTCCGCGCGACGATCGAGCGCGATCAGCAGTTCCGCGGCGAGATCGGCGAGACGCGGCGACTGGCGCTCGGTCGCCGACAGCGATTGCCACAGTTCGAGCAGCGCGTCCGGGTTATGCCGGCGATCGCGCAGCAGATTTTCCGCCGCGACCTGGCGCAGCCGCACCGCGACCGCCGGATGCAGCGCCTCGCGCTTCTCCAGCATCCGCACGAGCTTCAGCACTTCGCCCCAGTTCTTCAATTGCTGCTGCGCGCGCAGCGCGATTTGCTGCGCGTGGATGCGCCGGCCGCCCTGCGCCTGCATTTCGGTGAGCGCGACGAGCGCGCCGTCGGCGTCGCGGCCATCGGCGCGCATGTCGGCGGTGGCCATCAGGCGCGCGTCCTGCCAGTCGGCGCCGGAAACCTGCGCGAGCCACTCGTCGCGGCGCGCATATTCGTGCAGACGATGCGCCGCGTTCGCGCCGATCAGCCCGGCCGCACCCTTGTTGTCTTCGACGGACAACGCATCGCGCGCGGCCTTCTCGGCTTTCGAGAAACGTCCGGCGTACAGATGCCCGACCGCATCGCGCAGCGACGCATTCGCCTTCGCGATCTTGCTGCGCGTGCGGTACGCGGCGACGCGCGACGGCATCTTCCAGACGCCACGCACCGCGCGGATGATCGCGTACAGCACGATGAACAGCACGACGAGCGCGACCGCGAACAGATTGAGCGACATGTCCACGCGATACGGCGGTATCACGAGCAGGATTTGTCCGTTGTTGAAGCCGCCGACGGTCGCGACGATCACCGCGACGGCGAACAGCAGCGCGAGCCAGATGAGTCCACGAATCGTCATCATCCGCCTCGCTTGAACTGATGGACGGCGGCGAGGCTCGCGTTCAGGTTCGGCACGGCGACGGCGAGCGACGCCTGATCGACCTGCTTCACGAGCTCGCGCACGGCCTGCACTTTCTTCGACGAGGCATCGAAGTAGCGGCCGAGCGCGGCGTCGGCGGCGTGCAGGTCCGACTTGAGCGTCGGCTCGCTGCGCGACAGCAGCGAAAGACGCGCCGACAGCAGCCGCAGCTTCACGTTTTCGCGCACGAAATAACCTTGATCGGGCGATGTGAGCATCGCATCGGCGTTATCGATGCGGCGCACCGAGACGAGGCTCGACAACTGCTGGCCGATGCCGTTCGTGATCTGATGCCACAGCACCTTCCAGCGCGGCTCGCCGGTCGCCGCCGCGATCGACGCGCTGTTGGCCGGCTCGGCGGCCTGCGCGCGGGCGCGGGCGATCGGCGCCTCGCCCGAAAGCGGCAACTGGTCGATCTGGTCGATGGCCGTGTCGAGCTTGATCGCGAGACCGGTGAGATCGGTCGTCGGCGTGGCTTTCAGCTTGTCGATGTCCTGCGCGATCGCCTTGCGGATCGCGACGACCTGCGGACCGGTGGTCGCGGCAAGACGCGTGTCGGCGCTTTGCAGCGCGAAAAGCGCGAGTCGAACGTTGCCGGTGAGTTGCAACTGCTGGCTCGCGCTCGACAGAATCTGCTCGACTTCGGCGACGGTCCAGTCGTCGCGATTGCTCGCGAGATCCTGATATTGCTGCTGCAGCGCCTGACTGTGCGCTTCGGCATCGGCGAGCTTGCCCTGCAACTGGATGATCTGCGTGTTCAACGCGGTGGTCGCGCTCGCGGCCTGATCGGCCTTCGCGCGCAGATCGGCGTTCTGCTCGTCGGACTGGGCGAGGCGCTGCGACAGTTGCGCGTCGGTGCGCTCGAACTTGCGGTTCAGGACGAAGGCGCCCGCGCCCGCCGCCACCGCCAGAATGACGACGACGAACCACAACACCACGATGCCCGCGCCGCCGTTCTTCTTCTGCTGCTCATAAGGCGTGAAAGGCGTGTTCGGCGGCAAGGGCGGTGTCACGTTCGGCTGAGGTGAAGCTTTCTTGGAATCGTTCGAATCAGTCATGCGTGATTGAGCCGTTTGTTGGGCCGGCGCGGTGGCCGGATTGGCGTCCGTCGGCGCGGATGAGGAATTTATCGAAGCCGATGCGCTCGCGTGCGCGTGAGCCTCCGGATCCCGTTGGAGCGGGAACAGCGCTTCCAGCGCGTGCGCGTTGCGCTCATCGCCCGCGCCGGACACCGTAATCCTATCAAAACCCGCTCCCCGCGCGGCCTCGGCGATGCGCGGGTGCGGGCAGACGAGCGGCGCGCGCTTGAGCAGCACGATTTCGTCGGCGGTGAGATGTTCGTGGGCGAGCTCGTCGAGATTGCGCACGCCTTCCGAGCTTGTCAGCAGCCACGCGTGCGGTTCTCCGGCCAGCAATCCGTGGATGCGCTCCCACTCTTGCATCGACGGTTCCGGCAACACGCGGCGATAGGCGGCGGCCTTTTCGACCCGCGCGCCTGCTTGCGCGAGCCGCTCGGCGAGCCATTCGCGGCCGCCGTCGCCGCGCACGATCAGCACGCGCTTGCCTTCGAGACCGTTCGTGCCGAAATGCGCTTCGATCGCGGTGAAGAGCGCCTCGGAATCGAAGCGCGGATCGAGCGCTTGCGCCGACGGACTGATCACGCGATGCGACGGCGCGTGCACGCCCTGACGCGCGAGCGCCGCGACCGAGCCCGGACCGACGACCGCGACGGGCAAATCGACGGGCCACGGCGCGGCGAGCCGCGAGAACGCATGATCGATCGCATTCGGCGACACGAACACGACGAGCGCATAGCGCCCCGGCGCTTCCGGCGGCAGAAAAAGCTCGTCGAGCGCGGCGCGCAGCGGCGCATCGTCGGCGACGGGCGCGATATCGATGAGCGGAAATTCCAGCGCGTCGAAGCCGGCGCTCGCAAGGAGCGCGAGCAGCGCGGACGACTGTCCGGCGGGACGCGTGACGACGACGGTGGCGCGGCGCTCGCTCGCCATCAGGACTTCGGCCCCGAGGGCGCGGTGTTCGGGCCGTCGGCGCGCGACATGGTGCTGAGCGCGGCGACGATATCCATCGCGCCTTGCGCTTCGAGATCCGACGACACGCGCTGGCCGAGCGCGAGCGCGGCGGCGAGATCGGGCGCCTGCGCGCTTTCCTCCGCGCGCAGCACGCGCTTGCCGTCGGGCATCGACACCGCGCCGCGCAGATTCAGCGCGCCGTCGCGCCATACAGCGTACGCGGCGAGCGGCACTTCGCAACTGCCGCCGAGCGCGCGCGACACCGCGCGTTCCGCCTCGACCGCGAGCGCGGTGTTTTCATCGTGCAAAGGTGCGAGCCACGCGGCGAGATCGGCGCGGTCCGCGCGAATCTCGATGCCGAGCGCGCCCTGCCCCGCTGCCGGCAAGCTCTCGGACGGATCGAGCAGCGCACGGATGCGCGCTTCCAGACCGAGACGCTTCAAACCCGCCGCCGCGAGGATGATCGCCGCGTACTCGCCGCGGTCGAGCTTGGCGAGACGCGTATCGAGATTGCCGCGCAACGGCCGCACTTCGAGATGAGGAAAGCGCGCGCGAATCATCGACTCGCGACGCAGGCTCGACGTACCGACGATGCTCCCCGCAGGCAGCGCATCGAGCGATGCGTAATGCGGCGACACGAAAGCGTCGCGCGGATCTTCGCGCTCCATGATGGCGCCGAGCGTGAAGCCTTCGGGCAGTTCCATCGGCACGTCCTTGAGCGAATGCACGGCGAGATCGGCGCGGCCCTCGGCGAGCGCGGCTTCGAGCTCCTTCACGAACAAACCCTTGCCGCCGACCTTCGACAACGTGCGATCCAGAATCTGATCGCCGCGCGTCGTCATTCCGAGGATTTTCACGTCGCAAGATGGATATAATTTGTGCAGCGCACACCGCACGTGCTCGGCTTGCCACATCGCAAGCCGGCTTTCCCGCGAAGCGATGATGATGCTCGCGGGCGGTGTCGTTGAATGCGTCTCGGAATTCATTGATGCTCGATCGAATGACGGGATGGATGAATAGACATTAGCGAACAATGGTAGCACGCACGCCAAGGTCCACCGACACCCGGGCAGCGCGCGAGAGCCTTGTCCGATGCGCCTTTCGGGGCGTCCGTGGTGTGTTCCTAGCGGCGTGAACGACGGCCCCGGCCGCGTCGCGCGCGATGAACGCTTCGGGGCGCGAAGAATGCCGCGGCATGCTGTCGCCGGTTTGACGCACGGCCGTTCGCGCGGCCCGCGATTTTCTGCCGATGCGGCGCCCGTCGAGGTCGCCGGATCATGTCGATGTACCCTGGCTTCGCAGCTTTCGAGAGGAACCCAACGTGACGTCATCCGGATCGGCTCGCCCGGCGCGCCGCAACGCCGCATTGCCCAAGTCTTCCTCCTCCGACGCGCCGCGCGCGGCGTCGTCGCCCATCGTCACGACGAAGGCCGCGACGGCCGCGAAGGCTTCGAAAGCGGCCATCGCGCCGAAGCTCGCGAAGAAAGCCATCGCGACCAAGACCGCGCCGACGAAGCTCAAAACGCCGCGCCCCAACGGCGTGGCCGTCGCGAAAGCCGCGAAGCCCCCGAAGCCCGCGAGCCGCACGCGCGACGACAAGGACCGCCCGCTCTTCGAAGACATCCGCTTTCTCGGGCGTGTGCTCGGCGAAGTGCTGCGCGAGCAGGAAGGCGACGCCGTGTTCGAGGTCGTCGAGGCCATTCGTCAGACGGCCGTGAAGTTCCGCCGCGAGGACGACGTCGAAGCCTCGCAGACGCTCGAAAAGAAGCTGCGCGCGCTGTCGCCGGAACAGACGGTGTCGGTCGTGCGTGCGTTCAGCTACTTCTCGCATCTCGCGAACATCGCCGAAGACCGCCATCACAATCGCCGGCGGCGCATTCACGCGCTCGCGGGCTCGGGTTCGCAGCCGGGCACCATCGCGTATGCGATCGAGCGCATGCGCGAGCACAAGAACATCAGCGCGACGCGCAAACTGCTCGAGAGATTTTTCGGCGATGCGCTGATCGTACCCGTCCTCACGGCGCATCCGACCGAAGTCTCGCGCAAGAGCATTCTCGACGCGCAACACGATATCGCGCGTCTGCTCGCCGAGCGCGATCAGGAACTGACCGCGCGCGAACGCGCACAGAACGAAGCGGTGCTGCGCGCACGCGTGACGTCGCTGTGGCAGACGCGCATGTTGCGCGACGCGCGCCTTTCCGTCGCCGATGAAATCGACAACGCGCTGTCTTACTATCGCGCGACCTTTCTCGCCGAAATTCCCGCGCTCTACGCCGATATCGAAGCCGCGCTCGCGGAACACGGCCTGCCCGTGCGCCTGCCGCCGTTCTTTCAGATGGGAAGCTGGATCGGCGGCGACCGCGACGGCAATCCGTTCGTCACCGGCGAAACGCTCGAAAACGCGATCACGCGTCAGGCGATCGTCATCTTCGAACACTATCTGGAAGAGACGCACAAGCTCGGCGCGGAATTGTCCGTGTCGGACCTGCTCGCCGGTTCGAGCGATGCCCTGAAAGCACTCGCCGATGCCTCGCCCGACCAGTCGCCGCATCGCAAGGACGAGCCGTATCGGCGCGCGCTCATCGGCATCTACACGCGGCTTGCGGCGAGCGCGCGCGTGCGGCTCGGCGAAGGCGTCGTGACCGTGCGTAGCGCGGGTCCGGGCGCACCGCAGATTCGCGCGACGCCCTACGCCGATGCCTCCGAATTCGTGCGCGACCTGCACGTGCTGATTGATTCGCTCGCGGAGCATCACGGCGCGTCGATGTCGAGCCTGCGTCTGTCGCCGCTCGCGCGCGCCGCCGAAGTGTTCGGCTTCCATCTCGCGAGCATCGACTTGCGGCAAAGCTCGGACATTCACGAGGCCGTCGTGAGCGAGCTGCTCGCGCGTGCGGGCGTCGTCGAGGATTACGCGTCGCTCACCGAAGAGCAGAAGCGCGAAGTGCTGCTGAAGGAGCTCGCGCAGCCGCGCCCGCTGCGCCTTCCCTACGCGCAATATTCCGATCTCGCGAAAAGCGAGCTCGGCGTGCTCGAAGCGGCCCGCGAGACGCGCGCGAAGTTCGGTGCGCGCGCGGTGCGCAACTACATCATTTCGCATACGGAGACCGTCAGCGACTTGCTGGAAGTGATGTTGCTGCAGAAGGAAACGGGCGTGCTGCAAGGCTATCTCGGCGCGAAGGACGATTCCCCGCGCGACGGCCTGATGGTCATTCCGCTCTTCGAGACCATCGCCGACTTGCGCAACGCGCCGGTCATCATGGGCGAATTCTTCGCGCTGCCGGGCATCGACAAGCTCATCGAAAATCAGGGCAACGAGCAGGAAGTGATGCTCGGCTATTCGGACAGCAACAAGGACGGCGGTTTCCTCACGTCGAACTGGGAGCTGTATCGCGCGGAACTGGCGCTCGTCACGCTGTTCAAGGAGCGTGGCACGACGCTGCGCCTCTTCCACGGACGCGGCGGCACGGTCGGACGCGGCGGCGGCCCGACGTATCAGGCGATTCTGTCGCAGCCGCCCGGCACCGTCGACGGGCAAATCCGCCTGACCGAGCAAGGCGAAGTGATTGCGAGCAAGTTCGCGAACGCGGAAATCGGGCGGCGCAATCTGGAGACGGTCGTCGCCGCGACGCTGGAAGCATCGCTGTTGCCGCACGAGAACGCGCCCGCGCAGTTGCCGCAATTCGAAGCGGCGATGCAGACGCTCTCCGATTCCGCGATGGCCGCGTATCGCGCGCTCGTCTACGAGACGCCGGGCTTCACCGACTACTTCTTCCTGTCGACGCCGATTTCGGAGATCGCGGAGCTGAACATCGGCAGCCGGCCGGCGTCGCGCAAGCTGCAGGATCCGAAGCAGCGCAAGATCGAGGATCTGCGCGCGATTCCGTGGGGCTTCTCGTGGGGCCAGTGCCGTCTCTTGCTGACGGGCTGGTACGGCTTCGGCAGCGCGGTGACGGCGTATCTCGAGCGCGCCGGTTCCGACGATGAACGCGCGAAACGTCTCGCGACGCTGCGCAAGATGCACAAGACGTGGCCGTTCTTCAAGAACCTGCTGTCGAACATGGACATGGTGCTCGCGAAGACCGATCTCGCCGTCGCGTCGCGCTATGCGCAGCTCGTCACCGACAAGAAGCTGCGCAAGACCGTGTTCGACAAGATCGTCGCGGAGCATCAGCGCACGTGCGACGTGCTCGGCGAAATTACCGGCAAGATCGATCGTCTTTCGGACAACCCGCTGCTCGCGCGTTCGATCAAGAACCGCTTCCCTTATCTCGATCCGCTCAATCACTTGCAAGTGGAGCTGTTGAAGCGTCACCGCGCGGGCGATCAGAACGTGCGGCTGCGGCGCGGGATTCATTTGACGATCAACGGGATTGCCGCGGGGTTGCGTAATACCGGCTGATGCCTTCCCTTGGCGGGGCGTTTTGGTTCGGGATGCAACGTTGCCTCGATGTATGCGTGGGTTTCGGCGGATCCCGATTTCGTGTCGGTCTATTGGCGTTGCCCCTGTGCGGGGCGGCACCTACTTTCTTTGCTGCTGCAAAGAAAGTAGGCAAAGAAAGCAGCTTTTCAGGCCCGCGGTCACACGCACGTTGGGTAGTTCTCTCGTCCCGGGCGGCACTCGCCTAAAGAGTGCCCTCAAAGGACCAATCGGGCTTGGCTCGCGCACGGTCTGCCGCCCGAAGGTGTTCAGAACATTGGTTCAGCACGAAATAGCTTCGGCACAGCGCTTCGCGCTGCCGTAGGGCATGCAAGGGAAACCATCGGTTTGCGTGCGCAGTGCGATAGCGATGTTAATAGCGAAGCACTGGCAGTCCCGCTTAACCGGTCGGCCGCGAAGCGGGCTGGAGCTGTTTGGTGCTGAACCAGTTCGTTGTGTGGTGCGATGTGGCAGACCGTGCGCGAGCCAAGCCGGGTGATTGTGATGAGGGCACTCCTTAGGCGAGTGCCACCTGGGACGAGAGAACTACCCAAATTGCGTGTGACCGCGGGCCTGAAAAGCTGCTTTCTTTGGTCACTTTCTTTGCAGCAGCAAAGAAAGTGACTGCCGCCCCGCACAGGGGCAACGCTAATAGACCGACGCGAATAAGGGATCCGGCGAAATCAACAACCGTCACCGACACGAACCCGAGGATCGAGCGACATCCAACAATCTTCAACCACGCCGCTTCCCCTCCACCATCACCGCATCGAGCTCGAACGAGCAATCATCCTTCACGTTGAAATACTGCCGCACCTCATCCGGCGCGCTCGCCCACATCGATCTGATGGCCGTCACGCGCTCGGCCGGCGTACGCATCCGCGTCACCCACGACTCGAATTCCAGCGGGATGCGCCAGCGCTCGGCGATTTGCGCATCGAAACCGGCGGCATCGAGCATCGCGATCCATTCGTCGGCGCGATAGTCACGGATATGCGACGCATCGCGCAGGATTTCGATCGCCTGAATGTGCGTGTCGTAGAGCGGATCGTCGATGCCCGCGATATCGATGAACTTCAGCCGCCCGCCAGGCTTCAACACGCGATGCACTTCGGCAAGCGCTGACGAAACGTCGCGCCAATGATGCGCGCTCATCCGGCTCACGGCCCAGTCGAACGACGCATCCGCGAACGGCAGCGTTTCGGCCGCGCCCTGCTGCGTGCGAATCGTCGTCAGGCCGCGTTCCTTCGCGGCGGCTTCCACGGTCGCGAGCATCTGCGGGGCGATGTCGTACGCCACCACTTCGCGCACGTGCGGCGCGATCGCAAAGCTCGCGTGTCCCGCGCCGCATCCCATGTCCAGCACGCGCGCGTTGCCGCAAGTGGCCGCGAACGTCGCGGAGAGATTCTGCAGATCCGCGCCGCTCGCATGGACGGCGCTCGTGAGATACGCGGCAGCGGTGCTGCCGAATGCGTCTGCGACCTGATCGTGGTGTTTCATCGTGGGCTCCGGTTTCGTCGTGGTCTTGTGTCGCTACAATAGAACCCGCTTTGTACCAGTACAAGTTGTGCAGTTATTCTGGTATGTACACCACCTGCCACGCATGAATCACATCGACAAGAACGAAACCCTCGCCGAAACGTCCGCGCACGCGCTCGGCGAGTTCATCCGCGCGCATCGCGAAAGGCTGTCGCCGCAAGCGGTCGGACTCGCGCCCGGCCCGCGCCGCCGCACGCCCGGCTTGCGCCGCGAAGAAGTCGCGCAACTGTGCGGCGTGAGCCCGACCTGGTACACCTGGATCGAGCAAGGCCGGCCCGTGTCCGCTTCCGCCGATGCCCTCGCGCGCATCGCCGTCGCGCTGCAACTGTCGCGCGCCGAACGTGCGTATCTTTTCGAGCTCGCCGCCCAGCGCGATCCCGCCGAGCCCGATCCGGCTTCGCAGGACGCGCCCGCCGCGCTGCTCCAGACCGTCGGGCTGATCGGCGCGCCCGCCTACGTGCTCGATCGTCAGTGGAACGCGCTGCGCTGGAACGAGCATGCGTCGGCGCTGTTCGTCGGCTGGCTCGACGGCGAGCACGACCGCAATCTGCTCACGTACACGTTCACGTCGCCGGCGGCGCGCGCGCTGATCGTCGACTGGGAAACGCGCGCGCGGCGTCTCGCGGCCGAATTCCGCGCCGATTCGATCCGCCATCTGAACGATGCGCCGACGCGCGCGCTCATCGACGATCTCTCCGCCGCGAGCGATGCCTTCGCGCGCTACTGGGCGTCGCAGGACGTGTTCGAGCGCGAAGGCGGCGAGCGCGCGTTCAATCATCCGTCGCGCGGGCGCGTCGTGTTCAATCAGATCACGTTCAAGCCCGCGCATCGCGAGGATTTGAAGCTCGTGATTCTGGTCGGATCGGAATAGTGCCGAATGTTAAAATTGTCGACTTCCCGAAGCCCGAACCGCTGAAAACATCACCATGACGTCCCAACTCCACAAAAAAGGCGAAGCCTGGTCGGCTCGCTTCTCCGAGCCGATGTCGGAGCTCGTCAAGCGCTACACGTCGTCGGTGTTCTTCGACAACCGGCTCGCGCTCGTCGACATTCAAGGCTCGCTCGCGCACGCGTCCATGCTTGCGGCGCAGAAGATCATCAGCGCCGACGACCTCGCCGCCATCGAGCGCGGCATGGCGCAGATCAAGGGCGAAATCGAGCGCGGCGAGTTCGAGTGGAAGCTGGATCTGGAAGACGTGCATCTGAACATCGAGGCGCGCCTGACGGCGCTGATCGGCGATGCGGGCAAGCGCCTGCACACCGGCCGCTCGCGCAACGATCAGGTCGCGACCGACATCCGCCTGTGGCTGCGCGGCGAAATCGACCGCATCGGCGAGCTGCTGAAGGAGTTGCGCGTCGCGCTCATCGACATGGCCGAAAAGCATGCCGACACCATCATGCCGGGCTTCACGCACCTGCAGGTCGCGCAGCCGGTCACGTTCGGGCATCACCTTTTGGCCTATGTCGAAATGTTCTCGCGCGATGCCGAGCGCATGCGCGATCTGCGCCGTCGCGTGAACCGTCTGCCGCTGGGCGCGGCGGCGCTCGCGGGCACGAGCTATCCGATCGACCGTCACGCGGTCGCGGCGGCGCTCGGCTTCGACGGCATCTGCGCGAATTCGCTCGACGCCGTGTCCGACCGCGACTTCGCGATCGAATTCACGGCGGCGGCCGCGCTCGTCATGACGCACGTGTCGCGCTTCTCCGAAGAACTCGTGCTGTGGATGAGCCCGCGCGTCGGCTTCATCGACCTGGCGGACCGTTTCTGCACGGGTTCGTCGATCATGCCGCAGAAGAAGAATCCCGACGTGCCCGAACTCGCGCGCGGCAAGACGGGCCGCGTGAACGGCCATCTGATGGCGCTGCTCACGCTGATGAAGGGCCAGCCGCTCGCCTACAACAAGGACAATCAGGAAGACAAGGAGCCGCTGTTCGATACCGTCGATACGGTCGCGGATACGCTGCGCATCTTCGCGGAAATGGCCGCGGGCATCACGGTGAAGCCGCAGGCGATGCGCGCGGCCGCGCTGCAAGGCTTCTCGACCGCCACCGATCTCGCCGACTATCTCGTGAAGCGCGGCCTGCCGTTTCGCGACGCGCACGAAGCCGTCGCGCACGCGGTGCGTATCTGCGACGATCGCGGCTGCGATATCGCGGACCTGTCGCTCGACGCGATGCGTATCGAACTGCCGAACGTCGCGCATCTGATCGGCGAAGACGTGTTCGACTATCTGACGCTCGAAGGCTCGGTCGCGAGCCGCAATCATCCGGGCGGCACCGCGCCGGATCAGGTGCGCGCGGCGGCGAAAGCGGCGCGCGCGGCGCTCTGATCGCATTGTCGCGTTGCTGATCTCGAAGGCCGTTCGCAAGGACGGCCTTTTCGTTTCCGCACGCGACGCCATGTCTCGCGCGCGATGCACCTTATTTTCGAGATAATCGGAAATTCATTGCGGTTTCACCGGCAAGCTCGTCCATGATCATTCGCCCCAAGCTCAACTGGTTCCGGCTGCTGTTCGTGTGGCGCGGCTCCGTGCTGCCGCAACTGCTGCCGCGCCTCGGGCTGATCTTCGCGCTGTCGCTCGCGGCGATCTTCATGCACGACCACATGCGGCACTATCCGCTCGGGCTCGGCACGCCGCCGTTCGCGCTCGTCGGCATCGCGCTCGCGGTGTTTCTCGGTTTCCGCAACAGCGCGAGTTACGAGCGATGGTGGGAAGGCCGCAAGCTGTGGGGCACGCTGCTCAACACATCGCGCGCGCTGGCGCAGCAGGCGCTGTCGCTGCCGGACAATCGCGACCGCGCTGAGGAGCGACGTTTTCTGTCCGCGCTCGGCGCGCTGCCTCACGCGTTGAGACATCAACTGCGCAACACCGACGCGCTCGCCGATCTCGCGCCCCGCCTCTCGCCTGAACTGCACGCACGCGTGGCCGCCGCGAAGTTCCGGCCCGCGCTGATTCTGCTCTGGCTCGGCGAATGGGTCGCCGAACGCAAGCGGGAAGACGCGCTCGACGGCTATGCCGTCCTCGCGATTCAGCACAATCTGAACGCGCTTTCGGATGTGATCGGCGGATGCGAGCGCATCGCCTCCACGCCGCTGCCCTTCTCCTACTCGGTGATGATTCACCGCACGATCTACCTCTTCTGCGTGATGCTGCCGTTCGGCCTCGTCGATGGCGCCGGCCTGCTCACGCCGCTTTTCGCGTTGCTCGTCGCGTATGCGTTCATGGCGCTGGAGGCGATCGCCGCGCAGATCGAAGATCCGTTCGGCCTCGAGGAAAACGATCTCGCGTTGAACGCCATCTGCGACGCGATCGAAGCCGCGCTGCACGACATGGCCGCCGACCCCGACTTCCCGATGCCGCCGAAGACCGTCGCATCCTCGCGCGATTTCATCCTCGATTGATCGCGGTTCGATCTTTCATCAAACGACACAATTCGTTTCGCGATAGCGGATGCTGCGCAAGCACGACATCGTTCATAATCGTGCGACTCATCCTGGAGGAATTGTTTTGAAACTGTTCTACAAGGCAGGCGCCTGTTCCCTCGCGTCGCACATCGCGCTCGAAGAATCCGGGCTCGCCTACGAAACCGAAGCCGTCGATCTCAAGACCAAGCTCACCGCGAGCGGCGCGGATTTCACCAAGATCAACGCGAAGGGTTACGTGCCCGCGCTCCTGCTCGACAACGGGGAACTGCTGACCGAAGGCCCGGCGATCATGCAATACATCGCCGATCAGGTTCCGGCGAAGCATCTCGCGCCGCTCAACGATGCGATGGCGCGGTACCGTCTGCAAAGCTGGCTCACGTTCATCGGCACGGAACTGCACAAGAACTTCTCGCCGTTCTTCAACCCGGCCGCAAGCAGCGACTGGAAGGCCGCGGCGATGGCCAATCTCGAACGCCGTCTCGCCTACGTCGCGCAGCAAGTCGATGACAAGCAGTTCCTGCTCGGCAACGAATTCAGCATCGGCGATGCGTATCTGTTCACGGTTTTGAGCTGGGCGAAGCATATCGATCTCGACCTCGGCAAGTGGCCCGCGCTCGTCGCGTATCAGGCGCGTGTCGGCGCGCGCCCGGGCGTGCAGGCCGCGCTCAAGGCCGAAGGACTGATCTGAATCCACGTCGTCTCCGGTAGCCAGGCGGCCTCCTTCGGGAGGCCGTTTTCACATGTAGCGTCGGCATCTCGATAAACGCGTCAGCACAATGCCATCCGGCGAAACCGCTCGTTTCACCATCTCAAATAAGAGTCGTCTCATTCAGTCTTAGACGCGCGCTCCCTATCATTTGCTCATGTTCTCGCGACGCCAAACGCAATCGGCGTCGTCAATCTGATACCGGAGATTCTCATGCGCAATCTGTTCAGCAAAGCCGCCGTCATCGCCATCGTTGCCGGCGCCGCCACGCTCGGCGTCGTCGCTTCGCCCAATGCAATGGCCGCCAGCAAGAGCGCGACCTTCGATGTCACGCTGACCGTGCAGGACGACTGCTCCATCGCCGCGAACCCGCTGAATTTCGGCAGCACCGGCGTGATCAGCAACAACCTCGATCAGACGACGACGCTCTCGGTCACATGCACCAAGGGCACGGCCTACAGCGTCGCGCTCGACGCGGGCACCGCGAACGGTTCGACTGTCGCGGACCGCAAGATGAGCAACGCGGCCGGCGATGCATCGGTCGAATTCAATCTGTATCGGGATACGGCGCGCACGCAGGTCTGGGGCAATACGGTGGACAGCGACACGGTCGCAGGCACGGGCGACGGCTCGAACCAGAGCATCACGGTTTATGGCCGCGTGCCGTCGCAAGACACGCCGGCTGCGGGCACGTATTCGTCGACCATCACCGCGACGCTGGTTTTCTAAGCATTTCGGTTTCCTTTTTTCAAAGGCGCGGGGCTTTTTAGAAAGCACCCGCGCATATGCACTGTTGCATGGCGCGAAAAATCAATATCCCCTCGGGTCCATTCATGAAAAGTCACTCGCTCTACCATGCCGCATTCGCCGCCTTGATTGCGGCGGAAACGCTTGCTGTGTCTCCCGAAGGTTTCGCGAAAAGCGGCACGGCCAAAATGGACATCGCGCTGACAATCGAAAATGCCTGCTCGATCGTCACGCCCGGCGCTCCTGTCGAAATCGATCAGGCAAGCCGCGTCGCGGTGAATTGCGGCGGGACCAAAACGCCGTATCGCGTCGGCGTCGAAGCGAGATCGGCTTCGGGTGAGGCGCTATCGTTGCAATCGATCGAGCACACGTCTCACGTCAAGGACGCGGCGGCATCGACCAGTGTGTCCGGCAGCGAAAACTATCCACCGATCGTTGCCGTCACGGTTCAGTTCTGACGCACCGATACGCCGATATACCGGCAGGCGATTAAAGCGATCCCGCATACGGACCTGCGGCGCGTTTCATATTCGCATCGCTGCATGCATCAACGATCCATATCGCCGGAATGCCGAGTGAAAATAACGGCCCGATGTCGAACTCACGACGTGCATATTCAAATCGACGGTGCCATATTTCGAAGCAGTATTCTTTGCGTCGCGTAAAAAGCACGCCTATAAGAAAACCAGAAGGAAAACTAATCATCAATTTCCAACTTGCTTAGTGGAGAAGCTTGGATTATCAATATATCCGCGTATAGGCGCTTGAAATGCGCGGCGTTTGAGGCAAACAGCTTGACAATGTAGAGAATCGAAACCAACCATAATCGAAACAAAGGAGGCCATTCTCATGAATCGCCTTGTTAAGCATTCCAAAGTTAGCGCATTGACGCTGGCCTTGCTGGTTGCCTATTCAGTCAGTGCCAATGGCGCCGAGTGGCAGGAAGGGACCACATATTCGACAGGCGCCACCGTCACTTACAACGGCCACACGTATCAGGCGCTGCAATCGCATACCGCCTACCCCGGCGCGGGATGGACGCCTTCCACCACGCCGACGTTGTGGAAGGATCTCGGCGCAACGGGCGGCACGCCGACGCCGACGCCGACACCGACACCGACTCCAACCCCGAGTCCCACGCCGACACCGACTCCAACGCCGACTCCAACACCGACTCCAACACCCACGCCAACGCCAACGCCAACGCCAACGCCGACTCCGACTCCGACTCCGACTCCGACGCCCACGCCGACACCGTCGGGCTCCGCGTGTTATGACGCGTGGTCGTCGACGCAGGCTTATGCGACGGCGGGCACGCGCGTGACGTACAACGGCCGCAATTATCGAAACAAGTGGTGGACGCAGGGCGAAAATCCGGCGCAATCCGGGCAATACGGCGTATGGGAAGATCTCGGCGCGTGCTCGGGCGGGCCGTCGCCTGCTCCTGCTCCTGCTCCTGCGCCGACGCCGGTTCCGACGCCGACGCCAACACCCGTTCCGACGCCGACGCCGACGCCAACACCCGTTCCGACGCCGACGCCGACGCCCACGCCGACGCCGGTTCCAACACCAACGCCCACGCCGGTTCCAACACCGACGCCGACGCCAACGCCGGTGCCAACGCCGACACCCACACCCACACCCGCACCCTCCCCCTCAGGGGCGCGTGAAATCGGCGGCTACTTCGCGCAGTGGGGCATCTACGACCGCAATTACAAGCTCAAGGACGTCGACACGACCGGCTCTGCCTCGATGCTCACGTTCATCAACTACGCGTTCGGCAACCTCTACCAGAAGAACGGCGGCTACGAGTGCGGCATCATCAACAAGGCCGAGCCGGGCGCGACCAATCCGAACGCCGCGGACGCAGGCACCGGCGGCGACGCCTGGGCCGACTATCAAAAGAACTTCGGCGCCAACGAAGCCGTCAGCGGCAAGGGCGACACCTGGGACTTCCCGACGAACGATCCGCGCTACGGCAAAGCCGGAGCCGGCCCGCTGAAAGGGAACTTCAATCAGCTCAAGCAGTTGAAGGCCAAGCATCCGAACCTGAAGGTGATCATTTCGCTCGGCGGCTGGACCTGGTCGCGATGGTTCGGCAAAGCGGCGGCAACCGACGCGCTGCGCAAGCAGCTCGTGAGCTCGTGCATCGACGTCTACATCAAGGGCAATCTGCCCTATGACGCCGGCTCGAACGCGGGCGGCGACGGCATCGGCGCGGACGTGTTCGACGGCATCGACATCGACTGGGAATTCCCCGGCGGCGGCGGCCAGCCATACAACGCCGTCGATCCGAACGACAAGAAGAACTACACGCTGCTGCTCGCCGAGTTCCGCAAGCAACTCGACGCCATCGGCGCCCAGAACGGCAAGCGCTATCTGCTGACGGTCGCGATCGGCGCGGGCGGCGACAAGATCGCGATGACCGAGCCGGGCGAATACAGCAAGTCGCTCGACTGGATCAACATCATGTCGTACGACTTCCACGGCGGATGGGAAACCAACGGGCCGACCGACTTCCAGGCGCCGCTCTACGGCGACCCCGACAGCCCGAACTACAAGGCGGGCCAGTATGCGCCGACCTATAACGTCGACGGAGCGGTGAAGGCGCTGCTCGCAGGCGGCGTGCCGACATCGAAGATCGTGGTCGGCGTGCCGTTCTACGGACGCGGCTGGACCGGCGTCACCAAGGGTCCGCAAGGCGACGGCCTGTATCAGAAAGCCACCAAGCCCGCGCCGGGCAAGTACGAGGAAGGCATCCAGGACTACCGTCTCCTGAAGAGCGCGGCCGGCACGGTGTACGAGCATCCGGTCGCGAAAACCGCGTACAAGTTCGACGGCACCACCTGGTGGTCCTACGACACGCCCGGAACCATGAAACTCAAGATGGACTACGTGAAAGCGCAGAACCTGCGCGGCTCGTTCGCCTGGGAACTCGACGGCGACGGACCCAACGCCGAGTTGCTGAAAGTGATGAGCGACGGACTGAAGTGATGCTCGACGGGCCGCGCGCGTATCGCCCGACCGGGCAGACGCGCGCGGCGCCGAGATCCGAACCTGCCGGGGGCTGCCATGTATAACCATTTGACGAAGGCTGCCGCACTGAGGGGAAAGCTGACGCAGACCGGCATCGGCTTGCGCCGGCGCGGCTTTACCTTGCTCGAACTGCTGGTGGTGCTGCTCATCATCGCGCTATTGGCGGGCTATGTCGGACCGAAGCTCTTCGGCGAAGTGGGCAAGGCGCGCAGCAAGACGGCGGCATCGCAGATGAAGGGCATCGAAAGCGCGCTCGACCGTTATCGGCTGGACACCGGGCACTATCCGGGCACCGACGCCGGCCTCGCCGCGCTGATGACCAACGTCGGCAACACGTCGGGCTGGGAAGGTCCGTACATGAGCAGCGCGATTCCGAACGATCCGTGGGGCAAGCCGTATATCTATCGATCGCCGGGCGAAGGCGGCAAGGACTACGACCTGATGACCTACGGCGCCGACGGCAAACCGGGCGGATCGGGCGAGGACGCGGACATCGTCGCCAAATGATCCGCGCGGTGAGCGCCATGCGATATCGCGTACGGGTCGAAAGCGACGGCGGCCAGCAGGAGCTGGAACTCGACGCCGCCGATGACGCCCAGTTGCGCCAGAGCGTCGCCGACATGGGTCTGTCGCTCATCGAAGCGACGCCGCTCGAAAAGCGCAAGGCGGGCTTCACGTTCCGCAAGCCCGTGTTCGAGCGCGCGCTCTTCACGCAAGAGCTGATCGCGCTGCTCGAAGCGGGCCTGAGCCTCGTCGAGACCGTCGAGACATTGCGCGACAAGAGCCGCGACGGGCTCAATCGCACAGTGCTCGCGCAGATCGTCTCCGCGCTCTACGAAGGCGAGCCGCTGTCGCGCGCGCTCGAGCGCCAGCCCGCGCATTTTCCGCCGCTCTACGTCGCGACCGTGGCCTCCGCCGAACAGACCGGCCATCTCGCCGAGGCGCTCAAGCGCTATCACCACTACGACGCGCGGCTCTCCGTGGTGCGCAAGAAAGTCGTGTCGTCGATGGTGTATCCGTCGATCGTCATCGCGACGGGCGCGCTCATCGTCCTGTTTCTCGCGTTCTACGTGATCCCGAAGTTCAGCCAGGTGTTCGCGTCGATGAAGGAGATTCCGTTCTCCGCGCGCGTGATGCTCGCATGGGGAAATCTCGTCGAGGCGCACGGCGGGCTGCTGCTCGCGGGCGTCGTCGGCGCGATCGTCGGCGCGGGCTTGTCGTTGCGCAGCGAGAAGGTGCGCGCGCGGCTCTTCGAAGCGTTCATGCGGCTGCCGAAGCTCGCGGACTATCAGCGCCTCTTCGCGCTGACGCGCTTCTACCGCACGCTCGGCCTCTTGCTCGCGGGCGGCATGTCGATGGTTACGTCGATGGAACTCGCCGCGCAGGTCTTGCCCGCGCAATTGCAGACGGCGCTCGCGCAGGCGCTCGACGAAATTCGCGCGGGCAAGCCGCTCTCCGGCGCGCTGCCCGCCGCGAATCTGACGACGCCGGTGGCCGAACGGCTCATCCGCGTGGGCGAGCAAAGCGGCGAGCTGGCCGGCATGGTGACGCGCTCGGCCGAGTTTTGCGACGAAGAGCTGGACCGCGCGATCGACACGCTGATGCGCGTGGTCGAGCCCGTCCTGATGCTGGTGGTGGGCAGCATCATCGGGACGATCATCTTCCTGCTCTACATGCCGATCTTCCAACTGGCCGGAGCCGTGGGGTGAATCATGGAACAAGCCGCGCACATCGCGCCCGATACGCGCACGCGCCAGCAGCGATTCTGGGACGATGCCGATCACGATCCCGCCGACTATCTGCATAACGTGACGGCGACGCTCGGCCTGCGCGGCTTCGACGCGCAAGCGCTCGAAACGCTCACGCCGCGCTTCGACCTGCTCTCTTTCGGCGACGCGATGTCGCGCAAGTGCCTGCTCGCCGACGACCCCGGCGCGCACTTGTGGCTCGTGCTCGCCGACCCTTTCGACGCCAACATGCGCGCCTGGGCGATGAACCGCGTGAAGAAGCCCTTCGCGTTCGCGTTCTGCGTGCCCGCCGAACTGATGGCGTACCTCGCGCTGCATGAATCGGCGCATCAGGCGCTCACGCAGATCAGCGTCGAGGGCAAGTCGTCGGCGAGCGCCGATGCGGGCGTCGAGATCACGCTCGCCACGCTCGCCGCCGACGTGCATCCCGTGATCCGGCTCGTCAATTCGTCGCTGTACGACGCGCTGCGGGCCCGCGCATCGGATATCCATATCGAAAGCACGGCGGCGGGACTCGTCATCAAATACCGCATCGACGGCGTGCTGCAGGAAACGGCGAGCGCGCCGGGCATCGACACGGCCGAGCAAGTGCTGTCGCGCCTGAAGGTCATGGCCGATCTCGATATCGGCGAGCGGCGCATTCCGCAGGACGGGCGCTTCAAGGCGATCATCAATCAGCGCGAGATCGATTTTCGCGTCTCGATCATGCCGTCGATCCACGGCGAAGACGCCGTGCTGCGCGTGCTCGACAAGCAACGCGGCGAGGCCGGCGCCACCGCGCTGCGGCTCGATTCGATCGGCCACGAGCCGGAGATCGTCGAGGCGATCCGCACGATCGCGCACGAGCCGTACGGTCTCCTGCTCGTGACCGGGCCGACCGGCTCGGGCAAGTCGACGACGCTCTACGCGACGCTCACCGAAATCAATACCGGCGACGAGAAGATCATCACGATCGAAGATCCGGTGGAATACGAGTTGCCGGGCGTGCTGCAAATTCCCATCAACGACAAGAAAGGGCTCACGTTCGCGCGCGGCCTGCGCTCGATCCTGCGGCACGATCCGGACAAGATTCTCGTCGGCGAAATCCGCGATGGCGAAACGGCGGGCATCGCCGTGCAGGCAGCGCTGACCGGCCACCTCGTGCTGACGTCCGTCCACGCGAACAACGTCTTCTCCGTGCTCGACCGCTTCCTGCACATGGGCGTCGACATGCACAGTTTCGTCGACGCGCTGCTCGGCGCGGTCGCGCAACGGCTGATGCGCAAGAACTGCCCGCATTGCGTGCGCGACGACGATCCGCCCGACGACGCGCTGCTGCGCGCTTCGGCGCTCACGCGCGAAGAGATCGCCGGCTGGCGTTTCCGCAAAGGCGCGGGCTGCGAGGCGTGCAGGCGCACGGGCTATCTCGGACGTCAGCCGATCGCGGAAGTGCTGCGCCTGAACGATGCGATCAAGCAATGCTTCGTCGAGCGGCGGCCGATCGTCGAGCTGAAGCAACTCGCGTATCAGAGCGGCTTCGTGCCGCTGCGCGGCATCGCGTTGCGCGCGGTCGCCGACGGACGCACGACGCTCGCCGAAGTCAATCGCGTCACGATGGTCGAAGGCTGACGGAGGCGAATCATGTCGCGTTGGTCGGACCATCTCGAAGCGTTGCGCAGCGTCGCGAAGAAGCGGCCGAAGCTGAATGCGCCGTCGATCAAAACGCCCGCATTCATGAGCCGCACGACGATCTGGATCGACGGACGGCACGCCCGCACGTTCGGCGGCGCGCCGATGCCGCTGTCATCGGCGAACGATGTCGCCGCGGCGCTCAAGGCCATCGAAACGCTCGCGCCGAAGCCCGCGAACCTCGGTCTGCATGCGCTGCGCGTGGTGGTCGGCGCACCGTTCGCGCGCTATCACGCGCTGCCGTGGCAGCCGCTGCCGAAACCGCAGGACTGGGTCGCCGCCGCACGCGTGCAGGCCGTGCAGATGGGCGCGGGCACCGAGGCGTGGCGCTACGCCGTCACCGATGGCGCGTGGGAACAGGGACGCCTCGCCGCCGCGATATCGGAGGCGCTGTGCGTGGGCATCGAGCGTCTGTGCAAGACGCGCAAGCTGCAACTGCTCGGCATCGAGCCGGCGTATGCCTTCGCGATGCAGAAGCATGCGGCGCGCATCCGCGACGGCGCGATCGCGATCGTCGCGCTGGAGGAAACGGAGCGTGACGCGGCCATCGCGCATATCGGGCTGCGGCGCGGCGGCGGATGGACGGCCTTCATCGCATTGCCGGTGACGCGCACGCGCGAGGGCGCGCTCGATGGCGTGCTGCGCGACGCGTTCGCGCTCTGCGCCGATACGCCGCCCGAACGCCGCTATGTGATTGGACCGGGCGGACCGGGTGGACCGGACGCGCGCGAGCGCTGGTCGGCCGACGCCGCGCTCGTCGAATGGCTGCCCGCGCCCTGGGATGCCGCGACATGAAAGCGCCCGTCATCGACCTGCATCGTCCGAACCGGCCCGGCGCGGCCGTGGGGCTGCTCGCGCTCGTCGTCGGGATCGTCGCGCTGATCGCGGCGATGCAGTATCGCGACGCGCTCAAGGAACAAGGCGAGGCGCTCGACGAACGCGAGGCGACGATCGCGAAGCAGGAAGCGAAGTTTCATGTGATCAGCAACGCGCATCGCGAGTCCGGCGACGCGCGCATGGCGCAGTTGATGGCGCAGCAGCGCTACGCGACGGAACCCGCGCGCGATCTGATCGAAGGCGGATGGCATCCGAATATCGCGCTGCTGTCGCTGGATTTCGTCACCGCGTCGCGGCAGATCAACATGCAGTTCGAGACGCGCTCGGTCCAGGAAGCGATCTCTTACGCCGACTGGCTTCAGGCGCAGCCCGGCGCGGAAAGCGTCGCGATCAAGCGGCAGATTCAGAAGCCGGGACCGCCGGCGCCATCGGTGGAGACGTCGTTGCAGGTCACGTGGAAGGCGTTCGTCGCGCGCCCGGTGGCGGCTTCGGCGGTTGCGGCCGCTGCTTCGGCATCGGCGGCATCGACGGCGGCTTCGGCGGCATCGACGGCGGCTTCGGCGGCTTCGGCGGCATCGGCGGCATCGGCGGCATCGGCGGCTTCCGCCGCTCCGGCCGCATCGCAAGCGCGGCCCCAGGCGAGCCACGCCGCCCATCCGAGCGGAGCGCGCCGATGAACCGCCTCGTCTGGGAACTGCGGCGCGCGCAGTGGCGGCTCGGCACCTTCGGGCTGCTCGCGGTACTGCTCATCGCGGGCGCGGCGATCGTCGCGCTGACCGACATCCTGCCCTTGCATCGCGACATCGCGCAGCGTGAGGCCGATCTGAACGCGCGCGCCGTCCATCTGACGCAACCGCCGCCACCCTCGCCCGACGAAGCCGTCGCACCGGTCAGCCCCGAGGAGCGTTATTTCGTGTTCCTGCACAGTCTGCATGCGATCGCGGCGAAGAACGGCATCGCGATTCCGCAGATCACGTATCAGCTCGCCGCGCAGGAGAAGGACGATCCGTCGCTGCGGCGCTATGTCGTCGAGACGACGTTCAGCGCCACTTATCTGCAGTTCCGCGGCTTCATGCACGAACTGCGGACGCTGCCGGGCCTGCGCTGCGAGCGGCTCAGCCTGTCGCGGCCGAATATCGGCGTGACGCAACTGGAGGTGCGCCTGCAATGCGCGTTTCTCGTGGAAGCAACGAAATGAGCCGGCTCGACCTGCGCACCCTGAAGATCTCGCGTCCGGTGCTGGGGCTGATGTTGGCGGCGCTCGCGCTCGTCGTATTCACGTATTTTCGCGGCGGCGACGATACGGCGCCCGAACCGCAACAGCCAGCGGCGACATCGACGGCGAAGCCCGCCGCGCCCGCTTCCGCGCCGCCGGCGGCGAGCGCAGCCGATATCGTCGCGGCGGCCGGACCCGCGCCCATCGATCTCTTTCCGACGCAGAACTGGCAGCCACCGCCGCCGCCTCCGCCGCCCGAACCACCCAAGCCGTCGAAGCCGCCGCCGCCGCCCGAGCCG
The DNA here is from genome assembly GCF_031451415.1 of Caballeronia sp. LZ028. NCBI lineage: Bacteria > Pseudomonadati > Pseudomonadota > Betaproteobacteria > Burkholderiales > Burkholderiaceae > Caballeronia > Caballeronia sp. LZ028. The sequence goes on along the minus strand of NZ_JARUXN010000001.1, from coordinate 984,351 downwards.
CCGCCGCTGCCGTTCGCGGTTCGCTCGCTCTGGCTCGATCAGCAAGGCGTTTTCTATGTGGTCATTTCCGGCGCGAACCGCGAGTTCCCGCTCTGCATGAACTGCCAGAAGAAGGGCTTCCTGCACAAGGGCGACGTGATGCTGAACGCTTATCGCATCGACGACATCAGCCGCCGCGAAGTCCAGTTCACGTACCTGCCGCTGAAGCGCCGGCAGACGCTGTCGCTTGGAGAACTCAAATGAGCCGGCTCAAAGACGTGACGGTCTGCCTGTTGATTCCGCTCATCGCGGCATGCGCGGGGGATCTGCATCGGCAGGATCTGCAAAACCGGCTCGCGGGCATGCCGCCCGACGCCCAGCTCGAACTGCTCGCGCAGCAAAGCGCGCAGTATCCCGACGATCTGGAAATCAGAAGCTGGTATCTCGCGTTGCGGCGCAGGCTGTCGATGGAATACCTGCAACGCGCGACCGTCGCGTACCGCGCGGGCGACGCGGCGCAGGCGCTCGGCTGGGCGCACAAGGCGCAGCAGGCCGCGCCCGGCGACGACAACCCGCGCGAGATGATCGAGTGGATCGAGCGACAGGCGCCGATCGACGCGGAAGTGCGCTACGCCGAATCGGTGCGTCTGGATCAGCCGCAGGCGGCGCTCTCGGCCGTTATCGACGTGCTCGCGAAGCAGCCCGACAACGCGCGCGCGATCCGGCTGCGCGAAGAACTGCTCGCGCCGAAGGGACAATCGATCGAGCCGAAGCTCAACAAGGACCTCGATCAACCGATCACGGTGCAGTTCCGCGATCAGCCGATCATCAGCATCTTCGAGCTGGTGTCGAACATCACCGGGCTGAACTTCACGTTCGACCGCGAAGTGCAAGCGACCGCGCCGACCACGATCTTCGCGAGCAACACGCCCGTCAAGCAGGTGCTGTCGATGGTGCTCCAGGCCAATCAGCTTTCGAGCAAGATCGTGAGCGGCAATTCGATCCTCATCTACCCGAAGCGGCCCGACAAGGAAACCGAGTACAAGGATCTCGTCGTGCGGACGTTCTATCTGCAGAACTCGACGGCGGCGCAGGTGCTCGGCGTGCTCAAGCAGATGGTCAAGACGCGCGACGCCGTGCTCGACGAGCGCACCAACGCGATCATCATGCGCGACGCGCCGGACACGATCAAAGTGGCGGAGCGCATCATCCGCGCGCTCGACGTGACGCCCGCCGAAGTGGTCATCGACGCGCAGGTGCTCGAAGTGTCGTCGTCCGATCTGCTGAACATGGGTATCCAGTATCCGGACCGCATCACGTTCGGGCTCAAGTCCGGCACGATCGACGACGGCACCACGCTGCCCGACAACACCGTCACGCTCGAACAACTGCATAACCTCAACAGCAGCGACGTGCTGGTGCGGATCGGGCCGGTCGGCATCAACTTTTTGCAGACGCACGGCAAGACGCGCACGCTCGCCAATCCGAGCATCCGCGTGCGCAATCGCGAGAAGGCGAAGGTGCTGATCGGCGACCGGCTGCCCGTCGTCACGACGACGCTCTCCAGCAACTTCAGCTCCGAGAGCGTCAACTATCAGGACGTCGGCCTCACGCTGGAAGTCGCGCCGGTGATCGCCAGTCCCGACGAAGTGCAGGTGAAGCTGCGCATGGAAGTGTCGAATGTCACCGACACGATCACGACGTCGACCGGGCTCGTCGCGTACCAGATCGGCACCCGCACCGCCGAAACCGTGATGAGCGTGCGCAACAACGAAACGCAGATGCTCGCGGGCCTGCTCCAGCGCAACGATCGCAGCTCGGGATCGGGCTTGCCGGGACTGAGCCGCCTGCCGATTTTCGACCGCATCTTCGGCTCGCGCGCCGACGACTCGAAGGAAACCGAACTCGTCTTGCTGCTCACGCCGCGCATCGTGCGCAATCAGGCCGTGCCGACGGGCAACGCGATGCAGTTCGATTCGGGCACGGAAACGCGCATCAGCACCGAGCGCGATGTCGTGACCGGCAACGAGAGCTTGCGTCTGCCGCCGCCGGTCGCCGCCGCGCCGGCGGTCGCGGCCGGTGCGGTCGCCGCAGCCCCGCTGCCCGCGCCGCCCGCGCCGCCCGCTCCATCGGCTCCATCGGCTCCATCCGTGCCGAACGAGCCGCCGAGCGCGCCGCCCATCGCGATCCTGCCGCCGCCCGCGCCGACGCTTCAGTCAACCGGCGAAGCGCAGCGGCTGCCGCGCGAGCAACCCTGAACCGCGCAGCCGGCCGACGACGATGGAAAAGGGCTTCACGATCATCGAACTGCTGGTCACGCTCGCGATCCTCGCCGCGCTCGCGATGGTCGCCGCGCCCCTCGTGCAGATCGCCGCGCAGCGCAACCGGGAGGACGAGTTCAGGCGCGCGCTGTGGAGCATCCGCGACGCGATCGACGCCTACAAGAAAGCCGGCGACGACGGCAAGATCGACCGTCCCGTCGGCGAGACGGGCTATCCGGCGAAGCTTGCAACGCTCGTCGAAGGCGTCGTCGACAAGACGAGTCCGACGCACGCGCGCATCTACTTTCTGCGCCGCGTGCCGCGCGACCCGATGTGCGACTGCCCGAGCCGCTCCGACGACGCGACCTGGGGCAAGCGCAGCTACGCGAGCCCGCCCGATTCGCCGAGCGAAGGCGACGACGTCTACGACGTCTATTCGCTGTCCGAAGGCACCGGTCTCAACGGCGTTCCCTATCGAAAGTGGTGAGAGCCATGTGGAAGAAGGCGCTGCGCGCATTCACGCTGATCGAGTTGCTGGTCGTGCTGGCGATCATCGCGACCTTGCTCACGCTCGTCGTGCCGCGCTACTTCGGCCAGGCGGACAAGGCGAAGGAAACCGTGCTGCATCAGAACCTCGCCGCGATGCGCGATTCCATCGACCGCTTTCGCGCGGATCAGGGGCGTTATCCGCAATCGCTCGATGAGCTCGTGCAGAAGCGCTATCTGCGCGAAATACCGATGGACCCCGTCGCGGGCAATCGCACCGCATGGACGACCGAGCCGCCCGCCGACGGCACACCCGGCGTCTACAACGTGCGCAGCGGCGCGAAAGGCAAGGGCAAGGATGGCAGCGATTACAGCGCGTGGTGAGCGGCGCGGCGGCGCACGTCGAAAGCGCGAGCGCGGCTTCGGCATGTTGTGGGCGCTGATGTGCGTCGCGCTGATCTCCATCTATCTGATGGCGGTCGGCACCGTATGGACCACGCAAATCCAGCGCGTGAAGGAAGACGAGCTGCTGCGCCGCGGCGACGCGATCCGCCGGGCGATCGAGGCTTACGTCAAGGCCGACAAGAGCGGCGCGTTCCCGAAGCGCTTCGACGATCTGCTGCGCGATCCGCGCGCGTCATACGTGCAGCGCTATCTGCGCGAGGCCTATGCCGATCCGATGACCAACGACGGCCCGTGGCAGGAGATTCGCGGGCCGGACGGCGAGTTATACGGCGTGTACAGCGCATCGAACGAAGCGCCGCTCAAGAAGGACGGATTTTCCGACAGCGATGCGAGCTTCGGGCTGCAGACGAGCATTTCGGAATGGAAGTTCACGTACTACCCGGAAAAGAACATGAGCCGACGGTAGCCGACTTCAATCGTCCGGCGCGCATCCGGACCTTCACGCTGGAGAGACTGAGATGACATCGATTCGAAGAAAGCTGGCATTGCTGCCGGCCGCGCTGATGCTTCAGGCGGGTCTGACGTTCGCGCAGCAGGCCTGGACCGAGGGCACGACCTATTCGGCGGGCACGACAGTCACGTACAACGGACGCGTCTATCAGGCTTTGCAGACGCATACGGCTTATCCCGGCGCGGGATGGAATCCGGCTGCGTCGCCGACGTTGTGGAAGGATGTCGGCGCGGCGGGGACGCCTGCGCCGGCTCCGGCTCCGACGCCTGTGCCGGTTCCTGCTCCGGTTCCGGTTCCGACTCCGACGCCTGTTCCGACGCCCACGCCGACGCCGACGCCGGTTCCGACACCAACGCCGACACCTACGCCAACGCCAACGCCAACGCCGACACCAACACCGTCCGGCTGCTACACGGCGTGGTCCGCGAGTCAGGTTTATGCGCAGGCGAACACGCGCGTGACGTACAACGGGCGGAACTATCGAAACAAGTGGTGGACGCAGGGCGACAATCCCGCGCAATCGGGCGCGTATGGCGTGTGGGAAGACCTCGGCGCGTGCAGCGGCGCAACGCCGAGCCCGACGCCCGTTCCTACGCCTACGCCTGTTCCTGCGCCTGTTCCTGCGCCGACGCCTGCTCCGACTCCAACGCCCACGCCGACTCCGGTGCCGGTGCCCACGCCGACGCCGACGCCGACGCCGACGCCGACGCCCGTACCTGTGCCCACTCCGGTTCCGACGCCAACGCCAGCGCCAACCCCAACGCCAACCCCAACGCCAACGCCAACGCCAACCCCAACGCCAACGCCAACCCCAACGCCAACCCCCGCGTCCTACAAACCTCAAATCACCTACATCCCCGCGCCCGCCGATTACCCGACGCAGGCCCAGTTCAACGCGTCCGAGAAAGCGCTGATCGACCAATCCGGCGGCCAGATCGCGACGCTGCGCGACGCCCTGCGCGTGCTGCCCGACGACGAAGTCAACGCCGTCGTGCCGAAACGCGCCGCCAATCCGTCGAACGTGAAGCGCGTCGAAGCGATCATCCCCGAAGCGAAGTTCGACGCGCTCTTCCCTGTACGCAACATCGCTTACTCGTACGTGAACTTCCTGCGCGGCATCGCTAAATTCCCGGCCTACTGCGGCGACTACACGGACGGACGCGACGCCGACGCCATCTGTCGCAAGCTGCTCGCTACATCGTTCGCGCACTTCGTGCAGGAAACCGGCGCGAACTGGAATTCGCTGACGCCGGCGCAAGCGCGCTCGAACGACGCCGAGCACAACAACCCGGTACTCGCGACGATGCCGCAAAACACGCCGATTCCCTTCTGGCAGCAAGGTCTGTGGTTCCTGCGCGAATCGGGATACACGGAAGGCTCGGCGGTCGGCGCGTATCAGCAGTGCATCCCCGGCTCGCACGCGACGAACTGGATCTTCTATCCGTGCGCGAAGAATGCCTCGGGCAAGTATCTCGACTACTTCGGGCGCGGCGCGAAGCAGCTCTCGTGGAACTACAACTTCGGCCCGTTCTCGCAGGCGCTGTATGGCGACGTCAACATCCTGCTCGACAATCCCGGACGCGTCGCGGATACGTGGCTCAACTTCGCATCCGCGATCTGGTTCGCCGTGACGCCGCAAACGCCCAAGCCGCCGATGACCTGGGCCGTCGACGGAACCTGGAAACCGAACGCCGTCGATATCGGCAACAACATGAAGCCGGGCTTCGGCGCGACGGTGTTCATCATCAACGGCGGGATCGAGTGCGGCGGCGGCGGCGCGGAAAAATCGCAGGTGACGAACCGCATCAACGCGTACAAGGAGTTCACGCGCGAGCTGGGCGTGACCATTCCCGCCGACGAACCGCTCGGCTGCGCCAACATGAAAGGCTTCAACGAAGGCTCGGCCGCCGCGATCAAGGCGTATCTCGACAAGGACTATTCGTGGATCAACGGCAAGCCGGCGACGGGATGCAAGCTGGTCGACTATCAGATGCCTTTCTCGCTCATCAATCCGGGCGATTACAAGGCGTGCACGGACTACTTCTTCCGCGGCAAGGTGACATACAACGGCAAGGTCGAAGTCGACAACACGAAGTAAGCGCCGGCGCGTTCCCTCGCGGCAACATCCGCGCGAGGGAACGCGTGAAGCGTTCAGTGCCCGTCGCGATAACGCGCGGCGAGCGTCTTCACGCGCGACACATAGGTGCGCGTCTCGTTGTATGGCGGCACGCCGTCGTAGCGATCGACGGCCGCCTCGCCGCTGTTGTACGCGGCCAGCGCGAGATCGAGATTGTTGTTGAAGCGCCTGAGCAGCCACGACAGATACTGCACGCCGCCGCGAATGTTTTGCGCCGCGTCGAACGGATCGCCGACGTTGAAGCGCGTCGCCGTCGCCGGCATCAGTTGCATGAGGCCCTGCGCGCCCGCGCGGGAGATCGCGTTCGCGCGATACGCCGATTCCGCGTGAATCACCGCGCGCACGAGCGCGCTGTCGACGTTGAACGACGCGGCGGCGGCATCGATTTCGCGTCCGTAGGAACGCGTGTCGAGCGCGAGCCCCGCAACGTTGACGTCATCGCCGGGCGAGCACAGATTGCACGTCTCCATGAAACGCAACTCGATGACCGTTACGTTCGCCGCAACGCCGGCCGGTTTCCTGGACACGAAGTGGCGCACGCCGTCTTCGACATAGCTGTAGATGCGCGCCGTGGTCTGACGTCGCGTGAGCGGCGCGGCGGGCGGCGCGGCCGACGCCATCGATGCGGATGACGCTGCAGGCGGCGTCCACTGCCAGTTCATGTTCACGCGGATGCACTTTGCGTTTTCGATGCGCGTGCTGACATACGTGACCGTGTTGTCATCGGACTCGCAGCGCAGCATCGACGCGGCGCGCGCTCGCTCGCCAAGCGCGAGGCATCCGATCGCCAGCAACACGGCGATCACAGGGCGGCCTTCGATCCTCCACGATGCGCTTCGCATGGCGCGATTCATCCCTCATCCGACACGGCCCGATGCCGCGCCTTGAGAAAGCATAGTTCGCTTTGCGCGAGCCGCGCGGCTGTTTCAATCGCGCCGTTGTTATTCAGATGCTTTTGTGCTTCCATGAAAGGACCGATCGTTTAGTGATACTCGGAAAGCCGCCATGAGCACGATTCCCCGCTTCGATTCGACATGGAAGAACTGGCTCGACGACAACATCCGCCGCGGCTGCACGCATCAGTCGCTGATCGACGCGATGATCGCCGCGGCGTTCCATCCGAACACCGCGCGCCTGCTGCTCGCGCGCCATCTTGCCGGCGACGCGCCTCAAGCCGACGATGAAACATCGCCCGACTATCTCTACGGCACGCCGATGCTGCCGCAGGCGCGCGTGCTGACCGCGAGCGATCGATCCGCGCCCAAGGTCTTCAGCAGCGAACAGCCGGTGATCGCGCTCGTCGCCGACGTGCTCGACGACACCGAATGCGACCGGCTGATCGAGATCGGCCGCGAGCATGTGCAGCGCTCGTCCGTCGTCGATCCGGATTCGGGCAAGGAGATCACCATCGAAGAACGCAGGAGCGAAGGCGCGTTCGTCAATGCATCGACGGATGCGCTCGTCGAAACGATCGACCGAAGGATCGCCGAACTGTTTCGCCAGCCGGTAGAGAACGGCGAGGATCTGCATATCCTTCGATACGGCATGGGCGGCGAATATCGCCCGCATTACGACTACTTCCCCGAAGAGCAGGCCGGCAGCAAACATCACATGCAGCGCGGCGGGCAGCGCATCGCGACGGTCATCCTCTATCTCAACGAAGTCGAGCAAGGCGGCGACACGACGTTTCCGGACATCGGACTCGCGATTCATCCGCGGCGCGGCAGCGCGCTCTATTTCGAATACGTCAACGAACTCGGACAAAGCGATCCAAAAACGCTGCACGCGGGCACGCCCGTCGAAAAAGGCGAGAAGTGGATCGCGACGAAGTGGATCCGGCGCGGGCGTTTTCGCGCTGAAGCATGAGACTTGCGCGACGCCTCGATGCGGGCGCCGCGCTCCCCTCTCTCATTTGCAGGCTCCGACTTTTTCCCAGGCGCCGTCCGAGTTCGTCGCCGGATCGGCGTTGGCGCTCCACCACTTGTTGCGATAGTTCATGCCGTTGTAGCTGACCGTCGTGCCCGCGGTCGCGTAGGTCTTGCTCGCGCTCCACGGCGCGGCGCACGCGAGCAACGTCTGTCCCGAACACGCGCCCAGGTCCTGCCACGATTTGCCGCTGCCCGAATTGCGCGAGGGATCGTCGGAGTTCTCCCAGCGCGCGCTGTAGTTGCGCCCATTGACCGATACGTTTTCCTTCGCCTTGTAGATCGTGCCCGACTGCCACGCGATGGCGCATGTCGCGCCTCCTGCGCTGGGTGAGGGGGCGGGGGTTGGTGTCGGCGTTGGCGCCGGTGCGGGCGTAGGTGTTGGCGTTGGCGTTGGCGTTGGCGTTGGCGTTGGCGTTGGCGTGGGCGTTGGCGTGGGCGTTGGCGTGGGCGCAGGTGAAGGCGTCGGCGTAGGTGAAGGCGCGGGTGCCGGCGCGCCGGTGTAATCGACCGCGAAGTTGTAGTCCTGCGGACTGTCGACGTAGATGCGGTTCGCCGACATCGTCTTCTGCGGCACGATGTTGCCGTTGTTGTCGATCAGCCCCAGCCGCACATGCTTCGCATCCGAGTTGACCTTCTGCGCCATCGCATACACCCAGTCCGCAGCGGCCGTCGTCTGCGCCGTCACCGTATAGCTGATCGATTCCAGATCGTGCCCGTCCGCATCGAAGACCCGCAGCGTGATCTTCATGCCCGCCGGTTGATCCAGCGCGGTCGTCGGGATCGGACGCATCTCGCGCCAGGTCGTGCGCGCGCCGTTGATGACCACGTCGCTGCACGCATAGAACGCTTCGGCGCTGTCGTTGCGCTGCCAGATCGTGTAAATGATCCGCCTGCCCGTTTTGCCCGCGGGCAGCTTGCATTGCAGCTTGTAGCGCCCGTTGTCGAGCGTCGCGCTGTTGAGTTCGCAGAACGGCTTGCTGTCGAGATCGGACCATTTCAACGGCTGATTGAAATCGTAGCCGTCCGAGGTCATGTACATCTGGAAGTAGCGCGTGACGTGCGGCGCGGTCGCGTACCAGACGAATGTGTAGTTTCCGCTCAGATCGGCCGAGATCGTCGTGGCCGGCCAGTCGCTTCGGCCGAGATCCAGACCGTAGTAGTTGGTCTTGCCGCCGCTGCACAGATGCCCGTCGGGCACGAAAGCCTTGTGATCGCCATTGGGCAGTTGATTCACGCCAGCCCAGTCGTACAGAAACGACGGCCCCGCCACCGCGACCGCAGCCTTGCACGGCGCCGACGTCGGGCTTTCCGGGCCCTCGAGGTAGCACGAATAGACGCGGCTGATCGGCGTCTCGATCGTACCGTGCGCCGACACCGCACACGGCACGGCCAACGGAAGCAGCACGAACGTCAATTTCCACTTCTCAGCGAACATGACAATCCCCTTTTTTGATTTGCTTCGCATATCTAATTCAAATCGTCGAACCGCGCCCGATCGCTCTTCATTCTAGAAGGCGCAATCAGGATGAGTTAGCACGAAGATGCTCCGTGCCGGCAGCCAGTGATTCGCGGCACGCATCAATCTCAATAACGCCCGCGACATAACCACAACAAGCGAAACACCGCGCCTGCCTATCTCAATTAAGAGTCGTCTCATTCAGTCTTAGTCGCGTATTCCCTATGATTCATCCATGTCCTCGCGACGCCAGCGCGATTCAGCATCAGTCATCTTTTCGATCTCAGGAGTGTTCCTCATGCGTAACCTATTCAAGAAAGCCGCCGTCATTGCCATCGTTGCAAGCGCCGCCACGCTCGGCGCCGTCGGTTCGCAGAATGCATTCGCCGCCACGAGCAAGACCGCGACTTTCGACGTCACGCTGACGGTTCAGGACGATTGCTCGATCGCCGCCAATCCGCTGGATTTCGGCAGCACCGGCGTGCTCACGCAGAACATCGATCAGAACGCCAGCCTGTCGGTCACCTGCACCAAGGGCACGCCCTACACCGTCGCCCTCGACGCGGGCACGGCCACCGGTTCGGCCATATCGGATCGCAAGATGGGCAACGCAGCAGGCGACGCATTCGTCTCGTTCAACCTGTATCGCGATATCGCCCGCACGCAGGTCTGGGGCAACACGGCGGACACCGACACGGTCGCGGGCACCGGCGACGGCGGCGCGCAAACCATCCCGGTCTATGGCCGCGTGCCGACGCAGAACACGCCCGCGGCTGGCGCGTATTCGTCGACCATCACCGCGACGGTCGTGTTCTAAACCTCGCATCGCGCTGCAAGCATCTCGCACTCAGCGCGACGCTTGCTTGTTCGCAGATAAATCTATATCAATGGGATAGTCGGGATGACATAAGGAGACCGACGATGCCCACCTTGCTACCGCGCGCCTGCGCGGTTTTTCTCTTTCTGCAATGCTCCGCGACGCTCGCCGCTTCATTGCAAATCTCCCCGGTAACGATCCAGCTCACTGCCGCGGAGAACGGCAAAGTCATCAACCTGAGCAACGGCGGCGACGAACCGATCCACGCTCAAGTGCGCGCGTTCGTCTGGGATCAGGCCGATGAACAGGACAAGCTGACGCCGACGCGCGAGATCGTCGCGAGCCCGCCGATCGCCGAAGTGGCCGCGGGCGGACAGCAGGTCATCCGCGTGATTCGCTCGAGCATGGAGCCGTTGCAGCAGGAGCGCGCGTATCGTCTGCTAATCGATGAATTGCCGCCCGAAGGCGCGACCGCCGGTGCGAACGTTCAGTTTCGCTTTCTATATTCTGTACCACTATTTATTTCGCCAGCCGGTGAAGCGGGCAAGCCGAAGCTGCAATGGAGCATCGTCGAGAGAAACGGCAAGCCGTTTCTGCTCGTCTCGAACAGCGGGGCGATCCATGCGCAGTTGAGCGCGGTATCGCTGAAAAACGGCGGCGCGGACATTCCGATTTCCGCGGGCCTGCTCGGCTACGTCCTGCCGGGCCGCGTGCGCGCGTGGGCGCTGCCCGCCGCCGCGAGCGCCTTGCGCGGCAAGCCGGCGGACGTCGCGGCGACGGTCAACGGCTCGGCCGTCACGGAGCGGCTCGGCGAGAGCGGCGGACCTTGATCGCTTGCGCATCGCCGCGAGCATGTCCTCGTCCGCCGACACCGCCAGGAAGACGCCGGGCCGGAAAGCTCGCGTCGCGCTGACGCTCGTTCTCGTGTCGGAAGCGGCGATCGCGCAGGTCGACATCACCGGCGGCGGCTCGCCCGCCGAACTGCCGAGCCTCTCGGGCGCAGCGCGCGGGGAGCCCTTCGGCGCGTTCGCCGAAACGAATCAGCAACTCGTGCTCGAGATCGTCATCAACGGAACGAATCTCGGCGAGCCGTCGGAGTTCGAACTGCGTCACGGCCAACTTTATGCCGAGCCGCACACGCTCGGAGCCGCGGGCATCCGCGTGAGCGATCTCAAACCGGACGCCGATGGCTGGCTCGCGCTGTCGTCGATTCCCGGCTTGCGCGTGACGTATGCGCCCGCGCGCCAGCAGGCGATTCTCGACGTCGACGAAGCGCGCCAGACCACACGCAAGATCGGCTACACGCTGCCGGTCACGCCGAAGGCGACGTCAGGCACCGGCTTCCTGATGAACTACGACGTCAGTTACACGCGCGAATACGGCGAAGACAGCGAAAACAGCATCGGCGTGTGGAGCGAGCAGCGCCTCTTCACGCCCTTCGGCGTGTTCGACAACACCGGCACCTGGATCAACGCGGACGGCGGCTCGAACCGATACACGCGGCTCGACACGAACTGGAGCTACTCGAATCCCGCGAAACTTTTCACGATGACGGTCGGCGATTCGGTATCGGGATCGCTGCCGTGGTCGCGCTCCGTGCGCTTCGGCGGATTCCAGATCCAGCGCGACTTCACGCTGAGGCCCGACCTCATCACGTTTCCCCTGCCGATGTTCTCCGCCTCGGCCGCCGTGCCTTCCGCCGTCGATCTCTACGTCAACGGCCTGCGCCAGTACAGCGGCGAAGTCGCGCCCGGGCCGTTCCAGATCGCGCAGGCGCCGAGCCTGAACGGCGCGGGCGTCGCGCAAATCGTCGTCACCGATGCGCTCGGTCGCCGCGTCACGACGAGCGTGCCGCTCTATATCGATGCGCGGCTCTTGTCGAAGGGATTGTTCAACTATTCGTTCGAACTCGGCTTCCTGCGCGACAACTACACGGTCGAGTCTTTCGACTACGAGCGTTCGCCCATCTATAGCGGCGTGTTCAGCTATGGCGTCAGCGACTGGCTGACCTTGCAGGCGCACGCCGAAGGCGGCCAGGGACTCGTCAACGGCGGCGCGGGCGCGGTGATCGGCACCGGCGGCTTCGGCGTGTTCAGCACGGCGGCGGCCGCGAGCAAGGTCGACGGTATGACCGGTTCGCTCTACAGCCTCGGCTATCAGTACATCGGGCCGAAGTTTTCCGTCAGTCTGCAGGGCACGCAGGCGTCGAGCGGCTATCGCGATGTCGCGTCGCTTACGGGCACGTCGACGTTTCAGCATGTCTATCAGGCGACGGCGTCGGTTTCGTTCCTGCGCACGCAATCGGCGACGATGAGCTACGTCGATTCCGAGGACAGCTTTTCCGGGCACGCGCGCGTCCTCACGCTCGCGTACAACGCGCAGTTCGGGCGGCGCTGGTCGCTCTTCGCGACGGCGTACCGCGACTTCCTGCAGAAGAACGTGTGGGGCGGATCGATCGGCGTGACGGTCGCGCTCGGCGGCAACATGGCGGTCAGCACGACGCTCGCGCAATCGGGCGGCCACTCGACGGCGGACGTCACCGCGTCGCGTCCGGCCGATTTCAGCGGCGGATGGGGCTGGACGGTGCAGGCGGGCGCGGGCGCGGATTATCGGCATGGGTTCGCGGGCGCGAACTATCGGGCGAGCTTCGGGGAATTCCAGGCGACGGCGCAGCGCTTCAACGGCACGACGACGGGCACCGCCGAGATGACCGGCGCGATCGCCATCATGGACGGTGCGGTGCTGCCCGCGCGCACGATCACGGATGGCTTCGCGCTCGTCTCCACCGACGGCGTCGCGGGCGTGCCGGTGAGCCAGGAGAACCGCAAGGTCGGCGTCACGAATTCGGGCGGCCATCTGCTGGTGCCGGATCTGCAGTCGTATCAGCGCAATCAGATCGCGATCGATCCGCTCGCCTTGCCCGCCGATGCGCGTATCGAAACGACGAAGCTCAACGTCGCGCCCGAACGGCGCTCGGGCGTGCTCGCGCGCTTCGGGATGTCGCGGTATCAGGGCGCGTCGGTGAGTTTCGTCGATGCGGGCGGCGCGCCGATCAAGGAAGGCGCCGCCGCGACCAACGAGAGCACGGGCGAAACGGCGATCGTCGGCTTCGACGGCCTCGCGTTCTTCAACAAGCTCGACGCCGCCAACACGGTGACGATTCGCGGACACGGCGCGAGCTGTTCCGCGCAGGTGCCGTTCGACGCCGCGTCGTCACACGAGTTGCCGCAGATCGGGCCGTTCGTCTGTCGCGGCAACGGAGGATGAATCATGCGAACGCGATCGTGGATACGAAGAGGCGCGGTCATCGTCGTCGCGATGTTTGCGCTGCTCGCGCTGCCGAAAGCGTCGCGGGCGCAGATGTGTTCGTTTTCCGTCGGCTACACGGATTTCGGCGAATACGACACGACCTATTCGGAGCCGACGGAGGTCGTCGGCGCGGTCATCATGTATTGCACCGGCTACACGACGCCGATGGTGCGCATGTGCCTGAACATCAGCACGACGTCGCCGCGCGTGCTGACCGGCCCGAACGGCGCGACGCTCGACTACAACCTATACGTCGATCCGGATCATGTGAGCGTGTGGGGCTCGATTCTCAATCCGTCGACGACGCCGTACATCATCGACCTGCCCGTGCATCCGAGCGGCAAGGTGTGGGCACAGGAGCCGTTCTACGGGCGGATTCCGCCGAATCAGCAGGTCGGATTGGGGACGTACACGCAGACGTTCACCGCCGCCGACACGTATTTCGTCTATGTGGGCTACAGCGGCACGCCGCCGAGTTGCAGCACGGCGACCGCGCCGTACAAGTCGGCGGCGTTCAACGTATCGGTCAACGTGGCGAACAACTGCAACATCTCCGCGACGCCGATGGCGTTCGGCACGCAGAGCTCTTTTCAGGAGCCGCTCGAGGCGACGAGCCGCATCACCGCGACCTGCACGTCGGGCGCGTCGTACAACATTGCGCTGAACGGAGGCACGTCGGACGGCGGCGCGATCACTGGGCGCAAGCTCACACGGGTGGGTGGGACCGAGACAATCGACTATCAGCTGTACATCGACCCTTCGCATACCGTCCCGTGGGGCGACGGCACGTCCGGGACTGTGATGGGCAACGGCGTCGGTACGGGCGTCGCCTACACCTTCACCGTCTATGGGCAAGTGCCTGCGCAATCGGCCCCACGGCCCGGCCCCTATCGCGACACGATCACCGCATTCATTATTTTTTGATGCGGCTCGTGATCGCCACGGCGTGCACTCAATCCCGCACGCAATCCACGAAATACTCGATCCGTCCGTTGATCATCTCGCCGACCAGCCCGTGAATATCCGTATGGAATCCCGGGAAGCGCTCGTTGAACTCGCGCGCGAAACGCAGGTAATCCACGATCGTGCGATTGAAACGCTCGCCCGGAATCAGCAACGGAATGCCCGGCGGATACGGCGTCAAAAGAATCGACGTCACGCGTCCTTCCAGTTCGTCGATAGGCACGCGATCGATCTCGCGGTGCGCGAGCTTCGCGAACGCCTCGGACGGCTTCATCGCCGGCTCCATGCTCGACAGATACATCTCCGTCGTCAGGCGCGCGATGTTGTTCGCGCGATAGACGCTGTGAATCTGCTCGCATAGATCGCGCAGACCGATGCGCTCGTAAGACGGATGCTGCGCGACGAACTCCGGCAGCACGCGCCACAGCGGCTGATTGTTGTCGTAGTCGTCCTTGAACTGCTGAAGCTCCGTGACCATCGAGTTCCAGCGGCCCTTCGTGATGCCGATCGTGAACATGATGAAGAACGAGTAAAGCCCCGTCTTCTCCACGATGATGCCGTGCTCCGCCAGATACTTCGTCACGATCGCGGCCGGAATGCCGGTCTCGCCGAATTCGCCGTCGACGTCGAGTCCCGGCGTGATGATCGTCGCCTTGATCGGATCGAGCATGTTGAAGCCTTCCGCGAGCGCGCCGAAACCGTGCCAGCGGTCGTTGGGCTTCAGCACCCAGTCCTCGCGATCGCCGATGCCCTCTTCCGCCAGCGCGTCCGGGCCCCAGACCTTGAAGAACCAGTCGTCGCCGTATTCGGCATCGACCTTGCGCATCGCGCGGCGGAAATCGACCGCTTCCGCAATCGACTCCTCGACGAGCGCCTCGCCGCCCGGCGCTTCCATCATCGCGGCCGCGACGTCGCACGACGCGATGATCGCGTATTGCGGCGACGTGGACGTGTGCATCAGATACGCCTCGTTGAAACGATGACGGTCGAACGTGCTGTTCTCGCTGTCCTGCACGAGAATCTGCGACGCCTGCGAAATGCCCGCGAGCAGTTTGTGCGTGGAGTGCGTCGCGAACACGAGCGCGCCCGTGCGCGGACGGCCCGCGCCGATCGCGTGCATGTCCTGATAGAACGAGTGGAACTCGGCGTGCGGCAGCCAGGCTTCGTCGAAGTGCAGCGTGTCGAGCATGTCGCCGAGCAGATCCTTGATCATCTCGACGTTGTAGATCACGCCGTCGTACGTGCTCTGCGTGATCGTCAGAATGCGCGGCTTGATCTTCGGGTTCTTCGCCAGCGCCTCGCGCGCGAACGGATTCGCCTCGATCTTCCTGCGGATATTCTCCGGCTTGAACTCGTCGCGCGGAATCGGTCCGATGATGCCGAAGTGATTGCGCGTCGGCGTGAGGAACACGGGGATCGCGCCCGTCATCGTGATCGCGTGCAGGATCGACTTGTGGCAGTTGCGATCGACCAGCACGATATCGCCCGGCGCGACGGTCGCATGCCACACGATCTTGTTCGACGTCGACGTGCCGTTGGTCACGAAGAAGAGATGATCCGCGCCGAAGATGCGCGCCGCGTTACGCTCCGACGCCGCGACCGGGCCGGTGTGATCCAGCAGCTGACCCAGTTCCTCGACCGCGTTGCAGACGTCCGCGCGCAGCATGTTTTCGCCGAAGAACTGATGGAACATCTGCCCGAGCGGATTCTTCAGGAATGCCACGCCGCCCGAGTGCCCCGGACAGTGCCACGAATACGAGCCTTCGTCCGCGTACTGCACGAGCTCCTTGAAGAACGGCGGCGCGAGCGCATCGAGATACACCTTCGCCTCGCGGATGATGTGACGCGCCACGAACTCCGGCGTGTCCTCGAACATGTGGATGAAGCCGTGCAGTTCGCGCAGGATGTCGTTCGGCAGATGGCGCGACGTGCGCGTTTCGCCGTACAGGAAGATGGGGATATCGGCGTTGCGCTTGCGCACCGCGGTGATGAACGCGCGCAAGGCGACGATGGCCGTCGCCAGTTCCGGCGTATCGCCTTCTACGACGACGTTGTCCGCGTAAGGCAGCAATTCCTCGTCGTCGATCGACAAAATGAAACACGATGCGCGGCTCGACTGCTGCGCGAACGCGGCGAGATCGCCGTAACTCGTCAGGCCGAGGACTTCGGCGCCTTCCTTTTCGATCGCTTCTGCGAGCGCCCGGATGCCGGAACCCGAAATGTTTTCGGAGCGAAAGTCTTCGTCGATGATGACGACGGGGAAGCGGAACTTCATGGGGCGAATCTCCAAATGGAAACGACCGCTGCCCGAGTCGCAATCTCGGGGCCAGCGGTCTTTCGACAAGCTTGTAACGTGCGTGGTTCGATCAGGTTTTCGGCAGCGTCACGCCGTGCTGACCTTGATACTTCCCGCCGCGATCGGCATACGACGTCTCGCACATTTCATCGCTTTCGAAGAACAGGACTTGGGCGACGCCCTCGTTCGCGTAGATTTTGGCAGGCAAAGGTGTCGTATTCGAGAATTCGAGCGTGACGTAACCTTCCCATTCCGGCTCGAACGGCGTCACGTTCACGATGATCCCGCAGCGTGCATACGTCGACTTGCCGAGGCACACCGTGAGGCACGAACGCGGAATGCGGAAATACTCGACCGTGCGCGCGAGCGCGAAAGAATTCGGCGGAATGATGCAGACATCGCCCTTGAAGTCGACGAACGATTTCTCGTCGAAGGCTTTCGGATCGACGATGGTGGAATTGATGTTCGTGAAGATCTTGAATTCGTCGGCGACGCGAATGTCGTAGCCGTAGCTCGACGTGCCGTAGCTCACGATCTTGCGGCCGTCCTCGGCCACGCGCACCTGATCGCGCACGAACGGCTCGATCATCTTGTGCTCTTCGGCCATGCGGCGAATCCACTTATCGGATTTGATGCTCATAGGGGACGCTACTCAACGGTGAACGGCTCGGTCTCGCGACCGCCGCCTGCGGTGAAACGGGGCATGGCCGGCGGCGGTTCTCGCCGCGCGGGCCAAACGAAAGCGGGTATTTTACGCGAAGCGCGCCGCCGCGCCGGGCGCTTCGCATGCCGCCGCAGCAGCTACCGCCGGATCACGCCGCAAGCGAGCGCGGGTCCGACGTTGTGCGGCGCGCTCGCGTACGGGTCGAGCGCTTCGCGGTGCAGCATGATCGCGCGCGAAATGATCGAGCGCACGCCGTCGAGCGAGACATCTGTCGCGACGATGAAGCCCGTCGCCGCGCCGGTTGCGTCCGCGTGGATGTTGCCGAGCTCGCCTTCGAGACGCGATGACGTTCGTCTGCGATCGGAAGGCAGCGCGAACACCGGACTCGCGTCCGGCCCGTTGACCGCGATGCAGTCGCCGCGCTCGTGAACGGTCAGCGCGTGATCGCTGTTCGGCGGCATGTCGGTGAGGCTGTAGGAAACCTGCACGCCGTCCGCGCGCTCGATCAGCGTGACGGTGCCGCGCGTGGCGTTGCCGGGCGTCGGATTCAAAACGGCGTCCGCGCGCTTTTCGTGATTCTGGAAGATGAGGCCGCAACCGCTCAGCATGACGCTGCAAGCGGCCATCGCGATCGAGGCGTAAAGCGCCCTTCCGTCGAATCTGTGTCTCATGCGATCCTCTCGGCGGCCCGCCGACGCCCCGTGCGTCCGCGCTGCCGCGCATCGAAGGCGACATGATACCGCGAGCCGCATCGCACAAGGCTCGCGCCGATTCGATCGCTTATTCGAAATCAGGTGTTCTGCACGACGATGCTCGGAAACTTCGAGGTCATGTCGCGCTGGCGCTCCGCAATCGAAATGGCGACGCGGCGCGCGATGGCGCGATACGTCTCCGCGATGCGGCTGTCCGGCTGCGACACGACGGTCGGCTGGCCCGCGTCGGTGCGCTCGCGAATGGCGATATCGAGCGGCAGGGAACCGAGCACTTCGACGCCGTATTCCTTCGCCATGCGCTCGCCGCCGCCTGCGCCGAAGATGTGCTCTTCGTGACCGCAGTTCGAGCAGATATGCGTGCTCATGTTCTCGACGATGCCGAGAATCGGAATCCCGACCTTCTCGAACATCTTCAAGCCCTTCTTCGCGTCGAGCAGCGCGATGTCCTGCGGCGTCGTGACGATCACCGCGCCCGTCACCGGCACTTTCTGCGATAGCGTGAGCTGGATGTCGCCGGTGCCCGGCGGCATGTCGACGACGAGGTAATCGAGATCCTTCCAGTTCGTCTGACGCAGCAATTGTTCGAGCGCGGACGTGACCATCGGGCCGCGCCAGACCATCGGATTGTCCTGCTCGATCAGAAAGCCGATGGAGTTCGCCTGAATGCCGTGGCCTTCGAGCGGATTCATCGTCTGATTGTCAGGCGATTCCGGACGGCCGGTGATGCCGAGCATCATCGGCAGCGAGGGACCGTAGATGTCCGCGTCCAGCATGCCGACAGACGCGCCTTCGGCCGCGAGCGCGAGCGCGAGATTCGTCGCCGTCGTGCTCTTGCCGACGCCGCCCTTGCCGGACGCCACCGCGATGATGTTCTTGACGTTCGGCAGCAGCTTCACGCCGCGCTGCACGGCATGCGCGACGACCTGCGACGAAACATCCACGGTCACGTTCGCGACGCTCGCGATCTGACGCAGCGCGCCTTCCACCATTTCGCGGATCGCACCGAACTGCGATTTCGCCGGATAGCCGAGCACGACACTCACCACGACGTTCGCGCCGTCGACGGATACGTTGCGAATGCTTTTCAGATCAACCAGCTTGCGGTTGGTGTTCGGATCGGTCAGTGTGGCGAGTGCGGCGTCGATCTTCGCGCGGTCAATACTCATCGAGACTCCATGGAACGATTGTTGCTGGCGCCCAGCGGCGCACGGAACACTCTGAGGAAATTGAAAGTAATTGTTAGCGCCGTTGCGTTGTAACGCTTACGCATTGCACTATCCCGCTGCAAATCTTTCCGGGGACGCATCCCACCGGGCAGTCGGGCGCTTTTCTCATTATTGTAGAGGCTCGCCCGGAGGCTCGTCCGAAGACCCTTTCGCACTGTCGGCGCATGCGCCGAACGCTTGTTGAATCAAAGGAGATCGTAGATGAATACTAAGTTGATGACCCGCCTGTCCGTCGTTGCCCTGGTGGGCGCGCTTCTCGCCGGCTGTCAAACGCAGCAGGGCACCAACACCGCAGTCGGCACCGGCGCGGGCGCCGCGACCGGCGCGGCGATCGGCGCGATCTTCGGCGGCGGCAAGGGCGCGGCGATCGGCGCGGCAGCCGGCGCGGCGACGGGCGGTATCGTCGGCTACAACTGGCAGTCGATCAAGAACAAGATCTCGGGTGACTCGAAGGGCACGGGCACGCAAGTGACCGAGCAGCAGGACGGCTCGCTGAAGGTGAACATTCCGAACTCGATTTCGTTCGACACGAACAGCTACGCGATCAAGCCGTCGTTCGATCCGGTGCTGAACTCCGTCACGCAGACGATGCAGCAGCATCCGGAGCTGATCGCGAGCGTGGTCGGCCATACGGATAACACGGGTCAGGCGGCTTACAATCAGACGCTGTCGCAGAATCGCGCGCAGAGCGTCGCGTCGTACATTTCGACGCACGGCGTCGCGGCGCAGCGTCTCGCGGCATCGGGCATGGGCCAGACTCAGCCGATCGCGGACAACTCGACGGAAGCCGGCCGCGCGCAGAATCGTCGCGTGGAGATCTATCTGCGTGCGACCGCGCAGCCCGGACAAGTGCAGTAAGCGTCTGAATATAAAGGAGAATATGCCGCCGCGAGGGCGCTGGCACGAGCGGCAATTAGTCGTCTGAAAAAAATTTGAAACTTGGACGCGGTGCTGCTGTCTGTCCTTACGGTAGGCGGATGGCGATGCCATCACCTGCCATTCTCCTCTTGTCGTTGTTGCTCCGGGGCCCGATTGGACCCCGGTTTTTTTTGGGCGCTCGAAACGCACTCCGCCCCATCCACCGCCGACTCCGCCCGCCTCTCCCCGCCCTGCTAAAATCGAACTCCGCGTTTTTTCACAACCTCAAGCACTCCCACCGGGCCGCGCCTTTATGTCAGCACCGATTTCAGCCACTGCCACCGCCGCGCCTGCCGCTCAAGCCTTTGAAGGCGGCCGCCGCCAGATCCTCGTCACGTCCGCGTTGCCGTACGCGAACGGTCAGATTCATATCGGCCATATGGTCGAATACATTCAGACGGACATCTGGGTTCGGACGCTGCGAATGCATGGCCACGAGGTCTACTACGTCGGCGCGGACGACACCCACGGCACGCCGATCATGCTGCGCGCCGAGAAGGAAGGCATCACGCCGAAAGCGTTGATCGAGCGCGTGTGGAAAGAGCACAAGCGCGACTTCGACAGCTTCGGCATCTCGTTCGACAACTACTACTCGACCGATGCCGAGGAAAACCGCGAACTGTGCAACACGATCTACGGCGCGCTGCAGCAGGCGGGCCTGATCGAGGCGCGCGACATCGAACAAGCCTACGATCCGGTCAAGGAAATGTTCCTGCCGGACCGTTTCATCAAGGGCCAATGCCCGAAATGCGGCGCGAAGGACCAATACGGCGACAACTGCGAAGTCTGCGGCTCGACCTATCAGCCGACCGAACTGATCAATCCGTATTCGGTCGTGTCGGGCGCGACGCCGATCCGCAAGACGTCGACGCATTATTTCTTCAAGCTGTCCGATCCGCGCTGTGAGGAATTCCTGCGCGGCTGGGTCAGCGGTCTCGCTCAGCCCGAAGCCACCAACAAGATGCGCGAATGGCTCGGCGACAAGGGCGAAGCCAAACTCGCCGACTGGGACATTTCGCGCGACGCGCCCTACTTCGGCTTCGAAATTCCCGGCGCGCCGGGCAAGTATTTCTACGTCTGGGTCGATGCGCCCGTCGGCTATTACGCGAGCTTCAAGAATCTCGCGGACCGCATCGGCGTGAATTTCGGCGAATGGGTGAAGCCCGGCTCGAAGGCCGAGCAATATCACTTCATCGGCAAGGACATTCTGTACTTCCACACGCTGTTCTGGCCGGCGATGCTCGAATTCTCCGGCCATCGCACGCCGACGAACGTGTTCGCGCACGGCTTCCTGACCGTCGACGGCGCGAAGATGTCGAAGTCGCGCGGCACGTTCATCACCGCGCAGAGCGTCATCGACACGGGGCTGAATCCCGAGTGGCTGCGCTACTACTTCGCGGCGAAGCTGAACAGCACGATGGAAGACATCGACCTGAATCTCGAAGATTTCCAGGCGCGCGTGAACAGCGATCTCGTCGGCAAGTACGTGAACATCGCGAGCCGCGCGGCGGGCTTTCTCATCAAGCGTTTCGACGGCCGCGTGCAGGACAGCGCGATGCATCATCCGCTCGTCGCGCAACTGCGTTCGGCGATTCCGCACATCGCCTGCTTCTACGAGTCGCGCGAATACGGCCGCGCGCTGCGCACGACGATGGAACTGGCCGACGCCGTCAACGCCTACGTCGACACCGCGAAGCCGTGGGAACAGGCGAAGGATCCGGCGAACGCCGTCGCGCTGCATGAAACCTGCAGCGTGAGCCTGGAAGCGTTCCGCCTGCTGTCGCTCGCGTTGAAGCCGGTTTTGCCGAAGCTCATCGAAGCGGTGGAATCGTTCCTCGGCATCGCACCGCTCGTCTGGGCCGATGCCGACAAGCCGCTGTCGTCGGCGAGCGCGATCAACGCATACAAGCATCTGACGACGCGCGTCGATCCGAAGCAGATCGAGGCGTTGCTCGCCGCGAATCGCGAATCGCTCGCGCCGGCCGCGGAAGCCGCAGCCGCAACGGCGACGACAACAGCCGCTCCGGCCAAGACCGCCGCTAAGAAGCCGGACGATGCGGGCGTCATTTCCATCGACGACTTCGCGAAGGTCGATCTGCGTATCGCGAAGATCGTCGACTGCAAGGCCGTCGAAGGCTCCGACAAGCTGCTGCAACTCACGCTCGACGTCGGCGAGGACAAGACGCGCAATGTGTTTTCGGGCATCAAGTCGGCGTATCAGCCGCAAGATCTGATCGGCAAGCTGACCGTGATGGTCGTCAACCTCGCGCCGCGCAAGATGAAGTTCGGTCTGTCGGAAGGGATGGTGCTCGCGGCATCCGCCACAGACGAAAAAGCCGAACCGGGCCTCTACATTCTCGAGCCGCACAGCGGCGCGAAACCGGGCATGCGGGTGAAGTAGCACGCATCGCATAACGAAAAGGGCACGCAGATCGCGTGCCCTTTTTGCTGGAAGCAGACGATGCTCAGTCCGATTCCACTTCCGTCGCCGATGCCCCGAATGGCGCGCTCACGCCCGACGCCCCCGAGGCCGCCGATGGCTGCACAGCCGACGCCCGCGATGCCGACGAAGACGACGACCACAGCCTCGACCAGCGATTGAAGCGCCGCGTATAAGACAGATCGACGCCCTGATACGTCCCGCCGTACACCGTCACGGCCCAGAACCGCGACAGGTTCAGCGTCGCCTTGACCGCGTTGCTCGCCGATTGCAAGCCTTGCTCGTAGCCGATCACGAGCCGTTCGTTGATCGCCTTCGACAGCAGCACGACTTGCGGATCGGTCAGGCCCACTTCGCTCGATCCGACCGTGAACTCGTCCAGTCCGACCGTCTGCGCGATCTTCGCGCCGCCGCGGCTTCCGAGCAGCGCGAGCGCGCTCGTCATCGCGCTCTGCTGGCCGACGTTGTTGCCCTGATCGGTGCCGTGGCCGAACAGCAGCCACGAGAGCTTTTCGTTGTCTGGCACGCTCGGCTCGGAAATCAGCTTGGCGACCGGCGCCTGCACCGTGCCCGTCACCTGCACACCCGCCTCGACTTCCTGATTGCGCCGCATCGCGAGAATGTTGAGGCCGGGATTCGCCACCGGCCCGTTGAACGTGAAGAAACCGTTCTCGATGTTCAGCTTGCGCCCGAACGCCGTGTACGACGAACCCGGCGTCGTCACGCGCACGTTGCCGACCGCGCGCAGCGGCATGTTCGGCGCGCTCATCGCCGTAATCGTGCCCGCGAGGCCGAGGTCCGCACCCGCGCCCTTGAAGCGGAAGTGCTGACCGAGATCGATCCCGATGTTCGCGCGCGGCGTGAACGGCCCGACCGGCTTCTCGGTCTTCGCGGTGATCGACTGATTCTCGCCCTTGATCGTGCCATCGGGGCGCTCGATCACGACATCGTCGCCGAGAGACGGCGCGGACGATTCCGGCAGATCGATGAGCGCGTGATCGACGGTGAACTTGCCGTCGATCGCCATGCCGCCCTGCAAGCCCGCGTTCGCGATCGTCGCGCTGCCGGAGAGCATCAGCTCGCGATCCGGCGATGCGAACAGCTCCAGCTTGTCCGCGATGATGCTCGCGGTCAGATCGGGCTCCTGCTGATCGAGGCGCACCTTGCCGGTCGCGCGCAGCGTGCCGCTCGCGCCATGAAACTCGACGCGCTGAAAATCGACGAGATTCTCCGACAGCGCAATGCGGATGATGCCGTCCTTCAGTTGCACGCCCTGATCGACGACCGTCGCGGAAATGTTGTCGCCCGTCAGCGAGCCCGACAGATTCGGCTTCGCGACGATGCCCGCGATCACGAGTTTGAGCGCAATCCTGCCGCCGAGCAGATAGTTCGCGCCGAGCAGGCCGCCGGTCGTGCGCAATTCCGGCACGTTCGCGTTGATGGCGCCGGTCAGCGGCGCGTTGTCGTCGATGGTGAGCATGCCGTCGCGATTGACGAGCGGCGTGTGCACGTTGGCATCGATCACGCCGATGCGGCTCGCCTGGGCGTGCAGCGACGCGTTCAGGCGGTTGCCGTCGGTGAAATCCGCGCGCGCGGCGATATCGGAAATGCCGAGCGCCGACAGGCCGCGCGTACCGTCGATCGTCACGTCGCCGGCGCGGCGCTTGATCTGCGCGTAGCCCGTCGCGGTCGCGCCGAGCGTGAAGTTCCAGTCGCCGTCGAAAACGAGATCGGTGCGGATCGGCGGCTCCGCGCCCGTCAGCGTCTGGCGCACGTCGAGCAGATGCGGCACCGACAGGTTCGTCAGCGTGCCCGCCGATTGCAGGCGGCCGTTCTCCATCGCGAACGATTTCAGATTCAGCACCGCGCCTTCCGCGACGAGCCGCGTCGCGCCGAGCACGAGACGCTTCGGACCGTAGCTCACCGAAAGCGGCGATTCGAGATTCAGCGACGGCGTGCCCTTGTTCGACAGCTTCGTGATCGCGCCGTCCCAGTGCGGGCCGTCGGGCGCGTCGGTGAACTTGCCGTTCGCGCCGAGCGCGAGATTCACGGGCTGGCCGCGCACCTTGCCGGTCGCCGTCACGTCGAGCGTGTGATGCGCGCGCGTGCCGTTCAGATTCGCGTCGAGATTCGCGATGTCGATGTCTTCCGTGCTCGCATCGCGCGCCTTCAGCGTGAAGACGAGCGCGCCGTTCGCGCCGTCGCGAATATCGGCGCGGCCTTCCGCGTGACCGAGCCGATTCGCGCCGAACACGAGGCCATCGGCCTGATAGTTCGCCGCGATGTTCGGATGCGCGATCGAGCCGGTCAGATCGCCGTCCGCCTTCGCCGTGCCCGCGATGCCGAAGCCGAGCCGTTCGAGCGCGGGCGCGTCGACCTTGAAGCGCAGCCGGTCGCCGGGCGCGCCGAAGCTGCCGTTCAGATCGACGTTGTTGCCCGCCACCGACAGCGCCGCCTTGCTCGGCAACAGCCGCATGCCCGCGACCTGTATCGTGCCCTCGCCCGTCAGCGGCAGATTGTCGTACATGCTGTCGGTGAGCTTGAAGGTCGCCTTGGTCGTGAGCGTCGGCGCGAGTTGCCCCGATGCCGCCAGCGTGCCGTTCACGCGCGCTTCCACGACACGCGCCGGCGCGGCCGGCTTGTTCGACGGCTTCGCGCCTTTCTTCGCCGGCGCGGGCTTCGGCGCGATCAACTGCTGTTGCAGCAGCAGCGGATTGAACTCGACGATTTTCGCCTTCAGGTCGTAGCTCGAATTCGCGTCCTTCTTCAGCACGCCGCTCGCTTCGACGCGGCCCTTCCCGACCGTGAGCTTCACGTCGTCGAGCGTGGTCGCTTGCGGATCGAGCTTCACTTTGGCCTGCGCGCGGATCGCGGCTTTCGGATCGTTCAGGTCGGCGGCGATGCGCTGCGTGTCGCCATCCAGCTCGATGCGGATCGGTCCGGCGAAATCCGTCGGGCGCAGCGTCGGCTCGATCGCGTTCAGATCGAGCTTCGCGACCTTGAGGTCGAACTTGCCCTTGCCGCTTTTGAGCGCGCCGCCGCCCGTCACCGACGCGTTCTTCAGGAGCCGCACATCGAGATCGGTGATGCTTTGCTCGGACGCGTCGAGCCGCACGTTCGCGTGCGCGTCGATGAGCGGCAGCAGCTTCTTGTCGATGGAACCGGGCTTCGCGTTCACGATCGACACCGGCCCGGCGACGACGAACGCGTTCGGGTCCGCGCCTTCGACGGGCTTCACTTCGGCGCGCACGGCGAGGTCGGCCTCGGGCGCGCCCGGCGCGAACGCCTGCGGATTGACGTGATCGAACGTGACGAGCGCCGACTTGAGCGGCACGTCCGCGAACGGCAGCGCCTCGACGTGCGCGCGTCCGTTGAGTTTCAGGCCGCTCGCATCGACGTCGGCGATCAGGTCTTCGAGCGAGCCCGAGAGCCGCGCGCTCACGTTCACCGTTTCGTTGTTGACCTTGCCGGCATAGCCCGCATCGCCGGAAAGCGGAAACGGACGCGCGCCGCCATCGAGCTTCGCCGACGCCGTCACCGCGCCGAACGGCGTGTCGAGCCGCTCTACCGCCGCTTCGTGATGCTGGCCGTCGCTTCGGCCGTGGAAAAGCAGGCGCGAGAATTCGGTCGTCGCCGTGCCCTGATGCAGACGCAGTTTCCCGACGGAAAGATCGTTGATCGCAAGTTGAATCGGAATGCGCAGATCCTTGGGCAGTTCCGTTTTCTTGCTCGGCTCGTTCGACGGCGCAATGCGCGCATCGACCGTCCCGATATGCAGATAATCGATCGTGAAGCGCAGCGGCTCGCGTGTGAGCGCCCAGCGGCCCGACACGCTATCCACCGCGATATCCGTGCCCTTGCCGTCCTTCCAGCGCACGTCGCGCAGTTGCAGGCCGGTCGCGATGGCGCCGCCGTCGAGCTTGCCGGTAAGTTGCCCCTTGAGCAGCTTCGTTGCCGCGTTCCATGCGTAGCGCGTGCCGCGCTCGGTCGTCAGCACGTAAAAGACCGTGCCGATGGCGATCCCGGCGATCAGCACGACGACGAGCACGAGCGCGCCGATCCACCGCGCCAAACGGCGCCAGCCGCTTTTGCGCGGCGGCGGTTTCTGCGCGCCGCCGTCGCCGCCGCCAACGTTTTCGGGCGGCGGCGCTTCGGCGTCCGCCTGCTTGTTCGGGTCCGTCATGCCGATTCAATGTCCTTCATCGTTCTCACGCATCAGAACGCGATGCCGAGCGTCAGATACGGTTTGATGCTCTTGTTCTTCAGCCCATACGCCAGGTCGACGTTGACCGGGCCGACGGGACTGCGCCAGCGCGCGCCGACGCCCACGCCCGGATCGAACACGCGCTCGCTCCAGTTGTCGGTCGCGGTGCCGATGTCGAAGAACACCGCGCCGCCCCAGTCGTGCGTGAACCAGTGCTGATATTCGCTGCTGGCCGTCACCATGTATTTGGTCGGCAGGATCGAGCCGGCCACATTGTTGCCGATGCTGAGATAGCTATAGCCGCGCACCGAATTCGCGCCGCCCGCGCGGAACAGCAGCGAAGCCGGCACGCCGCTCGACGGCCCGCTCGTGAACACGCCGCCAAACTCCGCGCGAAACACGAGCAGATCGTTCTTGCCGAGCGGCACGTATTGCAGCGCGTTGGTGTACAGGCGCGCGAAAGTCTGATCGGCCATCACGCCCTTGACGGCGAAACCCGCCTCCGCGCGGATGATGTTGCCGCGGCGCGGAAACAGCGGATCGTCGACGTCGCGGCGCACCCAGCTCCACGCGGGCACGAGCGCACGCGCCGTCGACGGATTCGGCTCGTTCTGCGTCAGGCGGTCGTCGTAGAAGGTCAGCGAATACGTCGTGTCGATGTTCTGACGCGAGCGCGAACGCTGCACGCCGACGCGCCCGCTATAGATCTTCGTGCTCGAGACGTCGGTGATCGTGTACGAGCCGAACACGGCGTTGACCCAGCCGGACGAATCGGGCGGCATCGCGAGTTGCACGCGGCCGTATTGCTGCGTCTGGTCGAGCCGCCCGGAAATCGTGAACGGGTACGCCGCGCCAAACGTATTGAGATAGCTGTAGGCGCCCTGAATGTGGAAACCCGTGTCCGTCGCGTAACCCACGCCGTAGCGGATGCTGTTGTACGGATACTCGCTCACCTTCACATGCAGCGGTGTGTCGACCGGCTTGTTCACGTCGCTGTCCGCATCGATCGCGACGCTCGCGTAATACGGCGTGTTCTGGATCTGGCGCTGCAACTCGTTCAGGCGCGCGATGTCGTAGACCTCGCCTTCGCGGATCGGATTCACATGGTCGATGATCCACGCGGGATAGCGCTTCGGGCCGCTCACCTCGAGCTTGCCGAGCGTGAAGGTCGGGCCGCTGTCGAACGTCACGGAGAGATCGGCCAGATGCGCGCGCGGATTGATGCGCGCCTGCGAACGCACGATCTTCGCGCCGAGATAGCGTTTCGATTGCAGGGCCCGCAGCGCGGCGTTTTTAGCGTCGTCCCAGCCGCTTTGCGTGAAAGGATCGCCTTCGCTGACCGAAAAAGCGAAACGCGCCGCGTTCTCCTGCGCGCGATCTTCGGTCGTCACCGCGCCGGTGAAATTCAGTTGCACCGAGGCGACCATCGTGCGCGGGCCGGGATCGACGCTCACCTTGACGTTGCGCTTGTCGTCGACGGTCGTGACGTCCGTACGCACGATGGGCGTGAAATAGCCTTCCGTCGCGACGAGATCGCGCACGTCCTTCGGCGTCGCGGTGACGAGGAACTGGAACTGGTCGTCGCTGACGTCGTCGCGCTTGGCGAAACGGGAGAGATCGAGGTTCTCCTTCAGCAGCTTCTTGATGCTGCGCGGCGCGTCGATGTCGACGTCGTACTTGGCGCAAGCGGGCGCAGCGAAGCCGAACGCGACGAGCGCCACAATCAGGGCCGGCCAGCGGCTCATGCCGCGCGGCCTTACGCGCCACGCGCGCAGCGGATCAAACGAACGCCCCGCCAAACGTGACCTCCGGCATCGGGAAAAAGTGGGATTCGAGGTAAAACTTGCAGCCGACGCAATCGGACGCAGGCGCTATTTCACCACATCGGCATGGACGCACGCCGCAAAAGCGGCCATCTCGCGCCGGACGTGCGCCGTTGGACGGCTGCGCGCCGCGTGGGTTCCGCGAAAGCTGCACGCGCGTGCGCCTTCCGGGCGACGAAACTGCCGCGCGCTTGCGGTAAAATTGCGCGCACAGGCAAAATCACAGGCTCACGCCTCGACCTCAACGGAAGCCGGATCATGTATCAGTCGGATATCACCCAGTTCATCAATCAGTTGAAAGAGCAGAAGCCCTCGCTGGAAGAAGAACAGCGCCGCGGCCGCGCGCTACTGTGGGACAAGCAGCCGATCGACCTCGACGAGCGCACCACGCAGCAGCAATCGCGCGTGAACCAGACGCCCTACGTCTATTACCAGAACTTCTGAACGTGAGCGCAGCAGGCCGCGAGCCGCAATCGTCCGCGCATTCGCCGTCTGAGGCAAAGCGCGACGAAGCCCGGGAAGACCGTGCCGTGGCGCTCGCCACGCCCGCAACCGATTCGACGCCCGACACCATCGACGGCGTCGCGATCGCGCACCTGTACGGCGAGCCGCTCTGGAAGCTGCCGACCGACCTGTACATCCCGCCCGACGCGCTCGAGATCTTTCTCGAAGCATTCGAAGGCCCGCTCGACCTGCTGCTCTATCTCATCCGCAAGCAGAACTTCAACGTGCTCGACATCCCGATGGCGGATGTCACCGCGCAATATCTCGGCTACGTCGATCAGATTCGCGAATCGAATCTCGAGCTGGCGTCGGAATATCTGCTGATGGCCGCGATGCTGATCGAGATCAAGTCGCGCATGCTGCTGCCGGTCAAGAAGGCCGACACCGGCGAAGAAGCCGAAGATCCGCGCGCGGAACTCGTGCGGCGTCTGCTCGAATACGAGCAGATGAAACTCGCCGCGCAGAAGCTCGACCAGTTGCCGCAGCTCGGCCGCGACTTCCTGCGCGCGGACATTTACATCGAGCAGTCCGCCGAGCAGCGCTTCCCCGACGTCGACATGAACGACCTGCGCGCCGCGTGGGCCGACGTCATCAAGCGCGCGAAGCTCGTGCAGCATCACAAGATCACGCGCGAAGAGCTTTCGGTGCGCGAGCACATGAGCGTGATCCTGCGGCGTCTGCAGAACGCGCGCTTCATGGAGTTCACGGAACTCTTCGACACCACGCGCGGCGTGCCGGTAGTCGTCGTGAACTTCATCGCGATGCTGGAGCTGTCGCGCGAATCGCTGATCGAAATCACGCAGGCCGAACCCTACGCGCCGATCTACGTGCGGCTCGCGTATTCTCCTGCCTAGTCTTTCTTATCTTTTTCCGCGTGGCGGCGCACCGGCCGCTCGACAGGAGACACCCGCTCGATGAAAGTCATCAGCTCCATCCACGAACTGCGCGACCAGTTGCGCGGCCAGAACCGAACCGCCTTTGTCCCGACGATGGGCAACCTCCACGAAGGCCATCTCTCCCTGATGCGTCTCGCGCGCCAGCACGGCGATCCCGTGGTCGCGAGCATTTTCGTGAATCGTCTGCAGTTCGGCCCGAACGAAGATTTCGACAAATATCCGCGCACGCTGCAGGACGACATCGAAAAGCTGCAGAAAGAGAACGTCTACGTGCTGTTCGCGCCGACCGAGACGGACATGTATCCGGAGCCGCAGGAGTATCGCGTGCATCCGCCGCACAATCTCGGCGACATTCTCGAAGGCGAATTCCGCCCCGGCTTTTTCACGGGCGTGTGCACCGTCGTCATGAAACTGATGTCGTGCGTGCAGCCGCGCGTCGCGGTGTTCGGCAAGAAGGATTATCAACAGTTGATGATCGTGCGCGCCATGTGCCATCAGTTCGCGCTGCCGACGGAAATCGTCGCGGCGGAAACCGTGCGCGATGAAGACGGCCTCGCGCTGTCGTCGCGCAACCGCTTCCTGTCCGCCGACGAGCGCGCCGAAGCGCCGCAGCTCGCCGCCGCGTTGCAGCGCGTGCGCGAAGCCGTGCTGTCGGGCAATCGCGATATCGCCGCACTCGAACGCGACGCGATGAACGCGCTCGCCGACCGCGGCTGGAAGCCGGACTACATCAGCGTGCGCAAACGCTCGAACCTGATCGCGCCGGGCGCCGACGAAACCGACGCGCCGCTCGTCGTGGTCGCGGCGGCCAAGCTCGGCGCGACGCGTCTCATCGACAATCTGGAAATCTGAAGGAAGGAAGCACCATGCAGCGCACCTTGTTGAAATCGAAGATTCACCGCGCGACGGTCACGCATTGCGAATTGCATTACGAAGGCTCGTGCGCGATCGACGAAGACCTGCTCGACGCCGCGAACCTGATGGAAAACGAGCAGATCGACATCTGGAACGTGAACAACGGCGAGCGCCTGACCACGTACGCGATCAAGGGCGAGCGCGGCAGCGGCATGATTTCGCTGAACGGCTCGGCGGCGCGCCGCGCGCAACTCGGCGATCTCGTCATCATCGCGGCGTTCGCGCAAGTCGACGAGGAAGAGATCAAGGCGGGCTGGAAGCCGAACCTCGTGTTCGTCGACGAGGACAATCGCATCAAGGGCAGCCGCGATCACGTCCCGACGCAGAACTGGACCTGATTTCCGGGCGGTTTTCGTCCGACGAAGCCGGCGTTCCTCAACGGACGCCGGCTTTTTTCATTTCTTCGACACCCAGTCGATGATCGGCTCCCACTGCTCCAGATCCTTTTCGACGCGGCTTTTGGCCACGTCCCAGATCGTGAGGCCGTGCGCGGCGAGCTGCACGTAGTTCTGCGTATCGCGCAAGAAGCCGAGCACCGGCAAATCGAGTCCTTCGACGAAACGATGCAACTGTTCGGCCGAGCGCGTGCGTGCATCGACGCGCATGCCGACCACGCCGACCTGAATCGCGCCCTTCCTCACCGCCTTCTCCTTCGATAGCCGCGTGAGAAAGTCCTGCGTCGCGAGGATGTCGAACATCGACGGCTGGAGCGGCACGATCACTTTATCGGCGAGATCCAGCGCGAGCGACAGGCGGTTGCCGTGCACGCCGGCGGGCGTATCGACGACGGCTTTCTCCAGACCTTTGGGCGGCTTCGCGGGAGAATCGACGTCGACGGCCCATTCCTCGATCTTCGGCAGCATATCGACGCGCAGCGAAAGCCACGCGTGCGACGAGCGCTGCTTGTCGAGATCCGCGAGCGCGACCCATTCGCCTTGCGCCGCGAAATAGCCGGCCAGATTGGTTGCGAGCGTGCTTTTGCCGACGCCGCCTTTAGGATTTGCCACCACGATCACGGTCATGAAGTGTCCTGGATTTTGTTGGGCGCGCTCGCGCAGTGTTTCCGCGCCGCGCACGATTTCGTCTTGACTAGAACAGGTGCATGATTTCGAGCGTTGATATTATCGGCAAAACTCGCGCGGCCGGCATCTCTCCCGAACGGCCGTACGCCTTCCTCCATTTCAACCGACCGAACGCTCATGACGCCCCTTCGCCCCGATGTCACGCTCGATTTTCTTCGCAATCGCCAGAAAGGCCGCCTGCCCGAGCTGCTCGGCGTGCAACTGATCTCGCTCGATCAGGGCCAGTTGAGCGGCGAACTCACGATCCGCCCGGAATTGCTCGCGCCGAATGGCTTTCTGCATGCGGCGACGGTCGTCGGCCTCGCGGATACGTGTTGCGGCTACGCGTGCATCGCGCATCTGCCGGAGAAGGCGCAGAACTTCACGACGCTCGAACTGAAGAGCAACCACGTTTCGACGGCGCGCGAAGGCAGGATCGTCGCGAAGGCGACGGCCGTGCACCTCGGGCGCAGCACACAGGTGTGGGACGCGACGGTCACGAACGGCGACGGCAAGCTGATCGCCATGTTCCGTTGCACGCAGATGATTCTTTATTGACCGAAGGCAGCTTGTAGCGCGTCCAGATCGAGCGACTGCGCGAACGCATCGGCGAGGCGATCCAGCGACGCCTCGCGCAGCGCCGGATAATCGAGCGGCTCGGCGTCTTTTACGCCCGCCCATGCGAGCAGCGCGGCGCAGGCTTCGGGCGTGTCGAAAACGCCGTGCAGATACGTCGCGGCGATCTGGCCGTCATCCGATACCGCGCCGTCGACACGCCCGCCGTCCAGCGCGACCAGCGGCCGCGCGAGCGCCGGTCCGCGCGTGCGGCCCATGTGGATTTCATAGCCGCGCACGGGCGCTTTGGCATCGCCGATGGTCAACCGTCCGGTGACATTCTCCAGTTGCTTCTGCGGCGTTAGCACGGTCGAGAGATCGAGCAGCCCGAGCCCGCCCACGCACCCCGCCGCGCCTTCGACGCCATCGGGATCGTCGATCTCGCGTCCGAGCATCTGCATGCCGCCGCATATGCCGAGCACCTTGCCGCCGTATCGCAGATGCCGTTCGATCGCGCGATCCCAGCCGTTTTCGCGCAGCCATGCGAGATCGCGCTGCACGCTCTTCGAACCGGGCAGCACGATCAGATCGGCGGGCGGCGGCGCGACGCCCGCGCGCACATAGCTGAAGTCGATCTGACGATGCGCCCGCAGCGCATCGAAATCCGTGTGATTGCTGATGCGCGGCAGCGCCGGCACGATCACCTTCAGCGCGGGTGCATCGCCCCGCGTGTGCGGCTGGCTCGGCAGCATGTCCTCGGCGTCGAGCGTCAGGCCGTGCAGATACGGCAGCACGCCGAACACCGGCTTGCCCGTCTGCGCTTCCAGCCAGTCGAGCCCTGGCTTCAACAAGCCGATATCCCCGCGAAACCGGTTGATGACGAAGCCGCGAACGCGCGCCCTTTCGCTCTCCGACAAACACGCGAGCGTGCCGACCAGATGCGCGAACACGCCGCCGCGATCGATATCGGCGACGAGCACGACCGGGCAATCGACGCGCTCCGCGAAGCCCATGTTGGCGATATCGCCGTCGCGCAGATTGATTTCGGCGGGACTGCCCGCGCCTTCGACGATCACCGCGTCGAAGTCCTTCTGCAAGCGCTCGTACGACGCGAGCACGGCGTCGAACGCGATGCGCTTATACGCGTGATACGCGCGCGCGTCGAGGTTCGCGTGCGCGTGACCGTGGATGATGACCTGCGCGCCGCGATCGCTCGTCGGCTTGAGCAGGACCGGATTGAAGTCGATGCGCGCATCGACGCCCGCCGCGATCGCCTGAAGCGCCTGCGCGCGGCCGATCTCGCCGCCATCGACGGTCACTGCGCTATTGAGCGCCATGTTCTGCGGCTTGAACGGCGCGACGCGCACCCCGCCGCGCCGGGCGAGGCGGCACAATCCGGCGACGAGCGTGCTTTTGCCGGCATCGGACGTCGTGCCCTGGATCATCAGCGTGCCGCGTGGCGTGAATGGCATCGGAGGATTCCCATGAAGAGCGACGCGCTATCTTAGCCCGTCAGTACAATATCGCGATGACCCCCGACCTCACTTTCATCCTCGGCGGCGCACGCTCCGGCAAGAGCGCGCACGCCGAACGGCTCGCCGCCGAAAGCGGCCTGCCCGTGACGTATATCGCGACTGCGCGCGTCGGCGACGCGGAGTTCGCCGAACGCGTGAAGCTGCATCGCGGGCGCCGGCCCGCACACTGGACGCTCGTCGAAGCGCCGCTCGATCTCGCGGGCGCGTTGTGCGAAGCGGATCGCGCGGGACATTGCGTGCTGATCGACTGCCTGACGCTGTGGCTCGCGAATCTGCTTTTCTCGAAAGAAGCGATGAGCGACGAAATCGCCGTTCTGCCCGACAGCGCCCGCGATGCCTTCGCGCAATTCGACGCGGCGCTCGGGCAGACGAAAGGCAAAGTGATCGTCGTGAGCAACGAAATCGGGCTGGGCGTCGTGCCGCTCGGCTCCGTCACGCGTCTTTATGTCGATGAACTCGGCCGGCTGAATCAGCGCGTCGCGGCCGCGAGCACACGCGCGACGCTGATGGTCGCGGGCCTTCCGCTCGCGCTCAAGGGTTAGCGCGATGCTCCTTCTCTCCGCCTACGCAATGGCGCTTCTCGCCGTGCTCGGCGTGATCGTCGATCGCATCTTCGGCGAGCCGCGCGCGCGGCATCCGCTCGTCGGCTTCGGCAATCTCGCGACGAAGCTCGAAGAGCGCGTGAACACCCGCTTTCGCGCGCGGCCGGCGGGCCTCCACCCCGGGTTCGCGCTGGTCGCGCCGCCGGTCGGCATCGCGTGGTTTCTGGTCGGCGCGCTGCCGTTCGCGTATGCGTGTCTCGTGCATGTTCTGCTGCTCTGGTTCGCGCTCGGCGCGAAAAGCCTGCGCCAGCACATCGCGCCGATCGCTCGCGCGTTGAGTTTCGGCGATATCGATCACGCGCGCGTGCTGACGTCGCGCATCGTGTCGCGCGATACATCCCAAGCCGATGAAAACGCGCTCTCGCGCGCTGCGGTCGAATCGGCGCTGGAAAACGGCAACGATGCGATCTTCGGCGCGCTCTTCTGGTTCGCGGTCGCGGGCGGCCCCGGCGCGCTGATGTTCCGCCTCGCCAACACGCTCGACGCGATGTGGGGTTATCGCACGCCGCGCTTTCTGCGTTTCGGCTGGGCGGCTGCGCGCTTCGACGATGTGCTCAACTTCATCCCCGCGCGCCTCACGGCCGCGACCTACGCGCTCGCCGGCGACACGCACATGGCGTGGCACTGCTGGCGCACGCAGGCGCGCTCGTGGGACAGCCCGAACGCGGGGCCGGTGATGGCCTCGGGGGCCGGCAGTCTCAACGTGCTGATCGGCGGCGCGGCGGTGTATCACGGCGTGCTCGAAACGCGTCCGACGCTCGGCGCGGGCCATCCGGCGACGGCGAAGCATGTCGTCGCGGCGTTGCGGCTCGTCGAGCGCGCGACATTGATGTGGCTCGCGGTGCTATTGATGATCGCGGTTCTGAGCGTAACGACGAGTGGCTGACTGACATGACGCAATCCATCCGGCACGGCGGCAATCTGCGCGAGGCCGCGCGCCGCTACGCGATATCTCTCGATGACTGGCTCGATCTGTCGACCGGCATCAATCCGCACGGCTATCCGGTGCCGCCCGTCGCGCCCGATGCGTGGCGGCGCCTGCCCGAAGACGACGACGGCCTCGCCGAAGACGCCGCGCGCTACTACGGCGCGCCGCTCGCGTTGCCGGTGGCGGGATCGCAGGCGGCGATACGCGCGTTGCCCGCGCTTTTGCGCCGCGGCACGGCGGCCGTCGCGCCGCTCACGTACGGCGAATACGCGCCCGCGTTCGCACGCGCGGGCCACGCGATCGCCACGCTCGACATCACGAAGCACGATTTGCCCGATACGTTCGATCACGTCATCGTCGCCAATCCGAACAATCCGACGGCCGAGCGCGTCGCGCGCGACACGCTGCTTTCCTGGCACGAACAGCTTGCCTCGCGCGGCGGCACGCTGATCGTCGATGAAGCGTTCGCCGATACCGATCCCGCATCGTCGCTGGCGAGCGAGACGGCGCACGACGGGCTCGTCGTGCTGCGCTCGGTCGGCAAGTTTTTCGGGCTCGCGGGCATTCGCGCGGGTTTCGTGCTGGCCGCGCCCGCGCTCGCCGACGCGTTGCGCGACGCGCTCGGCGCATGGACCGTGAGCGGCCCGGCGCGACATGCGGTCGCCGCCGCTTTCGCCGATATCGCGTGGCAGCGCGAAATGCGCGAGCGTCTGCATCGCGATGGCGCGCGCCTTGCCGCATCGATCGCGATCTACGGTTTCGACGTGCGCGCGACGCCGCTTTTCGCGTGGACAGCGACGCCGAAAGCGCCCGAACTGCAACACGCGCTCGCGTTGCGCGGCATCTGGACGCGTCTTTTCGATCCGCCCGGCATGACGCCGAGCCTGCGCATCGGATTGCCAGGCGCGGAAGGCGACTGGGCGCGCCTGTCGCTCGCGCTGCGGGAGATTTGCGCGTGAAGTTGCGCCGTGCGATTGCCCTGCTGATCGGCTTCGCGGTGACGCAAGCGCATGCGATCACCGTCGTCGATGACAGCGGCGCGTCCGTCACGCTCGCGAAGCCCGCCGAACGTGTCGTCAGTCTCGCGCCGCATGTGACCGAGTTGCTGTTCGCGGCGGGCGGCGGCGCGCGCGTCGTCGGCGCTGTCACGTATAGCGATTATCCGAAAGAGGCGCAGGCGATTGCCCGCGTCGGCGACAACAAGGCGCTCGATCTCGAACGCATCGTCGCGTTGCATCCGGATCTGATCGTCGTGTGGCGGCATGGAAATGCGGCGCGTCAGCTGGATCGACTGCAGGCGCTCGGCGTGCCGATCTATTTCAGCGAGCCGAAGCATCTCGACGATATCGCGGCGAGCATCGGCAAGCTGGGCGCGCTGCTCGGCACGCAGAATGAGGCACGCGCCGCGTCCGATGCCTTCACGCGCGAGATTGCGC
Organism: Caballeronia sp. LZ028; assembly: GCF_031451415.1. Classification (NCBI taxonomy): domain Bacteria; kingdom Pseudomonadati; phylum Pseudomonadota; class Betaproteobacteria; order Burkholderiales; family Burkholderiaceae; genus Caballeronia; species Caballeronia sp. LZ028. The sequence goes on along the minus strand of NZ_JARUXN010000001.1, from coordinate 947,383 downwards.
GATTGCGTGCGCGTTACGCGGAACGGCCGCGCGTGAGCGTGTTCTATCAGGTGTGGGACGATCCGTTGATGACGCTCAATCGCGACAACGTTTTCGACGAAGTGATCGGCTTGTGCGGCGGCGCGAACGTGTTCGCAGCTGAGAAACCGCGCGTGCCGACGATATCGACCGAAGCCGTGCTCGCGGCGAATCCGGAAGCGATCGTCACGGCGACACCCGGCGCGACGAAGCCGGATCGCCCGTTGCCCGCGCTCGAAAGATGGCGGCGCTGGACATCGATGACGGCGGTGGCGCGCGGCAATCTCTTCGGCATCGACGGCGATCTGATCAATCGGCCGACGCCGCGGCTTGCGCTGGGCGCGGATGAGCTGTGCCGCGATTTGGAAATCGCGCGCGAGCGGAGGACGAAGTAGTCAGGCGTTCCACCGCACAAGCAGCCACTGCCCGCGCACGCGCCTGAACCACGCGATCCCGCCGAAATCGAGCGGCCATTGCAACGCCGATTCACGCGCGACGCCGAGCAGATGCGCAGCAAGCACGCGCACGACGCCCGCATGCGCGACGACATGCACGGCCCGTTCATCGACACACGTCGCATCGAACCACGCGATCACGCGATGCGCGAACTGCGCGAGACTCTCGCCGCCGTGCGGACGCGCATGGGCGATATCGTCGGCCCATGCATCGATCAGCGCGCGATCGATCGCGTCCCACGCGCGCCCTTCCCACGCGCCGAAGTGCATTTCGGCCAGACGTGCGTCGGGATGAACGTCGCCGCCCAGCGCACGCGCGATCGAAGCGCAACGCACGAGCGGACTCGCGTGCCATCCATCGACGCATGGGGGCACGTTCAGCGCCTTCATGCGCGCCGTCAACGCGCTCGCCGATTCGCGCGCATCGCGCTGCAAAGGCACATCGGTTTGCCCGTAGCAAACGCCCGCATCGACGGCGACTTCCGGATGCCGGATCAGGACGAGATCCATGCGAGCCCTATGAGATAGATCGCGATCTCGAACACTTGCTGCGCGAAACCGAGGCAATCGCCCGTGTAACCGCCGATGCGCCGGACGAAGTACCGTCCGATGAACAAGCGCAGAACGATCAGCGCGACGATCGTCACGCACGCGAGCTTCCAGTCGGTCACGAAGAGCCACGGCAGGCCGAACGCGAGCGCCAGCGCGAACGACGACACGCTCATGCGCTGCGCGACCGGCTTCGCCTTGCCTTCGGCGCGCACGTAATCGAGCGTGACGAGATAGCTGATTGCGAACGCGCGGCTCGCGGCGTGCGCGGCGATCATCGTCCACGCGACGCGTTGCGGCGGCAATGCGGCGAGCGTCTGCCATTTCAGCGCGAGCGCGATCATCAACGCAATCGCGCCGAACGCGCCGATGCGCGAGTCGTGCATGATGCGTAACGCGTCCTCGCGCGTGTATGCGCCGCCGAAGGCATCGACGCAATCGGCGAGTCCGTCTTCGTGAAACGCGCCGGTCAAGACGAGCGTCGTGGCCATCGAAAGCAGCACCGCGATGCCCGCCGGAAACACGCGCAACGCCGCGAGATACACCAGCGCCGCGACGCCGCCGACCATCGCGCCGACGAGCGGAAAATAGCGCGCCGCCGCGTTCAGATAGTCGCGCTCGAAGCCGACCCAGCGCGGCACCGGCACGCGCGTGAAATAGCCGAGCGCGGTGAAGAAATAGCGCAGTTCGTCGAGCGGGCGCATCTCAGTCGGCTTTATTCGAGACGCCCGCCGACTCGAAGCTCGCCATTTCGTCGACGAACGCGACGGCCGCGCGCAGGATCGGCAACGCGAGCGCCGCGCCCGTGCCTTCGCCCAGACGCAACTCGAGTTGCAGCAGCGGCGCGGCACCGAAATGCGCGAGCATCCGGCGATGCCCCGTCTCGTTCGATGCATGCGCGAACACGCAATAGTCGAGCACGTCAGGCGCCATCTTCGATGCAACCAGCAACGCGGAAGTCGCGATGAAACCATCGACGAGTATCGTCATGCCCGCGCACGCGGCGGCGAGATACGCGCCCGTCATCATCGCGATTTCGAAGCCGCCGAAGGTCGCGAGCGTGTCGATCGCATCGCCTTCATCGCGATGCAGCGCGAGCGCTTTAGACAGCACCTCGCGCTTGTGCGCGAGTCCTCGCTGGTCGAGACCGGTGCCGCGCCCGACGCACTCGTCGATCGAAAGAACGCACAGACGGCTCATCAAACATGCCGCCGCCGACGTATTCGCGATGCCCATTTCGCCGAAGCCGATCACGTTCGTGCCGAGCGACGCGTGATGCCGCACGCGCGCCGCGCCCCGCGCGATGCCTTCGAGCGCGGTCTCGCGCGACATCGCGCGTTCGTGCGCGAAGTTGCGCGTGCCGAGCCCGAGCGACAGACGCTCGTATCCATGATCGATGGGAATCGGCGTCGCGACGCCCGCATCGACGACTTCGAGCGTCATGCCGACCGAGCGCGACAGCGCGTTGATCGCAGCGCCGCCCGCCAGAAAATTCGCGACCATCTGCGCGGTCACTTCCTGCGGATACGAGCTCACGCCCTCTTTCGCGATGCCGTGATCGCCCGCGAAGACGATCATCGCGGGACGCTCGATGCGCGGCTTCGCCGTGCGTTGAATCAGGCCCATTTGCAGCGCGATGTCTTCGAGCCGCCCGAGACTGCCGGGCGGCTTCGTCTTCGTGTCGATGATGCGGCGCAGTTCGCCTTCGATGGCGCGGTCGAGCGCGCGGGGCATCGGGATGCCGTTATTCGTGGACATCGGAATTCCTTTCATGAGCGAGGGATGGAAGGCACGAGCGCTTCGTGCTCGCCATCGCGAATCAACGCGAGCGGATAGCCGAATGCGGCGCTCGCGCGTTCGGCCGTGAGCACGTCGGCGACGAGTCCCGCATGAGCGCCGCCGTTGCCGTCGAGCAGAAGCGCGTGTGTCGCGAAACGGCGCGCGAGATTCAGATCGTGGCACGAGAAGATTACGGTGCGCTTGTGCGCGCGCGCCGCGTCGCGCAACGCGTGCAGGCAATCGATCTGATGATGCAGGTCGAGATGCGAAAGCGGTTCGTCGAGCAACAGCAGCGGCGCGTTCTGGCACAGCACGGCGGCGAGCGCGACACGCTGGCGTTCGCCGCCGGAAAGCGTCAGCACGTCGCGCGACGCGAACGATGCGAGACCCAACGTTTCGAGCGCGGCGTGCGCGGCGGCGCGATCCTCGTCGCTCTCCCAGCCCCAGCCGGTGAGATGCGGAAAGCGGTTGAGCAGCACGGTATCGAGCACGCTCGCGCTGAAGGCGTCGTGCGCGGCTTGCGGCATCAAAGCGCGTGCGCGCGCGAGTTCCGTCGCGCGCCATGACGCGAGCGCGCGGCCGTCGAGCGACACGCTGCCCGATGCGGCTTTCGCAATCCCGGCGAGCACGTTGATGAGCGTCGTCTTGCCCGCGCCGTTCGGCCCGGCGATGCACCACATTTCGCCCGCTTCGATCGACTGCGTGAGCCCGTCGATGAGCGTGCGCTTACCCGCGCGAAGCACGATGGCGTCGAGCCGCAAAATCATCGCGGCCTCCGCAGCAGCATCCACAGGAACATCGGGACGCCGATCAATGCCGTGACGACGCCGACCGGCAATTGCGCGGGCGCGATCACCGTGCGCGCGACGAGATCGGCGGCCATCACCGCGAGTCCGCCCGCGAGCGCGGCGGCGGGCACGAGCATGCGCTGATCGTTGCCGAACGCGAGGCGCAACAGATGCGGCACGACGAGCCCGACGAAGCCGATGGTGCCCGCCGTCGTCACGGCGGCCGCCGCCGCGATCGATGCGACGAGATACACGCGCAGACGCAAGCGCTCGACCGGCACGCCGAGCGCGCGCGCGGTCGTATCGCCGCGCAAGAGCACGTTCAGTTGCGGTGCGACGGGAACGATGACCGCGAGCACGACGGCGAGCGCGATCAGCGCGGGCCATGGCGCCGCCGCGCCGTTGAGATCGCCCGTCAGCCAGAAGATCATGCCGCGCAAACGGTTCTCGGGCGCGACGCTCAGGATCAGCGTGATGAGTGCGCCCCATCCCGATGCGATCACGACACCCGTCAGCAAGAGCCTCGGCGATGCGTCCTGTCCGCTTTGCCACAAGTCCTTGCGCGCGAGTCCGAGGACCAGAACGATCGATGCGAACGCGCCCGCGCAAGCCGCGATATCGACGCCCCACCACGGCAGCGACCCGAGCATCGCGGCAAGCGCGAAGGTTGCCGCGCCGCCGGATACGCCGAGCACGTACGGTTCCGCCAGCGGATTGCGCAACAGCACTTGCAGCAGCGCGCCGGCGAACGCGAGCAATGCGCCCGACGCGAAGCCCGCGAGCGCGCGCGGCAGACGCAAGGTCAGCACGATGTCATCGGCGATATCGGGCGTCGCCGAGTGCGCGTGAAAGAGCGCGCCGATCGCACGCGATACGGGCAACGCGACGCTGCCCATCGCGAGCGACGCGACCAGCACGACGAGCGTCGCTGCGCCGAGCGCGATCCAGATCGCGGTGGCGCGGCTCGCGTCCATCGCGCGCGGACGTTCAGCCACGCGGCTCACGACGGATGCCAGCCCAACGTGATGTACGCGCCGCGTCGTGGCGTGTTGTACGAGTAGGCAAGTTCATAGTCCTTGTCGAACAGGTTGTCGATGCGCGCCGTGACGTACCACGACTTCGAGATGTCGTAGCGCGCCGACAGATTCACGATGCCGTAGCCCGCGAGCGTCGAATCGTAATCGCTGCGTTGACCGCTCACGATCCATTCGCCACCGACGCGCCACGGCCCGATCGTGCGATGCGCCGTCAGCGTCGCGAAATGCCGCGCGCGCCGCGTCAAATCCTCGTGATTCGTTTCGTCGACGGGATTCTGGAACGTGACGCCCGTGCGCACATCCGTTGCGCCGACGTGCCCCGCCCACGATCCCTCGATGCCCTGCACCTTCGCGCGCCCGACGTTCTGCGCGACATAGTAGAAGCCGCCGTCGGACACGTAATCGATCAAATTCGAATAGCGCGTCTGAAAAAGCGTCACGCGCACCACGCCGAGCGCATTCGATGCGTACTGCAACGCCGCCTCGACCGAATGACTCCGCTCCGGCTGAATCGACGGATTGCCGCTCAGCGGATAGTAGAGATCGTCGAAGCTCGGCGCGCGAAACGAGGCCGAATAGCTCGCGCTCGCCTTCCAGTGCGCGTCGAAGTTATACGCGTAGCCCAGATAGTAGCTGTTCGCGCCGCCGAAATCGGAATACTGATCGCGGCGCAGATTCGCCTGCAACTCGTTCGCGCCGATGTGCCCCACGTAACCCGCGAACATCGAATTCACATGACGGTCGGGCGCGCTGAACTGATCGGAATCGAGCGTCTGATCGAGATGCTCGTAGCCGAAGAGCAGCTTGTGCGCGTCGCTGATCCGCACGTCGTTCTGCCACGTATATTGCCGGTTCTCCGAATCGAAACGGCTCGTATAGACGCCGTTCTGCTCGATGTTCGCGCGGTCCTGCCCCTGCGCGATCGTGAAGTGCGTCGTCCAGTTATCCGTGACGCGGCCGTTCGCGAACACCGACGCCGAGCGCACGCGATCGTGCGTTTCGTTGATATCGGTCGGCTGGCCATAGGCATCGTCGAAACTGTTGATGCCGTTCGATTGCAGGAAGCGCACGCCCACGTCCCACTTGTCGCTGAACTCGTGACGCAGCGTCGCCGCGACGCTCTCGTTCAGATAGCCGTTCGCGTTCGGATTGGCGCCGGGCGCGATTCCCGGATCGATCGACGAGAAGCCGTCGGTTTTCTCGCGCGAGACGTTCACGCTGAAGGTCGTGCGGCCGTCCTTGTCGAGCGCGCCGCTCACGCCCGCCGATTGCCGCTGCGTGTGATAGCTGCCGTACTCGGCCTCGAAGTTGAAGCGCGGCGGATGCGCCTCGCCTTCCTTCGTGAAGATCTGCACGACGCCGCCAATCGCATTCGATCCATAGAGCGCCGACACGTTGCCGTTCACGACCTCGACGCGCCCGATCTGGTCGAGCATCAATTGCGATAGCTGTGCCGCGCCGAGCGACGCCGATTCGACGCGCACGCCGTCGATCAGCACGAGCGATTGCGACGACGCCGCACCGCGTATGAAAAGCCCCGAGTTCGAGCCCGGTCCGCCGTTGCGCGTGATCTGCACGCCGGGCGCGAGCGCGACGAGTCCGAGCGCGTCGCTTGCGTTTGCATCGGCGATGTCCTGCTCGTCAAAAAGCGATGTCTGCGGAATCGATTCGGCAAGCGGCTGCGGCGCGCGCGTCGATGTGACGACGACGGGCGCAAGCGTTTGCGTGCTGTCTTCCGTCTGGGCCGCCTGTGCAGCGCCGGCGAACGGCAAGGCGCCGATGGCCGCAACGAGCGCGCCATGACGGGAGAGACCGCTTCTGAGCGCGGCCAGTGGCAATACCATGTGTGAAGTGTTCCGTTTCGCGTGAGCGCGACCCCGCTCCCCGCGAGGACGATGCGCGACGAACGCACCGCGCCATGCGCGCCGATGCGTCGGACTCCGGCCGGTATCCGGGCTGGCGATCAATCGTCTCGCCTTCCCGCGCATGGCGCGCAGTGGCATCGACACGTTTCTTGCAGTCGCGCGCGTGCGACGAATTTCGACACGCTCGCGCGGCAAAAACGCGCATGAGACGACTTGCAACTTGCGTTGCGGTCGCTTACCGTTGCGGGGGCAGCACAGGTTGGCTCGTCGTCGATTGCGGCGACTTCGCTCCCTGTTTCCCGTTTGACTGCATCCACGAGATCCGCGGATGCGAGCACCAAAAGTGCGGCAAGTGTAGGAGCGCGGTTCGGGGCCGTCAAGAAAACCGCGCGGGCAGACTGGCGCGGCGCATGACGAATCGAACGAGAAGCGAAAGAGAAGCGGCCGGCCTGTCATCACGAGCGTTGCGGGGCGCTCGCGTTTTCTGCACACGAATGCATCGCGACATGCGCTTGATTCGAAGGATTAAGCGCTAGATCGCGTGTTGTTACGTCTCGAAACGAGACATTTATCGGAAGCTCCGTTGAACCGCGCTAAAATGCGAGGTCTTTAGAGGACGCAGCACATGCTCAACGAACTCGAATCACTGTCAGGAAACATCGGCCGGCTGATCCAGATCAGCGAGCGCCACAAGCAGGCGCATCAAGCGCTGCAGGAACAACTCGAACAGCTGCGCGCCGACTATGCGAACGTGCAGGCCGAGCTCGCGCAAGTGCGCGAAGAGCGCGATACGCTGCAGTCCGAACGCGATTCGCTGTCCGCGAAAATCGACGACGCGCAAATCCGCCTGAACGCGATTCTCGAAAAGCTGCCGCGCGGCAAGTCCGCGCAACATGCCGAGTCCGACAATCAACTCGATCTCCTCGAAACCGATTCCCAGGAAGCACATGAAACGGAATTGCACGGCGAGCATCATCAGGGAGAGAAGGCATGACGACCACGCAGATCGAAGTATCCATTCTCGGGCAGCCGTATCGTCTCGCGTGCTCGCCGGAAACCGAAGGCGCATTGCGTGAAGCCGTCGCGCGCGTCGACGCCGAAATGAACAAAGTGCGCAATGCAAGCAGCGTGCGCGGCACGGATCGCATCGCGGTGATGGCGGCGCTTTCGCTGGCGTCGGAATTGCTTAAGCTGCAGGACAGCGTGCGTCACGGCGAGGCCTTCCCCGCCGAAGAAATCCGCCGCACGATGCACTCGATGAACGAGCAATTGGGCGCGGTCATTGCGCAACACGAAGCGCAATAAGGCAGATGCGCGTCGAGTCAATCAGCGCGCAATGTCAATCGAAAAAAGAAACTGCCGAAGTAGGTTGAAGAGGCTGCAGAAGGCAAACGATTGGTGTAGAGTGACGTTTCCCTGCCTGGTACGCCAAGGTCATATATTCCTTGAACCAATGCTACATTGGCACGGTTGCGGAACCTTGCAGCACGGGCGCGCGCGTCGCTAGTCCGATGTACCCGAAGTGTTGCTTACCGCGACCAATCTTGAACCCAGGTTCAGGATGCCGGCCTAGCGGCTGTGGCGGGGACCTCATTCAAGAAACGGCATCGGTTTTTCCGATGCCGTTTTCGTTTGTCCCTGCCGTTCGCTCTTCGATTCATGCACACGACCATGCGCTACTGGCTGATGAAGTCCGAACCGGACGAAGCGAGCATCGATCATCTCGCGCACGCGCCGAAAAAAACCTTGCCGTGGACGGGCGTACGCAACTATCAGGCGCGCAACTTCATGCGCGATCAGATGCAGATCGGCGACGGCGTGCTCTTCTATCATTCGAGCTGCCCGGAGCCGGGCATCGCGGGCATCGCGAAAGTGTGCTCGACGGCATATCCGGATCCCACGCAATTCGATCCGAAGAGCGATTACTACGATCCGAAATCGACGCAGGAAACGCCGCGCTGGATGCTCGTCGACGTGAAGTTCGTGAAGAAGACGCCGCTCATATCGCTCGCCGCGTTGCGCGAACATCCAGAGCTTGCCGACATGCAAGTGCTCGCGCGCGGCAACCGGCTCTCGATCACGCCCGTGACCGAAGCGCAATGGCGATTTATTACCGAGCACCTCGTCTAACAAGGAACTTACGACTTCACGACTGCGACTAAATCCCGTCGCACGTACGCGATGTCACGGAGTCCTTCGATGCTCAATAAGAAAACCGCCGCCGCCTTCGCCCTGCTCGCGATGTCCGGTGCCGCGATTACGTTGTCTCAAACCGCCGCTGCGCAGACGGTGATAACGCAGCCACAGCCCTCGGGCGTGCTCTCGCTCTCCGCACAAGCGAGCGCGCAAGTGCCGCAGGATGTCGTCAACATCACGCTCTTCTACGAACAGGAAGCGGCCGATCCGTCGTCGCTCACCAGCACGCTCAATCAGCGCGCCGAGGCCGCGTTACGCGAAGCCAAAGGTGTCGACGGCGTGACCGCGAAGAGCGGCTCGTTCACCGTCTATCCGTCGACGGATCGCGACGGCAAGATTTCCGTGTGGCGCGGGCGCACCGAAGTCGTGCTCGAATCGCATGACTTCGCGGCGGCATCGAAGCTCGCGGGCAAGATGAGTTCGTCGATGCAAGTGGGTAGCGTCGCGTTCTCGCTGTCGCCCGAAGCGCAGCGCGCGGCCGAGCAAAAGCTCGTCTCGCAAGCCATCGATTCGTTCCGCAAGCAGGCGCAAAGCGCCGCGCAAGGCTTCGGCTACAGCAATTTCACGATTCGGGAAGTGAATGTCGGACGGAGCGGCGCGCAGCCGCGTCCCGTCATGATGATGCAATCGCGCGCGATGAGCGCCGATGCGAAGATGGCCCCGATCGCGATGGAAGCCGGCACGACCACGGTGACAGTCGACGTTTCCGGCTCCGTACAAATGGGACGCTAAACGCCGTTCACGGTGTTCACGCGGGGCGGCGTTCGACCGCCCCGCTCTTTCCTCAAGCCTTTGCGGATTCGGGCGGCAGGCGCAGATTGCGCTTGTAGGCCCACACCATCATTACCACGCCGGCGACGATCATCGGCAGCGAAAGCCATTGGCCCATCGAGAGATTGAGCGCGAGCAAGCCGAGATAATCGTCCGGCTCACGCGCGAATTCCACGGTGAAGCGCGCGAGTCCATAACCGATCAGGAACAGCGCCGAAATCGCGCCGACCGGACGCTGCTTGCGCGAGAACGTCCAGATCACGATAAACAACACGAGCCCTTCCAGCGCGATTTCGTACAACTGCGACGGATGACGCGGCAGCATGTGGTAACGCTGAAAAATTTCCGTGAGGTGATACTGCGCGTCGAGCTGCGGATTCTTCGAGAGCCACACGGCGTCGTCGTTCGTCGAGTTCTGGAAGAGCATCGCCCACGGCGCGTTCGGGTCCGTCACGCGGCCCCACAGCTCGCCGTTGATGAAATTGCCGAGTCGCCCCGCCGCGAGACCGAGCGGCACCATCGGCGCGACGAAATCCGTCACCTGCAGCCACGTGCGCTTGCGGTGATACGCGAACAGCACCATCGCGAGCGTCACGCCGAGAAAGCCGCCGTGAAACGACATCCCGCCTTCCCATACCTTGAAGATATCGAGCGGATGCGCGGCGTAATAACTGGCCTTGTAAAACAGCACGTAGCCGATGCGCCCGCCCAGAATCGTGCCGAGCACGCCGTAGAACAGCATGTCGTCGATGTCCTTCACGGTCCAGCCTTGCGCGGCGACATAAGGCAGCCGCAGCCGCAACCGGCCGATGACGATGGCCGACACGAACGCCACCAGGTACATGAGGCCGTACCAGCGCACGGCGAGCGGTCCGAGATGAATCGCGATGGGATCGAAATTGGGATGTATGAGCATTCTGATGTGGGAATCTTTAAGCGGGCTACAGGGGCGAATCATACAGAACCGGCGCTTTCGGCCCTCGAACGGACGATTTCGATGAACCCGGCGAGCACCGGACTCACTTCCGCGATCCGCCATACCAGCCCCGTTTCCACGAAAGGACCGGGATCGAGCAGCGGACGATACACGACGCCCGTGCGCCTTAGATGACGCAGCGATTGCGGCACGAGCGCGACGCCCATGCCGGCGGACACGAGGCTCACGATGGTCTGCATCTGGATCGCCTCCTGCCCGATACGCGGCGTGAGCCCGGCCGCGCCATAGCAGCCCATGATGATGTCGTGCAAGCCGGGCGCGAGACGCCTCGGAAAGACGACGAGCGGCGCGGCGGCGAGATCGTGCAGGTCGACGGGTTCGCCTTCGCCCGAGTTCAGCTCTTGCGCCTGCTTCTCGGACATCGCGATCATCAGCGGCTCGCGCGCGATCGGCACATACTCGAGCGACGACGCGTAACGCGGCGGCAGCGGCGGAATGACGAGGCCCGCATCGACGCGCCCGGCGACGAGTTCGTCGATCTGCACGTCGCTCGTCGCTTCGGTCAGTTGCAGACGCACGCCGGGATGACGCGCACCGAAATCGCGCAGCAGCGCCGGCAGAAGCCCGTAATCGGCGGTGGAGACGAACGCGAGCGACAGCACGCCCGCCTCGCCGCGCGCGAGCGATTGCGCGAGCGGACGCAGCGCATCGGCGGATGCGAGCAGGCGGCGCACTTCCGGCAACAGATCCTTGCCGACGGGCGTCAGCTCCACGGTCCGTTTCGTGCGCACGAAAAGCGCGACGCCGAGCGATTCTTCCAGCGCGCGGATCGCCTGCGAGAGCGGCGGCTGCGTCATCGCGAGGCGCGCGGCGGCACGGCCGAAGTGCATCTCTTCGGCGACCGTCACGAAATAACGCAGGAGTCGTAGTTCCATTGATATGTTTTGCGACCTAGTAAGCCCTGAATAATATATTGGACAGACACATAGCGCGGTTGCATTCTTGCTGCATCAAATCAAGAACATCCCCTCAGGAGCACACCATGGCCTTCAATCGCCGCTCGAAGCACATCACTCAGGGCGTCGCGCGCTCGCCCAATCGCTCGATGTATTACGCCCTCGGCTACAAGGAGGAGGACTTCGACAAGCCGATGATCGGCGTCGCCAATGGCCACTCGACGATCACGCCGTGCAACGCGGGCTTGCAGCGCCTCGCGGACGCCGCCGTCGAATCGATCAGGAAATCCGATGCGAATCCGCAGATTTTCGGCACGCCGACGATCTCCGACGGCATGTCGATGGGCACCGAAGGCATGAAGTACTCGCTCGTGTCGCGCGAGGTAATCGCGGACTGCGTCGAGACCGCCGTGCAAGGCCAGTGGATGGACGGCGTCGTCGTGATCGGCGGCTGCGACAAGAACATGCCGGGCGGCATGATCGGCATGGCGCGCATGAACGTGCCGTCGATCTATGTGTATGGCGGCACGATTCGCCCCGGCAACTGGAAGGGCAAGGATCTGACGATCGTGTCGTCTTTCGAGGCGGTCGGCGAGTTCACCGCGGGGCGCATGTCGGAGGAGGATTTCAAGGGCGTCGAGAAGAACGCGTGCCCGTCGACCGGCTCGTGCGGCGGCATGTACACGGCGAACACGATGAGCTCGTCGTTCGAGGCGCTCGGCATGTCGCTGATGTATTCGTCGACGATGGCGAATCCGGATCAGGAAAAGGTCGATTCCGCGGCCGAATCGGCGCGCGTACTCGTCGAAGCGGTGAAGAGGGATCTGAAGCCGCGCGACATCATCACGAAGAAGTCGATCGAGAACGCGGTGGCGCTCATCATGGCGACGGGCGGCTCGACGAACGCCGTGCTGCACTATCTCGCCATCGCGCACGCGGCGGACGTGGAATGGAGCATCGACGACTTCGAGCGCATGCGCAAGAAAGTGCCGGTCATCTGCGATCTGAAGCCTTCCGGTCAATATGTCGCGACGGACTTGCACAAAGCCGGCGGCATTCCGCAAGTGCTGAAGATCCTGCTCGACGCGGGTCTCTTGCACGGCGACTGCATCACGATCACCGGCCGCACGATGGCCGAAGAACTGAAGGACGTGCCGAGCAAGCCGCGCGCGGATCAAAAGGTCATCTTCCCGATCGAGCAGGCGCTTTACAAGGAAGGGCATCTCGCGATCCTGCGCGGGAATCTCGCGGAAGACGGCGCGGTCGCGAAGATCACGGGCCTGAAGAATCCGGTCATCACGGGTCCTGCGCGCGTGTTCGACGACGAGCAAAGCGCGATGGACGCCATTCTCAGCGACAAGATCAAAGCTGGCGACATTCTCGTGCTGCGCTATCTGGGGCCCGTCGGCGGTCCGGGCATGCCGGAGATGCTCGCGCCGACATCGGCGATCATCGGCAAGGGGCTGGGCGAATCCGTCGGCTTCATCACCGACGGGCGTTTCTCGGGCGGCACCTGGGGCATGGTGGTCGGCCACGTCGCGCCGGAAGCGTTCGCGGGCGGCACCATCGCGCTCGTGCAGGAAGGCGATTCGATCACCATCGACGCGCACAAGCTGCTTCTGCAACTGAACGTGGATGACGCCGAACTCGCGCGCCGCCGCGCCGCGTGGAAGCAGCCCGCGCCGAAGTACACGCGCGGCGTGCTGGCGAAATTCGCGGCGCTCGCGGGGCCGGCGAACAAGGGCGCGGTGACGGGTTGACGCGCGACCGGCGCGCGCGTCACCAGATGTAGCGCGCGCCGAGCAGCCCTTCGTAGCTCCGATAACCGCCGTCGCCTTGCTGATAGCCGAGATTGCCCCACACGCGCCACTGTTTCGCGATCTGGCCTTGCGCGCCGAGCTTGAACTCCATGCGATCTCTCGGGCCGTCCTGCGACACGCGCACGTCGTTGAACGAAACCGAGGAAAGCTGCGTGTCGTGCCACCAGTTGATTTCCGCGAACGGCAGCCATCCGGGCGACGCCGCCGAGCCTGGCGCGTGAAAGATCCGCACGCCGACGCGCGTCGTGAATCCGCCGCCATCGTCGCTGTGAATCACCGTTCCGTTGTGCTCGACGTGATCGCCGGCGTGATAGTTCGTGTAGATCAACTGAAGCTGCGGCTCGACGAGCACCGGTCCCGTCGATGTCTGCCCGAGCGCGAAGGCCCAGCCGCCTTCGAGCGATCCCGCCCACACGCTGCTCGAATAATTCTCGCCCGGCAGATCCGCGCCCTTCACGGTGTTGTCGAAATGGGCGTACTGCAGCCAGGTGTCGACGTACGGGCCATCGGCTGACCAGGCATTGCCGCGCCACGTCGCGTAGACGCCCGCGCTCGCCCCGTTGACGTTGCCGCGCGCGGTCGCGGAACTGTTCTGCGCGGTCGCATCGGTGGTGGACGAGCCGTAGCCCGCCATCACGCCCGCCTGCCAGCGATGCCCGTCCGACACCCGATGCAGCAGGTCGATGCCCGCCTGCACGAGCGCGGTGTCCGTCGATTCGCCGATACGCCCGCTGGCCGCGTCGCTGTCGGTATGCGCGCCTCTCGTGCGCGCCCAGGCCGTCGCGTTATCGGCGTCCGGCGGTAGCGCGGCGTAGGAATCGGCGAAGCCTGCGCGATCGTGCAGTGTCATCGTGAACATCGTTTCGGCCGAGCGCTGATTGCCGAGGTAAGCGCCCGGCTCCGGGCGCGGCGTCGGCGCCGAACGCAGATACCAGTCGCCATCGCCCGGCGTCGCCAGGCCGCCTTGCCGCAGACTGTATTCGTACGGACCCGCGACCACGCGGCCGTCAAGCGTGAACACGCCGTTCGATTGCCCGTCCACCTGGACGATCTCGATGCCGTTCGCCGTTTGCGCGCCCGCGCCGCCCGCATTTGCGATTGCGACGCGCGTCTGCCCCGCCGTGCCGCCGTGTACGACAAGTCTGTCGGTCGCCGATCCGTCGCCCGCGAGCACCGTGGAGAGCGCCATACGGCCGTTGTTGCCGGTGTAATCGCCCGCGACGGTCAGCGTGCTCGCGGGCGCGGCGCTCGCCATGCGAATCTCGCCGTTGTTCGTGAGCGCGCCGCCGATGAGGAATTGTCCCGCCGGACCGCCCGCGAAACCCGGCGCGGCATCGGCTATGGCCAGCACGCCGTTGTTGAGCACCGCGCCGCCCACCGAGCCATAGCCGCCGAAGGTCGCGCTCGGAGCCACGCTTACCTGAGACGTATTCGCGAGCCGCGCGCCGTCGGTCAACACCAGCGCGCCGGCATCGACGCGCGTGGCGCCGCTGTAGGTTTGCGCGTTGGTCAACGTGACGACGCCGCTGCCTTGCTGAACGACATCGCCCGTGCCGCTGATCGTGTTGCGGAAGATCACGTTGTCGGCGCGGTCGAAGACGAGCGCGCCGTCATCGACGACGTTCCCGGCGACGCTGCCCGTCGTCCCGCCCGCGCCGAGCCGCAGCGCGCCCGAAGCGATCGTCGTCGTGCCGGTGAACGTGTTGTCGCCGCTCAGCGTCAGCGTGGCCGCGCCGCTCTTCGTCAAACTGCCTGCGCCGCCGATCGTGCCGCTGAACGTCGAATCGGCCGCGCTGTTCACGCTCAACGCACCGCCGGCGAGCGTCACATTGCCCGCGCCGGCGAGATCGCTGACGTGCTGATCGAAGCCGCGCAGATCGAAGGTCGCGCCCGCCGCCACCGCGAGCTGCGAACTTCCCGCGATCACGTCGCGCGCGCCCGCGGCGAGCGTGCCGGCATCGATCAGTGTCGCGCCGGTATAGCCGTTCGCCGCCGACAGGATCAACGTGCCCGCGCCCTTCTTCGTCAACGTCCGGCCGTCCCAGCCGCTCGCGAACCGGCCAGTCTGGTCGTTGAGCGCGACATCGGCATTGAAGGTATCCGCCGCGCCTGCGAGCGTGAACGCGCCGTCGCCCTGTGCCGCGCCTGCGAGCCAGCGCAGGCCGAAGCCGACTTCGTAGTCGAGCCCGTTGTTGGTCTTCGCGCCGGCGAGCGTCAGATAATCGACGGGACTCGCCGTGCCGCCGAACCCGACGCTCGCGAAATCGCCTGCGATACCGCCGCTCGTATGGATGATGTCAAAGCGCGTGCTCGTGAGCGCGCTCGCGGAATCCGGCGCGCTCGCGCCGAAGCCGCTCACGTTCAGCGCGCCGCCGAGACTCGCGCTCGCCGCCGTGATGATCGGCTGGGCCTGTCCGATGGCGATCGTCAGCGCTGCGCCCGGCGCCTGGCTGAAGTTCGTCGCGACGTTCAGCGTCGAATCCGCGGCGATGGCGGTCGTCGCGCCAGGCTGCGTCGCATAGCTGCCCGCATTGAACGCGCCCGGCTGATTCAGCGCGAGCGTGCCCGCTTGCACGTTTACCGCGCCTTGCGACGATCCCGCTGCTGTCAGCGCGGCGGTGCCGCTGCCCGCCTGCACGAGCGTGCCCGTTCCCGTTATCGCGCCGTCGAACGAAAAGGCGTCGCTGCGATTGAACCGAAGCAGGCCGTCATTGACGACATTGCCCGTCACGATGCCGGCCGCGCCGCCCGTGCCGAGCGTGAGCGAGCCCGAAGACCTTACCGTCGTGCCGCCGCCGTTCTGAATGACCGCGCCGCCGAGCGTCAGCGCGCCTTCGACATCGAGCGCCGCTGAGGATGTCCCGCCCATCAGCACCGTGCCGTTGAGCGTCCAGTCGCTGCCCGCGCGCGGGTTCAGCCGGATGAAGCCATGTTCGGGACTTGCGAAGAAGTTCCCCGACTCCGTGTTGGTGCCCGTCAGGATGATCGAATTGTCTGTGCTCTGGCTGGTGATGGCGTTGCCATTGCCGCTTATCAGCCGCGAACCCGCGCCGAGCGTCACGACGTTGTGCGGGCCGAATAGCAGAATGGCCGTTTCCGACCCGCTGGCAATGACGCCGGCGTTATCGAGCGTGCTCCCGCTTTGGAGCCGCACGCCCGCCCCGATCGTGCTGCGGATCACGCCCGTGGCGCCATTGCGTACCTCCATGGGAAGGCGGCTTCTGCCGAGAATGCCTTCGTGATAGGCATCGATGAGTCCGTCATTGCCAATCACCGCCGTTCCGGCACTCACGAGGATCCCGCTGCCGTTATCCTGATCGCCCATACCCGAGCGGATGACCGCCCCGGCGTGATTGTTCACGGTCACGTTGCCCGTCGATCCGAGGAGAATGCCGTCCGTGCTGGCCGTCACCGCCGAGTTGGCGTTGAGCGTTCCGAAGTTGTCGACGGTCCCGCTCGCCGCGCCCAAGTAGGTAATTGCATGGCTGATACGCGCGCTGACGTCGCCGCGATTGACGATATTGTTGGCTGCACCGTTGTTGTTGAAGAGGATGCCGTGCGTATGGCCCAGCGCCGCGCCGGACACCTGATTGACGAGCGATCCGGGCACGTCGAACACAACTGCCGCCGCGATGTTGTCCGTAGAACTGATGATCGAACCCGCGTTCGACATGGTTACGGGCGCAATGCCCTCGACGTTGATGGCGTTGCCCGATGAGGTCGTGATCGCGGTGCCGGGCTTGATCAGGTAGGACGTGTCGGTGGAAACCGTCTGCGTGGCCGAGCTTGGCCCGAGTGTCGTGACGGCGTGCGCCGACATCGCGAAAAGAAGGAGCACGGCGGCGTAATGAGGACGCCGTTCAGTAAAGAATGGCCGGTCCCGCCCGCGATATCGTTGTTTGCTCATGCGCTGGACGACTCCGTTCCACCGACGTCCCAAGGCGTGCATCACGACTGCGAGTCACGCGCTCATCGCTGTATCTGGTCGAAGCATTGGCAGTATAGGTGAACGCCCGTCGAATTTCGGCGTCATCCTCTTTGTAACGATATGCGTGGCAGGCGAACATGATCAGTTCGCCAAAAGAAATAACGCAACAATCGAACGCGCGCGTTCGACTGGAGAAACAGGGTGTCGCCGGGATCAGGTTATCGCGTGCCGGGCGGACATACCGTCGCCGCGATAGAACTCATTCGCCGCGCTGACGGCGCAACTCTTCCTCGACTGCATCGCGCACCCATTCGCTCATCCGGCCTTCGAGCGCCATCGCGACTTCGCGCGTGATCGCCGACACGAGTTGCGTCGAATGTTCGCGCAGCACTTCGCGGCAGCGTTCTTCGATGAGCGCGCGCGCATCGCCTGTCAGGAAGTTCGTGAAGCGGCCGCGCAGCCGCTCGGCGATCTGGTCCGCGTCGTATTCGATCGCGGCGTTGATCGACGGCGCGCGCGCGTATTCCGGCTTGCCGGGCACGACGACATCGGTCAGCGTCGGAATGGAGGAATCGAAGGATTCGGGCTTGTCGGTCATCTCGGGTGGTCTCCTTTGTCACTGCCAGCGTAGCGCACGCAACGCGCGCTTTCTGTTCGCTCAACCGCCCTGATTGTGCGTCTCGATCGCATAGCCGCGATCGCGATAGAAGCGATAGCGCTCGCGGCCCGCGGCGAGTTCGTCGCCCTCCCTGCCGACGATCTCGACGAGCCGCTCGAAGCGCGCGAACTGCGCGGACACCGGCGCGCCGAGATTCACCAGCACCTGATGATGCGGCGCTTCATCCAGATTCGACGTGAGCACGACAGGCGTGTCCAGCGCGAGCGCGCTCTTCGCCATGCAGTGCGGCACGAATTCGAGCGGCTGGAAGGTCCACAACTGCTCGTCGAACGCGGCGAGACGCGGCGGTTCGGCGAGCACGACGAGCGGCTTGCCGCTCGCATACACCTTGCGCGCGAGGCGGCAGGCGTAGGCGAGCGGATCGCCGACATTCGTATGGAAGTCGATGCGTGTCATGCGCCCGCGCGATCGATCAGGAACTGCGAAAGCAGCGGCACGGGACGGCCCGTCGCGCCCTTCGCCGCGCCGCTCTTCCACGCGGTTCCGGCGATATCGAGGTGCGCCCACGGATACGCCGTCGCGAAGCGCGACAGGAAGCACGCCGCCGTCACGCTGCCGGCCGGACGTCCGCCGATATTCGCGACATCCGCGAAATTCGACTTGAGCTGGTCCTGATACTCGTCGTCGAGCGGCAGGCGCCATGCCGGATCGGACGCTTCGCGCGATGCGTCGAGCAACTCGCCCGCGAGCGCGTCGTCCTTCGAGAAGAGACCGGTGTTGTGATGCCCGAGCGCGATGATGCACGCGCCCGTGAGCGTCGCGATATCGACCACGGCGGCGGGCTTGAAGCGCTCCGCGTAGGTCAAGGCGTCGCACAGGATCAGGCGGCCTTCGGCGTCGGTGTTGAGCACTTCGATGGTCGTGCCGTTCATCGCCGTGATGATGTCGCCCGGCTTCACCGCGTTACCCGCGGGCATGTTCTCGCAAGTCGGGATCACGCCGATCACGTTGAGCTTCAGGCCCATTTCGGCGACCGCGCGCATCGTGCCGAACACGGAACCCGCGCCGCACATGTCGTACTTCATCTCGTCCATCGCCTCGCCCGGCTTGATCGAGATGCCGCCCGAGTCGAACGTGATGCCCTTGCCGACCAGCACGATCGGCGCGTTCTTGCCCTTCGTCTTGCTCGCTTCGACGCCCGCGCCCTGGTAATGCATGACGATGAACTGCGGCGGCTCGACCGAACCCTTCGCCACCGACAGGAACGAGCCCATGCCGAGCGCCTCGATCTGCTTCTGGCCGAGCACCTCGACCTTCAGCTTGAAGTCGCGGCCAAGCTTCTTCGCGGTCTGGCCGAGATAGGTCGGCGTGCAGACGTTCGGCGGCAGATTGCCGAGATCGCGCGTGAGATCCATGCCGTTCGCGATCGCGACGCCCTGCTTCACCGCGACCCTGGCGGCTTTCTCGTCCGCGGAATCGATGCTGAACACGATCTTCCTGAGCGAGCGCGCACCGTTGTCGGGCTTGCTCTTCATCTGCGTGAATTTGTAGGTCAGCTCGCGCAGCGCGAGGATCGCGGCGCGCACGGCCCACACGCCGTCGCGCTCCTGGACCGGCAGTTGAGCGAGCGTGAAGGTCGCCTGGCCGATCTTCGAGCCGAGCAGCACGCGCCACGCGGCGCGCACGGCTTCGCCATAGGCTTTCTGATTGAAGGCGTCCTGCTTGCCGAGCCCGACGAGCAGCACGCGCGATGCGCCGATGCCGGTCACTTCGGGCACGAGCAGCGTCGTGCCGGCGCGGCCGCTCATGTCGCCGGCTTTCACGACGCGCGAAATGAGGCCCTTGGTGGCGACGTCCATGTCGCGCGCGGCGCCCGTGAGCGTCTGCGCTTCAAAGATGCCGAGCACGATGACATCCGACTTTCCGGTAAGGAAACCATTTGCCTCGCCTTTGCTCCAATCACAGGCTTTTATGCTAAAGTCCATCGCGCTTATCCTCGGATAAAATCTAGGCTGAAGGATGAAAGCCGCAATTATCCGCTATTTTTTCCGCGGCGGTCACAGGCGCAAAGCGAGGATGAGCACGATGCCCTTCCCCTTCGCCACAAGATGCGTGCATGATTCCGCATCCCCGCCGGCAAATCGCAAAATTCAATGATCTTCGAACGCTCCCTGCAGCGCGAACTCGCGTATACGGCCGGCGCCGTGTTCATGGTCCTGCTCACGATCATGCTCACGACGATGATGATCCGCATCGTCGGCTTCGCGGCGCAAGGTCAGATCGACCCGAAAGACGTCGTCGTGCTGATCGGGCTTACCGTCATCGGCTATCTCGCGGTCATGCTGATCGTGACGCTGTTCGTCTCCATCCTCTTCGTGCTCACGCGCTGGTATCGCGACTCGGAAATGGTCGTGTGGCTCGCGTCGGGCGTGAGTCAGACGCAGCTCATCAAGCCGATCGCCGTGTTCTCGACGCCGATCATCATCCTCATCATGTTCTTCGCTTTCGTCGGCTGGCCGTGGTCGAATCAGCAGAGCAAGCTCATCAAGCAGCGCTTTCAGCAGCGCGATGAAGTGTCGCTGCTCGCGCCGGGCCAGTTCCGCGAATCGCCGGCGAGCCATCGCGTGTTCTTCATCGAGAAGATGTCGCAGGATCAGGGGCACGTCGAGAACGTGTTCGTCACGAGCACGGAAGGCGGCAAGGTCAACGTGATCGTTTCGAAGAACGGGCACACCGAAACGCGTCCCGACGGCGACCGCTTCATCGTGCTCGACAACGGCCGCCGCTACGACGGCGAGCCCGGCCAGCCGAACTTCCGGATCATGGAATTCGAGCGCTATGGTGTGAAGATAATGAGCCGCCAGGTCGTCAACACGCCGACGACCACGGGCATCTACACGCCCGATCTGCTCGCGGATCCGACCAAGGAAAATCTCGCGGAGTTCGCGTGGCGCGCGGGCTTGCCGATCATCGCCATCAATCTGATGCTGCTCGCCATTCCGCTTTCGTATCAAAACCCGCGCCGCAGCCGCACGATCAATCTCGTGATGGCCGTGCTCATCTATCTCACGTATTCGAACCTGCTGAACGTCGCGCAGTCGTGGATCGAGCAAGGCAAGCTGTCGTTCGGCGTGGGACTCGTCGGGCTGCACCTCGTCGTGGGGGCGCTCGTCGCGTTCATCTTCTGGCTGCGGATTCGCAACCGGCCGCTCTTCAGGCTCTCGTCGCTGACGGGTTCAAAGGGGGCCTGACATGTTGCGCATCTACGAACGATACTTCGCGCGCCAGATATACCTCGCGTTCATCTTCATCCTGTTCGCGTTCTCGGGGCTGTTCTTCTTCTTCGACCTGATCAACGAGCTGAACACGGTCGGGCACGGCAAATACAACTTCATGCTCGCGGTGCTGCGCGTCGGGCTGCAGACGCCTTCGCGCTTCTACGAGATCATTCCCGTCGCCGCGCTCATCTCGGCCATTTACGTCTTCGCGCAGATGGCGGCAGCCTCGGAATTCACGATCTTCCGCGTGTCGGGGCTTTCGACCGGCGCGGCGCTGCGCTCGCTGATGAAGATCGGCATTCCGCTGGTGTTCATCACGTACCTCATCGGCGAAGTGATCGGGCCGTACACGGACCAGTTGTCCGAGCGAGTGCGGCTTGAGGCGCTCGGATCGTCGGTGTCATCGAATTTTCAGTCGGGCGTGTGGGTCAAGGACACGTTGACGGCGAAAGAGAACGGCGAACAGGTCACGCGTTTCGTCAACGTCGGCACGCTGAACCCCGATACGACGATCGCCAACGTGCGAATCTACGAGTTCGATTCGAAGTTCCGCCTGACCAACGTACGCATCGCGAAGACGGGTGTGTACGCGCCGCCCGGCCACTGGAAGCTCACCGGCGTGACCGACACCCGCCTGAACGACGCGCCGCCGCAGGCCGTCAATCCCGGCGACACGTTGAATCCGGTGTATCGCGCGACGCAGACCACGCTGCCGGAGTACTCGTTGCGCTCCGAGCTGACGCCGCAGATTCTGTCGGTGCTGCTCGTGTCGCCGGACCGGATGTCGATGTTCAACCTCTTTCGCTATATCCAGCATCTGACGGAGAACCATCAGGACGCGCAGCGCTATCAGATCGCGTTCTGGCGCAAGATTCTTTATCCGTTCGCGGTGTTCGTGATGCTGATTCTGTCGCTGCCGTTCGCGTACCTGCATACGCGCGCGGGCGTGGTCGGCGTGAAGGTGTTCGGCGGCATCATGATCGGCATGAGCTTCCAGTTGTTCAACACGCTGTTCTCGCATATCGGCAATCTGAATACCTGGCCCGCGCCGCTCACGGCGGCCGCGCCCGCGCTCGCCTATCTGGCGGTCGGGTTGATCGGACTGAAGTGGGTCGAGCGGCACTGACGTTTCTTCTCTGACGGAGAACGCGCGATGAAGAAGCACGGCATCATCCTGTTCGGTCACGGCGCGCGCGATCCGCGCTGGGCCGAGCCATTCGAGCGGCTTGCGCAGAAGTTGCGTGGTTCGCGCGGCGATCAGCCGGTGGCGCTGGCGTTTCTCGAGTTGATGTCGCCGGATTTGCCGGCCGCAGTGGCGCGGCAAGCCGCCGATGGATGCGATGCCATTACGGTCGTGCCCGTTTTTTTCGGACAAGGCGGGCATGTGCGTCGCGACTTGCCGGAGATCGTCGAGAAGTGCCGGAAGGCACATCCCGACGTTGCGATTTCCTGCGCGACGGCAGTCGGGGAAGATGACGCGGTGCTGGAAGCGGTCGCGGGGTATTGTTTGCGGCAGATGGGCGCGTAGATCAACGCTGGCCGTTCGGCCGAATGGCACCCTCCGAATCGAGCGCCTCTACTTGGATTGACTTTTCCGTATATCCGATTAGGCCCCGTATGAATCTGCTCATTTCCAAGTGGGCAATAGCCTCGCAGTACGCATTCCCGCGGCAGCAACTCGAAAAAGAAGAAAATCAAGCTCGTCGACTTTTGAATTCCGAGATCCAAAGCAAAAGGAGCGCACCGTCTCCGGTGCGCTCCTTACTTTGAGCCTGTCGAACGACATCAAGCCGCCGCCTGCATCCCCTTCAAATGCACCTTCGGCTTCACCGCCGACGCCCGTTCGCGAAACGCCTCACCGATCATCAGCAAGCTCGGCTGCGACGGATCCAGCCACTCCTGCGCCTCACCCAGCGCCATGCGCGCGAGCGTCAACGTCAGCGTGCGTTCGCGCGGCGTGCTGCACGCCTCGACGATCGCCACCGGCGTCGAGCCGGGACGTCCCGCATCGATCAACTGCTGCGCGATGTCCGGCGCGCTGTCGCGGCCCATGTAGAACACGAGCGAATCGGCCTTCGCCTGCTCGCGAATCTCGTCGCTGTCCGCCGCACGCGAATGCGTCGCCAGTGCGACGCTGCGCGCCACACCGCGCAAGGTCAGCGAGCGCTTCAGCGTCGCCGCGCTCGCGAGCGCCGCCGTGATGCCCGGCACCACTTCGAACTCGATGCCCGCAACTTCGAGCGCGCGCATTTCCTCGTCGGCGCGGCCGAAGAGCATCGGATCGCCGCCCTTCAGACGCACCACGACACCGTGTTCCAGCGCGGCATCGACGATCTGCTTGTTGATGAAGTGCTGCGCCGTCGAACGCTGTCCGCAGCGCTTGCCGACAGCAATCTTCTTCGCGTTGAGCGCGTAGTCGAGCATCGCCGGTTCGACGAGCGCGTCGTGCAGCACGACGTCCGCCTGCTCGAGCAAGCGCATGCCGCGCACGGTGATGAGATCCGCCGCGCCCGGCCCCGCTCCGATCAGATAGACCTTACCCATTGCAATCATCCGTCGCTAAATGTCGATCAAGCCGCGATCGAACGAATCATGCCGGCGGCGACCGTGTGATGCGTCGCTTCATCGATCAGCACGAACGCGCCGGTGCCCTGATGCGTATCGTACTCGTCCGCGACGATCGGCTTCTGCAACGTGAGCGCCACGCGGCCGATATCGTTCATCGCGAGCGTGCTGCGATCGACCGAATGCGACAGCGTATGCACGTCCAGCACCTGCTTCACCGCGCCGATGCGCGCGAACACCGTGTTCGTCGTCTGTTTCAGCAGATATTTGCGCTGCGGCGAAAGCGGCTCTTCGTCGAACCAGCAGAGGTCCGCTTCGAGCTTCTTCGCCGGCTCGACCTTCGCCGCGGCGGGCACGAAGGTATCGCCGCGCGACACGTCGACGTCTTCCGTCAGGCGAATCGTCACCGTCTGGCCAGCGAACGCGCGATCCACCGGCGCGACACCACCCGGCACCGGCGCGATGATCTCGGCAACCGTCGCTTCGCGGCCGGCGGGCAGCACGGTCAGCGCATCGCCGACGCGCACTTCGCCCGCTTCGACGCGGCCCATGTAGCCGCGGAAATCGTCGGCTTGCGAGCCGTCCTGACGCGCGACCCATTGCACCGGGAAACGCAGCGCCTGATCGTTCGGCTGCGCGACCGGCAGCGATTCCAGCAGATCGAGCAGCGGCTCGCCTGCGTACCACGGCATGCGCTCGCTCGCCGTCACGATGTTGTCGCCCTTCAGCGCCGACACCGGCACGAAGCGCACGTTCGACAGCCCGAGCTGACGCGCGAGCACGACGTACGCATCGCGAATCTCGTTGAAGCGCGCTTCGCTGTACTCGACCAGATCCATCTTGTTGATCGCGACGATCACGTGCTGCAGACCGAGCAGCTTGACGATCGCGCTGTGGCGCTTCGTCTGCGGCAGCAGTTGCGCGACGCCGTCCTCGAACGTGACGCGCGTTGCGTCGACGAGAATGATCGCCGCATGCGCCGTCGACGCGCCCGTCACCATGTTGCGCGTGTACTGCTCGTGGCCCGGCGTATCGGCGATGATGAACTTGCGCTTCGCCGTGGCGAAATAGCGATACGCGACGTCGATGGTAATGCCCTGCTCGCGCTCGGCTTCGAGGCCGTCCGTGAGCAGCGAGAGGTCGATTTCATCGCCGACCGTGCGCTTGTTCTTCGCGCGCGAAATCGCCGACAACTGATCCGACAAGACGGCCTTGCTGTCGTACAGCAGACGGCCGATCAGCGTGCTCTTGCCGTCGTCGACGGAACCCGCGGTGATGAAGCGCAACACGCCCAGATCTTCAGCTTGATAGATGCTCATGACTCGTTTCTTCCTGTGGCGTGATGCTTAGAAATAACCTTGCTTCTTGCGCTGTTCCATCGCGGCTTCGGAAGCCTGATCGTCCATGCGCGTCGCGCCGCGTTCCGTGATTTCCGTCACGGCCGTTTCCGCGATGATCTTCTCGACGTCATCGGCGTCGCTCGCGACCGGGCACGTGCAACTGATATCGCCGACGGTGCGGAAACGCACTTGCGCGATCTCGGCGGTCTCGCCTTCGCGCACCGGCGTGAGCGGCGTTACCGGCACGAGCAGGCCGTTGCGGCGCACGATCTCGCGGTCATGCGCGTAGTAGATGTTCGGCAGTTCGAGCTTTTCGCGCGCGATGTACTGCCACACGTCGAGCTCGGTCCAGTTCGAGATCGGGAACACGCGCAGATGCTCGCCGTTGTGCAGACGCGCGTTGTAGATGCTCCACAGTTCCGGACGCTGCGCCTTCGGATCCCACTGGCCGAATTCATCGCGGAACGAGAAGATGCGCTCTTTCGCGCGCGCCTTTTCTTCGTCGCGGCGCGCGCCGCCGATCATCGCCGTGTAGCCGTATTGCTCGATGGTTTCGAGCAGCGTCACCGCTTGCGCGGCATTGCGCGAATCCGTCTCGCGACGCAGACGCACCGTGCCTTTCTTGATCGAATCCTCGACATGACCGACGACGAGCTCCGCGCCGATCTCGGCCGCGCGGCGATCGCGGAAATCGATCACTTCCTGGAAGTTGTGACCCGTGTCGATGTGAACCAGCGGGAACGGCAGCGTCGTCTTGCGGCCCCCGCCGAGGCCGAACGCCTTGAGCGCGAGCGCCAGCACGACGACCGAATCCTTGCCGCCCGAGAACAGGAGCGCGGGCTTGCTGCATTCCGCGACCAGTTCGCGAATGATGTGGATCGACTCGGCTTCGAGCCAATCCAGGTGATCCATGCGAGTCGCCTTGTTGACGACCGGTGCGGTGACGTTAGAGTCGAGCGTCGTGCTCATGTTCGTCGATCCTTTTTCTAGCGGCGCTTCTATGAGCGCCGCGTTCAGTGACAGGGGGTAGTGCCTTAGATCGCGGAGCTTGGTGCTGCTTCGACGATCTTGATGTTCGTGATGTGCAAGCCGCATTCCTTCGTATCGCGCGATTCCCACCACCAGCGTCCGGCGCGGCTGTCTTCGCCGGGGCGCACCGCGCGCGTACAAGGCTCGCAGCCGATGCTCGGATAGCCGCGCGCGTGCAGCGGATTCACGGGCACATCGAAGGCTTTCAGGTAATCCCACACATCGGTTTCGGTCCAGTCCGCGAGCGGATTGAACTTGGCGATGTTGCGCGGCTCGTCGCGCTCTTCCTCGTGCAGCTCGGCGCGCGTCACCGATTGTTCGCGGCGCTGTCCCGTCACCCACGCGGAGACATCGGACAGCGCGCGATTGAGCGGCTCGACCTTGCGGATATGGCAGCAGCTCTTGCGCAAATCAATGCTTTCGTAGAACGCGTTCAGACCGTGATCGCGCACGTAGGCATCGACCGCGTCCTGTTGCGGATGAAACTGCTCGATGTCGTAGCCGTAGCGCGCTTTCACGGTATCGAGCATGCCGAGCGTTTCCGCGTGCAAACGGCCCGTATTCAACGAGAAGATGCCGATCTTCACACCGCGCGAAAGGATGGCGTGCGTCAGCACCATGTCTTCGGCGGCGAGACTGCTGGCTAGCTTGACGTTCTGGTGGCGCGCCGCGATCGAATCGAGCAGCGCATCCAGGCGTTCAACCTTGGCTTGCAATTCAGGCGTCATACATCAGGCTCCAAGCGCTGCGACGAGCGCCGCGCGACGACGGAACAGCGGTTCCGGATTGTCGGTCGCGCCCTGATACAGATTCGTGAACTCGGTGAACGCGTTGAGCGCGTCGTTGATGTCCTTGTCCGCGCGCACGGCGAACGCATCGAAGCCGCAGCGCGCGTGGAATGCAACCTGATCGCGCAGCACGTCGCCGATTGCGCGCAGTTCGCCCGTCCACTGATAGCGCTCGCGCAGCAAGCGGCCGATAGAAAAGCCGCGGCCATCGCGGAACACCGGGAAATCGACGGCGATCACGGAAATCTGCGCGAAATCCGCGACGATGTCGGCGGGTTCGTCGTCCGGCGCGAGCCACACGCCGATGTCTTCTTTCGCGCGCGACGCGACGATCGCCGGCTTGTGCTCTTTCCACAGCGCAAACGGCACGATGATCTTGCCGGCCGGCAGCGCATCGACGGCGGGCAACGTACCGTCTTCGGCGGCGCGCACAACGGTGAAACTGTCTTCGACGACCGCGCGGTTCTTGATAATCAACGTCATTTGCAGATCCTTAAGCGTGAGCCTGGCGCGATGCGTACACGCGCTCCTTGAACGGCGCCATGCCGATGCGGCCGAACGTCTCGATGAAGCGCTCGCCTTCGACGCGGTTATCGACGAAAGTGTCGATCACTTGCGCGATCACGTCGGGCATCTCTTCGGCCGAGAACGACGGGCCGATCACCTTGCCGAGATGCGCGCCGGTCGCGCCCGAGCTTTGCTCGCCGCCGAGCGTCACCTGATACCACTCCGAGCCGTCCTTATCGACGCCCAGAATGCCGATATTGCCGACGTGGTGATGACCGCACGCGTTGATGCAGCCCGAGATGTTCAGCGAAAGGTCGCCGAGGTCGTGCACGTAGTCGAGATCGTTGAAACGGTCCTGAATGGCGAGCGCGATCGGGATCGACTTCGCATTCGCGAGCGAGCAGAAATCGCCGCCCGGGCACGCGATGATGTCCGTCAACAGGCCGATGTTCGCCGTCGCGAAACCGAGCGCCTTCGCGCGTTCCCACACCGTGTGCAGATCGCGCTTCTTCACGTTCGCGAGAATCAGGTTCTGCTCGTGCGACACGCGGATTTCGCCGAACGAGAATTCATCGGCGAGCGCGGCGACGTCGTCCATCTGCTGATCGGTGGCGTCGCCCGGCGCGATGTGGCGCTGCTTGAGCGAGAGCGTCACGGCGGCGTAGCCCGGCACCTTGTGCGGACGCACGTTGCGCTCGACCCAGCGCGCGAACGGCTTGCTGTCGATCAGATGCTTTTCATAGGAAGCGTCGGTGTCCGCGAGCTTCTCGTAGACGGGCGGCGCGAAGAACTTCGACACGCGATCGACTTCTTCCTGCGTGAGCGTCGACGGGCCGTCCTTCAAGTGTTGCCACTCTTCCTCGACCTGCTTGCTGAACTTCTCCGGCGACAGCGCCTTAACGAGAATCTTGATACGCGCCTTGTACATGTTGTCGCGACGGCCGTAGCGGTTGTACACGCGCAGCACGGCTTCGCAATAAGTAAGCAAGTGTTGCCACGGCAGATCGCGCTTGATGATCGCGCCGACGATCGGCGTGCGGCCGAGGCCGCCGCCCGCGAGAATGTCCATCACGACTTCGCCTTGCGCGTTCTTCTTCAGATACACGCCGAGATCGTGGACTTGCACGGCCGCGCGGTCTTCCGCCGAGCCGTTCACCGCGATCTTGAACTTGCGCGGCAGCCACGCGAATTCCGGATGGAACGTCGACCATTGACGCAGAACTTCCGCCCACGGACGCGGATCGACCTGCTCGTCGGGCGCGACGCCCGCGAACTGATCGGCGGTGATGTTGCGGATGCAGTTGCCCGACGTCTGGATCGCGTGCATTTGCACCGACGCGAGCTTGCGCAGGATTTCCGGCGTCTCTTCGAGCTCGACCCAGTTGAACTGGATGTTGGTCCGCGTCGAGAAGTGACCGTAGCCGCGGTCGTGCTCGCGCGCGATGGTGGCCAGCATGCGGAGCTGGTCGCTGCGCAGGTTGCCGTACGGGATCGCGATGCGGTGCATGTACGCGTGGCGCTGCATGTACAGGCCGTTCTGCAAACGCAGCGGACGGAATTCTTCTTCGCTCAATTCGCCCGACAAACGTCGGCGGACCTGGTCGGCGTACTGCGCGACACGTTCGTCGACGATGCGTTGGTCGATCTGATCGTATTGGTACATTCGGGGGCCCCAAGTTCTTGTGTAAAGCGCAGCGTCCTAGGTTACGCGGCGCGTCTCGTCCATCGAATATCCATTGAGTCGCTATTGCCCGAGCCGTTCAGACTGAACGCTCATTTGCTTATGACAGATGGAGATATGGATATTGGAAAAATTGGACTGATAGTAAAGAACCTGCTATATATTGCAAACGACTGAAAAATTACTTTGATATGCCCGGTAGTAATAAACAAAGGCTATAAATGAATCTGCATCAGTTTCGCTTCGTGCGCGAGGCCGTCCGGCAGAACTTCAACCTGACGGAAGCCGCCAAGGCGCTGTATACGTCGCAGCCGGGCGTCTCGAAAGCGATCATCGAATTGGAAGACGAGTTGGGCGTCGAAATCTTCACGCGGCACGGGAAACGCGTGAGGTCGCTCACCGAGCCGGGGCGCATCATTCTCGCGTCGGTCGAGAAAATCTTGCAGGAAGTGGAAAGCCTGAAGCGCGTCGGTAAGGATTACGCCGCGCAGGACCAGGGCAATCTCGTCATCGCCGCCACGCATACGCAGGCGCGTTATTCGCTGCCGTCCGCCATCGCAGAATTCAAGAAGCGCTTCCCGAAGGTCCACCTTTCGATTCTGCAAGGCAGTCCGACGCAAGTCGCCGAAATGGTCATCCACGATCAGGCCGATATCGCCATCGCGACGGAAGCGATCGCCAACTATAAGGAACTGGTGTCGCTGCCCTGCTTCCAGTGGCAGCATCTGGCCGTCATGCTGCCGGATCATCCGCTGTTGGAGCGCAAGACGCTGACGCTCGACGATCTCGCGCAATTCCCGATCATCACTTACGAGGCGTCGTTCGCCGGGCGCACGAAGATCAATCAGGCGTTCGCGCTGCGCAATCTGACACCGGACATCGTGCTCGAAGCCATCGATGCCGACGTCATCAAGACTTACGTCGAACTGGGGCTCGGCGTCGGGATTCTGGCGGATATCGCGTTCAATCCGGAGCGCGATCGGCATTTGCGCGCGATGCCGGTCGGACATCTCTTCGGCACGAACGTCACGCGGCTCGCGCTCAAACAGGGCGCGTACCTGCGCAGCTATGTGTATACGCTCGTCGAACTGCTGTCGCCGTCGCTGAATCGCAAGCTGATCGAACAGGCGCTGTCCGGCGAGCACGAGAGTTACGAGCTTTGAATATCGGCGGCGCCCGCCGCCTAGAAAATCCTGCCCTTTTGGAGACCATCCGATGACGTTGTCGAAGTTCACGCGCCGGCTCGCTGCCGGCGTCGCCTTATCCGTAGTTGCCGCCGCCGCGCACGCCCAGTTGAAGGTCGGCATCGATCTGTCGAGCACCGGTCCGGCCGCCGCCATCGGCATCACCAGCAAGAACGCGATGCTCATGTGGCCGAAAACCATCGCCGGGCAGAGCGCGGAGTACATCATCCTCGACGACGGCTCGGATCCGGGCGCGGCCGTGCGCAACATCCGCAAGCTCATCAGCGAAGATCACGTCGATGTGATCGTCGGGCCGAACATCACGCCGGCGGCGCTCGCCGCGCTCGATCCCGTCGCCGAATCCGAAACGCCGATGATCACGCTGATCGGCTCGGCATCGGTCGTGGAGCCGCAGGAAGGCAAGAAAGTGTGGGCGTTCAAGATGGCGCAGACCGATCGCGCGATGGCCGACGTCATGACGCGCTACATGGCCAATCACGGCGTGAAGACGGTGGGTTTCATCGGCTTCGCGGACAGCTACGGCGATAGCTGGCTCAACGAGTTCACCAAGTTCGCCGATCTTCGGCATATCAAGATTGTCGCGAGCGAGCGTTTCAATCGCACCGATGCGAGCGTCACCGGCCAGATTCTCAAGCTGATGGCCGCGAAGCCCGACGCGGTGCTGATCGCGGGCGCGGGCACGCCGACGGTGTTGCCGCAGCGCACGCTCGTCGAGCGCGGCTACAAGGGCGCGATCTATCAGACGCACGGCATCGCGACGCCCGAGTTCATCAAGCTCGGCGGCAAGGACGTCGAGGGCACCCTGTTCCCGACGCAGCCGGTCGTCGTCGCGCGGACGCTGCCGGCGGATCATCCGTCGAAGAAGGCTGCGCTGGCGTTCGCGAATGCGTATGAGGAGAAGTACGGCAAGGGCACCGTGACGCAGTTCGCGGGCGATGCGGCGGGCGTGTATCCGCGTCTTCAGGACGCCGTGGCGCGCGCGCTGAAGACGGCCAAGCCGGGCACGAAGGAGTTTCGCGTGGCGCTGCGCTCGGAACTCGAGCATGCGCACGAACTGGTCGTGCCGAACGGCGTCGTCAATACGAGCGCGACGGATCACGTCGGTCTGGATCAGCGCGCGAGCGTAATGGGCGTCATCAAGAACGGCGCATTTACGTATCTCGCGCAGTAATGTCCTTTGTTCTGAAAACGCTGCTGTCGATGCTTGCCGGCGACGGCGTTTTCGGTCATAATCGCCGACTCGATTGGCTCGTTGGTTCGCTCTGTTCCGCTACGAGTCGATTCAGGCCCAGGTGGTGAAATTGGTAGACGCAGGGGACTCAAAATCCCCCGCCGCAAGGCGTGCCGGTTCGATTCCGGCCCTGGGCACCAGGATTGTTGAAAAAGCCGCTCCGTTGTGAGCGGCTTTTTTGCGTTTGGGGCACGGCTTCGGCGTCATTTCGGCATCTCGCCGGGTTTCGCGGCAATCTGCGTTTGAACGTTGCCTGAACCGCGCTCGACTTCGACGCGCGGCTCATCGCCCGCAGTCTTCCGATAAATCCAGCCCACGACGGGCGGAACGACGAACCTGGCGATCGCGTAAGCCAACACGACAGGCCAATACTCTCGAAAGAAACCCAGCACGAAGTTCAACATTTTTCCACCCACGCCTTCCATTCATTCACCGCGATCGAAAATACATAGTAGACCAGAGCATCCCGAAGAGGATGCATAGGCAGAATCGCCCGAACTTCCTCACTGAACGAAGCGACGAGCAAGTATATCCAGAGAAGCATCCCGATTAGAGAGGCGAAAATTCCCAGATTCGCGACAAGAAACGCCTCAGCGATTCGTCGCTCGGAGAACCATCGAGAATAGGCGCCGCGGCGAAGCTCACCCGGCAGCACCGTCAACGCAAGATTCAGACTGACGCTCGACGCGACGAGCGAAATCGGAAAGAAGTCATCCCTGCCCGGCTGCTTCAGCGCCACCCTCAAGATGTACTCGATCGCGCCCATGAATAGCGGCAGTCCGACGATCAGTTGCCGCGCCGTCGCGTCGAAGCCCTTCGATTGCATTGTCATCGTCCATATGTGCGTGATGACACGCAATTTCGCCGATGACGCGAGCGCGCGTAAGTCGTCCGTCCAGCTATGTGCGCTCTCGCGTAGACGCGCACTGCCGCGTCAGCAAAAAATGGCCTCCATCGGCATTCGGAACCCCGGCGCGCGGAGCATCGCGGGGATGCTCGCACGCGCAGCGCCCGCATTTCGGGTTGCTTAGGACCCTCTCGATGTCGTGACCCGCTCGCGCGACGCGCCGAGCCATAACTCGAAGAAAGGTACGACATGAATCGACCTGATCACTCGCTGTCTCTCGACTCCGTCATCTGCAAGCGCTGCAACACCGTTTCCCCTGCCTCGGAAGACACCTGCCCCGCGTGCGGCGCCGATCGTCAGGGCGCGATTTTCACGAGCCGCGCGGCCGAAGCCGCCGCGGCCGCCGCGGCGCCGGTGCCCGCGCCGCTCGACATTCTCGACTGGGACGATAGCCACTGGCTGCAGCGCCTCGTGCGCCGCAGGATGCTGACGTCCTATCCGAACTTCGTCGAGCCCGATGCGCAGGATCAGCGCAAGCCCGCCCGCACCGGCATGGCGATGCTGGTCGGCGGGGTGGTCGCCAGCATCGCGGTCGGCGGATACTTCTATGCGCGTCTGGACGACAACGCGCCGTCGCCGAGCGCGGAGCCCGGTATCAGCGCGGCGGGATCGATTCGCGACGGCGCCTCCGGCGCGTCCAAGGCCGATGCCGCGCGGCACGCATCGTTGGCGCGCTCCAAAGCGGATACGCCGAGTGCGCAGCCTGTCCCGTCAGCGACGACGACAACGACGATCGCGAAGAAGCCCGCGCCGATAGCGGAAACCGCGTCTGTCGCGCCGCGCGTCACGGCATCGAGCATGTTGCCGACGACGCCGCACGTTGCGGCGAACGCGGCTCCGGCGAGCAACGCGTCGCCAGCCATGATCGCAACTGCGAAGCCCGCGACGCCCGTTCCCACGACGAACGCAGCCGCCGCGACAGCCGCATCGGTCGCTGCCGTCGCGCCGCCGACCAAGCCGACGACACCGGTCGTCGCATCGCTGCAGAAGCCTGAACCGCGCGTGGTCGCGACGATCGCCGCAGCGGCGCCGGTGCCGCCGAAACCGGTGACGCAAGCGCCGGCGCCCGTCGCTCGCGCGATCGAACAGCCTCGAAATACCGCGCCCGTCGCCCGACAATCCGAACAGCCGCGCAGCACCGCGACGGTCGCCTCGATCGACAAACCGCCCACGCCCGCCACGCCCGCCGTTCAGCCTGCGCCGGAGCCGCTTCCCGCAGCCGTCGCGCGGAGCATCGCGGCGGCTCAGCAAGCGCTCGCCGGGCGCGACCTCGCGGCGGCGCGCCGTCACATGCGCGGCCTCTCGGCGAGCGAGCCGCGCACTCCGGAAATCCAGCAGCTCGCGGCCGAATTGTCGCGTCAGGAACGTGCGCGCGACGGCGCGATAGCGAACGCGCGCGCCTGCGCCGCCAACATGGAAGCGGCGTGCGCGTTGCGCAACGCACGCCGCGCGGTCGCGCTCGACCCGCGCAACGGCCAGGCGCAGGCGACGCTGCGCCGCGCGCTCGCTGTGCAGAACGAGAGCAACACCGAGTACTTCCGCCAGGCGAGCGGCATCCCGAAGCCGGTCGTCCCGACGATGACCTACGACGGCCGTTGGAACGCGCACGCCCATCATTCGGGGATACCGGATGACGACGATTCGCGCTTCACGCTCTTCGGCCTGGGCGTGCCGGCCGTATCGAAGGGACGCGGCGACGCGCATTGATGTACTGACGCGCCATTCAGCATGATGCAAACGGAATAAGCCGCAACGCACATCCGTTTAAAGGTGACGAACGAGCTGCCGGCGAACCGCGCCGAAGGAGTCACCATCATGCAAACCGGATTGTTGCGCCGTCTGGTGGTTTGCGCCGCCGCGGTCGTCTCGCTCGCGGGCATCGCCTCGTGCGGCGGCGGCTCGGACGACAACATGCCGACGGCGACACGTTTCAAGATGTCGATCGTCGTCTCCGATGGCGCCGTGTCCGCGCCTCACACCGACCCGAATCTGAAGAACGGCTGGGGCGTGGCGTTCAACCCGAACGGCTTCGTTTGGGTCGCCGACAACGGCACGCAGACGGCCACGCTCTACGACGGCAACGGCGTCGTTCAGTCGCTGGTCGTATCGATCCCTCCGAGCGCGTCCGGGCCCGCCAAACCGACAGGAATCGTCTTCAACAAGGGACCGGATCTCACGCTCTCGCGCAACGGCAAGTCGGGCGTCGCCGCGTTCGTCTTCGCGGGAGAAGGCGGCTCGATTACCGCGTGGGCGCCCGCCGTCGACATGACGCACGCGTTCACCGCCGTCGATTCGAGCGCGTCGGGCGCGATCTACAAGGGACTCGCGATCGCCACGACGTCGACGGGCGCGCATCGCCTTTACGCGACCGATTTCCATAACAACAAGGTCGACGTCTTCGACGGCACGTTCACGAAGATCGCCGTGCCCGGCGGCTTCAGGGACGCGCAGATTCCGGCGGGCTTCGCGCCCTTCGGCATTCAGACGATCGTCTCGAAGATATTCGTCACCTACGCGAAGCAGGACGGCGACGCCGAGGACGACGTGCCGGGCGCGGGCCTGGGCTTCGTCGACGTGTTCGACATCGACGGCAATCTGACGCAGCGCTTCGCGGCGAACGGGCCGCTCAACGCTCCGTGGGGCATCGCGCAGGCGCCCGGAAACTTCGGCACGTTCAGCAACGATATCCTCATCGGCAATTTCGGCGACGGCGCCATCAACGCGTTCGATCCGAATACCGGCGCGTTCGTCGGCGCGCTCACGGATACGGGCGGCGCGCCGCTCGTGCAGCACGGTCTGTGGGGCATCGCGTTCGGCAACAACCTGAACGCGCAGCCGTCGAACACGCTGTTTTTCGCCGCCGGGCCGAACGACGAAGCCAACGGCGTGTATGGCCGCATCGACATGCAATGACGCGCACGCGACGATTCCCTGGGCGATGACGCTGGCCGCGGACGCATGGCCGTCCGAAAGCGCATCGCCACGCTCGGCGCCGCCCGCGGTTCGGGCGGCGCTTTTTTTGGCGATGCGAAGCGCGCCGGCGCGCGCGGACCGAAAGCGCGGCTTGCTAGAATGCGCGCTTCAACTCCGCTCATCCGATGGACCTCGAAACCCTCCTCTTCTCCCAAGGCTTCGGGTCGCGCCGCCAGTGCCGCGGCATCGTGGCCGAAGGCCGCCTGCGCATCGCGGGCATCGTGCGCGACGATCCGCACGCCCATCTCCCCGTCACCCCCGGTCTCGAATTCGAAGTCGACGATCATCTCTGGACGTATCGCGAGAAGGCGTACATCGCGCTCAACAAGCCCGCGGGCTACGAATGCTCGCGCGATCCGCAGCATCATCTGAGCGTGTTTCATCTGCTGCCGCCGCAACTCGCCGAGCGCGGCGTGCAGGCCGTCGGCCGGCTCGACCAGGACACGACCGGCCTGCTGCTGCTTTCCGACGACGGCGCGTTCGTGCACGCGTTCACGTCGCCCAAGCGCAAGGTGCCGAAGGTCTATCTCGCGACCGTGCGTCATCCGCTCGACGGTCTGCAACTCGCGAAGTTGCGCGAAGGCGTGCTGCTGCACGGCGAGCCGAAACCGAGCGCCGCGCTCGCCGCCAAACAACGCGGCGAACGGCTGCTCGAACTCACCGTGCTCGAAGGCAAATACCATCAGGTCAAGCGCATGGTCGCGGCCGCGGGCAACCGCGTGGAAAAGCTGCATCGCGAGCGGGTCGGCGGTTATGCGTTGCCCGACACGCTCGTCGAAGGCGCATGGCGCTGGCTCGAAGACGCCGATCTCGCCGCGTTGCGAAACACTTCGCATTGAGCATGCAAATCGGTGAATCCCCTCACCGGCGGACGCTGCGATGCAGCATGCCTTCCACGTTTCGTACTCTTATACTGGTCTAACGGATACCAAAATGATTACGAAAAAAGCAGGAGGGCATCATGGTCTCCCAATCGGCCGTTGCGCTGGTAGCGTTCGTCGCGCTGTGCGCAGTCCTCATCGGGGTGCTGGGCTTCGTCATGCACATGCGCCACAAGTATTCGCCGAATCTCATCGGCGCATTGATCGGCGCGTTGATGTGCTTCGTTCTGCTGGAAACGATTCCGGCGCTGATCTAACGCCGCGCGTTCTGCTTTAGGAACGCGTCGACCGTCGGATGGCGCAGCACGTAGCCCAGTTCGCGCTTCAGGCGCGTGTTGGCGAGCCGCCGCGATTCGCGCATGAACGAAAGCGTGACCGGCTCCAGGCGCGTTTGCGCTTCGCTGCGCGAAATGCGCGGCACGCGCGTCAGGCCGAAGGCATCGGCCACGCGGTCGAAGTAATCCGCCATGCGCAAATCCGTGTCGTCCGACGCGTTCACGACGCGCTGCGCACGCCCGCGCGCGAGCGCACGCACGAGAATGGCCGCGAGATCGTCGGCGTGAATGTGGTTCGTGTAGACGTCGTCCGGTTCGGCGAGCGCGGGCATGCCCTTTTCGATGCGCGCGATCGGCAGGCGGTTGGCCGCGTAAATGCCCGGAATCCGCACGATCGACACCCGCCAGCCGCTTTTCACGCCCGCCGCGCGCAACTGCCGCTCCGCCGACACGCGCCGCCGCGCGCGTTCGTTCGCAGGCCGCGCAGGCCGCGTTTCGTCGATCCACGCGCCGGCGCAATCGCCATAAACGCCGGTCGTGCTCGCATAGACGAAACGCGTGCGCTGCCCGTCCCGGCGCTTCGCGGCCGCACGAAGACCGTCGGGTACAATGAAAGATGTTTTTCCGGCGCGATCCGCATGCAGCCAATGGCTTGCGGCGGCGCGCGCCACCGAGCGGCGCGGTCTGCGCAGCGCGGCGATCAGCGCGCGCGTGCGGCGGTCCGAATCGCCGTCGCGCTGAGGCGGCGCGAGATGCAGCACGTCGCGTGCGAGGCCGGCGAGCCTTGCGAGGCTGCGGCGCACGTCGAGATCGCCGGAAATGGGCGTCGCGCCGGCCGCGCGCAATTCGCCGGCGCGTTCGGGATGATGCGTGAGCGCGACGACGCGGGGCGCGGCGGCGCGCGCATGCAGAAGCGGCAACGCGCGCATGCCGACATCGCCGCATCCGACGATCAGGACGCGCGCGCGGCGAAGGTTTCGAGTGGCGATCATCGGAGCATTTTATCCGTCGCCTGAAACCCGCGTGCGGCGTCCGAAAAGACTCACGAGACAACTCCACACATCGCAGAAATCGATCTATGGCTTTCAACGTAACGCTCCGGCAAAGCGGCCGGCAGTTTCAAGTAGAACCCGACGAACCGGTGCTGACCGCCGCGCTGCGCCAGGGCATCGGCCTGCCGTACGGCTGCAAGAACGGTGCGTGCGGTTCGTGCAAGGGCGCCGTCGTGAGCGGCGAGGTCGAGCAGGCGCCGCATTCGTCGTCTGCGCTGTCGAACGACGAAAAGACGCGCGGCATGGCCCTCTTCTGCTGCGCGACCGCGCAGACGGATTTGACCATCGACGTGCGCGAAGTCGCGGGCGTCGGCGACGTCCAGGTGAAAAAGCTGCCGTGCCGCGTGAACGCGCTCGAACGCAAAGCCGACGACGTCATCGAACTGAAGCTGCAACTGCCCGCGAACGAACGCCTGCAGTATTACGCGGGCCAGTACATCGAATTCATCCTGAAGGACGGCAAGCGCCGCAGCTATTCGATGGCGAGCCCGCCGCATCACGAAGGGCCGCTCGAACTGCACATTCGCCACATGCCGGGCGGCACGTTCACGGATCACGTCTTCGGCGCGATGAAAGAGCGCGACATCTTGCGCTTCGAAGGCCCGCTCGGCACGTTCTTCCTGCGTGACGAGTCCGACAAGCCGATCGTTCTGCTCGCTTCGGGCACGGGTTTCGCGCCGATCAAGGCGATCATCGAACATGCGGTCTTCAAGAATCTGAATCGCCCGATGACGCTTTATTGGGGCGGCCGCCGCAAGAAGGATCTCTACATGATGTCGCTCGCCGAACAGTGGGCGCGCGAGGTTCCGAATTTCAAGTTCGTGCCGGTGCTCTCCGAACCCGACGCCGGCGACGCCTGGACGGGCCGCACGGGCTTCGTTCATCGGGCTGTCATCGAAGATCTGCCAGACTTGAGCGGCTATCAGGTGTACGCGTGCGGCGCGCCCGTGATGGTGGAATCGGCGCAGCGCGACTTCACGCAGCATCATCGGCTGCCGGAGGACGAGTTCTACGCGGATTCGTTCACGAGCGCGGCAGATCTCGCGCATCCCGTGTGAGCTTGCACACAACGTGCACGCGGACAAAAAATCCGCGTGCACGGTTTACAGGCGGCAACCGCTTAACGTATCCTTCGCGAATGCTCAAAACCCTGAACGCACTTCGACGTCGCCGCTCGCCGCTTCCCTAGGGATGCCGCTGGCTCGTCACGCATTGCGCTCACGGTTCGGTCTTGTCGAAGCGTACGAAATGAAGCCACGGAAATCCGTGGCTTTTGTTTTTTTCCGCATCGTTTTCCTCTTTTTCTCGCACTAGCCTTCGTGGAGCCCGCTGTCATGAATTTCAATGAGTACCCCGTTGATTCGCTGATGTACATCACGAACCGTCCCGAGATCGTGTTCACGCATGGCAAGGGTTCCTGGCTCTACGACAACACGGGCAAGCGCTATCTCGACTTCATCCAGGGCTGGGCGGTGAACTCGCTCGGCCACTGCAACGAAGGCATGATCGAGGCGATGGAAAAGCAGGCGCGCACGCTGATCAACCCGTCGCCCGCGTTCTACAACGCGCCGATGGCGCAGCTCGCCGGCCTGCTCACCGCGAACAGTTGCTTCGACAAGGTGTTCTTCGCCAACAGCGGCGCGGAAGCGAACGAAGGCGCGATCAAGCTCGCGCGCAAGTGGGGCAAGAAGTTCAAGAACGGCGCGTACGAGATCATCACGTTCGACCACAGCTTCCACGGCCGCACGATCGCGACGATGTCCGCGAGCGGCAAGGCCGGCTGGGACACGATCTACGCACCGCAAGTGCCGGGCTTTCCGAAGGCCGATCTGAACGATATCGCGTCGGTCGAGAAGCTCATCAACGAGAAGACCGTGGGCGTGATGCTCGAGCCGATTCAGGGCGAAGGCGGCGTGATTCCCGCGACGCGCGAATTCATGCAGCAACTGCGCGAATTGACGAAGAAGCACAACATCCTGCTCATCGTCGATGAAGTGCAAAGCGGATGCGGCCGCGCGGGAACGCTGTTCGCGTACGAGCTGTCGGGCGTCGAGCCGGACATCATGACGCTCGGCAAGGGCATCGGCGGCGGCGTGCCGCTCGCGGCGCTCCTGTCGAAGGCGGACGTCGCGTGCTTCGATGCGGGCGATCAGGGCGGCACCTACAACGGCAATCCGCTGATGACGGCGGTCGGCTACTCGGTGATTTCGCAACTCGTCGCGCCGGGCTTTCTCGAAGGCGTGCGCGAGCGCGGCGAGTATCTGAAGCAGGAACTGCTGAAGCTGTCGGACGAGCGCGGCTTCCAGGGCGAGCGCGGCGAAGGTTTGCTGCGCGCGTTGCTGCTCGACAGCGACAAGGGTCCGCAAATCGTCGAGAAGGCGCGTCTGATGCAGCCCGACGGCCTCCTCCTCAACGCGGCGCGCCCGAATTTGCTGCGCTTCATGCCCGCGCTCAACGTGACGAAGGACGAGATCGACCAGATGATGACGATGCTGCGTTCGGTGCTCGATTCGCTGTGATCATCCGCACTTTCGATGCAGGCGATCGCGACGCCGTGATCGCCCTGTGGCGCGATGTGTTTCCGGAGTACGCGGACGCATCGCGGCCGCAGCGCGATCCGGCGCTGTCGATCGAGAACAAGATGCGCGCGCAACCGGAGCTGTTCTTCGTCGGCTCGATGGATGGCGAAGTGATCGGCACGGTGATGACCGGTTACGACGGGCATCGCGGCTGGGTGTATTCGCTTGCTGTCACGCCTGCGCTGCGCGGCCGCGGATACGGCAGTGCGTTGATGAAGCACGCGGAAGCGGCGTTGACGA
Organism: Caballeronia sp. LZ028; assembly: GCF_031451415.1. Taxonomy (NCBI): domain Bacteria; kingdom Pseudomonadati; phylum Pseudomonadota; class Betaproteobacteria; order Burkholderiales; family Burkholderiaceae; genus Caballeronia; species Caballeronia sp. LZ028. The sequence goes on along the minus strand of NZ_JARUXN010000001.1, from coordinate 907,134 downwards.
AGCTCGGCTGCCCGAAGGTGAATCTGCAGATTTTGTCGTTCAAGACGGAGCTGCGCGGGTTCTATGAAAGGCTCGGGTATCGGATGGATGAAGTGGTGAGTTTGGGGAAGCGGCTTTGACGCGCGAACTCAGGCTGAACGCTTCGACAAGGCCGCTATCTTTCTCAGATGTCGACCAGGTTCAACAAGAAAAGCAGATTTGAGGCATCTCGTCGACGGCCGCTGCGCGTCTTTGCTTTCTTTGCGGATTGCGCGCCGCATCTTCTACCGACGAGCCGCGCACCTTGAACGACGGATTGGGTTCGATCGAAATGTTGCGAAAGACCACGTCCGTTGTGCCGCTTTCTTCCCTGTATTTCAGCGTCAGGTCTACGTTGTAATCAGTGAGCCAAACGCCGTCGTACTCCACGACGAATCCGCTCTGCGTCGCTACTGAGCAGTGGGTTTCGACTGCGGAGCCGGTGAGCGAAGCAAACACGTCGAACGCCGGTTTTGTGTTTCCGACCCGGCACTGCATGCGCTTTTCGCCCTTTCGGGAAGGCTGAGGAACGGACATATCAAATTCCGCCCCTTTGACCAGGGTCTGTGGGGTCGCGCGGATCGCAGGGCTATCTTTGAGGTTCGCCATGCCGATCTGGCTATCGCCCCACAGTCCTGAGAACGCAGGTCCGCCATTCGGTAGTAGGTCCGGAAATAGGCCCATGTAACCGCACTATCTCCAGCGGTCGTGACGCTTTGCTCCGAAACGACACCATTGTCGTGACGGTTCACAAGAGTTGACGTGAAGGGCACACGCTTCAGTGGTGAGCGTGAATCGACCCAATCTGCTTCGATGATCAGTCGCTTGTAGGGAAGAATCTGGCTGCCCTTAGCGGGAAGACCGCGTTGCACCACCTCGCCATAGCTTCGAAAAGTATTGGCGCAGCATCGCGCCCTGCGGCGAATCCGGGTCGATACCTGATGATGCAAGCCGCGAGTTGAAGTCCGCCAAGTCTCTCGTCTCGGCGGATACGGGTGCGATCGGTTGAGTCTGTCCTGTCGCCGTCGCTATCGAGAGGAAAGCGAAGGCAGCCAAGAGCCAACGTATGATTTTCAAGCGTTGCATATATTCTTATCTGATCTGAGAGGTTCGAATGTGAATGGCCGAGCGAAAGGCGATGCAAGGCTCGCGATCATTGCGAAGTTGAATTCGAATCCGTGTCAACTCTCGCGTCGGCACATTTGGCAGCGCGTGTCACAGCGACGGGTTCATCCATGTCATGGCCGTCGATAAGACGAACGGATATCCAGCACTGCCTGCCCCTCATCTCGAGAAACGCATCGTAGTCACGGCCCGCAACCGGACTGAAAGTCACACGCGGTGGAGTACACCACCAATGGGCGTTACCCGCACTGCCGCTCGTTCCCATGCTCAGGACAATCGGCTGGCCGCCCGCCACCACATACTCTCTGATGGAATCCTTGAACTCCAGGCCGTCGACTCGCATGAACTCGCGCGGGCTCGGCGGCATGCCGATAACCTCGCTCCGCGACGAATATTTCCAATTGGCAAAAAAACCGTCGTCACCGGCCACCCATTCAGCTCCCTCGACGGAACCGCCATAACAGGCGTGATTGGGAAGGTACGAGGCAGTGCGCGTTCCGTTGCCGGAGAGAAGTCTGATACGCGCAGAGACCGCGCTATCGTATTCCGGCGCCGCGACGGTCACGTTATGACTGGGCTGCGGAAACAATCCGCAGCCCGTCAGTGCCATCGTGGCTGCGATGAGGAGGTGGCCGCGCTTCGGCAGCTGGCTGAGACCGGAGGTGAACATCGCGCAAAATCCCCGATTCTTGATCGGCATCCTGAGCTTCGATAGTGGGAAGAATCTGAGAAAGCGGGCTAATGCGATAGATGACAAGAAAGCGAGAACGATTTGGCGAAGCACCCGTAATCCTGGAAAAGAAAAAAGCCGACTGTCTCGCGACAGTCGGCTCCCTTTCGAGCATCGGAAGGTTAAGTCTTCACTCACCCAAATACGCCGCCCTGACCTTCGGATCATCGAGCATGACCTTCGCGTCGCCGGACATCGTCACCGTGCCTGAATCCATCACGTAACCGCGATTCGCCGCCTGCAGCGCGAGACGCGCGTTCTGCTCCACGAGCAGCACCGTCAGCCCTTCCTTCGAGATTTCCCGCACGACTTCGAAGATCTTCTCGACCATGATCGGCGAGAGACCCATCGACGGTTCGTCGAGCAGCAAGAGCTTCGGGCGCGACAGCAGCGCGCGGGCCATCGCGAGCATCTGCTGTTCGCCACCCGACAGCGTGCCCGCGTACTGCGACGCACGTTCCTTCAGACGCGGAAAGAAGCCGAACATGCGCTCCGTGTCCTTCTGAATGCCGTCCGAATCGTTGCGCAGATACGCGCCCATCTGCATGTTCTCGAGAATCGACATGCGCGCGAAGATGCCGCGGCCTTCCGGCACCATCGCGAGGCCGCGCTTGAGCAGTTCGTGCGTCGGCACGCCCTTGATCGACTGGCCCATGTACTCGATATCGCCGCCCGAGTACGGCTTGAGGCCGGTGATGGCCTTCATCGTCGTCGTCTTGCCCGCGCCGTTCGCGCCGATCAGCGTAACCAGTTCGCCCTGCCCGACTTCGAGATCGACACCCTTCACCGCCTGGATGCCGCCGTAATTCACCTGCAGACCCTTGACCTTCAACATTGCGCTTGTGGTCGCCATTTAGTGCACCCCCGCACCCAGATATGCCTCGATCACCTTCGGGTCCTTCTGCACGTCCTGCGGCAGACCTTCGGCGATCACCTTGCCGTAATCGAGCACCGTCATGCGGTTGCACAATCCCATCACGAGTTTCACGTCGTGTTCGATCAGAAGAATCGTCTTGCCGTCCGCGCGGATCTTGTCGAGCAGACGCGTGAGCTCGACCTTCTCCGTCGCGTTCATGCCGGCGGCGGGTTCGTCGAGCGCGAGCAGCTTCGGATCGGTCGCCAACGCGCGCGCGATCTCCAGACGGCGCTGATGCCCGTACGACAGATTGCGCGACGTGTAATCCGCGTATTGCAGCACGCCGACGTATTCCAGCAGTTCGAGCGCGCGCTCCTTGATCTCGCGCTCTTCGCGGCGTTCGGCGGGCGTCTGGAACACCGCGCCGACCAGACCGTGCTTCGTGCGAACGTGACGTCCGACCATCACGTTCTCCAGCGCCGTCATGCCGCCGAAAAGACGAATGTTCTGGAACGTGCGCGCGATGCCCGCCTTCGCCACCTGATAAACCGCCGTCGGGGTGTACGCCTGGCCGTCGAGCTTGAACTCGCCCGAATCCGGCGTGTAGAGACCCGTGATCACGTTGAAGAACGTCGTCTTGCCTGCGCCGTTCGGGCCGATCAGACCGTAGATTTCGCCTTCCTTGATTTCGAGGCGTACGTCGGACAACGCCTGCAAGCCGCCGAAACGCTTGTTGACGCCCGTGACGGAAAGTCGTGTTTGCTTATCGCTCATCTTTCAATCCCCCGCCTTTAAGCACGCACCGGCTTCTTGCCGTTGCGCTTCGCGATCTTCGCGATCTTGTCTTCGTGTTTCGCGGCGGGCCACAGGCCTTCCGAGCGATACAGCATGATCAGCACCATCGCCAGACCGTACAGCAACTGGCGGATGACTTCGGTATCGACAAGCTGATGACCGAAGATGGCGTTCTGCAGCGGACCCATTGTCGTGCGCAGGAATTCGGGGAACACGGCGAGCAGCACCGCGCCGAGAATCACGCCCGGAATATGGCCCATGCCGCCCAGCACCACGCACGCCAGCACGACGATCGACTCCCAGAACGTGAACGATTCCGGCGACACGAAGCCCTGGAACGCACCGAACATCGCGCCCGACAGACCGCCGAACGACGCGCCCATCGCGAATGCGAGCAGCTTCACGTTGCGGGTGTTGATGCCCATCGCCTTCGCGGCGATTTCGTCTTCGCGGATAGCGGCCCACGCGCGGCCGATACGCGAATGCTGAAGGCGCGTACACACCCAGATCACGAACAGCGCGCACAGCACGAACAGGTAGTAGTACAGGTACACCGACGGGAATTTGAAGCCGAAGAACTCGTGCGTCTGCGCGAGGCTGTAGCCGCCGACGTGCACCGGATCGATACCCGTGATGCCCTTCGGACCGTTCGTGATGTTGACCGGACGATCGAGGTTGTTCATGAAGATCCGGACGATTTCCCCGAAGCCCAAGGTCACGATCGCGAGGTAGTCGCCGCGCAGACGCAGCGTCGGTGCGCCGAGCAGCACGCCGAAGGTCGCGGCGAGCGCCATCGCGATCGGCACGATGATGAGGAACGGCACATGCAATCCGTTCGGCGCGAGCGCCGCGATCCACTCGAACTGCGTCGACAGTTGCGGCGACGACAGCAACGCCGCCGTGTAAGCGCCGACCGCGTAGAACGCGATGTAGCCGAGGTCGAGCAGGCCGGCGAAGCCGACCACGACGTTGAGACCCAACGCGAGCATGACGTAGAGCATCGCGAAGTCGAGCACGCGGACCCAGTAGTTGCCGCCCGCTGCGCCGATGACCATCGGCGCGGCAATCACGAACACAGCGGTGAGAATGCCGATGACGAGCGTCTTCGTCATGTTCTTCTCGGGGATGAGCGTCGTGGACGGCTCAATCGGTTGAATCGAAGTCATTTTTTTGAGCTCCTCACACGTTCTTTAAGCGCGGTCCGCGACACGTTCGCCGAGCAGACCCGACGGACGGAACACGAGCACGATGATCAGCACGACGAAGGCGAAGACGTCCTGGTAGTTGGAACCGAAGACCCCGCCCGTCAGATTGCCGATGTAACCGGCGCCCAACTGTTCGATGAGACCGAGCAGCACGCCGCCCACCATCGCGCCGCCCAAGTTGCCGATGCCCCCCAGCACCGCCGCCGTGAACGCCTTCAGGCCAGGAATGAAGCCCATGTAGAAGTGCGCGTTGCCGTATTCCGACGCGATCATCACGCCCGCCAACGCAGCCAGCGCCGAGCCGATCATGAAGGTCGCGGAAATCACGAAGTTCGGGTTCACGCCCATCAGCGACGCGACGCCCGGGTTCTCGGCGATCGCGCGCATCGCGCGGCCGAGCTTGGTCTTGTGCACGAGGAGCAGCAGGCCGCCCATCACGAGGAACGCGACGACGATGATGACGATTTCGGTCATCGAGATCACCGCGCCCGGACGGGTTTCGTCGGCGGCGATCACGTTGATCGGATCGGTCGGCAGAAGCTGCGGGAAGGCGAGCGGATTGCGGCCCCAGATCATCATCGCGATGGTCTGCAAGAGGATCGAGACGCCGATCGCGGTAATCAGCGGCGCGAGACGCGGCGCCTTGCGCAGCGGCCGGTACGCGACGCGTTCGATGGTGTAACCGACGATCGCGCAGACGATCGCGGCGATAACGAGCGCGATCGTCAGCATGATCGGCCCGGGCAAGCCGGGCGCGTGATTCTGCATGACGCCGATGGCGGAGAGCGCGACCATTGCGCCGACCATCAGCACGTCGCCGTGCGCGAAGTTGATGATGCCGAGAATGCCGTACACCATCGTGTAACCCAACGCGATGATGGCGTAGACGCTGCCAAGCACCAGACCGTTGAGGATCTGCTGGATGAAAATATCCATTTAAAGCTCCTTAGCCCCGTGCGATTCGATAACGCCTTTATCACCGGCCGATAAACCGGTGTGAAGTGAAATCTGAAGCGGCACTGCGCGTACTTTTAAAAAACCGGTAAGGGTTGAGCGCCGATCGTCCGCCCGCGGCCGGATGAGGCTGCGAGCGGTTCACGGACGGATACGAAAACAGCGCCGCCGGATAGCTGGCGCCGCCAGACTGCCTACTGCTTGACGACGTCGAGTACGTCCTTCTTCTTGTCCTTGAAGTCGTACAGCGTGATGGTCCCCGCCTTCAGATCGCCCTTGTCGTCGAATGCGATATGCCCCGTCAGACCGTTGTAGTCGGTCGTGGCAATCGCAGCGAGCACCTTGGGCGCTTCGATGGAGTTCGCACGCTTCATTGCATCGACGATCACGTACATCGCGTCATACGTGAACGGCGCGTAAATCTGCACCGGCGTGTGAAAGCGCGCTTCGTACTTCTTCTCGAAGTCGGCTCCCTTGTCCATCTTCGAAAGCGCGAGCCCCGCCTCCGAGCAGACGATGTTCTGCACCGCGTCGCCCGCGAGCTCGGCCACCTTGTCGGTGCAGACGCCGTCGCCCGCCAGAATCTTCGCCTTGATGCCGAGCGCCGCCGCTTCCTTGGCGAACGGGCCGCCCGTCACGTCCATGCCGCCGTACATCACGACGTCCGGCTGGATGCGCTTGATCTTCGTGAGAATCGCTTTGAAGTTGCGCGCCTTCTCGGTCGTTGCTTCGCGCGCGGCGATCTTCACGCCGCCGGCCTGCGCGCTCTTCGTGAATTCGTCGGCGAGGCCGCGGCCGTAGGCACTCGCGTCGTCGACCACGACGATCTTCTTCGCGTGCAGCGTCTTCATCGCGTAGCCGGCGAGGACCGGGCCCTGCAACGCATCGGTCGCGACGACGCGAAACGTCGTCTTGTAGCCCTGCTTCGTGTACTCGGGATTCGTCGTCGACGGCGAAATCTGCGCGATGCCCGCATCGCTGTAGATCTTCGACGCCGGAATCGACACGCCCGAATTCATGTGGCCGATCACCGCAACCACGTGGTCATCGACGAGCTTCTGCGCGGCTTCGGTGCCGACGCGCGGATCGGCTGCATCGTCCTGGGCGTCGAGCTCGAGGCGGATGGAACGCCCGTCGATGGTCAAGCCTTGCGCGCTGATCTCCTCCAGTGCGAGACGCGCGCCGTTTTCGTTGTCCTTGCCGAGGTGAGCCTGCAGGCCCGTGAGGGGCGCCACATGACCGATCTTCACGACAGTTGCTTCGCTCGCGGGCGCTGGCGCCGGCGCGGACGCAACGGGCACGGCGGCGGAACTCGCTGCCGATGCCGCTGTGCTCGCCCCGCCTTCATCCTTCTTGCCGCATGCGGTTGCCATTGCAACCGCAGCCGCGATGGACACGGCGTGAGCAAACTTGAATCGCATCAAATAGGTCTCCTGCGCCTCTAAAAACTGTCGTCGTGAACCCTTCTGGCCTCAAGACGCGCGCATTGTAACGCTAAATATGAGACGAGCAATATTCTTGCGTGGCGGGGTTTTCCAGCATTGCAACCAGCATTTTCGAGCGATTTTCCGGCTAGAGCGCAACCGGGTTGCGATCCGCATTTGTGCAGCAGTTGCACCACAACGGGAACAGGTTTAATCGATCGGTTCCGACGGTTACGTTTGCTTATCGGATTTACGGGGAAACCCTGAAGGCTTTCGGCGAAATTGCTCGTCGCGGCGCGCGCCCCATATCGGTGCTTACGCTTGGTGTCATCTCTCGCGTGACGGTTCCGTTTCGATGGCGCCCGATGGGTTTCAAGCGCGAAAAAAAAGCGCCCGCAGGCGCTTTTTTAGAGGAAGGCCGCTAGTTACTGCGGCAGCGACAGTCCGCGCGGCAGCGGAAACGAGATCGTCTCTTCGATGCCTTCGAGCGAGCGCACGTTGCGCACGCCGAGTTCACGCAGACGCGCGATCACGGCCTGAGCCAGCACTTCCGGCGCCGATGCGCCCGCCGTCACGCCGATGCGCTTCTTGCCTTCCACCCACCGCGGATCGATCTGCGTCGGCGAATCGACCATATAAGAAGGGATGCCGCGCTTCTCAGCGACTTCGCGAAGACGGCTCGAATTCGAGCTGTTCGGGCTGCCGACGACGATCACGACGTCGCACTGCGGCGCGAGAAATTTCACCGCGTCCTGGCGATTTTGCGTCGCGTAGCAGATGTCCTGCTTCTTCGGCTCCTTGATCTCGGGATACTTGCTCTTGAGCGCGTCGATGATCGCGGAGGCATCGTCGACCGAAAGCGTCGTCTGCGTCACGTACGCGATGCGCTGCGGATCGGGCAGATCGAGCTTCAGCACGTCGTCGATATCCTCGACGAGATGCATGCCCTCGCCCGACTGGCCCATCGTGCCTTCGACTTCCGGATGACCCTTGTGGCCGATCATCACGATGTCGAAGCCTTCCTGACGCATCTTCGCGACTTCGATATGCACCTTGGTCACGAGCGGGCACGTTGCGTCGAACACGCGCAGGCCGCGCGCCTCCGCTTCGCTGCGCACCGCTTTCGAGACGCCGTGCGCGCTGAAGATCAGTGTCGCGCCTTCGGGCACGTCGGAAAGCTCTTCGATGAAAATCGCGCCCTTCTTGCGCAGATCGGCGACGACATATGCGTTATGCACGATCTCGTGGCGCACGTAGATGGGCGCGCCGAACAGTTTGATCGCACGCTCGACGATCTCGATCGCGCGATCGACGCCCGCGCAAAACCCGCGCGGCTGCGCGAGCAGGATTTCGACGTCGGTCTGAACTTCGTTGAGGCTTTCAATCATGGTTACAGAATCCCGATGATTTTCACTTCGAAGACGAGCGCCTGGCCCGCGAGCGGGTGATTGAAATCGAACAGTGCCGCCGTTTCGCCGACTTCCTTCAGCACGCCGGCGTAGCGTCCGCCGTTCGGCGCGTTGAATTCGACGAGATCGCCGGGAGAAAAATCCTCGCCGATCATGCTGTTTTCGCGCAGCGTCGCGAGCGACACCCACTGGACCAGTTCCGGATTGCGCGGCCCGAACGCCTGATCCGGCGTTAGCTGAAAGGTCGAATGGTGGCCGACCTTCAGTCCCAGCAAAATCTCTTCCAACGGTTCGGCGAGTTGCCCTGCGCCTAGCAGAAGCGTCGCGGGCTTGTCGGCGAACGTATTGACGATGTCAGCACCATCGGCAAGCGCGAGCCGGTAATGAAGCGTGACGTGCGAACCGGGTTTCACCTCGGAGATATCGATGATGCTCATGAGTATTGGATGTGGCCGTTCGTTTGAAGGCAGGGCGCAGGCCCCGCATGGGGCGGCTCTTCGGCGCGTGGCAGCGAACCGCACGGCGCCCGTGCGAACCGGACGCCAAAACCGCTATTGTAAGACAGAGTTGTGGCAGCACGCGTCACGCGGCTCAGTCCCGTGTGCGCTTGCCCGCACGCCACGCGGTCCGGGAGCACCGCGATGAGCGCCGATCTGCGGCTCGTGCCGCCGCTCGTCGCACCCGACGGCGACAGTTTGTCCGCGATCGCGCCTCTCCTGCCGATCCGCAAGTGGGCGCGCGCGGACCGGCCGCGCGAACGCCTGCTCGATACAGGCCCGGCGTCGCTGTCGGACGCGGAACTGTTCGCCTTGTTCCTGCGCACCGGCCTTCCGGGGGCCACGGCCGTCGATGTGGCGCGTCAGCTTCTGCTGCGTTTCGGGTCGCTGCGCGGCGTGCTGGACGCGTCGGCGGCGGAATTGCGCGAACTGCGCGGCATCGGGCCGGCGCGGGCGGCGACGCTCATCGCCGTATCGGAATTGTGCCGGCGCGCGCTCGCCGAGAAGGCGCGCGATCGCGAACTGCTGAACGCGCCGGGCGCGGTGGAAGACTATCTGCGGCTCTTGATCGGCACGCGGCCCTACGAGGTGTTCATCTCTCTGTATCTGGATGCGCGCCATCAGTTGCTGCATGTCGAGGAGTCGGCGCGCGGCTCGCTGACGCGCGTGGCCGTGTATCCGCGTGAGATCGTGCGGCGCGCGCTCACGCTGAACGCGGCGGGGCTCATCGTCGCGCATAATCATCCGTCGGGCGGCGTCGAGCCGAGCGCGAACGACCGGCGGCTCACCAAGACGCTGCAGGACGCGCTGACGCTCATCGACGTGCGGCTGCTCGATCACATCGTCGTGGCGGCGAACGAGGTCTTCTCGTTCGCGCGGCATGGCTGGCTGTGACGGCATAAAACGTTTGATATTGCAGCGTTTTTCCTGTTAGAATCCTCGTTTGCTTTTCTCAACCCGCCTGTTCTGAACGAATGCGGCCCTCATTGGCATAACCGTGCTGCCAAGTCCCCGATCGGCAAATTGGGCGATAAGAGGCATCGAAGCTGAAAGCGAGTGCTTTCGATTCGAGCGTTCGTCTCGGACTCAACGTGTATTAGGAGTGTCACCATGGCACGCGTATGCCAAGTAACTGGGAAAGGCCCGATGTCGGGCAACAACGTTTCCCACGCAAACAACAAGACCAAGCGTCGCTTCCTGCCGAACCTGCAGAATCGCCGTTTCTTCGTTGAAAGTGAAAATCGCTGGGTGCGTCTGCGCGTTTCGAACGCCGGCCTGCGCCTGATCGACAAGAACGGTATTGACGCCGTGCTCGCAGACCTGCGCGCACGCGGTGAAATCTAAGGAGCACGCACATGGCCAAGGGCGCACGCGACAAGATCAAGCTGGAATCGACCGCAGGCACGGGTCACTTCTACACGACGACCAAGAACAAGCGCAACATGCCGGAAAAGATGCTGATCAAGAAATTTGATCCGGTCGTCCGCAAGCACGTTGAGTACAAGGAAACCAAGATCAAGTAAGCCGCTTGATTTTTGAGTAGCCTGCACGAAGACAGCAGAAAGCCCCGCACCTCGCGGGGCTTTTTGTTTTCCGGCGCCGCTTTAACACGCTTTGCACACGATCGTGCGGGGGTTTTCGCTGTCACGGAATGTTCATGCGCGTTATGCTTGCCGGCTATCGACGAAGAACACGGACGGAGAACCGGCAGCATGAATTTCGATGTGGCGATCGTAGGAAGCGGCCTCGCGGGTCTGAGCGTCGCGCTCAATCTGGCCGAGACGCGGCGCGTCGCGATTCTCGCGAAGCGCGCGGCGAGCGTCGGCGCAAGCGATTGGGCGCAAGGCGGCATCGCGGCGGTGCTGGACTCCGCCGACAGCGTCGACAATCACGTCGACGATACGCTCGTCGCGGGCGGCGGACTGTGCGACGAAGCCGCGACGCGCTTCATCGTCGAAAACGGGCGCGCCGCGATCGAATGGCTCATCGACGAAGGCGTGCCCTTCACGCGCGATGTCTCCGCCGAACTCGGCTTCCATCTGACGCGCGAAGGCGGTCACAGTCATCGCCGCATCATCCACGCCGCCGACGCGACCGGCCACGCGGTGGTCACGACGCTTTCCGAACGCGTGCGCAACCATCCGAACATCACCGTCCTCGAAGATCACTACGCGATCGACCTGATCACGTCCGACCGTCTCGGGCTGCCCGGCCATCGCTGTCACGGCCTCTACGCGCTCGATCTGAACTCGGGCCGCACCGTGACGATCCAGGCGCCGCACACCGTTCTCGCGACAGGCGGCGCGGGCAAGGTCTATCTCTATACGACCAATCCCGACACCGCGACCGGCGACGGCATCGCAATGGCGTGGCGCGCGGGCTGCCGCGTCGCGAACATGGAGTTCATCCAGTTCCATCCGACGTGCCTCTTCCATCCGTATGCGAAGTCGTTTCTGATCTCCGAAGCGGTGCGCGGCGAAGGCGGCGTGCTGCGTCTGCCGGACGGCACGCGGTTCATGCCCGCGCACGACGAGCGCGCCGAGCTCGCGCCGCGCGATATCGTCGCGCGCGCGATCGACTTCGAGATCAAGAAGCGTGGCATCGATTGCGTGTATCTCGACATCAGCCACCAGCCGCGCGCGTTTCTCGAAGAGCACTTTCCGACGATCCTCGCGCGCTGCGCCGAATTCGGCATCGATATCGCGAAGGAGCCGATTCCCGTCGTGCCCGCCGCCCATTACACCTGCGGCGGCGTCGTCACGGACCTCGCGGGGCGCACGGATCGTCCGGGGCTGTATGCGGTTGGCGAGACGTCGTACACGGGTCTGCACGGCGCGAACCGGCTCGCGAGCAATTCCCTGCTGGAATGCCTCGTGATCGGGCGCGCGGCGGCGCAGGCGATTGAAGCGGACGGCTTCTCGAATGGTTGTCACGCCCAACTGCCCGACTGGGACGAAAGCCGCGTGTCCGATCCGGACGAGGAAGTCGTCGTCGCGCACAATTGGGACGAGCTGCGCCGCCTGATGTGGAATTACGTCGGCATCGTGCGCACGGACAAGCGCCTTGCGCGCGCGCAACATCGCATCGCGCTGCTGCGCGACGAGATTCACGAGTACTACGCCAACTTCAAGGTGAGCCGCGATCTGCTGGAACTGCGCAATCTCGTCGATGTGGCGTCGCTGATCGTCGAAAGCGCGTGCTCGCGCCGCGAGAGCCGCGGCCTGCACTACAGCCGCGACTGGCCCGCGACCTTGCCGAAAGCGCTGCCGACGGTGCTGATGCCGCCGGCCGCGCGCCGCACGAGCCTTTAGAGCAGACGCATCGAGAAATCGGTCGCGCGCAGGTCTTTTGTGAGCGCGCCGATGGAAATGCGATCGACGCCCGTGTCCGCGATCGCGCGCACCGTGTCGAAGTTCACGCCACCCGACACTTCGAGCAACGCGCGCCCGGCCGTGATGCGCACCGCGTCGCGCATCATGTCGAGCGTGAAGTTGTCGAGCAGGATCGATTCGGCCCGATGTGCGAGCGCCGTCTCGAGTTGCTCCAGCGTTTCGACCTCGATCTGAATCGGCACGCCCGCCTTCAGCGCGAGCGCCGCATCCATCGCCGCGCCGACGCCGCCCGCCGCTGCGATATGGTTTTCCTTGATGAGAATGCCGTCGTAGAGCGCGAGGCGCTGATTCGCGCCGCCGCCGACGCGCACCGCGTATTTCTGCGCGAGCCGCAAGCCCGGCAGCGTCTTGCGTGTGTCCAGAATCCGTGCGCGCGCGCCTTCGATCGCGTCGACATAGCGGCGCGTGGCGGTCGCGACGCCCGACAGCAATTGCAGGAAGTTGAGGCCGTTGCGCTCCGCCGTCAGAAGCGAGCGCGCCGGGCCGTGCAGCAGTACGACCGTGGAGTTGGCCGCCATGCGATCGCCTTCGCGATACTGCCATTCGACTTCGATCGTCGGATCGACGCGGCGCATGACTTCGTCGAACCAGGGCGCGCCGCACAGCACCGCTTCCTCGCGCACGATGATGCGCGCGGTGCGGCGGGCGTCGGCGGGCACGAGGCGCCCGGTGTGATCGCCCGTGCCGACGTCTTCTTCGAGCGCATCGACGACATTGCGTGCGAGCGCATCGTCGAATGCTTCGCCGTATTGCTTGCGGACTTCCTCGAAAATCGCCGGATACGTCATCACGCGGCTCCCACGTTCGAAAACAGCGTTCCGTCCTTGGCGAGATCGCCGCTCGCCTGCACGCGTTTCTTGTGACGCGCCGCGAAGTCGAGCATGCGATCGATCGGCACGCGCGCGCGCTGCCCGATGGCCGGATCGACGTGAATCTCGTTGTGACCGCGTTCGAGCACGTCGGCGAGATTGGCGAGACCGTTCATCGCCATCCACGGACAGTGCGCGCAGCTCTTGCAGGTCGCGCTGTTCCCGGCGGTCGGCGCTTCGATGAAAATCTTGCCGGGCGCGGCGAGCCGCATCTTGTGCAGGATGCCGAGGTCCGTCGCGACGATGAAGCGCTTCGCGTCCAGCTTCACCGCGGCGTCGATGAGTTGCGTGGTCGAGCCGACGACATCCGCGAGCGCGACGACGCCTTCCGGCGATTCCGGGTGCACGAGGATTTTCGCGTCGGGATATTCGTTGCGCAGCAGGTCGAGCTCGATGCCCTTGAATTCGTCGTGGACGAGACACGAACCTTGCCACAGCAGCATGTCCGCGCCGGTCTTCTTCTGGATGTAGCTGCCGAGGTGACGATCCGGCGCCCACAGGATTTTTTCGCCGCGCGCGTGTAGATCGGCGACGATTTCAAGCCCGATCGACGATGTGACCATCCAGTCCGCGCGCGCCTTCACGGCCGCGCTCGTGTTCGCGTACACGACGACCGTGCGGTCCGGATGCGCGTCGCAGAATGCTGAGAATTCGTCGGCCGGGCAGCCGAGGTCGAGCGAGCAGGTCGCGTCGAGGTCGGGCATCAGCACGCGTTTGTCCGGACTCAGAATCTTGGCCGTCTCGCCCATGAAGCGCACGCCCGCGACGACCAGCGTTTTCGCAGCATGATCGCGGCCGAAACGCGCCATTTCGAGCGAGTCGGCAACGCAGCCGCCGGTTTCGTCGGCGAGTTCCTGGAGCTCAGCGTCGACATAATAGTGCGCGACGAGCACGGCTTCTTCGCGCTTGAGCAACGCGCGAATGCGCTCCTTCAACTCGCGCTTCCGTTCGGCCGACGGTGCGTCCGGCACGCGCGCCCACGCTTCGCCCACTCCACACGTCAGGCCTTGCGGCCGGTCGTACTCGACGCTCCTGATCGCTTCCATGTCCCTGTCCCCTGCTCCGTGCCAACAACGTAACGCAAGAATCGACTGCACAAAAACAAAGACCCCGCCAGAGCGGGGTCTTGTGACGTCCTCAAATTTTAACGGATATCGCGCGTCAGGCGTAGCGGCGCAGACGCAACGCGAAGTCCTGCAGCGCCTTGATGCCGCTTTCTTCCGCGCGATGGCACCAGTCCTGCAATTGCGTGACGAGTTGCTCGCGCGATGCGTTGGAGCGATCCCACATCGCCGACAGATCCTTGCGCAGCTCGATGAACGTGCGCAGCTTCTGATTATCCGAAGTCAGCTCCGGCAGTTGCTTCAACTGCGGCTCGTTCAGGCCGTCTTCTTCCTTGTGGAACCACTTGCGCGCACCGCGCATCAACTGATACTTCTCGCGCGCGCCGGCCTCCTTCAGCTTCGCCAGTTCCTGCGCGTAGGCGTGCTTGAGCGCCTTGCCGTAGCGCGCCATCACTTCGTAGCGGTTGGCGAGCACGGCCTGCAGCGTGTCCTGATCGACGACGGCCTTGCTGGCGGCGAGCTTCGGCGTCGGCGCGACCTTCTTGACCTTCGCGAGGCCGACCATCGACATCATGCGGATGTACAGCCAGCCGATGTCGAACTCGTACCACTTGCTCGACAGCTTCGCGGACGTCGCGAACGTGTGATGGTTGTTATGCAGTTCTTCGCCGCCGATCAGAATGCCGAGCGGGAAGATGTTCGTCGATGCATCCGACGAATTGAAGTTGCGGTAGCCCCACCAGTGCGCGAGACCGTTGACGACGCCCGCCGCCCAGAACGGGATCCAGATCATCTGCACGGCCCAGACCGACAGACCGACGATGCCGAACAGCGCCACGTCGATGACCATCATGATGCTGATGCCCAGGATCGGATAACGCGTGTAGACGTTGCGTTCCATCCAGTCGTTCGGCGTGCCGTGACTGAACTTGCGCATGGTTTCTTCGTTTTTCGCTTCCGCGCGATAAAGCTCCGCGCCTTCGAGCAGCACCTTCCAGATGCCGCGCGTCTGCGGGCTGTGCGGATCTTCTTCGGTTTCGCACTTCGCGTGGTGCTTGCGGTGGATCGCCGCCCACTGGCCGGTCAACATGCCGGTGGTCATCCACAGCCAGAAACGGAAGAAGTGGCTCGCGACCGGATGCAGATCCAGCGCGCGATGCGCCTGGCAACGGTGCAGGTAAATCGTGACGCCGGCGATCGTGACGTGAGTCATCGCAAGCGTGAACAGCAGAATCTGCCACCAGGAGAAGTCCAGCAATCCGTTGGCGAGAAATTCAAGGGAAGAATTCAGCAAGGCAGTTACCTGTGTAGCTGTGAAATTCGGGAAAAATGGCCGGTCGAACAGACTTCGAACAACGCGTTGGGCACATGAAAGGAACGTGCGCAAGTTCGATCGCATTCTACTGCATGCGTTCCAAGTCTTTGTCCTAAAGGTGAAATTTTTTGAATCGTACCAAAACGAGGAAAAACTCACGCCCCGAATTGGTGTTGATTCCGACGCCAAATCGAAAGATTGGTTCTGACGATCAGCGATCAGGCGGCAGGCGCAGCGCTTTCACCGCCGCTTCCGGCATTAAGTACCGATTCGCCGCCCGGGCGGGGCACGCCATCGATAATCCTTATCTCGCGCTGAGCGTACGGGATTTCAATGCCATGCTCGCAGAATAACCGCCAAACCGCCCGATTTACGTGCGACTTTACGCCGCCTGTACCTTTGGCGGCCTCTTCGATCCAGAAGCTCAGTTCGAGGTTGATTCCGTCCGCGCCGAAGCTCGCAAGCAGCGCCGCGGGCGCCGGGTCCTGCAACACGCGCTCGACGCCCTGCGTTGCTTCGACGAGCAACTGCATCGCGCGTTCGACGTCGCAGCGATAGCTCACCTGCACCGCGATCTTCGCGTTGCCGCGCGTGAGAAACGACGAATGGTTCTGCACCACGTCCGTGATGAGCTTTTCGTTCGGAATCAGCGTTTCGATGCCGTCGAGGCCCCGCACCATCGTGTATCGGGTGCGAATCTGCGTGACCGTGCCCTGATTTCCGCTGACATTGATCATGTCACCGAGCCGCAAGGAGCGGTCCAGCAGAATGATGAAGCCCGATACGTAATTGCTCGCGATCTTCTGCAAGCCGAAGCCCAGCCCGACGCCGAGCGCGCCGCCGAACACGCCGAGCACCGTGATGTCGATGCCGACGATCGACAAGCTCACCAGAATGGCGGCGAGGATCATCAGCGCCCGGCCGACGCGCGCGAGCACCACTTTGAGATTCGCGTCGAGCGAGCGGGCGCGCATCAGGCGGTCGTCGAGCAGCGCGCCCGCCCACATCGCGACGATCAGCGTCACGCACACCCACAGCACGCCCGAGGCGAGCGAGAGCAGCGTCATGTGCGCGTTCGCGAAGTTGAAGCGCACGCTCGCCATCCAGTGGACGACGTCGTCCTGAATGCCCATGACGGTGAGCACCATCGTCACCCAGACGATCACGGTGACGAGTTTCTCGAACAGATACAGCAGCGCGTTCGCCTCGTGCTCCGTCTGGCCGCGGCTGAACACGCGCCGCGCGACGTAGAGCATCGTGTAGATGACGGTGATGCCGCACAGCGGCACGAGCGCGAGCCGCAACAGCGACGTATGGATGAACGGCGCGAGCACGACCTGCGCGATCGACACGAAAACCGTGCCGAGCAACGGAAACAGCGCCTTGTTTAGACTTTCCGCGCCGAAGCGCACGGCTTCGAAACGCGACTGGCGGCGCGCATCGAGCTTCTTGCGAAGCAGACGCGCGCACCACCACGCCACTACGAGCAGGCCGACGAGCGCGGCCACCTGCCAGATCACTTCCGGCTCGCCGAAATCGCGGAAGAGCCGCGCGGAGAGTTCGTTCAGGAAGTGGTTCTGCATTGCTTACGCGGTTTCTTCGGCCGCTTTGGGCGCTTTTGCGGCGTCCGGCACGCGCTCCAGCACCGCCGCGAAGAAGCCGTCGGTGCCGTGCTTGTGCGGCCACAGCGACAGGAATTCGCCCGTATCGAGGTCGATGCGCTGTTCCGCCAGCACGTCGCGCGCGGGCACGACGCGGAAGTTCGGATGCGTCTCGAGAAACTGCTTCACGACGTCTTCGTTCTCCGCTTCGAGCATCGAGCAGGTCGCATAGACGAGACGGCCGCCGGTCTTCACGAGGCGCGCGGCGCTCGACAGGATCGAGAGCTGCTTGGGCGTGAGTTCCGCGACGGTCGCGGGCGACTGGCGCCACTTCAGATCCGGATTGCGACGCAGCGTGCCGAGGCCCGAGCACGGCGCATCGACGAGCACGCGGTCGATCTTGCCCGCGAGACGCTTGATCTTCGCGTCGTGCTCGCTGTCGATCAGCACCGGATTCACGTTCGACAGACCGCTGCGCGCAAGCCGCGGCTTGAGCTTCGCGAGCCGGCGATCGGACACGTCGAAGGCGTAGAGACGGCCGGTCGAGCGCATCATCGCGCCGAGGGCGAGCGTCTTGCCGCCCGCGCCCGCGCAGAAATCGACGATCATTTCGCCGCGGCGCGGGGCCATCAGCGAGCAGAGCAACTGGCTACCCTCGTCCTGCACTTCGATCCAGCCTTCCTGGAACGGCGCGAGACGCGTGAGCGCCGGCTTGCCGTCCACGCGGATGCCGAACGGCGCGAACGGCATTTCGCCGGCGTCGATGCCCGCTTCGGTCAGCGCCTTCAGCACGACCTTGCGATCCGCCTTGATCGGATTCGAGCGCAGATCGAGCGGCGCGGGATAGTTCAGCGCGGCGGCGAGCTGCGCGAGTTCCTCCGGCTCGAAGCGCTTGCCCATCGCGTCGTAGATCCACTGCGGCAGGTTGGTCCGCACGCGCACCGGCAAGCTCGCCGGATCGATCTTCGAGACTTGCGAGAGCCATTGATACTCATCGGCCGAGACGAACGGCTTCAGCGCGGAGAGCCCGGCCGTCTGCATCAGCCCGAGCAGCGCCAGACGGCGCGCCTGGTTGCCGCTGCCGCTTTCCGCGAGATGCGAAAACTCCATCTTCCGGCGCAGCACCGCGAAAACCGCCTCGGCGATCACGCCGCGCTCGCCGTGCCCGAGCTTCGGATGCGCGCGGAAAAAGCGGCTCGTCGCGGCATCGGCGGGGCCGGAAAAGCGGAGCACGTCCGCAAGCAGCGTTTCGGTTTGTCCGATCAGAAATCCATGCAGCCTCATACGCCCTCCCCGGCAATGTCGGCAAAGAGCCATTGCGGCTCAGACGGCGTGAGCGCGACGCGCTCCCCTTCGATAGAAAGACGCCCTTCGATAAACCAGCGCACCGCGCGCGGATAGATGTCGTGCTCGACCTTGAGCACGCGCGCGGCGAGCGCGGCGGCATCGTCGCCGGCGACGACCGGCACCGCGCCTTGCGCGACGATCGGCCCGTGATCGAGCGTCGGCGTCACGAAATGCACGCTTGCGCCGTGCACGCGCACGCCGGCGTCGAGCGCCTGCTGATGCGTACGCAAGCCCGGAAAACACGGCAGCAGCGACGGATGAATGTTGAGCATGCGCCCGGCATATTTCCCGACGAAGGCGTCGGTCAGCACGCGCATGAAGCCGGCCAATACGACGAGATCGGGCTCGAAGCGATCGATTTCACGCGCGAGCGCGGCATCGAACGATTCGCGACCGTCGAACTGACGATGATCCACCACGTTCGTTTCGATGCCGTTCGCGGCCGCGAAGCCTAGCCCGGCGGCATCGGGCCGGTTGGAAATGACCGCGCAGACGCGAGCCGGCCAGCCTTCGCGCGCGCATGCACGCACGACGGCCTCCATGTTGCTCCCGCGTCCGGAGATCAGAATGACGATTTTTTTCATCCGCGGATTTTATCATTCGAAGGGTGCGAAAATCGTGCCATACGGGTTCGGTCAGGCATCGCGCCGGGGCGCTCGCGCCCGTCCTCCTTGCGAGCGTTTATAATCTAACGCTTTGCAGCATCAGCCCCTCCCACCGACCATCGCCTATCGTGAGAGTCTTTCGCGGCCTCCCCAATGCCGAAAGCCGGGCGCCCTGCGCACTGACCATCGGCAATTTCGACGGTGTCCATCGCGGCCACCAGGCGCTGCTCGCGCACGTGCGGGCAGCCGCCGACGCGCGCGGCCTGCCGGTCTGCGTGATGACTTTCGAGCCGCATCCGCGCGAGTTCTTCAATCCGGCGGGCGCGCCGCCGCGCATCGCGATGCTGCGCGACAAGCTCGAAGCGCTGCGCACCAACGGCGTCGATCGCGTGGTGGTCGAGCATTTCAACAAGACGTTCGCGGGACAATCGCCGGATACGTTCGTGAAGAACGTCATCGTCGATGGCCTGCACGCGCGCTGGGTCATGGTCGGCGACGACTTCTGCTACGGCGCGAAACGCGCGGGCAATTTCGAGTCGTTGAAAGCCGCCGGCGAGAAATACGGCTTCGAAGTCGAGCAGATGGCAACGGTCGCGCATCCGAACGGCACGCGCATATCGTCGTCGTCGGTGCGGGCGTCGCTCGTCGCGGGCGATCTCGACGCGGCGCAAGTCGCGCTCGGGCGCCCGTATGTCATCAGCGGTCACGTCGTGCACGGCGCGAAGCTCGGACGCGATCTCGGCTTTCCCACGCTGAATCTGCCGATCGCGCACAAGCGGCCGGCGCTCGCGGGCATCTTCGTCGTGCGCGTGCACGGCCTCGCCGATGAACCGCTGCCCGCCGTCGCGAGCCTCGGCCTGCGCCCGACCGTCGACGATTCCGGCCGCGTGCTGCTCGAAGTGTTCGTGCTCGACTGGCACGGCGACGCCTACGGCAAGCTCGTGCGCGTCGAATTCCTGAAAAAGCTGCGCGACGAGGAAAAGTACGTCGACCTCGAAACGCTCGGCCGCGCCATCGCGAAAGACGTCGACAACGCGCGCGCGTACTTCGGCCTGCCGCCCGCGAGCAACGCCGGCAGCCGCGCGACGGGCTTCGCCATCTCGGCGACCGACCGAATTAGGTGAGCGTGCGGCGCGTTCTTGTGCCGTCCGCTGCCCCGCTTCCGAATCACCGCGCGCTAAAAGACGAGCGCCGTCTCACCGAATTCACTGAGTCACCCATGAGCGACAAGAAAGAAAAAGCCTCCTCGAAGTATCCCGTCAACCTGCTCGACACGCCCTTCCCGATGCGCGGCGACCTGCCCAAGCGCGAACCCGCGTGGGTCAAGGAGTGGCAGGACAACAAGATCTACGAGAAGATCCGCGCGGCGTCGAAGGGCCGCAAGAAGTTCATCCTGCACGACGGCCCGCCGTATGCGAACGGCGACATCCACCTCGGTCACGCCGTCAACAAGATCCTGAAGGACATGATCGTCAAGGCGCGCAATCTCGCGGGCTTCGACGCGGTCTACGTGCCGGGCTGGGACTGCCACGGCATGCCGATCGAAATCCAGATCGAAAAGCAGTTCGGCAAGACGCTGCCCGCCATCGAAGTGATGCGGAAGGCGCGCGCGTATGCGGGCGAGCAGATCGAAAAACAGAAGGTCGGCTTCCGGCGCCTGGGCGTGCTCGGCGACTGGGACAATCCGTACAAGACGATGAACTTCGCCAACGAAGCGGGCGAGATCCGCGCGCTCGGCAAGATCATGGAGAAGGGCTTCGTGTTCCGCGGCCTGAAGCCGGTAAACTGGTGCTTCGACTGCGGCTCGGCGCTGGCCGAAGCGGAAGTCGAATACAAGGACAAGACCGATCCGACCATCGACGTCATGTTCGCGTTCGCCGAACCGGAGAAGACCGCGCAGGCGTTCGGCCTGCCCGCGCTGCCGAAGACGGAAGGCGGCATCGTCATCTGGACGACGACGCCCTGGACCATTCCCGCGAACCAGGCGCTGAACGTGCATCCGGAGATCGTCTACGCGCTCGTCGATACGCCGCGCGGTCTCCTGATCCTCGCGCAGGAGCGCGTCGAAGCGTGCCTGCAGAACTACGGCCTGACGGGCGAAGTCATCGCGACGACGACCGGCGAAAAGCTCGCGAACCTGCGCTTCCACCATCCGCTCGCGGCAGCGCATCCGGGCTACAAGCGCACGGCGCCGGTCTATCTCGGCGATTACGTGACGACGGAAAGCGGCACGGGCATCGTGCATTCGTCGCCGGCGTATGGCGTGGAAGACTTCGTGTCGTGCAAGGCGCACGGCATGCCGGACTCGGACATCATCAACCCGGTGATGGGCGATGGCCGCTATATCGAATCGTTGCCGCTGTTCGGCGGGCTGTCGATCTGGAAGGCGAATCCGCAGATCGTCGAAGCGCTCGAAGGCGCGGGATCGCTGCTCAAGAGCGAAAAGTACACGCACAGCTACATGCACTGCTGGCGCCACAAGACGCCGATCATCTATCGCGCGACCTCGCAATGGTTCGCCGGCATGGACGTGAAGCCGAAGGACGGCGGCCGCACGCTGCGCGAGATCGCGCTGGAAGGCGTCGAGAACACGGCGTTTTATCCGTCATGGGGCAAGCAGCGTCTTTACAGCATGATCGCGAATCGCCCGGACTGGACGCTTTCGCGTCAGCGTCAGTGGGGCGTGCCGATGGCGTTCTTCGTGCACAAGGAAACCGGCGAGCTGCATCCGCGCACACTGGAGTTGCTGGAAGAAGTGGCGAAGCGTGTGGAGGAAGGCGGCATCGAAACGTGGCAATCGCTCGATCCGCGCGAGCTGATCGGCGACGAAGCCAACATGTACGAGAAGAACCGCGACACGCTCGACGTGTGGTTCGATTCCGGCACGACGCACTGGCACGTGCTGCGCGGCTCGCACAAGGATTCGCTGCAGTTTCCGGCCGATCTCTATCTCGAAGGCTCGGACCAGCATCGCGGCTGGTTCCATTCGTCGCTGCTCACTGCGTCGATGCTCGACGGCCGCGCGCCCTACGACGCGCTGCTCACGCACGGCTTCACCGTCGATGGCGAAGGCCGCAAGATGTCGAAGTCGCTCGGCAACGGCATCGATCCGCACGAAGTGTCCAATCGCCTTGGCGCGGAAATCATCCGTTTGTGGATCGCATCGACGGACTATTCGGGCGAGCTCGCGATCTCCGAGGAAATCCTGAAGCGCGTGACGGAGACGTATCGCCGTATCCGCAACACGCTGCGCTTCCTGCTCGCGAATCTGTCGGACTTCGATTTCGACAAGAACGCGCTGCCGGTTCAGGACTGGCTCGAAATCGATCGATACGCCATCGCGCTCACGCGCAATCTGCAGGACGACGCCCTCGCGCACTACGAGAAGTACGAATTCCATCCGGTCGTCGCGAAGATCGCGACATTCTGCTCGGAAGACCTCGGCGGCTTCTATCTCGACGTGCTGAAGGATCGCCTCTACACCACGAAGCCCGATTCGCGCGAGCGCCGCAGCGCGCAAACCGCGCTGTTCCATATCGCGCACGGCTTGTTGCGTCTCGTCGCGCCGTATCTGTCGTTCACGGCCGAAGAAGCGTACAAGGTGCTCAAGCCCGGTCAGGAAACGATCTTCACGGAAGTCTTCGCGACGTATCCGGAGATCGCGAACGGCGGCGATCTGCTCGACAAGTGGACGCTCATCCGCAGCGCGCGCGGCGACGTCACCAAGGCGCTCGAAGAAGCGCGCACGGCCAATCAGATCGGTTCGTCGCTGCAGGCGGAAGTCGTGGTTCGTGCGAGCGGCGCGCGTTACGACGCACTCGCGAGTCTCGGCGATGCATTGCGCTTCGTGCTGATCACGTCGTCGGCGCAAGTCGAAAAGGTGGCGAGCGAAGCAGAAGAAGGCGTCGATGTCGCCGCGTCGAGCTACATGAAGTGCGAGCGCTGCTGGCACTATTGCGCCGATGTCGGCTCGCACCCGGAACATCCGGGCCTCTGCGGCCGCTGCTTCTCCAATCTCTTCGGCGCAGGCGAAACGCGAGGCGCGGCATAAATGGCTCGAACGATGGCAAAGCAAACTTCCGTTAGAACCGCGAGCAGCGGTTCGCTCGCGCCGTGGCTCGGCGTCGCGCTGATCGTCATTCTGTTCGACCAGTTGACGAAGATCGCCGTGCAGCGCGTGTTCGCCTATGGCGATCCGCATGCGCTCACGCCCTTTTTCAATCTGCTGCTCGTCTACAACCGCGGCGCGGCGTTCAGCTTCCTCGCGATGGCGGGCGGCTGGCAGCGCTGGGCGTTCACGGCGTTGGGCGTCGTCGCGGCGATCGTGATTTGCTATCTGCTCAAGCGCCATTCGGGGCAGCGCATGTTCTGCACGGCGTTGTCGCTCATCATGGGCGGTGCGATCGGCAATGTCATCGACCGGATTGCGTACGGGCACGTCATCGACTTTCTGGATTTTCATGTGAACGCGTGGCACTGGCCGGCGTTCAACCTCGCCGATAGCGCGATCACCGTCGGCGCGGTCCTGCTGATTTTCGACGAACTGCGGCGCGTGCGCGGTTCACGTTGATATTCACGACGCGGCTCCTCTCACGGAGCCGTGTTCTTTTGCGATGGAGGCAAGTTGGAACTCGCGGGCAAACATCTCGTTTTAGGACTGACCGGCGGCATCGCCTGCTACAAGATCGCCGAACTGACGCGCCTGCTCGTCAAGGCCGGCGCAACCGTGCAGATCGTGATGACCGAAGCGGCCACGCAGTTCATCACGCCCGTCACGATGCAGGCGCTGTCGGGCCGTCCCGTGTACACGTCGCAGTGGGATGCGCGCATGCCGAACAACATGCCGCACATCGATCTTTCGCGCGAAGCGGATGCGATCGTCATCGCGCCCGCCTCGACCGACTTCATGGCGAAGCTCGCGCATGGCATGTGCGACGACCTGCTTTCGACGCTGTGCATCGCGCGCGATTGCCCGCTGCTCGTCGTGCCCGCGATGAACCGCCAGATGTGGCAAAGCCCGCCGACGCAGCGCAATGTCAGTCAGCTTCGCGCCGATGGCGTCGAAGTGCTCGGTCCGGATTCGGGCTCGCAGGCGTGCGGCGAAGTCGGCGACGGCCGCATGATCGAGCCCGAAGCCGCGTTCGAAGCGATCTGCGCGTTCTTTCAGCCGAAGATTCTGCGCGGCCAGCGCGTGCTGATTACCGCCGGTCCGACCTTCGAGCCGCTCGATCCGGTCCGCGGCATCACCAATCGTTCGTCGGGCAAGATGGGCTTCGCGCTCGCACGCGCGGCGGCGCAGGCGGGCGCGGACGTGCATCTCGTCGCCGGTCCGGTTTCCCTGCCGACGCCGTGGGGCGTGTATCGCGAAGACGTGCAGACCGCGCAGGAAATGCACGATGCGGTGATGGCCGCGACCCCTGACACCGACATCTTCATCGCGGTCGCCGCGGTGGCGGACTGGCGCGTCGATCACGTCAGCGAGCAGAAGATCAAAAAGACCGCCGACGCGTTGCCGACGTTCAACTTCATCGAGAATCCGGACATTCTCGCGTCGGTGGCGAAGCTGCCGAATCCGCCTTTTTGCGTCGGCTTTGCGGCGGAAAGCGGCAATCTCGAGGTTCATGGCGATGAGAAACGCAAGCGCAAGAACGTGCCGCTGCTGATCGGCAATATCGGACAGCTCACGTTCGGACGCGACGACAACGAAGTCGTGCTGTTCGAAGAAAGCGGCACGACACCGCTGCCGCGCGCCGGCAAGCAGGAACTCGCGCGCACGCTGATCGCGGAGATCGCAAAACGCGCGCCGAAGACCGGCGGCACGCTGTTGTCGTGACCGAACTCGACGCCGCGCGCACGCGCTCCTATCGACTTCCCGCCGATGCTTTCGAGCTCGGTCATTCCATTCAATAACGCCTCGATCCATGAAACTCGACGTCAAGATTCTCGATGCGCGCATGCGCGACTTCATGCCCGCCTACGCCACGCCCGGCAGCGCGGGCCTCGATCTGCGCGCGTGCCTCGATGCGCCGCTCGTCATCGAGCCGCATCAGACCGTGCTCGTGCCGACCGGCCTCGCCATTCATCTCGCCGATCCCGGCTATGCCGCGATGATCCTTCCGCGCTCGGGTCTGGGTCACAAGCATGGCATCGTTCTCGGCAATCTCGTTGGGCTGATCGATTCGGATTATCAAGGCCAACTGATGGTTTCGACGTGGAATCGCGGCGACACCGCGTTCACGCTGAACCCGATGGAGCGTCTCGCACAGATGGTGATCGTGCCGGTCGTGCAGGCGCAGTTCAATATCGTCGATGATTTCGAAGCGAGCGAGCGCGGGCTTGGTGGATTTGGAAGTACCGGGAAACACTGAAAGCGAATACACTCGCGCTGGGACGAGACATAGATCGTCCCACTGATCAGTTCCATTACCGATGAAACGCGGATTATCTTTTAGATAATCCGCGTTTTTGTTTAACGATCCAAAATATCGAACTTTCAAATAGGAAAATTCTCGCAATCAAATCGCTTTCGCGTATTACAAACCTTCACAGTTATTTTGACATTACAAACCTATAACTCCCTACAGCAAAAGAACGCGCGGACTATCTCCATCAACATAACTGCAGCTATCTCGGCGCGTTGCTCGAGACAGCATCGAGTTCATCGCTTGACGATGAGCCCAATGTTTTCACGCACGTTTCCGCTGCGAAATTCCGATTCAAATGTTTGTTGTCGACTCTGACTTAATAAACCCGTGGAGGTAGCCATGTAGACCGCTTCAATACTCGATCCAACTGGATTAATCCGCGCTGCTTTATTTAGGATTCACAGTCATATTTCTAGGAGTGCATCATGGCCCAAGAATGTATGTTTTCAGACAACTACCAGCTCGCACTGGAATTTCCCACCGTCTCGCTGTCCGGCCTTGCACCGCCTGCCAGCGGATTCAAATTCTATGACCACTGGTTTTACTCCAATGACGCTGGCGTCCAATCAGTCTGCAACCCCGGCCGTGATGGGCAGGCGCTTCTGGGCGAAACAACTTCTACCGTAGTAAGTAAGCTCGATGTGGCTCAAGTGAGTTTCTACTCCAACACCTACACCGCGCAAATGTTTCCGACGTCGTATAACGGCCTGTTCTACCTTGTCGCCATTCAAGTAGATGCAGACATACACGGCAATGACTGCGAGGAAATCATCCTTGGCCCGCTTCCGCCCCCGCCTCTGGAAACCGTACTGGCGAGCCCCGACGATCACCACGATTCGTCATGCATGCAAGGAATCGGCTGGAGATTTTTCACCATATTCGGAGTGTCGCCGGACTTCGTAAAACCCTCATCGGCAGTCTCGTTTCACAGCAATAACGGGGAACACGGCAAGTTTCGGCTCTCAGGTACAACTGGAGATAAAGACTTGCGCATCGTAACCATCAGCTCGATCAACATCATGGTCGGAACGCTCAACCCGTGAGGACGCAAACAGAAAACGCGCTTGCTCGTTTCCGCGCATCATCTGGACTTCGAGACTCATGGGATGGGACACGGATACATTAAACATGCTTGAGCATGGAACGGCTTGTTGTGAAACGCGCAAAAAAAAGCGTGGGCTCTTTCGAGTCCACGCTTATCGTCCCGCCTTAAACGCGTTAATCCACTTCGATCGCTTCCGGATTCGGATTGCGCGGCGGCGCCGAGTTTTCGTCGAACGTCAGCTGCACCTTGTCGTCCGCATCGACATCGACCGTCACGCGGCCGCCGTTGACCAGCTTGCCGAACAGGAGCTCGTCGGCCAAGGCGCGACGGATCGTGTCCTGAATCAGACGCTGCATCGGACGAGCGCCCATCAGCGGATCGAAACCGTGCTTCGCCAGGTGCTTGCGCAGCGAATCGGTGAAGACCGCATCGACCTTCTTCTCGTGCAACTGATCTTCCAGTTGCATGAGGAACTTGTCGACCACGCGCAGGATGATTTCCTCGTCCAGCGAACGGAAGCTGATGATCTGGTCCAGACGGTTGCGGAACTCCGGCGTGAACATGCGCTTGATGTCGGCCATTTCGTCGCCCGACTCGCGTCGCGACGTGAAGCCGATCACCGCCTTGCCCATTGCCTCGGCCCCCGCGTTCGTCGTCATGATGATGATGACGTTGCGGAAATCCGCCTTGCGTCCGTTGTTGTCCGTCAGCGTGCCGTGGTCCATCACCTGCAAGAGCACGTTGTAGATGTCCGGATGCGCCTTCTCGATTTCGTCGAGGAGCAGCACGCAATGCGGCTTCTTCGTGACGGCTTCGGTCAGCAAACCGCCCTGATCGAAACCGACATAGCCCGGCGGCGCGCCGATCAGACGGCTGACCGCATGGCGTTCCATGTACTCCGACATGTCGAAGCGCAGCAGTTCGATGCCCAGCGTGAACGCCAACTGCTTCGCGACCTCCGTCTTGCCGACGCCCGTCGGGCCGGAGAACAGGAACGCGCCGATCGGCTTGTCCAGCTTGCCGAGACCCGCGCGCGCCATCTTGATCGACGCCGACAGCGCGTCGATCGCCGGATCCTGACCGAACACGACGGCTTTCAGGTCGCGATCGAGCGTCTGGAGCTTGCTGCGGTCATCCTGCGACACGCTCTGCGCCGGCACGCGCGCGATCTTCGAGATGATCTCTTCGATCTCGCTCTTGCCGATGGTCTTCTTCTGCTTCGACTTCGGCAGGATGCGTTGCGCCGCGCCCGCTTCATCGATCACGTCGATGGCCTTGTCCGGCAGATGACGGTCCGTGATGAATCGTGCCGACAGTTCCGCCGCCGCCGACAGCGCACCCGACGAATACTTCACGCCGTGATGCTCTTCGAAGCGCGTCTTGAGGCCGCGCAGAATCGCCACCGTCTGTTCGACGGACGGCTCGGTGACATCGACCTTCTGGAAACGCCGCGACAACGCCGCGTCCTTCTCGAAGATGCCGCGATATTCCGTGAACGTGGTCGCGCCGATGCACTTCAACTGACCCGACGACAACGCCGGCTTCAGCAGGTTCGATGCGTCGAGCGTGCCGCCCGATGCCGCGCCCGCGCCGATCAGCGTATGAATTTCGTCGATGAACAGAATCGCGTGCGGACGCTCTTTCAGTTCCTTCAACACCGTCTTCAGACGTTGCTCGAAATCGCCGCGATACTTCGTGCCGGCGAGCAGCGCGCCCATGTCGAGCGAGTAGACCTGTGCATCGGCGAGGATGTCCGGCACTTCGCCGCGCGTGATGCGCCATGCGAGGCCCTCGGCGATCGCCGTCTTGCCGACGCCGGCTTCGCCGACGAGCAGCGGATTATTCTTGCGACGGCGGCACAGCACCTGCACCACACGCTCGACTTCGAGTTCACGGCCGATCAGCGGATCGATCTTGCCGTCCTTCGCGAGCTGGTTGAGGTTCTGCGTGAACTGCGCGAGCGGCGTTTCCTTCTGCGCAGCGGCGTCTTCCGATTCCGGATTCGCTTCGCTGCTCGCCTTGGCGGCGTCGCCGCTATTCGTCTTCGCAATGCCGTGCGAAATGAAATTCACGACATCGAGACGCGTGACGCCCTGCTGCTGCAGGTAGTACACCGCGTGCGAGTCCTTCTCGCCGAAGATCGCGACCAGCACGTTCGCGCCGGTCACTTCCTTCTTGCCATTCGAAGTCGATTGCACGTGCATGATCGCGCGCTGGATCACGCGCTGGAAACCAAGCGTCGGCTGAGTATCGACGTCGTCCGTGCCGGGCACGGTCGGCGTGTTGTCATGAATGAAATTGCGCAGGTTCTGACGCAAATCTTCAATGTTGGCTGCGCAGGCGCGCAACACTTCAGCCGCGGTCGGATTGTCCAACAGGGCGAGCAACAGGTGCTCGACCGTTATGAACTCATGCCGCGCCTGACGTGCTTCCATAAACGCCATGTGCAGACTGACTTCCAGTTCCTGGGCAATCATGCTTCCTCCATCACGCACTGCAGCGGATGCCCCGCTTGCCGTGCATGGCTAACGACTTGCTCAACTTTGGTCGACGCAATGTCTCGCGTGTAGACCCCACAAACTCCCCTGCCTTCGCGATGAACCTTGAGCATGATCTGCGTCGCGGTCTCACGATCCTTATTGAAGTATTCCTGCACGATCATCACGACGAATTCCATCGGCGTGAAGTCGTCATTCAGCAGCACCACCTTGTACATGGCCGGCTTCTTGAGCTTCTGCTCCTGCCGCTCCAGTACCGTGCCATCCTGCTTGTTGGGATTGATCGCCATACACCCATTCTAAACATCACGGACGTCCTCGCAATCGCCGCTCCAGCACCGACCGCCCGGTCGGAATGTGTCGCTGAAAACCGCACTCGCACAGGTGTCGTCCATCGAATCCTGCCGCTGCCCAACATTTCGGCGCGGCCCGCTTGCACCTCGTCGAAACCAGTATCGCACAGCTTCAAAAAAAACAAACCGAGCACCAAGCGCTGCGGGCCGCCGGGTATCACACAAGTGAGTCGATTATGCGACTTTTCAAGATGACTTGCTTGGACGGCAGCACACACGCAAAGCAGGAATTACCCTACGAATGCGCTCTTTGCAACGAGCTTAACGGCTATCCCAAAAATTCCTTGACACCCGATTTAAGAGATTTAACAATCAAACTGGCACTTTTTTCCGGGGGCCAACCACGGACGAAAAAAGAGGCCGAGGTGAGCTTGTGAGGAGGGGGCGGTTCACATTGTGGGGTGTGCCGTCGAGCTTTTCGAGCGTGCTCTGGGTGCGACAAGAGTTAGAGGGGAAGTACGAATGTCTACTGGTACGGTCAAATGGTTCAACGACGCGAAAGGCTACGGATTCATCACGCCCGATGAAGGCGGCGAGGATCTGTTCGCACATTTCTCGGCGATTCAAATGAACGGTTTCAAGACGCTCAAGGAAGGCCAGAAGGTCAGCTTCGAGATCGTCCAGGGACCGAAAGGCAAACAAGCTTCGAACATTCAGGACGCTGCCTGACCGTTCGATCGACTTGGCCTCGTGAAACCCGGCCTTCGCGCCGGGTTTTTTCATGCCTCGCGCGTTGCACGCATATGAGGCATGTGCGCGAAATGAAAACCCCGGAAGGCGTAGGCCTTCCGGGGTTTTTATTTACCACATCGAATCGAGGTGAGTCCTCACATATTCTCGATCATCACCTCTCCGAAACCCGAACACGATACTTGCGTCGCGCCTTCCATCAAACGCGCGAAGTCGTACGTGACGCGCTTCGAAAGAATCGACTGCTCCATCGACGAAATGATGCGGTCCGCGGCCTCGAACCAGCCGAGATGGCGCAGCATCATTTCGGCGGACAAAATTTCCGAACCGGGATTCACGTAGTCCTTGCCCGCGTATTTCGGCGCCGTGCCGTGCGTCGCCTCGAACATCGCGACGGAATCCGACATGTTCGCGCCCGGCGCGATGCCGATGCCGCCCACCTGCGCCGCGAGCGCGTCCGAGATGTAGTCGCCGTTCAGGTTGAGCGTGGCGATCACGTCGTATTCGGCGGGACGCAGCAGGATTTGCTGAAGGAACGCATCGGCGATCACATCCTTCACGACGATATCGCTGCCCGACTTCGGATTCTTCACCTTCATCCAAGGGCCGCCGTCGATCAGTTCCGCGCCGAACTCCTTCTGCGCGAGCGCGTAGCCGTAATCGCGGAAGGCGCCTTCGGTGAACTTCATGATGTTGCCCTTGTGCACGAGCGTCACCGAGCGGCGATCGTTGTCGATCGCGTACTGGATCGCCTTGCGCACGAGCCGCTCCGTGCCCTCCCGGGAAACGGGCTTGATGCCGAGTCCCGACGAATCAGGGAAGCGGATCTTCTTCACGCCCATTTCTTCGCGCAGGAACTTGATGACCTTCTTCGCTTCGGGCGAATCCGCCGGCCATTCGACGCCCGCGTAGATGTCTTCCGAATTCTCGCGGAAGATCACCATGTCGATCTTCTCCGGTTCGCGCACCGGCGACGGCACGCCCTTGAAATAGCGCACCGGACGCAGACACACGTAGAGATCGAGTTGCTGACGAAGCGCCACGTTCAGCGAGCGGATGCCGCCGCCGACGGGCGTCGTGAGCGGCCCTTTGATCGACACGATGAAATCCTTCACCACTTCGAGCGTTTCGTCCGGCAGCCACACGTCGGGGCCGTAGACGCGCGTCGCCTTTTCGCCCGCGAAGATTTCCATCCATTGAATCTTGCGCTTGCCGCCGTAGGCCTTCTCGACCGCCGCATCGACGACCTTGATCATCACCGGCGTGATGTCGACGCCCGTGCCGTCGCCCTCGATATACGGGATGATCGGCTGATCCGAGACGTTGAGCGAGAAGTCCGCGTTGACGGTGATCTTGTCACCGCCTTCCGGAACCTTGATGTGCTGATACGGCATGGTCGACTCCAAATAAGGCCGGGCTTGAATGGAAGCAAGCAAACTGGATAGAGAGCGATGCGATGCAGCATGCGCGAGCGATGAACCCGCGCGATGAAGTTCACTTCATCATTCTAACCATGCTGGCTTGTCCCGGCGCGCCCGAAAGCCGCCGCGCGCATGCTTTAAGATGCCGCATCCGACCACGCCGCGCGCCTCGCATGTCACTTATCGCCCTGAACAAGCCCTTCGGCACCATCTGCCAGTTTTCGGCGCACGAGACGCGCGCGTCGCTCGGCGACTGGGTGAAGACGCCGGGCGTGTATCCCGCGGGCCGGCTCGACGCCGATAGCGAAGGCCTGCTCCTCCTCACCGACGACGGCGCGCTCCAGGCCCGCATCGCGGAGCCGCGTCACAAGCTGGTAAAGCGCTATTGGGCGCAAGTCGAAGGCGCGCCCGACGAAGCCGCCCTCGCGCGTCTTTCGAAAGGCGTCGATCTCGGCGATTACGTGACGCAGCCGTGCCGCACCGCATTCGTCGACGAACGCGACATCGAAGCGCTCTGGCCACGCAATCCGCCGATCCGCTATCGCGCCGCCATCCCGACGACGTGGATCGAGCTCGCCATCACCGAAGGCAAGAATCGGCAGGTGCGGCGCATGACGGCTGCAGTCGGCTTTCCGACCTTGCGGCTCGTACGCGTCGCGATCGGCGCGCTCGATATCTTCACGCTCGGCCTCGCGCCGGGCGAGACCGTCGAGGTCGCTCCGCGCGCGCCGTGGCAACGCGTTCGTTGAATCGCATTCAACTATCCTGAATATCGGCCGTGTGCATCGCCGTGTGCATCGCCGTGTGCATCGTTTAGTGCGATGTGTTTAAACGTGCTGTCATCGAGATAGAGTAGCGCATATCGCGCCGCCGATATTTTTTTGTCGCCGCGCAATTTTCTCTGTAAATCGCGTCAACCGACTCTTCACGCGACGCGTTAAGGGCGTCAGATGCCGCATAAAGCTATCCGGCATGAGCGAATAACTGATTACAACTACCTGTGTGCTCCAGGGAGTTTGAAAGGTTCAAGCGTTCACAGTCGCATCGAATTTGAATTATCGATGTCGAGTGTCAACCGAAAGGTAGGTGGCTCGTTTACCGACATGACTCAATGACCGGGTCGTTTGGTTAATTAACTCAAGCTGAGGATTCACAGATGAACAAACTGATCGCTGCTCTCGTCGCTGGCCTGTTCGCAACCGCTGCTTTCGCACAAGAAGCTTCGGCACCGGCCGCTGCTGCTCCGGCAGCTGCTTCGTCGGCTCACAAGTCGGCTCACAAGAAGACGTCGCACAAGTCGTCGAAGTCGCACAAGAAGGCAGCCGCTGCTTCGGCTCCGGCAGCCGCTTCGGCAGCTCAGTAAGTTTTTTGTAAGAGGCGGTATAGCGAAGTCAAGAACGAGCATTACCGCCGTCCTTACGGCGTTCAAAGGGCAGATGGCCGCAAGGCGTCTGCCCTTTTGTTTTGTGCCTGCGCATCGAGTAACATGCGCGGGGTTTGTCCGGCTCAGGCGCAAGCCATCGATCAGAAAGGGAGCTTTGCCGTGAATCTCGTCTCGCGCTTCTTCAATCAACAAATCAACCTCGGCAAGCTCGCGCGCGCATGCGTGATCGCGCTTGCCCTGCCCTTCGCCGCATTGCCGCTCGCACAGGCGCAGACAATGCCGCCCGGCGCCAAGCAGCCGTCCGACTTTCCGCGCGCAAAGCTGACCGCGGGCATGTATGTGATCGACGCCGCCGTCGCCGCGAACGATGCCGATCGCGAGCAAGGTCTCATGTATCGCACGCAGCTCGCACCGAACGAAGGCATGCTCTTCGTGTTCAATGAAAACGCCGTGCATTGCTTCTGGATGAAGAACACGCTGATCCCGCTGTCGATCGCGTTCATCCGCGCGGACGGCACGATCACCGACATCGACGAGATGCAGGCCGAAACCGAGAACAACCACTGCCCGCGCAACAACGGCGTGTATGCGCTCGAAATGCCGAAGGGATGGTTTGCCGCGAAAGGCATCAAGCCGGGCACGCAGATCAAAGGCTTGCCGCGCGCGCAGTAACGCGCTTCTTGCCTGCCCGAACAACCGGCGTCGTCGCACGACACGCCGGTTTTTTTGCGTCCGGGAAGTCGCTTGCGCCGGGCTGGCAGGATTCCTGCAAAGAGCCTGCCGACGCGCTATCCTAAAAAGATTCGGCGCGACGCATTCGCGTTGGCTTCACACGCCGCGCCGACTCAAACCACAGGAGGTTCACGTGCCCCGCAAGACTCCCATCGAGCGCTATCGGAATATCGGAATCAGCGCTCACATCGATGCCGGCAAAACTACGACTACCGAGCGCATCCTTTTCTACACCGGCGTGACGCACAAGATCGGCGAAGTGCACGACGGCGCGGCCACGATGGACTGGATGGAGCAGGAGCAGGAACGCGGCATCACGATTACCTCCGCGGCAACGACGGCCTTCTGGAAAGGCATGGCCGGCAATTATCCGGAACATCGCATCAACATCATCGATACGCCGGGGCACGTCGACTTCACGATCGAAGTCGAGCGCTCGATGCGCGTGCTCGATGGCGCGTGCATGGTCTACGACTCGGTCGGCGGCGTGCAGCCGCAATCGGAAACCGTGTGGCGTCAGGCGAACAAGTACAAGGTGCCGCGCATCGCGTTCGTCAACAAGATGGACCGCGTCGGCGCGGACTTCTTTCGCGTGCAGCGGCAGATCGGCGACCGGCTGAAGGGCGTCGCGGTGCCGATCCAGATTCCGATCGGCGCGGAAGATCACTTTCAGGGCGTCGTCGACCTCGTGAAGATGAAGGCGATCGTCTGGGACGACGAGAGCCAGGGCATCAAGTTCACCTACGAGGAAATTCCCGACAACCTCAAGGATCTCGCGCACGAGTGGCGCGAGAAGATGGTCGAGGCCGCCGCCGAAGCGAGCGAAGAGCTGCTCGAGAAGTATCTGGAAGACCACAACAGCCTGACCGAGGACGAGATCAAGGGCGCGCTGCGCAAACGCACGATCGCCAACGAAATCGTACCGATGCTCTGCGGCAGCGCGTTCAAGAACAAGGGCGTCCAGGCGATGCTCGACGCCGTGATCGACTACCTGCCCTCGCCCGTCGACGTGCCCGCGATTCTCGGCCACACGGAAGACGACGAGGAAGCGGAGCGTCATCCGAGCGACGACGAGCCGTTCTCCGCGCTCGCGTTCAAGATCATGACCGACCCGTTCGTCGGGCAGTTGATCTTCTTCCGCGTGTATTCGGGCGTCGTGAATTCAGGCGACACGGTCTTCAATCCGGTGAAGGACAAGAAGGAGCGCCTCGGCCGGATTCTGCAAATGCACGCGAACGAGCGCAAGGAAATCAAGGAGGTGCGCGCGGGCGACATCGCGGCGGCCGTCGGTCTCAAGGAAGCGACGACCGGCGACACGCTTTGCGATCCGCAGAACGTCATCATCCTCGAACGGATGATCTTCCCTGAACCGGTGATCTCGCAGGCCGTCGAACCGAAGACGAAGGCGGATCAGGAAAAGATGGGCATCGCGCTGAACCGTCTCGCGCAGGAAGATCCGTCGTTCCGCGTGACGACCGATGAGGAATCGGGCCAGACGATCATCTCCGGCATGGGCGAGCTGCACCTCGAGATTCTCGTCGACCGGATGAAGCGCGAGTTCGGCGTCGAGGCGACGGTCGGCAAGCCGCAGGTCGCGTATCGCGAGACCGTGCGCAACAAGGTCGAGGATGTCGAAGGCAAATTCGTCAAGCAGTCGGGCGGACGCGGGCAGTACGGTCACGCCGTGATCGCGCTGGAGCCGGACCCCGGCAAGGGCTACGAGTTCGTCGACCAGATCAAGGGCGGCGTGATTCCGCGCGAGTTCATCCCCGCCGTCGACAAGGGCATTCAGGAAACGCTGAAGGCCGGCGTGCTCGCAGGCTATCCGGTCGTCGACGTGAAAGTGCGGCTCACCTTCGGCTCGTATCACGATGTCGATTCGAACGAAAACGCGTTCCGCATGGCGGGCTCGATGGCCTTCAAGGAAGCGATGCGCAAGGCGAAGCCCGTGCTGCTCGAACCGATGATGGCCGTCGAAGTCGAGACGCCCGAGGACTTCATGGGCAACGTGATGGGCGATCTCTCGGGCCGGCGCGGCATCGTGCAGGGCATGGAGGACATCGCGGGCGGCGGCGGCAAGCTCGTGCGCGCGGAAGTGCCGCTTGCCGAGATGTTCGGCTACTCGACGTCGCTGCGCTCGCTGACGCAAGGCCGCGCGACCTACACGATGGAGTTCAAGCATTACGCGGAGACGCCGTCGAACGTGTCGGAAGCGATCATCAATTCGAAAGCGAAATAATCGCGATCGAACCGTGTAGTATCGGAAGTCCGTTGCTCGCTTCCTTGATGGCGGCAACGGACTTTTTCATATCCGCAGACGATACACGGGCATGAGCGACATGAGCGATCCACATCAGCACATCGATTGGCGCGAACACGGCGTCAAGGTCATCAAGGGCGATCAGCTCGACACCAACACGCCGCAGACGCCCGGCATGAACCGCGCGGCTGCCATCAACGCGGCGCGCGTCGGCGCCCAGAAAATCTGGGCCGGCACGGTCACGATCCATCCGAATGCGAAAACCGGCGCGCATCATCACGGCGCGCTCGAAAGCGTCATCTATGTCGTGCGCGGCCAGGCGCGCATGCGCTGGGGCGAGCATCTCGAGTTCACGGCCGAGGCCGGTCCCGGCGACTTCATTTTCGTGCCGCCTTATGTGCCGCACCAGGAAATCAACGCGAGCACCGCCGATCCGCTCGAATGCGTGCTCGTGCGCAGCGACAACGAAGCGGTGGTGGTGAATCTGAACATCGATGCCGTCGAGAAGCCCGAGGAAGTCTATTGGGTCGATCCGATTCACAAGCATCCACACGATCACTGAAAAGCGCACGGGCGCGTCATGGAGCGGCGCGTTCCTTGCTAGCGATGCCCGAATGCACCTCGACGGCGCGGTCGAGCCGATCGCGCGTGGGCGACGGCCAGCAAACAACGACAACGGAAAAGCACACGATGAAGAAACCTTCGACCGACGCGCATCTTCTGGAACTGGCCCGCCCTCGCGCGGGCGAACTGGGCAATCACGCGATCGACGAGTTCATGGCCGGGCGCCTCACGCGCCGCGAGTTGCTGCGCCATGCGAGCGTGCTCGGCATCGCGCTCACGGCGGGCGGCATCTTCGGTATGCCGGGCGCGCGGGCGCAAGGCGCGGGCAAGCCGGGCGGCACGATCCGCGTCGCGCATCTGATGCCCGCGGGCGCCGTCGATCCGCTCACCGTGACGGATGCGTCGGGGCTTGCGCTCATCAATCAGACCGGCGAATTTCTCGTCGACGACGACAGCGAACATCTGACGCTCAAGCCGGCCCTCGCGCTGTCGTGGTCGTCGAATGCCAAGGGCGACGTGTGGACGTTCAAGCTGCGCCCGAACGTGAAGTTCCACGACGGCCAGCCGATGACCGCGAAGGACGTCGTCGCGACCTTCAACCGCCTGTCCGATCCGGCGACCGGCTCGGCTGCGCTTTCGGTGCTGAAGGGCGTGCTGTCGAAGGATTCGGCGAAGGCCGTCGACGATCACACCGTCGAGTTTCATCTCGACGCGCCCAATGGCAATTTCCCGTATTACGTTTCCTCGGATACGTATAACGCCGTGATCCTCCCGGCGAATTTCAGCGGCCCTTACGAGAAGACGTTCATGGGCACGGGCGCGCTGAAGCTGGAGAAATACACGCCGAAAGTGGGCGCATCGTTCGTGCGCAATCCCGACTACTGGGGCGAGAAAGCGCTGCCCGATCGCGTGCAGTTTTCCTTCTACGCGGATCAACAGGCGCAGCTTCTCGCGATGCAAGGCCGCCAGGCCGACGTGATGGGCGACTTCACGGTGCAAGGCGGGGTCGCGATGCTGACGAATCCGCAATTCAAGGTGCTCGGCACGAAGTCGAGTTCGCATCGGCAATTGCACATGCGCTGCGACATGGCGCCGTTCAAGGACAAGCGCGTGCGTCAGGCGCTCGCGCTCGCGATCGATCGCGAAGTCATCGTGAAGGGCCTGTTCCGCGGCCGCGCGCAAGTCGGCAACGACAGCC
Organism: Caballeronia sp. LZ028; assembly: GCF_031451415.1. Lineage (NCBI taxonomy): Bacteria > Pseudomonadati > Pseudomonadota > Betaproteobacteria > Burkholderiales > Burkholderiaceae > Caballeronia > Caballeronia sp. LZ028. Next base: position 869,358 of record NZ_JARUXN010000001.1, on the reverse strand, counting down.
CGTTCGCGCCGGTTTTTCCGTCGAGCGATCTCAGCGTGCGGCAACGCAAGATCGACATCGCGCAGGCGAAGAAGCTGATGAGCGATGCCGGCGTCGCGAACGGCTTCGACGTCACGCTCACGACCGAAAAGTACATGGAGATTCCCGATCTCGCGGTCGTCGTGCAAAACGCGGCGAAGGCGATCGGCATACGCATCCAGTTGAAGGTCGAGAGTCAGGACCTCTATTACGGCTCGGGCACGTTCGGCAAGTCGGACTGGCTCGATTCGCCGCTCGGGATCACCGATTACGGGCATCGCGGCGTGCCGAACGTGTTCCTCAACGCGCCGCTGACGAGCGGCGGCACCTGGAACGCGGCGCACTTCAAGAATCCCGAATACGACAAGCTCGTCGCGCAGTTCGTCGCGGCGCTCGACGTCGCGTCGCAGAAGAAGCTGTCCGGGCAGATTCAGCATTTGCTGCTCGACGAAACGCCGGTCGTCATCCCCTACTTCTACGACCAGCTGATCGTCACGCGCGCCAATGTCTCCGGCGTGCGCTTCAACGCGATTTCGCAGATGTGGTTCGACCGCGCGACGATCTCGGCGTAAGCGAATGAGCACGATCACGCCCACGGCGCACGTCGCCGACTTCGCCCGAATGAAGCGCATCGCGCGCTTCGTCGGCGTGCGGGTCTTGCTCGCGCTCGTCACGCTGTGGCTTCTGTCGATGATCGTGTTCGCGGGCGGCCAGTTGCTGCCCGGCGACGTCGGCCGCGCGATTCTCGGCCCGCTCGCCGACGCGCGCGCGGTCGCCGCGCTCAACCATCAGCTTGGCGTCGACCGGCCGCTTCTCACGCAGTATTCGAGCTGGATCGGCCATTTCCTGCGCGGCGACATGGGCGAGTCCTACGCGTTTCGCGCGCCCGTGGCGCCGTTCATCGGCAACGCGCTGTGGAATTCGGCGAAGCTCGGCGCGCTCGCGTTCGTCGTCGTGGTGCCGCTCGGCATCGCGGGCGGCGTGTACGCGGCGCTGCATTCGGGACGATGGATCGATCGCGTCATCAGCATCGGCGGATTGACGGCGACGGTGGTGCCGGAATTCGTCTCGTCGATCGTGCTGATCCTGATCTTCGGCGTCTGGCTGCAATGGCTGCCGATCGAAGCGACCGCGCCTGCCGACGCGGGCTTCTTCACGCAACTCGAACATCTGATCCTGCCAGTGCTGCCGCTCGTCTTCGTGTTCTTCGGCTACATCGCGCGGATGGCGCGCGCGGGCACCGTCGAAGCGCTCGACGCCGATTACACGCGCACCGCGATCCTGAAGGGCTTGCCGCAGCGCGTCGTGATCGTGCGCCATGTGCTGCGCAACGCGCTTTTGCCGACCGTCACCGTCGCCGCGACGCAGCTCGGCTACATGATCGGCGGACTCGTCGTCGTGGAAACGCTGTTTCACTACCAGGGCATCGGCTCGCTGATCTACAACGCCGCAAAAGCGAAGGACTTTCCGATGCTCGAAGCGGGCGTGTTGACCATCGGCGTGATCTATACGGCGGCGAATCTGATCGCCGATGCGCTCTACGTCGTGCTCAATCCGCGCCTGCGCACCGGGGAAGCGAAATGAGCACGGCGGCCGCTATCGCACCGAAATCGCGCCGCTTCGAAGCGTTGAGCGCGCTCGTGCGTTCCGCGACCTTCGATATCGGCGTGCTGATCCTGCTCTTCTGGGTGCTGTGCGCGCTCTTCGGCCACTGGCTCGTGCCGCACGATCCCTACGCGTCCGATCCGCTCAACTCGCTCGTCGCGCCTTCGGGCGATCACTGGTTCGGCACCGACCAGCTCGGTCGCGACGTGTTCGCGCGCGTGATCGTCGGCTCGCGCGACATTCTGACGATCGCGCCGCTCGCGACCTTGCTCGGCACGGCGGCGGGCACGGCGCTCGGGCTCGTCGTCGGCTATTTCGACGGCTGGGTCGACGCCGCCATCGGCCGCGTGATCGATGCGCTGCTCGCGCTGCCGCTCGTGATCGTCGCGCTGCTCGCGCTCGCCGCCGTCGGCGCGAGCAACACGACGGTGATCCTCGTCATCGGCCTCACCTTCGCGCCGATCACCGCGCGAACCGTGCGCGCCGCCGTGCTGAGCGAGCGCCATCTCGACTACGTGCTCGCGGCGCAATTACGCGGCGAGAACGCGCTCTACATCATGTTCGCGGAGATTCTGCCGAACGTGCTGCCGCCGATCATCGTCGAGGCGACCGTTCGTCTCGGCTACGCGATCTTCGCCGTCGCGACGCTGTCGTTTCTCGGCTTCGGCATTCAGCCGCCGTCCGCCGACTGGGGTCTCGCCTTGTCCGAAAGCTATACGCTGATGGCGGGCGGCGCGTGGTGGACCGTCGTCTTCGACGCCGCCGCGATCGCGTCGCTGGTCGTCGCGGTGAATCTCGTCGCGGATGCCGTGCAAGGAGTGCTCGACCGATGAACGGACCGCCGCCATCGGCTTTTCCCACGTTCGGCGCCGCGAAAGGCGATCAGGCCGACGCGCTCACGGTCGTCGGCCTCACGGTCGCGTACCGTTCGCGCGGACGCGAACGTGACGTGCTGCAGGACGTCACGTTGCGCGTCAGGCGCGGCGAGGCCTACGGGCTGGTCGGTGAATCGGGCTGCGGCAAGTCGACCGCCGCGCTCGCGGTGCTGCGCTACTTGCCGCGCAACGGGCGCGTGAAGGCTGGCCGCATTTCGATCGCCGGGCGCGACGTCGCCGCGCTCGACGCCGACGCGCTGCGCGGCATGCGCGCGACCGCCGTGTCGATGGTCTATCAGGATCCCGGACGCGCGCTGAATCCGTCGCTGACGATCGCGCGGCAAGTCTCCGAAGCGTTCGAAGTCACGGGCGCATCCGCCGACGAAGCGCTGTCGCGCACGGCCGACATGCTGAGACGCGTGCGCATCGCATCGCCCGAACGCGTGATGGAGAGTTATCCGCATCAGCTTTCGGGCGGGATGCAGCAACGCGTGGTCATCGCGATGGCGCTCGCGTGCAATCCCGAACTGCTGATTCTCGACGAACCGACCACGGGCCTCGACGCCACCGTCGAAGCCGAAGTGCTCGATCTCATCGCGCAATTGCGTGCGCAGTTGGGCACGGCCGTGCTCTTCATCAGCCACAATCTCGCGGTGATCGGGCGCATGTGCGATCGCGTCGGCGTGCTGTACGCGGGCAAGCTCGTCGAGGAAGGCACGACCGCCGACGTGTTCGCCAAGCCGCGTCATCCGTACACGGTCGGCCTGCTGCGCTGTCTGCCGCGTGCGGGGCGCGCCAAGGAAACGGGCCGGCTCGACACGATTCCAGGCTCCCTCCCGCTGCCCGGATCGATCACGCAGGGCTGCATTTTCGCGCCGCGCTGCAAGCTCGCCGACGAGCGTTGTCTCAAGGACGCGCCGCCGCCGTATCGCGTGGCGTCGGCGCACGGCGATCAGATGGCGCGCTGTCACTATCACGAACGCGCGGAAACGCTGCCGCGCTCGGCCGACGAAGCGCCGGTGCCCGTCGCCGATGCCGACGGCGTCGATCAGCCGCTCGCGCTATCCGCGCGCAATCTCTCGAAGACATTCCGCGTCGGCGATGCAGACGTGCGCGCCGTCCACGATGTCTCGCTCGATCTCGTGCAGGGCGAAACGCTCGGGCTCGTCGGCGAATCGGGCAGCGGCAAGACGACGCTCGCGAAGCTGCTGCTCGGCCTCGTATCGCCCGACAAAGGCGCGTCGCTCGAACTCGACGGCGCCGCGCTGCCCGAGCGCGTGACCCGGCGCAGCGAAGAACAGGTGAAGTCGCTGCAGATCGTCTTTCAGAACCCGGATTCCGCGCTGAATCGCGCGCATTCCGTGCGGCAACTGATCGCGCGTTCGCTGTCGAAGCTCGCAGCGTTGCACGGCGAAGCGAAGGAACAGCGCCTGCACACGCTGACCGAAGCGGTGCGTCTGCCGGAGCGCTATCTGAGCTCGCGCACGCGGCAACTGTCGGGCGGATTGAAGCAGCGCGTCGCGATCGCGCGCGCGTTCGCGGGCGATCCGCGCGTCGTCGTGTGCGACGAACCGACTTCCGCGCTCGATGTCTCCGTGCAGGCCGCGATCCTCAATCTGCTTGCCGATCTGCAGCGCGAGCGCCGCGTCTCCTACGTGTTCATCTCGCACGATTTGCATGTCGTGCGCTATCTGTCGGACCGCATCGCCGTGCTGTATCTCGGGCGCATCATGGAGATCGGGCGCGCGGCCGCCGTATTCGACGGACCGCAGCATCCGTACACCGAAGCATTGCTGTCGTCGGTGCCGTCGATCGACGGGACGCACGCGAAGCGCATCCGGCTGTCGGGCGAGTTGCCGAGCGCGGCGAATCCGCCTTCGGGCTGCGTGTTCCATACGCGCTGTCCGCGCAAGATCGGCGAAATCTGCGAAACCGAAACGCCGCCGTGCCGCGACGCCGGAGACGGTCACGCGATTCATTGCCACATTCCCGTCGACGAATTGCGCACGCTGCAGCGTCAGGCGCGCTGAGGCTTTCGTCGGAACCAAAGCGGCGTTGCGCGCCTCTCATCGGTTCAACCTTCAAAACAACGAGGATTCAACCGATGAAACCCGCCCTCTCCGCCGCGCTTTGCGCACTGACTTTCGGCGTCGCGACGGCCGCGCAGGCGCAGACCGCACCACAGGCTCCGGCGCCCGGCGCGTCCGATCCGACTTTCTCGGCCTACGCGCTCGCGCAGCAATGCGCCGCGAAGTCCGACAACACGGCGCAAGGACAATGCGTGGGCGCGGTACGCGGAATCGTGCGCGGTTATCAGTACGGCGTGCTGTTTCTGTCGCAGCGCACGTCGCTGCCCGATGGCGAGACGAAGCGCGTATCGCTGTGTCTCGCGGACACGACCGTGTCGTCGATCGTCGACGACTTCCTCGCCGATGCGAAGCAGGTCAACGAAGCCGATCTGAGGCGCACGCCCGCGGAAGTCGCGGTGCTCGGCTCGGTGCACGCGCATCACGCGTGCACGTGATCCGGCGCGTCGTCACAGCATTTCGAGCGGGCGCTTCGACTTCGGCGGCTTGAACTGCCGATCGATGTCCGCGAGCTCGTCGGCGGACAGGTGAAGATCGAGCGCCGCGCGATTCTCGCGAACGTGCGCGACATCCGACGCTTTCGGAATCGCGAATACCTGCGGCTGCTGTAGCACCCACGCGAGCGCCACCTGAAACGCCGACACGCCGCGCGCCGCCGCGATCTGTTCCAGCGCGCCGCCGCGCGGCAGACGCGCGTGATCGACGGGGCTGTACGCCATCGCGGGCATGCGGTGCTCACGCAGCCACGGCAACAGATCGAACTCCGCCCCGCGCCGCGCGACGTTGAAGAGAATCTGATCGGTCGCGCAGGCGTCGCCGCCATCGAGCGATAAGAGCTCTTCCATGTCGTCCGTGTCGAAGTTGCTCACGCCCCAGTGGCGAATCTTGCCGTCGTCCTTCAGTTTTTCGAAACCCGCGATCACGCCTTCGAGATCCTCGCCGCCGCGCCAGTGCAGCAAATACAGATCGATGCGATCGGTCTTCAGGCGTTTCAGGCTGCGCTCGCATGCGCTCTGCACGCCGCGCTCGCTGCCGTTATGCGGATACACCTTGCTGACGATGAAAAGCTCGTCGCGCCTGTCGCCGAGCGCTTCGGCGATGAGCTTCTCGCTTTCGCCTTCGCCGTACATCTCGGCGGTATCGATGAGCGTCATGCCGAGATCGACGCCCTCGCGCAAAGCGGCAATCTCGCTCTTGCGCGCGTTCGGGCGCTCGCCCATTTCCCAGGTGCCCTGGCCGAGTTTCGGAATCGCTTCGCCGGACGGAAGCGTGACGGTTGCCGCATTGGATTGAGCCATGAAGAAGTCTCCTTGCAGGTCCGCCGATTATGGCGCAAGGAGCACGCCCGCCGCTTCAGACGAGCCCGACCACCAAAGGTCCGAGCAAGGTCAGCAGCACGTTCGCCAACGCATACGTGATCGCGAACGGCACCGTCGGCGCGGCGCTTTCGGCTTTGTCGAGCACGCCGCCGAACGCCGGATTCGCACTGCGCGAACCGGTGAGCGCGCCCGCGAGCAGCGCCGCGTTGTCGTAACGCAGGACGTAGCGGCCGAAGAGCATCGTCAGCACGAGCGGAAACAGCGTGACGAACACGCCGAGCAGGAAGATCGTCAGCCCGCTCTGTTTCACCGTGACGACCGCCTGCAAGCCGGAATTCAGCCCGACCACCGCGACGAACGCCGCCAGTCCGAAATCCTTCAGCAATTGCGATGCGGCCGGCGGCATCACGCCGTACATCGGATGCTTGCCGCGCATCCAGCCGAACAGCAAACCGGTGAGCAGGCAGCCGCCGCCCGAGCCGAGCGTGAGCGGCACGCCGCCTGCATCGACGACGATCAGCCCGATCAGCAACCCGAGCACGATACCCACGCCCATGTAGATGAAATCGGTCTTGTCGGAATACGGCAGTTCGTAACCGGCGGCATCGACGGCGCGCTTCGTGTCCTGCGGCGCGCCGTAGAACGTGATGACATCGCCGTGATCGAGCGTCGTCTCGGGCAGCACCGGCAACGGATGCCCCGCACGCGTGATGCCGTGGATATACACGCCGTGCCGAATGTCGCGATCGACCGTCGCGCGCACGTCGGCGATGCTCACGTGGTTCATCCCGCGCTTCGTGAACACGCCCTGACGCTTCTGCATGACGACGCTGCTGCCATCGGCGTCCGCGATTTCCTCGCCGATGTGCGCCGTCGCGCCCGCCATCGCCTCGCGCCGCCCGACGACGAGCACGATATCGCCCGCTCGCAATACGAAGTCCGCGGCAGGCTCCAGCGCGCGCACGCCGCGCCGGATGCGCTCGACGGTGATCATGTCCCGGTCGTCGACTTCGACGTGCGCGACCGTGCGCCCCGCCGCGCCATCGTGCGTCACGCGATACGTGCGTCCGACGAGCGCGGGCAACGCCGAAATCTGCCCTGGTCCGGGACCGGACGCCCCGCCCGCGAGCGCCTTCTCCGCTTCGATCGACGCATCCCTGAGACTCTGCCCCATGAACTTCGGCAGGATGTTCACGCATACGATGATCGCGCCGAGCGAGCCGAACACGTACGTTACCGCGTACGCGACCGCGACGTCGGCCTGCAACGCCTTGGTCTGATCGGCGGGCAATCCGAGCCGCGCGATCGCATCGCCCGCCGTGCCGATAATCGCCGATTGCGTCAGCGCCCCGCCCGCGAGTCCGGCCGCTAGCCCCTTGTTGAGCCCGAACAGCTTCGCGCAGACGATCACGCTCGCGAGCGCCGTCACCGCGAGGAACAGCGCCATCGCGATTTCGCGCAGCGTGCGGCGGTTGATCGAGCTGAAAAACTGCGGGCCGGAGTCGTAGCCGACCGCGTAGATGAACACGGCGAACATCACGGATTTCACGCCGTTGTCGATCTGCACGCCCGCCTGGCTCACGATCACCGCCGCGATCAGCGAGCCGCCCACGCCGCCCAGTTGGAACTTGCCGAAGCTGATCTGGCCGATCAGATAACCCGCCGCGAGCGAAAGAAAGAGCGCCGATTCCGGCGCTTTCTGGAAGATGTCGTGGAGCCATTCCATACGGTCAGCCCAGTTTGCTCGCGAGCCCGACGATCACCGGGCCGAGCAGCGGCAACAGCACGTTCGAGAGCGCATACGTGATCGTGTAGCCGATCATCGGCGTCGCGTTGCCCGTCACGCCGACGAGCGCGCTGATCGCGGGCGTGCTGCATTGCTGCCCCGCGATCGCGCCGAGCAGCATCGGCACGTCGAGCTTGAGCAGCCATCGTCCGATGAAGAGCGACGCGAGCGCCGGCACGAGCGTGATGACGATGCCCGCGACCGGCAGCGCGATGCCGTATTCGCGAACGAGCCGCAACGCGTCCGGGCCCGCCGACAGCCCGACCGCCGCGATGAACGTGCACAGGCCGAAGTCCTTCAATATCTGCGCCGCCGCCGAGGGCAGCGAGCCGGTCAGCGGAAAACGCGAGCGGATCCAGCCGAACAGCAGCCCCGCGAGCAGGCAGCCGCCGCCCGTCCCGAGCGTGAGATCGATGTCGCCGGCATGTACCGACAGCCGCCCGACCGCGATGCCGAGCAGCACGCCGAGCCCGAGGAACACGAAGTCGGTTTTCTGCGTCGCGCGGATGATGTAGCCGAGCCTGGCCGCGCCGCGCGCGACATCCTCCTTGTTGCCGATGAGCGTCAGCACGTCGCCGCGATGCACCTGCGTGCCGGCGAGCGCGGGAATCGTGCTGTCGAGACGCGTCACGGCCGCGACGAAGACGCCGTGGGCGTCGGCGGGCGCGGCGCGGGCGCGCACCTGGGCGAGCGTGAGGCCGTGCAGTTCGCGCCGCGTGAGCATCACATCCGTGCGTTCGACATAGACATCGGAGACGCCGTTGCCGAAAACTTCCTCGCCGATCGCGGGAATCGCCTCGACCAGCGCCTCGCGCCGCCCGCCGACCACGACGAGATCGCCCGCCTTCAGCATGACCGCCGCTTGCGGCTTGATGACCGAGCGGTCGCGCTGCACGCGCTGCACGCTGATGTTGTCGCGAAAGCGCTTCTCCAGGTCGCCGACGGTGAGGCCCGCGGCGGCCGTCACCCTTAGCTCGCGGCCCGCGAGCGGCGGCGTGGCGGGCGTCTGCCCGGTGCCGAGCGCGCCGTCGCCGCCCAGCTTGCGCCACACGCGCTCCGCTTCGTCGCGCAGATTCACGCGCAGGATGAGCGGCGCGAACTGGCTCGTGAACAGCACGATCGTGACGAGGCCGAACAGATAGCTCACGCTGTAAGCGGTGACGATGTTCGCCTGCAGCCGCGCGGTATCTGTCGTGGACAGGCCGAGCCGCCCGATGGCCTCCGACGCCGTGCCGATCACCGCGGATTCCGTCGCGCCGCCGGCAAGCAAGCCGGCCGCCGTTCCCGCGTCGAGTTTCAATATGACGGCGGCGCCGAGCACGAGCGCGACCACGACGACGATCTCGACGATCGACAACGCGCCGTAACGCCAGCCGCGCCCGATGTTCGCGAAGAACTGCGGGCCGCCGGTGAAACCCAGCGCGAAGATGAAGAGCGCGAATGCGATGTTCTTGAGATCGGGTGAAATGCGCGCGCCGCTTTGTCCAAGAATCAGCGCGACGACGAGTGTGCCGCAAACGCCGCCGAGCTGAATGGGGCCGAGCTTCACGGACCCGACGAGATAACCAATAGCGAGGCTCGAAAATAGGGCGATTTCAGGATGCGCCGCAAGCAGAGTCCAAATCATGACGTCAACCCGTGTTTTCGAATTTCGAACGTAATCGCGGCATCGATATATCCATCAATATCCGAAAAGAGAAACGGGTTTGCACCAAAAGTTTTAACGGCATTTACCGGGCGATAGATAAAATCTCTTTCGGCCTTGAGTGTTACTTCGATGCGTTCGCACGCGGAAAGCGCGCAGAAAATGCCGTTTTTTAAGCAAATTAACCATACAGTCCTAATTCGCGAAAGATTTACGAACTCCATGCATTTCGTACATATCGCATTTCGAACAGCGCTAAATTAGTTTTCGAAACATGCGTCTTCGCTATTAACAGCGGCAATAACGATGCGGTAAATTTATCGCTCAATGGAAATTTGATATTGCAAATTTGGTTAGCCCTAAATATTATCGACTTAACGCGAGATTCAAGAACCGGACACAAAGTTGTCCTAGAACAACATGTCCGGCCCGTGTGGTAAAACCTGAGAGGGCTGAATGATGAATCAGATCCATGCAATGCGTGTGTTCGTGCGCGTGGCAGACACGGAGAGTTTTCGCCGCGCTGCTCAACAACTCGATGTCTCGAATGCGCTCGTGACTCGGGCAATCGCGATGCTCGAAGCGCATTTGCGAACACGTCTCATCAACCGCACTACCCGCAATCTGTCTCTCACGGAAGCGGGCACACGCTATCTCGAGGGCTGCCGCGCGTTGCTGGAGGAACTGGATCATCTGGAATCCACAGTCACGCACACCGAAGGCGAGCCGAGCGGCACTTTGCGCGTCGTTGCATCCAGCGCGCTTTCGCTGCTCACGCTGACGCCGCTCATCGACGGCTTCCGCAAGGTGTATCCGAAGGTCAACGTGCGGCTCACGCTCGCGGAGCGCCATGTCGATCTCGTCGAGGACGGCTATGACGTCGGCATCGTCACGGCGTTCATGGTGTCGAGCACCGCGCTCATCGAGCGGCCGGTCGGCACAAGCGCGCTCGTGACGGTCGCGACGCCCGCGTTCGTCGCCGAGCACGGCACGCCCGCCACGCCGACCGATCTGCAAACGTTGCCGTCCGTCGGACTGCCGAACGAAATGCGCAGCCAGACCTGGCATTTCCGGCATCGTCACGGCGCCGCCGATCAGGTCACGCTCGCGCCGGTCTACACGGTCAACAACGCGCTGATGGTGCGTCTCGCCACGCTGAAAAGCATGGGCTTCTCGATTCTTCCCGAAGGCATCGTGCGGGCGGACATCGAAAGCGGCACGCTCGTCCGCCTGCTCGACGGCTATTCGATCGACGACCCCGACATGAAAGTGTCGATCGTATATCCGGGGCGGCAATATCTGCCCGCGAAGACGCGCTTTTTCATCGACTATGCGCTGGACTATCTCGGCCGGGAATTCACCGCGCAAGGCGGCACGCGTCCCGACGAAATCATCCGCCCGACCATGCCGGCGATGATGCCGATGCAGGCGTTGCGCAACGCGACCGCGACCGCCAACTGAAGCCATAGCAAGCACAAGGGCCAGCACGGCGTTTTACCGCCGTCTGACCCAATCTCCCGATCGCACCGCACAACTAAGCTTCGTCCAGCGCCGAATCGGGCGGCGCTCAACCCTCCCCGTACTCCGCATTCGACGCATCCGGCGCCGCGCACATCTCGCGCAGCAAGGACGCCTCGCGCTCGTGCACTTCAACCGGCATCAACAAGGCGCCGGCATAGGCCATGTAGCGCGCGCGATGCTGGCCGTTGCGAAACGCCACGACACCTTCCCGATGCACGCCCAGCAACCCGAGCAGCCCGGGCGAGCGGCGCACGCTGATCGTCACGTAGGGCATTTCGGGCACGCGCGGATTGTCCGGATCGAGAAACTCGCGGATGCCGCGCACCTTGCCCGCGTGCCAGTCGTCGACGGCCTTGAGCACGTAGTCGGTGTCGTCGCGATCGGCGCACGCGAGGAGCTTCCTCACGTCGACGAGCACGACCTGATGACGCGAGCCATGGTCGGTGAACACCCGCTTCAGCCGCACGAAGTCGTACTGCGGATGGCTCTGCAATCTGACGATCCAGACCGCTTCTGCGGCGGTCGGCGCAACCATCGTGTCCATGTTCGGCATAGGAGGAAGACTGCGGCGCGCGCCCCGTGCGCGCGTGTTTCGCTGACAAGCAGCCTGAACGACCGCCGCTGAACAGGCGCTCGGGCTAAACAAACTTTTACACCCTGGACGCAATTCGTGAAAGCGCCATGACGGGCACGGCATGTGCTTTTGTTGCCAGAATCGAACACATGGACATAGCCTGCGAGATCGCTTGTCATGTGACTTTCATTCACGGCACCGATCAACGACTCGTGGACACTTCTTCCGATCTCATCGTCGCGCGGCCCGAGGGTCTTTTCTGTGTGCCGGGCAACTTCCATATCGACCCGTGGCGGCCTGTCGAACGTGCCGTCATCACGCATGCGCATGCCGATCACGCGCGCTTCGGGCACACGCATTACCTGGCGGCCGAGCCGGGCGTCGGCGTGTTGCTGTCGCGGCTGCCGGGCATCGATATTCAAGCGCTCGCTTACGGAGAAGCAATCGTCGTGAACGGTGTGCGCGTGTCGCTGCATCCTGCCGGGCACGTGCTCGGATCGGCGCAGGTGCGCGTTGAACACAAGGGCCGCGTGTGGGTCGCGTCCGGCGATTACAAGGTCGAGCCCGACCCGACCTGCGCGCCGTTCGAGCCGGTGCGCTGCGATACGTTCATCACCGAATCGACGTTCGGGCTGCCGATCTATCGATGGGACAGCTCGCGCGATGTCTTCGACGGCATCGACTCATGGTGGCGGCATAACGCGGCGCAAGGCCGCGCGTCGGTGCTGTTCTGCTATTCGTTCGGCAAGGCGCAGCGCGTGCTCGCGGGCGTCGATGCCGCCATCGGTCCGATCTTCTGTCACGGCGCGGTCGAGCCGCTCAATCGCGCGTATCGCGAATCGGGCGTCGCGTTGCCGCCGACGCGCCTCGTCAGCGAGATCGCCGCGAAAGACAAGGCCGCGTTCAAGGGCGCGCTGATCGTCGCGCCGCCGTCCGCGCAAGGCAGCACCTGGATGCGCCGCTTCGGCGAATACAGCGATGCCTTCGCGTCCGGCTGGATGCGTCTGCGCGGCACGCGGCGCCGCAAGGGCGTCGATCGCGGCTTCGTGCTCTCGGATCACGCGGACTGGCCCGGCCTGCAGCTCGCCATCGGTGCGAGCGGCGCCGAGCGCGTGATCGTCACGCACGGACAGATCGAGCCGATGGTGCGCTGGCTCAACGAGCAAGGCCTCGATGCGGGCGCGTTCACGACCGAATACGGCGACGACGCCATCGAAGCCGATATGGCGCAAACATCATGAAGCGCTTCGCGACGCTCTACGCCGCGCTCGACGCGACGACATCGACGAACGAAAAGCTCGAAGCGCTGATCGCGTATTTCTCGGGCGCGCAAGCCGAAGACGCCGCGTGGGCGTCGTACTTTCTCGCAGGCGGCAAGCCGCGCCAGTCGGTGCCGACGCGCCTGCTCACCGAGTTCGCCCGCGAACGCGCGGGCTTGCCGGAGTGGCTCTTCGAAGAGTCGTATCAGGCGGTCGGCGATCTCGCTGAAACCATCGCGCACGTTTTGCCGCCGGCGTCGGGAGAATCGTCGCTCGGACTCGCGCAATGGATCGAGGAACGCATCCTCACGCTGCGCGGCGCGGATCCGTCCGAATTGCGCGAGCGGCTTCTGAGTTACTGGGACGAACTCAACTGGAGCGAGCGTTTCCTGCTGACGAAGCTGATCGGCGGCGGCTTTCGCGTCGGCGTCGCGCGGCAGCTCGTCGTGCGCGCGCTCGCGCAGGTCGCGGGCGTCGATCATAAGCGCATCGCGCAACGCATGGTCGGCTGGACCGATTCGCGCGAGAAACCGAGCGCCGCGCGCTATCTTCGGCTGATCGCACCGGCAGCAGAAGGCGATGACGTCGACACGCCGCACGAAAGCGATATCGGCCTGCCGTACCCGTTCTTTCTCGCGCATCCGCTGCAGGCCGATCCGGCGACGCTCGGCTCGCCCGACGACTGGATCGTCGAATGGAAATGGGACGGCATACGCGCGCAGCTCGTGAAGCGCGCGGGCCGCGTATGGATCTGGTCGCGCGGCGAGGATCTCGTCACGGAGCGCTTTCCGGAGCTCGCGTCGCTCGGCGAAGCGTTGCCCGACGGCACCGTGATCGACGGCGAAATCCTCGCGTGGGAACCGGGCGCGGACGCGCCCTTGCCCTTCGCGCGACTGCAGCCGCGCATCACGCGCAAGTCGCTCACGAAGAAAGTGCTGGCCGATTCCCCCGCCGCGCTGCTTGCCTACGATCTGCTCGAGATCGATGGCCGCGATCTGCGCATGGAGCCGCTGCACGCGCGGCGCGCGCAACTCGACGCGCTCGCGTCGTCGCTTGCGGTGAATGTCCTGCGCGTGTCGCCGGTCGTGACGGCATCCGACTGGACTGCACTGGCGAAATTGCGCGACGAAAGCCGTGCGCGCGGCGTCGAAGGATTCATGCTGAAGGAACGCGCGTCGATGTACGGCGTCGGGCGCACGAAGGCGTCGGGAACGTGGTGGAAGTGGAAGATCGATCCGTATGCGATCGACGCCGTGCTGCTCTATGCGCAGCGCGGTCACGGCCGGCGCGCGAGCCTGTACACGGATTTCACCTTCGCCGTCTGGGACGAAGCCGACGGCATGCGCACGCTCGTGCCCTTCGCAAAAGCATATTCAGGACTGACCGACGAAGAAATGCGCCAGGTCGATGCGATCGTGCGCAAGACGACCATCGAGAAATTCGGGCCGGTGAGAAGCGTCACGCCGACGCTCGTCTTCGAGATCGGCTTCGAAGGCATACAGGCGAGCCCGCGTCACAAATCGGGCATCGCCGTGCGCTTTCCGCGCATGCTGCGCTGGCGCACCGATAAAAAAATCGAAGACGCCGATACGCTCGACATCCTCAAGGGCTTTCTGAACGAGGCCACGGCATGAGCGAGTCCGAATCGGCCGGCGAGCGCAGGCGCCGCGCGCCGCGACCTCGACGCGTGCCGCGCACGCGTGCGGCGCAGGCAAAACTCGATGCCGCCCCCGAATCCTTCACGCCCGCGCCTTTCGCGTACGACGCGAACGAAGCTGCAAAGCCAATCGACGAACGCATCGCGCGCTGGTTCGACGAGCGCGGCTGGCAGCCTTTCGAGTTTCAGCGCGAAGCGTGGCGTGAGATCGAGCGTGGCGCGAGCGGCCTGCTTCACGCGACGACGGGCGCGGGCAAAACGTGGGCCGTGTGGCTCGGGGCGCTCGCGGCTTTCGCGCGGTCATCGAAAGCCGATAAAAATCCCGCGCCGCTCACCGTCCTCTGGATCACGCCAATGCGCGCGCTCGCCGCCGACAGCGCCCGCGCGCTGCAAAGCGCCGTCACTGCGCTGAACGTGCCGTGGACGGTCGGGCTGCGCACCGGCGACACGTCATCGACGGAACGCGCGCGTCAGAGTCGCCGGATGCCGTCCGCGCTCGTCACGACGCCCGAAAGCCTCACGCTGATGCTCACGCGCGCCAACGCGCAAGAAGAACTTAAGCATCTGCGCATGATCGTCGTCGATGAATGGCACGAACTGCTCGGCAACAAGCGCGGCACGCAGACGCAACTGGCGGTCGCGCGGCTCGCGCGCTGGCGTCCCGATCTGCAGATCTGGGGCTTGTCCGCGACGCTCGGCAATCTCGCGCTCGCGCACGATGCGTTGCTGCATCCGGTGAAGACGCCGCGCGTCGTGGTGCGTGGCGCGCAGCCGAAAACGCTCGTCGTCGATACGCTGATTCCCGAAACCATCGAGCGCTTCCCGTGGGGTGGCCATCTCGGCGTGCGGCAAGTCGGTCCCGTCGCCGACGAAATCGAGCGCGCGCAAAGCTCGCTCGTCTTCACCAACACGCGTTCGCAATCGGAAATCTGGTATCGCGCGCTGCTCGAATTGCGGCCCGACTGGGCCGGCTTGCTCGCGCTGCATCACGGATCGCTCGACAAGGCAGTGCGCGACTGGGTCGAACTCGGCTTGAAGAACGGGCAACTGAAGGCGGTCGTGTGCACGTCGAGTCTCGATCTGGGCGTCGATTTTCTGCCGGTCGATCGCGTGTTTCAGATCGGCTCGCCCAAAGGCGTCGCGCGTCTGATGCAGCGCGCGGGACGCTCGGGGCACGCGCCGGGGCGCGTATCGCGCGTGACGATCGTGCCGACGCATGCGCTCGAACTCGTCGAAGCGGCCGCGGCGCGCTGGGCGATCGAAGAGCGGCGCATCGAAGGACGCGACATGCCGTTGAAGCCGCTCGACGTGCTCGTCCAGCATCTCGTGACGGTGGCGATCGGCGGCGGCTTCACGCCCGCCGACATGCTCGACGAAGTGAAGAGCGCGTATGCGTATCGCGATCTGACGCAGCGGGAATTCGACTGGGCGCTCGCTTTCGTCGAGCGCGGCGGCGCATCGCTCGCGGCGTATCCGGATTTTCATCGCGTAGTGAAGGACGATGACGGCGTGTATCGCGTGCCGCGCGAAGACCTCGTGCGCAGGCATCGCAACAACGTCGGGACGATAGTTGCAAACGCAACCATCAACGTCGCCTATATGACGGGCGGGCGCATCGGCGCGATGGAGGAGTCGTTCATCTCGCGCTTGAAGCCCGGCGATGTCTTCACCTTCGGCGGACGCGCGCTCGAACTCGTGCGCGTGCGCGACATGACCGCGTATGTGAAACGCGCGACTTCATCGCGCGGGGCGATGCCGCAATGGGCGGGCAGCAAGATGCCGCTGTCGTCCGAACTGGCCGATGCCGCACTCGTGATGCTCGCGCGCGCCAACGACGGCATCTACGACGAGCCGGAAATGCGCGCCGTCAAACCGCTGCTCGATTTGCAGGCGAAGTGGTCCGCGCTGCCGGGGCCGGGCGTGCTCGTCGTCGAACGCGTGCGCTCGCGCGAAGGTCATCACTTCTTTTGCTATCCGTTTGCGGGGCGCATGGCGCATATTGGCCTGGGATCGCTGATCGGATGGCGCGTCGCACGCGATCAGCCGAGCACGTTTTCGATTTCGATGAACGATTACGGCTTCGAACTGCTGTCGGCAAAACCGTTCGACTGGGAGACGCTCATCGCGGAAGGGCTTTTTTCCCCGGAGAATCTGGAGCACGACATTCTCGCGAGCCTCAACGCATCCGAATTGTCGGCGCGGCGTTTTCGCGAGATCGCGCGCGTGTCGGGGCTGATTTATCAGGGGCATCCGGGACAGCAGAAAAGCGCGAGGCAATTGCAGGCGTCGAGCGGATTGTTCTACGAAGTCTTTCGCAAGCACGACAGCAGCAATCTGCTGCTTGCGCAGGCCGATCAGGAAGTGATGCTGCAGGAACTCGAACTCGGCCGCATCCGCGCGGCGCTCGAACGCATGAGCGCGAGCTGCCTCGCGCTGCATGCGCCGAAGAAGCCCACGCCGTTCGCGTTTCCGCTGATCGTCGCGCGCTTGCGGGAAAAGGTGAGCACGGAGAAGCTCTCGGATCGCGTCGAGCGCATGCTCGCGGATCTGGAGAAGGCGGCGAAGACATAAATGGAAGCTTTGACCATCGATGTGAATGGCCACGCGCTCGTCCTATCCGCCGATCGCGCGGCGTTCGATCCGCACGCCCGAAGCCTTTTCATCGCCGATGCGCACTTCGGCAAGGACGCCGTGTTCCGCGCGCGCGGCATTCCGGTGCCCGTCGGCACGACCGGCGAGAGCCTCGCGCGGCTCGATGCGCTCGTCGCGGCGCATCGGCCGGAATCGATCGTCTTTCTCGGCGACTTGCTGCACGCGCGCGAATCCCACGCCGACGAGACGCTCGACGCCCTCGCCGCGTGGCGCGCGAAGCATCGCGAACTCGCGCTCGTGCTCGTCGAAGGCAATCACGACAGGCACGCGGGCGCGCTGCCCGCGCTGTTCGGCGTCGATGTCGTGAAGGAACCGCACGCGCTCGGACCGTGGGCGCTTTGCCATCATCCGCAGACGGTCGATGGCGCTTACGCGCTCGCGGGACACGAGCATCCGGTGTACCGGCTCGCGACGCGCGTCGACAGCGCGCGTCTACCGTGCTTCCGCTTCGGCCCTCGCGCGGGCGTGCTGCCGGCGTTCGGCGCGTTCACCGGCGGCTTCGAAGTCAACGGCGGCGTGCGCGGCGAAGCGCTCTACGTGATCGCGGGCGAGCGCGTGTTCCCGCTCAGTGATAGACGTTCGTCGACGATTGCAGCTTCGTGAGCTTGCCGCGCTGCAAGCGGTACCAGCCGAGATTCGACTGCATCACCACCTCCTCGCCTTGCCAGAATACGCGCTTGACCGTCATGCGCTGGCCGGCGCGCTGCACGAGCGGCGGATGGCGGCGGAAATCGTAGAGGATCGGGCCTGAACCGGTCTGCACGAGCATGCGCGTGACGGTGTCGCTCGTGCCGGAAGTTTCATCGAAATGGACGACGCGCTTCGCGTCGAAGCGATCGAATACCTCTTTGTCGATGACCGCGGCCATGCCGGATTCATCGCGGAGAAAGTGCAGCGTTCCCGCCTGCGTTGCGATGGGCCCGGCGGCGTCGCTCTGGGCGAACGCAAGCGTAGCGATGAACAGCGTGCCGGCGGCTGCCGCGTGAATACAGAATTTTGTCAGTGACATCTTTCGTTCAAAAAGTTGCTGCGTTTTACCAACACTGCGACCAACACTGCGCGGCGCCCCCGACGCGCAAGGAATGCGAGGCCGCGAGCGTGTTACCGGAAACATCTGACGCATGGCGGCGCAGCGTTTGCAAGAGTCGTGCGCCGCTGCCGCGTCAGAAAGAATATCCGTTCGGGCCGGAGCATGGATCGGCCGATCGGAATAAGGGTTTATACCAGCGTCGAAAATGACGTTTCGGTACAATTCGAGCCTTCAACTCCGCCTCGGCGCCTGCATCGCTCAATCCGACGATGCGCCCAGACGTGACATCTCCTTCTCTTCCGCCATGCCTCTGCCTCTTTTCGCTCTCGCCATTGCCGCGTTCGGCATCGGCACGACGGAATTCGTCATCATGGGCCTGTTGCCCAACGTCGCGCGCGATCTCGCGGTGACGATTCCGGCGGCGGGCATGCTCGTGTCCGGCTATGCGCTCGGCGTGACGGTCGGCGCGCCGATTCTGGCCGTCGTCACCGCGAAGATGCCGCGCAAGAAGGCGCTGATGAGCCTGATCGGCGTGTTCATCGTCGGCAATCTGCTGTGCGCGCTCGCGCCGAACTACTGGGTGCTCATGGGCGCGCGCATCGTCACCGCGTTCTGTCACGGCGCGTTCTTCGGCATCGGCTCGGTGGTCGCGGCCGATCTCGTCGCGCCGAACCGCCGCGCGCAGGCCATCGCGCTGATGTTCACCGGCCTCACGCTCGCCAACGTGCTCGGCGTGCCGCTCGGCACCGCGCTCGGCCAAGCGGCCGGCTGGCGCTCGACGTTCTGGGTCGTCACGCTGATCGGCGTCGCGGCGGCGGGCGCGCTGCATGTGTGCCTGCCGAAGCACATCGAGATGCCGGAAACCAGCATCCTGCGCGAATTCGACGTGCTCAAGAACCCGCAAGTGCTGATGGTGCTCGGCATCAGCGTGCTCGCGTCGGCCAGTCTTTTCTCGGTGTTCACGTATATCACGCCGATTCTCGAAGACGTGACGGGCCTTTCGCCGCACGCGGTCACGTATGTGCTGCTGCTGTTCGGTCTCGGCCTGACGGTCGGCAGCACGCTCGGCGGCAAGCTCGCGGACTGGAAGCTGCTGCGTTCGCTGCTGTCCTTCCTGCTCGCGATCGTCGCCGTTCTGACGATCTTCGCCGGCACGATGCATCAGCCGGTCGCCGCGATGATCACGATCTTCTTCTGGGGCGTGCTCGCCTTCGCGATCGTGCCGCCGCTGCAAATGCTGATCGTGAACCGCGCGAGCGATGCGCCGAATCTCGCATCGACGTTGAACCAGGGCGCGTTCAATCTCGGCAACGCGACGGGCGCGTGGCTCGGCGGCTGCGTGATCGGCGCGGGCGCACCGCTCACGTCGCTGCCGTGGGTCGGCGTACTGATGGCGGTGAGCGCGTTCGGCCTGACGCTGCTCTCGGCGACGCTCGACAAGCGCGCGCGCCGTCTTTCGATCGGACAACCCGCCTGAGTTCCTTCGGGCGGTACGTTGCATGAAAGGCATTCTCTCGCGCGATTTTCTCGCGCTGATTCTGAGCGTCGCGGTTGTCGGCCTGGGGCTCGGCGCGACGCTGCCGCTGACGTCGCTCGCGCTGACGCAATCGGGTTTTGGCACGGACATCGTCGGCTGGATGACGGCGACGCAGGCGCTCGGCGGGCTCATGGTTGCGCCGGTGGCGAGCCGCTTCGCGGGGCATTTCGGGGCGCGCGAGACGATCGTCGGCACGGTGATCGTCGCGGCGTTCTCGACTATCGCGATGCAGTTCACCGTGAACCTGTGGCTGTGGGCCGTGCTGCGTTTTCTGTGCGGCGCGGCGCTGATGCTGCTTTTCACGATCGGCGAAGCATGGGTCACGCAACTCGCCGACGACTCCACGCGCGGCCGCGTCGTCGCGATCTACGCGACCAACTTCACGCTCTTCCAGATGACGGGCCCGGTGCTCGTCAGCGTGATCGGCGGCTTGCCGTCGATGCGCTTTGCCATCTGCGGGGCGATCTTTCTGCTGGCGTTGCCCGCGCTCGCATCGATACGCGGCGCGCCGCACGCGCTGGCATCGGAAGAAGGCGAGCACGGCGACTGGCGCAGCGTGTTGCCGCGCATGCCCGCGCTCGTGATCGGCACGGGCTTTTTCGCGCTCTTCGACACGCTCGCGCTCTCGCTGATGCCGCTTTTCGCGATGTCGCACGGCGTCGGCGAGGATATCGGCGTGCTGTTCGCATCGGCGATCCTGCTCGGCGATACGACGATGCAGTTCCCGATCGGCTGGCTCGCCGACCGCATCGGGCGCGCGAAGGTGCATGCGGGCGCGGGCGTGGTCGTCGCGCTGCTGCTGCCGCTTTTGCCTTGGGCGATCGCGTATCCGTGGATCTGCTGGCCGCTGCTCTTCGTGACCGGCGCGGCGGCGGGCAGCGTGTACACGCTGTCGCTCGTCGCGTGCGGCGAACGCTTTCGCGGACCGTCGCTGGTCTCGGCGACGGCGATTGTCGGGGCTTCGTGGAGCGTCGCGAGTTTCGGCGGACCGATCGTCGCGGGCACGCTGATGCAGCGCGTCGGCGCCGATGCGCTCATCGGCGTGCTGACGGCGGCCGCGTGCGCGTTTCTCGCTGCGGCGTGGTGGGAGCGGCGCGGTTAGGAGTTCGAGCGTGTCGTTCGGCGCGAGGTCGGCGGTATACTTTTCCGGCCTTCAATTCCGCTACGAGGCATCAAGGAAACGTATGAGCGCTTTACCTTCCTGTCCGCAATGCCAGTCGGCATTCACCTATGAAGATGCGGGCATGTACATCTGTCCCGAATGCGCGCACGAATGGTCCGCGCAGACGGATACCGCATCGGAGCCCGCCGCGAAGGTCTATCGCGATTCCGCGGGCAACGTTCTTCACGATGGCGACACCGTCACCGTCATCAAGGATCTGAAGCTGAAGGGCGGCGGTGGCGTCGTCAAGATGGGCACCAAGGTCAAGAACATCCGGCTCGTCGACGCCGATCACGACATCGACTGCAAAATCGAGGGCTTCGGCGCGATGAGCCTCAAGACCGAGTTCGTCAGGAAAGCCTGACCCGCAACGACCGGCCGCGGTGTTTCACCCGCGCGCCGGCAAAATCCGCCCCGCGCATTCGCCGAAGCCCACGCGATATCCCTCGCCCTGGCACCATCCGCGCAGGGTGATTTCATCGCCGTCCTGTAGAAACGCGCGCTCGCCGCCCTGTTCCAGCTTCACGGGCCGCTGGCCGTTCCAGGTGCTTTCGAGCAGGCTGCCGCACGAATCCGGCGTCGGCCCGCTTATCGTGCCCGATCCCATCAGATCGCCGACGCGCGTATTGCATCCGCCAACCGTGTGATGCGCGAGCTGCTGCGCCATCGACCAGTACATCAGCTTGAAGTTGGTGCGTGAAATGGTCGTCGGCGTGTGTGCGCCTTCCGGACGCAGCGTGACTTCCAGTTCGATATCGAACGCGTGATCGCCTTCGTGACGCAGATACGCGAGCGGCTGCGGATCCTGCGCGGGCGTCGCGGTGCGAAACGGTTCGAGCGCATCGAGCGTGACGATCCACGGCGAGATCGTCGTCGCGAAGCCCTTCGAGTTGAACGGGCCGAGCGGCACGTACTCCCATTGCTGGATATCGCGCGCGCTCCAGTCGTTGAGCAGCACCATGCCGAAGATATGCGCCTCCGCGTCCTCACACGCGATCGGCTCGCCGAGCGCATTGCCGCGCCCGATGATGAAGCCCGTCTCCAGTTCGATATCGAGCTTGCGGCACGCGCTGAAGATCGGGCGCTCTTCGTTCGGCAGCTTGATCTGACCGTTCGGGCGGCGCACGGGCGTGCCGCTCACGACCACCGACGACGCGCGCCCGTTATAGCCGACCGGCAATTCCGACCAGTTCGGCAGAAGCGCGTTCTTCGGATCGCGGAACATCGAGCCGACGTTCGTCGCGTGCTCCTTCGAGGAATAAAAATCCGTGTAGCCAGGAATCTCGACCGGCAGATGCATCGTCGCATCGGAGCGCGGCACGAGCGCGCGGCGGCGCAAGGCTTCGTCGTCGCGCAACGTCGCATTGCCGTGCGCGAGCAACGCGGACAGCGCGATACGCACGCCGCGCCACGTCTCGCGTCCGAGCGCGATGAAGTCGTTCAGGCGCGATGCGTGGAACGTGCCGCGCGCATCGATCAGACGCGCGTCTTCGAGCACGGCGAGATCGGCGATCCAGTCGCCTATCGCGACGCCCGCGCGCGGCTGCGCGTTCACCGCGTCGCTGAATATGCCGAACGGCAGGTTCTGAATCGGGAAGTCGCTCGCGGGATCGTTCGCGGACTCGATCCAGCTCTTCAAAGTGGGCGCGAGTGTGGCCTTCAGCGCGTCGATCATCGTTGCTCCGGGTTGAAGTGTTTCGTGAGACCTTGCCAGCACTCGTAATAATTCGCCTGCAACTGCGCGGTTTCGAGCGCGAACTGAGTCGGCTTGATGAGCGTGCGCGTCTCGAACATGAAGGCCATCGTGACGTCGACTTTCGCGGGCTTCGACGTATCGCTCTTCGATGCCTTCTCGAACGTTTCCGCATCCGGCCCGTGCCCCGACATGCAGTTGTGCAGGCTCGCGCCGCCGGGCACGAAGCCTTCGGCCTTCGCGTCGTAGACGCCGTGCACGAGTCCCATGAACTCGCTCGCGACATTGCGATGAAACCACGGCGGCCGGAACGTATCTTCCGCGGCGAGCCAGCGCGGCGGGAAGATCACGAAGTCGATGGAATCGACGCCCGGCGTGTCGCTCGGCGATTGAAGCACGAGAAAGATCGACGGATCCGGATGGTCGTAGCTGATCGAGCCGATGGTGTTGAAGTGGCGCAGATCGTACTTGTACGGCGCGTAATTGCCGTGCCACGCGACGACATCGAGCGGCGAATGACCGATGTCCGCGCGCCAAAGCACGCCGTTCATCTTCGTGACGAGTTCGAACCTGCCTTCGCGGTCTTCATACGCGGCGTTCGGCGTGAGGAAGTCGCGCGGATTCGCCAGCCCGTTCGAGCCGATCGGACCGAGATCGGGCAATTGCAGCAGCGCGCCGAAGTTTTCGCAGATGTAGCCGCGCGCTTCGCCATCGGGCAGCGTCACCGAAAAGCGCACGCCGCGCGGAATCACCGCGATTTCGTGCGGCTCGATATCGAGCTTGCCGAGTTCCGTGAAGATCGCGAGACGTCCCTGCTGCGGCACGATCAGCAATTCGCCGTCGGCGTTGTAGAAGAAGCGGTCCTGCATCGAGCGGTTCGCGGCGTAGAGATGGATCGCGCAACCGGACATCGATTCCGCGGCGCCGTTGCCGGCCATCGTCACCCAGCCGTCGATGAAATCGGTCGGCGCGGCGGGCATCGGCAGCGGATCCCAGCGCAACTGGTTCGGCGGCGTCGGCGGAACATCGGTGAAATTGGCCACGAGTTTCGCGCGCAGCATGTCGGCGGGAATGCGCGTGAACGGCTTGTGCACGGCCGCCGGACGTATCCGATAGAGCCACGAACGGCGATTGTGCGCGCGCGGCGCGGTGAACGCGGTGCCCGAAAGCTGCTCGGCGTACAGGCCGTAAGCGGCGCGTTGCGGCGAGTTGCGGCCGATCGGCAACGCGCCCGGCAGCGCCTCCGTGGCGAAGTCGTTGGCGAAACCCGATTGATAGTGCTGGTTCGCGTCCGTGTGCGTCTCGAACGTTGGCATGGTCGGAATCCTCGACGAAAAGTGCGACGGTTCAGGCGACGGCGCCGTGCGCGGCATGTCGTCGCTGCAATTTACGGATGGTAAAACCAATTACGATTAGTGAAATTCATCGTATACCCTTAATCGACGGGCCTCGCCGCGCATATCAATATGTGAATTTGGTGCTGGACGCGGCGTTGCGCGCTGATACCATCGACCATTCGAATGAAAATTGCCCGGTACGGCACGCCTCACGAACTCGACGCTCCATCCATGATCGCCCCGTCCTTGCCTGAACTCGTCGCCCGCGCCGCGGAACATCCGTTTCTCGGCGCGCATGTCGTGCTTGGCGAGAACGAGCACGCCGGTCAGGCGATCGCGCATTACCGCGATCTGTGCATTTCGAGCGCCTACGAGCCTATCTTCGATGTCGGCACGCACAGCTTTCCGCAGACTTTGAGCGCATCGCCGGAGAGCGCGGAGCGTTTCGGCGACGAACTCGGCGTGCAGGCGTTGACGCTCATTCAGGGCGATGCGCCGCGCGATCCGTTCGGACAACTGGAAGACGATCGCGAGCTGGTCGTGCTGGACCGGCTGTCGCGCGCGCTGCATGCGTTCAATTTCTTCGGGCCGCATCGGCCGGGGCTTTTGTTTCTGCGCGTGCATGAGCGGCTATTGAAGAGCGTGAAGTATGACCACGGACTGCACTTCTCTTCCGTGCTGATGGAGTTCGGGATGAACCCGTCGCGGGTGGTGATCGAATTGCCTGCGGCGGCGGTCGCGCACAAGACGTTTCTTGGGTATCTCACGAAGAGCTATCAGCATTACGGATTCAAGGTCGCGGGGAATCTGCCGAATGCCGGGCAGATCATGGCAGTGTCGGATATGGCGCGGCTTGATTTCATCAAGATGGATGCGGCGCAGGCTTTACGGGACTCGGTGGTGAAGCATCTCGTGGCGTATGCACATCGGTTGAGGATTCCGCTCATCTTTTCGAATGTCTGCGATGAGGCGCAGTTCAATGCGCTTCAGCAGTTCGATGTGCATTTCGTGCAAGGACCGGTGTTTGATGCGCATCCGAGTTTGCATGCGCGGTGACGTGTTTTTTTCGGGGTCTTGGTTGTCGTCGGATCCCGTATTCGTGTCGGTCTATTAGCACTGCCCCTGTGCGGGGCGGCACTCACTTTCTTTGCTGCTGCAAAGAAAGTAAGCAAAGAAAGCAGCTTCCGATACGCCCGCGGTCACACGCAATTTGGGTAGTCCTCTCGTCGTTCGTGGGCTGCCTAAAGAGTGCCCTCAAACACCTAATCGGGCTTGGATCGCGCACGGTCCGTCTCATCGCACCACACGCCAAACGGGTTCAGCACCAAATAGCTCCGGCCCGCTTCGCGGCCGTCCGGTCAATCGGGGAGGCACGCGCTTCGCTACTAACATCTTTATCGCACTGCGCGCGCAAACCGATGGTTTCCCTTGCAGACCCAGCGGCAGCGCGTAGCGCTGTGCCGATGCTGTTTCGTGCTGAACCAGTGTCCTTGGAAAACTAGCTCGTCAGACCGTGCGCGATCCAAGCCCCGCTATTGTGATGAGGGCACTCTTTAGGCGAGTGCCGCCTGTGACGAGAGAACTACCCAAATTGCGTGTGACCGCGGGCCTGAAAAGCTGCTTTCTTTGCCTACTTTCTTTGCAGCAGCAAAGAAAGTAGGTGCCGCCCCGCACAGGGGCAGTGCAAATAGACCGACGCGAAGACAGGATTTCATGAAGGCGCAGATCCACGCGCTGGGAAATCGGCTCGAACACCGCCCCCGATCCGAAGGCATCCGGCTCGCTTAGTGCCGAAAGCATCACCGCTACGGGTTATTCCCGATCTCCCGCTGCCGCATCGCTTGTTGCACTGCAACGCCGCTCGCGAGCGCTCCACCACTCGCCTTCCCAACGCTCAAAGGCGCGCGAATTGCGCCGCATTGCGGCAAACCCCACCCCACCTCGCGCCTTGACTTTCGCCGAACCGAATACGATCATTCGATCATCGAACGAGCAAATGTTCACTCAAACCGCCTTGACCGCCGCCGTCGTGGCGCCAAAGCGACCAGCCGCCCGCGAAGAACGGGCGCGCCGCCATTCAGAGGAAGAGACGACATGACGAACGAAGCCAACGTGATCCTGCACATCGGCGCCGGGTCTTTTCATCGCGCGCATCAGGCGTGGTATCTGCATCGACTGAACGAATCGGGCGACAAAAGCTGGTCGCTCGCGGTCGGAAATATTCGCGGCGACATGAACGCCGTGCTCGATGCCCTCGCCGCGCAGAACGGCGAATACACGCTCGAAACGGTCACGCCGAAGGGCGAGCGCGAATACGAGACGATCCGCGCGATCAAAAAGGTCGTGCCGTGGTCCGCGGATCTCGCCGAACTCGTCGCCGTGGGCGCGGACCCGAAGACGAAGATCGTGTCGTTCACCGTCACCGAAGGTGGCTATTACCTCGACGAGCACGACAAGCTCGACACCGCGAACCCCGATCTCGCCGCCGACCTCAAGGGCGCAAAAACCACGATCTACGGCGCGCTCGCCGCGATCCTCGATGCGCGCATGAAGAATGGCGCGGGCCAGGTATCGCTGCAGAACTGCGACAACCTGCGCAGCAACGGCGACCGCTTCAAGGCGGGCATGCTCGAATTTCTCGAACGGCGCGGCGAGACCGCGCTGCGCGAGTGGATGATCGCGAACACGTCGTGTCCGAACGCGATGGTCGATCGCATCACGCCGCGCCCGACGCCCGACGTCGCCGAACGCGTGAAGGCCGCGACCGGCTTCGACGACAAAGCGCCCGTGATGGGCGAAAAGTTCATCCAGTGGGTGATCGAAGACAGCTTCATCGCCGGGCGGCCCGCGTGGGAGCAGGTCGGCGCGGAGATGGTCGAATCGGTGCATCCGTATGAGGAGGCGAAAATCCGCATCCTCAATGCGAGCCATAGCTGCATTGCGTGGGCGGGCACGCTCGTCGGGCTGCAATACATTCACGAAGGCACGCAGGACATGGAAATCCGCGCGCTCGCCGACGCCTACGTCACCGACGACGTGATTCCCTGCCTCACGCCGAGCCCGATCGATCTCGAGAAATATCGCGATGTCGTGCTCGACCGCTTCAGCAATCCGTACATCAAGGACACGAACCAGCGCGTCGCGGCGGATGGCTTCTCGAAGCTGCCGGGCTTCATCGCGCCGACGCTCTCGGAATGCTTCGCGCGCAAGGTCGATCCCGATTCGACCGCGATCCTGCCTGCGCTCTTCTTCCGCTTTCTCGAACGCTGGCACGAGGGCAAGCTGCCGTATGCCTATCAGGATGGCGTGATGGATCCGGCGGTGGCGCACGGCTTCTTCACGTCGCCCGATCCGGTCAAGGCCTTCACGAGCGACAAGCTCCTGTGGGGCAGCATGGCGCAGACCGAAGGCCTCGAACGCGTGATGCGCAGCGCGATTGCGAAAGTCGATGCATGGCTCGCCAATCGGCCGTAGGCGGCAAGCGGCCATAACCGGCCATAAGCGGCCATAAGCCCGCTGTTATCGCCGCGTTAATGGCATCGCGAAACTGCAAGCCGCGCCGCTCGGGTAATGTGCTCATGGCGCGGCGTCGCGCGTGGCGTTAAATTAGCGCCTCCCGCCGATATGGCGTCCCGCCTGGTTTCTGACCAAGTTCGATTCCGGCAACGACAAAGGGTCCGTTCATGTACTTAGGCATCGACCTCGGCACCTCCGAAGTGAAAGTGCTGCTGCTCGCGAGCGACGGCAGCGTCGTCGGCACGGCCGGCACGCCGTTCACCGTTTCGCGTCCGAAGCCGCGCTGGTCGGAGCAGAATCCGCTCGACTGGTGGGAAGGCACGCGCGCCGCGCTCTTCAAGCTGCGCGAGAAATTCCCGGATGAGTTCGCGCAGGTGCGCGGCATCGGTCTGTCCGGTCAGATGCACGGCGCCGTGCTGCTCGATTCGCAGGACAAGGTGCTGCGTCCCGCGATCCTGTGGAACGACATGCGCAGCGACAAGGAATGCGCCGAGCTCTACGAGCGCGCGCCGAACCTGCACGAGATCGCCGGCAATCTGGCGATGCCTGGCTTCACCGCGCCGAAGCTGCTCTGGGTCGCGCACAACGAACCCGATGTCTTCCGTCAGACCGCGTGCGTGCTGTTGCCGAAGGATTATCTGCGGATGCATCTGACGGGCACGAAAGTGTCCGATCCATCCGATGCCGCGGGCACGCTCTGGCTCGATGTCGCGCGCCGCGACTGGTCCGACGAGTTGCTTGCCGCGTGCAGCATGTCGCGCCGGCAGATGCCGTCGCTTGCGGAAGGCAGCGCGCCCTCGGGCACCTTGCGGCCCGAACTCGCGCGCGAATTCGGCTTGCGCGAAGGCGTGATCGTCGCGGCGGGCGGCGGCGACAATGCCGCGAGCGCGGTGGGCATCGGCGCGACCGATCCGGGCGATGGTTTTCTGTCGCTGGGCACATCGGGTGTGCTGTGCGTCATCGGCGATCGCTTTCGGCCGAACCCGGCTTCGGCCGTCCACGCGTTCTGTCACGCGATTCCGGATCGGTGGCATCAGATGAGCGTGGTGCTGTCGGCGGCAAGCTGTTTGCGCTGGGTGTGCAAGCTGACATCGACGGATGAGCCGACGCTGCTCGCGGAAATCGAAGCTTTGCCTGTCGATGTTTTGTCGTCTGCGCCGTTGTTTTTGCCGTATCTGAGTGGTGAGCGCACGCCGCACAACGATCCGTATGCGCAGGGCGTGTTCTTCGGCATGACGCACGCGACCGATCGCGCGTTGCTCGGCTATTCGGTGCTCGAAGGCGTGACGCTCTCCTTGACCGATGGCCTCGATGCGCTTCAATCCGCGGGCACGCAGGCGCGCGCGCTATCGATGCTCGGGGGCGGTGCACGTAGCGCGTATTGGGCGCAGATGTTCGCCGATGCCTTCGATACCCCGACGCGCACGCACGGCGGCGGCGAGACCGGCGCGGCGCTCGGCGCGGCACGGCTCGGGTGGCTTGCGGCGGGCGGCGATCCGGCGACGGTGCTCGCGAAGCCCGAGATCAAGCAGGAATTCACGCCGAATTCCGAACGGCATGCGTTGCTGCGGCAGCGGTTGAAGGGGTTTCGGGAGCTGTATCAGCATGTGAGGCCGTTGTTCGATTCGGCGCGGCCGCGGTTGGCTTGATTTTGTATTGGTATTGAGCTTCTATGAAGCTTGTGGGCGGTGCGGGGTTTGGCGCTTTGTTTCTCTTCGCCGGATCCCCGTTTTCGTGTCGGTCTATTAGCGTTGCCCCTGTGCGGGGCGGCAGTCACTTTCTTTGCTGCTGCAAAGAAAGCAACTGTATTGAGCGTCAAGGGTTGAGTTGGTAAGGATCATGGTTTTGGGG
>NZ_JARUXN010000001.1:0-840134 GCF_031451415.1 Caballeronia sp. LZ028 | reverse complement strand
GGCCGTGCTCATTGCCTTTCTGCCCGAACTCGGAACCCTCAACGCCCGCGAAATCGCCTCGCTCGCCGGGCTCGCCCCGTTCAATTCCGATAGCGGCGCCCACTGCGGCCAGCGGCACGTCTCGGGCGGCCGCCCCATCGTGCGGCGCGCCCTCTACATGGCCTGCGTCGCCGCCCAGCGATCCAACGCGCACATCAAGGCGTTTTGCGACCGCCTGCGCGCCAGAGGCAAAAAGACCAAAGTCGCATTCGTCGCAGCAATGCGCAAGATGCTCACCCAGCTCAACGCCATGATGCGCGACGGCACAACTTGGAACCCCCCAAAACCATGATCCTTACCAACTCAACCCTTGACGCTCAATACAGTCACTTTCTTTGCAGCAGCAAAGAAAGTGACTGCCGCCCCGCACAGGGGCAGTGCTAATAGACCGACATGTAATCAGGATTCCACGACGAACACCCTCGCCAGAAAGCGAAAATCAAAAACCAAGAACCGAAAACCAAACCCCCAGTGCCCAAATCCACTGAAAAACTCGATCTCGCAACGCGCGCAGCGTGGCTCTACTACGTCGCCGGCAACACCCAAAACGAGATCGCCGAAAAGCTCCAGATCTCGCGTCCGGTGGCGCAGCGCCTCGTCGCCTTCGCGGTCGAAAAAAACCTGATCCGCGTGCGCGTCGATCACCGCATCGCCGATTGTCTTTCGCTCGCCAAAGCGCTGAGCGACCGCTACGGCCTCGCGATGTGCGAAGTCGTGCCCATCGACGGCGATGCGCCCGAACAAGTCGACCGCAAGCTCGCCGTCGCCGGCGCGCAGGTCATGGAGCGCTATCTGCTCGAAGAAAAGCCGCTCGTCGTGTCGATCGGCAGCGGGCGCACGCTGAAAGCCTGCGTCGCGCAGATCGGACAGATCGACCGGCCGCAGCATCGTTTCGTGTCGATGGTCGGCGCAATCGCGCAGGACGGCTCGTCGAATCGTTACGACGTCGCGCAGCAGCTATCGGAAAAGACCGGCGGCAAGCACTTCATGCTGCCCGCGCCGCTCATGGCAGATAACGTCGCCGAGCGCGCGCAGTGGGTCAATCACCGGCTGTATCGCATCGTCGGCGAACTCGCGCAGAAGGCGGACGTGGCGTTCGTCGGCATCGGCAACGTGGGCGTGAATTGCCCGCTGCACGAGGACGGCTTCATCACGCGCGCGGAAGTCGATGAAATGATGTCGGCAGGCGCCGTCGCCGAATGGCTCGGCCTGCCGATCGATGCAGACGGCCGCCGCGTGCAATCGAAGACCGGCGCGCGCGCGACGAGCCTCGCGCTCGACTCGCCGCCCAAACGTCCGACCATCGGCTTCGCGGGCGGCGAGCGCAAGCGCGAAGCACTGGTCGCGGCGTTGAAGGGAAAGTGGCTGTCGGGGCTCGTCACCGACGAACTGTGCGCGAAGGCCGCACTCGAAGCCTGACGGCTCAGAAGTCGATTTCCGCTTCCACTTCCTGTCCGATCTCCAGCGCAACGCCCTCGCCTTCCAGAACGATCGCGTTCTTGCCGAAGGTGAGCGCGCCGTCGAACTGGTCGCTGCCACGGTACGCGCTCATCGTGTCGAGCGGTTCGTGCGGCCATGCCGGGTTCGGCGCGCCCGTCGCCTGATCGATCGACGGAATCGGACAGCGCGTGCAGAGCTTCACGAGCCGCAATTGCGCATCGCCGATCCGCATTTCGCCGACGTAGTCCTCTTCGTAAGCATCGAGTCCGCCGATCACGAGGTTCGGGCGGAAGCGATTCGCCGCGATGCCCGGCGCGCCTTTGGCCGACAGCCGCGCGTTGAGATCGTCGAGCGATGCCTGACCGACGACCAGCAACGGAAACTGATCCGCGAAACGCGTGTGCGTGGATTGCGGCGCGGTCCATTTATCGCTGACATCGCGGCGGGATGCCGGTGCGAATCGCGCGAGACGCGCGAATACGCCGAGGAACGTGCTAAACCAGTGCGCGGCTTGTTCGCCCGCGTCGAGCGCATCGACGGTGTCGCGCCAGACGGTCGCGCGAATCGGCTTCGCATCGGCGAGCGCTTCGGCGCGCAAGGGCGTGCGCAGGGTCGGCATGCCGGGCGCGTCGATGACGAGATCATCGGCATCGAACGCGGTGCGGACCAGCGCCATGCGCGGATGCGAGCGTTGCGTGAACATGGCGCCGGCGGTGTCGATCACCATCCAGTGGCGGTCGTATTCGAGGCCGGTCTCGAAGAGCGTCGCGCGGCGCAGTGAAATGCCCGCGCAGGACTTGATCGGATAGACGAAGATTTCGTTCAGGACGGGCATGGCGGTATGGGGGTTCGGCGCCGGTCATCGGATGTGGCCGGTCGAAAGCCGAGATTATCGCGCATCGCCCGATACGAGTACGGTTTTACGACGCCCTCATCATCGCTGCGGCAAGTTCCAGCCCTAGCTTGTATTCGGGCGAACGCGGGCCGGCTTCGATGAGCGCATCGATCCTGTTCGTGTCGAGATTGGCATCGCCGGCGAAGAGCAGCCTGCGGATGGCGCCGATCGCCAGGCCGACTGTCTGATCGATGACGGGCGCGTCGAGTGCATCGTACGAAATCGTCGATGCGCTCATGTATTCCGGCGTTGCGAGGAACGGAACGACCAGTTGGCCGGAAAGCCCGTCGAAGTGCAGCCAGTGCCTGAAAAGCATGTCGACCGGCACGGCCTGGTCTTCCGACGCTGAATACAGCGTACGAAGTTTCTGCTTTCCCTTCGGCGTGACAACGTACGCCGCCGCACAAAACGCGTAGGTTGCCCTCGCGTCGAACAAACTGACATTGTCGAAATAGTGACGGCCATCGCCGAGCAATTGCGGATTCGCGCGGCCGTTCATGCGCTTCTCCGCCTCCAGCAGCAGAAGGGACACGCGGTCGAATACGGGTGCGCAATCGAGGAACATCAGGTCGAGGTCGGGATTGTTGCCGATGTGCGCCGCGAGTATGTGATCGTTGATGAGCGTCGGAAAGAGCGGGCTCAGTTCCACGTCGTCTTCCAGCACGACGGTGGCGGTGTCGGCGGAGGAGTTGAGGATCACCCGTTCGTGCGATTGCCGACATGCCCAGACGCAGTTCTTGCCCGCGTTGTCGAACGGTCCTTGGGCGATGCCGTCAACCGCGGGGAAACGCACGATTCGATCCTGATAGCCGATGCTCGCCAGTTGCGTCTCCATCGACTTGCGCCGATCCTGACTCCGATCCAGATTGATGAAATAGCCGTCGAATCGCACTGCTTCTCCTTGTCGCGTCAGGTGCATAAATGTGCACGACATGCTAGCGGTACGCCGCCGTGATTTGATTAGGAGGAAGCCGAGAGAAACAAGGTTTTGACGCGGATCATCGATTTGCAGGCAACTCAAATGATTAATCGATGCGCTGGTTCCTTTTGAGCGACATTGGGACGTAAGCTACGCGCCGACTTTATTCCTTCACTATTAGTAATGCCAAGAATATCAATCGTCGTTCCAACCTATAACACCTAATCGCATATCGTCGAAACGTTGAAATCGTTGCTCAACCAGGACGCCGACTTCGAAATCCTCGTTCTCGACGACGCCAGCACCGACGACACGCTCTCACTCGTTCGAAGCCTGAACGACGAGCGCATCCGCATCTCGCCAATCGCGGTTTCGATCTGTGCCGGGGCGAATACATCGCGCGCATCGATCACGACGATCTGGCCGAACCGGGGCGTCTCCGAAAACAGGCAGATTTTCTCGATGCGAATCCGGATGTGACCGTGGTCGGCTCTCAGATCAGGCTCTTTGGCGACGAAGAATCCATAACCGACTTTCCGCTCGACGATGCGACCATCAAAGGCCGCTTTCTTCTCGGAGCGGCTTATCTAGCCAATCCGAGCACCATGTTCCGGCGCGCGTTCATTCAGAAACACGCTATCCGCTACGACCCGAATCTCGATATCGTCGATGCCCTGATCAAGCTGCACCGATCCGTAGGCGTTGCCATCTCCGATATCGATATGACTTGGGGCGCAAGCCGCGTCGAGCTCGAAGGCCGGTTGCTGGGAATGCTCAACGAAGTCGTAAAGGCCCGCGAGCAAGTCTATCCGCGCAGTCCGGAGCACATTGCGCTTTGCACCGAAGCCCTTTGGGAAGGTGTCAGGTCGAATAACGCGGCATAAAACGAAAAAGCGCGGTCCCGACGAACCGCGCCCGCAACACCCGAGGAACGCTCAAGCGGCCGTCGCGTGCTCCCGCAGCCACGAATCGACCACCTTGCGCGTAAACGCCTGCCCTTCCGCGTTGAACAGATGACAATGCTCAGGCGACGCGCCGAGCTTCAGCTTCTCGCCACGCGCGTGCTTCTCCAGCGGCGGAATGCGCGAGATCAATCCATCCGGCGCGACTTCGGTTTCCGCGTACAGATATGCCGCATCGCCGAGCGTCTCGACGGTCATCGCCGTCGCGGAGAGACCGTAATCGCCCGCTTCCGGCGAATTCGGCTGCAGATGCTCCGGACGAACGCCGACCGTCACCGCATCGCCCGGCTTCGCATTGCCCGGCAGCACGCCGACGAGTTGCGTCTCGCCCGTCGCGTACTTCACGAGGACGCCGTCGTTCTGCACCGCGGCGACGGTGCCCGACAAAAAGTTCATCTTCGGCGAGCCGATGAAGCCCGCCACGAACCGGTTCGCCGGCGCGTGATAAAGCGTGTTCGGCGTGCCGACCTGCTCGATGTTCCCCGCCGACAGCACCACGATCTTGTCCGCGAGCGTCATCGCTTCGACCTGATCGTGCGTCACGTAGATCATCGTCGTCTTGAGATCGTCGTGCAGGCGCGCGAATTCCAGGCGCATCTTCACGCGCAGCGCGGCGTCGAGGTTCGAGAGCGGCTCGTCGAAGAGGAACACCTTCGGCTTGCGCGTGATCGCGCGCCCGATCGCGACGCGCTGACGCTGGCCGCCCGAAAGCTGCTTGGGCTTCCGATCGAGCAGATGATCGATGTGCAGAATCTTCGCGGCGTTCTTCACGGCGGCGTCGATCGCGGGCTTCTTCTCGCCCGCGAGCTTGAGGCCGAACGCCATGTTGTCGTACAGCGTCATGTGCGGATAAAGCGCGTACGACTGGAACACCATCGCGATGCCGCGCTTCGCGGGCGCGAGCTCATTCACGCGCGCATTGTCGATCATCAGGTCGCCGCCGCTGATGTCTTCGAGGCCGGCGATCATCCGCATCAACGTCGACTTGCCGCAGCCCGACGGGCCCACGAACACGACGAACTCGCCGTCGTTGATATCGAGGTTGATGTTGCGCATCACCTCGGTTTCTTCATAACGCTTGCTGATGTTGCGAAGTGTCAGGCTAGCCATGGTGTGTGTCTCCAGTCTTCATTGGCGATGCGATGAAACGCCATCGCTATCTGAGTTCGAACGTCGCGTTCTGCAGCCATTGCTCGACGAGCGCAGGCAGTCGCGTCATGTCGTCGAATACCGCCTGCGCGCCCGCTTTTTCGAGCGCGCCGATCTGCCCTTCGGTCGCGTGTCCGCCGCCGATGAAGCCGAGCACCGGCATGCCCGCCGCGCGCGCCGCCGTCACGCCGGTCACGCTGTCTTCGACGACGAGGCAGCGCAGCGGATCGATGCGCATCGCGCGCGCCGCCGCGAGATACACGTCCGGCGCGGGCTTCGGATTCGCGACCATGTCCGCGCAGAAACGCCGCTCGCCGAAAAAGCGCAGCAGACCCGTGCGCTGCAGCACGGCATCGACATACGTCGAGAAGCTGTTGCTCGCGCACGCCTTCGTGAAGGGCACGGCCGCGAGCGCCTCGGCGATGCCCGGCACGGTCGGCGCCTGCATCGCCGCGGCTTCGACGGCCCGCCGGATGGCGACGACCTGATCGTGCGTCAGCGTCCGGTTCACCGTATCGGCGGCGCTGGCGAGCACGGCCTCGATGCGCAGGCCGAGCAGCGGCATCACGACCGGCTCGACATCGACGCCCGGCCACAGCGCCTGCAACTCGGCGACGAGCACGCGCGCCGCCACCGTTTCGCTGTCGATCAGCACGCCGTCGCAATCGCAGATCAGCAGGCGATCTTCGAGATTGGCGTCTCGGGATGGAGTGAGATTCACGAGTGCGTCCTCACTTCACCGCGCCAAACGTAAGGCCGCGCACCAGTTGCTTCTGCGAGACCCAGCCGACGATCAGAATCGGCGCGACCGCGAGCAACGAAGCCGCCGAGAGCTTGGCCCAGAACAAGCCTTCCGGACTCGAATACGACGCGATGAACACCGTCAGCGGCGCCGCGTTCGAGCTCGACAGGTTGATGCTCCAGAACGCCTCGTTCCACGACAGGATGATGAGCAAGAGCCCCGTCGATGCGAGACCGGGCAACGCCATCGGCATCAGCAGATAGACGATTTCCTGCCACGTCGTCGCGCCGTCGATGCGGCCCGCTTCCAGAATGTCCTTCGGCACTTCGTTGAAGTACGTGTAGGCCATCCATACGGCGATCGGCAGATTGATGAGCGTGTACACGATCACGAGGCCGGACACGGTATCGAGCAGGCCCGTGTTCTTCCACAGCAGATAGATCGGCACGAGCACGCCGACCGACGGCATCATCTTCGTCGACAGCATCCACAGCAGCACCGACTGCGTCTTCTTGGTCGGAAAGAAGGCCATCGCGTAGGCGCACGGCACGGCGAGGATCAGGCAGAGCACCGTGACGCCGACCGAAATCAGCACCGAATTCCACGCGAAACCGAAGTAATTGCTGCGCGCGAACACTTCGCGGAAGCTCTCCAGCGTCGGCGTGAAGAACAGCGACGACGAATACGCCTGCTGCTCGGTCTTGAACGCGGTGATCGTCATCCAGAAGATCGGGAAGAACAGCAGGATCGACACGATCCACGCGACGATGCCAGGCACGATGTTCTTCGCATGGCCGAGCGCGGAAGTCCGCGGCGGAACATTGACCGATTGCGTGCTCATGACTCGTACTCCCCTTTGAGGTTCTTCGCGAGCATTCTCACGAGGAAGAACGCGACGATATTGGCGAGAATCACCGCGAGAATGCCGCCCGCCGATGCAAGGCCGACGTCGAACTGCTGCAGGCCGAGCGCGTAGATCAGGTACGACAGATTCGTCGTCGCGGTGCCGGGACCGCCGCCCGTCGTCGTATAGATTTCCGCGAAAATCGACAGCAGGAAGATGGTTTCCATCATCACGACCACGGCCACCGCGCGCTTCAAATGCGGCAGCGTGATGAAGAAGAACATCGCGAACGGACCCGCGCCGTCGATGCGCGCCGCTTCCTTCTGCTCCTGATCGAGCGACTGGATCGCCGTGAAGAGAATCAGGAAGGCGAACGGCAGCCACTGCCACGCGACGATCACGATGACCGCGAAAAGCGGATAGTCGGCGAACCAGTCGATCGGTTGCATGCCCATCGAGCGCATCAGGCTCGCGATCAGGCCGTACACCGGATGCAGGATCATGTTCTTCCAGATGAGCGCGGAGACCGTCGGCATCACGAAGAACGGCGCGATCACGAGCAGACGCGCGATGCCCTGTCCGAAGAACTTGCGATCGAACAGCACGGCGAGCAGCACGCCGCCTACGACCGTGATGACGAGCACCGACACGATCAGCGTCAGCGTATGTCCGATGGACGGCCCGAACGCGGGATCGGTGACGAGAAACTCGAAGTTATCGAAGCCCGCGAAACCTTTGACATCGGGATTCAGCAGGTTGTAGCGCGAAAACGAGAACCAGATCGTCATCGCGAGCGGAATGGCCATCCACAGGAAGAGCAGTCCGGTCGACGGCGAGATCAGCCATCGCACCGACTTCGCGCGGCGCTTGTCGCGTTCGGCGGCGGACTCCTCCAGATGATGATCGGTGATGGGGGGATTCAGTTGACTCATCGTGTCACCTCTCGATGATGCTTCCCGGGCCGCATCAGGCGACGCGGCCCGTTACCACAGGAATTACTTCTGATAGCCCGCTTGCTTCACGGCGCGATCCGCCGCGGCATTCGCGGCCTTCAACGCCTGATCGACGCTCGTCTGTCCGGCGACGACGCCCGCGATCGACTGGCCGACCACCGTGCCGAACGACTGGAACTCCGGAATGCCGACGAACTGGATGCCGCTATACGGCACCTTGTGCAGCGTCGCATCGTTCGGATCGGCGGTTTCGATCGCCTTCAGCACGAAGTCGCCGAAGGGCGCGGCCTGCTTGTACTCGGGGCGCGCGTAGGTCGACTTGCGCGTGCCCGGCGGCACCGATGCCCAGCCTTCGTCCTTGCCGACCATCTCGATGTATTCCTTCGACGTCGCCCACGCGGCGAACTTCTTCGCGGCTTCCTGCTGCTTCGACGTCTTCGGGATCGCGAGCGACCACGACCACAGCCAGTGCGAGCCCTTCGGCGTGACGGCGACGGGCGCGGCCGCGAAGCCGATCTTGTCCGACACCTGCGATTGCGACTTGTTGTAGAGCATGCCTGCCGCGACCGTCGCATCGATCCACATCGCGCACTTGCCGGACGACATCAGCGTGAGGTTCTCGTTGAAGCCGTTCGAGCTCGCTCCCGGCGGGCCGTCGTTCTTCAGCAGATCGGCGTAGAAGCCGACTGCCTTCTTCCATTCGGGCGTGTCGAGCTGCGCCTGCCACTTCTCGTTGAACCACTCGCCGCCGAACGTGTTCACGACCGTCGACACGTACGCCATGTTCTCGCCCCAGCCCGCCTTGCCGCGCAGGCAGATGCCGTACTGGCCTTTGGACTTGTCGGTGAGCTTGTCGGCGAACTGCTTGATCTGGTCGTAGGTCGGCTGATCGGGCATCTTCAGTCCCGCGGCCTGGAACAGATCCTTGCGGTAGTACGTCATCGAACTTTCGACGTAGAACGGCAGCGCATACAGCACGCCGCCCGACGAGAGGCCGTCACGCGCGGTCTTCACGACATCGTCGAGATCGTAGTTGGCGGGCAGGCCGGTCATCGGCGAGAGCCAGCCGCGCTTGCCCCACTGCGGTGCTTCGTACGTGCCGATGGTGATGACGTCGAACTGGCCGCTGTTGGTCGTGATGTCGGTCGTGGCGCGCTGGCGCAGCACGTTCTCTTCGAGAATCACCCATTTCAGCTGGATGTCCGGATTGGCCTTTTCGAACGCCGGCGCGAGCTTCTTCAGCTCGATCATGTCCGGATTGTTCAGCGTCGCGATGGTGATGGTCGTCGCGGCATGCCCCGACAGCGGCACGAGCGCGGCCGCTGCAAGCGCGGCGGACAGCGCCGCGGTCGCGAACGGAGCGCGACGCGCGCGCGGTTGTGCTCGAACGATGCGTTGAGTGCGTTTCATTGAGTTCGTCTCCTTTTTGTTGGCACGGGCGCCGTGATGGTCTCGCTGCATGACGCAAGCGCCGTGGATGCCGCTGCCTGCTTTTTGAGGGTGCGCGATCGTGGATCGCGTGGTTGCCGGGGTTATCCTTGTTGCCGCCCTTGCCTTCGCCGACTTGGCGCCATCGACTCGACGCCGTTTCACTATAGACGGTGCTTCCCGCGCTTCAAGCTGCGTGGCGCGCGTGCGGCGCGTCAGCTCATCCAGTTGCCGCCGTCGACATTGAGCGTCTGCGCGGTGATGTAATCCGAATCCGATGACGCCAGAAAGAGCGCCGCGCCCGTCAGATCGTCGGGCACGCCCATGCGTCCAAGCGGCACTTCTTCGCCGACGAGCCGTTTCTTCTCGCCGAGCGGACGATTCTCGTAACGCGCGAAGAGCGCGTCGACTTCCTTCCACATCGGTGTGTCGACGACGCCCGGCGCGATGCCGTTCACGTTGATGCGCTCTTTCGCGAGCGCGAGCGCCGCCGATTGCGTATAGCTGATGACCGCCGCCTTGGTCGCGCAGTAATGCGACACGAGCGCTTCGCCGCGCCGCCCGGCCTGCGATGACATATTGATGATCTTGCCGCCGCGCCCCTGCTCAACCATGCGCTGCGCGACCGCCTGCATCAGAAAGAACATCCCTTTGACGTTGACCGCGAAGAGGCGGTCATAGACGTCCCAGGATTCGTCGAGGATCGGGCGCATGTCGAAAAGCGCCGCGTTGTTGAAGAGAATGTCGATGCCGCCGAAACGTTCGACGGTGCGCGTCACGATGCGTGCGATGTCGTCGCGCTGCGTGACGTCGGCCTTCAGCGCGAGCACGCGGTCGGCCACGTCCGCGAAGCGCTGGGCCATGGCGTCTTCGTTCTTCACATCCACGACGACGACGTTCGCGCCTTCTTCCAGATAGCGCCGCGCAACTGCTTCGCCGATGCCGCTCGCGGCGCCCGTGATGATCGCGACCTTGTCTCTCAATCTCACCGATGTCTCCGATAGTTTTTTGTCCCTCGCGGCGAGCGAACGCTCCGCGAATGAACAATTGCTCTCTGTTTGATCGAATGATCGGCGCTGCGCGTGATCGTGTCAAGGTGTCAACACAGCTTTCGATGCTGCGACGCGCAAACATCGCAAAACCTCGGGAAAACCCCGTCCGGCAAGCGCGCGAGAGCAAAAGGCGTACCGCGGCCGCCGAAAATAAAGCGTGCGCGAATGTGCAACGGAACGTGATACGTTATATCATCGCCCAAACGTCCGACGAGCGGCCCTCGCTCGCGCTTCAACCTTTTGCAGCCACCTCTGCGTGGCCGATATTCACATGACCGCATCCGTCGAAAACATGCTGGCGCGCGCCGAGGCGCTCGCTATCGAGCGCGGCGTCGCGCTGACGCCGCTGCGCCGTCAGGTCTACGAACTCGTGCTGAAGGCGCACAAGCCGATCGGCGCCTATGACCTCATCGACGCGATGGAGCCGCAACGCGGCGCGCGCGTGCCGCCGACCACGGTGTATCGCGCGCTGGAGTTTCTCGTCGATAACGGCTTCGTGCATCGCATCGAGTCGAAGAACGCGTTCATCGCGTGTTGCGATGCCGGCAAGCCTCACGAGAGCCAGTTCCTCATCTGCGACGAATGCGGCGCGACGCTCGAAATTCAGGGCCGCGAACTCGCATCGTCGCTGTCGGCGAGCCCGCCCGCGCACGGCTTTCAGGTGCATCACCAGGTCGTGGAGTTGAGCGGGCTGTGCGCCGATTGCCAGCGAAAGCATCGCGATGTCTGAATCGCCGCGTCTCAAGAACATCTCACTTGCAAGGAAATCGATGAAACTCGCGCACGTCCTGACCTGCTTCGCCCTCGCGCTCGGCTTTTGCAGCGCGGCATCGGCACAGACCGCGCGCGTGCCGGTCGTCGCGGCGGAGAACTTTTACGGCGACGTCATTCGCCAGCTCGGCGGCGATCACGTGCAGGTGACGAGCATCCTCAACAATCCGGACGAAGACCCGCATCTCTTCGAAGCCAGTCCCAAGACCGCGCGCGCGTTGCAGCACGCGGCGCTCGTCGTCTATAACGGCGCGGACTACGATCCGTGGATGGACAAGCTGCTCGCGGCATCCAAGAGCAATGGCAAGCGCACGGCGATCGTCGCGGCGAAGCTCGTCGGCAAGAAGGGCGGCGACAATCCGCACCTCTGGTACGACCCGGCGACGATGCCCGTCGTCGCGAAGGCGGTGAGCGCGTATCTCGTGAGCGCGGACCCGTCGCACAAGAGCGATTACGACGCGCGCCTCGCAGCGTTCCTCGATTCGATGAAACCGATCGACGCGACCGTCGCGCAGATGAAGTCGCATTACAAGGGCGTGCCCGTGACGGCGACCGAGCCGGTGTTCGGCTACATGGCCGATGCGATCGGCTTCGAGATGCGCAACCAGCGCTTCCAGCTCGCGTCGATGAACGAGACCGAGCCGAGTCCCGCCGACATCGCCGCGTTCGAGAAGGATCTGCGCGAGCGTCGCGTGCATGTGCTCATCTACAACAGCCAGGCGACGGGCGCGCTGACGAAGCGTCTGCTGGACATCGCGAAGGACGCGCATGTGCCGAGCATCAGCGTGACGGAGACTTTGCCCGCGAAGAAGACGTATCAGCAATGGATGCAGTCGCAGCTCGACTCGCTAGCGGGCGCCTTGCAAGGATGGCAGCGATGAATGCGACGATGCAGCCCGCGCTCGAAGTCGATCGCGTGACGCTCGCACTCGGCGGGCGCGAGATTCTCAACGACGCGAGTTTCACGGTGAAGAACGGCGAGTTCATCGGCGTGCTCGGGCCGAACGGCGCGGGCAAGACCACGCTGATGCGCGCCCTGCTCGGACTCGTGCCTGTGAAGAGCGGGACGATTCGCGTGAATGGCGAAGCGGTCGTGCGCGGCAATCCGTCGATCGGCTATATGCCGCAGATACGCACGGGTCTCGCGAACCGGCGCGTGCTCGGCCGCGATTTCGTCGCGATGGCCGCGGATGGTCATCACTGGGGACTGCCGCATCGCAATGCCCGCATCCGTGCGGATGTCGAGCGCGTGCTGGAGCTCGTCGGCGCGCATCAGCTTGCTTCGCGTCCGTTGTCGGAGTTGTCGGGCGGCGAGCGCCAGCGTCTTTTGCTCGCGCAGTGTCTGCTCGGCAATCCGCGTCTGTTGCTGCTCGACGAGCCGCTGATCAGCCTCGATCCGCGGCATCAGACGGGGGTCGTCGAACTCGTGCGGCGCGTGCAGCGCGAGTTGAACATCACCGTGCTGTTCTCGGCGCACGAACTCAATCCGCTGCTCAATTCGCTCGACCGCGTGCTTTATCTCGGCAGCGGGCGCGCGGCGCTCGGCACTGTCGATGAAGTCATTTCGAAGCCGGTGCTCTCGCGTCTGTACGGCTCGC
Organism: Caballeronia sp. LZ028; assembly: GCF_031451415.1. Taxonomy (NCBI): domain Bacteria; kingdom Pseudomonadati; phylum Pseudomonadota; class Betaproteobacteria; order Burkholderiales; family Burkholderiaceae; genus Caballeronia; species Caballeronia sp. LZ028. The sequence continues at coordinate 827,342 of NZ_JARUXN010000001.1, read as the reverse complement.
CCATCGACGTGATGCGCGTGAACGGCCGCATCTTCGTGATGTCGGGCGATGTCGAAATCGACAAGCTCGATCACGCGCACGAGGAAGGCGGAGAGCACGAGCATGAACACGATCACGGCCATGAGCACGATCACGGCCACAGCCACAGTCACGTCAAATAGAAAGCGCAATGTTCGAATACGACTTCATGGTGAATGCATTCGCGGCGTCGGGGATCGTCGCGGTGCTGTCGGGGATCGTCGGGTATTTTCTCGTGCTGCGCGGACAGACCTTCGCGGGTCACGCGCTATCGCACGTCGGCTTTACCGGCGCGACGGGCGCGGTGCTGCTCGGCATGCCGCCGCTCTGGGGGATGGTCGGATTCACGCTCGCGGCGGGCGTCGGGATGGGTGCGCTCGGCGAGCGGCTCTCGGGCCGCGATGTGGCCATCGGCGTGATTCTTTCTCTCTCGCTCGGGTTCGGGTTGCTGTTTCTGCACTTCTTCACCGCGTATGCGACTCAGGCTACTGCGCTTCTGTTCGGCAACGTGCTTGGCGTGAGTCATGACACGCTGGTCGTGCTTGCCGGGCTCGCTGTCGTCAGCCTCGGTGCGCTTGCGGTCATCATGCGGCCTTTGTTGTTTGCGTCCTTGCAGCCGGAGCTCGCGGAGGCCAAGGGCGTGTCGTTGCGGCTCGTCTCCGTGATGTTTCTCGCGATCACCGCGCTGGCAGTCGCGGCTTGCACGCAGATCGTCGGGGTGCTGCTCGTTTTTGCGTTGATGGTCGGGCCCGCGGCGGCGGCGCAGAACGTCACGACGCGATTGTCGTCAGGGCTCGTGCTTGCGGCGCTGTTTGCACTCGCACAGGCTTGGGTTGGGCTTACGCTCGCCTTCTATACCGATTGGCCTACTAGTTTCTGGATCACTATGCTGGCTGCGGTTGTTTATGGGGCGAGCTTGTTGGGAAAGCGGGGGAATTGATTTCTTCGCTGGAGCCCGTGATCGCGTCGGTCTGTCAGCAATGCCGCCCCGCACAGGGGCAACGCTAATAGACCGACACGATCACGGGATCCGGCAACAACAAGAAGACCAAACCTCACCGACACAAAACCCGCGCATGATGCGCGACATGCTCCCCGACGAAGGTAGAAATAAAGAAATACCCGTGGTCATAGCCTTCATGCCGCCGCACGATCAAACTGTGTCCGGCATCACGCGCATTGCGCTCCAAGACATCAGGGTGCAACTGCTCGGCGAGAAACTGATCCGCCAGTCCCTGATCGATAAGAATCCCGCCTTCGAACCGAGCAGCCGCATCGCCGAGAATCAACTCGCTCGCATCGTACTGCGCCCACGCCGAACGATCATCGCCGAGATAGCCAGAAAACGCTTTCACGCCCCACGGACACTGTGACGGCGCCGCAATAGGCGCAAACGCCGACACACTCCGATAAAGATCCGGATTGCGCAACGCGAGCACGAGCGCCCCGTGCCCGCCCATCGAATGCCCGAAGATGCCGATACGATCCTCTCGCACCGGCAACTCCGCGAGAACTGTCTCGCGCAACTCCTGCGTCACATACGAGTACATGCGATAACGCCGCGCCCAAGGCTCGCGCGTCGCATCGACATAAAACCCCGCGCCGACGCCGAAATCCCACGAATCCTTCTCGCCCGGAATATCCGCGCCACGCGGCGAAGTATCCGGCGCAATCAGCGCGATGCCGTGCTCCGCCGCGTAACGTTGCGCGCCCGCCTTGATCGGGAACGTCTCTTCGGTGCAAGTCAGGCCGGCGAGATAAAACAACGCCGGCACCTTCGAAGAAGACGAGGCAGCAGGCAAAAAGACGGAAAAGCGCATCGGCAGGCCGATAGTCTGCGATTCATGCCGATAGATGCGCTGCACGCCATCGAAACAACGATGTTCTTCCACGAGTTCCAGCATCGCGTTTTCCTCGCTCAGTAGCTCAATAGATGACGACGGAACGAATCGACTCGCCCTTCTTCATCAGGTCGAAGCCGTCGTTGATCTGCTCCAGCTTCAGATGATGCGTGATCAGATCGTCGATGTTGATCTTGCCTTCCATGTACCAGTCGACGATCTTCGGCACATCCGTGCGGCCGCGCGCGCCGCCGAACGCCGAGCCCTTCCATTCGCGGCCCGTGACGAGCTGGAACGGACGCGTGCTGATTTCCTGCCCCGCCGCCGCCACGCCGATGATGAACGACTGGCCCCAGCCCTTGTGCGTGCATTCGAGCGCCTGACGCATGAGCGTGGTATTGCCGACGCATTCGAACGAATAATCCGCGCCGCCATCGGTCAATTGCACGATGTGATCGACGACGTTCTCCACTTCCTTCGGGTTGATGAAGTGCGTCATGCCGAACTTCTTCGCGAGCTCGACGCGGCCCGGATTGATATCGACGCCGATGATCTTGTCCGCGCCGACCATCTTCGCGCCCTGAATCACGTTCAGGCCGATGCCGCCCAGCCCGAATACGACGACATTCGCGCCCGCTTCCACCTTCGCCGAATACACGACCGCGCCGACGCCCGTCGTCACGCCGCAACCGATATAGCAGATCTTGTCGAACGGCGCGTCCTCGCGCACTTTCGCCACCGCGATCTCCGGCACGACGATGTAATTCGAAAACGTCGACGTCCCCATGTAATGGAACAGCGGTTTGCCATCGAGCGAGAAGCGCGAAGTCGCATCGGGCATGAGGCCTTTGCCTTGCGTCGCGCGAATCTTCTGGCAGAGATTGGTCTTGCGCGACAGACAGAACTTGCACTCGCGGCATTCCGGTGTGTAGAGCGGAATGACGTGATCGCCTTTTCGCAACGTGCCGACGCCCGGCCCGACATCGACGACGACGCCCGCGCCTTCATGCCCGAGAATCGCGGGGAAAATGCCTTCCGGATCCGCGCCGGAGAGCGTGTAGTAATCGGTGTGGCAGATGCCCGTCGCCTTCACCTCGATCAGCACTTCGCCCGCGCGCGGACCTTCGAGATCGACCTCTTCGATCGTCAACGGCTTGCCGGCTTCCCATGCGATTGCTGCTTTCGTTTTCATCGTCTGACTCCCAAGGTTGTGATTCTTTCAGCGCACGATATTCAGGACTTCGTAGCATGCGCCCATCGTGTGATAGTCCGTCTTGCCCGCCGGGCTTTTCTCGTCGCTGTACTGGCGATTGTCGCGCGTGAGAATGCGATACCACGCACCCCACTTGTGATCGACGAAATGCTCCCAGCTATAAGTCCACAGGCGGTCGTAATCGTTCCAGTAACGCGCGGCAAGCGCCGCGTCGCCATCGCGTTGCGCGCGATCCGCGAGCAGCGCGGCCGCCGCGAACGATTCCGCCTGAACCCAGAAATACTTGTCTTCGTCGTAGAACTTGCCTTCGGTGTCGAAGCCATAGACCATGCCGCCGTGCTCGTGATCCCACGACAATTGCAGCGCGCGATCGAACAGCTCGCGCGCACGCGTGACGTGCCACGCCTCCGGCCGATGACGATCGAGGATCAGCAGCAGCTTCGCCCATTCCGTCTGATGCCCAGGCTGAAAGCCCCACGGCCTGAAAATATTGCTGCGATCGCCCTTGTTGTAGTCCCAGTCGATCGACCAGTCCGGCTTGTAGTGTTCCCACACGAGCCCGCCCGCGAGCGCGGCCTGCCGATTCACCATGTTGTCCGCGAGCAGCGCCGCGCGATCGAGATAGCGCGCTTCTCCGGTCGCTTCGAACGCGGCGAGCAGCGCTTCGCACGTATGCATGTTCGCGTTCTGCCCGCGATAGTCGGACACTTGCCAGTCCGCGCTCGCCTCGTCCTTGTAAAGGCCGTGCTGCGCGTCCCAGAAGTGCGTCTCCATCAGATGCCAGGTTTCGTCGAGATACGCGCGCGCTTCGTCGAATCCGGCTTCGACCGCCTTCGCATACGCGAGCACGACGAACGCGAGGCCATAGCAATGATTCGTTGCATCCGTGACGTCGCGGCCGTTCAACGTCCACGCATAGCCGCCCGTCTGCGGATTGCGATGAACCTCGCGCAGATATTCGATGCCATGCGCCACGCCGCCGCGATATTCGTCGAGGCCGAAGTGCTTGTAGGCCATCGCATAGTTGAAGACGAAGCGGGTGCTCGACACGAGATGACGCGACGTGCGGTCGTAGATCGTGCCGTCGTTCTTGTAGAAGTGGTAGAAGCCGCCCGCCGGGTCCATGCAGTGCGGATGATAGAAGGTCATCGTGCGCAGCGCGTGATCGAGCAGGAACGCGCGCGAGCGGAAATCGGGATGTGACGGTGACGGTGCGGGCATGGCTGAGTTCGATGTTGTCGTGACGAAGCGAGCTTCAGTTACCGCTCATATGAAGCGTCGCTTCATACTCCCCGGCGCGCATGGCGTCGGGATCCAAGGTACGCAAGTTTAAGCGGACTCGCGCCCGATCGCGAACCAGTCTTCGGTGCGCCGGTACAGATCGATGAAACGGGCGAGCCGCTGATCGAGCGACGGATTCGGACGCGGCGTCGCGGCGAGCGTCGCCTTCGGTGCGAGCGAAGCGATATCGCCGATGCGCCACTGCCCCGCCGCGATGCCGCCGAGCAGCGCCGCGCCTCGCGTCGCCGCGTTCGGGCAATCGACGGCGCGCAGCTCGACGCGCAATGCATCGGCGAGCAACTGCCGCCAGCGCAGATCGACCGAGCCGCCCCCCGCGAGCAGCATCGCATCGAGCGGCGTGCCGTTGGCGCGAATCGCGTCGAGTCCCGCACGCAATGCGAATGCCACGCCCTCGAACGCGGCGCGCATCATCGTGCCGCGCGTGTCCTCGAGGCCGAGTCCGAGCCAGCCGCCGCGCGCGTTCGGGTTCATCCATGGTGAGCGTTCGCCGCTCAGATACGGCAGAAAGCTCGCCGATGCACTCGCGGACGCGGCGAAGGCGTCGTCGTAGGCGTCGGGCCACGATGCGTAACCGAGCCAGCCGCGCACCGCTTCCAGCGCGACGCCGACGTTCTGCATCGCCGCCATGCGATACCACGCGCCGTTGGCCGCGCGATACGTGTGCAGGCCGTGCACGGGCGCGGGCGCGTCGGCGCACATGACGACGATCTGCCCGCCGGTGCCGGTGGTGAGGAGCGCGTCGCCATCGGCGCAAAGGCCGCTGCCGAGCGCAGCGCACGGCGTATCGCCGGCGCCGACGGCCATCGGAATGCCCGCTTCGAGACCGAGCGCGGACGCCGACGCCGCAGACAACGCGCCGCCGACTTCATGCGATGCCGCGAGCGGCGCGAACCACGCGCGCGGCAAGCCGAGCCGGTCGATCAGCGCCTCGTCCCATTCGCCCGATGGCGCGGCGAGCGCGGTCGCGCACGCATCGGATGCATCGGTGACGAACGCACCGCCGAGCTTCGCGCGCAGCCAGTCTTTCGGCTGCAAGGCCCAGCGCGTTTGCGCCGCGATCCGCGGTTCGTTCGATGCGAGCCAGCGCAGCAACGGCCCCGCCATGCCGGGCGCGACCGGATTCGGCTGCGGCTCGCGCCACGCGTCGAGCAGATCGCGGGCACGGGTGTCGGGCCACAGCATCGCGGGGCGAAGCGCGTGGCCATGCGCGTCGGTCAAAACGACGCCGTGCATCTGCCCCGAAAAGCCGATGCCGCGCACCGCTTGACGCTCGTTGGCGGGCAAACGCGATGCTGCGTCGACGAGCGCGGCATGCCACGCATCGACGCTGGTTTCGGCCCAGCCGGGCTGCGCGCTCGTCACCGCGTACGCCGCACTCGACGACGCGATGTCGCGTCCGGCTTCATCGACGATCGCGAGCTTGAGGGAGCCCGTGCCGAGATCGATGCCTAAAAAACGCATGGGATTCCGAGTCTGAAAAGGCGTTAGGGAAAACGCGTAAAACGGGGGTTAACCCCGCCATCGCGCGATGAACGTGAAAAATGGACTATACGCGGGGCGTGATGCACATCATAACGACCGTCCGAAGATCGCGGCCTTCCGTCAGGCGACGAATTTCCCTTGATTTGCGTCAAACCCCTTGTGACAGGGCCGTTCGCACGTTTGCGCCGCTCGCGGCGCGCGAGACCCATATCGGCACGCGAACGCGACGTATAGCGCCGCGTGGTCTTGTTCATGGTTGCCGATGCACTTAACTTGGAGGCCATTCAAATGGAAGTAGACATAGGAGAGAGACATGGCTTCAAGTTCGGTGAACCCGTCGGTGCATCCGTGCGACGAACGGCTCCCCGCCGGTCAACTGCTGACGCTCGGCATCCAGCACGTTCTGGTGATGTACGCGGGCGCGGTGGCGGTGCCGCTGATCCTCGGCGCCGCGATGGGCCTGCCGAAAGATCAGGTCGCGTTTCTCATCAGCGCGGATCTGTTCTCGTGCGGCGTCGCCACGCTGATCCAGACGCTCGGCCTGTGGATCTTCGGCATTCGCCTGCCCGTCATCATGGGCTGCACCTTCGCCGCCGTCGGCCCGATGGTCGCGATCGGCACGAATCCTTCGCTCGGCATTCTCGACGTGTTCGGCGCGACCATCGCGGCGGGCGTGATCGGCATCGTCCTCGCGCCGATGATCGGCAAGCTCCTGCGCTTCTTCCCGCCGGTCGTGGTCGGCACGGTGATCGCGGTGATCGGCCTCTCGCTGATGGGCGTGGGCATCAACTGGGCGGCGGGCGGCATCGGCAATCCCGACTACGGCAATCCGGTCTTCCTGCTGCTGTCGCTCGTCGTGTTGTCGCTGATTCTGCTCATCAACAAGTTCGCGCGAGGTTTCATCGCGAATATTTCGGTGCTGCTCGGGATCGTCGTCGGCTTCGTGATCGCCGCGATGCTCGGCCGCGTCGACATGGACGGCGTCGCGCACGCGCCGTGGGTCGGCATCGTGCTGCCGTTCCACTTCGGCATGCCGCATTTCGATGCGCTCTCCGTCGCGACGATGGTCATCGTCATGTTCGTGACGTTCATCGAATCGACGGGCATGTTCCTCGCGGTCGGCGATCTCGTCGAGCGTCCGGTCGACCAGAAGGCGCTCGTGCGCGGCTTGCGTGTCGACGGTCTCGGCACGCTGATCGGCGGCATCTTCAACTCGTTCCCGCATACGTCGTTTTCGCAGAACGTCGGTTTGATCGGCGTGACGGGCGTGAAGAGCCGCTTCGTCTGCGCGACAGGCGGCGTGATTCTCGTCGTGCTCGGCCTCTTTCCGAAAATGGCGCAGGTGGTGGCGTCGGTGCCGCCGTTCGTGCTCGGCGGCGCGGGCATCGTGATGTTCGGCATGGTCGCGGCGAACGGCATCAAGACGCTGTCGCGCGTGGACTTCTCGAAGAATCAGCACAACCTGTTCATCGTCGCGGTGAGCGTCGGGATGGGCATGGTGCCGGTCGTCGCGCCGAAGTTCTTCACGCAACTGCCGCACGCGCTGGAGCCGATCCTTCACAGCGGGATTCTGCTGGCGTCGGTGTCGGCGGTGGTGTTGAACATCGTGTTCAACGGCGTGCGCAAGGAACGCGATGCCGAACGCGATGCGCGTGAAGCCGCGCATGAGTTCGAAGGCGCGGCCCATGCGGGCGACGCGCACTGAGGAGTTTGGGCTGTGCTTGCGTTGAGCGCCGCGGCGGGAGCCGCGGCGTTTTTTTGTTTATCGAAGCGAGGGCCCCGCGTCAGCCCGCATCCGCCGCCCGCGGCGCATCGCCCGTCCGCTCGATCCACCCGCCTCCCAGCGCCTGATACAACGTCACGAGATTCGCCAACCGCTGCGTGCGCGCGGCAATCAGCGTCTGCTGCGCCGAATACAGATCCTGCTGCGCGGTCAGCACGCCGAGATAGCTGTCGACGCCCTGCTTGTATCGCAGCGTCGACAACTCCAGCCGGCGTTGCTGCGCGGCCGTATCGCGCACGAGCGCGGCGATCTGCTGATCGTAGGTGCCGCGCGCGGCGAGACCATCGGCGACATCCTTGAACGCGGATTGAATCGCCTTCTCGTAATTGGCGATCTCGATCTTCTTCTGGATATTCGCGTACTCGAGATTCGCGAACTGATCGCCGTAGATCGGCAAGGTGATGGTCGGCGCAAAGCTCCATCCCGCCGACCCCGCTTTGAACAGACCACCGAGCGTCGGGCTCAGTGTGCCGAGCATGCCGGTCAGCGAAATGTTCGGAAAGAACGCTGCGCGCGCCGCGCCGATGTTCGCATTCGCCGCGAGCAGATTCTATTCGGCCTCCATGATGTCCGGCCGCCGCAGCAGCAAATCCGACGGCAGACCCGCAGGAATGTCCGCGAGCAGGTTTTGACCGTCGAGCGGCATGCCGCCCGGCAGATCGTCGGGCACCGGCTCGCCGAGCAGCAACACGAGCGCATTGACCGCCTGCGCCCGCGCGCGCTCCTGCGCCTGCAGATTCGCCGCCGCGCCTTCCATCACCGTTTGCGCCTGGCTCACGTCCAGCTCCGACGCGGCGCCGTTGTCGAATTGCAGCTTGACGATCCGGTAGGATTCGCTCGCGCTGGCCAGCGTCTGATGCGTCACCTTCAGCAGGTCGTCCGTCTGCAAGACCTGAAGGTACTGCGCCGCCACTTGCGAGACGAGCGAAATCTCCGCAGCCTTGCGCGCATAGGCAGTCGCGAAATATTTCGCGAGCGCCTGATTCCGCATGCTCTGCACCCGGCCGAACAGGTCGATCTCCCACGACGCATTCAGGCCCACCGTGTAGGTATTCGAGATGGTCTGATTCAAGAACGACAGATTGTCGGGCTTGCGCGTTTTCGACTGCGCGCCCACGGCGGTGATGGACGGAAGCAGAAGCGTCGTGACGACCTGATACTGCGCCTGCGCGGCCTGCACGTTGAGCATCGCGACGCGCAAGTCACGGTTGTTCTTCAACGCGATGTCGATGAGCCGCTGCAAACGCGCATCGACGAAGAAATCGCGCCAGCCGATATCGGCCGCGGCCACGCCGTTCGCGCTGCGTGCGCCGTCCGGCGTCGCGACCGGCTGCGTCGCGTAGACGCCGTGCGCCGGAAAATTCGCCGACACCGGCGCGGCGGGGCGTTCGTACTTCGGCGCCATCGTGCAGCCGGTCGCCAGTACGGCGACGGCCATTGCAATCAAGGAAAGTCTACGCATGTCAGTGTCCTTCGTTGCCCTGTTGCGCGCGCCGCTGCGCTTCGTAACGCGCGAGCGCGGCATCCGTGTCCTCCTTGTCGCCGCCGAAACGCGAGCGCACCACGACGAAGAACATCGGCACCATGAAAATGGCGAGGAAAGTCGCGGTCATCATGCCGCCGATCACGCCCGTGCCGATCGCGTGCTGGCTGCCCGAGCCCGCGCCGTTGCTGATCGCGAGCGGCATCGTGCCGAGAATGAACGCGAGCGATGTCATGAGAATCGGACGCAGGCGCAGGCGCGCCGCTTCGAGCGCCGCTTCGATCGGCCCCATCTTTTGCGAGAGCTGGAGATCGCGGGCGAACTCGACGATCAGAATCGCGTTCTTCGCCGACAAGCCCACTGTCGTGAGCAAGCCGACCTGGAAGAACACGTCGTTCTCCAGTCCGCGCAGCGACACGGCGAGCAGTGCGCCGACCACGCCGAGCGGCACGACCATGATCACGGAGAAAGGAATCGACCAGCTCTCGTACAGCGCCGCGAGACACAGGAACACGACGAGGATCGAGATGCCGTAAAGAATCGGCGCCTGCGAGCCGGACTGGATCTGCTGATACGACAGCCCCGTCCATTCGTAGCCGATGCCCGCGGGCAGCTTCGCCGCGAGCGCTTCCATCGCGGCCATCGCCTCGCCGGCGGATTTGCCCGGCTTCGCGACACCCTGGATTTCGATCGACGACAGGCCGTTGTAGCGTTCGAGCTTGGGCGAGCCGTAGCTCCATTCGGTCGTCGCGAACGACGAGAACGGCACCATCGAGCCCGACGCGTTGCGCACGTACCAGCTGTTGATGTTCTCCGGCGACATGCGGAACGGCGCATCGCTCTGCATGTACACCTTCTTGATGCGGCTGTCCGTATCGAGGAAGTTGTTCACGTACTTCGACGCCCACGCGATCGAGAACGTCTGGTCGATGCTCGACGGATCGACGCCCTGCGCCAGCGCCTTCTGACGGTCGATGTTCACCTTGAACTGCGGCGCGTCGTTCAGGCCGTTCGGCCGGACCTGCGCGAGCGTCTCGTCCTTCGCGGCCATGCCGAGGAGCATCGCGCGCGCCTGCATCAGCTTTTCGTGGCCGAGACCGGCGCGATCCTGAAGTTCGAAGTCGAAGCCCGACGCCGTGCCCAGTTCCGGAATCGACGGCGGATTCACCGGAAACACGAGCGCGTTCTTGTAGCCCGCGAACGCGCCGTACGTGCGGCCCACCAGCGCTTGCACCTTCTCGTTGGCGCTCGTGCGCTGGGCGAAGTCCTTCAGCCGCACGAAGATGAGACCCGAGTTCTGGCCATGACCGGCAAAGCTGTAACCGTTCACGGTGAACACCGACTCGACGAGCGCGCTTTCCTTGTTCAGCAGATGGCCCGCGACATCGTCCAGCGCGCGCTGCGTCATCTCCTGCGTGGAGCCGGCGGGCGTCGCCACCAGCACGAACATCGTGCCCTGGTCTTCATCGGGCAGGAACGCCTTCGGCAAACGCGCGAACAACATGCCGACCGCCACGATGATCACCACATAGATGACGAGCCAGCGCCCCGAACGCCTGATGACATGCGCCACGCCGCCGTGATACTTCGCCTGGCTCTTCGCGAACGTGCGGTTGAACCAGCCGAAGAAGCCGGTCGTCTTTTCCGTGTGGCCTTCCGGGTGCGGCTTGAGCATCGTTGCGCACAGCGCAGGGGTGAGCACCATCGCGGTGAGCACCGAGAGACCCATCGCCGAGACGATCGTCAGCGAGAACTGGCGATAGATCGCGCCGACCGAGCCGCCCGTGAACGCCACCGGCACGAACACCGCCGCGAGCACGAGCGCCACGCCGACGAGCGCGCCGGTGATCTGACTCATCGCCTTCTTCGTGGCTTCCTTCGGCGACAGTCCCTCTTCGGTCATCACGCGCTCGACGTTTTCGACGACCACGATCGCGTCGTCCACCAGCAAGCCGATGGCGAGCACGAGCCCGAACATCGACAGCGTGTTGATGGAGAAGCCCGCCGCCGCCATGATCGCGAAGGTGCCGAGCAGCACGACCGGCACGGCGATGGTCGGAATGAGCGTCGCGCGCAGGTTCTGCAGGAACAGGTACATCACGAGGAACACCAGCACGATGGCCTCGATGAGCGTCTTGACGACGTCGGCAATCGACTGCTTCACGAACGGCGTGGTGTCGTACGGATACTTCACGACGAGACCGTGCGGGAAGAACTTCGCGAGCTCGTCGACTTTCGCGCGCACCAGATTCGCAGTGGCGAGCGCGTTCGCGCCGGTCGCGAGCTGAATGCCGAATCCGGCAGCCGGACGGCCGTTGTACTGCGTCTCGAAGTTGTAGTTCTCGCCGCCGAGACCGACGCGCGCCACGTCGCGGATACGCACCTGCGAGCCGTCCTGATTCACCTTCAGCAGCACGTTGCCGAACTGCTCCGGTGTGCGCAGCAGCGTCGCTTCGGTGATGGTCGCCTGCATCGACTGGCCCGGCACCGCGGGCACGCCGCCGAGCTGGCCGCCCGCGACCTGCACGTTCTGCGAAGTCAGCGCGTTCTGCACGTCGACCGGCGTCAGGCTGAATTTGGTCAGCTTGTTCGGATCGAGCCAGATTCGCATCGCGTACTGCGAGCCGAAGAGCGTGACGGTGCCGACGCCGTTCAGCCGGCTGATCGGATCCTGCACGTGCGACGCCACGTAGTTCGCGAGGTCTTCGCGGCTCATGCTGCCGTCTTCGGACACGAACGCCAGCACGAGCAGGAAGCTGCTGCTCGACTTGGTCACGCTGATGCCGAGCTGCTGAACGACGGCCGGCAGATTGGGCGTGGCCAGTTGCAGCTTGTTCTGCACCTGAACCTGCGCGATGTCGGCATTGGTGCCGGCCGCGAACGTCAGCGTGACGGTGGCGGTGCCGCTGTCATCGGAGGTCGAGGACAGATACAGCAGATGGTCGAGACCGCTCATCTGCTGCTCGATCACCTGCGTGACGGTGTTTTCGACGGTCTGAGCGGATGCGCCCGGATAGTTCGCGGAAATCTGGATCGCGGGCGGCGCGATGGTCGGATATTGCGCGACGGGCAGCGTCGTCACCGACGCGAGACCCGCGAGCATCAGAATGATGGCGATCACCCACGCGAAAATCGGGCGATCGATAAAGAACTTGGCCATGGACGTGTCTCCCGTCCTTACGCGCCGGAGGCGGCCGTTGCGTCGGCTTTCGCTTCGGGCTGACGCGCGGGCACGGCCTTCACTTCCATGCCCGGACGCACGTGATCGATGCCCTCGACGATCACGCGATCGCCCGCGTTCAGACCGCTGTCGACGATCCAGCTCTGGCCGAGCGTGCCGGAGGTGACGAGCGGGCGCATCGCGACCTTGTTGTCCTTGCCGACGACCATCGCGAGCGCGGTGCCTTTCTGATCGTGCGTGATGCCCTGCACCGGCACGACGAGCGCCTTCGGATTCACGCCTTGCTCGATGCGCGCGCGCACGAACATGCCCGGCAGCAGCACCCGGTCCTTGTTCATGAAGATCGCGCGCAGCGTCACCGATCCGGTCGACGGATCGACGCTCACATCGCTGAATTGCAGCTTGCCCTGCTCCGGATACTCACGGCCGTCTTCGAGGATCAGCGTGACCTTCGCCGCGTTCGGGCCGTTGGTCGAAAGACGCCCTTCCTGAATCTGACGGCGCAGCTTGAGACCGTCGAGACTCGATTGCGTGAGATCGACGTACATCGGGTCGAGCTGCTGGACGGTGACCATCAGCGTCGCCTGCGCCGCCTGCACGTATGCGCCCGGCGTGACCTGGGAAATGCCGGCCTGACCCGAGACCGGCGACGTGACGTCGGTATAGCCAAGCTTGATCTGCGCGGTGTCGATCGCGGCTTTGGCCGACGCGACATCGGCTTCGGCCTGGCCTTGCGCCGCCACGGCGTTGTCGTAGTCCTGCTTGCTGACCGCGTTCGACGCGACGAGCACCTTGTAGCGCTCGGCCTGCGCCGCGGTCGAGACGAGATTCGCATGGGCCTTCGCGAACGACGCCTTCGCGTTGTTCAGTTGCGCGATATACGGCGCCGGATCGATCTTGTAAAGGCGTTGCCCGGCCTTGACGAGGCTGCCTTCCGTGAATTCGCGGCGCAGCACGATGCCATCGACGCGCGCGCGCACCTGGGCATCGAGAAAGGCGCTCGTGCGGCCCGAGAGTTCTGTCGTGACCGGCACAGCGGCCGGCTCGACGATGACAACGCCGACTTCCGGCGTGTGCGGCGCCATCGCGGGATGCTTCTCTCCGCAACCGGCTGCCAGCAAGGCGGCCGTCGTGACACCGATGAGGCGGTATGGAATCCGTATGAGACGCATGGAACGCGAGACCTCTGAGGTTACTGACAATGAAAGGCGCGCGTCTTCGCGTTGACCGCGAGCCGCGCGCAATGTGCTGTCGTGCGATGCGAAAGTCGCTGACCGCGGCGACCGGGGCATTCGTGCGGCCCGCGCGCCTTGGATGGGGCTGGCCGCTTTCGGAAGAAATGCGGCCATATTTTTTGGATAACTGAATGTATGCGACGCTCGCGGCGAGCTTCGTCAACGACTTTTTCGAACGATCGATGGAACGGATCGCGCCGTCACGACTGCGGCAAGCAGCCGATTATAGTTATCGCGCGCAGTGAGGAAGACTAAAGAGTAGGCAGATGTGTGGATCTTTGATGGCAACTGAAACAATGTGCCAAGTCTGTTGCATCACCCAGACATCGATGCAAAACGATGTGGAACAAGTTCGAAAGCGCGAAAAAAAGCCCGGCGCGGCCGGGCTTCGAGTGCGACGGTTTTAGGCGAATCAGCTCGCCGCGGGCGCCGAGGCTGCTTGCGGCGCGCCTTGCGAGCCGTAGTCGACGGGCGCATCGGCGGGACGCGGCGCGTCGCCGGAACGCTCGATCCATCCGCCGCCCATGAACTGATACAGATCGACGAGGTTCGTCAGTCGATTCAGCCGCGCCGTGATGAGCAGCTGCTGCGCTTCGTAAAGCGCCGTCTGCGCGGTCAGCACCGACAGATAGCTGTCCACGCCATTGCGATAGCGCAGGTCCGACAGCTCCAGACGCCGGCTCTGCGAATTGACGAAGCGCTCGAGCGCCTTGATCTGCTCGTCGAAGGTGCCGCGCGCGGCGAGGCCGTCCGCGACTTCGCGGAACGCGGTCTGGATCGCCTTCTCGTAATTGGCGATCTCGATGCGCTTCTGCACGTTCGCCAGATCGAGATTGGCCTTGTTCTGGCCGCCCTCGAAGATCGGCACCGTGATCTGCGGCGCGAACGACCACGCAGCCGACCCCGGCTTGAACAGGCCGCCGAGCGTCGGCGACAGCGTGCCGAAGCTGCCCGTCAGCGAGACGCGCGGAAAGAACGCCGCGCGCGCCGCGCCGATATTCGCGTTGGCCGCGAGCAGCGACTGCTCCGCCGCCGCGATGTCGGGACGGCGCGTCAGCAGATCGGACGGCAGACCCGCGGGAATGTCGGAGAGCAGATTCTGCGTATCGAGCGGCATGCCGGCCGGCAAATCCGCAGGCAACGGCTCCCCGACGAGCAGCACGAGCGCGTTTTCCGCCTGCGCGCGCAAACGCGACTGCGTCTGCAGATTCGCCTGCGCTTCCTCGACCACGCCTTCGGACTGACGCAGATCGAGTTCGGTGCCGGTGCCGTTCTCGTATTGCAGCTTGGTGATGCGGAACGACTCCTGCGCCGTCTTGAGCGTGTTCTGCGTGACGACGAGTTGATCGTCGTAGGCGAGCATCGTCAGATACTGGTCCGCCACCGACGACACCAGCGAGATCTCCGCCGCCTTGCGCGATTCCGCCGTCGACAGATATTGCGCGAGCGCCTGATCCTTCAGGCTGCGGATGCGCCCGAAGAAGTCGATTTCCCACGACGCATTCAGGCCGACCGAATACTCGTTCGAGATCGTGTTACCGAAGAACGACAGATTCTTCGGCGTGCGCTGCTTCGTCTGCGACGCGGCCGCATCGAGCGTCGGGAACAGACCCGCGCGCGTGATCTGATACTGCGCGCGCGCCGCATCGACGTTGAGCACCGAGACGCGCAGGTCGCGATTGTTCTTCAGCGCGAGCTCGACGATCTTCTGCAGGCGCGCATCGGCGAAGAAATCGCGCCAGCCGATGTCCGGCGCGCTCTGGCCGTTCGCCGTGCGGCCGTTGCTCGCGCTCGAACTCGCATCCGGCTGGTGCGCGTACACGCCGCCTTCCGGAAACGTCTGCGTGACGGGCTCGGGCGGACGCTCGTACTTCGGCTGGAGCGTGCAGCCCGCGGCGAATACCGCCACGGCGGCCGCGATCAAGGAATGTTTAAGCATCTCAGTGTCCTTCCTTACCGTTCGTGCCTTCGATGTCGCCCGACGAACCCGGCGCCGGCACGTCCTTGCTCTTGCTGAACTTGCTGATAACGACGAAGAACATCGGAATCATGAAGATGGCGAGGAAGGTCGCGGTCAACATGCCGCCGATCACGCCGGTGCCGATCGCGTGCTGGCTCGCCGAGCCCGCGCCGTTACTGATCGCGAGCGGCATCACGCCGAGAATGAACGCGAGCGAGGTCATCAGGATCGGGCGCAACCGCAGGCGCGCCGCTTCCATCGCCGCTTCGACCGTCGACATGCCCTGAATCCGCAACTCGCGCGCGAATTCCACGATCAGAATCGCGTTCTTCGCCGACAGACCCACCGTCGTCAACAGGCCGACCTGGAAGAACACGTCGTTTTCCAGACCGCGCAGCGTCGCCGCGAGCAGCGCGCCGAGCACGCCGAGCGGCACGACCATGATGACCGAGAACGGAATCGACCAGCTTTCATACAGCGCCGCGAGACACAGGAACACGACGAGGATCGAGATGCCGTAGAGAATCGGCGCCTGCGAACCCGACTGGCGTTCCTGATAGGAAAGGCCCGTCCATTCGTAGCCGATGCCCGCCGGCAGCTTCGCCGCGATCGCTTCCATCGCGGTCATCGCCTGGCCGGTCGACTTGCCCGCGGCCGCCGCGCCCTGGATTTCCACCGCCGAGATGCCGTTGTAGCGTTCGAGCTTCGGCGAACCGTAGGTCCAGTTGCCCGTCGCGAAGGCGCCGAACGGCACCATCGTTCCGGCGCCATTGCGCACGTACCACTTGTTCAGGTCGTCCGGGTTCATGCGGAACGGACCATCGCCCTGCACGTAGACTTTCTTGATCCGGTTGTCGACGTCGAGGAAGTTGTTCACGTACTGCGACGCCCACGCGATCGAGAATGTCTGATCGATGTCCGATACGGCGATGCCGAGCGCGCTCGCCTTCTCGCGATCGACATTCACCTTGAACTGCGGCGTGTCGTTCAGGCCGTTCGGACGCACCTGTGCGAGCGTCGGATCCTTCGCGGCCATGCCGAGCAGCATGTTGCGCGCTTCCATCAGCTTCGCGTGGCCGAGGCCGCCGCGATCCTGCAGCTCGAAGTCGAAGCCCGCCGCCGTGCCGAGTTCCGGAATCGAAGGCGGATTGACCGGGAAGATCATCGCGTCCTTGTAAGGCGCGAAGTGCATGAACATGCGTCCGACGAGCGCCTGCACCTTCTGGTCGCTGTGCTGGCGTTCCGCGTAGTCCTTCATCCGCACGAACACGAGGCCGGAGTTCTGGCCGCGGCCCGCGAACGAGAAGCCGTTCACCGTGAAGACCGATTCGACGATCGATTTCTCGTCCTTCAGCAGATAGTCCTGCACGTCCTTCAGAACGTGCGCGGTGTACTCCTGCGTGGAGCCGGACGGCGCGTTCACGAGCACGAACATCGTGCCCTGGTCTTCATCGGGCAGGAACGACTTCGGCAGACGCAGGAACAGCATGCCCACCGCGACGATCACGACGATATAGATGATGAGCCAGCGTCCCGAGCGGCGAATGACGTGCTGCACGCCGCTGTGATACTTCTCCTGACTCTTGTTGAACGTGCGGTTGAACCAGCCGAAGAAGCCCTTCTTCTCGGGCTCGTGCCCTTCCGGATGCGGCTTCAGGATCGTCGCGCACAGCGCCGGCGTGAGAATCAGCGCGACCATGACGGACAGCACCATGGCCGCGACGATCGTCAGCGAGAACTGACGGTAGATCGCGCCGACCGAGCCGCCGGAGAAGGCCACCGGCACGAACACCGCCGACAGCACGAGCGCCACGCCGACCAGCGCGCCGGTGATCTGCCCCATCGCCTTGCGGGTCGCTTCGCGCGGCGATAAACGCTCCTCCGACATCACCCGCTCGACGTTCTCCACGACCACGATCGCATCGTCGACGAGCAGGCCGATCGCGAGCACGAGGCCGAACATCGACAGCACGTTGATCGAGAAGCCCACCGCCGACATGATCGCGAACGTGCCGAGCAGAACGACCGGCACCGCGATCGTCGGGATGATCGTCGCCCGCAGGTTCTGCAGGAACAGATACATCACGAGGAACACGAGCACGATGCCTTCGATCAGCGTCTTGACCACTTCCTCGATCGACAGTCGCACGAACGGCGTCGTGTCATACGGATACTTCACCACCAGTCCATGCGGGAAGTATTTCGACAGATCGTCGATCTTCTGGCGGACCAGTTTCGCGGTCTGGAGCGCGTTCGCGCCCGTCGCGAGCTGGATACCGAAGCCGGCCGTCGGCTGTCCGTTGTACTTCGTATCGAAGTTGTAGTTTTCGCCGCCGAGTTCGATCCGCGCGACATCCTTCAGCAACACGCGCGAGCCGTCCTGATTCACTTTCAGCAGGATGTTGCCGAACTGCTCGGGCGTGCGCAGCAGCGTCGCTTCCGTGATGGTCGCCTGGAGCATCTGCCCCGGCACCGCCGGCGTGCCGCCGAGCGCACCCGCCGCCACCTGCACGTTCTGGTTCGTGATCGCGTTCTTCACGTCGACAGGCGTGAGCGCGAAGTTCGTGAGCTTGGTCGCATCGAGCCAGACGCGCATCGCGTACTGCGAGCCGAACAGCGTCGTCGTACCGACGCCGTCGATACGCGAGAGCGGATCCGCCACGTTCGACGCCACGTAGTTCGCGAGGTCGTACTTGCTCATGCTGCCGTCTTCGGACACGAACGCGAGCACGAGCAGGAAGCTCGAACTCGACTTCGTGACCTTCGTGCCCAACTGCTGCACGACTTGCGGAAGCAGCGGCGTCGCGAGCTGCAGCTTGTTCTGCACCTGCACCTGCGCGATGTCCGGGTTCGTGCCCGCCGCGAACGTCAGCGTGACGGTGGCCGTGCCCGAGTCATCGGACGTCGACGACAGGTACAGCAAGTGGTCGAGGCCGGTCATCTGCTGCTCGATCACCTGCGTCACCGTGTTTTCGACGGTGCTCGCGGATGCGCCCGGATACGTCGCGCTGATCTGGATCGCGGGCGGCGCGATCGTCGGATACTGCGCGACCGGCAGCGTGAAGATCGACGCCATCCCCGCCAGCATCAGGATGATCGCGATCACCCACGCGAAGATCGGTCGATCGATAAAAAACTTTGCCATGTAACAGGCTCCCTTTTATTGCGCGCCCGATGCAGCGAAGGCGGCCGATGCGGCTTGCGGACCGCTGGCAGCGCTCGCGCCGCTGGCACCGGCCGGCGCCGATGCCGCCTGCGCATCCGATGCGCCGGCTACGGGATACGGGAATTTCGCGTCGACCGGCTTCACCTGCATGCCGGGCTTCGCCTTCTCCACGCCGTTCACGATCACGCGGTCGCCCGGGTTCAGGCCGCTGTCGACCACCCAGTTGTTGCCGAACGTGCTGCCCGTGACGAGCTGGCGCAGTTCCACCTTGTTGTCCTTGTTGACGACGAGCGCGGTCGGCGTGCCCTTCTGGTCATGCGTGACGCCGATCTGCGGCACGACGAGCGCGTGGTCGTTCGTGCCTTCCTGAATCCGCGCGCGCACGAACATGCCCGGCAGAAGCACGCGGTCCTTGTTCTGGAAGATCGCGCGCACCGTCACCGAACCGGTGCTCTGGTCGACGCTCACGTCGGAGAACTGCAGCTTGCCCTGCTCGGTGTACGTGCGGCCGTCTTCGAGCTGGAGCGTGACCTTCGCGGCGTGGATGCCTTCGGTCTGCAGACGGCCTTCCTGAATCTGACGGCGCAGGCGCAAGCCTTCGACGCTCGATTGCGTCAGATCGACGTAGATCGGATCGAGCTGCTGCACGGTCGTGAGCAGCGTCGCGGCGCTCGCCTGAACGTAGGCGCCCGGCGTGACCTGCGAGAGACCGGTGCGGCCGGTGATCGGCGAGACGACGTCGGTGTAGCCCAAGTTGATCTGCGCGGTATCGACCGATGCCTTGCCCGCGGCGACATCCGCGACGGCCTGGCCTTGCGCCGCGACGGCGTTGTCGTAATCCTGCTTCGACACGGCATTGGCCGCGACGAGGATCTTGTAGCGCGCCACGAGCGCGTTCTGCGACGCGACGTTCGCCTGCGCCTTCGCGAGCGTCGCCTTGGCGTTGTTCAGCGCGGCGATGTACGGCGCCGGATCGATCTTGTAGAGACGCTGACCGGCCTTGACCTCGGAGCCTTCAGTGAACTCCCGGCGCAGCACGATGCCATCGACCCGTGCGCGCACTTGCGCGACCAGATAGGCGTTGGTGCGGCCCGGCAAATCGACGATGACCGGCACGCTCGTCGGCTGCACGGTGACGATACCCACTTCGGGCGTTTGCGGCGGAGGCGCTGATTGTTTTTGCCCGCACGCTGCCAGGAACACGGCAGCCGTCGCGGCGGTGATTAAGCGGAGTGGAACCCGTTCGACGCGCATGGAGCGACCTCTGTCTAAGACTGAGAGTGAAGTTTGGGCACGCGGCGGCCTTCCCCGGGCAACGCCGCGCACGAGCGTCCTTCGGGACGCTGTGAATACACCAACTTGTCCGGCGAGTGAGCGGCGACGCCAGCCTGCGCGTGACGCCTCATACCCGTGCGCGACGCTCGGAGGCGTCGCCCGTGGCCACAGGACGGCCAGAACGGGCAATGGAAACGCAAGCTTATGCGAAATCCGCCCGCCGGATGAATTTGTGAATATTCGTAAACGGGTGGTATTGTATATACATTCACGAATGAATGTAAAAAACCGTACGTGTTTCTCCCCATTGGCGATGAGAAGAAACCGCTCAGGGGAATCGATTACGTTCGACGAACCTTCGACAGAGTCGTCCACAGAGCGGCTTTCAAACGGCAGTAGCAGGAGCAGACGGCCACCGGCCGCAGGATATGGTCAGACGAACCAAGGAAGAAGCGCAGTTGACGCGCAACCGCGTACTCGACGCGGCCGAGCGCGTCTTCTACGAGAAAGGGGTATCGCGCACGACGCTCGCGGACATCGCGCAGGCGGCGGGCGTCACGCGCGGCGCGATCTACTGGCATTTCGCCAACAAGGGCGATCTCTTCAACGCGATGTTCGACCGCAGCCTTTTGCCGCTCGACGAACTCGTGGAATCCACGCTGGACGGCAAGGAGGAAGACCCGCTCGCGCGTTTACATGAACTCTTCGTCTGGTGCATGCGCAACATCACGACCGACGAGCAGCGGCGCCGCGTCTTCGACATCCTCTTCATGAAATGCGAATTCGTCGAGGAAATGGGGCCGGTGCGCGAGCGGCATCAGAACAACATGCGCGACGGCATGGAGCGCATCGAGCGCGCGCTGCGCAACGCCGTCGAAAAGAAGCAGCTTCCGGCGACGCTCGACACGCGCCGCGCGATGACCATGCTCCACTGTCTCTTCACGGGCATCCTGCACGATTCGCTGATGCTGCCCGACATCGTTCATCCGGAACGCGACGCCGAAGCGCTCATCGACGCATGCTTCGACGCATTGCGCTGCAGCCCGTCGCTGCTGATGCCCGCGAGCGCCTGATTCGCGCCGTCTATTGCGAACCGATGTGCTGCGCGAAATACGCGAACAGCGCGATGCACACGAGCATCGCCGCCCACGCCCATATCGGCAGGCCGAGCGGATGCGGATCGTGGGAATGATCGCGGTCGTTGTGCACGAATCCGTGTCCGTGCAGCCGATGCCGCAGCACGCCGCTCGCGTGGGCGTCGGCGGAATGCCCGCGCATCGCGCCCGAGCGACGCGAGAACGCCGCCGACATCGCGCCCGGCCGCAAGAACACATGCCGGCGCTCGGCGCTTGCGCCTGCCGCGCGCATCGACGGCAAGCCGTGCTTCGCACGCACCACTTCGCAGAACTCGGCGAAGAAATCGTCGGCGCCTTCACGAAGCGCGTTTTCGATCTGACGCGCGGGCAAGCCGGCGAGCGGTCCCGAGACCGTCGCCCAGACGGTGTATTCGATCCACGTCGCGGCGCCGTCGTCATCGGGATTGAGCGCGACCGCGATCTGCCCGCGCAATGAGCCGACGCCTTCGCCGCGCGCCTTGAAGCTCAGCGTGCGCGCGTACGCGCCGTCGTGCGACGCGTCGCT
Organism: Caballeronia sp. LZ028; assembly: GCF_031451415.1. Taxonomy (NCBI): domain Bacteria; kingdom Pseudomonadati; phylum Pseudomonadota; class Betaproteobacteria; order Burkholderiales; family Burkholderiaceae; genus Caballeronia; species Caballeronia sp. LZ028. The sequence goes on along the minus strand of NZ_JARUXN010000001.1, from coordinate 805,762 downwards.
TTCCCCTTCTTCATGCGCCGCCTGTCGCGTGCGCCCGGCGGCGTGCGCGCGAATTTCGTAGCGCGCCCGCAGCGCGCCGAGCGGCACGATCAGCGTGAGGACATACTCGCCGTTGGGCGTGCGCGTGAACGATTCGCAATTGTCGAGGCTCGCGCGCAGCAACGCGAGATCGGAGAGCGCCTCGCGGACGTGCGCGCAATCGAGCGGAACGCACAGCGCATCGGTGACTTCCATTCGAGCCTCCGGGACAAGGATCGCATGCGTTCGTTATGGCGGAGCGGATGTAAGGTGTCTGTTCGGATGCGCGCCTAGGAAGTCTCGTCGATGCGATCGACGCGCGAACCGTAGAACGCGAGATAGCCCTTGATTTTCGCGGCGGCGTCGAGCGGCGCTTCGTAGCTCCACGCGGCATTCTCGACCGGGCCGTCTTCGGTCAGCAGATGATAGTGCGTCGCCTGGCCCTTCGTCGGGCAGTGCGTGGTGTGAATCGAGCGTTCGAGGCGCGCCATGTTCACGTCGGCGCGCGGAAAGTAGTGCACTTTTTCCGCGCCCTGCTCGACGAGCGTGAGGGATGCGTGCGTATCGGCGTAGGTCACGCCCTGATGGATCACGCGGCAGCGCCGGCCGTTCAGCGTGATCTCGATGTGATGCGCCGTTTCGTGCCCGACGTTCAGTTCCGTGCCCATCGTGCTGCCCCTCCGCGTAAGAACCGGCTTCCAAAGAAAAAGCCACGAGTCATCGAGACACCCGTGGCTTAATTATGAGACAAACTTCCGATCCTGCGTGAGCGCTTTCGATGGCCCGGGCGTTTCCCTTTCGACGCCCGCGCTTACTGAATGTTCCAGTGGAATGCCGCCTTGGCCTTGCCCGGCCCCGCGACCGTCACGGCCTGCTTTTTCTCCTGATCCTTGTACTTCGCGTAGACCGTATAGTTGCCGGGCGGCAGCTTGACGAGCATGTACGGTCCCATCGATTCCGTGGACAGCACCTCGCCGCCCTTGCCGCCGACGACGCGCACATGCACGCCCGAAAGGTAATCGGAAGTCGGACCCGTGAAGCGCAGCGATAGCGGCCAGTGCGCCTGTTCGCGCAACAATGCGCGCGACTCGTCGAGGCCGACGCCGCCCGACGTATACGAAACGTCGCCTTGCTGCTCGATCTGCGGCAGGCCGCCGCCGTTGGTGTTGCCGGCGCTCGACAAATCGGTCGCCGTGCCGCCCGAGGCGCCGCTCGCCTGCTGCGCCCAGGCGCTGCCCGCCATGCTCGCGCTCGCCGCCGCAACGAGAAGCGCGGCCGCCAGCCTGCCCGTGGTTCTGCTCGTCATGTTTTCAGCTCCTTTTTCCGATGCCGCCGCGCTCGAAAGCGCCGGCGGCGTCACGCCCGATGCGTCGGTTTCACGCGATGGGGCACCAGGGAACCCGGGAGCATGCTTCGTGCCCGCGTCGCGGCCCGATGCGCTGCGTCAGCCGAGATCGACAGGCACGAAGATCTGCGCGTCGTCGCGCTGGATCAGGAGCGCGATGCTGTCGCCCGCGTGCTGAACCATCGACTTCAACTGTTGCACGGACGTCACCGGCTGGCCGTTGACGGCGAGAATCACGTCGCCCGGCTGAATGCCCGCGTTCGCTGCCGCGCCGCCCGCCTGCTGCACGAGCAGGCCGCGCGAGAGCGAATCGTTCTGCCTTTCTTCCGGCGTAAGCGGACGCACCGCGACGCCGAGGCGCGCATCCTGCGCCGACGATTCGTCACCGCTGCCGGTCTTCGCGCTCGCGGTCTTCGTGTCCTTCAACGCGCCGATGGTCACGCTGAGATCCTTCGCGCTCTTGTCGCGCCACACCGTGACCTTCGCGGACGTGCCCGGCGCGAGACCCGCGACCTGCGACGGCAGCGAGGTCGAATCCGTGACCGGCTCGCCGTTGAGCGCCGTGATGACGTCGCCCGGTTGCAGACCCGCCTTCGCGGCCGGCCCGCCCGGCTCGACCGAGCTCACGAGCGCGCCTTGCGGCGACTTCATGCCGAAGGAATTCGCGAGCGTCTGATTCATGCCCTGCACCGTCACGCCGAGACGGCCGCGATCGACGTGACCCGTCTTGATGAGCGCGTCCTTGACTTTGATCGCCTCATTGATCGGGATCGCGAACGAAAGGCCCTGGAAGCCGCCCGTCTGCGAATAGATCATCGAATTGATGCCGATCACTTCGCCTTGCAGATTGAAAAGCGGCCCGCCGGAGTTGCCCGGATTCACCGGCACGTCGGTCTGGATGAACGGCGTGTAGTTCTCGTTGGGCAGCGCGCGCGACTTCGCGCTGATGATGCCCGACGTCACCGTGTTGTCGAACCCGTACGGCGAGCCGATCGCGACGACCCACTGGCCGACCTTGCTGCCGTTCGGATCGCCGATCTTCACCGTCGGCAGGCTCTTCGCGTCGATCTTCAGCACGGCGACGTCCGACTGCTTGTCCGCGCCGATGACCTTCGCGCGGTATTCGCGCTTGTCCGTGAGCTTCACGGTGACGACGTTCGCGTTATCGACGACGTGCGCGTTGGTGAGGATGTAGCCGTCGCTGCTGACGATGAAGCCGGAGCCGAGGCCTTCGCTCGGACGATCCGCGCGCGGGCCGCCATCGCCGCCGCCGAAGCCGGGCATGCCGCCGAAGCGCTTGAAGAACTGATAGAAGGGATCGTCGGGGTCCATCGGCAACTGATTCTGGCCGCTGCGCGCGGACGTCTGCTTGACGACGTGCTTCGCGCTGATGTTGACGACGGCCGGGCCATACGTTTCCACGAGACCGGAGAAATCGGGGATGCCCGTCTTGGCCGCGGCTTCGGCGGGCATCATCGCGGCGGCTTGCGCGGGCGCGATGACTTGCGGTGCAGGAACGTTGTTATGACCCGCCACGTAACCCGCCGACAAGGCGACGGCAACGGCAGCCGCGACGGCGCTGCGGGTAAGAATCTTCGCTTTCATCGTGTGTGCTCCTGACGAGGGATGCGCTCTCACGGAGCGCGCTTTATCGATGGAGCAAGGTTACGGGGCGTCGCTTAAACCGCTCTTAAAAGAGGAGAAAGAGCGGCTTGCTTCGGCGCGGCGGCCACGCGCATCAGAACGTTACGGCCACCTTGAGACCGCTCGCGCTCGACTCCGCCAACGTCACCGTCGCGCCATGCTGCTGCGCGATCCGCTTCACGATCGCGAGCCCGAGGCCGCTGCCGGACACATCCGTGCGCGCGCGATTCGCCCCTTCGCCCACGCGATAAAACCGGTCGAACACCCTTTCTCGTTCTTCTTGAGGAATGCCCGGTCCGGTATCGGAGATTTCGACGACGGGACGGCCATCGGCGAGACGAAGGCACACGTCCACGCGGCCGCCGCGAGGCGTGTACTTCGTCGCGTTGTCGATGAGATTGTTGAACATCACGCGCAGCGAATCGGGATCGCCGTTCACGGTCGCCGGTTCGCTCTCCTCGATGCCGAGATCGACGCCGCGTTGCTGCGCCACCAGCACCGAGCCGCGCACGCATGATTCGAGCAGCGCGGCGAGATCGACCGATGCGAACGCCGCCTTGCCATCCGGTTCCGAGCGGGCGAGCGCCAGCAGTTGCTCCGCAAGCCGCGTCGCGCGCGCGATGCCTTCGTGCAGATCCCTGAGCGCCTCGCGACGCGTTTCGTCATCCTGCGCGCGCGCGACGAGCTGCGCCTGAATCTGCACTGCGGCGAGCGGCGTCCGAAGCTCGTGCGCGGCATCGGCGACGAAGGCCTTTTGCGTGTCGAGCGCCGCCGACAAGCGCGACAGCAGCGCATTCAGCGCACGCACGACCGGCCGCACTTCCTGCGGCAGCGGCCGATCCGGCAGCGGATCGAGCGCTTCCGGATGACGCGTGTCGAGCGCGCGCGTGACGCGTTGCAAAGGCGCGAGCCCGAGCCCGACGATCACCCAGATCGCGAGCCCGAGCAGCGGCAGCAGCAGCACGAGCGGCCACAGCGTGCGCCACGCGACGCCCGCCGCGACGCGATTTCTGATCGACAGCGGCTGCGCGAGCTGCACGACGTTATCGCCGACGATCGCGCTATACACGCGCCATTCGCCGCGCGGCGTCATCTCCGTGGAGAAGCCGAGTTCGGCATGCGGCGCGAGCGGCACGCGCGGATGCGAGAAGTACATCAGCGCGCCGTTGCGATTCCAGATCTGGATGACGACGCCTTCGTCGCTTTCGCTGCGCGAACTGAGCACCGAAGAAAACGGCTCGGACGGCAGCGCGGCCGCGATCTGCTGAAGCTGATAGTCGAAGAGTTCGTTGGCTTCGGCGAGCGCCTGCCGGTAAATGAGCCAGCCCGCGAAGCCCACGCCGACGATCACGAGCGCAAGCAGCCAGATCAGCAATTGCCGGCGGATCGACCGCATCAGGCGTCCTTCGCGACCATGTAGCCGAGGCCGCGCACGTTGCGGATGAGATCGGCGCCGAGCTTCTTGCGCAGCGAATGGATGTAGACCTCGACCGTATTGCTGCCGATTTCCTCGCCCCAGCCGTAGATCTTTTCTTCGAGCTGGCTCTTCGACAGCACTGCGCCGGGCCGCGCCATCAGCGCTTCGAGCAGCGCGAATTCGCGTGCCGACAGCGACACGGGATTGCCCGCGAGCGTCACCTGATGACCGACCGGATCGAGCGTCAGTTCACCGTGCCGAACGAGCGATTCGCCGCGCCCCGCATGACGGCGGATCAGCGCACGCATGCGCGCGCCGAGTTCGTCGAGATCGAAAGGTTTGACGAGGTAATCGTCCGCGCCGGCGTCGAGTCCTTTGACGCGATCCGCGATGGCGTCGCGCGCCGTCACGATCAGCACCGGCAGCGAGTTCGAACGCGCGCGCAGGGTCTTCAATACGTCGAGGCCGTCGCGCTTGGGCAGGCCGAGATCGAGCAGCATCAGATCGTACGACTCGCCCGCGACCGCCGTGAGCGCGGCCTCGCCGTCCTGGACCCAGTCGACTGCGAAGCCGTCCGCGCGCAGCGCACGGCGCACGCCTTCGGCGATCATCCGGTCATCTTCGACAAGCAGGATTCGCATGGCACATGTCTGTTGATGGTTACGTGGGGCAGCCCGCGGGCCGCGAGTCATTGTATCCGCGCGGGGCTTAAACGGGACTTAACGGCGCCGATCGTCCAGCATCGGAGGACAACCGCATGCCGCACCCGAAGCGCGTCGTGCGATGATTTTTTACCCGTACGATTTCCGCAAGCCAGCTTGTCTACAATAGCCGCTTCCTCGCGGCGCGACCCCGCCCGGCCACGCGCCGCCGCTCGTCATCCAGCCAAGAACAACGCTCGTCCATGCCGCCCGTTTTCCGTTCCTTCTCTCGCCGACTGTCTTCGTACGCTCTCGCCGCAGCGTTCGCCTGCGCGGCCCTCGGCCATATGCCCGATGCCGATGCGCGCGGCGGCGGCTCGAAGGCCGATGCGCAAGGTCACGCGCCGCAGCGCGCGGCCATCGGCGGGGCGAAGTCGAAGCGCGCGAAAGCCGAGCGCGCGGCGAAAGCGGTCGTGCCGGCCGGCCCGCTGCCCGCATCGGTGATGACGGCGCTCGCGCACGCGCATGTGCCGCTGTCGTCGATGAGCGTCGTCGTGCAGCGTGTCGGCGCGCCGCTGCCGCTCGTCTCGGTGAACGCGAACGAGCCGATGCTGCCCGCATCGACGATGAAGCTCGTCACGACCTTCTCGGGCCTTTCGATGCTCGGCCCGGACTATCGCTGGAAGACGACCGCGTACGCCGACGGCCAGCTCGATGCGCAAGGCGTGCTGCACGGCAATCTGTACATTCAGGGTACGGGCGATCCGAAGCTCGTGCCGGAAGAGCTGATCGATCTCGTCGATCAGATTCGCAAGAACGGCATCACGGGCATCGACGGCGCGCTCGTGCTCGACAAGCGCTACTTCGACGCGTCGACGCGCGATCTGCCCGCGTTCGACAACGACGACAGCGCGCCCTACAACGTCGGCCCCGATCCGCTGCTTTACGCGTTCAAATCGCTGTCCTTCACGCTGACGCCCAACGCCGACGGACAAGTATCCATCGACGTATTGCCGCAACTCGCGCAGCTCCAGATCGACAACGAACTGCGCGTGACGCGCGGCGCGTGCGTCGGCTCGCTTTCGGCGGCGTCGCCGAGCGTCGCGCAGACGCAGGGCGGCTTCGTGCAGGCGTCGTTCGTCGGCGACTATCCGCTGCGTTGCGGCTCGCGCACGATCAACGTCGCGGCGCTCGATCATTCGACCTTCTTCGCGGGCGGTTTCCTCGCGCTCTGGAAGCAGGCGGGCGGCACGTTCGCAGGCACGACGCGCGAAGGCCCGACGCCGTCGAATGCGCGCCTCGTCGGCACGCATCGCAGTCCGGTGCTGTCGGATGTCGTGCGCGACATCAACAAGTTCAGCAACAACGTGATGGCGCGCAACCTGTTCCTGACGATCGGCGCGGCGCAACTGAAGCCGCCCGCGACGACGGCGAAATCGGCGACGGCGATCCAGGCGTTCCTGAAACGCAGCGCCCTGCCGATGAACGGTCTCGTGCTCGACAACGGCTCGGGCCTTTCGCGCGACGAGCATATTTCCGCGATCTCGCTCGCCGATCTGCTGATGGCCGCGAACGCGAGTCCGGTCGCGCAGGTGTTCGTCGAATCGCTGCCGATCGCGGGCGTCGACGGCACCATGCGCAACCGTCTCACCAACGCGGGCGCGCTCGGCAACGCGCACATCAAGACCGGCACGCTGCGCGACGTGCGCGCGATCGCGGGCTATGTCGGCGCGGCGAACGGCGAGAGCTATGTGGTCGTGAGTTTCATCAACGATCCGCGCGCCGAGGCCGCGCGCGCCGCGCACGATGCGCTGCTCGAATGGGTCTACGAAGGCGCGCGTCGGCCGGGCGTGGCGGATTGAGCGGGCACGGGCGTCTGCAAACACCGAAGATTTCTTCTACGAAGTCGCGTTCGGAAAGACGCGCGCCGCGTGTACGCTGTCGGGCACGGCGCTCGGCCGTAAGCTGCGCGCGCGCCAGGATGGCGCGCGGCATCGCTTAAACTCGCAGCTAGCGGCATGAAGACCGCGACACGGTCTGACGCCGTAATCGAACTAGAAAACAGGTAAGAAGGGAGACGAGGTCATGAAGAAGCAACGCTCGACGCGCGCCGCACTGGTGCGCTTTGCCCAAGTCGCGACGGCCAGCGCGGCCTTCGCCCTGATCGCCGCGTGCGGCGGCGGCGGCGATGACAACAATTCGACGCCCGCGGGCGGCGTGAAGCTGCAGGTGGTGTCGTTCGGCGACAGCCTTTCCGATGTCGGCACGTATGCGCCGGTCGCGGCCGCGAACTTCGGCGGCGGACGGTTCACGACGAATCCGGGACAGGTCTGGGTGCAGAACGTCGCGCAGTATTACGGCGATACGCTGACGCCGGCGATGACGGGGGGGTTTGGGGTTGCGCCGACGAATCAGTCGGGACTCGGCTATGCGCAAGGCGGCGCGCGCGTGACGAATCCCATGGGCATCGGTCACGCCACGGATCCGAACAGCTACGCGGGCGCGTTGACCGTGCCGGTCGCGACGCAAGTGCAGAACTACCTTGCGGCGCACGGCAGTTTCAACGCGAATCAGCTCGTCATCGTGAATGGCGGCGCGAACGACGTCCTTTACAACTTGCAGTTGGTTAAGGCCGGCGCGATCTCGCAGGCCGATGCATCCACTGCGATCATCACGGCGGCCAAGCAACTCGGCGGAATCGTCGCGACGATCCTGCAGCACGGCGCGACGCATGTGCTGGTATCGAACGTGCCGGATATCGGCACGACGCCGCAGGGCACGATGAGCGACGCGGTCACGCGCGCCGGTCTTTCGAGCGCTTCGATCGGGTTCAATACTGCGCTCGATCAGACGTTGCAGGCGCTCAACATCAAGTCGAAAGTCATCTACCTCGATACGCCGCCGAAGCTGGCGCAGATCACCGCGAACTATCAGCAGTTAGGCTTCACGGTGTCGAATACGGGCACCGCGTGCAACCTGAAGGCGATGGCCGCGGCCGCGCAGAAGTACGGCGAGCCGAATCCGCAGGATTTCGCGACGTCGCTGTTCTGCTCGCCGGAAACGTTGACGGTCGCGGGCGCGGATCAGACGTACATGTACGCCGATACCGTGCATCCGACGACGCATCTGCACGCGCTGTACGCGCAGGCCGCGGAGCAGACGATTGCGGCGACGGGGTTGGGGAAGTAAGGGTTGGGGTTTTAGGATGAAAAACCGCTCGGGCGAGGGATCGCCCGAGCGGTTTTTTTTGTTGCGGTGAGAAAGGCTCCGCGGGGCGGAGGAATTCGTCGATACGGTCCAGTTTGACGTTCTAGTACGGTCTATCTCCGCGCACGCGGAGGAACCTTTGGCGTGAGCGTGAGCGGCATGAGATCGTTGGGTCTATCTCCGCGCACGCGGAGGAACCGATAGATACAAGACGCCGGTGCGCACTTCGCAAGGTCTATCTCCGCGCACGCGGAGGAACCGGGAATGCCAGCTTTTCGCCGGCCATGAAGAGGGGTCTATCTCCGCGCACGCGGAGGAACCTGGCCGCATTGGCCCAGTCGGGTGTAGACGTACGGTCTATCTCCGCGCACGCGGAGGAACCTGCGGCAGCCAGATCGTGCAGTGTCCCCAACCGAGTCTATCTCCGCGCACGCGGAGGAACCCCCGGTTTCTACTTCCTCCGACTTCTCTTCAACGGTCTATCTCCGCGCACGCGGAGGAACCCCTGCATCATAACTTCCTGACCGGAAAGCAAAATCCCCCAAACCCATCTTTCACAAACAGGCGCAAAGTCCAGTAATCACTCTTCCGCCTCGAACGCCGCCGCCGCCCTGCCAAGCCGATCGTTGACAGCAATCCACTCCACCGTCTCCGGCAGCTTCTCGATCAGAATCCGCTCGACATTGGCCCGATCCAGCGCCCGCAGCAAGCCATAAAGATCGCGCGCGTAAGTCTGCGGATCCTCAGGCGCCGCCACGAAGTGAACATCGGCAGCCCGCGCCCATTCCCCCGCGCTCGACGCCCGCGCCACCAGCGCAATCTTCCCGTCACGATTACGAAGCAACGGCTCGATCGACGCGAACGGCAGCAGCAAAAGCGGCGTGCGCGGCGCGTAATGCGCCTTCAGCGTCCCGGAAGCACGCGGCGCGGTCGCATCCGATCCATCCGGCAGCTTCGGCGCGATCCCGATGACATCCGCGATCTGCCGCGGACTCACATGCCCCGGCCGCAGCAGCGCCGGAAAGCCCCGCGACAAATCCAGAATCGTCGATTCGATGCCGACATCCGCCGCGCCGCCATCGAGCACATGCACGGCATCGCCGAACTCGTCGCGAACGTGCTGCGCGGTCGTCGGGCTCACATGCCCGAAACGATTCGCCGACGGCCCCGCGACGCCGCCCTGCTTGCCCGTCCCCATTCGCCGCCGATGAAACGCCGACAACAATTGCTGCGCCACCGGATGCGACGGGCACCGCACGCCCACCGAATCCTGTCCGCCGCTGACCGCCGCCGGAATATGCGCGGCGCGCTTGAGAATCAGCGTCAAAGGACCGGGCCAGAACGCATCGATGAGCTTCTGCGCATCGGCGGGCAACTCGCGCACCCAATAGCCCGGATCAGCCTCGGGCGCGAGATGCACGATCACCGGATGATTCGCCGGCCGCCCTTTCGCCGCATAGATGCGCGCGATGGCCTCGGGATTCTCGGCGTCGCCGCCAAGCCCGTAGACCGTCTCGGTCGGAAACGCGACGAGTTCGCCGGCATCGAGCAGGGCCGCGGCTTCGTCGATCTGCGCGGCGCTCGGATAGATGATGGTCATTGCTTCTACTACGAAAAAACTCAATCGAGCGGGATATGCAGCATGCGCGCGCAGTCACGCGCCGCCGTGCGCGCTTCCTCGAGCGTCGCCGCCGTGAAGTTGATGTGGCCCATCTTGCGGCCCCGGCGCGCCTCTTCCTTGCCGTACAGATGCAGCCGCGCCGCCGGCATCGCGGCGACTTCCGCCCACGCGGGCGAACGCGCCTTGTCGCCATCGAACCAGATATCGCCGAGCAGATTCAGCATCGCGGCCGGCGAATGCTGGCGCGTGTCGCCGAGCGGCATGCCGGTCATCGCGCGCACCTGCTGCTCGAATTGACTCGTGGCGCAGGCATCGACGGTGTAGTGGCCGGAATTGTGCGGGCGCGGCGCCATTTCGTTGGCGATGAGCGAGCCGTCTTCCAGCACGAAGAATTCGACGCACAGCACGCCGACGTAACCGAGCTTCGCGGCGATCGTCAGCGCGGCGTCCTGCGCCTGCGCGACGAGCGCATCGGGCGCATCGGGGGCGGGCACGACCGTCCTCGCGAGAATGCCGTTCACATGCACGTTCTGCGCGAGCGGAAACACGGCCGATTTGCCGTCGCCGCCGCGCGCGATCAGCACGGACACTTCGTACTTCAGCGGCATGCGCTTTTCCAGCACGCACGGCACGCCCGACAGCGACGCATGCGCGTTGCGCAGTTCCGCGACGTTGCGCACGCTGACCTGCCCCTTGCCGTCATAGCCGAGACGCGCGGTCTTGAGAATGCCCGGCAGCACGGCCGCGATCTTCTCGTCGGGCAGCGCGGCGAGCGCTTCCGTCGATTCGATCACGACATGCGGCGCGACCGGCACGCCCGATTCCGCGATGAAGCGTTTCTCCGCGACGCGATCCTGCGCGATCGCCACGCAACTCGCCGCCGGGCTCACGAACGTGCACGACGCGAGAAATTCGAGGCTGGCGGACGGCACGTTCTCGAATTCCGTCGATACTGCCGCGCACAGTCGGCCGAGTTCCGTGAGCGCGGCGCGGTCGTCGTAGGCGGCGCGGATATGGCGATCCGCGACGGCGCCAGCGGGGCTCGTCTCATCCGGATCGAGAACGGCGACGCGATAGCCCATCGATTGCGCGGCGAAGCAGAACATGCGGCCGAGCTGGCCGCCGCCGACCATGCCGAGCCATGCGCCCGGCAGGATGGGAGAGATCGGGGAGTTTTGTGGATTCATCGTTGGGCCAGATTGCGAAGGGGGATCACAGCGGCGGCAGCGTCATGTCCCGCGCCGCCTGATTCTGCTTCACGCGAAAAGCGGCGAGCGCATCGGCGAATTTCGCATCGGTGACGCTCAATATCGATACCGCGAAGAGCGCCGCGTTCGCCGCGCCCGCCTCGCCGATGGCGAACGTCGCGACCGGCACGCCCTTGGGCATCTGCACGATCGAATGCAGCGAATCGACGCCCTTCAGATACTTGCTCGCCACCGGCACGCCGAGCACCGGCACCGTGGTTTTCGCGGCCAGCATGCCCGGCAGATGCGCCGCGCCGCCCGCGCCCGCGATGATCGCGCGCAGGCCGCGCTCGCGCGCGCTTTCCGCGTAGGCGAACATCTCGTCCGGCATCCGGTGCGCCGAGACGACCTGTGCCTCGTACGGCACGCCGAATTCCTGCAGCATCGCGACGGCATGCTTCATCACGTCCCAGTCGGAACTGGAGCCCATCAACACGCCGACGAGCGGCGCTTCGTTCTTGTGTACTTCGTTCGTCATCTTTCTTACTCAGTCGAGCGTCTTGCCGGTCAAACGCTGGAGCGCTTCCTGATACTTCTCCGACGTCTTCGCGATCACGTCGTCGGGCAGCTTCGGCGCGGGCGGTTCCTTCTTCCACGGCTGCGTTTCGAGCCAGTCGCGCACGAACTGCTTGTCGAACGACGGCGGATTCGTGCCCACCTGATAGCCATCGGCGGGCCAGAAGCGCGACGAATCGGCGGTCAGCACTTCGTCCATCAGATAGAGATCGCCCTTGTTGTCGAGGCCGAACTCGAACTTCGTATCCGCGATGATGATGCCGCGCGTCGCCGCGTACTCGGCCGCTTCCTTGTACAACTGGATGGAAATGCGCTTGATCGTCGCGGAAAGCTCCGTGCCGATGCGGCGTTCCATCTCATCGTAGGTGATGTTTTCGTCGTGATGGCCCATTTCGGCCTTGGCCGCAGGCGTGAAAATCGGCTCGGGCAGCTTCTGCGCGTTCTGCAGGCCCGGCGGCAGTTCGACGCCGCACACCGCGCCCGTCGCCTGATAGTCCTTCCAGCCGCTGCCCGCGAGATAACCGCGCACCACGGCTTCGACGAGAATCGGCTCCAGGCGCTTCACGACGACCGCGCGGCCCTTCACCTGCTCGGCTTCGTCCGCCGCGACGACCGTCGCCGGATCGATGCCCGTGTTGTGGTTCGGCACGATGTGGCCGAGCTTCTCGAACCAGAAATCGGCCATCGTGTTGAGCACGCGGCCCTTGTTCGGAATCGGCTCGCCCATGACGACGTCGAATGCGGAAAGCCGGTCGGTCGTCACGATAAGGAGCTTGTCGTCGCCGACGGCGTAGTTGTCGCGGACCTTGCCGCGGCCGAGCAGCGGCAGCGATTTGATCGTGGATTCGTATAGCGTGGACATCGTCATGTACCGGAAAAAAGTGATTCGCCGCTTCGACGTGGGAAGCGGCGAGGAGAAAGACGAACGGGTTCCGAACCCGGAACCCGTTGATTTTACTTTACAAAACCCGGCTGATTCAGATCAGTCTCATTTCACGATCTGAGCCAGCGCGCCGGACTTGTACTTTTCGGCGATCTTGTCGAGCGAAACCGGCTTGATCTTGCCGGCCATGCCCTCGCAGCCGAACTGCATATAGCGCTGGCGGCAGATTTCCTTCGCCGCTTCGCGCGCGGGCTTCAGATAATCGCGCGGATCGAACTTCGACGGATTTTCGAACAGATAGCGGCGGATCGCGCCGGTGATCGCGAGGCGCAGATCGGTGTCGATGTTCACCTTGCGAACGCCGTGCTTGATGCCTTCCTGAATCTCCTCGACCGGCACGCCGTAGGTTTCCTTCATGTCGCCGCCGAATTCGCGGATTTCGGCCAGCAATTCCTGCGGTACCGACGACGAACCGTGCATCACGAGGTGCGTGTTCGGAATGCGCTGGTGAATTTCGCGGATGCGGTCGATGGCGAGGATATCGCCCGTCGGCTTCTTCGAGAACTTGTACGCGCCGTGCGACGTACCGATCGCGATCGCCAAAGCATCGCATTGCGTCTGCTTGACGAAATCGGCGGCCTGCTCGACGTCGGTCAGAAGCTGCTCGCGCGTCATCGTGCCTTCGGCGCCGTGGCCGTCTTCCTTGTCGCCCTTCATCGTTTCGAGCGAGCCGAGCACGCCCAGTTCGGCTTCGACCGTGACGCCGATCGAATGCGAGAACTCCACGACCTGCTTCGACACCGCGACGTTGTACTCGTAGGAAGCGACCGTCTTGCCGTCGGCTTCGAGCGAGCCGTCCATCATGACGCTGGTGAAGCCCGAGCGGATCGCGGCCATGCACACCGCGGGCGACTGACCGTGATCCTGATGCATCACGACCGGAATATGCGGATACGACTCGACCGCCGCTTCGATCAGATGACGCAGGAACGCTTCGCCCGCGTACTTACGCGCGCCAGCGGACGCCTGCATGATGACGGGCGCGTTGACTTCGTTCGCCGCCGACATGATCGCCTGCACTTGTTCCAGATTGTTGACGTTGAACGCCGGGAGACCGTAACCGTTTTCCGCAGCGTGATCCAGCAGTTGACGCATTGATACGAGAGGCATTGTGGTGAGACTCCATAAGTGAAACGAATTCTTCAGCGCGCGAACTCGCTCTCGGGCGGTTTTCGGCTTCATCGTCCTGCGCGCTTGACGAAACGAGCGCGGCTGCTGGGACCGCGCTCGCTCCGGACTTGCGACAAATCGCGCGGCGTTTGACCGCGCAGCGTTCTCAAAAACGCTTAGAAGTGATCGCCCACGCGCACGATCTTGAGCGTGTTCGTGCCGCCTGCCTGGCCCATCGGTTCGCCGACCGTCAGCACGACCATATCGCCGCGCGCCGCGTAACCCTTCGACACGACCACTTCCAGCGCCTGATTCAGCGCCGTGTCGCGGTCCATGTTGGTGTCGACGTGCAGCGGCGTCACGTTGCGGTACAGGGACATCGTCCGTTCGCTCGACACGCGCGGCGTCAGCGCGAAGATCGGCACGTGCGTCCAGTGACGCGACATCCACAGCGCGGTCGAGCCGGATTCCGTCAACGCGACGACGGCCTTCGCGCCGAGATGGAACGCGGTGAAGAGCGCGCCCATCGCGATCGACTGGTCGATGCGCGTGAACGTGCGGTCGAGGAAATCGCGATCGAGCTGCGATTCTTCCGACTTCTCCGCTTCGATACAGATGGCGGCCATCGTTTCGATCGTCGTCACCGGATACTTGCCGGCCGCGGTTTCGGCGGAAAGCATCACGGCGTCGGTGCCGTCGAGCACGGCGTTCGCCACGTCGGAGACTTCGGCGCGCGTCGGCACGGGCGCGTGGATCATCGATTCCATCATCTGCGTGGCGGTGATCACGAGCTTGTTCGACTCGCGCGCCATGCGGATCATGCGCTTTTGCAGCGCCGGAACCGCCGCGTTGCCGACTTCGACCGCGAGATCGCCGCGCGCGACCATGATGCCGTCCGATGCGTCGAGAATGCCTTGCAGCGCCGGAATGGCTTCGGCGCGCTCGATCTTCGCGATCATCTTCGGCTTGATGCCGTACGGCGCGCCCGCGATGTTCGCGAGCTGACGCGCCATTTCCATGTCGGTCGCGTTCTTCGGGAACGACACCGCGACGAAATCCGCGCCGAGCGACATCGCCGTCTTGATGTCCTCCATGTCTTTCTCGGTCAGCGCGGGCGCGGTGAGACCGCCGCCCTGACGGTTAATGCCCTTGTTGTTCGAGAGCTCGCCGCCGACCTTCACCGTCGTGTGAATCTCTTCGCCGATGACGCGCACCACGTCGAGCACGATGAGGCCGTCGTTGAGCAGGAGCACGTCGCCCGCGCGCAGGTCGCGCGGCAGATCCTTGTAGTCGAGCCCGACGCGCTCGTTGTTGCCGAGCGTGCAGTTCGCATCGAGGATGAACGGATTGCCCGCGACGAGCATCGTCTTGTTGTTCTCGAACTTGCCGACGCGGATCTTCGGGCCCTGCAGGTCCGCCATGATCGCGACTTCCCGGCCCACCTGACGCGCCGCCTCGCGGACGATTTCGGCGCGCTGGCGGTGATCGTCGGCGGTGCCGTGCGAGAAGTTGAAGCGAACGACGTCGAGGCCCGCCTGCAGCATTTGCAGCAGGACGTCCGGGCTCGTTGAAGCCGGGCCGATGGTGGCAACAATCTTGGTAGCGCGATGCATGTCTTTCCTCGTCTCTGTAGGAACGCCCGTGTTGAGGCCGCGAGCACGTTGCGCTTGCAGTGAGGTGTTGCTCACCGGTTGCGCGCGCGCGCCGGTTCGTGCCGGCGTCGCTTTGTCGATTTCATTCAGGGCATGGGCGGGCACGCCGCCGATGATGACCGGAGGCGTTTCCGGAATCACCGATTCGTCTTCGGGCGCCGTCTGATCGGGTTGAGCCGCTTCCGCGATCACCCGCGCTGCTTCGGCGGCCGCGTCGAGCGCGGCGCCGCTTTCCATTTCTTCGGTTTGCGCGCCGCCGGCTGGCGCGCCCTTCTTTCCTGCTTTCGCCGGATTGTTTCGGGCGGCCAACGCCTCAAGCCCCGGCGCGGGATTCGAGCACTTCGACCGCGGGCAGCTTCTTGCCTTCGAGGAATTCCAGGAACGCGCCGCCGCCGGTCGAGATATAGCTCACCTTGTCGGCGATGTCGTACTTCGCGATGGCCGCGAGCGTGTCGCCGCCGCCGGCGATGGAGAACGCCGACGAATTCGCGATGGCCTGCGCGAGCGTCTTGGTGCCGTTGCCGAACTGGTCGAATTCGAACACGCCGACGGGCCCGTTCCAGACGATCGTGCCGGCCGTTTCGAGTTGCGCGGCGAGCGCCTTCGCGGTGTCCGGGCCGATATCGAGGATGAGGTCGTCGTCGGCGACGTCGGCGACGGGCTTCGTTTCCGCCTTCGCGGTCGCGGCGAATTCCTTCGCGGTGACGACATCGCTCGGAATCGGCACCGATGCGCCGCGCGTGCGCGCCTGTTCGATGATTTCCTTCGCCTCGCCGACGAGATCGGCTTCGGCGAGCGACTTGCCGATCTTCAGGCCCGACGCGAGCATGAACGTGTTGGCGATGCCGCCGCCGACGATCAGCTGATCGACCTTCTCGGCGAGCGACTTGAGAATGGTGAGCTTGGTCGACACCTTCGAGCCCGCGACGATCGCGACGAGCGGACGCTTCGGGTTGCCGAGCGCCTTGCCGAGCGCATCGAGTTCAGCGGCCAAGAGCGGTCCCGCGCACGCGACAGGCGCGTACTTCGCGATGCCGTGCGTCGTGGCTTCGGCGCGGTGCGCGGTGCCGAACGCATCGTTGACGTAGACGTCGCAGAGCTTCGCCATCTTCTGCGCGAGGCCGTCCTCGTTCTTCTTCTCGCCCTTGTTGCAGCGGCAGTTTTCCAACAGCACGACGTTGCCCGGCTGGACCTGAACGCCGTCGACCCAGTCGGCGACGAGCGGCACGTCGCGGCCGAGCAGCTCCGACAGACGCTTCGCGACCGGCGCGAGCGAGTCTTCCGGCTTGAACTGGCCTTCGGTCGGACGGCCGAGGTGCGACGTGACCATCACGGCCGCGCCCGCGTCGAGAGCGGCCTTGATCGCCGGGACCGAGGCGCGCACGCGCGTATCTTCGGTGATGTTGCCGTTATCGTCTTGCGGCACGTTGAGATCCGCGCGGATGAACACACGCTTGCCGGAGACTTTGCCTTCGGCGATCAGATCGGTGAAACGCAGTACTTTCGTCATGGGAGTCAACGTAGATAAAGAAGCGGTTCGGGCGGGAACGGCCGTCGGGGCGGGCCGGTTCGTGGAGTCGCCGCGCGCAGGCCGCCGGGCAGGACGGCTCGCGCGCGGTTCAAGCTGGGGGCGAAGGCCGCGCGCTTAAGCCGAACGCGCGCGCGGGATGCGGGAGAAAGGGATGAGACAGATGAATCCGGAGAGGCGCGCAAGCCCTGCCCGGGCGCGGCGATGGAGCCGGGAGCGGCGTGTTGCAAAATGAGTTGCAAAACCGTAGCGCGGTGACTGCCGGACACACTTTCGACCTCGCTCACTCGGGAAAGACCCTCATTTTAACCGATCAACCCGGCCGCTTTTAGCGGGCAATCGTTGATGACGCGTATTTGACGCGGCGCGTAGCCATCTCCACGCCGCGGTCAGGCCACGAGCCGCAGCAGCGTGAACACCACCATGCCGACGGCGATCGTGCCCATCATGCCGCGCCGCCACAGGTAATACGCGAGTCCCGCCGCCGATGCCCACAACGCATGGTTCGACAGCCACAGCGAAATGCCCGCGGGCGTTTCGAGCAGATCCGGCACGACGACGCCGGCGAGCGCGGCGGCCGGCGCATACCGCAGCACACGCTGCACGCGCGGCGGCAGCACCATGCGCTCGCCGCCGATCAGAAAGAGCGCGCGCGTCACCGCCGTGACCACGCCCATGCCGATGATCGCGAGCCAGACTTGCAGCGCGCTCATCGGCTGGACCTCGTGGCATCGGATGCGGATTTGGGCGCGGCCCGCTCGGCGACGACATCCGCGAGCGTGCCCGCGATAAGCGCCGCGAACACCGCGAGCGGCAAGCCGAAACGATACGGCAGATCGAACGCCAGCAACGCGACGACGCTCGCCACCGCGACCGCCGCGAGCGTCGAACGCGTCGCGATAGCGGAAACGATGAGCGGGATCAGCGCGAGCGTGCCGGCGAGTTCGAGGCCCCAGTCATCGGGAATCAGGCTCGCGAGCAAGATGCCGAGCACCGACGATGTTTGCCATGACAACCAGCTCGATATCGCCAGTCCCCAGAAGAACGCCTCCTTGCCGGGCTGCCAGCCGGCAGGAAAATTCCGCTTCGAGAACATCAGATAGATGATGTCGCCGTTGAAATAGCCGAGCAGCAGACGCCGCTTCAGCGGCAGCCACGAGAAATGCGGCGCGAGCCCCGCGCTGAAGATCACGAAGCGCAGATTGACCATCGCGGCGGTCAGGAGAATCGTCCAGAGCGGCAGCTTCGCGGCGAAGAGCGGCAGCACCGCGAGCTGCGACGAGCCCGCGTACACCGCGAACGACATGCCGAGCGCCTGCGGCACGGTGAGCACGGACTTCGTCATCGCGACGCCGGTCACGAGACCCCAGGAAAACGTCGCCAGGACGGCGGGAGAAAAGGTACGCACGCCCTCGAAAAACGCGCGGCGATTGGTGTCGGACAGCCGGTCAAGCATGAGCGAATGCGAGGCGATGAAGACCACCCGTGATGCCAATGCGCGGCCTCGAGCGATTGCGCGATGGATCGGGAAAAACCGGGAAAATCGGGAATGGCGGGCTTCGCCGTTTCGTCCCGCTGTTTTCAGCGGACGGCGAAAGGCAAATTATAGCGTCGTGAAAGGCGCTCCAAGATCGGTTTCGTCGCGAAAAGACGCTAAAATGACGGTCTTTCACAGCCTTTGCGCCTCCGATGCGCGCGTTCGCCGGCAATCGCCGATGCACGAACGCGGCGCGAGATGCGCGAGCGCCGCCGCCCGGAAGTCTTTGGCGGCCTGCCCGAACTCACTTGAACGAGACAGCTAGGAGAACCGTATGTCAATGGCCGACCGCGACGGCAAGATCTGGATGGATGGCAAGCTGATCGACTGGCGTGATGCCAAGATCCACGTTCTGACCCACACGTTGCACTACGGCATGGGTGTCTTCGAAGGCGTGCGCGCGTACAAGACCGCGCAGGGCACGGCCATTTTCCGCCTGAAGGAACACACGAAGCGCCTGCTCAACTCGGCGAAGATCTTCCAGATGGACGTCCCGTTCGATGCCGCGACGCTCGAAGCCGCGCAACTCGAAGTCGTGAAGGCGAACGCGCTCGAGTCGTGCTACATCCGCCCGATCATCTGGGTCGGCTCGGAAAAGCTCGGCGTGTCGGCGAAGGGCAACACCATCCATGTTGCGATCGCCGCGTGGCCGTGGGGCGCGTATCTCGGTGAAGACGGGCTCGCCAAG
This sequence comes from Caballeronia sp. LZ028, assembly GCF_031451415.1. NCBI lineage: Bacteria > Pseudomonadati > Pseudomonadota > Betaproteobacteria > Burkholderiales > Burkholderiaceae > Caballeronia > Caballeronia sp. LZ028. The sequence continues at coordinate 786,648 of NZ_JARUXN010000001.1, read as the reverse complement.
GGCATCCGCGTGAAGACGTCGTCGTTCACGCGCCATCATGTGAACGTGTCGATGGTCCGCGCGAAGGCGTCCGGCTGGTACGTGAACTCGATTCTCGCCAACCAGGAAGCCGTCGCCGACGGCTACGACGAAGCGCTGCTGCTCGACGTCGACGGCTACGTGTCGGAAGGCTCCGGCGAAAACTTCTTCCTCGTGAACAACGGCAAGATCTACACGCCGGATCTGGCTTCGTGCCTCGACGGCATCACGCGCGACACAGTCATCACGCTGGCGCGCGATTTCGGCATCCCGGTGATCGAAAAGCGCATCACCCGCGACGAGGTTTACACCTGCGACGAAGCGTTCTTCACCGGCACCGCCGCCGAAGTCACGCCGATCCGCGAGCTGGACAACCGCACCATCGGTTCGGGCGCGCGCGGTCCGATCACGGAAAAGCTGCAAAGCGCGTTCTTCGACGTCGTCGGCGGCAAGAACGAGAAGTACGCGAGCTGGCTCGCGAAGGTTTAAACAATCTCATGCGACGCGGCGGGCCGTTCGCTCGCCGCGCGACGTACATCACGAAAAGAGATAGCAATGAGCGACCTGAAGGAAATGCCGCTGGTGGAATTGTCGGCGAAGGATCTGCCCGCCTTCTGCCCGAACCCGAAGATGCAGCGCTGGAGCACGCATCCGCGCGTGTTCATCGACGTGACGCACGGCGAGGCGCGCTGCCCGTATTGCGGCACGCGCTACAAGCTGAAAGACGGCGAAGTGCTCAAGGGCGGTCACTGAAGCCCGCGGGGCGCTGGCCGCGCCCTGGCTCATGCGCGCCGTACGCGGCGCGAAACATACCCACGACAATCGACGGCTCGCCCCAAGGCGGCGGGCCGCGTTCATTTTGAGATCGGATAACAACAGATGCGCCGCGCGCTGGTTATAGCACCGAACTGGATCGGTGACGCATTGATGGCGCAGCCGCTCTTCACGCTCTTGCGCAAGCTTCATCCGCGTATCGCGATCGACGCCGTCGCGCCCACCTGGGTCGCACCCGTGCTCGAGCGCATGCCGGAAATCCGCGATGTCTACGCGACCGACCTCGCCCACGGCAAGCTGCAACTGCTGCGCCGCTGGCAGCTCGCGAGCGATTTGCGCGATGTCGGTTACGACGCCGCCTATGTGCTGCCCAACTCCGTCAAATCCGCGCTGATTCCGTGGATGGCGGGCATCAACCTGCGCATCGGCTACAAGGGCGAGAGCCGCTACGGGCTCTTGAACGTGCGCCACGCGAATCCGCCGAAAACCGACCGTCCGCCGATGACCGCGCATTACGCGGCGCTCGCCTATGCGCCGGGCGCGAAGCTGCCGTTCGTCGACCGGTTCGCGCAGCCGGAAGCCGCCGCGCTTCCCGACGCGCAGACGCTGCCCGTGCCGCGCCTCGAAGCCGATCCGAACGAAGCCGCGCGCGTCTCGACGCGCTTCAACCTCGACACGCGCGCGCCGCTCGTCGTGTTCTGCCCCGGCGCGGAATACGGTCCGGCCAAGCGCTGGCCGCCGGAGCATTTCGCTTCGCTCGCCCAGTTCATCGCGCAGTCGTTTCCGTATGCGCGCATGATCGCGCTCGGTTCGAAGAAGGATGCGCCGATCGCGCAGGCCATCGCGGAGCGCGCGCCGATGGTGCGCAACCTGTGCGGCCAGACTTCGCTCGGTGAGGCGTGCGCGCTTATTTCGCGGGCGAGCGCCGTCGTCACGAACGATTCGGGGCTGATGCACGTCGCGGCCGCCTCGCGCCGGCCGCTCGTCGCGGTCTACGGCTCGACCGATCCGCGCCACACGCCGCCCTTGTCCGATCTCGCAAAGGTACAATGGCTGCATCTTGAATGCAGTCCGTGCTTTGCCCGCGAGTGTCCGCTCGGCCATCTGAACTGCCTTCGCGAACTCTCGGCCGAACAGGTCTTCGCCGATGTGCGCGGCATGCTGCTCGCGCATCGTTGATGTTGCGCTCACGCGTCGAAACGCGTGTTCGTACCGGCGGTTTCCGGCCGTGTGTGCGGGTGCGGACACGCGAATGTCTCCGAACGGGGGCATGCTTTGACCAATGACCGTTGCAGCGCGCCGTTTCGTTGGCGTGAAGCATCGAATGCCAGAGACCCACGAGCCATGCCACGTTTCGCCCGCCTCTTCGAAGCCGCCGCCGATACCCTCAACGCTTACTATCAGGCAGTCGCGGACAACAGCATCGACACGGTGATGTCGTTGTGGATCGACGAGGAGTTCGCCACCTGCGTGTGCGCGGACGGCACGCATCTGCACGGGCTGGAAAGCATCCGCGCGGGTCTCGCGAAGCAGTTCGAGACGCAGCCCGTGACCGTCGAGCCGCTCGATATTCGCGTGTACGACAGCCTGGGCACGGTCGTCTATGCGATCGCCGAGGCGCATCAGCCGGCCGAGCCAGCCAGCGCGCCGCGCATGATCTACACGACGTATGTGATGGTTCACGAACGCGGCGAGTGGCGCATCGCGCATATTCACGCAAGCGAGATGCCGATCGAAACCGCGGGCCAGTTCGCCGCGAAGCTGCGTCACGGTCAGGGACCGCTGCACTAAGAAATTCGAAGAAGACGTCTGTCGGGAGGGGCCATGAAGCGCGATCCGTTGTTGAAGCACGATTCGTCGTTCGTGGACAAAGCGCCCGCCGTGGCACTGAAGGAAACCGCGCGCCTGCTTTCGCCGGGCGCCGCCGAATGGCTCTACAGCGCGCCGCGCTGGCTGCCCACGAGCCATGCGCAAACCATCGTCCCGGCGCTCTTCGGCCGCAAGCCCGACGTGCGTTACCGGCGCGAGCGCTGGAATACGCCCGACGGCGATTTCATCGATCTCGACTTTCTCGCGCACGATCCCGCCGATCCCGCCGATCAACCCGCCGCGAACGCCCCGCTCTTCGTGCTCTTCCACGGCCTCGAAGGCAGTTCCGATTCGCACTACGCTCGCACGATGATGGCCGCCGCCCGGGCGCGCGGCTGGCACGGCGTCGTGCCGCATTTCCGCAGTTGCAGCGGCCCGCTCAATCTGCTGCCGCGCTTCTACCATCTCGCGGACAGCGCCGAAGTCGACTGGATTCTGCGGCGGCTCGCGCAAGTGCATCGCGGGCCGATCGTCGCGGCGGGCGTGTCGCTCGGCGGCAACGTGCTGCTGCACTGGCTGTGCCAGCGCGGCACGGACGCGTCGATCATCAGCGCGGCGGCGGCCATTTCCGCGCCGCTCGACGTCCACGCGGGCGGCCTCGCGATCTCGCAAGGCTTCGGCATGGTCTATACGCGCAGCTTCCTGAAGTCGCTCAAGAAGAAGGCGCTCGCGAAGCTCGGGCAGTATCCCGGTCTCTACGACCGCAACGCCGTGCTCGCCGCGCGCACGCTGTACGAGTTCGACAACGTCGTCACCGCGCCGCTGCACGGCTTTCGCGACACCAATCACTACTGGTCGACGGCGACGATCCGCGCGCATCTGAAGCACATCGAAGTGCCCGCGCTGCTGCTGAACGCGCGCAACGATCCGTTCCTGCCCGAGTTCGCGTTGCCGTCGACGGCGGAAGTATCGGCGCGCGTGACGCTCGATCAGCCGAACCACGGCGGGCACGTCGGCTTCATGACGGGACCGTTTCCGGGCCGGATCGACTGGCTGTCGCAGCGCGTGTTCGGTTATCTGGAGAACTTCGTTTCGTGAACCGTCATGGATGACATCGTCAAGCAGGCGCTCGCCAAATGGCCCAACGTTCCGCACTGCACGGGCTGGCTGCTGCTCGACCGGCGCGGTCAGTGGCGCATGCGCGACGACGCCGCGCAAGCCGCCGGCGAACTCGGCACGCCGATCCGGCATGAGGCGCTGCTGGGCTTCATCAACCGCAACTACGAAAGCGATGCCGACGGCCAGTGGTTCTTTCAGAACGGTCCGCAGCGCGTGTATGTTGAGCTCGTGTACACGCCGTGGATCGTGCGTCTGCATGCGGCGGACGGCGCATTGCGGCTGATCGATCAGGGCGGCGCGCCGTTCGAGCCGGCGCATGTCTGGATCGACGACGCAGGCGGCATTCTCCTTTCCGATGACGCCTCGCCCGCACGCATCGCCGCCCTTCACGATCACGATCTCGAACTGTTCGCGGACCACGCGTCGCTCGACGATGCCGGCACACGCGGCGTGTTCCACTGGCGCGACGGGGTCGATCTGACCGTGCAGCCGATCGCCCGCGCCGATGTCGCCGCGCGCTTTGGCTTCGTCGCGAGTCCGGCCGAACGCGCCGCCGCGAAGAAAGACTGAGCTAGCTAGCCGTTCTTCTCCATCTCGCGCTCTTCCTTGTAGCGCGTCTCGAAATCGCGCAGCCGGGCGGAAATCGTCGAAAGATCGTAGAAACTCGCGGTCTTGACGTCGCGCGCTTCCTTCAGTTGCCGGATCGCGGATGCCCACGCGCCATCGAGCGCGAACTTTTCCGCCATCGCCTGATGCTGTTGCAGCGGATCGTTGAGACCCGCGCTTGCCTGCGCGAGATAGAACCACCAGTCGGGGCGCGTCGGCTCGGCGCGTGTTTCGCGGCGCGCGAGCGTCTGGGCGTCGGCGAAGCGGCGCGCGGAAAGCAGCGTCTGCAGATGCACGTCGATGGCGGCGTGCGACGCCGGCCAGCGCTTTTGCGCGAGGTCCGCGAGGCGGATCGCATCGTCGTTGCGACCGGCGCGGCGCGCGATGTCGGCGGCGAGCACGTCGAGGCTCGGCGTGCTGCGCAGCGCCGGCGGTGCGGATTGAGGTTTCGCCGACGGAGCCGATCGGGCTTCGACGCGAACCGGTGGAAGCACGATGTCGCTCTTCGCGCGCAATGCATTGCCGTTGCCGGAGTCTCCGAGATTGAGCGGCGTGCGCGCGTTGTCGAGCGGCGTCGCGATCGTCGACGCATCCGCGTTGCGCAGCGACGGCTCGCCGCTCTTCTTGCGCGGAGCCGGCTGCGTTTGACCAACCGCGCGATCCTCCTTTTGCACTTGCGCCGATGCCGCCGCCGCGCTCGCCTCCTCGCCCTCGAATAGCGCGCGCGCCTTCGCGAGCGCGTCGCTGGCCGCGTCGTAATTGCCCAGCAGCGATTGCGCGAGCGCGATGCCGTACCAGTTGGACGCGGGATTGAGCGCCGTCTGATCCTCGATTTCCGATTTGAGCCGGCTCGCGACCTCGCGATAATCACTCGCGTAATTCACCTGCAGCACGCGCGCCCGGGCGCGCACGAACGCATATTCGGCCGACTGACGCGGCTGCCGGTACGGCACGCGCCGCGCGCGGCCTTCCATGTCGGCGATGCGGTCGATCGTGAGCGGGTGCGTGCGCACGTACGGCGGCACGCCGTTATCGGCCATCGACGCGCGATCGAGACGCTCGAAGAACGCTGCCATCGCGTAAGGATCGTAGCCGGCGGCCGCGAGCATCTGGAAACCGACGCGGTCGGCCTCGTGCTCGGCCGCGCGCGAGAAGCGCAACTGATTGTCGACGGCGAACGCCTGGCCGCCCATCGCGATGCCCATGCCGAGATCGCCGCTATGGGCGAGCAGGCCCGCGAGCAGGCCGGCGAGCATCCCGGCGAGTGCGGCGTAGGAACTCTTTTCCTGCGTGCTGAGCATCCGCGCGATGTGCCGCTGAAGGACGTGCCCCATTTCATGGCCGATGACCGACGCCAGCTCCGATTCCGTTTGCGTCGCGGCAATCAGCCCCGTGTTCACGCCGATAAAGCCGCCCGGCATCGAAAACGCGTTGATCTGCGCGTCGCGCACGGCGAAGAGATCGAAATCCGGCCGATAGCCGCCGAGATACTGCGTCGTCGCCGCCGCTGAAAGCTTCGACGAGATCGAGTCGAGATAGTCGCGCAGCAGCCAGTCGTCGAGATAATCGGGATCGGCGCGCACTTCGCGCATCATCTTCTCGCCGACCTTGCGCTCGGCCTGCGGCGTGAGGGAGCCGCCGGAGCCGTCGCCGAGATCCGGAAGCTGCACCGACGACAGCGGCGCGCGCAAACCGGACATCGTCCCGGGGCGGTTCGCGAAACGGCTTTCCGCACCGCCGTAGACGCCGAACACGCCTTCCGCGATGTTGTCCGGCACGTCGCCGCTGGCGCTTTCCTGCGACGCGCGCAGTTGCGCGGCCGCGAGCGTGCCGGTCGAGCCCGCGGAAGGCGAACTGGATTGCGCCAGCGCCGCGGGCGGCATGGCGAGGGCGACGCAAAGGAGGGAGGCGAGCGCGCGGCTCGGACGTGTGAAATGCATGGCGCGAAGCGCCGATAGTCGGCTCGAGAATCGAAACGGGCTTATCGTATCAAGTGTTGCGCGCGGCGCGTCTCAGGTCGGCGGTGCGTCGCGCCGGACCGTGGCGTTCTGCGGAAAATCGCGCGGATTCACGCTGGTATGATAGGCGCCCATTCGAAGGAGACGCTATGTCCGGACTCACCCATTTCGATGCCGCCGGCGAGGCGCATATGGTCGATGTCGGCGCGAAAAACGAAACGCGCCGCGTGGCCGTTGCACGCGGCTCGATCGCGATGCTCGCGCCCACGCTCGCGCTGATCCGCGAAGGCCGAGCGAAAAAAGGCGATGTGCTGGGCGTCGCGCGCATCGCCGCGATTCAGGGTGCGAAGCGCACGGCCGATCTGATCCCGCTGTGTCATCCGCTGGCGCTGACGCGCGTCGCGGTGGATTTCACGATCGATGAAGCGCTACCCGGCGTGCACTGTGAAGTGCGCGTGGAGACGGTCGGGCGCACGGGCGTGGAAATGGAAGCGCTGACCGCCGTGCAGGTCGGATTGCTCACGATCTACGACATGTGCAAGGCGGTCGATCGCGGCATGGTCATCACCAATGTGAAAGTGATGGAAAAGCACGGTGGGAAGTCGGGGGATTGGGTGGCGGACGACCAGCCGTCGCCCGCGCCCTGACCGCTCACTCTTCTTCCTCATCCTCCGAAGGCTCCTGATTCGGCAGCGGCACACCATACAGCTTCACCAGATCCGCCTTGAACGACGCCAGCGGCTTGCCCGCTTCGTCCGCCAGATCGTAGACGGCCAAAAGCTGCTTCGGCCAGTCGTGCAACTGCGTCGCGAAGATCTTCAGGCGCGCCATCGTGTCGAGCGCCTCGGCCTTCTGCCCGGCGAGCGCCTGCAACACCGCGTAGCGGCGCAGCACGGTCTCGCCCGGCAACAGCGCAATCGCCTTCCGATGCGCCGCGAGTTTCTCCTCGACGTTCTGCGCGTTGATCGGCAGCAAGGTCGCCGCACCGTATTCGCCCCACGCCGTGAACAGGAAAGACGGATTTTCACGATACTGCTCGGCCGGGCGCGAGCCGTAGTACAGCACTTCCGCGCGGTTGTAGTCGCGTAAGGTCGGATACAACGCCGCGAGCCCGCCGAGCACCAGCACGACATATACGCCATAAGAGAGCGGACGCGGAACCAGCCGCAAGGGACGCGTCTCCAGAAGGCCGATGACGAGCATCGCCGGCATCAGAAAGAACATGTACTGCTGCGGATACTCGACGAGCGCATGCATCATCAGGACGCCGAGCAGCGACAATCCGAAAATGCGCGCCGGCGTCTGCGGCGCGCGCAGCACGCGAATCAGCCAGAATACGACGCTCGCGACCAGAATCGCGACGCCGAGCGCACCCGTTTTCGCGAGCAGATCGATGAAGATGTCGTGCGCGTTGTTCGCGATCTCGACGCCGCCCAGATCGCGCACGAGGTCGAACTGATAGCGCGGAAACTCGCCCCATCCGACGCCCAGCAGCGGATGCGTCTTGAACATCGTCCAGCCGTACTTCCAGAGCGCGAGCCGCGGCGCGATCTGACTCGCTTCCTGCATGCGCTCCGCCGCCGATTGCGCGAGCCCGAAATCGAAGCGCACGTTCGCCCAGCGCACGGCCGCGTTCACCGCGAAAAAGACGATCGCGAGCAGAATCGGGACGATCCACGCGCGCGTATCGCGGCGGCCGGGGCCGTCGAAGCCTTCCGACGCGACCGGCCGCCCAAGCACGAACGCCATCCAGAAGCCGGCGACGACGATCACCGCCGTCTGCAGCCACGGCCCGCGCGATACGGTCAACGCGAGCCCGAGCGAGTAGATCGCCGACAAGATCAGCCACAGAACGAGCGGCAGCCGACGCGCCTGCACGAAATAAAGCGCGCCCGCCAGCGCGAACGCGATCACGGTCGCGAGGTGATTCGCCTGCGCCATGTTGCCGAACGGGCGCCGTTCGATCATCACGTTGTACGCGACCACGAACGGCGTGAATTTCACTTCGAGATGCAGCAACTGCACGATCTGACAGAAGACCGCGAACAGTCCGCCGACCATCAGCGCAGCCGCGCCGATACGCAGCGTCTTCTCGCCGAGCCCCGCCCGCACGAGACCGAAGCCCGTATGCACCGCGAGAAACGAAGCGAGCAGATACGCGCCGCCGAGCCAGTTCATCGATGGCTGCGCGATCGGCAACAGCACCGTCTGCGCGACGAGCAACACGCCGAACGCAAGCGGCATCAATGCGACGACCGGCGATGCGAACGGCACCTTCGGCTCGGAGACGCGCACGAGGAGCGCAACCGTCGCACCGAGCGCCAGATAAAGCGCGAGCGCGCTGTATTCGGCGTAGAAGGTCGGAATCGGATACGTGTGGTTGACGACCGCGAAGGGAAACGTCAACGCAAGGCACAGAACGGCGAAGCAGAGAAAGCGCGCGTATTGGGAAGGCATGAGGAACTGGGAACGTCGGCGACCGGCGCACTATACAAAACTTTGCCCCCGCTGTCCGTCGAACGGCCGGTTTTGCTACCAAATCGCCAACTTTCGCGCAAAAACGACGGCGCGACGGCGCGGCGGCGACGTAAATCCTCCCGCCGCGCTTCGCCTCAGTGCTTACGCGCGGCACTCCGGCGGTGCGAGATTGCCTGGCAATGTCGGCGCCTGCGCAGGCGTCGGACCGGCGCCCGGCGCGGGCAGCGACGACTCGGTCTTCTTGCCCGCGAAGCATTCCCACGTCACCGACCCCGATTGCACGGAACCGCGGCTGAGCGACACGCGCGCCGTAGGTGTATCGGCGTTGTCGGGTGTCGAAGGCACGAGCACGAGCGTGTTCGAACCCGCCGGCGCGACGCGCGTCGTATAGGCGATCGTGATCTGCCCGTTGTCGCTGTCGACGTGAATCGACTCGACGTTGCGCGTGCCCGGCGGCGACGCGAATCCGCCCGCCAGATCCGCGCCGCTCGCCGCGTTCTCCGCCACTGCGAGGCGCGCGGCCGCCGCGAGCGTCATGCCCTCGCCCACGCGGCTTCGGGCAAGATAATCCTGATACGCCGGTATCGCATACGCCGCGACCACGCCGACGATCGCAAGCACGATCATCAGTTCGATCAGTGTGAAGCCGCGTGTCAGCGCATCTTTCGTGCGCCCGAACCACCATGCGCGCCGTTCGCGCGGCACGTCCAAAACCGAAGCCTTCGTCGTCATTGCTACTCCCTGAAAAACAGAAAAGCGCCCTTCCGCGCAATGCGGTCAGGACGCTTCGATCGTATTCAGGGAGCCGCTCCGGCGGCAGTCAGCCGAACGGCCTAGGAGAAATCAACTCGCCGCGCGATTGCCGTCGGCGAGCGCGCGCCGCTTGAGCAGCCAGCCCAACGCGACGACAAGCAACGCGCCCGCCAGACGCGCCGCATATCCGACGAGTTCGGTATTGAGCGCGGGCCATCGGTCGATGAATGGATCGTCGATGATGAGGCCGCCCGCGATCCAGCCGAGCAGACCCGCGCCGAGCAGCACGACGGCGGGCAAGCGGTCGAGCAGCTTCAGCACCAGCGTGCTGCCCCAGACGATGAGCGGAATGCTCACGACCAGGCCGAAGATCACCAGCGTGAGCCTATGACGCGGATCGGCGGCTTCGGCCGCGCCCGCGATCGCGATGACGTTGTCGAGGCTCATGACGGCATCGGCGACGATGATCGTCTTCACCGCCGCCCACAGCCGGTCGGATGCGTCGATCTGATGATCGTCGTGGTCCGGCTGCATCAGCTTTACGCCGATCCACAGCAGCAGCAAGCCGCCGAGAAACTTGAGAAACGGAATGTCGAGCAGAAAGACCGCGAACGCGATGAGCACGACGCGCAGGATGATTGCGCCGAGCGTGCCGAACACGATGCCGCGCGTGCGCTGCCGATCCGGCAGATTGCGGCAGGCGAGCGCGATCACGACGGCGTTGTCGCCGCCGAGCAGAATGTCGATCACGATGATCTGAACGACCGCGCCCCAATGGAGCGTCGAAAAGAATTCAAGCATGAGGCTGAAATGAAAAAAGCGAGGAAGCAGCGCTCCCTCGCTTTTCAATGGCTTTTACGAAAGGAATCAGTAAGAGTACCAAACCCTCGCGTAATTTGCCTGCTTCGATCAGAGAACCGACTTCAGCAGACGTGCCATCTCCGACGGATTCTTCGTGACCTTGATGCCGCACGCGTCCATGATTTCGAGCTTGGCGTCAGCCGTGTCCGCACCGCCCGAGATCAGCGCGCCTGCGTGGCCCATGCGCTTGCCCGGAGGCGCCGTCACGCCCGCGATGAAGCCGACGACCGGCTTCTTCATGTTGTCCTTGATCCAGTAAGCGGCGTTCGCTTCGTCCGGACCGCCGATCTCGCCGATCATGATGACGGCGTCCGTTTCCGGATCGTCGTTGAACATCTTCATCACGTCGATGTGCTTCAGACCGTTGATCGGATCGCCGCCGATACCGACCGCCGACGACTGGCCGAGGCCCAGCGCCGTCAACTGGCCGACCGCTTCATACGTCAGCGTGCCCGAACGCGACACGACGCCGATGCGGCCCTTCTTGTGGATGTGACCCGGCATGATGCCGATCTTCAGCTCGTCCGGCGTGATCGTGCCGGGGCAGTTCGGTCCGAGCAGCAGCGTCTTGCGATTTTCGCGGCGCATGCGGTCCTTGATTTCGAGCATGTCGCGAACCGGAATGCCTTCCGTGATGCAGATCGCGAGATCGAGATCGGCCTCGACGGCTTCCCAGATCGCGGCGGCAGCGCCCGCGGGCGGCACGTAGATGACCGAAACGGTCGCGCCGGTTTCGGCCTTCGCTTCCTTCACGGACGCGTAGATGGGAATGCCTTCGAAGTCTTCGCCGGCCTTCTTCGGGTTCACGCCCGCGACGTACGCTTCGCGGCCGTTCGCGTATTCGCGGCAGGCGCGCGTGTGGAACTGGCCGGTCTTGCCGGTGATGCCCTGCGTGATGACCTTCGTGTCTTTGTTGATCAGAATCGACATGTAGTGACCTCTGTTCGTTTGGCGTCGCCATGCAAAAAGCCAGGCGCCGCCATTCGTATCTGGTGGAACGCTCTCTTAAGGCAACAAGCGAACGCGCTTACTTGCCTTCGGCCGCCGCGACGACCTTCTGCGCGGCTTCTTCCATGCTGTCCGCCGAGATGATCGGCAGGCCCGAGTCGGCCAGCATCTTCTTGCCGAGGTCTTCGTTCGTGCCCTTCATGCGCACGACGAGCGGCACCTTCAGGTCCACGGCCTTCGACGCAGCGATCACGCCTTCGGCGATCACGTCGCAACGCATGATGCCGCCGAAGATGTTCACGAGGATCGCCTTCAGGTTCGGGTTCTTCAGCATCAGCTTGAACGCTTCGGTCACTTTCTCGGTCGTCGCACCGCCGCCGACGTCGAGGAAGTTCGCCGGCTCGCCGCCGAACAGCTTGATGGTGTCCATCGTGGCCATCGCGAGGCCTGCGCCGTTCACGAGACAGCCGATGTTGCCGTCGAGCGAGATGTATGCGAGGTCGAACTTCGACGCTTCGACTTCAGCCGGATCTTCTTCGTCCAGATCGCGGTACGCGACGATTTCCGGATGACGGAACAGCGCGTTCGAATCGAAGTTGAACTTGGCGTCGAGCGCGATGACCTTGCCTTCGCCGGTCACGATCAGCGGGTTGATTTCCGCGAGCGATGCGTCGGTTTCGAAGAACGCCTTGTACAGGCCTTGCAGGATCGCGCGCGCTTGCGGGATCGATGCATCGGGAATGCCGATCTTGCGTGCGAGATCATCGGCGTCCGCGTCTTGCAGACCGGTCGACGGCTCGACGGCGAACTTGTGCAGCAGTTCCGGCGTCTTTTCCGCGACTTCTTCGATGTCCATGCCGCCTTCGCTCGACGCCATCAAGACGATCTTCTGCGAAACGCGGTCGAGCACGAGGCCGACGTACAGTTCCTTCTTGATGTCCGCGCCTTCTTCGATCAGCAGGCGATTGACCTTCTGGCCTTCGGGGCCGGTCTGGTGCGTGACGAGCTGCATGCCGAGGATCTGGTTCGCGTATTCGCGGACCTGTTCGATCGACTTCGCGACCTTCACGCCGCCGCCCTTACCGCGTCCGCCGGCGTGAATCTGCGCCTTGACGACCCAAACCGGGCCGCCCAGCTCTTCCGCGGCCTTGACCGCATCATCCACCGAGAACACGGGTTTGCCGCGCGGGACCGCGACGCCGAATTTCCGCAGGATTTCCTTACCCTGGTACTCGTGAATCTTCATGCGTGATTCCTTCAGTCTGAGAGTTGGAGTGAACTTCTGTTTGCTTGAACCGCTGATTCTTTTCTTGTTTGAATTCCGTGCGTGAGCGCGAGCGCTGCTTGCGCGCTACGAGGCGGACTTTGTCTCCGGCCTGTCTTGCACCGTTGTTCCGGATCTGGATGGTTCGCCGGGCGCGTGGCCGAACCAGCGCGGGTAGTGTTCCCTGACCGCGGGTCCGTCGAAACGCAGCGCGTGGCATCGGCCGAGCTGAAACGGCGGCTCGTCGCGCTGCGCGTTGGCGTCGGCTTGCTTGAATGGATTGCCGTCCTCGATCTTCCAGACGTCGCCCGCGAATGCCTGAATGGCTGCGGTCGGCAAGACCCCGCACAACTCGGTGAGATGCGTGCAGCCGGCAGTGCCGCGCAGCAGCGTGTTGGCTTCGCGGCGAAAATTCTGGAGGAGATTGAGCCCGATGAGCTTGCGATAGACCGCATTGGACTCGGCGCACAAACCGCCATACGGCGCCCAGTCGGACGACGCTTCGACGTCGACGATGCTGAGTGTGCGATCGATGGTGATGCGCAGCCAGAGTTCATGGATCGGCAGGCCGTGCGGCCGGACGCCCGTCGCGAGCTGGAAGTCGCGCGGCTTCTCATCGGTTAGACAGGCTTCGATATCCCACAGGCCGTCGTCGCGTTCGAACGCTTCCACTCGAATCGCGCGGCTATGACGCAATTGTCGGGGAGCGGGAGGCGAGAGAGGCATGCTGGAGTGAGCCGGTACGGGGAAAACCGTGGAATTTTAGCATATCGGGTATTTCGAGCCGGGCATGTGCCTGACGAATGGAACGCGCGTGCGGATCAAGCCGAACGGGCGCTCAGTCGTCGACGATTTCCTCGCTCCAATCTTCGTCACCGCCCTTCAATATCTTGCCGATCGTACCGCTCGAAAAACCGCGCGCAGCCAGAAAGCGCGCCTGCTTGGCGCGCTCGGCGGGCGTCTCCGGCGGCACGCCGTATTTCTTTTCCCACACCGCCCTGGCGCGCGCGGTTTCGGACTGCGCGAGCTTGTCGGCGGTTTCGCTGATGAGCGTTTCGCCGACGGCATGCCGCTTCAGCTCGCTGATGATCCTGCTGCCGCCCATGCGCGACGCCCGCCGATGCACGACGCTCTCGACGAAGCGCTCGTTCGACAGCCAGCCATCGCGCTCGAGACTGTCCAACAGGGATTCGAGCGGAGCGGCTTCTTCGACGTACGGACGCAGCTTGCGCGACAACTCCGCGCGGCTGTACTCGCGACGCGACAGGAACGCGAGCGCGCGGCCCTTCAACGAGCGTTGCGGACGTTTGGGATTGTTGACTTCGTTTGCCGATGTCTTGCGGGTGCGCTGGCTGGAGCGGCTATAAACCGTTTCGCCGGAAACGGCTGGCAATGGCTCGGAAGGCACGCATTGTTCGAAGGGCTCGAATGGATCGGCGTCTTCGAATGGGTCCGGCGGGTTAGCGGACGGCGGGCTGCGATCGGCGGGGGGCGCCTTCGGCTGCGCTGTCGCCTGCTTCAGTAAGGCGCGAGCTTGTTCCAGGCGGGCCGCGCGATCATTCGCGTCTACGCTGCTTTCATCCCTTTTAACAGGCTCGAAAACGCGATGCGCCGACGCGAATGACTTCGCGCCGGCGCGTTCCTTGTTGCTGCGCCTGAAGCCGCCTGACTTCGACGATGCACCGCGCCGCTCGCTGCTTCGCTCGTAGCGATCGACGGAATCGGAATCGTCGCCGGTTCCGTTATCCGCCGGGTCTGCCTTGGATCCGAGCCGGCGCGTCTGCATCTTCCTTCAGGCTCGATGCTTACTCGTCGTCGGCCGCTGCGGCGCTTGCGACGACAGCTTCGCCCAATGCAGCGACGCCCAGCGATTCGCGGATCTTGTTCTCGATCTCGCGCGCGATGTCCGGATTTTCGCGCAGGAATTCCCGCGCGTTGTCCTTGCCCTGACCGATGCGATCGCCGTTGTAGCTGTACCAGGCGCCCGCCTTGTCGACCAGCTTCGCCTGCACGCCCAGATCGATGATTTCACCCTGACGCGAAATGCCTTCGCCATAAAGAATGTCGAAGATGGCTTCGCGGAACGGCGGCGAGACCTTGTTCTTCACAACCTTCACGCGCGTCTCGTTGCCGATGACTTCGTCGTTCTTCTTGATCGAACCGATACGGCGGATATCCAGACGCACCGACGAGTAGAACTTGAGCGCGTTGCCGCCCGTGGTGGTTTCCGGGTTGCCGAACATCACGCCGATCTTCATGCGGATCTGGTTGATGAAGATGACGAGGCAGTTCGTGCGCTTGATCGTGCCAGTGAGCTTGCGCAGCGCCTGCGACATCAGACGCGCTTGCAGACCCGGCAGCGAGTCGCCCATTTCGCCTTCGATTTCCGCCTTCGGCACGAGCGCCGCGACCGAGTCGATCACGATCATGTCGATGGAGCCGGAGCGCACCAGCGCGTCCGCGATTTCGAGCGCCTGCTCGCCCGTGTCCGGCTGCGAGATCAGCAGTTCGGGCACGTTCACGCCGAGCTTGCCGGCGTACTGCACGTCGAGCGCGTGTTCCGCGTCGATGAACGCCGCCGTGCCGCCGAGCTTCTGCATCTCCGCGATCACCTGCAGCGTGAGCGTGGTTTTACCCGACGACTCCGGACCGTAGATTTCCACGACACGACCGCGCGGCAAGCCGCCGACGCCGAGCGCGATGTCCAGCCCGAGCGAACCGGTGGAAACCACTTGAATGTCTTCGACCGCCTCACCTGCGCCGAGCCGCATGATCGACCCTTTGCCGAATTGCTTTTCGATCTGCGAGAGCGCGGCGGCCAGGGCCTTGCTCTTCTCCGCAGTCATGCCAGCCGGGCCTTTCTTGCTTTCTTCCATGAATCGTCCTTTGCTATGATGAACGGCGTCTGAGGCAGTGTTCACGGGGTTTTTCGCCGCTCGATCGAGCATACGAAACCGCCCTTCCCACTCACGCAGACACTGTATAAAAAAACAGTAGTTTTTGCAAGCCTGTCGCGGCGTGGCGCAGCTTTTTTTCCACGTCGCCCAAGCACGCAAGAACCACGAACACCTGGAGACCGCCGCGCCGGGCGACACACGGTGCCGGCAATGCCGATGCGCTTCATCGCGCATGCATGGCGTACAAAGGCGCACACGACGATGCGAATCCTCATTGCCGAAGACGACAGCATACTCGCGGACGGGCTCGTCCGATCACTCCGCCAATCGGGATACGCCGTCGACCATGTGAAGCATGGCGTCGAAGCGGACACCGCCCTTTCCCTGCAAACTTTCGACCTGCTGATCCTCGATCTCGGCCTGCCGCTGATGCCCGGTCTCGAGGTGCTGCGCCGCCTGCGCGCGCGCAATTCGCAGATGCCCGTGCTGATCCTCACCGCCGCCGATTCCGTCGACGAGCGCGTGAAAGGTCTCGATCTCGGCGCGGACGATTACATGGCGAAGCCCTTCGCGCTCAACGAACTCGAAGCGCGCGTCCGTGCGCTCACGCGCCGCGGCGCGGGCGGCGGTCCGACCGTCGTCCGGCACGGCTCGCTCGCCTTCGATCAGATCGGGCGCATTGCGACCATCGGCGATCAGGTCATCGATCTGTCCGCGCGCGAACTCGGCGTGCTCGAAGTGCTGCTGCAGCGAACCGGCCGGCTCGTATCGAAGGAGCAGCTCGTCAATCACCTGTGCGAGTGGGGCGAGGAAGTCAGCAATAACGCGATCGAGGTCTACGTGCATCGGCTACGGAAGAAGATCGAGCCGAGCGGCGCGAAGATCATCACGGTACGCGGTCTCGGTTACACGCTGGAGAAAGCGGCCGCCACGACGAACGGCGCGGGCGGGCCGCACGCCGGCGAGTCCGCCGGCCATCACTATAAGTAGGCCGCATGGCGTCGCCCGTTTCCCACGAAACTCAGCGAAACGCACAAGCGAACGACGACTCCGACGCGCTGCGCGACGCGCGCTACGCGAATCCGTTCGCGCCGCCCGACGAGCTCGAGCCCGACGCCGAAACGCATCCACGCTCGCTCTTCGGCGAGATTCTCGACTGGATGCTCGCGCCGCTGCTGCTGCTCTGGCCGATGAGCATCGCGGTGACGTATCTGGTCGCGAAATCGATCGCGAACGGGCCGTTCGACCGCGCGCTCGAAGCCGACGCCTACGTGCTCGCGCGCCAGATTCAGCCGGTAAACGGCGTCGCGGAACTCCGCCTGCCCGACGCGACGCGCGATTTCCTGCGCGCCGATAACGTCGACAGCGTGTTTTTCCAGGTGCTCGGCACGCGCGGCGAACTCGTCGGCGGCGATCGCGACATGCCCTTGCCGCACGACGACGATCGTCCGCAGCCGGGCATCGTCGAGTTTCGCGACGATGTGCTGCGCGGCAACGATATCCGCGTCGCATACACGACGGTCGATCTGCCCGGCCTCGCGCCCGGGCGCGATCCGCACAGCGCGCAGCCGGTGCTCGTGCAGGTTGCGGAGACCCTCGACAAGCGCAGCCAGCTCGCCAACGACATCATCAAGGGCGTGATCCTGCCGCAGTTCGTGATCCTGCCGCTCGCGATCATCCTCGTATGGTTCGGGCTTTCGCGCGGGCTCGCGCCGCTGCACGCGCTGCAGTCGAACATCCGCGCGCGCCGCCCCGACGATCTCTCGCCGCTGCAGGCCGGCAGCGCGCCGCCGGAGATCGCGCCGCTCGTCGCGTCGTTCAACGACCTGCTCACGCGCCTCGAACAGAACATGGAGTTCCAGAAGCGCTTCATCGCCGATGCCGCGCATCAGATGAAAACGCCGCTCGCGGGCCTGCGCATGCAGGCGGAACTCGCGATGCGCCAGGACGTCTCGACGGAAGTGCAGCGCTCGCTAGAACAGATCGCGATGAGTTCCGAGCATGCCGCGCGTCTCGTCACGCAATTGCTCGCGCTCGCGCGCGCCGAGAATCGCGCGACGGGGCAGATATTCACGCGCATCGTCCTGACCGATCTCGCGCGGCTCGCGGTGCGCGACTGGGTTCAGGCGGCGCTCGCGAAACGCATGGATCTCGGTTATGAGGAGCCGCCGTTTGCGGTCGAAGTGGAAGGCAATGTCGTGATGCTGCGCGAGATGCTGTCGAACCTGATCGACAACGCGATCCGCTACACGCCGGCGGGCGGGCGCATCACCGTACGCGTGCGGACCGACGACGACGATCTCGATCTCGTGCATCTGGAGGTGGAAGACACGGGACTCGGCATTCCGGCGGCGGAGCGCGAGCGCGTGGTCGAGCGCTTCTATCGCATTCTCGGGCGCGACGGCGACGGCAGCGGACTCGGTCTTGCCATCGTCAAGGAGATCGCGGCGATGCACGGCGGCGCGCTCGCCATCGAGGATCACGTGTATCAGGACAGCCCGCGACTCGCCGGAACGCTTGTCCGCGTCAGTCTTCAGCGGGTTTTTCCTGCCCGGGACAAACCCTGAGCGCGAGCGCGGCAGATTCGCATTTCGCGCGCACGAAGCACGAGCATAGACGAATTTAGACGGTCGTTCGCATCACATATGCGCGGCTTCGGCGCAAATCGTCGTTTCGGACGTCACTCGCGTCCGGACACGCCGCGTCAGAACGCCGTAAGTTTTCGTTCCAATAATCCTTTGCACCGGGAGCCGCCTTATCGCGGACCGATGTAATCGAAAATCAGAACAGGAGACGATGCATGGCTACGGTCGAAGGGCGCGTGTCACACGCACCGATGACGGCGGAGGAGAAGAAGGTCATCTTCGCTTCGTCGCTCGGCACGGTGTTCGAATGGTATGACTTCTATCTGGCGGGCTCGCTCGCCGTCTATATCAGCAAGACGTTCTTCTCGGGCGTCAATCCGACGGCCGGCTTCATCTTCACCTTGCTGGGCTTCGCGGCGGGCTTCGCGGTGCGTCCGTTCGGCGCGATCGTGTTCGGGCGGCTCGGCGACATGGTCGGGCGCAAGTACACGTTCCTCGTGACGATCGTCATCATGGGTCTGTCGACGTTCCTGATCGGCTTCCTGCCGGGATACGCGACCATAGGCATCGCGGCGCCGATCATCTTCATCGCAATGCGGTTGTTGCAAGGCCTCGCGCTCGGCGGCGAATACGGCGGCGCGGCGACGTATGTCGCGGAACATGCGCCGTCGAACAAGCGCGGCGCGTGGACGGCGTGGATCCAGACCACGGCGACGCTCGGCCTCTTCATCTCGCTGATCGTGATTCTCGCGGTCCGCACGATCATGGGCGAAGAGCAGTTCGGCGCTTGGGGCTGGCGCATTCCGTTCCTCGTATCGATCCTGCTGCTCGCGATCTCGGTGTGGATTCGGATGAAACTGCATGAATCGCCGGTGTTCGAGCGCATCAAGGCGGAAGGCAAGACCTCGAAGGCGCCGCTCAAGGAAGCGTTCGGCGAGTGGAAGAACCTGCAGATCGTGCTGCTCGCGCTCTTCGGTCTGACGGCGGGACAGGCGGTCGTGTGGTACACGGGCCAGTTCTACTCGCTCTTCTTCCTCACGCAGACGCTCAAGGTCGATGGCACCAGCGCGAACATCATGGTCGCGGTGGCGCTGCTGATCGGTACGCCATTCTTCGTGTTCTTCGGGTCGCTGTCGGATCGTATCGGCCGCAAGCCGATCATCATGGCGGGCTGCCTGATTGCCGCGCTCTCCTTCTTCCCGCTCTTCAAGGCGCTCGCGCACTACACGAATCCGACGCTCGAAGCCGCGACGCAGAAGTCGCCGATCGTCGTCATCGCCGATCCGGGCGAGTGCTCGTTCCAGTTCAATCCGGTGGGCACGGCGAAGTTCACGAGCTCGTGCGATATCGCGAAGAGCGCGCTGTCGAAGGCCGGTCTCAACTATGAGAACGTGGCGGCGCCGGCGGGCACGCAGGCGCAGATCAAGGTCGGCGAAACGGTGGTGAACACGTACGACGGCAAGGCCGCCGACGCGAAGACGCAAGGCGCGGCGTTCGACAAGACGCTCGCCGGCACGCTGAAGAGCGCGGGTTATCCGGCAAAGGCCGATCCGGCGCTGATCAACTGGCCGATGGCGATCGTGGTGCTGACGATCCTCGTGATCTTCGTGACGATGGTCTACGGCCCGATCGCGGCGATGCTGGTCGAGATGTTCCCGGCGCGCATCCGCTATACGTCGATGTCGCTGCCGTATCACATCGGCAATGGCTGGTTCGGCGGCTTCCTGCCGGCGACCGCGTTCGCGATCGTCGCCGCGAAGGGCGATATCTACTCGGGCTTGTGGTATCCGATCGTGATCGCGTTGATCACCTTCGTGATCGGCATGCTGTTCGTGAAGGACACGCGCAAGTCGAATGTCTATCACGAGGATTAATCGACGGGCTTCTGCGCGATTTGTTAAATAAATCGCGCAGAAGGGGTTGACACGCGCTTCGACGCTCGCCATAATCTCGTCTTCTTTCGGCGAATTAGCTCAGTCGGTTAGAGCGACGGAATCATAATCCGCAGGTCCGGGGTTCGAGTCCCTGATTCGCCACCAGCTTCAAGAAAAAGCCGCTGTTCCACAAGGACAGCGGCTTTTTTGTTTTCTGCGCGCGACCGCTCTCCACGTCGCGCTCATGCTTAAATAGCGCGTCCGCTTCCTCAAGCATCCAGAACGTGCCCACCTTCGACCAACTCGCGGCGACGATCCGCGACCGCTTCCCCGATCTGAGCCCGCAATTCCAGGCCGGCGCCGCCTTCCTTCTCGACTATCCCGACGAAGTCGCCGTCCTCTCGATGCGCAAGGTCGCCGAGCGCGCCAAGGTCCAGCCCGCCGCGATGGTCCGTCTCTCCCAGCAACTCGGCTTCCCCGGCTGGAACGAGTTGCGCGAAATTTTCGTGAGCCGCGTACGCACGCGCCCCGAACCGCTGACGACGCGCGCCCGTTCGCTCGTCAAAGGCGGCGCCGACAATCACCTGAGCCGCGATCTCGCACACGCGCAATCGCACAATCTCGAACTCACGCTCGCGCAAAACGCGCAGAGCGTCGTCGATACGGCGAAGACGCTCAAGAAAGCGCCGCATGTGCACGTCGCGGGCTTTCGGTCGTGCTATCCCGTCGCGTTCGGCCTGCTTTATGGATATCGCCTGTTTCGGCCGTCGGTGAGTTTGATCAGCGGCGAAGCGGGCACGCTCGAAATGCAACTGCGCGGCATCGAGAAAAAGCACGCGGTGGTCGTCGTCAGCTTTGCGCCGTATTCCGTCGAAGCCGTGCGCGTCGCGCAGGCGGCGATCGAGCGCGGCGCGAAACTCATCACGCTCACTGACAGCGCCGTGTCGCCCATCGCGCTGAACGCCGATCACACGCTAATCTTCGCGCACGAATCGCCGTCGTTCTTTCCGTCGCTCGTCGCGGCGTCGGCGCTGGCGGAGATGCTCGTCGCGCATCTGCTCGCGCTCGAAGGCAAGGACGCCGTCGCCCATCTCGAACAGGCCGAAGCCGCGCTGCACGCGCACGGCGCCTACGCGGCGAGCTAATCGGCCGAGCGTTGCGTCACACGCGATATTGACAACATATGTTGTTATCACGCTAGAATGTCACATCGCGTGTTGCACGCGCATTCCGCATTCGAAAGGCAGGCACCATGACCACGGTATTTCATCGCGCGCCGCGCGCCACGCTTCCGGTCGCCGTCCGCGGCGACGGCATCGAGATCGTCGATTCGACCGGCAAACGCTACATCGATGCATGCGGCGGCGCAGCCGTCTCGTGTCTCGGACACAGCCATCCGCGCGTGATCGAAGCCATCCAGCGGCAAGTGCAGCAGTTGCCGTACGCGCACACGTCGTTCTTCACCACCGAGCCCGCCGAAGAACTCGCCGACCGGCTCATCGATGCCGCGCCGAAAAATCTCGGCCACGTCTACTTCGTGTCCGGCGGCTCCGAAGCGATGGAAGCCGCGCTCAAGCTCGCGCGCCAGTATTTCGTCGAGAAAGGCGAACCCGCGCGCCGGCATTTCATCGCGCGCCGGCAGAGCTATCACGGCAACACGCTCGGCGCGCTCGCGATCGGCGGCAACGCGTGGCGGCGCGAGCCCTTCCTGCCGATGCTGATCGAAGCGCATCACGTCACGCCCTGCTTCGCGTATCGCGAACAGCGGGCGGGCGAAACCGACGAAGCCTTCGCGCAACGTCTCGCCGATGAACTTGAAGCGAAGATTCTCGAACTCGGAGCCGAATCGGTGGCGGCGTTCGTCGCGGAAACGGTCGTCGGCGCGACGGCGGGCGCGGTGCCGCCCGTGCGCGAATACTTCCGCAAGATCCGCGCGGTCTGCGACAAATACGGCGTCCTGCTGATCCTCGACGAAGTGATGTCGGGCATGGGCCGCACCGGTCATCTGTTCGCGTGCGAGGAAGACGGCGTGTCGCCCGATATTCTCGCGATCGCGAAGGGTCTCGGCGCGGGCTATCAGCCGATCGGCGCGACGCTCGTCAGCAACGCGATCTTCGATACGATCGTCGGCGGCTCGGGCTTCTTTCAGCACGGCCACACGTATATCGGTCACGCGACGGCGTGCGCCGCGGCGCTCGAAGTGCAGAAAGTCATCGCCGAAGAGAAACTGCTCGACAACGTGAGGGCGCGCGGCGAACAACTGCGCGCGTTGCTGCGCGAGCGGCATGCGGATCATCCGTTCATCGGCGATGTGCGCGGCCGCGGCCTGTTCACCGGCGTCGAACTGGTTCAGGATCGCGCGGGCAAGATGCCGTTCGATCCGAAGCACAGGCTGCACGCGGTCATCAAGAGCGAGGCGATGAAGCGCGGCCTCATGGTGTATCCGATGGGCGGCACCGTCGACGGCCGCATCGGCGATCACGTACTCATCGCGCCGCCGTTCATCACGACAAGCGCGCAAATCGAGACGATCGTCGAGCGGCTCTCCGATGCAATCGATGGCGCGCTTTCCGTCATCCAGTGAGAACAAACATGAAGAAGCGACTTCCCGATTTCGACATCGCGCAGGCTTCCGATGCGCAAAGAGCCGTGTTGCAGGACATCGTGAGCGGACCGCGCGGCAATCTGAACGGGCCGTTTCTCGGTTGGATCTTCAGCCCGGAACTCGCGCAGCACGCGCAAAAACTCGGCGCGTTCTGCCGCTACGAGACCGGCCTGCCGCTGCGCCTTTCCGAGCTTGCGATTCTCGTGACCGCGGCGCGCTGGCGCTCGCAGGCGGAATGGCACATTCATCATCCGATCGCGCTCGATGCCGGCCTGCCCGCCGATCTCGCCGAAGCGCTGCGCACGGGAAAGACGCCGACATTCGCCGATGCCGACGACAAGCTCATCTTCGATTTCGCCAGCGAACTCTACGACACGAAGCGCGTGAGCGATGCAACCTACGACGCCGCCGTCGCGCGCTTCGGGCACACGGTCGTCGTGAATCTCGTCGGCTTGCTGGGCTATTACGCGCTCGTCGCGATGACCCTCAACACGTTCGCGATGCGCGCCGAAGGGCAGACGGATCTGCCCTTCGCGGAATGACGCGCGCGCCGTCGCGCTATTCGAACGCCTTGTCGTTCGGTTCGGCGTAGAGCTTCTGCATCGCTTCGCTCATCGGAAAATCGAAGTTGATGTTCTTCGGCGGCACCGGCTTCATGAACCACTTGTCGTACATCGTCTTGATCTCGGGGCTTTTCATCACCTGACTCATGGCGTCGTCGACGAGCTTTTTGAACTCGGGATCGTCGCGACGCATCATGAAGCCGTACGCCTCCGACGACTGCGGCGTGCCGACGAGCACCCAGTCCGACGGCTTCGCCGTCAGCGAGCGCGTGCCGGCGAGCAGCACGTCGTCCATCATGTAGGCCACCGCGCGGCCGGTTTCGAGCGTCGCGCGCCCTTCGCCGTAATCCTTCGCGCTGATGATGCTCATGTTCATCTTCTTCTCTTCGTTCATCTTGCGAAGAATGCGCTCGGACGTCGTGCCCTGATTCGTCACGACGGTCTTGCCCGCGAGATCGGGAAAGTCCTTGATGCCGGAATCCTTTTTCGTCAGCAGACGCGTCGTCGCGACGAAGAACGTGTCCGAAAACGCAACCTGATTCTGCCGCGACGTGAGATTCGTCGTCACGCCGCATTCGAGATCGACCGTGCCGTTCTGCACGAGCGAAATCCGATTCTGCGATGTCACCGGAATGAAGCGCACGCGTAGATCCGGATGCTTCGTTTTCGCCTTGACCGCATCGATCACCTTGTTGCACAAGTCCTGCGAAAAGCCGATGACGTCGTTGTTCGCATCGACGTACGAAAACGGCACCGACGTCTCGCGATGCCCGATCGCGATGAGATTGGCGCTCTGGACCTTGGCAATCGTGGACTGGCCGTAGCTTGCGCCCGCAACCAGAGATAACGCGACAGTCGATGTGAGCAACGACGCAAATTTCATGACGTCCTCTTTGAGAGTGGAATGATACATATGTTGCCATCGACAAAATTAACGCAACATATGTATTCACCCTAGGGCGCATCGCACGGCGGCCTCTTGCGACTTTTACTTACAAATGTCACAGCACATGCGTCCACCGCCGTCGTCGCGCGGCGTTATAGCTGGCAGGCATCCGGCGGTTACGCGCCTTAAGACACAGCTAATTTTCCGGTGCGATGATGCTTTCAACGTCAAACGCATCCAAACGCATCCAACGCATTCGCGTCCCGGCGCGACAGACAGCACCGGCGTTAGGCGAACACCTTTTTCGGGAGCACTGCCGTGAAGAAGAAATCGACGAACATGAAATCCGCCCGTCCCGCGATGTCGCCGCTTCTGCGCGCGCTGACCTGCAGCCGCGCCGCCCGCGAACCGATGATCGACGCGATGCTGCTGCGCTCCTATGTGGCGCTCGACGCGTTTCATGGCGGACACGGATCGCAGCCGCTCTTCATGACGCTATGCCGTCACATGTTGGTCGCGGAAGAGTTGTGCCAGTTGGGCCACGCGGCGGAATGCGACCACGACATCACGCTCGCGCACGAAGCGCTCGTCGAACTGGACGCGCGTCATTCGGACGAAGGCGTCTGGACGCTCGATGCCGGTCAGCACGCACGTCTGTGCACGGCGCTCGCCGTTTTCGCGGCGCAACTGGAAGAAGCGACGCTCGAGCACATCGCGCAGGCGGAAGCGCGCATGGTCACGCAATCGCTCGTCGCGGCGAACATGCGTTCGGGTATCGGGCGTGTGGAAACGGTGTCGTCGGCCGACTGAAGATCGCTTCGCGGATCGGGACTTCCCCGCAGATGCTTATCAATTTGCGAATGTGTTTGCGAGCGTACATTCTTAGGAATGGCCATTTGCAATACTTTTTCCAGCGCACGGGGGGCAGCAGCAAAACGCGCTGAGAGACCGACAAACAGGATGGGCGGCACTCGATCAGGTCGTGGGTAAAAGCAAAGCGCGAGAATAAAAAAGCAAAGCGCGAGTTTTTGCCAACGGCGCGACGAGTCGCAGGCGAAAGAGGCCAGCGCCCCGACAAAGAAGCTCAAAAGCCGGCATTCGCCGGCTTTTTCTTTGATGCCGTTGGATCGGTCAGCGGACGGCCGCGAACACGGTGCGCGCGCACTCGCTGCACCAATGGCGCGACACCGCATCGGGAGTCGCATCCCAAACGTGACCGTACGCGCATCGCCAGCTCAAGGGCGTCGCGGCATCGACATAGCGGTGCGAAAGCAGCGCGCCGCCGCGCGCTTGCGCGATGTCCTGCAGACGCTTCGTCTCCAATTCGCGCCGCTCGGTCGCGCAATTCATGCAGCGCACGTTCTGCGCGATGTCGAGCGTCTTGTCCCAGCGATGCCCGCGCCCGCAATCCCAGAGCACAAGCTGCTTTGCGCCGGCCTGGCGCGACGCCTGATCGCGATAGCGCGACGCTTCGTCCATCAGGCGAAGGCGCGTGTCGTATGTCACCGAATCACTCATCGTCGTCATGCCCGGAATCAGCGTTGACCGCCGCGGATCGCTTCGGAACGCGACGTCGTCACCACGGTGCCATCCGGTCCGAAGTGCACGTTGAACATGGCGTCCTGATTCACGCCGTCTTCGAGCCAGTGCCAGCTCCAGACGCGCTCCTTCTTCAGCCGATACTCCGCGATTTCGGTCGGCTTGCCGAGCAGTCTGCGCACTTCGTCCATCGTCATGCCGAGGCGCACTTTCGCGAAGTTCTCGGCGGTCAGCACCTGCGTCACGGAAACGAAATGCCCGCGGGGGTCGAGATCGACCATGTAGGTGTTCGTGCCCGCCGGGCCGCGCGGATATTCGAGGCGCTTGCTTCCGTCGGTGAACGTGCGCTCCGTCTCGGGTTCGCCCATTTGGTCGCGGATCTGCGCCTCGGTCGTCACGCCGGGCTGCAGGTTCTTGAGCAGCAAGTTGTCCGGCTTCACTGCATTGAAAAATGCCTTGAGCTTGTTCAACGCTTCCTCGCTCTGCTGCTGCTCGCAGCCGGAAAGCAGCGACGTCAGCGACGCCGCGGTCAGCGCGGCGATCATGATCTTCTTCACCTTTCGGCTCCCTTCCCGCCCGGCCAGGAATCAGCCGCCGGCCGCGCCGAGCAACGGGATCGGATCGACCGCGGTGCCCGACTTTCTCACTTCGAAATGCAGCGCGGGCGTGCCGCCCGGGCCGGTGCCCATGTCGGCGATGGTCGCGCCCTGCTTGACGGAATCGCCTTCCTTCACGAGCAGCTTCTCGTTGTACGCGTAGGCGGTCAGATAATCGTTGCCGTGCTTGACGATGATCATGCGCCCGTAGGAACGCAAGCCGCTTCCCGCATACACGACCTTGCCCGACGCCGCTGCCTTGACTGGCTGTCCGACCTTGCCTTCGATGTCGATGCCCTTGTTGCCGCTCGCGCCGAACTTGCGCACGACGTCGCCGTGCGCGGGCCAGACGAAGGTGCCCTTGGATGCAGTCGCGGTGACTGCGGATTGATGTTCTTCGCTGGCCGCAGCGGCGGGCTTTTCCGCCGCTGGCTTCTGCGCCACAGATTTCTCCGGCGTCGGCAGAAGCGGCGGCTGCGCCATCTTCGATCCGGCGGTCGCCGAACTCACCGTCGTTGACGACGCACCCGGCGGCATCACGCGCAACACCTGCCCGACGTTCACCTGCCTGCTTTCCGGCAACGTGTTCCACTTGGCCAGATCAGCGGGCTTCTGCTTGAAGGTGCGCGAAATGCCGTAAAGCGTGTCGCCCGGCTTAACGCGATAAAAGCCCGGTTCGACGGGCGCGGGTGTCGTCGGCCCGAGCGGCACGACTGGCGCGGGCGTCACGATCGGCGACCCGCTCTGCACCACCGGCGGCGCGCTCAGCGCGGAACTTTCGACGATCGGCGCGGGCTCGCGCGGCGTCGATGAACATCCCGTCAATCCGGCAGCCAACCCCGCTGCGAGCGCCACGCCCGCGATCGCCCCGCGCGGGCCCGATCCGAAACCTTCCTTGTGCATCACCACCAGCTTTCTCATGCTTGTCGTCTTGAACTTTTTCAACCAATTCCGCCAGCATAAAACATTACAGATACAAATTCGCCTCAGTGACCTAAACGACACACTTCGCCCAAGCGCCGACCGAACCTTTTGGCAATCCAAATTTTTGACGTATTTTGCCCCGGCCATGTGTCATCTGTCGTCCGCGCTGTTTGCCGACGCTGCATCGACAATCCTTGACAGTTGACAATCCCCCGCCACGGTCATTTCCGCTACATTGCCCGCGCCTGATTGCAGGTCCCGCCTGCGTCCCGCATCTCTCAATTCGACTGGAGTCTCAACGCATGCAAATCATGCAACACGGAATCATCCTCAGCCTCATCATCGGCGGCGTGGCGGGCTGGCTCGCCGGCCTCATCATGAACGGCAGCGGCTTCGGCGTGATCGTCGACATTCTCGTCGGCATCGTCGGCGGTGTGATCGGCGGATGGCTCTTCAGCACGCTCGGCATCTCATTCGGCGGCGGCATCCTCGGCACGCTGATCACCGCGGTGATCGGCGCGGTCGTGCTGCTTTTCGTGATCCGCCTGTTCCGGCGCCGTTAAGCGGTTTCGCGGCGTGAGCGAGGCCGGCATCCGACGGCCTCGCGCATCCCGCTCTTCCTCAAGCCTTCGAATTGCGACGGCTCATCTTCCATAGCGCGCCGATCGCCACCGGCACGATGGCCGCGCCGATCCCCACCAGCACGATCACGTTCAGATACTGCTTGATGAACGGAATGTTGCCGAAGAAATAGCCGAGCAACACGAGCAACAGCACCCAGATGAGCGCGCCCAGAATATTGAAGAGCTGGAAGCGCCCGTGACTCATCGACGACACGCCCGCGACGAACGGCGCGAACGTCCGCACCACCGGCACGAAACGCGCGATCACGATCGTCTTGCCGCCGTGCTTCTCGTAGAAGTTGTGGGTTTTCTGCAGCGCGGCGCGGTCCAGAAAGCGCTCGAGCACGGGAATGTTCGTATCGAAAACTTTCGGCCCGATGGCGCGGCCGATCCAGTAATTCACCGTGTTGCCGGTCACGGCCGCGATGAGCAGGAGCGCGATCAGCGCGAAGAGATCCATTTCGTGCGACGCGGCGAACGCGCCGCCGATGAACAGCAGCGAATCGCCCGGCAGGAACGGAAACACGACGAGCCCGGTTTCGCAGAACACGATCAGGAACAACACCGCGTACACCCAGGCGCCGTAATTCTGGATGAAGACACCGAGCGACTTGTCGATGTGAAGGATGAGTCCCAGGAATTGCAGCAACGTGTCCAAAAATCTTTCCTCAAAAAGTAAGCCGGCGCCGGAAAAGCGGCGCATCGGCAACAAATGCGGGAGTCGCGCCATGATACCGAAGTGGCGCGGCGCCGGGCTCGCTCACACGAATGTTCACCCGGAAGCGCGCGCAACCCGGGCGCCCGAAAGCCCCACAGGAAAGATCAGGCTCCGGCCGGGTCGCTAAATTGGCAGCGCCTTGTTATAGGCCGCGATTTTCCCAAAAAATTCCTCCAGCCACTCGAGCGTCGTGCTGCCGACCGGCTGCACGATGCCGATATGATCCACGCCGGCGATCGGAGGATGAACGTACCAGACGCCCTTCTTCGGCGGATGAGCGGGGTTGTCCCCGACGAACTCGTGCGCGTGCCCGATCGGGTACTGCGCCGACGGAACCGGGACGCAACCGTCATTGGGACGCCAGTTCAGGAATCCGCCCGCAAGATCCCTTTCATTGAGGCCGAGCGCCGCGCCGCCGCCGAGGAGCAACGGGTTCATGTTCGACATCGGAACACGCGTGTCGGCGAGGCCGGGCACCGTTCCATCGGCGCAATACGACGCGTAATAAGTGTGCGGCGACGTCTTTACCCAGATGTTCTGCAGTCGGGCCGCGGCGAAGGAAAGATCGTAGATTGCGCTGTCAGTCGTCTTCCAGGCCTTGCTGAGGATGATCTTTTTGGCGTATTCGACCAGATCCTCGCCCTTCTCGCGGTGGATGCCCCACTGCTTCAAGTCGAAGTCGAAAAGCAGATCGCGGTTATCGGCGCCGCACAGGCTCGCCAGGCTCAATAGCAGGTCGGACATCGGCTCGCCGAGATCGTCTGCGACCGGGGTGCCGTTGTTGACGCCAGCGATGGACGTGATGCTATGTACCCATTGCTTGCCGCCCTTGAAGAGTTCGGAGGTGCCGGCTTCCCGCGAACTCGGCGCGAAGGCAATTTCATCCGGATCGCCATGTTCCAGCAATTGCACGAGAGTGCGGATGGTCGGACCGCCCATGCTGTGCCCGATCAGATGAACCTTGTGTTCTTCGCTCCATTCGGGAAATACGCCGGGATACGAACGTCCATAACGTTCGTGGCCGTAACGCGCCGAATGCACCGCGCCGTAATCCACCACGCCGCCCTTCAAGAAATAATAAAGCTCGCAGGCCCGGTCCCAGTTGCTGGATAACGGTCCGACCGCAGCGGTGAAAGTCTGGTAACCCCTATTATTGAGATATTCCTGAATATCGCCTGTGCCGCCGAAATAGTGATAAATCTTGCTCGTCAGCGTTTCGCGACCCCAACCGCAAAACCCATGCACGAGCACATTCGGAAAGTTGTTTCCGCTTTTACCGTTTGCCGCCACACGACTTTTCTGAGTTTTTGCTTCCGCGTTCTTATGACTGGAATGCGCGCCTGCCTGCTGGCCTTTCGTCGGCGGCGCTTCGGTCACGGCATGATTTCCAGTCGGTTTCTTTTTTTCTGAAGCGATACGGGACATGAATTATCCTTTTTCTGAAGTTTCGAAAACATTACCCAATACATTTGGCCTCCGGCGGAATCCCGTGGCTGAATCGCTCCGCATTTGCGGATAACCGGCATGATCAAAATCGTCGCGGCCATACGAAAACTCTTAAACAATTAATGCCCGAAATGATTATTAGGCCGTGACGATTACCCGATTCAACGCTCGCGAACGCGGCATTCGAAACACAAACGAATTCATACTCAGCAGGAATCGCCGCCTCGATGGCAAACAAATTGGCGGTGCGAGCGAAATATTGCGTGAGTGAGATCGACGGATTGATTGCGCGCGGCCCGGCAGAACTCTCTTGCGGCGGCGTAATGCATTGTACGCGTGGACCCGAAAAAAACTCAGTAATGCAAATAAATTGCGGCGCAAGAAAGTCCCGCTCTGGCCCGCGCTCTTGGATACGTGCGCGCCCGGACCGATGCAGCCGGCCACCCGAAGCCCGAACGTTGCGAATCGTTATAATTTCGCCATGTCCGACCTAAACGAAACCTCCGCTGGCGCTTCGACAGCCGATGCCGCGCGCCGTCCGCGCGCCATCGCCCCGCTGCCCGATCAGCTCATCAGCCAGATTGCCGCTGGCGAAGTGGTGGAGCGGCCTGCGTCGGTCGTCAAGGAACTGCTGGAAAACGCACTCGACGCCGGCGCGACGACACTGCGCATCACGCTCGACGAAGGCGGCGTGAAACGCATCGTGATCGCCGACGACGGCTGCGGCATTCCGCCGAACGAGCTTCCGCTCGCGCTGATGCGCCACGCGACCAGCAAGATCCGCTCGCTCGCGGAACTCGAAGCCGTTGCGACGCTCGGGTTTCGCGGCGAGGCGATTGCGTCGATCGCGTCGGTTGCGGAACTGTTCATCACGAGCCGCACCGAAAGCTGCCCGCACGCGACGCGCATCGACGCGCAAACCGGCGCCATCTCGCCCGCCGCGGGCACCGTCGGCACGACAATGGAAGTGCGCGAGCTGTATTTCAACACGCCCGCGCGCCGCAAATTCCTGAAGAGCGAGCAGACCGAGCTCGGGCATTGCCTCGACGTGATTCGCCGCACGGCGCTCGCACGGCCCGACGTCGCGATTTCAGTGATGCACAACGGCAAAGCCGTCGAGCACTGGAACGCGAGCGATCCGCAGACGCGCGTCGCGAAGATTCTCGGCGAGGTGTTCGAAACCGCGCATCTGCCGCTCGACGAACGCGCCGGGCCGCTTGCGGTCTACGGCTGCGCGGGTTTGCCGACCGCGAGCCGCGGGCGCGCCGATCAGCAATATTTCTTCGTGAACGGCCGCTTCGTGCGCGACAAGCTGCTCACGCACGCCGTGCGCGCCGCGTATGAAGATGTGCTGCACGGCAATCGCTATCCGGCGTACGTGCTGTTTCTCGATTTGCCGCCCGAATCCGTCGATGTGAACGTGCATCCGTCGAAGATCGAAGTGCGCTTTCGCGATTCGCGCTCGATTCATCAATACGTCTTTCACGCCGTGCAGCGCGCGCTGGCGCGGCATGCGGGCGCGTCGCCGGAAACGACGGCGGGCGGACACGCGGCGCAATTGCAGCCGACCGGCCCGGCTTCGTTCAGCGCAAAGCCTTTCGCCGGCACGCCGGATTCGCTCACGCTGAAAAGCGAGAACGGCACGAACTGGATGCGCCAGTCGCGCATGACGCAGGGCACGCTGCCCGTCGCGCAGCCGCTCGCGCTTTACGACGCGCTGTTCGGTCGCAAGGACATCGGCGCGGGTACGTCAGGCGCGACGACGACCATCGACACGCCGTATCCGTCGATGAACGAGCGCCCTCCCGCGCCGCTGATCGCCAGTGACAGTGCGGACAGTGCGCTCGATCACGCCGATGAACAGCCGCTCGGTTTCGCCGTCGGCCAGATTCACGGCATCTATGTTTTGGCGCAGAACGCGCGCGGCCTCGTGATCGTCGACATGCATGCCGCGCACGAGCGCATTCTTTACGAGCAATTCAAGCACGCGCTCGCCGATCGCGCGATCGCGGTGCAGCCCCTGCTGATTCCCGTGTCGATGACAGCGGAGCCGGTCGAGATCGGCATCGTCGAGGAAGAGCGCGCGACGCTCGATGCGCTCGGCTTCGATCTCGCGGTGTTGTCGCCGACGTCGATCGCGATCCGCGCCGTGCCCGCGTTGCTGAAGGACGCCGACCTGCAATCGCTCGCGCGCGCCGTGCTCGCCGATCTGCACGCGTATGGCGGCTCGCGCGTGCTCACCGAACGTCAGCACGAATTGCTCGGCACGCTCGCGTGTCATAACGCGGTGCGCGCGAATCGCCGGCTCACGCTCGACGAGATGAACGCGCTCCTGCGCCAGATGGAAGCGACCGAGCGCGCCGATCAGTGCAATCACGGCCGTCCGACGTGGTATCAGCTCACGCTCGCCGATCTCGACCGACTCTTCATGCGCGGACAATGAGCGCTTCCGCCTTGCCTGTTGCGTGTCTTCTCGGGCCGACGGCGTCGGGAAAGACCGCGGCCGCGCTCGCGTTCGCGGCGCTGCATCCGGTGGAAATCGTCAGCGTGGATTCGGCGCTCGTCTATCGCGAGATGGATATCGGCACGGCCAAGCCGAACGCCGAGGAGCGCGCGGCGGCGCCGCATCATCTGATCGATATCATCGATCCCGCCGAAACGTATTCCGCCGCGCAGTTTCGTGCGGATGCGCTGCGGCTCGTCGGCGAGATCGTCGCGCGCGGCAACGTGCCGTTGCTGGTCGGCGGGACGATGCTGTACTACAAGGCGCTGACGCAAGGTCTGAACGATCTGCCGACCGCCGATGCCGACGTGCGCGCCGCCCTCGACGCCGACGCCGCCCGCGATGGCTGGCCCGCGCTGCATGCGCGGCTCGCGGCGGTCGATCCGCAAACCGCCGCGCGGCTTGCGCCGAACGACTCCCAGCGCATCCAGCGCGCGCTCGAAATCTTCATGCTGTCCGGCCAGCCGATGTCCGCGCTGCTCGCCGCGCCGCGCGTTCAGGATGCGGATGCGCCGTATCGCTTCGTGCCGGTCGCGCTGGAGCCGTCGGATCGCGCGGTGCTGCATGCGCGCATCGCCGCACGTTTCGATGCGATGCTCGCGCACGGCTTCATCGACGAAGTGCGCGCGTTGCGTGCGCGCGGCGATCTGGATCTTTCGATGCCGTCGATGCGCTGTGTCGGCTATCGGCAAGCGTGGGACTATCTCGACGGCGCGACGGGTTACGACGAGATGCGCGACAAGGGCATTTTCGCGACGCGGCAGTTGTGCAAGCGGCAGTTGACGTGGCTGCGCGCGATGCCGGAGCGAGTCGTGGTGGAGTGCTGCGCGGGGGACGCGACGGAGCGGGCGGTAGCAGCGATTAGGAAAACTTCGAAAGTCTGAAAAGTCATACTGAAATTTTGCACACGATCGTTCTATAAGCTTAGTATCAAAAGGCTTCGCTGAGCGGCGCCACTGCGCCACGGGCTTGCCAATGTCAGACAGTCACGGCCGCGGCCGAAAGCTTCCAAGGCAGGAAGGACACTTTAACGCTCCTGATGCCGCGGCTGTCGTTTCCGTCCGGCGATACAGCGTTGATGCCACCTGGCTTGAAGATGTACGTGCCGCGCTACGAGGCGCTTACGACGCTCCTTCGGGTCGATCTATCCGAAAAATACAGCGACCCACGCACGCTCGATCAATTGAGCGCGTGGTACAAGCGAGAAATCCAATCGTTTGGCGGCCATCGCTACATGTGGGTGCAGGGGACCTCTATCGGGCTGCTCACGGAGAGCGCGAACTGGATCGTCGAATACAACGGCGCGTTGTACAAGGGCGAGTTGCTTACACCCGGATTGCGCCCGCCTTACCTGCCCAACGGCGTTTCGCACGTCGATCCAAGACCGGCCTATAACAAGACAGCTATGGACTTCCTCCTCACGCAACTGGGGCCGAATCCGCAGCAAATTCGGTCGCCTTACATGCGGCCGATGTAATCCCCAAACAAAAAACCCTCGCACTCCGCGAGGGTCTTTCGTATCAGCGCGACAACGGCACTATCAAACCACCACCGTCTGCGCCTCACCTTCCTTGCTCTCGCGCACGACGCCGATCTTCCACACCTGCTCGCCCGCGCCCGACAACAGGCCGGTTGCCGCATCGGCATCTTCCGCCGCAACGATCACCGCCATGCCAATACCGCAGTTGAACACGCGATGCATCTCCGCATCCGCGACGCCGCCGTGCTTCTGCAGCCACGCGAACAGCGGCGGCAGCGGCCACGCGCGATGATCCAGCTCCGCCGTCAGCCCATCGCGCAGCACGCGCGGAATATTCTCGACGAGACCGCCGCCTGTGATATGCGCCATGCCCTTCACCGTGACGCTTTGCATCGCCGACAAGAGCGGCTTCACGTAGATGCGCGTGGGCGCCATCAGCGCGTCGGCAAGCGTTCGGCCGTCGAAATCGGCGTTGAGATCCGGATTCGCGCGCTCGATGATCTTGCGCACCAGCGAATAACCGTTCGAGTGGATGCCGCTCGATGCCAGGCCCAGCACGACATCGCCCGGCTTGATCGTGCTGCCGTCGATGATCTTGCTCTTTTCCACCGCGCCGACCGCGAAGCCCGCGAGGTCGTATTCGCCGTCCGGATACATGCCCGGCATTTCCGCCGTCTCGCCGCCGATCAGCGCGCAGCCCGCCAGCTCGCAGCCCGTGGCGATGCCCTTCACGACGTCCGCCGCGGTGTCGACATCCAGCTTGCCGCACGCGAAGTAATCGAGGAAGAAGAGCGGCTCGGCGCCCTGCACGAGAATGTCGTTGACGCTCATCGCGACGAGATCCTGGCCGACCGTGTCATGCCGGTTCAGCGTGAACGCGAGGCGCAGCTTCGTGCCGACGCCGTCCGTGCCCGATACGAGCACCGGCTCCTTGTACTTCTTCGGCACCTCGAAGAGCGCGCCGAATCCGCCGATGCCGCCCAGCACGCCGTCGCGCAACGTTTTCTTGGCAAACGGCTTGATCCGGTCGACGAGCGCGTCGCCCGCGTCGATGTCCACGCCCGCGTCGCGATACGACAAACCTTGGGCGTCCGGTGCGGATTTCGGTTGATTCATGGAGGGAGGAGCAAGAAGGTCGGTAAAATGCGATTTTACCCGATGATGACCCGTCGACGGTCGGCCAGCCGGATTTTCCCGCGCACGCCAGAATCCGCGAAGGCGCTTTTTTCGAGATCGCAGACAATCTCAGAAGCGCCCGAGCCATTGGCGCGCAAGGCCGTCCGCCGCGGCTTTGCGCGTATACCCGCAGCTCATCCGGCAGTTTTCAAGATTCGCCCGACTCAAGGCCCGACGATACCGATCTCCCGTGCAACGCCAACTGACGCTCGATCTGGGCACGCCGCCGCCCGCCACCTTCGATAACTTTTTCGCCGCCGGCAATCACGAACTGATCGCGCGGCTGCGCGAACTCGAAGGCGCGCTCGCGGCCGGGCCGGTCGCCGACCGCACGTTCTACGTGTGGGGCGAGCCGGGCAGCGGCCGCAGCCACCTGCTGCAGGCGCTCACGCACGAGGCGAACGGCCATGCGCGCTATCTCGGCCCGCAGAGCGCGCTCAACGCATTCGGGTTCGATCCGCGCGTGACGCTTTACGCCGTCGACGATTGCGACCGCCTTTCCCCCGCGCAGCAGATCGCCCTTTTCAATCTCTTCAACGAAGTGCGCGCATATCCGGCGAGCGCGCTCGTGGCCACCGGCAACGACGCGCCGCTCGCGCTCACGGTCCGCGAAGACCTGCGCACGCGGCTCGGCTGGGGCCTCGTGTTCCATCTTCAGCCGCTTTCCGACGAAGCGAAGGCATCGGTGCTGAAGCACGCGGCGCGCGAACGCGGCATCGTGCTCGCCGACGACGTGCCCGCCTATCTGCTCACGCACTTTCGCCGCGACATGCCGAGCCTCATGGCCCTGCTCGACGAACTCGACCGCTTCTCCCTGGAACAAAAGCGCGCGGTGACGCGAGCGCTGCTGCGCACGATGCTCCAGCAAACCGGCCGGGCCGCGCCCCTCGTTCCCGTATCGGCGCCGGAAGAAACGCCCGCCGATCCGAACGGCCCCGAATCCGGCCCCGCCGCGCCGGACAACGATCCGACCCGCTTCAAGTAGAATGCGCTCCCATGAACCTTGCCCTCTTTGATCTCGATCACACGCTCATTCCCACCGACAGCGACCACGAATGGGGCCGCTTCATGGTGAAGCTCGGCATCGTCGAGGCGGAATCCTTCGCGCGTCAGAACGACGCCTTCTACGCCGATTACAAGGCGGGCGTGCTCGACATCAACGCGTATCTGCACGCGATGCTGGCCCCGCTCGCAAAATACTCGCGCGAACAGCTCACCGACTGGCACGCGCAATTCATGCGCGAAGTGATCAACCCGCGCATCGTGCCGGCCGCCGTCACGCTCGTGCGCGAGCATCAGGACGAAGGCGATCTCTGCTGCCTCGTCACCGCGACGAACGCGTTCATCACCGCGCCGATCGCCGAAGCCTTCGGCATCGAAACGCTGATCGCCTGCGAAGTCGAAACGGTCGACGATCATCCGCTCGGCGCGCTCACCGGCCGGCCGACGGGCACGCCGAGTTATCGCGAAGGCAAGATCGTGCGCGTCGAGCAATGGCTCGCGACGCTCGGCAAGACGCTCGACGACTTCAAGCACAGCTATTTCTACAGCGACTCGCACAACGACATCCCGCTGCTCGAGCGCGTCACGGATCCGGTCGCGACCAATCCCGACGACACCCTGCGCGCGCACGCGCAAGCCAAAGGCTGGCGCATCCTGAACCTGTTCGACACTCGTGATTAAAAAACTCATCCGCAAGCTGTTCGGGCAAGAAACCGCCTCTGCCGACGAAGGCCACGACGTCCCCGCCGCTGCTTCCGAAGCCGCACCGAAACCCGCTCGCAAGAGCACGCGCAAGAAAGCCGCCGCGCCCGTGAAGCGCGATCCGAACGTGCCGGTCATCCTGTCGTCGGAGATTCACGGCATCGATCCTTCGCTGATCTCGAAGAACGCGATACGCGTGACCGACGGCCTGCAGCAGGCCGGGCATCGCGCGTTCATCGTCGGCGGCGCGGTGCGCGACCTGCTGCTCGGCGTCGCGCCGAAAGACTTCGACGTCGCCACCGACGCCACGCCCGATCAGGTGCAGAAGCTCTTTCGCCGCGCGCGCATCATCGGCCGGCGCTTCCAGATCGTGCATGTGCAGTTCGGGCAGGAGATCATCGAGACATCGACGTTCCGCGCGCTCATGGACGCGCCGCCGGAGCCTTCCGCCGAACCGCCGCGACGCCTCAAGCGCGGCGAGCTCGATGCGCGCACGCACGCCGTCGATGCGAGCGGCCGCGTGCTGCGCGACAACGTCTGGGGCGAGCAGCACGAAGACGCCACGCGCCGCGACTTCACCATCAACGCGATGTACTACGATCCGGCCACGCAAACGGTGCTGGATTATCACGACGGCATGGCCGACATCCGCGCGCGCCTGTTGCGCATGATCGGCGATCCGGCCACGCGTTATCGCGAAGATCCGGTACGCATGCTGCGCGTCGTGCGTTTCGCGGCGAAGCTCGGCTTCGAGATCGACGAAGCCACGCGCGCGCCGATCAAGGATCTCGCCGACCTGATGAACAACGTGCCGGCCGCGCGTCTCTTCGACGAGATGCTGAAGCTGCTCTTGTCCGGCCATGCGCTCGCGTGTCTCACGCGGCTGCGTCAGGAAGGGCTGCATCACGGCGTGTTGCCTCTGCTCGATGTCGTGCTCGAACAGCCGCACGGCGAGAAGTTCGTCACGCTCGCGCTCACCAGCACCGACGAGCGCGTGCGCGCCGGCAAGGGCGTGTCGCCGGGCTTTCTCTTCGCGACGCTCCTGTGGCACGACGTGCAGACGCGCTGGCAGCAATACACCGCGAACGGCGACTATCCGGTGCCCGCATTGCATCGCGCGATGGACGATGTCCTCGATATGCAGACGGAGAAACTCGCGATCCACAAGCGCTACTCGTCCGACATGCGCGAGATCTGGGGTCTTCAGCATCGGCTGGAAAAACGCGGCCGCAGCGCGCTGAAGCTGCTGGAACACCAAAGATTCAGAGCGGGGTATGATTTCCTGCTGTTGCGTTGCGAATCGGGCGAGCTCGATGCGGCCATCGGCCAATGGTGGAGCGACTTCATCGACGGCGATCACGCCGAGCGCGAAGCACTCCTGTCGCAAGGCGGCAAGGATCGCAACGCACCGAAGAAGCGCCGGCGCCGCAGCAACGCGAAGCGTCGCTCGGGCGAACCCGGCGCGCAGGACGAGCAAGCCGCGCAGGCAGGCAATGACGACGCGGTATCGAGTGCGGCGAACAGGCGCGAAGCCGCCGACGACGAGTAACGCCGGATTTGGTTACAGTAGCGAAGAGCGATCCTGTTCTCCCGCTTTCCGCTGTGACCCACGCGTAGGACTTCTGCCATGACGATTGCTTATCTGGGCCTGGGGGCGAATCTCGGCGATGCGCGCCAGACCCTGAAAGACGCAGTCGTGTGTCTCGCCCAGCAGCACACGATCACCGTGCTCGCGAAATCGAGCGTCTATCGCACCGCGCCGATCGATTCATCGGGCGACGATTACTTCAATTGCGTCGTCAAGCTCGAAACGAGCCTGCCCGCGCGATCGCTGCTGCGCCTGTGTCATCACATCGAGTTGCAGTTCGGGCGCGAGCGGCCGTATCGCAATGCGCCGCGCACGCTCGATCTCGACATCCTGCTGTACGGCGCATCGAGCATCGACGAAGCCGATCTCGTCGTGCCGCATCCGCGCATGACCGAGCGCGCCTTCGTGCTCGTGCCGCTCGTCGAGCTCGAGCCGGATCTCATCCTTCCTCAACGCGGTCGCGCCGATGCGTTCATCGACGGCGTCGCCGATCAGCGCATCGAGAAAGTCGCGACGTGTCAGTGCATGGTCGCGACGCAACCGCGCGGCTCCAACGCAACCGACTCCCCTTCCACGAAGACAGACTGCCGATGAGCGTTCCGCCACTCACCGTCACCGCGCCTCAACTGCGGCCGCCGCATCGTTACATCGCGATCGAAGGGCCGATCGGCGTCGGCAAGACCACGCTCGCGACGCTGCTCGCCGAACGGTGGTCGATGCGCACGCTGTTCGAGCGCCCGCAGGACAATCCGTTTCTCGAGCGTTTCTATCGCGACACCACGCGGCACGCGCTCGCCACGCAGTTGAGCTTCGCGTTGCAGCGCGCATCGCAGACGCAGGAAGCCGCCGATATCGTCACGAGCGGCGCCGCGCTGATGACCGACTTTCTCACGCAGAAGAGCGAGCTCTTCGCGCGCCTCACCCTGCCCGACGACGAGTTCCAGCTCTACAAGGACATCGCCTCGCGCATTCATGCGAGCGCGCCCGCACCCGATCTCGTCGTCTATCTGCAGGCGAGTCCGGAAGTGCTTTTTTCGCGCATCCAGAAGCGCGCGCTGCCGATGGAGCTGCAAATTTCCGATTCGTATCTGCGCGCGCTCTGCGATGCTTATAACGACTTCTTCTATCACTACGACGCGACGCCGTTGCTCACGGTGAACGCGGAGCACCTGAACCCGCTCGCCTCGGATGACGACCTCGCGCTTCTGATCGAGCGCATCGGCGCCATGCGCGGGCGCAAGGAATTCTTTGTCAAAGGCGTATCGGTCTGAATTCGCAGCCCGGCCACGCTCTCTTCAGTGAAACGACCATGACGTATCTGCAGGAAACGAATCGCGCGACGATCACCGTCCCCAAGCTCCAGACCATGCGCGAAAACGGCGAGCGCATCGCGATGCTCACGTGTTACGACGCGAGCTTCAGCGCGCTGCTCGAACGCGCGGGCGTCGATGTCATGCTGATCGGCGACTCGCTCGGCAATGTGCTGCAAGGCCACAACACGACACTGCCAGTGACGCTCGCGGACATCGCGTATCACACGGCGTCGGTCGCGCGCGGCAATCGCAGCGCGCTGATCGTCGCGGACATGCCGTTCGGCACCATCGGCTCGAAGGAAGACGCCTATGCGAACGCCGTGCAACTGATGCGCGCGGGCGCGCAGATGGTGAAGATCGAAGGCGGCGAATGGCTCGCGGATACCGTGCGCTTTCTCGTCGAGCGCTCGATTCCGGTGTGCGGGCACGTCGGTCTCACGCCGCAATCGGTGCACGCATTCGGCGGCTTCAAGGTGCAGGGCAAGTCCGAAGCGGCGGCCGAGCAGATGAAGCGCGACGCCATCGCGCTGCAGGAAGCCGGCGCGCAACTGCTCGTGATCGAAGCCGTGCCGACGTTGCTCGCGCGCGAAGTGACCGCAGCGCTCGCGATTCCGACGATCGGCATCGGCGCGGGCGTCGACTGTTCCGGACAAGTGCTCGTACTGCACGACATGCTCGGCATCTTTCACGGCAAGCGGCCGCGCTTCGTCAAGGATTTCATGCAGGGTCAGCCGAACATTTTCGCCGCCGTCGAAGCCTATGTGCGCGCGGTGAAGGACGGCAGTTTTCCCGGGCCGGAGCACACGTTTTGAGCGAATGCGGCCCCGCGCGGGCCGCGCTTCACGATCTGCGTTTTCTCGTACATACTGGCGAGCTTCTTGCGCATACGCTGCCGATAGTCACCAAAAAGCGAGAACAATCATGTGGCAGGTCCTTCCCGATGAATACGTCCGTGCCCAGCTCGCGGTCGGCTCGCTCGTCGCGCTGGGCGTGGCGCGCGTGGTGGCCGCGGGAATCGGGGCGCAGCGCGGCTGGCGCATCGCGGCCGTGACGCGCTGGTTCATCGGTGCGGCGGTCGTGTTCTGCCTGCCGCAACTGGTCGAAGTGATCTTCGTCGGCGGTTCGCATACGGCGTTCGTCGAGTTGCAGGGCAAGATCATCGGCTGCGCGGTCGCGCTGTTTTGCGCGCCGATCGTCAGTCACAGGCTCGGCTACGAGTAACGCCGCGCGTCGCCGTTTTCATCCCGCGAGCGACGAACCCGGCACGCTGTGCGACAGCACCGCCGCCGCCACGAACACACCCGCCATCATCAGCGCTTCGACGCGCATCACGTTGATGACCGTATGCGCGTCCATCGTCGATGCCGAGCGCGACAGGCGCGGCAACGCCGACCAGCGGTTGAGCGCGCCGAACGCGAGCGCCGCCGCAACCAGCAGCATCTTCACGATCAACGCATGACCCCACGCGCTCGCGGTCAGCACCGCGGCCGATCCGCCGATGCCGCGCCACGCGTTGAACACGCCCGTCAGCACGACGAACGCGACCGCGATCGACGCCGCTCGCGACATGCGCGCGACCGTGCGGATCAGATATGCGCGCGCAAGCGACGTATCGAGCGCCGGCAACACGAACGCACCCGCGATCACAATGCCGCCCCACGCCGCCGTCGCGAGCAGATGCAGCGTCTGAACCGCTTCGGCGAGCGAGAACGCGCCGGCATCGGCGGCATGGCCGATCGCCGATTTGCCCGCCGCGACGATCAGCGCGGCAACGAGCGCCATGCCGATCCGCGTACCGGAAAGCGCGCCGCCGCCCGCCGACGCGAGCAGCAACAGCACGCTGCCCGCCAGTGCCACCGACCAGCCGATGCCCGCGTGCGTGCCCGTCGCGACGAGCCACAACGCGCCGCCCGCCTGCACGATCGGCGCGCCGCTCATCGCCGCCGCCTGCAGCCACAACGAAGCGAAGTTGCACAGAACGAGCGCGATGGCTGCGATCGGACCGCCGCGCGCCGCCCGCAACCAGCCGCGCCGCGCGGGCGATACGGTCGCGAACGCCTGTTCGCGCGACAGCCACACGTTCAGCAGCAGCGCGCCGAGCACGCAGGCGAAGGTCAGATCGGCGAGCGCGGCGAAGGCCGTCTGCGCGAGCGAGAGAGGATCGTCGTTCATCATGCGGAACCGGGCGCGGCGTGAACGCGCATTGCTAAAGGGAAGGTCATCGAAGGAATTTTGCGGAGTCTGAATGAAGGTCCACGGTGCAGCACAGCATCGAACACGAGCGAAACGCCTTGAATTTTTGCCGGACGCTTCCGAAACTGCATGAAGCACGTCGATCGGGCGTCTCGCATCGAGTCGAATATTTGTCGAGAGGCAATGAACCACACGCGCCTAGGAAGTTCGTCGCGGGTGGTCAATAGCCGCGCGGCATATTGTCGCGAATGCGCTGCAGCGGGACTTAGAGCGAGATTGTGTCAAATAGTCATCATCATGCATCGATGATAGAATGCCGCGTCGCATCAGAGGCTCGTCGAGCCGCTGTGGCCGTGGTCCGCCACCCACCGCCCCCTGCGTGGCCGTGGTTCGCCACCTTCGCACCGAGCCGCACGAAGCTCGGCAGGTCCCCGAATTTCATGGAGTGTCGCGTGTTTTCAAGACGCATTTTTCGTCCGCTGCTCGCTATGGCTTTTGCCTCGGCTCTGGTAGGCAGCGCTGGCGTTTTCAGCTCCGCCGCGCAGGCGCAGAACCAGCCGATCGCACCGGACACGATGGCCGCGCGCGTGCAAGGCTGTACCGCGTGCCACGGCGTTCACGGTGAAGGCACGGACAACGATTACTTCCCGCGTCTTGCCGGCAAGCCTGCCGACTATCTGTACAACCAGCTCCAGAATTTCCGCGAAGGGCGGCGCAAGTACCCGCCGATGAACTACCTCGTCACGTATCTCTCGGACGATTACCTTCATCAGATCGCGACGTACTTCTCGAACCAGCGCCCGCCGTATCCGACGCCCGTGAAGTCGAACGTGTCGGCCACGACGCTCGCGCGCGGCCAGCAGCTCGTGCTGAACGGCGATGCATCGAAGAACATTCCCGCGTGCGCGGCCTGCCACGGCAAGGGTCTGACCGGCATGCAGCCGGCCATCCCGGGTCTCGTCGGCCTGCATTCGGACTACATCAGCGCGCAAGTCGGCGCATGGAAGTCGGGCACGCGTCACGCGAAGGCGCCCGATTGCATGCAGCAGATCGCCTCGCGCCTGACGGACGACGACGTGACCGCCGTCGCCGCATGGCTCTCTACGCAAACCGCACCCGCCAACCCGGTGCCCGCGCCCGCTGGCTCGTTGAAGATGCCGCTCAAGTGCGGCAGCGAACCGCAATAAGGCGTCTGGAGCGACAACACAATGAAACGCAAGTCCCTGTTCGCACTTTCCTCGGCTGTCGTGGTGGCAGCCGTCGCAGCCGGCGCCGTCCTCTGGTCGGGCGGCGACAACCTGCATTCGGGCGGCGCCATCGCGGCGACGCCTGCCGACAAAGCCGCGCTCATCAAACAAGGTGAGTACCTCGCCCGCGCCGGCGACTGTATCGCGTGCCACACGGTTCGCGGCGGCAAGGAATTCGGCGGCGGCCTGCCGATGGCCACGCCGTTCGGCACGATGTTCACGCCGAACATCACGCCGGACGATCAATACGGCATCGGCAAGTGGACCTCCGACGACTTCTATCGCGCGATGCACACGGGCCGCTCGAAAGACGGTTCGCTGCTCTATCCGGGCTTCCCGTTCACGAGCTACACGAAGGTCACGCGCGCGGACTCGGACGCGATCTACGCGTATCTGCGCTCGGTGCCGCCGGTTTCCGAACCGAGCCGTCCGCATGAACTGCGCTTCCCGTTCAACAACCGCAACCTGCTGATCGGCTGGCGCACGCTGTTCTTCTCGGAAGGCGAGTACAAGCCGGATCCGACCAAGTCGGTCGAATGGAACCGCGGCGCGTATCTCGTCGAAGGCCTCGGTCACTGCGGCATGTGCCACACGTCGATCAACGCGATGGGCGGCCCGGTCAGCTCGGCGGCCTTCGCCGGCGGCCTCATCCCGCTGCAGAACTGGTACGCGCCGTCGCTGACGTCGAACAAGGAAGCCGGTCTGGGCGACTGGGACCTGAAGGACATCAACGATCTGCTGAAGACCGGCGTGTCGCAGCGCGGCGCGGTGTTCGGCCCGATGGCGGAAGTGGTTCACAACAGCCTGCAGTACATGACCGACGCGGACATCAACGCGATCTCGACGTATCTCAAGTCGATTCCGCAAAAGAAGGAAGCGCCGGAAGTCATGCAGCTGGAGACGTCCGAGAAGTTCGGCGGCGA
Organism: Caballeronia sp. LZ028; assembly: GCF_031451415.1. Lineage (NCBI taxonomy): Bacteria > Pseudomonadati > Pseudomonadota > Betaproteobacteria > Burkholderiales > Burkholderiaceae > Caballeronia > Caballeronia sp. LZ028. Next base: position 742,677 of record NZ_JARUXN010000001.1, on the reverse strand, counting down.
ACTGCTCACGCTCGGCAAGAAGGTCTACACCGAAAACTGCGCGAAGTGCCACGCGGAGAACGGTCTCGGCAAGCCGCCTGCATACCCGCCGCTCGCGAACAACCAGTCGATCCAGATGCAATCGGCCGTCAACCCGATCCGTATGACGCTGAACGGCGGTTATCCGCCGAGTACGGAAGGCAACCCGATGCCGCACGGTATGCCGCCGTTCGCACAGTCGCTGTCGGATACGGAAGTCGCCGCAGTCGTGACGTACATCCGTATGTCGTGGGGCAACCACGGCACGCCGGTGTCGCCGCAGCAGGTGAGCAACCTGCGTTCGGCGCCGCTCGACTGATGGCTTCATAGGTCCTTCGCCGGGACAGCGTACAATACGCATATGGGGCGCAGCCTTCGTGGCCGCGCCCCTTGTCTTTTGGTGAATTCGATATGCATGTCGGCGAGCGTTTCAACAGCATCAGCCATTTGATCGGCGCGCTGCTGTCGGTTGCGGGTCTGGCTGCGCTCGTCACGATGGGCGCGCTCGACGGTGACGCGTACAAGGTCGTGAGCTTCGCGGTGTACGGCGCGATGCTCTGCGCGCTCTACGTGATCTCCACGCTGTATCACTGCGCGCGCTCGCCGCGCATGAAAGCGATACTGCAGAAGTGCGATCACTCGGCCATCTACTTGTTGATAGCCGGCAGCTACACGCCGTATACACTAGTGACCTTGCGCGGTCCCTGGGGCTGGTCGCTCTTCGGCGTGAGCTGGGGGCTCGCCGCGCTCGGGATCGTGCAGGAACTCACGCTCGGGCGGCGAACCCGCAGCGTTTCGATGGTGCTGTACGTGTTGATGGGATGGCTCGCGCTCGTAGCCATTCATCCGCTCGTGACGGCGCTGCCGCCCGCGGGAACCGCGTGGCTGGTGGCGGGCGGCGTCGTGTACACCGCGGGCATCTGGTTTTTCATCAACGACGAGCGCATCCGGCACGGACATGGCATCTGGCATCTGTTCGTGCTCGCGGGCAGCCTGTGCCAGTTCGTGAGCGTCGCGCGCTATGTCGCGTGAGCGCCGGCTGGAACGGGTGCCGCAGCGTCGAAGTGTCCATCGATGCAACTAAGCGCCAGATGACGTGTCTTGATAGCACGTCGAACCTCGCGGCAACGCCCGGCGATCGCTGATCGCCAACTGGCCCGCCGCCCGATTTTCCTTCGAGCGATGCACATGCGCTCTGCCGGCCGAAACTTTTCGCCGTGGCCCATTCGCATGCGCGCCGTTCGACACAACGAATAAGCATCCAATTTATGTCCTTTGATTCACTCGGCCTGTCCGAACCTCTGCTTCGCGCCGTCAACGAACTCGGCTATTCCAGTCCCACTCCGATCCAGCTTCAGGCGATTCCTGCCGTTCTGAAAGGCGGCGATCTGCTCGCGGGCGCGCAGACGGGCACCGGCAAGACCGCCGGCTTCACGCTGCCTATCCTGCAGCGCCTGTCGCAACTCGCGCCCGTCACGGGTGGCGCCAAGCGTCCGGTGCGCGCGCTCATCCTCACGCCCACGCGCGAACTCGCCGCGCAGGTCGAAGAAAGCGTGCGCGCGTACGGCAAATATCTGAAGCTCAAGTCGACGGTGATGTTCGGCGGCGTCGGCATCAATCCGCAGATCGACGCGTTGAAGCGCGGCGTCGATATCGTCGTGGCGACGCCGGGACGTCTGCTCGATCACATGCAGCAAAAGACGATCGACGTTTCGCAGCTCGAAATTCTCGTGCTCGATGAAGCCGACCGCATGCTCGACATGGGCTTCATCCACGACATCAAGCGCGTGCTCGCGCGCCTGCCGGCGAAGCGCCAGAACCTGCTGTTCTCGGCGACTTTCTCCGACGAGATCAAGGCGCTCGCCGACAGCCTGCTCGATTCGCCCGCGCTGATCGAAGTCGCGCGCCGCAATACGACGGCTGAGACCGTCGATCAGAAGATCCATCCGGTCGATCGCGATCGCAAGCGCGAGTTGCTCACGCATCTGATCCGCGGCAACAACTGGTTCCAGGTGCTCGTGTTCACGCGCACGAAGCACGGCGCGAACCGGCTCGCCGAGCAGCTCACGAAAGACGGCATCAGCGCGCTCGCGATTCACGGCAACAAGAGCCAGTCGGCCCGCACGCGCGCGCTCGGCGAATTCAAGGCCGAGACGCTGCAGGTGCTCGTCGCCACCGATATCGCGGCGCGCGGCATCGACATCGATCAGTTGCCTCACGTCGTCAACTTCGATTTGCCGAACGTGCCGGAAGACTATGTGCATCGCATCGGCCGCACGGGTCGCGCGGGCGCGGAAGGCGAAGCGGTGTCGCTGGTGTGCGTGGACGAGCATCAACTGCTGAAGGACATCGAGCGCCTCATCAAGCGGCCGATTCCGCGCGAAGTGATTCCCGGCTTCGAGCCGGATCCGAACGCGAAGCCGGAGCCGATCCAGCGCCGCAGTCAAGGACGCGGCCAGGGACAAGGTCAAGGTCAGGGACGCCAGAATCCGCGTAACGGCGAGGGACGTTCGAGTGGCGAAGCACGCCGCGAAGGCGGCCGTCCGAACGGCGATGCACGCGGCGCGCGTCCGGCGAAGCCGAACAACGGCGGCGCGCAGCCTTCGCGCGATGCGCGCACTCACAGCAAGCCGAACGTGAACGCGGGTTCCGCGCCGCGTCGTCAGGAGCCGGTTCAGGCCGGTCAGGTCGCGAACTCGCGCAAGCCTGGCGGCAATCCCGGCGCATTGCTCGGCGGACGGCGCGACGCATTGCGATCGGGCGATCGCAGCCGTTAATGCATCTGTCGTGATTCAGGCGGCGACGCTCGCCGCCCGCTTCAGCCAGTCGAGTTGCTCGCGCCAGCGCGCGAGCGCCGATTGCGCTTCGGTCAGTTCGAAGGCGATTCCGTTCGTGAGTCGCGCATATCCCACCCGTTGAACCTCACCGCTCTCGATCGTGCCGACGAAGCACGCGAGCGGCACATCGTCGAGCGGCACGCGACGCACGTCCAGATGCACTTGATAAAACGCCTCATCGGATACGAAGGCGAGTGTCGCGCGTCCGCTCGCGGTGACAGCCTGCGCCGTCCGCGACGACGGCCACAACGCGAACGCGAGTCTGCGCGCATCCGGCGCGTACAGCTCACCGGCGCTCAACAAAGCGGTTCGCACGCGATGAGCCTCGTCCGCCGCGCATAGCGAAACGGTGAAGCCGTCGTCGGCGCGAGCGAGCGCGCCGTCGAAGCGCGCGCGCAGCTCGGGCGGCCATTCATCGAAAACGGATTGCGACGAAAGCGACGGTCGGGGCGTGTTGTGATCGGTCATGAAAAGATGCCGGCTTTGCGCCGGCATCGTCGAACAAGGTTAGCGGAAGAATAACTGCGTCATCTTCGACAGAGGATAGTGCACGCCGGGTTGAATGCGCGCGGGCAGATCGAGCGGCTTGAGCAGCATCTTGATGGCCTGATCCGCCGACAGATTGCGCCGCACGAGCGCATTCACTCGCGCGGAGAGCTCGCGGTTGTACTCGACATCCTGCGCGCGCTCCGGATAACGAATCGCGAAGACGTGCCGCAGCGCGATCTCCGAATCCTCGCTTTTCAGTTCCACGACGCGCCGCACGAGCGCGCCGAGCACGGCCATGCGGCCATTGCCCTCGATCTTGTTCCACTTCTTGAAGAAATGGAAAAAGTGCTTGTAATGCCGCACTTCGTCCGTGCGGATGTTGTCGGTGATTTCCTTCAGCACCGGTTCATCCGAACAATCGTTGATCGCGCGATAAAGCGTGGCCGTTCCCGTCTCGACGACGCAGCGCGCAACCATCTCGAGCGCGCGCTTCTTCTCGAACTCCTCGTATGAACAAGTGAGCGAGTATTCGTCGAAGAAATTCCTGAACGCAGTGTCCCAGTCGAACTCGGGCCACACGTGGTTGATGTAGGTCTTGAGCGCCCTGCCGTGCTGCATCTCTTCGGGCTCCCATTCGTTGTTGAGCCACGCCGAGATTTCGGGATCGTCGTGAAAATACTTGCTGAGATTGCTCGTATAGAGGTCCGTCCCGCTCTCGATGAACGAGCAGGCGCACAACAACAAGAGAAGATGCTCGTTGGATGCCGCCTTCTGACGATCGATTCGCGTGAGATCGATGTCTTCGATGCGCCAAGGCATCACATGTGTACTGTCCGTATGCATATATCGCGCTCCCTGGCTGGACTGAACGCGCCATCGGCCGATGAGAAACGGCCGAGGTTCAGGCGACGCCGTGATTGGATCGACCCCGGCGCTGTTGACTTCAAGTGTCAGCGGCTTGTTTTCATCTTAGCCGCCCTGCAATGAGTTTGCAGACATGGGGACAGACTCACCCGCGGCCCGCCAGTTCCATGCGTTCCAAATTCTTACGATCCGGCGCGGTCGAGTCGTCGGTGCGCTGCAGCATTATTCATGCCGGTCGGCTCTGTATATGGTTGCGTCGTGTTCGAAATGCAAAAGGCGGCCGAAGCCGCCTCGATTGTTTCGCGCGATGCCGTCGCGCAGCGCGCCGTTACGTTGCGCGTCGTGCCGCGCGCATGCGCCAGGCGACGATCGCCAGCGAGATTCCCGACAAGACGGCAGCCAGCAACACGTAGTAACTCGGCGCGAGCTTGTCCCCCGTGACATGGATGAAGGCTTCCACGATGGTCGGCGCAAAACCGCCAAACAGCGTGACGCCGAGCGCGTAGCCGATGGAAAGACCCGTCGAACGCACGCGAGTCGGGAAGATTTCGGACATAAGCGCGGGCATTGGACCGGAATACGCGGCCTTGAGAATGCCCGCGACCGATTGGAGAACGACCAGCGACGCGACTGTCGGATGCGCTTGCAGCCACGCAAACATCGGATAAATCGTGACGCCCATGAAAATCGATGTACCGAGCATGATGCGGATGCGCCCGAGCCGGTCGGAGAGCGCGCCCATCAACGGAGAGAAGATGAACTGAAGTCCGCCATTGAGCACCACGACGGCGAACGATGCGGTCGCCGGCAGGTGCAACTGCTTGACTGCGTACAGCGGCATATAGAGTTGCAGGACGTACACGCCGACCGTCGATTGCGCGACGATGCCCACGGCCAGCAAAAGATTCAGCCATTGATTCGCGAACGACACGCCTGGCGCGCTCGCCTTCTGCGCGGAGCGCGTCGCGAGAAACTCCGGCGTTTCGTCCAGATGCGAGCGGATGTAATAGCCAACCGGCCCGACGAGCAGACCGAAGACAAACGGAATGCGCCAGCCCCAGCTTTCGAGTTGCGGCTGCGGCAGCCAGGCGCTGAGTACCGAGCCGAACGCCGCGGCCATGATCGCGGCAAGCCCTTGGCTCGCGAACTGCCAGCTCGCGTAGTAGCCGCGCCGCGCTTCGCTGTGCTCGACCATGAACGCGGTCGCGCTGCCGAACTCGCCGCCGACCGCGAAGCCCTGCACGAGACGCGCGAGCAAGATCAAAAGCGGCGCGGCGATTCCGATGTGCTGATACGAAGGCATCACGGCCATGGTGAGCGTGCCGACCATCATCAGCAGAATGGCGAGCGTGAGCGCGGCCTTGCGTCCTTTGCGGTCGCCGTAGATGCCGAGCACGATCGCGCCGAGCGGGCGCATCAGGAACGAGATGCCGAACGTGCCGATGGCAAGCATCGTCGAGAGCCATTCGTCATTCGACGGGAAGAACGCCTTCGCGATGACCGTCGCGAAATAGCCATAGACGAGAAAGTCGAACCACTCGAGCGCGTTGCCGATCGACGACGAGAACACGATGCGGCGGATCATCGCCTTGGATGGCGCCGGGTGCGGCGCGGGCGTTTGCGCCTGCGTCGGAGCAGCGCCTTGATACACGCGTTCATTCATGATTTCTCCTATCCCGCTTCCATGTCGTGATGTCCGACCGAGGCCACGAGGCGCGGGCGCGCAGCCCCCTCGCCTGCACAATTGCGGCGATCGGATGCGTGGTTTTTTATCGACGGAGACCGGCCGACGGCGCGGCCTCCGATGGCAGCCTCAGAAGCCTGCGGCGAGTCCGTCGCGCCGGCTGTCGCTCGCCGCGACATAGCCGCGCTCCGGATCATTGCGATCCAGCTTCCAGATGTACTGGCCGGAGCCGAAGTCCATGTAGGGATCGTCGATGGACTTGATCGTGTGGCCGAGACCCTCGAGCGCGCGCGCGGTTTCGAGATCGAGCGTGGCTTCGATGTCGATCGTGAAGTCGCGGTTCACCTTCCAGCGCGGCGCGTCGCACGCGGCCTGCGGCTGCTGGCCGTAGTCGAGCATGCGTACGATGGATTGCAGATGGCCTTGCGGCTGCATGTCGCCGCCCATCACGCCGAAGCTCATGACGGCTTCCTGCCTGCCATCGACCTGCTGAGTGAGGAAAGCCGGAATGATGGTATGGAACGGACGCTTGCCGCCTTCCACGACGTTCGCGGACTTCGGATCCATCGAAAAGCCGCAACCGCGGTTCTGCAGCGCGATACCGGTGTCGGGAACGACCACGCCCGAACCGAAGCCCATGTAATTCGACTGGATGAAGCTGACCATCATGCCGCGCTCATCGGCGACGGACATATAGATGGTGCCGCCCGCCTTGGGCATGCCGAAGTCGAAGTGCGTCGCCTTTTTCGGATCGATGAGCTTCGCGCGTTCGGTCAGATAGGCGTCGTCGAGCATGTGTTCCGGCGTGACTTCCATCGAGCGCGGATCGGCGACGTAGCGATAGACATCCGCGAAGGCGAGCTTCATCGCCTCGATTTGCAGATGCTGCGACTCGATGCGATCGACGTTCAAAGCGCTCACGTCGAACTTGTCGAGAATGCCGAGCGCGATGAGCGCCGCGATGCCCTGTCCGTTCGGCGGAATCTCGTGCACCGTGTAGCCGCGATAATCCTTGCTGATCGGCTCGACCCAGTCCGCGCGATAGTTGCGCAGGTCGTCCATCGTCAACGCCGCGCCGCCCGCGCGCGCGAACGCGGCGATGCGCTCGGCGATCTCGCCTTCGTAGAACGCGCGCGGACCTTGCTGCGCGAGCAGGCGCAGCGTTTTTGCGTGGCCGGGGAAGCGCACGAGTTCGCTCACGTCAGGCGCGCGGCCGTGCGGCATGAATACATCGGCGAAACCCGGCATGTCCTTGAGCTCCGGCACCGCCGCCGCCCACTTGTAGGCGACGATGCTCGCCACCGCGTGACCGCGCTCGGCGATTTCGATGGCTGGCTCCATCAGATCCGCGAAGGGCAGCGTGCCGAACTTCGCATGCAACGCTTCCCACCCGGCGATGACACCCGGCACCGTCACGGCGTCCCAGCCGCGCTTGGGCTGGCGCGCGAGACCGTTTTCCTCGCCGTACTTGCGCCGGAAATAATCGACGTTCCACGCCGCCGGCGATACGCCCGAAGCATTCAGCCCGTGCAGCTTCCGACCGTCCCAGACGAGCGCGAAAGCGTCGCCGCCCAGCCCGCATGACACGGGTTCCACCACGGTAATGGCCGCCGCGGCCGCGATGGCTGCATCGACCGCATTGCCCCCCTTCCATAGCATGCGCAGACCGGCCTGCGCGGCGAGCGGATGAGATGTCGAAACGATATTGCGGGCGAACACCGGAAGGCGCGGGGTGGGATACGGGTTTTGCCAGTTGAAGCGAGTCATTGAATGAAGTCCGAAATTCCAGCGGGCAGAACGTGCCGGCCGACCTTGTGGCCAATCCGGGCAAAGGGGGAATATTGCATTGTCCGCTTAATCCAAAACAAATTCATTTATCGTATAAATTAATGCGCATTGCGCATTAACCGGGCGATCAGGCGTCGCTGATTGCGTGTGCTCGCATGCCGATCCTTGTGTGCGCCGCCGCACGAACCTCAAGTGGATTCTTCGAATTCGCGTGAGCGATGAACCGCTTCTGCATTGATAAAAAGTCAAAGCCAAAATTTTCTCGGCAAATTTGGCACTTGTCAGACGCTTGCCTACAATCCCAATTCCCGGCATCCGCAGCACAAAATCGACGCGTTTGCCCGGCAATTTTTCAGTTTTCCCGTACAACGTTTCGAAGCAAAAAGACCCGGCTTACAAGGCCGGTTGCTTATGCCGTTCGGTCGTCATGGAGAACACAATGCTGAGTCCGCACGAATTCGCCACGCTGCTATTGGTTCAGGAAGCGCCTAATCAGGTCGACATGGAACGCGAAGAGCTCGACGCCCTGCTCGAACGTCAGCTCGTCCAACTCGAAAATCTCGCATCGGGACGTCAGCAATGGCGCCTCACCGCCACCGGCGACTCCACAGTCAAGGCTTTCAAGCGTTACTCGTAGCACGCGGCAGGACTCGGGACGCGGTGCAAGGCCGCGTCCGCTTCACTTTCCCTTCACCTAGCGTCAAGTCGCGTCAGCCGGCCCGCAGTGTCGGGTCCACTGCCGCGCGCCAGCTCAGCGCCTGCGCGCGCTGCTCCAGGAAGAACTTCGCCCACGCGCTTTGCGCTTCGGGGCCGGGATTCGCGCGATAAGCACGATACCGTTCTGCAATCGCCGCCTGGAACGCGCAGAAGCGCTCCTTCTGCAACCCGCCGCGCCGTTCGGCCACATAGGCATCGTAGAAGGCTGAATAGACCGATCGCGCGTCCGCGCCGTAGTCGACGGGCGAGGTCCCGCACATGTCCTGCAGCGCGCTGAACGACGGCGCGCCCAATGAGCCGTCCAGGCTGGGCGTGCCCACGCAGCCCGTCAGAAGCGCCGCGCCCAGCACGCCGGAAATCAACAGCATACGCATCGCACTCACCCTTCAATCGGTTTCGTGCCGCCAGTATCGGACGAACACGAACGCCGCGCCACTCGGCCGAATGGCATAGGCCAAATCCGCATTCGAGCGGTCGATGTCGCGCGGCTTATGCCGTTCGGCCAGCTTGTCCGCGTCGCCTCGCTCCGATAGATTGCGCAAACGGACAGCGCCTTTGCTGCCCGAAACGTCGATGTCCGTTCGAACCGGAGGAGACCATGCAGGATCAGCACGTTCTCGCGCTCGATCAGGGCACCACCAGCTCACGGGCCATGCTGTTCGACCGGAACGGCAACATCGTGTCCTTGGCGCAGAAGGAATTCCAGCAGATTTATCCCGAGGCGGGCTGGGTCGAACATGATCCGCGCGAAATCTGGTCGACGCAGGCAGGCGTCGCCGCGGAAGCCGTCACGCGCGCCGGCGCGAGCGCTGCTTCGATCGCGGCAGTCGGAATAGCGAACCAGCGCGAGACTACGATCGTCTGGGATCGCGAGACGGGCGCGCCGATCTATAACGCGATCGTCTGGCAGGACCGCCGCACGGCCGGCTTCTGTGACGAGCTCAAGTCGCGCGGCCTCGAAGCGATGGTTCGCGCGAAAACCGGTTTGCCTATCGACGCATACTTTTCGGCGACGAAAATCCGCTGGATTCTCGATAACGTAGAAGGTGCGCGCGACAAGGCGAAGCAAGGGCGGCTCGCGTTCGGCACCGTCGATAGCTGGCTCGTGTGGAATTTCACGCGTCACGGCTTGCATGTCACCGACGTCACGAACGCCTCGCGCACGATGCTCTTCAACATTCACGAACGCCGCTGGGACGACGAACTGCTCGACGCGCTCGACATTCCCCGCAGCATGCTTCCCGAAGTGCGGACGTCGTCGGAACGTTATGGCACGGCGCGAGGCACCGTGTTCAACGCCGATGTCCCGCTTGCAGCGCTTGCCGGCGATCAGCACGCCGCGCTCTTCGGCCAGATGTGCACGGATTCCGGCATGGTGAAGAACACCTACGGCACCGGCTGCTTTCTCGTCATGAACACGGGCGACAAGCCCATCGAGTCGCGCAACAACCTCGTCACCACGATTGCCTGGCAGATCGGCGATCACGTCAGCTATGCGCTCGAAGGCAGCATCTTCATCGCGGGCGCGGTCGTTCAATGGCTGCGCGACGGCCTCGGCCTCATCCGGCGCGCGAGCGAAATCGAGACGCTCGCGCGCGGCGTGCCGCACAGCGACGGCGTCTATTTCGTGCCTGCGTTCGCCGGGCTCGGCGCGCCGCACTGGAACGCGCGCGCACGCGGCACGCTCTTCGGCGTCACGCGCGGAACGACATCGAGTCATGTCGCGCGGGCGGCGCTCGATTCGATCGCCTATCAGTCCCTCGACGTCTTGAAAGCCATGGAAGCGGACTCGGGCATCCGCATCGGCGAATTGCGTGTCGATGGCGGCGCCTGCGCGAACGATCTGCTGATGCAATTCCAGGCCGACATTCTCGGCGTCGATGTCGCGCGTCCGCGCATCGCCGAGACGACGGCGCTCGGCGCGGCTTATCTCGCGGGGCTCGCGGTCGGCTACTGGAAGGACGTCGACGAACTCAAGGCGCAATGGCAACTGGAGCGCCGCTTCACGCCGTCGATGCCGAAACCGGAGATCGATTCCTGCCTCGCCGGGTGGCGCCGCGCGGTCAACGCCGCGAAGGCATGGGCGGACAGCTAACGGCTATGCATGGCGTATCGCACCCTTTCGCGTCATGCGGCGGTGCAAAAACCGCCGGCGTGCGGTATCCTAAAAAAGCTCGCGAGCCTTGCGGCTTGCGGCATCGAGTACGTCTTCAGGGCGGGGTGCAATTCCCCACCGGCGGTATGTGGCGAGGCTTCGCGGCCGGACCACGAGCCCGCGAGCGCCCGCGCAGGATTCACGCGCGGGGTCAGCAGATCTGGTGAGATGCCAGAGCCGACGGTCATAGTCCGGATGAGAGAAGATGTGCAGATGGTCATGTCCGTCCCCTTGGCGATTTCCGCATCGTGCCGAACCGGACGCCGCCGCGCCTCTTGGCGCGTCGCCGTGGGGTGCCGTTCTGTCTGTTTGCAATGCCCTGAAACGTTTTTCGCTTACATTTCCTGCGAGAGCGTTTCACATGTCCCAGTCCCAAGCTGCCAGCCTGTCGTTCGCCACACCAGCCGTCATCGCCGATGACGCTTCTGCCGACCTTCCCCAGCTCGCTTCGTTCGGCGTTCCGCCGCGCATCGCCGCCGCGCTCGACGCCATGCGCGAAGGCCGTCCGGTCGTGCTTCAGGACGACGACGATCGCGAGAACGAAGCGGATCTGATCGTCGCCGCCGAAAAACTCACCGACGCCACCATGGCCCTTCTGATCCGCGAATGCAGCGGCATCGTGTGCCTGTGTCTGCCCGACGACAAAGTACGCGCGCTCGAACTCCCGCCGATGGCCGCCGCGAACGGCAGCCGCTACGGCACGGCGTTCACCGTGTCGATCGAAGCGCGGGAAGGCGTGACGACGGGCGTATCGGCGGCGGATCGCGTCACGACGATCCGCGCGGCCATCGCCGAAAACGCGAAGCCGGCGGACATCGTGCGGCCCGGCCACGTCTTTCCGCTGCGCGCGATGCCCGGCGGCGTGCTCGCGCGGCGTGGTCACACCGAAGGCACGGTCGACCTGGCGATCCTCGCCGGCCTCAAGCCTGCCGGCGTACTCTGCGAACTGATGAACGCCGACGGCACCATGACGCGCGGCGCGCAAGTCGAGCGTTTCGCGCAGGAGCGCGGCCTGCCGATGCTGACCATCGCGGAACTGGTGGAATTCCGCGCGGCGCTGGCCGCCGCGCGTGAATCCGTCGAGGAAGCGGCGTAAGGATCAGGAGAGCACGTCGCCGAAATCCCCGCGCACGCCCGCCGCGACGAGCGCGGGCAGCTCGTCCATGTGCTCCATGATTCGCGTGATGCCGGTTTCGCGCAGCACTTGCGCGTAGCCGGACGGAATATGGCTCGCGCCGACGAACGCGATGGTCTTCATGCCCGCCGCGCGCGCCGCCGTCAGTCCGGCGACGCTGTCCTCGACGACGAGGCAGCGCTCGGGCGCGACATCGAGCGTGCGCGCCGCGAGCAGATACACGTCGGGATAAGGCTTCGGCCGCTCGACTTGCTGCGCGCTGAACACGCGCGCGCCGACGATCTCGGAGAGCCCCGCCCGCCGCACCGACGCGCGCACGCGCTCCATCCGGCTGTTCGACACGACCGCCACCGGCAGGCCGCAGCCTTCCAGCGCGGCGCGCACGCCGGCGATCGGTCCGACCGAGCGCGCGAGTTCCACGGAAACGCGCGCCTCGATCGTATCGACGAAATCGGGCGGCATCACGATGCCGAACTTCGTCTCCAGATGAGTCAGGAAGCGCGAGGTCTGCTGTCCGAAAGCCGTCTTGACGACCGGTCTGAAGTCGATGCCGGGAAACGTCTCGGTGAGCACGTCCAGCATCACGCGATCCGCGATGACTTCGCTATCGACGAGCACGCCGTCGCAATCGCAGATGAGATGATCGATCATGTTGGCTCGAATTACGTTGAGCCAACATGATAAGCGCTCAGCAAGCGTCGGCTGCTTTTATGTCCGAGGTAACGCGCGGGACATCCAGGCGCGCGGCGAACCACGTCACCGCGAGCGCGGCCAGCGCGACCGCCGCCGCGGCCCACGGAAGCGCGTCGAGACCGTGACCGTGCGTCAGCACCGCGCCGCCGAGCCACGCGCCGCCCGCATTGCCGACGTTGAACGCGCCGATATTGAGCGTCGAAGCGAGATTCGGCGCGTCCTTCGCTTTCTCGACGACGCGCGTCTGCAACGGCGGCACCGTCGCGAACGCCGCGATGCCCCAGACGAAAATCGTCAGGATCGCGCCGGTCTGGCTGTGGCTCGTCTTCGCGAACACCGCCATCACGACGGCGAGCGCGAACAGAATGCCCATCAGCGACGGCATCAGCGCGCGGTCCGCGAGCTTGCCGCCGATCGTGTTGCCGATCGTCAGCCCGACGCCGAACAGCACCAGGATCAGCGTGACGGCGCGCGGCGAGAAGCCGCCCACCTGTTCGAGAATCGGCGCGATGTACGTGAACACGACGAACACGCCGCCGAAACCGAGCACCGTCATCGTAAGCGCGAGCCAGACCTGGCCGTCGCGCAGCACGCGCACTTCCCGGCCGAGCGTGCTCGGCGCGGCGTCGTGGCGGTTCGGCACGAGCGCGGTCACGCCGAGCGCGGACAATACGCCCAAGCCCGCGACGATCCAGAACGTCGCGCGCCAGCCGAGCTCCTGCCCGATGAACGTCCCGAACGGCACGCCCAGCACGTTCGCGAGCGTGAGCCCGGTGAACATCAGCGCGATGGCGCTCGCGCGCTTTTCCGCCGGGACGAGCGACGCGGCCACGACCGCGCCGATGCCGAAGAACGAGCCGTGCGCGAACGAGGTCACGACGCGCGCGACCATCAGCAGGCCATAGCCCGGCGCGAGCGCGCACAGCACGTTGCCGACGATGAACACGAGCATCAGCAACTGCAGCGCGAGCTTGCGCGGCAGCTTGCTCGTCAGCACGGCGAGCAGCGGTGCGCCGACCGCGACACCGAGCGCGTAGCCCGTGACGAGCAGCCCCGCCGATGGAATCGTCACAGAGAGATCGTGCGCCACGTTGGGCAAGAGGCCCATGATGACGAACTCCGTCGTGCCGATGGCGAATGCGCTGATCGCAAGCGCGAGAAGTGGAAGAGGCATGATGAGATGGAAGGGTTTACACGTAGCGCATTGTGCAAGCCACGCAGCGATTTGAGAATTGGCCTACCCTTTGAATTATTCTCAAACCGGATTTGAAAATGACGATGGATCGGCTCGGCGACATGCGCCTGTTCGTGGAAGCTGCGTCGGCGGGAAGCCTGTCGGCGGCGGGCCGCAAGCTGGGCCTGTCGCCGGCGGCGGCGAGCGCGCGGCTCATCAAGCTGGAAAAAGCGCTGCACACGCGGCTCTTCGAGCGCACGACGCGCCAATTGCGCGTAACCGACGAAGGCCGCGTGTATTTGCAGCATTGCCGGATCGCGCTGCAGGCGATCGACGATGCCGAAGCCGCGCTGCAGGCCGGCCAGAACGTCGTGCGCGGCAAGGTTCGCATTTCGGCGACATCGAATTTCGGTCGCTCGATGCTGAACGGCTGGCTCGACGGATTCAGCGCGCTGCATCCGGACGTGAAATTCGCGCTCACACTATCGGATTCGGTGTCGAATCTTTTGCTGGAAGAGATCGATCTCGCGATCCGCTTCGGCGCCCCGCCCGACAGCGGCCTCGCCGCCCGCGCGCTCGCGCCGAATCGCCGCGTGCTGTGCGCGTCGCCCGCGTATCTCGCGCGCATGGGCGTGCCCGAAACGCCCGCCGATCTGACCGGGCATGACTTCCTCGTCGTCGTTACGGCGAACGGGCCGCTCAACGAGCTCGTCTTCGTGCGCGGCGACGAGCGTTACGCGTACACGATTCCGCTCGCCGACGCCTGGGAAACCAACGACGGCGCGCTGCTGCGCGAATGGGCGCTCGCGGGCCACGGCATCGCGCATAAATCGATCTGGGATATCGCCGCCGACGTGCGCGCCGGCACGCTGCAGATGGTGTTGCCCGACTGGTGTACGCACGAAGCCGCCGTGCACGCGCTTTTTCACGCCAATCGCTACATGGCGCCGCGCGTGCGGGTGCTGCTGGACTTTCTCGTCGAGCGTTTCGAAAAAACGACGAACGACCTGCTCGGCGACCTGGCGTATCCGCCCGACGCGCGCGGGAAGCGTCGGGAATGGCGGCCAGAGCTATAATATTGGGTCAAATACAGTAAAAAGCGGTGCAGATCAGTGTAATTGCGCCGCAAATTCCCTCTTTAATCTCTTTTACAGCGCCCCCAGGTTAACCACTGCGACCGGCGACGATTCATGACCAAGAAAGTTTATGTAAAGACCTTCGGCTGCCAGATGAACGAGTACGACTCCGACAAGATGGTCGACGTGCTCGGCGCGGCGGAAGGACTCATCAAGACGGATACGCCCGAAGACGCGGACGTCATTCTGTTCAATACGTGCTCGGTGCGCGAAAAAGCCCAGGAGAAGGTGTTCTCCGATCTCGGCCGTGTGCGCGAGCTGAAGGAAGCGAACCCGAATCTGCTGATCGGCGTCGGCGGTTGCGTCGCGAGTCAGGAAGGCGCGTCGATCGTCGCGCGTGCGCCGTATGTCGATCTCGTGTTCGGTCCGCAGACGCTGCATCGTCTGCCCGCGATGATCGATCAGCGCCGCGCGACCGGCCGCGCGCAGGTCGACATCACGTTTCCGGAAATCGAGAAGTTCGATCATCTGCCGCCGGCGCGCGTCGATGGCCCGAGCGCGTTCGTGTCGATCATGGAAGGCTGCTCGAAATACTGCAGCTACTGCGTCGTGCCGTACACGCGCGGCGAGGAAGTGTCTCGCCCGCTCGACGACGTGCTCACCGAAGTCGCCGGTCTCGCGGACCAGGGCGTGCGCGAAGTCACGCTGCTCGGCCAGAACGTGAACGCTTATCGCGGCGCGCTGACGCTCGGTTCGAGCGAGATCGCGGATTTCGCGACGCTCATCGAATACGTCGCGGACATTCCGGGCATCGAACGCATCCGCTATACGACGTCGCATCCGAAGGAATTCACGCAGCGCCTGATCGACACTTACGCGAAAGTGCCGAAGCTCGTCTCGCATCTGCATTTACCGGTGCAGCACGGCTCGGATCGCATTCTGATGGCGATGAAGCGCGGCTACAGCGTGCTCGAATACAAGTCGGTCATCCGCAAGTTGCGCGCGATCCGCCCGGATCTGTCGCTGTCGACGGATTTCATCGTCGGCTTTCCCGGCGAGACCGAAGACGATTTCAACAAGATGATGGCGCTCGTCGACGAGATGAGCTACGACACGAGCTTCTCGTTCATCTACAGCCCGCGCCCCGGCACGCCGGCAGCGAATCTGCACGACGACACGCCGCGCGAAGTCAAGCTGAAGCGTCTGCAGCATTTGCAGGCGACGATCGAGGAAAACGTGCAGCGCATCAGCGAATCGATGGTCGGCAAGGTCGAGCGCATTCTGGTCGAACGCCCGGCGCGCAAGGATCCGAACGAACTCGCGGGACGCACGCAGAACAATCGCGTCGTCAATTTCCCGGCGCCGGCAGAATCGCACGCGCGGCTCATCGGCCAGATGATCGACGTGAAGATCGTGCATGCCTATCCGCACTCGCTGCGCGGCGAACTGGTCATGGCGCCCGAGCTTGCGCACTAAAGACAGGAACTCAAGTTCACTTTGAAGAACGCTCCCACGCAGCATCTGGAATTCACCGCTCCGCGCGACGACAACGCGCGGCTCGCCAACCTCTGCGGCCCGCTCGACGAAAACCTGCGGCAGATCGAGCAGGCGCTCGATGTGACGCTTTCGCGACGCGGCCACAAGATCGCGATTCGCGGACGCGGCGCCAAAGTCGCGCTCGCGGCGCTCGAAAACTTCTACAACCGCGCGCGGGATCCGATTTCCGTCGACGACATTCAGCTCGCGCTCGTCGAAGCGCGTCATGCGACGCGTCGCGCGAAGGATGCGCGCGAAGCTAACGGCGAAGAAGGCGAAATCGATCCGCGTTTTCGTGGCGATCCCGATCATCCGTTCGATGAACCGAGCGCGACGATCGATCTCGGCGAAGACGAAGACCACGGTCCGAAGCTCTACACGCGACGCGCCGATCTGCGCGGACGCACGCCCGCGCAGCGCGAGTATCTGAAGCAGATCATCGCGCACGACGTGACCTTCGGTATCGGGCCGGCGGGCACGGGCAAGACGTATCTCGCGGTCGCGTGCGCGGTCGATGCGCTCGAGCGCGATCAGGTCAAGCGCATCGTGCTGACGCGCCCCGCCGTCGAAGCGGGCGAGCGGCTCGGTTTTCTGCCGGGCGATCTCGCGCAGAAGGTCGATCCGTATCTGCGTCCGCTTTACGACGCGCTTTACGATCTGCTCGGCTTCGACAAGACCGCGAAGATGTTCGAGCGCCAGATGATCGAAATCGCGCCGCTCGCGTACATGCGCGGGCGCACGCTGAATCACGCGTTCATCATCCTCGACGAGGCGCAGAACACCACGCCCGAGCAGATGAAGATGTTCCTGACGCGGATCGGCTTCGGCTCGAAGGCGGTCGTCACCGGCGATACGACGCAGGTCGACTTGCCGCGCGGCCACAAGAGCGGCCTGATCGAGGCGCAGTATGTGCTGTCGGAAGTGCGCGGCATCGCGATCACGCATTTCACGTCGGCGGACGTGGTGCGGCATCCGCTCGTCGCGCGCATCGTCGAGGCTTACGACGCGCAATCGCAGAAAGACGCCGCGCTCGCCGAGGCCGCGCGCGCTGCGCAACAGCAAGCGCAGAAGCCCGAATAATGCCGCGCCTCACGTTGACCCTGCAGTTTCCAGCGGCGAAGGCGTATCCGTCGCACAAGGCGATCCTGCCGCGCGCGACGGTCGCGCGCTGGATCAAGGCGTCGCTGTTCGCAGACGCCGAACTGACCGTGCGCTTCGTCGACGAAGAAGAAGGCCGGATGCTCAACCGCACGTATCGGCAGAAGGATTACGCGACGAACGTGCTGACTTTCGCGTATGCAGAATCGGAGGACGATCCGGTCGCGGGCGATCTGATTCTGTGCTGCCCGGTCGTCGAGCGCGAGGCGGCCGAACAGGGCAAGCCGCTCGCCGCGCATTACGCGCATCTGATCGTCCACGGCACGCTCCATGCGCAGGGCTACGACCATGAAGTCGAGAGCGAAGCGCAAGAGATGGAATCCATCGAGACGGATATCATGCAGTCTCTGGGATTTTCCGATCCTTACGTGCCTTCGACCTGAAGCCGGTCCGATGTCCCCGATGTTCCCAACGCGCCGTGAACGACAAGCTGCCCGAACCCACGCATCCCGAGTCACTTCCTGACATCGCGCCCGAGCCGTGCGCCGGCTATCCGCCCGCGCTCGGCGAATCCGCATTGTGGACGGATGCCGAACTTGCGGCATCGCGCGAGGCGGCGTTCGCGCATTGGGACGGCGAGTCGGACGTGTGGCTCTTCGGCTACGGTTCGCTGATCTGGAACCCGGGGCTGCCGACAGTCGAAGCGGTGCGCGGCAAAGTGCATGGCTATCATCGCGGGCTTTATCTGTGGTCGCGCGTGAATCGCGGCACGCCGGAGCAGCCGGGTCTCGTGCTCGCGCTCGATCGCGGCGGCTCGTGCACCGGCATGGCGTTCCGGCTCGCGGGCGTCGGAGCGATCGAGCATCTCGACGTGCTGTGGCGCCGCGAAATGGCGATGGGTTCGTACCGCCCCGCGTGGCTGCCCTGTACGCTCGCGGACGGACGGCGCGTCGATGCGCTCGCGTTCGTCATGCGGCGCGATGCGGCGTCTTATACCGGCAAGCTCGCCGATCCGGTCGTGCGCACGGTGCTCGGCTGCGCGAGCGGCCGATATGGGACGACGCTGGATTACGTCAGCCGGACGGTGGAGGCGCTGCGCGAGAGCGGCATGCCGGATCGGGCGCTGGAGGCGTTGTTGAAGCGTTGCCAGGCGCAGGGCGGACGCTGACGTTGGCGCTTTTTGCCTCCATATGATTTTCGCGCCTGATATCGTCCATTCGGCCAACGCTTTCCGCTGGACATACTTCTCGCACATTTATCGGCTAGCATGGCTGAAGTCATGCGCGCCGCGCCACGCAGCCCGCTTTTTGCCTTGGTGTATGCTTAACTTTCCGCTAACCTGCGCCCGGGAACTCCCGGGCGCTCCGCTATGAACGATCCCTATCCCAGTCGACGCCACACCGACAAACCGCAAGAAAAGCGCTCGCTCCTCGAACGCCTGACCGATTTCATCTCGCACGAGCCGGAATCGCGCGACGAACTTCTCGAAGTGCTTCAGGACGCGCACGAGCGCAACCTGCTCGACGCCGACTCGCTCTCGATGATCGAAGGCGTCTTTCAGGTGTCCGACCTCTGCGCGCGCGACATCATGGTGCCGCGCGCCCAGATGGACGCCATCAACATCGCGGAAACGCCCGCGGAATTCATCCCCTTCGTGCTCGAAAAAGCACACTCGCGCTATCCGGTGTACGAAGGCAATCGCGACAACGTCATCGGCGTGCTGCTCGCGAAAGACCTGCTGCGCTACTACGCCGAAGAAGAATTCGACGTGCGCGGCATGCTGCGCCCCGCCGTCTTCATCCCCGAATCGAAGCGTCTGAACGTACTGCTGCACGACTTTCGCGTGAACCGCAATCACATCGCGATCGTCGTCGATGAATACGGCGGCGTCGCCGGCCTCATCACGATCGAGGACGTGCTCGAACAGATCGTCGGCGACATCGAGGACGAATACGACTTCGACGAGGAAGCCGGCAATATCATCGCGACGCCCGACGGCAAGTATCGCGTGCGCGCGCTCACCGGCATCGAGCAATTCAACGAGGAATTCGGCACCGATTTCTCCGACGAAGAAGTCGATACCATCGGCGGACTCGTCACGCATCGCTTCGGGCGCGTGCCGCATCGCGGCGAAAAAGTACGCATCGACGATTTCGTGTTCGAGATCCTGCGCGGCGACGCCCGCCAGATTCACGTTCTTCTCGTGCGGCGCGTGCCGAATCTCGCGCAGCAACATCACCACGCGGGCGACGACGAAGACGAACTGCGCGACTAAGCGCTTCGCGGGCGCCGCAGCCGAACGGCGCCCGCTGTCAGTCCTACACTCGCTTTTGCCGTTTCATCTCGACCGTCATCAATGGCCGATTCATCGTTTCGCTTTCTCTCCCGTCAACGCGACGTCTCCGTGACACCCGATACGCGTCGCGCATTGCCGTTCTGGCATTACCTCGTCGCCGCCGTGCTCGGCGCGATCAATACGCTCTCCTTCGCGCCGACGCCGCACGGCGGATGGATCGAGCTCGCCGTGTTCGCGTTGTTCTTCTCGTGGCTCTCGCGCACGAACGGCTGGAAAAGCGCCGCCGCGACCGGCTGGGCATTCGGCTTCGGCAACTTCGTGACGGGCGTGTGGTGGCTCTACATCAGCATGCATGTCTACGGCGGCATGGCCGCGCCGCTCGCCGCCGCCGCCGTCGCACTGTTCTCGCTGTATCTCGCGATCTATCCGGCGTTGTCGAGCGTGGTCTGGTCGTTCGTCGCGGGGCGCGCGCGCTTCGGCGATGAAGACGCCGCCACCGCACGCGACATCGAAGCATCGCCGCGCTATGCGCCGACATGGCACGGCGCGTTCGCGTTCGCGAGCGCCTGGGCGCTCGGCGAATGGCTGCGCGGCCTCGTGTTCACCGGCTTTCCCTGGCTCGCGAGCGGTTATGCGCAAGTCGACGGTCCGCTCAAGGGCTTCGGCGCGATCGTCGGCGTGTACGGCGTCGGCTGGGTGCTCGCGCTCGTCGCCGCGCTGATCGTGCAGGCCGTCTATCACTTGCGCAAGACGCGGCGGCTCGCGTTCGCGCCGGGCGTCGTCGCGGTTGCGCTGATCGTCGCGGGCATGCTGCTGTCGCTCGTCCAATGGACGACGCCCGCCAACGCACCGCTCGACGTGCGTCTCTTGCAAGGCAACGTGAAGCAGGAAATGAAGTTCGAGCAGTCGGGCGTCGATGACTCGCTCGCGCTCTACAAGCGCCTCATCACCGAGAAGCCCGCTGATCTGATCGTCACGCCGGAAACCGCGCTGCCGGTGCTGTCGGTGCAGATTCCGCAGGATTTCGCCGTCGCGATCCGCAATTTCGCCGACGACACGAACTCGTCGATTCTCTTCGGCGCGATCGGCGTCACGATTCTGCCCGATGGCCGCGCAACCGATTTCACCAACAGTCTCTTCGGCGTCACGCCGCATGTGAACGGCGTGTATCGCTACGACAAGCATCATCTCGTGCCCTTCGGCGAATTCGTGCCGCCCGGCTTTCACTGGTTCGTGCGCATGATGGGCATTCCGCTCGGCGATCTCGCGCGCGGGCCGATCGCGCAGAAGGCATTCGTCGTGCACAACCAGCCGGTCGCCGTCGATATCTGCTACGAGGACATCTTCGGCGAAGAGATCGCGCGCACGATCCGCGAGCAGGAAACGCCCGCGGGCATTCTCATCAACTCGACGAATCTCGCGTGGTTCGGCAATACCATCGCGCTCGATCAGCACTTGCAGATCGCACGGATGCGGTCGATGGAAACCGGCCGGCCGATGCTGCGCGCGACCAACACGGGCATGACGGCGGCGATCGCGGCCAACGGCGATGTCATCTCGAAGCTGCCGACGTTCGCCACGGGCGTGCTCGAAGCGCGCGTGCAAGGCACGTCGGGCAGCACGCCGTATGTGACGAGCGGGAACATGACGGTGATCGCGGTATCGCTGATTCTGCTGGCGTTCGCGTTTGCATTCGCGCCGAATCGGAAACGTTCGGGCGAGCGTTGAACATCGGCTGAAACAAAGCCGCGTCGCGCGATGCGACGCGGCCCGCCTTCTCCCAAAAAGCCGCACCCGCCCGTCCGTTCGGCTAAAATTCTCCGTTTAAGTACTTCGGCCGAGCCTCCGAGTCGCGTCGTCACGACGATGGCCGCGCCGCGTTCGCCCGCAAAAGGCAATCATGCTCACTTTCCAGCAAATCATTCTGACGCTGCAGTCCTACTGGAACGAAAAGGGCTGCGCGCTCCTCCAGCCGATCGACATGGAAGTCGGCGCAGGCACCTCGCACGTCCACACGTTCCTGCGCGCGATCGGCCCGGAGCCGTGGCGCGCGGCCTACGTTCAACCGTCGCGCCGCCCGAAGGACGGCCGCTATGGCGAGAATCCCAACCGCCTGCAGCACTACTATCAGTATCAGGTCGTGCTGAAGCCCGCGCCGGAAAACATCCTCGATTTGTACCTCGGCTCGCTCGAAGCGCTCGGCTTCGATCTGAAGCAGAACGACGTGCGCTTCGTCGAGGACGACTGGGAGAACCCGACGCTCGGCGCCTGGGGACTCGGCTGGGAAGTGTGGCTCAACGGCATGGAAGTGACGCAGTTCACGTACTTCCAGCAAGCGGGCGGCATCGACTGCAAGCCCGTGCTCGGCGAAATCACCTACGGTCTCGAACGCCTCGCCATGTACCTGCAGAAGGTCGAGAACGTGTACGACCTCATCTGGACCGAATGGGAAGAAGACGGCCCGAACGGCCGCGAACTGCGCCGCCTCACCTACGGCGACGTGTATCACCAGAACGAGGTCGAGCAGTCCACGTACAACTTCGAGCACGCGAACGTCGATCTGCTGTTCACGTTCTTCAAGAGCTACGAAGAAGAAGCGAAGAAGATGATCGATGCGAAGCTCGCGCTACCCGCGTATGAGCTCGTGCTGAAGGCCGGCCATACGTTCAATCTGCTCGATGCGCGCGGCGCCATTTCCGTGACTGAGCGCGCGGCGTATATCGGCCGCATCCGTGCGTTGTCGCGCCTCGTGGCGCAGGCTTATTACGATTCGCGCGAAGCGCTCGGCTTCCCGATGCTCGGCAATCCGGTCAAGGGCGATCGCGATCTCGTCAGCGACGAGCAGGAAGCGCAGCGTCCGGCATGGGCGCCGCCGCTCAAGGTGGAAAGCACGCCGCCGGGCGAACCCAGCAACAACGAACAGGCTTGACGAGGCTCGCTAGAACAATGACGCAATCCAACCACGCTTCGCTCCTCGTCGAGCTGCTCACCGAAGAACTGCCGCCGAAAGCGCTTGCGCGTCTCGGCACCGCTTTCGCCGATGGCATCGTCGAGCGTCTCGCCGCGCGCGATCTCATCGACGGCGCGCCTTCGTTCGAAAAGTACGCGACGCCGCGCCGCCTCGCCGTGCTCATCCGCAATGTGCGCGATGTCGCGCCGGAAAAGCAGGTGCGCGAGAAAGTCTTGCCGGTAACGGTCGCGCTCGATAAGGAAGGCAACCCCACGCCGCCGCTCGCGAAGAAACTCGCGGCGCTCGGCTTCCCCGACTTTCCCATCGCCGAACTCG
The DNA here is from genome assembly GCF_031451415.1 of Caballeronia sp. LZ028. Classification (NCBI taxonomy): domain Bacteria; kingdom Pseudomonadati; phylum Pseudomonadota; class Betaproteobacteria; order Burkholderiales; family Burkholderiaceae; genus Caballeronia; species Caballeronia sp. LZ028. The sequence goes on along the minus strand of NZ_JARUXN010000001.1, from coordinate 719,831 downwards.
AACGCGCGCAGGACGGCAAGGCCGAAGCCTTCTTCCTGCGCTACGCCGCGCCCGGCGCGACGCTCGCCGACGGCCTGCAAGCCGCGCTCGACGAAACCCTCGGCAAGCTGCCCATTCCGAAGGTCATGACGTATCAGCGTCCGGACGGCACCAGCGTGCAGTTCGTGCGTCCGGTGCAGCGCCTGATCGCGATGCACGGCCGCGACGTCGTGCCGGTCAGCGCGCTTGGCGTCGATGCGGGCGATACGACCATCGGGCATCGCTTCATGTCGGAAGGCTTCGTCGCGATCGCTCATGCCGACGACTACGCCGACACCCTGCTCGACAAAGGCCGCGTCGTCGCGAACTTCGACGATCGCCGCGAATCGATCCGCACGCAACTGCAGGCGTTTGCGGGCGAAGATCGCGTCGTGATGCCCGAAGCGCTGCTCGACGAAGTGAACGCGCTCGTCGAATGGCCGGTCGTCTACGAATGCCGCTTCGACGAGGAATTCCTGCAGGTGCCGCAGGAATGCCTGATCCTCACGATGCAGACGAACCAGAAATACTTCGCGCTCACGGACCAGAACGGCAAGCTGCGCTCGCGTTTTCTGATCGTGTCGAATATCGATACGAAGACGCCCGGCGAGATCGTCGAAGGCAACGAGCGCGTCGTGCGCCCGCGCCTCGCCGACGCAAAGTTCTTCTTTACGCAGGACAAGAAGAAGCGCCTCGAAGATCGCGTGCCGCTGCTCGCGAACGTCGTCTATCACAACAAGCTCGGCTCGACGCTGCAGCGCGTCGAGCGTCTCGAAGCGCTCGCGGGCGAAATCGCGCCGATGGTCGGGGTCGATCCCGCGCTGACGCGCCACGCCGCGCGTCTCGCGAAGGCGGATCTGCTGACCGACATGGTCGGTGAATTCCCCGAGCTGCAAGGCACGATGGGCACGTACTACGCGCGTCACGACGGCGAGCCGGAAGAAGTCGCGCTCGCGTGCTCGGAGCATTATCAGCCGCGCTTCTCGGGCGACGAAACGCCGTCGACGGGCGTCGGTGCCGCGGTCGCGCTCGCGGACAAGCTCGAAACGATCGTCGGCATCTGGGGCATCGGGCTCGCGCCGACGGGCGAGAAAGATCCGTTCGCGCTGCGCCGTCACGCGCTGGGCGTGCTGCGCATCCTGCTCGAAAAGAAGCTGCCGGTCGATCTGCGCGATCTCGTCGGCGCGGCGCAACGTCAGTTCGCGGGCATGCCGCAAGTCGCCGATTCGACCGAAGCGGTCTACGCCTTCTTCCTCGATCGTCTGCGCGGACTGTTGCGCGAGCGCGGCTTCGAAGCGAACGATATCGAAGCGGTCCTGAGCCTGAACCCGACGCGCCTCGACGACATCGTCGCGCGCCTCGACGCCGTGCGCGAATTCGCGGCGCTGCCGGAAGCCGCGGCGCTCGCGGCGGCCAACAAGCGCATCTCGAACATTCTGAAGAAGTCGGAGCAAGGCGCGCCTTCGGTGGTCAACAAGGAACTGCTCGTCGAAGCGGCCGAGAAGGATCTGTACGCGCAGATCGAGCAAGTGACGCCGCGCGTGCAAAGCCAGCTCGCCGCGCGCAACTATACGGAGGCGCTCACCGCGCTCGCCGCGTTGCGCGAATCCGTCGATACGTTCTTCAACGACGTGATGGTGAACGCGGAAGACCCGGCGCTGCGCAACAATCGTCTTGCGCTGCTCAACGCGCTGCATCAGCAGATGAACTGCGTCGCCGACATCTCGAAGCTCGCTGCTTAAGAAACGCCGCCCATGGTCATGAACCGCAAACTGGTCATCCTCGATCGCGACGGCGTCATCAACGTCGATTCGGATGCCTTCATCAAGTCGCCGGACGAATGGGTCGCCATTCCCGGCAGTCTCGAAGCGATCGCGCGGCTGAACCAGTCGGGCTATCGCGTGGCGATCGCGTCGAATCAGTCGGGCATCGGGCGCGGTCTATTCGACATGGCCGCACTCAACGCAATGCATCAGAAGATGAATCGCGCGGTCGCGGCCGTCGGCGGGCGCATCGACGCGGTGTTTTTCTGCCCGCACACGGCCGAAGATCAGTGCGATTGCAGAAAGCCCCGGCCCGGCATGCTGCAACAGATCATCGACCGCTTCGAGATCGATCCGGAAGATACGCCGGTCGTCGGCGATTCATTGCGCGATCTCCAGGCGGGCGCGGCGCTCGGCTTTCCCACGCATCTCGTGCTGACCGGCAAAGGCGAAAAGACGCTCAAGGAAGGCCAGTTGCCCGAAGGCACCCTCGTTCACAAGGACTTGCGCGCATTCGCGCTCGATTTCCTCGCGCGGCATCAGGATCGCGCCGCGGCTCAGTAACAGACATTCCATGCGCTTCATCCGTTCGTTGCTGTTGATGCTTTACTTCGTCGTGTACACGGTGCCGTACGCGATCGCCTGCTTCATCGCGTTTCCGTTCATGCGCGCCGACAAGCGCTACTGGATGGCCGCCGGCTGGTGCAAGTCGACGATCGTCGTGCTGCGGCATCTGATCGGCATTCGCTACACGATCGAAGGCATGGAGAACCTGCCGAATGGTCCGGCCGTGCTGCTGTCGAAGCATCAGTCCGCATGGGAGACGCTCGCGTTTCCCGCGCTGATGCCGCGGCCGCTCTGCTACGTGTTCAAGCGCGAGCTGCTCTATGTGCCGTTCTTCGGCTGGGCGCTCGGACTCCTGAAGATGGTGCACATCGATCGCAAGCAGGGCCGCGACGCCTTCGTCTCCGTCACCAGGCAAGGCCGCGCGCGCATGGACGAAGGCGCGTGGATCATCATGTTCCCCGAAGGCACGCGCACACGCGTCGGCAGCCAGGGCAAGTACAAGACCGGCGGCGCACGCTTCGCGGTTGCAACCGGCGCGCCGGTCGTGCCCATCGCGCACAACGCCGGTCACGTGTGGCCACGCAATTCGTTCATCAAATATCCGGGTATAGTCACGGTGTCGGTCGGCAAGCCGATCGATACGGCCGGTCTCACGCCCGAGGAAGTGAACGCGCGCGTCGAAAGCTGGATCGAGACGGAAATGCGCCGCATCGATCCGCACGCTTACGCCGTGTCGAACGCGCAGCCGGCCAAAGCCGGCGCTGCGGGCGCGGGCCGCTGACGCGGCGGCGGTCGATTCGAGCCGAGGCGTGCCCTACTCTTTCTTCTCGTCATTCCTGCGCCGTGAGCGCAAAGCGGAGCCGATGCAGAAAGCCCCTTCGCGACAGCGCCCCGCCGTCGCGCTCGATACCCTGCAACTCGATCTGCCGTTCGAGCATGCGCCGGCTTACTCCGGCGCGCCGCCCGCGAACGGACCGGCTCCGCTGCGCGGCGATGTTCCCCCCGCCGATCCCGTTCCCGTCCTCACGCCCGCTGCACCGAACGCGCCCACCGCACCGCTGCCCGATGGCGTGCGCCTGCGTCGCATCGTGCTCAAAGCGGGCGCGCTCGAATACCGGTTGCGTCGTTCGTCGCGGCGCACGATCGGCTTTTGCATCGACGGAACCGGGCTCGCGATCACCGCGCCGCGCTGGGTGACGATCGCCGATATCGAAAGCGCGATTCTCGACAAGCAGAACTGGATCGTCAGGAAGCTCACCGAATGGCAGACGCGCGTGGAGCAGCGCGCGCTGCCGCGCATCGAATGGAAGGACGGCGCGCAGTTTCCGTTTCTCGGCAAGACGATCAGCGTGTCGCTCAACTCTGCGAGCGCGCTTTCGTTCGATGACGAAACCAGCGTGCTCACGCTTCCGCTGCCAGCATCCGCCGACGCGCAGCAGATCAAGGATCGCGTGCAAGGCTGGCTGCAAAGCGAAGCGAAGCGCATCTTCGGTGCGCGGCTCGCGGTCTATGCGGCGAAGCTCGGCGTCGAGTACCGCGCGTATGCGCTGTCGTCGGCGGCGACGCGCTGGGGCAGTTGCTCCAGCGACGGCAAGATTCGCCTCAACTGGCGGCTCATCCATTTTCCGATGTCGATCATCGATTACGTCGTCGCGCACGAGCTGGCGCATCTGCGCGAGATGAATCACAGCCCGCGTTTCTGGCAGACGGTGGAATCGATCTTCCCCGAGTTCCGCGAGGCGCGGCATACGCTCAAGCATCATCCGCCGGACTTGCTGCCGGCACTGTGAGCGCGGTCAGCGCGTAAAAAGCGCCGACGGTACAATTTCATTCCTGTCCCCGCAAACCTACAAACAGGAATCCCACCATGCGACTCCTCCACACGATGCTGCGCGTCGGCGACCTGCAGCGTTCCATCGATTTCTACACGCGCATTCTCGGCATGCATGTGCTGCGTCAAAGCGAAAACACCGAGTACAAGTACACGCTCGCGTTCGTCGGCTACGGCCCGGAAAGCGAGAACAGCGTGCTTGAACTGACCTACAACTGGGGCACCGACAAGTACGATCTCGGCACGGCTTACGGTCATATCGCGCTCGAAGTCGATAACGCCGCCGATGCGTGCGAGCGCATCCGTCAGGCGGGCGGCAAGGTGACGCGCGAAGCCGGTCCGGTGAAGGGCGGCACGACGGTGATCGCGTTCGTCGAAGATCCGGACGGCTACAAGGTCGAACTGATCGAAAAGCATTCCTGAACCGCGCTCAATCCACGCTTTCAAAGCGCGCGCCGCACGCTCGTCGCGGCGCGCAATCTCCACGGGCTCGTCCCGACCTTTCGTTCATCGCAGCGGTTCGCTGGCACAATCGACGCTCCAGATCAGTGCACGCTTAACCGACAGCCGATGAGCTCGCCATCCCTCTCCCTGCGCCGCGCCCCCGACGCCACCGCCGTCATCGTGATGATCGCCCTCTGCGGCGCGTGGGGATTCCAGCAAGTCGCGATCAAGGAAGCCAACGCCTCGATTCCGCCGATGCTGCAGGCCGGCATCCGCTCGCTGATCGCGACATTGCTCGTATGGGTCTGGACGCGCACGCGCGGCGTGCCGCTCTTTCAGCGCGACGACACGCTGCCCGCCGGACTGCTCGCGGGCGTGCTGTTCGGCGGCGAATTCGTCTGCATCTTCTTCGGCCTGAGTCTCACGACGGCCACACGCATGGCCGTGTTTCTCTACACCGCGCCCTGTTTCACCGCGCTCGGGCTGCACTGGTTCGTCGCGGGCGAGCGGCTTTCGCGCACGCAGTGGAGCGGCATCGTGCTCGCGTTCTGCGGCATCGCGCTCGCGTTCGCGGACGGCTTTCTGCACGGCAATCCGAATAGCGCATCGACGTTGCAAGGCATCGCTGGCGATGCGCTCGGCATCATGGCCGGCATCTTCTGGGCCGCGACGACGGTCGTCGTGCGCGCGTCCGCGCTCTCCCATGCGAGCGCGAGCAAGACGCTGTTCTATCAGCTGGCGGTATCGGCGGTTCTGCTGCTCGTGCTCGCGGCGGGCATCGGGCAGACGCACGTCGAAGCCGTGTCGCCCATAGCGATCGCGAGTCTCGCGTATCAGGCGATCGTCGTCGCGTTCATCAGCTATCTGACGTGGTTCTGGCTGCTCACGCGCTACATGGCGTCGCGGCTTTCCGTGTTCTCGTTTCTCACGCCGATCTTCGGCGTCACCTTCGGCGTGCTCTTGCTCGGCGAGCATTTCACCGCGCGCTTCATGGTCGCCGCCGCGATGGTCCTCGCGGGCATCGCGCTCGTGAACCGGCCGGCGCGCCGCAGCTAGGGTCGGCTCATTCCGGCGCGGTCGCGCGGATCGTCACCATATCGTGATCGATGTCGTCGTGATCGGCGGGCGCGCGCAAGTGCTCGGGCGGAATCGGCTCGGTCGGATAGCCGTGCTTTTCCCACGCATCGAGCCCGCCCTTCAGCGGCCGCACGTGTCTGAAGCCCTTCGCCCGCAATTGACGCGCGATGGTCTTCGCCGTCGCCTCGTTCGGACACACGCAATACACGACGACCTCGTGCTCCGCATACAACTGATCGACGCGATCCGGCGAATCGAGATCGAGCGCGATCGCGCCCGCGATGCGATACGGCTCGCGACGGCGAATGTCCGCCGGACGCGCGTCGTAGATCACGGGTGGCGTGTCGGAGTGCATCATCGCGTCGAGCTGATCGGGCGTGATGTGATACTTCGCGAGCCACTGACGAAACTGCTCGCGCCGGATCCATCGATACAGCACGAAGCCGAGCGCGATGATCACGAGCACGTCGATCAGCGTCGTGCCGTTCGCGCGCACCAGTTCGATGAGCCGGCCGATCTGCGCCTCGAGCGCCGCGCCGCCGAGCATCCAGAAGCTCGCCCACGCCGTCGCGCCGATCAGATCCCACAACACGAAGACGCGCACTTCGATCTGCGTGGTGCCGAGCAGCGGCGCCGACACCAGCCCGAGCCCCGGCACGAACTTCGACAGCGCGAGCAGCGGCACGCCGAAGCGCTCGAACCATCGGCGCGCGGTGCGCAGCGTGGTATCGATCGACAGTGAGAAGCGCACGAGCGAATTGAGAAAGGTGCGGCCGTAGAGACGGCCCGCGGTGAACCACAAGGAATCGGCGATGAGCACCGCGAGCACTGCGGCCACCAGCATTTGCCAGAACGGCACGTTGCCGGCGGCGACGAGCGTGCCGGCGAGAATGAGCATCGGCGCGGCGGGGACCGGCACGCCGAGCTGCGTCGCGAGGACGCTGACGAACACGGCCCACGCGCCCCAGGACGACGCGAGCGCGGTCGGGACGTGCGGCATTCAAACCTCTCGATGGAGCTTTCGCGAAGACGACGGCCGGCGCATCGATGCCCGGCGCAAAGGGTTACACTGTATCGCGATCCTGACAAACACGCCCAATCCATCCGGGCCGCAAAAGCACAGGATCGCGTGACGCACCGGGGGAATCAACGTGCAAGCGATCATTCAGCCCTTCTTCGACATCAACACCGGCACGATGACGTACGTCGTCTACGAAGCGCCCGGCTCCGCCGCGGCTATCGTCGATCCGGTGCTCGACTACGATCCCAAAGCCGCGCGCACATCGACGAATTCCGCCGATGCGGTCGTCGCGTTCGTGCGGGACCAGCGGCTTTCCGTCGAATGGATTCTGGAGACGCACGCGCACGCCGATCATCTCTCGGCGGCGCCGTATCTGAAACGCACGCTCGGCGGGAAGATCGGAATTGGCGAGTCGATACGCACGGTGCAGGGCGTGTTCAAGAAGATCTTCGATCTCGAACCCGAGTTCCAGCTCGACGGCTCGCAGTTCGATCATCTGTTCGCCGACGGCGAGCGGTTCATGATCGGCGCGCTCGAAGCAACCGCGCTCTTCGTGCCGGGACATACGCCCGCCGACATGGCGTATCGCGTCGGCGATGCGGTGTTCGTCGGCGACACGCTCTTCATGCCGGACTTGGGCACCGCGCGCTGCGATTTCCCGGGCGGCGACGCCCGCGCGATGTATCGATCGATTCAGCGCCTGCTCGCGCTCGATCCCGACACGCGGCTTTTCGTGTGTCACGACTATCCGCCGGAGACGCGCGCTCCGCAATGGCAAGCCACGGTGCGCGAGCAGCGTGAGAAGAACATCCACGTCGGCGGCGGCAAGACCGAGGACGAGTTCGTCGCGATGCGCGAGGCGCGCGACGCGACGCTCGGCATGCCGACGCTCATCTTGCCCGCCATTCAGGTCAATATCCGCGCGGGCCACTTTCCCGACGCGGCGAGCAACGGCACGACCTATCTGAAGATTCCGCTGAACGCGTTCTAGCCCTCAATCCGGCCGCGTGTCACACCAAGCAGACCGGCCATCGCGCGGCGCGCGCCGTTCGAATCGCGCGCGATGATCGCTTCGAAAACCGCCGTATGTTCCGCGAGCGACGCGTTGTAGACGTCGGCGCGCTTCGCGTTCAGGCGCAACTGGCCTTCGAGCGTGCGCTCGATCAGCGCGCCGAGCGGAATCAGCAATTCGTTGCTGCACGCGGCGAGCACGCCCAGATGGAAGTCGAGATCGGCGCGCACCCATTCATCGACGTTCTGCGCGTCCGCCATCGCCTGATGCGCGCGCGTGAGTCGTTCGCGCGTGCGTTCTTCGTGGTTGTCGGCGGCGAGCGCGGCGGCGTACGGCTCGATCATCTCGCGCATTTCCTGAAGCTTGAGTGCGAATTGCAGCGGCGGCGCGACGCGCGAGTACCAGTCGAGCATGTCGGCATCGAGCAGATTCCACGCGTCTTGCGCGCGCACGCGCGTACCGACTTTCGGCCGCGACTCGATCAATCCTTTCGATGTCAGCGTGCGCAACGACTCGCGCAACACCGTGCGGCTCACGCCGAAGCGCTCCATCAGTTCCGCTTCGCGCGGCAATGGCGAACCCGGCGCAAAGTCGCCGCGCAGGATCGCCATGCCCAGTTCATGCGTCACACGGCCATGCAGATCGCGGTAAATGATGGTCTCCCTTCATATTTTGAGCACGATTATCGGGCATTCGACTGATGTTTCGTAAGTCCCAATCTTTACGCGAATAATACTATTAATATGCCCAGACATCGCCTTTTTGCTACCATGTAAAACCCTTCAGGAGACGCTCAATGAAAATCACGAAACTCGAGACCTTCATCGTTCCGCCGCGCTGGTGCTTCCTCAAGATCGAAACCGACGAGGGCATCACGGGCTGGGGCGAGCCGGTTGTGGAAGGCCGCGCGCATACGGTCGCCGCAGCCGTCGATGAACTCGCCGACTATCTCGTCGGCAAGGACCCGCGCCATGTCGAAGACTTGTGGCAGGTCATGTACCGCGCGGGCTTCTATCGCGGCGGCCCGATCGGCATGAGCGCGATCGCGGGCGTCGATCAGGCATTGTGGGACATTCTCGGCAAGCATCACGGCGTGCCGGTGCACGCGCTGCTCGGCGGCCAGGTGCGCGACAAGATCAAGGTGTATTCGTGGATCGGCGGCGACCGTCCGAGCGACGTCGCGAACAACGCGCGGGCGGTGGTCGAGCGCGGCTTCAAGGCCGTGAAGATGAACGGCTCGGAAGAGCTGCAGATCATCGATACCTTCGACAAGGTTCAGGGCGTGATCGACAACGTGCAAGCGGTGCGCGAAGCGGTCGGGCCGAACGTGGGCATCGGCGTCGACTTTCACGGACGCGTGCACAAGCCGATGGCAAAAGTGCTCGCGAAGGAGCTCGATCCGTTCAAGCTGATGTTCATCGAAGAGCCGGTGCTTTCGGAAAACGTCGAGGCGCTGCGCGATATCGTCAACCAGACAAGCACGCCGATCGCGCTCGGCGAGCGGCTCTACTCGCGCTGGGATTTCAAGCACATTCTGGCGGGCGGTTACGTCGACATCATTCAGCCGGACGCGTCGCACGCGGGCGGTCTCACCGAATGCCGCAAGATCGCGACGATGGCCGAAGCCTACGATGTCGCGCTCGCGCTGCACTGCCCGCTCGGTCCGATCGCGCTCGCAACCTGTCTGCAGATCGATGCGGTCAGCTATAACGCGTTCATCCAGGAACAGAGCCTCGGCATTCACTACAACAAGGGCAATGACCTGCTCGATTACATCAGGAATCCGGAAGTCTTCAAGTACGAAGACGGGATGGTGTCGATTCCGCAAGGGCCGGGCTTGGGAATCGAGGTGAACGAGGAGAAAGTGCGCGAAATGGCGAAGGTCGGCCATCGCTGGCGCAATCCGGTGTGGCGTCACGCGGATGGCAGCGTCGCCGAGTGGTGATTCTGGCTAACGCTTGAGGCGCGCTTCGACCGCGCCGCGCAGGGCGTTGCTGATCAGCAGGCTCTGCGCGTTGTCGAGTTCGTTCGGCGTAAGCGCGCGTTCGCGCGCGCCGAGTTCTTCCATCAACACCGCGCGCATCACGCCCGGCAGCACGCCGGCATCGATGGGCGGCGTGAACCACTCGCCGTCGAGCTTCACGAACACGCTCGAGCGGCCGCCCTCGGTCAACTCGCCGCGCTCGTTGACGAACAACATGTCGAACGCGCCTTCGGCTTCGGCGGCTTTCCACGCACGATCGTAATCCGCGCGACGCGTCGTCTTGTGTCTGAGCAGCGGATCGGCCGAGCTTTGCGGCGCGAATCCGCGCTCCGAAGCGAGCAGCACGTTCACCGTATCCGATGGCAACGGCGCAAGCGGCGCGCTCGTCATCGTGATGCGCCCGCTCTTGGCCAGCGCGATACGCATTCGATACGGTTTCTGGCCTTCGAAGTCCGCGATATGTTGCGCGGTCTGCTCATGCAACGAAGCTTCGTCGAACGTGAAACCGAGATACGCCGCGCTCGCCTTCAACCGCGCGACGTGGCGCGCGTAATGGCGCACGCCTTCATCGCGTGTCGCGTATGTCGTCTCGAACAGTTCGAAGCCGGGATCCGCGCCCGTCAGAAAACGCGCTTTCAACAGACACTCCTCGTATTCGTCGGCGGCGACACTATCGAGCACGATGCCCGCGCCGATGCCGAGCACGCCGCGCCGCGCGGCCGCATCGACGACGAGCGTACGAATCGCCACCGACATGCAGAAGTCGCCGCTCGCATCGAGCCAGCCGATCGCGCCGGTGTAAAGCCCGCGCGGCGTGCTCTCGATTTCGTCGATCAGTTGCATCGTCCGATACTTCGGCGCGCCGGTAATCGAGCCGCACGGAAAGAGCGCGCGCACGATGTCCGCGAACGACGTGCCGGGTATGACGCGCGCTTCGATCGTCGACGTCATCTGCCACACCGATGCGTACGGCTCGACCGAGAACAGCGCGGGTACGTTGACCGAACCCGTGACCGCCACGCGCGACATGTCGTTGCGCAACAAGTCGACGATCATCACGTTCTCGGCGCGATTCTTCGGGTCGAGGCGCAGCGATTCGGGATCGGCATCCCGCGGCGCGGTGCCTTTCATCGGCCGCGCGCGCAACAGATCGCCATGTTTCTCGACGAACAATTCCGGCGAGCACGACACGACCGACCTGCCGTCCGGCAACGCGATGAACGCGCCGAAATGCACGGCTTGCCGCTCGCGCAATCGCCGATACAGCGCGAGCGGCGTGCCGAATACATCGAAATTCAGCCGATACGTGTAGTTGATCTGATACGACTCGCCTTCCTTCAACGCCTCCTGAACCGTGGCGATGGCCTTGTCGAACTCGTCGCGGGTGACGCTCGGCGCAATGCCCGCGACGCCTGCAACGTCGTCATCGGCGAGCCAGGCGCTCACTTCCTTACGCGACAGAAACACGCACGAGCGAAACATCAGCACGCGAAGCGCCTGATCTTCACCACGCCCGATTTCACCGAACTGGAGATTGCGTCCGAACTCGTAATCCGCGACGACAAGCGCATGCAGGCCGCTCTGCAGATCGCGCTCGATTTCGGCGCAAACGGCATCGAGATCGCGCGCGTTCACGCACACGCGTTCGCGCACGAAGTCTGTGTACAAACGACTCGACCGCCTTTCGGCGGTCGCATCGCAATCGTCGAGCAGCGCGAACACCGCGCTGCGCTCTTCGGTTTTCATCGTCATACCTGCCCGACGTACTACGCACTCGACCGCATCAATCGAAGAAGCTCTTCACGCGGTCGAACCAGCTCTTGCTCTGCGGACTATGCCGCGCGCCACCCTCGACGAGCGACTTCTCGAACTGCTTGAGCAAATCGCGCTGCGCGTCGGTGAGCTTGACCGGCGTTTCCACCTGGACATGCACATACAGATCGCCGGCGATGCTCGAACGCAAGCCCTTGATGCCCTTGCCGCGCAAACGGAACGTCTTGCCCGACTGCGTGCCTTCCGGCACCGTGAAGCTCGCGCGGCCCGCGAGCGTCGGCACTTCGATCTCGCCGCCGAGCGCCGCCGTCGTGAACGGAATCGGCATCTGGCAATGCAGGTCGTCGCCGTCACGCTCGAACACCGAATGCTGCTTGATGTGGATTTCCACATACAAGTCGCCGGCCGGACCACCGTTGATGCCCGGCTCGCCATTGCCCGCCGAGCGGATTCGCATGCCGTCGTCGATGCCCGCCGGAATCTTCACTTCCAGCGTCTTCGTTTCCTTCACCTTACCAGCGCCGTGGCAGTTCGCGCACGGATCGGGGATGTAGCTGCCGCTGCCGTGACACTTCGGGCACGTCTGCTGGATGCTGAAAAACCCTTGCGACATGCGTACCTGGCCCTGACCATGACAGGTCGGGCAGGTTTCGGGCTTCGTGCCCGGCTTCGCACCGGAGCCGTGGCAGACGTTGCAGTTCACCCAGCTCGGCACGCGAATCTGCGTGTCGTAGCCGTGCGCCGCCTGCTCCAGCGTGATTTCCATGCTGTAGCGCAAGTCCGCGCCGCGATACACCTGTGGACCGCTGCGGCCGCGCGCGCCGGCGCCACCCGCCGTCTGTCCGAAGATGTCGCCGAAGATATCGCCGAAGGCATCGGCGAAACCGCCGAAACCTTGCGCGCCCGCGCCCGCCATGTTCGGATCCACGCCCGCGTGGCCGTACTGATCGTAGGCGGCCCGCTTCTGCTGGTCGGAGAGCATTTCGTAGGCTTCCTTCGCCTCCTTGAAATTCTCTTCCGCCTTCTTGTTGTCCGGGTTGCGGTCAGGGTGATACTTCATCGCGAGCTTGCGATACGCCTTCTTGATCTCGTCGTCGCTCGCATTTTTCGCGACGCCCAGAACGTCGTAGTAATCCCGTTTCGCCATGTCGGTTCGATGCCGCCGCGCTTGAGCGCCGCGGTTCCTGTCAGATGCTGCGAGATGCTGCGGATGTCGCTCGCAACCCGCGCGTAAAACTTTTTGCGCCTCGCCAGAAGCAACGCGCCTCTAAAAACAACGTGCCCGGAGAGCCGAAAGGCTCGCCAGGCGCGCTCCACGTCAGACGCCAACGCGTCCCGGTGATACCACCGAAAAGCGCGTGAATGTCGCCACTCACGCGCCCGATTCGGCGTTAGTCCTTCTTCACTTCCTTGAAGTCGGCGTCGACGACGTCATCGTGATGCTGGCTCGCGCCCGCATCCGCCGACGCGCCCGCGCCTGCCGCACCCGCGGCCGCGCTCGCCGCGCCTTGCTGCGCCTGCATGTCGGCGTACATCTTTTCGCCGAGCTTCTGCGAAGCCTGAGCCAGCGCCTCGACCTTTGCTTCGATCGTGGCCTTGTCGCTCGAGCTGCTCTTCAGCGCCTCTTCGAGGTCCTTCAGCGCCGCTTCGATCTTTTCCTTCTCCGAAGCGTCGACCTTGTCACCGTACTCCGCGACCGCCTTCTTCGTGCTGTGAACCAGCGCATCGCCCTGGTTGCGCGCGTCGGCCAGCTCACGCAGCTTGTGATCTTCCTCGGCGTTGGCTTCGGCGTCCTTCACCATCTTGTCGATTTCCGCGTCCGTCAGACCCGAGTTCGCCTTGATGGTGATCTTGTTTTCCTTGCCCGTCGCCTTGTCCTTCGCGCCAACGTGCAGAATGCCGTTCGCGTCGATGTCGAAGGTCACTTCGATCTGCGGCACGCCGCGCGGTGCGGGCGGAATGCCTTCGAGGTTGAACTCGCCGAGCAGCTTGTTGCCGACGGCCATTTCGCGCTCGCCCTGGAACACCTTGATCGTCACGGCGCCCTGGTTGTCGTCCGCCGTCGAATACACTTGCGAGTGCTTCGTCGGGATGGTCGTGTTCTTGTTGATCATCTTCGTCATCACACCGCCGAGCGTCTCGATGCCGAGCGACAGAGGCGTCACGTCGAGCAGCAGCACGTCCTTGCGGTCGCCCGACAGAACCTGGCCTTGAATCGCGGCGCCCACGGCGACGGCTTCGTCCGGGTTCACGTCACGGCGCGGATCCTTGCCGAAGAATTCCTTCACCTTCTCCTGCACCTTCGGCATACGCGTCATGCCGCCGACGAGAATCACGTCGTCGATGTCGCCGACCTTCACGCCCGCATCCTTGATCGCGATGCGGCACGGTTCGATCGTGCGCTCGATGAGCTCTTCGACGAGCGCTTCGAGCTTGGCACGCGTGAACTTGAGGTTCAGGTGCTTCGGACCGGACGCGTCCGCCGTGATGTACGGCAGGTTGATGTCGGTCTGAGCCGTCGACGACAGTTCGATCTTCGCCTTTTCAGCGGCTTCCTTCAGGCGTTGCAGCGCGAGCACGTCCTTGGACAGGTCGACGCCCTGCTCTTTCTTGAACTCGCCGATGATGTAATCGATGATGCGCTGGTCGAAGTCTTCACCGCCGAGGAACGTATCGCCGTTCGTCGACAGCACTTCGAACTGCATTTCGCCGTCCACGTCCGCGATCTCGATGATCGAGATGTCGAATGTGCCGCCGCCCAAGTCGAACACGGCGATCTTGCGGTCGCCCTTTTCGGCCTTGTCGAGACCGAACGCGAGCGCGGCCGCGGTCGGCTCGTTGATGATGCGCTTCACTTCCAGACCGGCGATGCGGCCCGCGTCCTTCGTTGCCTGACGCTGGCTGTCGTTGAAGTACGCCGGAACCGTGATGACGGCTTCCGTCACCGGCTCGCCGAGGTAGTCTTCAGCGGTCTTCTTCATCTTGCGCAGGACTTCAGCCGAAACCTGCGACGGCGCGAGGTTCTTGCCGTGCGCTTCGACCCATGCATCGCCGTTGTCGTGCTTGACGATCTTGTAGGGCATCAGGTTGATGTCCTTCTGCACTTCCTTCTCGTCGAAGCGGCGGCCGATCAGGCGCTTGACCGCGTACAGCGTGTTCTTCGGATTGGTGACCGACTGGCGCTTCGCAGGCGCGCCGACGAGGATCTCGTTGTCATCCATGTACGCGATGATCGACGGCGTGGTGCGCGCGCCTTCCGAGTTCTCGATGACCTTGACCTGATTGCCTTCCATCAGCGCCACGCACGAGTTCGTGGTGCCGAGGTCGATACCGATGATTCTGCCCATTTTTTATCCTCTCCTAGCTTTGATCGCAGTGGCGTTGCGGCCGGCCTTTCGATGCCGGCTTTTGCCGATTTACCGGGCCGAACGCCCAAAATTCATACCTGTACGCAAGATAAGAGCGTCAGTTTCGATTTCAAGACCCTGCAAACGATGCGGTCTATAAGTTTTTTTTGTGCGGCGACCGACACGGCCGGCACGTACGCCGCGAGACCGATTACTTCGGCGCGGCGACGGTCACAAGCGCCGGGCGCAGCACGCGGTCGGCGATGACGTAGCCCTTCTGCAGCACCGTGACGACAGTATTCGGGTCTTGTTCCGCCGGAACCATCGAGATGGCCTGATGGCGATGCGGATCGAATTTTTCGCCGACCGGGTTCACCGCGATCACGCGGCCTTTCTCCAACGCGCCCGTCAGTTGACGCAGCGTCAGTTCGACGCCTTCGCGAACCTTGGCGACATCCGTCGACTGGTCGGCGAGCGCGGCTTCCAGGCTGTCGAGCACCGGAAGCAGGTTCTCCGCAAAATTTTCGATGGCGAATTTATGCGCCTTCGCGACATCTTCCTGACTGCGGCGGCGCACGTTCTCGGTTTCGGCCTTCGCGCGCAGGAAGTCTTCCTTGAGCGCGGCGATGGTGGCCTGCGCTTCGGCGAGCGCAGCTTCGGCCTCATTCGGCGCGGCTTGCGGCGCGGCGGCGGCATCAGCCGGTGCGCCTTGGGACGCGGGAGCCGCCGCGCTGGTCGGGTCGGCGGACTGGCGCGCGTTATCGTCGGCGGGCGTTGCGTTCTGGCTCGCTGGATTCTCTTGCGTGTTTTCCATGTCGCTGAATATGTATTGCAGTGAGTTGAATCGGCTGCGAAAGCGGCCAGACCGAAAGTCGGACGCATTTTTCGCACTAACGGCCGAAATGAGGGCGCCGAAAGCTTTTTCAAGCCTTCGAAACGGTTTTTCGGACAAATCTCGACAGCAAGGTGGCGCCGCAATGGCTCGTAATACACACTTCGCCGCGGCGCGCGATTTTCGGATTGAGGGAAAGCCCTGAGTCGCCTACACTTCAAAAAAGCAGCGCAGGACGCACGTTAACCCTAATCCTACGAATTGCTTCAAACCGCTTTCAGCCCTTGCCCGTTTCCTGATCCGGCCGCCTTCTGACCGGGCAACCCGCTTCCCGGGGATACCATGAAACTGACCTTTGCTATCGCGGTGGTCGCCCTGGTACTCGTCGCGGGAACGACCACCATCTGCATGTCCGGCGTCGTGACCGAACGTACCACCGAGTACGGCGGCGTTCACGCGACCATCGAAAGCTACTTCAATCCGAACGAGAAAATTTGTCGATAGTGCGCCGGTCGCGCTTCGTCGGCCTTCCCTGCAGTTCCGCTGCGGGCTCGCGGAAATTCTTGCGGCGCTCGGCCTCGGCCATGCGTTTCGCACGGCCTTCCCCGGTTTCGGCATAGAGCGTCTGGGCGACCGACGCCGGGCCGCGCACATCGCATATCCCGAGCACTTCGACCTGCCACACCAGCCGTTCGATATCGATCTCGACGATATCGCCGACGCGCACGTCCTTAGACGGCTTCACATTCGCCCCGCCGATCTTCACGCGGCCTTTCTCGACCGCATCGCTCGCGAGCGAACGCGTCTTGAAGAAACGCGCTGCCCAAAGCCACTTATCGATGCGCAAACGCGCGCCAGGTTCCGTCGAAATCTTGTAGTTCATGGGTGAATGCCTGAAAAAGCCGCGCTCAGGCCACTGCGCTGAGCGGCTGCACAGTCTGCACGGGCCATCCCTGAAGATGTTGCGCGGCGATCTCGCCCAGTGCCTTGATCCACGCGGGCGCTGAGTTCAGGCAGGCAATCCGGTGAAAATGCTTGCCGCCCGCCTTCAGAAATTCGTCGCGCACCTCGATGCCGATTTCCTCGATCGTCTCGAGACAATCCGCCGTGAAGCCGGGACAGAACACGTCCACACGAGAAACGCCGCCCGCGCCGAGCTCCGCGACCGTCGGCGCGGTGTACGGCTGAAGCCACTCCGCCCGCCCAAAGCGCGACTGGAACGTCACGCGGCATTCGACCGGCGTAAGCCCGAGCGCGGCCATGAGCAACGAACCGGTCAGCTGGCACTGGTCGTGATACGGATCGCCGAGATCCATCGTGCGCTTCGGCACGCCGTGGAAGCTCAGCACGAGCTTGTCGCCCGCGGCGAAATCCGGCTGGCCGTGATGCCGCCAATAGTCGCGCACCTGCTCCGCGAGCGCCGCGATATACGCCGGATGATCGGCGTAATGGCGGATCGTGCGGATTTCCGGCTGATTGCGCACGCGCTTGAGCGCGGCGAACGCGTCGTCGAACGCGGTGGCCGTCGTGGACGACGAGTATTGCGGATACATCGGCAACAGGAGAATGCGGTCGGCGCCTTCGAGCTTCAGCTGATTGAGCATCGCGCCGATGCCCGGCGTGCCGTAGCGCATCGCATAGTCGACGATGACGTGATAGTCATTCGCCGCGAAGAGCCGCCGCAAGCCGTCGACCTGCTTTTCCGTGTGCACGCGCAGCGGCGAGCCTTCGGGCATCCACACTTGCGCGTACTTCTTCGCCGATGCGCGCCCGCGAAACGGCAGGATCAGGCCGCGCAGAATGAATTGCCACACGAATGACGGAATTTCGACGACGCGCGGATCGGACAGGAATTGCGCCAGATACTTGCGCACCGCCCGCGGCGTGGGCGCGTCCGGCGTGCCGAGATTGATCAGCAGCACCGCGACGCGATGCGAAGCGCTGGGCTGCGAGGGCAACTCGAGGTCGAAACGCATAAGGGAAGCGAGCCTGAAGATGGTCGTCGGAAAAGTTGAGGACCATTATAGCGGCGCGTTTCCGGACGCATCATTGGCCGAACGGCCTAGTGGCGCGCTCTTTCGCGGCGCGCCAAGATGGCGTCACTGATGACTGAGCGACATCGACAGCAAACGCGCGGTGATATCGACGATCGGAATCACGCGGTTGTACGCCATGCGCGTCGGGCCGATCACGCCGAGCGTGCCGACGATCTTCCCGTTGACCTCGTATGGCGCCGTCACGACGCTCATTTCCTCGATCGGCACGAGATTGCTTTCTCCGCCGATGAAAATCTGCACGCCTTGCGCGTGACTCGATACATCCAGCAATTGCAGGAGGCTCGTCTTTTGGTCGAACAAATCGAAAAGCTTGCGCAGCCGCGCCATGTCGGACGAAAGGTCCGCCACTTCGAGCAGGTTGCGCTCGCCGGAAATCAGCACGGTGTCAGTGGGGTCCGTCTCGGCGGTGCTCGCGACCACGGCCGCCTGCATGAGCGCGGTCATGTCGCCGCGCAACTGGTCGATTTCCTCGCGCAAACGGCGGCGTACTTCGTCGAAGGACAGGCCCGCGAAATGCGCGTTGATGTAATTGGAGGCTTCTACGAGTTGCGAAGGCGAATAGTCGCGTTGCGTGGCCATCATGCGGTTCTGCACGTCGCCTTCGGGCGTCACGATGATGAGCAGAATGCGCTTGTCCGACAGCCGCATGAACTCGATCTGCTTGAACATGTGGCTCCGGCGCGGCGTGAGCACGACGCCCGCGAACGAAGACAGATTGGACAGCACGCTCGCCGCCGCCGCGACGATCTTCTGCGGCTCCTCGCCTTGCAGGCGAGTCTTGACCGCGGTGGTCATGGCCTCGTCTTGCGGTGCTTCTACAGTCAGCATCGTGTCGACGAAGAGCCGGTAGCCGCGCGGCGTGGGAATGCGTCCCGCCGACGTATGCGGGCTCGCGACCAGCCCGAGGTCTTCGAGATCCGACATGACGTTGCGGATCGTCGCGGGGCTCAGTTCGAGGCCGGAATGACGTGATAACGTGCGCGAACCGACCGGCTGACCTTCGGCGATGTAGCGCTCGATCAACGTTTTGAGGAGGGTTTGTGCACGTGGGTCTAGCATGGGGAAATTTTAGCTCAACGTGTCGGATAGCGGCGAGCCGCGCCGGGTGGTCGGCATTCAACGTCCGCTCCATTCTAGCGACAAACGGCGAGCCTGCCCGCGTCATGCCGCACGGTCTCGTCGCGGCGCGCCCGGCGGCCATCGCCCACGGTTCTTTTCGCTCTCTGACTATGGTGTAATGCCGGCATGGAAATTGGCCAATTCAAGACCGTCGCCCTCGTGGGGCGCACCAACACGCCGGGCATCGAGGCGCCGCTGAGATCGCTCGCCGATCTCCTCAGGAGCCAGGGCTTCGAGGTCGTCTTCGAGGCGGGCACCGCGAAGGACGTCGGCGTGACGGAGTTCCCGGCGCTCTCCATCGCGGAGATGGGCGCGCGCGCGGACGTTGCAATCGTGCTCGGCGGCGACGGCACGATGCTCGGCATCGGACGGCAGCTCGCGCCGTATAAAACACCGCTCATCGGCGTGAATCATGGCCGGCTCGGCTTCATCACCGACATTCCGCTCAAGGCGATGCAGGAAATCGTCCCGCAAATGCTCGCCGGCCAGTTCGAGCGCGAGGAACGCAGCCTGCTCGAAGCGCGCATCGTGCGCAACGACAAGCCGATCTACCACGCGCTCGCGTTCAACGACGTCGTGGTGAATCGCAGCGGCTTCTCCGGCATGGCGGAGCTGCGCGTGTCGGTGGACGGCCACTTCATGTACAACCAGCGTTCCGACGGACTGATCGTCGCGACGCCGACCGGCTCGACCGCCTACGCGCTGTCGTCGGCGGGGCCGATCCTGCATCCGCAATTGCAGGGCTTCGTGCTCGTGCCGATCGCGCCGCATTCGCTGTCGAACCGGCCGATCGTGCTGCCCGACGATTCGAAAGTGACCATTCAGATCATCGGCGGTCGCGACGTCAACGTGAACTTCGACATGCAGTCGTTCACCGCCGTCGAACTGAACGACGCGATTGAAGTGCGGCGCTCGAAGCATACGGTGCCGGTGCTGCATCCGGTCGGCTACAGCACGTACGCCACGCTGCGCAAGAAGCTGCACTGGAACGAGCATCCGTCGCAGGATTCGTCCGCTCTCTGATCTGCCAGAACTTCCTTCCCCGAAGCGTCCATGCTCCGTCATCTTTCCATTCGAGATTTCGTCATCGTCGCCACGCTGGATATCGATTTCGATCCAGGCTTCACGGTCTTTTCGGGTGAAACCGGCGCGGGCAAGTCGATCCTCATCGACGCCCTCGCGCTCACGCTCGGCGCGCGCGGCGACGCGAGCGTCGTGCGCGCCGGTCAGGCGCGCGCCGACATCACCGCCGAATTTTCGACGCATCCGCTCGTCGTGCGCTGGCTGGACGAACACGCGCTCACGCAGGACGCCGATTCGGTCATGCTGCGGCGGGTGATCGATTCGGGCGGCCGCTCGCGAGCGTTCATCAATGGCACGCCCGCGACGCTCGCGCAGTTGCGCGAAGTCGGCGAAATGCTCGTCGATATCCACGGCCAGCACGCGCATCAATTGTTGATGCGACCGGACGCGCAACGCGAACTCTTCGACACGCACGCGCAGTTGCTCGACACGGCCGGCGCGGTGAATCGTGCGTGGCGAGCGATGCGCGACGCGCAGCAAGCCGTCGAGACCGCCCAGAATCGCGACCGCGAGCTGCAACTGGAACGCGAGCGTCTCGCGTGGCAACTGAGCGAGTTCGACAAGCTCGCGCCGCAGCCCGGCGAATGGGAAGAAGTGAGCGCGGAGCATCATCGGCTGTCGCATTCGGCGAGTCTCATCGACGGCGTGCAGGGTGCGCTCGGCGCGCTCTCCGAATCCGACGAAGCGATGATCTCGCAGCTCGGCGCTATCATCTCGAAGCTGCGCGGCCTGTCCGATATCGATCCCGCGTTGAACGACGTGCTCGCGTCGCTCGAACCGGCGGAAATCCAGTTGCAGGAAGCGTCGTATTCGCTATCGCACTACGCGCAGCGGCTGGAGCTCGATCCTGACCGGCTCGCGCAAGTCGAAAGACGCATGGAGCAACTGCACTCCACCGCGCGCAAGTTTCGCCTTCAACCCGAAACGCTGCCGGAAGAACACGACGCGCGCCGCCGCCAGCTCGCCGAACTCGATGCCGCCGCCGATCTCGATGCGCTCAACGCCGCCGCCGAGAAAGCGAAGAGCGAATATCTCGCGCAAGCCAAGGTGCTGTCCAAGGCGCGCGCGAAGGCCGCGAAAAATCTGTCGAAAGCGGTCACGGAAGGCATGCAGGAACTGTCGATGGCAGGCGGCAGCTTCGAGGTCGCGCTCGTGCCGCTCGCCGAAGGCGGCGCGAACGGGCTGGAGCAGATCGAATTCCGCGTCGCGGGACACGCGGGCGTCGCGCTGCGGCCGCTCGCGAAAGTCGCGTCGGGCGGCGAACTGGCGCGCATCAGTCTTGCGCTCGCCGTCATCGCGAGCACGGCGAGTCCGACGCCCACGCTCATCTTCGACGAAGTGGACACGGGCATCGGCGGCGGCGTCGCGGAAGTGGTCGGGCGTCTGTTGCATCAGCTCGGCCGCGACCGTCAGGTGCTGTGCGTCACGCACTTGCCGCAAGTGGCCGCGCGTGGCGATCAGCATTTCCAGGTCGCGAAATCGTCGGACGATGCGGGCGGCACGGTGAGCACGGTAAAGCAACTCGATCGCGCAAAACGCGTGGAAGAAGTCGCGCGCATGCTCGGCGGTCTCGAAATCACCGCGACCACCCGCAAGCACGCGAAGGAAATGCTGGCGGCTTAAGCATCCGCGTCAGCCCGCCGACGCCACTGCGAACACGCGGTCCCACAGCGCCGTCACCGCGTCGCGTTCGGTCTGAACCGTGGCCGGATCGACGCGCGCCTTTTCCATACCGTCGAGCCGCAGCGTGTGCTGCAGCTTGCGGTAATGGCGATACGCCGCGCCGATCGCATCGGCTTCTGCTTCGGCGATCAATCCGCTTTTCGCGGCGATCTTCAACAGCGTGATATTCCCCGCGTTGCGCAGAAACTCGCGATGCTCGCGCGCGTGCAGCAACACCCAGTACTGAACGATGAACTCGATATCGACCATGCCGCCGCGATCGTGCTTCAGATCGAACAGGTCGCTGCGATTCGGATGGCCATCGGCGACGCGCTGGCGCATCGACACGATCTCGCGCGCGAGCGCGGCCGCGTCGCGTTCCATGACGAGCACGTCGGCGCGAATCTGCTCGAACTCCGCGCCGATTTCGGCATCGCCCGCGCTGTAGCGTGCGCGCGAAAGCGCCTGATGCTCCCAGACCCACGCCGTGTTCGCCGCGTCGCCCTCGCGAATCTGATAGCGGCGAAACGATGCGAGATCGGTCACGAGCAGGCCCGATTCGCCATTCGGCCGCAGACGCAAGTCGACGTCGAAGAGCGTGCCCGCGCCCGTCGCCGACGTGAGCCACGTAATGAGGCGGCGCGTGAACATCGCGTAGATGTCGGAGGCCGCGTCGTCGGGATCGTCGTACAGAAAGATGAGGTCGAGGTCCGACGCGTAGCCCAGTTCCTTGCCGCCGAGCTTTCCGTACGCGATGACCGCAAAGCGCGGCGTCTCGCGATGCCGCTTCGGGAACTGCTTCCACACGGTCTGCACGGTGACGTCGAGCACGGCGTCGGCGAGTTCGGAGAGACGGTCGCTCACGTGCTCGACGCTCAGATGCCCGGCGAGATCGATCAGCAGAATGCGAAATACTTCGGCCTGATGCGCGTGACGCAGCAGATCCATTTGATGTTCCGCGTCCTCGGCGGCATCGAGCCGTGCGATCAGCGAGCGTTTGAACGCGGCCCAGTCGAACGGGCTGGCGATGGCTTCGTCGTCGAGCAATTCATCGAGCAATTGCGGATGGCGGATCAGATAGCCCGCCGCCCAGCGCGACCCCGACAGCACCGAGAGCACGCGCGCGAGCGCCGCCGGATATTCGGTCAGCAGCGCGAGATACGCGCCGCGCTTGGCCGTCGCTTCGAGCAGATCGAAAAGCCGCATGATGGTGTCGGCGCGGCGCGGCGCATCGATCGACTGCACGGCTTCTATCGAGCGTTGAGCGACGATATCGAAGCGTTCGCGGCTCTGCGACGGCAAGCCGGCGTAACGCGCCGAATTCCACACGCCCGTCAGACGTGCGAGCACCGGCGCCGGGTCCGCGAAGCCGAGTTCCATGAGGCGCGCGGCGAGCTCTTCCTGCGCGGAATCGTCGGCGAGCGCGCCGCTCCAGATCCACGACGCCACCGAATCCTCCGCGACGCCGCAGCCGCCCTGCCCGCTCACCTTGTCGGCGAAGATCGCGTCGAACTGCTGCTCGACGAGCTCGCGATGCGCGTCGAGCGTTTCCATCAGCGCGGCGTAGTCCGCGAAGCCGAGCGATTTCGCGAGCAACGCGCGCTCGTCGTCGGCGACGGGCATCGCGTGCGTCTGTGCATCGTTGCGGTATTGCAGCCGGTGCTCGACCGTGCGCAAAAAGAGATAGGCGTCGGACAGCGCCTTGCACACCTGCGGCGCGAGCAGGCCATGCGCAGCGGCGCGTTCGAGCACCGCGAGCGTCGGACGAATGCGGAAATCCGCTGCCTGTCCGCCG
This sequence comes from Caballeronia sp. LZ028, assembly GCF_031451415.1. NCBI lineage: Bacteria > Pseudomonadati > Pseudomonadota > Betaproteobacteria > Burkholderiales > Burkholderiaceae > Caballeronia > Caballeronia sp. LZ028. The sequence continues at coordinate 696,446 of NZ_JARUXN010000001.1, read as the reverse complement.
CGAATCAACTGAAATACTTGCGCGCTGAATTCGATCTCGCGAATGCCGCCGCGCCCGAGCTTGATGTCGTCGGCCTTGTCGGGGCGCATCGACGCGCGCCGCCGCGCTTCCTGCCGAATCTGCTGATGCAGCGAGCGGATCGCGGCGATCACGCCGTAATCGAGATAGCGCCGGTAGATGAAGGGCGTCGCGATGGCTTCGAGCTGCTTCGCGAGACGCTTCGCCGAATCGCTCTTCGTCTCCGAGATGAGCCGGCCCTTGATCCACGCGTAGCGCTCCCATTCGCGGCCCTGCACGTAGAAATACTCTTCGAGCATGCCGAGACTGCACACGAGCGGGCCGGAGTCGCCGTTGGGACGCAGCCGCATGTCGACGCGAAAGACGTAGCCGTCTTGCGTCATTTCCGCGAGCGCGCCGATCAGCCGCCGGCCGAGCCGTGTGAAGAATTCCTGCGTCGGGAGTGCCGAGCGCGTGCCGCCCGAGGTTTCGCCGTCCTCTTCGTAGACGAAGATCAGATCGATATCCGACGATGCGTTCAGCTCGCGCCCGCCCAGCTTGCCCATGCCGACGACGCCGAGCGTGAGCCGCTCGCCGTCCGGTCCGCGCGGCTCGCCGAAGAGCGCTTCGAGATCGGCCGACAGCACCGCCAGCGCGCGCTGCACCGTGACTTCGGCGAGATCGGTCATCGCGCCGGTGACTTCGGCGACATCGGCGGTGCCCGCGAGATCGCGCTCCATCACCGTGCAGAAGACTTCGGTCCGCAAGCGGCGCAACGCGGTCTTGAGCGCGGCTTCATCGAGCACGCCGCTTTCGGTGCAAGGCGTGCAGTGCGCGTCCAGCCGCGCTTCGATCCACCCACGCGTGATGCGCGTCTGCGCCCATTGCGCGACATTCGACGCCAGTTCGGGACGCGCCGAGTACGCGCGCGCCGCATAGTTGGAATAATCGGAACTGAGAAGAGTTGCGTCGGTCATGAAAGGTTAGGTTCGCTCATTGCTTCCGGAAAGGCATCGCGGTATAACACCGCGCCGCAAGTCTTGCCGGGCGCGGCTCAGCGAGCCTCCACGAGTGCGCAGGCAGCGGCCGTCGCCGCAATGCCCGTGTTACATTTCAGCGTCAAACACGCAAAACTACCATATCGCCGAACAGCAGCAGCATGTCCGACAGCAGACGATCCGTCGACCCGACCGAAGTTGGACAAGCCAGGCCCAGCGGCAACGCCGAGCGCGTGCTTGCGCGCGTCTTCAAATTCCTTCTCGTCATTGCGGCCATCGCGTATTTCGCGGTGGCGGGCGTGTATGTCGGCCTGCGCTATATCGTCATGCCGCAGGTCGATTCGTTCCGGCCGCGGATCGAGCAACTCGTCTCATCGCAGATTCACGCCCAGTTGCGCATCGGCAGGATTTCCGCGCGATGGTCCGGGCTCTCGCCGACGATCGATATCGACAACCTGCGCATCGACGCCGCCGATGGCTCGCCGGGCCTCGCCGTGCCGCACGCGAGCGCGAGCATCGCGTGGGGATCGCTGCTGCATCTGCGGCCCAAGCTCGCCGATCTGACCGTCGACGGACCCGATGTCATCATCGCGCGCAACGCCGATGGCGCGGTTACTGTCGCGGGCGTGCCGATTCCCACGCATCGCACCGGTTCGAACGCATTCACGACCTGGCTGCTCGGCCAGGACCGCATTCTTCTGCGCGATGGCACGCTGCGCTGGCGCGACGCGCAGCGCGCCGCGCCCGAGATCGCGTTCAAGCGCCTGCACCTCGCGATCGTCAACGACGGCGCGCGTCATCGGCTTGCGCTCAAGGCGCCCGCCGATGGCGACGTGCTGCACGGCCCGCTCGATTTCCGCGCGGACTTCCGTCATCAACCCTTCTCGGCGATGGGCGCGCCCGCGAACTGGACCGGCCGTCTCTACGTTTCGACCGGTCCCGTCGATCTGCCGACGCTCGCGCGCTACGTGAAGCTGCCGTTCCAGATGTACAGCGGCCGCATCAACAACCAGATCTGGCTGAACTTCGCGGGCGGCCAATTGCAGAACGCGACCGGCGACCTGACCGGCGCGAACGTCGCGCTGCGCACGCGCCCGACGCAGCCGCGCCTCGATCTTCCGATCGCCAGCTTCAACTGGAACATCGACAAGAAGGACAACGCGTACACGCTCGATCTGCGCGACCTGCACGCGGAGTTCGGCCAGTTGCCGCTCGACGACGGCACGCCGGTCGCGCGTCTGCTCGTGTCGCGCGCGCTGACGGCCACGTACCGGCTGCCTTCGGTCGGCAAGGGGCAATTGCTGCGGCTGACGGGCGATAGCGTCGATATCGGCATCCTCGCGGAATTCGCGCGTGCGCTGCCGCTGCCGGCGAAGATCCTCAACGAGCTCGTGCGCTTCAATCCGCGCGGCCAGGTGTCCGATTACACGATCTACACCGAGCGCGCCGCGCCGAAGACCGAGGAAGAAGCGCAGCAGCAGCGCAAGAAAGGCGACGCGCCGCTTCTGCACTACGCGTTCAAGGGCGATCTCAACGGCCTGAGCGTGCAGGCGCAGGAGCCGCCGCCCGGGCTCACGATCAACAACCATCCGCGCGCCGGCATTCCGGGCGTCGAGAATCTGTGGGGCAGCGTCGACGCGAACGAGAAAGGCGGCCACATCACGATCGACACGAAGAACGTCGCCGTCACCGTTCCCGGCGCGTTCGACGATCCGCGCCTCGTCTTCGATTCGCTGCAAGGCCGCGCGCGCTGGACCGTCGCCGATGCGATCGCGCCCGGCGAACTGCGCCGCGCGTTCACGCTGCATCTGGAGACGCTGCGCGTGAAGAACGCGGATGCCGAAGGCGAGGCCACCGCGGACTACTGGAATCAGGGCCACGGGCGCGGCAATCTCGATCTGAAGGCGAAGGTCTCGCATCTGAAAGTGACGAGTCTCGTGCGCTATCTGCCGACGAGCCTCAACGAGCGCGTGCGCGTCTATCTCGGCCATGCGCTGCAGGCGGGCGTCGCGAAGAACGGGACGATCGAAGTGCACGGCGATCTCACGCGCTTTCCGTACGCGAAATTTCCCGATGCGGGCATCTTCCGCATCGAGGCGCCGTTCACCGGCGGCAAGTTCGATCCCACGCCCTTCCCGCCGCGCAAGATGGCCAACGGCCTGCCGAACTTCTGGCCGGCGTTCGAGGGTATCGACGGGACGTTCACGCTCGCGCAGAACAAGCTCGGCTTCGATATCGGCCGCGGGCATTATCGTGGCGTGAAGGTCTCGAAGGTCGTCGGGCGCATCGACGATACGGGCAATCGCGAAACCAAGCTGTGGATCGACGGCAAGGCGCGCGGCCCGCTCGCCGACATGCTGAAGTACGTCGACGACAGCTCGCTCGGCCTGATGGCGAAGCACGCGACCCGCAAGATCGACGCAAAAGGCAACGCGGATCTCGCGCTCACGCTCGGCATTCCGCGCTATCGGCCGCCCGCGCCGCAGCCGCCGATCAAGCCGGAGTACAAAGGCTCGCTCACCTTCGCCGACAACGAAGTCAGGTACGCCAATCTGCCGCCGCTCTCGCATCTGCGCGGCCGTGCCGATTTCGCCGCGAAAACCGTCACGCTCAATGGCCTCTCGGCGCAATTGCTCGGCGGCGATGTGCGCGCCAAGGGCGGCGTGCAGGCGGACGGCAGCTATGCGTTCGACGTGAACGGACGCATCGGCGCGGATGCCGCGGGCCGCCTCAACAAGCCGATGACGCCGCAAGTCGCGGCTTTCATGAAGCGCATCGACGGCGCCGCGCCTTACGAGATGCACGTTCACGGCGTCAAGAACGCGCTGCCGGTCGTGCAGGCGAGTTCGGATCTGACCGGACTCGGCATCGATCTGCCCGCGCCGTTCGGCAAGGCGAAAGGCGCGCCGATGCCGCTCACCTTCAGCTTCCAGCCATCATCGGGCGGCGCGCCGGATCTGCATGACGCGCAGTTGAACGTCGGGCCGGTGGCCGCGCATTACGTGTTTCAGCAGATCGGCAAGGCTCAGGTCAAGATCGATCCGCAGAACGTCGCCGAGCCGATGAACATGCGCGCGCGCGTGAAGGTCGTGCGCGGCGCGATCGGCCTGAACAAGCCGGCGGATTTGCCGGCCGAAGGCGTGAGCGCGACCGCCGATCTGAACGAATTCGATGCCGATGCCTGGCGCAAGACTTTCGCCGAACTCAGCGCCGCGATGCCTGACTCGCCCGCCGACTCGCCCGCCGACGCGAACGCGCCGCGCGCACCGATGAGCGAGAACGTGAAGCAATTCATCCCAACGCGCGCCGCCATCCATTTCACGACGCTCAATCTGCTCGACCGGCGCTGGGAGAACGTCGCGATTGCCGCGAGTGAAAGCGAAACCGGTCGCACATGGCAAGCGAACATCGCGTCGAATCAGATTTCGGGCGATGTCTCGTGGACGCCCGGCGCGAAGAAGGAAAGCCCCGGCGCGTTGCAGGCGCGCTTCGCGAAGATCGTGATTCCGGAGAAGAAGGAGCACGATGCCGCCGGCAAGCTCGTGATGAAGCCGCCGCGCAACATGCCGACGATCGATCTCATCGTGAACGAGATCGTGTTCCGCGACCACGACCTCGGCCGGCTCGAAGTCGACGCACATAACGAAGTCATCGCCGATGAGCCGATCTGGACGCTCGACAAACTCGAACTCGCGAACCCCGACGCGACGCTCACCGCGAACGCGACGTGGCGCACGCTGCCGGGCGGCGTCGTGCAGGCCGCCGCGCAACCGGACGCGATGCGCAGTCAGGCCGATGACGTCACTCCGCGCCGCACGTCGCTCAACTTCAAGCTCGACGTGAAGAACGGCGGCCAGTTGATCGACCGTTTCGGCGCGCCGCACGTGGTCGGTTCGGGCAGCGGAACCGTGTCGGGTCACGCGGCGTGGAACGGCGGGCCGACTGCCGTCGACGTGAACACGCTCGATGGCAACGTCGCCGTCGATCTGCGTCACGGGCAGATTCTGCGTGCGCCGGGCTCGGCGAAGTGGCTCGGCGTCTTCAGCCTGCGCAGTCTCGCGAGCCTGTTGACGCTGCATTTCGAGGATGTCGTCGGCAAGGGCCTGCCGTTCGAGAAGATCACCGGCAACGCGACGATCGTCGATGGCATCAGCCGCACGGACGACTTCCTGATGGTCACGTCGCCGGCGCGCGTGCAGATGCAGGGCATCGTCGATATGCCGAAGCAGACGCAAGACCTCCACGTCAAGGTGATTCCGACCGTCGGCGCCGGCGCGGTCGCACTGGGCGCGGCGGTCATCAATCCGCTGCTCGGCCTCGGCGCGCTCGCCGCCGATCTCGCGCTGTCGGCGTCGATTCAGAAAGCGTTCGCGCTCGACTATTCGATCACCGGCTCGTGGAGCAAACCCGTCGTTAAGCGGCTCACTGGCGATCAGGGTAAGATCGAAACACCCCCCGCCGCCGTGGCTCCGGCCGCTGCCCGCTGAAACGGGCGTTCGGCGGCGCGGTTTTCGTCCCCTTTTTAGACAGCGCACCCAAGACATGAGCGAAAGATCGAGCGAAAGCGCGGCCCCGTTTCAGGTCGCCGCGCTGCAGATGGTCAGCGCGCCGGATCGCGACCGGAATCTCGCGGACGCCGGACGGCTTATCGCCCAGGCTGCGCGAAGCGGCGCGCAACTGGTGCTCCTGCCCGAATATTTCTGCTACATGGGTTTCAAGGACACCGATAAGCTCGCGATACGCGAAACGCCGGGCGACGGGCCGATCCAGCGGTTCCTTTCCGACGCGGCGCGCGAACACGGCGTATGGATCATCGGCGGGACGTTGCCGTTGCAGTCGCCGGAACCGGATCGCGTGATGAACACGACGCTCGTCTTCGATCCGCGCGGACAGCAGGTCGCGCGCTACGACAAGATTCATCTGTTCAATTTCGAAAAGGGCGAGGAATCGTTCGACGAAGCGCGCACGATCTTTCCGGGGAACGAAGTACGCTCATTCGACGCGCCGTTCGGACGCGTGGGATTGTCGGTGTGCTACGACCTGCGCTTTCCGGAGTTGTATCGAAAGCTCGGCGATTGCGCGCTGATGGTCGTGCCATCCGCGTTCACTTACACGACCGGCCGCGCGCACTGGCAGACGCTGCTCACGGCGCGCGCCGTCGAGAATCAGTGTTACGTGCTCGCGGCGGCGCAAGGCGGCAATCACGAGAACGGACGGCGCACGTGGGGTCACAGCATGCTGATCGATCCGTGGGGCGAAATCGTCGATGTGAAGGATGAAGGACCGGGCGTCGTGATCGGCGGCATCGATCTGCAGCGCATCGCCGCCGTGCGACAGAGTTTGCCGGCTTACCGGCATCGCGTGCTCCGTTGAAGCGCGCGCGAACTTGAAGACGCGGGTTTCTCCCCGCACATGATGTGAGCGAATCGGAACGTAGAATAGGCTGCAAATCGTCTGCAAATATCATCGAACTCGTCACAGAACACGCAATAGGCACCGCATGAATATCATCGAACCCGGCATTCGTAACCTGGTCACGGCGAAGGACGTTTTGCTCACGCCCTACGGCCTCGACGAAGGCCTGATCACCCGCACGCTGGCGGAAATCTTCACGCATCGCGTCGATTACGCGGATCTCTATTTCCAGTCCACGCGCAGCGAAGCGTGGAGTCTCGAAGAAGGCATCGTCAAATCGGGCAGTTTCAGCATCGATCAGGGCGTCGGCGTGCGCGCCGTATCGGGCGAGCGCACCGCGTTCGCGTATTCCGATGACCTCTCGCCCGAATCCATCCGTCAGGCCGCGATCGCCACGCGCGCGATCGCCAAGGCGGGCGGCGGCAAGCACAAGATCAAGCCGGCGAGCACGCTTACGGGCGTGTCGGGCCGCGATCTTTATCTCGCCGCCGATCCGCTGCATTCGCTCGACGCCACCGCCAAGGTGAAATTGCTGGAACGCGTCGAGCAAATGGCGCGGGCGAAAGATCCGCGCATTACGCAAGTGATGGCCGGCATGGCCGGCGAATACGATGTCGTGCTGGTCGCGCGCAGCGACGGCGCGCTCGCGGCGGATGTGCGCCCGCTCGTGCGCGTCTCCGTGACGGTGATCGCCGAGCAGAACGGCCGGCGCGAAATCGGCACCGGCGGCGGCGGCGGGCGTTTCGACTACGGCTATTTCACCGACGCGATCCTCCAGAAGTACGTCGACGATGCCGTGCATGCCGCGCTCGTCAATCTCGAAGCGCGCCCTGCTCCGGCCGGCGCGATGACCGTCGTGCTCGGGCCGGGCTGGCCCGGCGTGTTGCTGCACGAGGCGGTCGGACACGGCCTGGAGGGCGATTTCAACCGCAAGGGCTCGTCGGCGTTCGCGGGACGCATCGGCGAGCAGGTCGCGGCGAAGGGCGTCACCGTCGTCGATGACGGCACGCTGCCGAATCGGCGCGGCTCGCTCAATATCGACGACGAAGGCAATCCGACGCAGTGCACGACGCTGATCGAAGACGGCATTCTCAAGGGCTACATTCAGGATTCGCTGAACGCGCGCCTGATGAAGATGCCGGTGACGGGCAACGCGCGCCGCGAATCGTACGCCGCGCTGCCGATGCCGCGCATGACCAACACGTACATGCTCAACGGCGACAAGGATCCGCAGGAGATTCTGGCGTCGGTGAAGAACGGCTTGTATGCGGTGAACTTCGGCGGCGGTCAGGTCGATATCACCAACGGCAAGTTCGTGTTCTCGGCGTCCGAGGCGTACATGATCGAGAACGGCAAGATCACGTATCCGGTGAAGGGCGCAACGCTGATCGGCAGCGGGCCTGAGTCGCTCAAGTACGTGACGATGATCGGCAACGACATGTCGCTGGATAGCGGCGTCGGCGTCTGCGGCAAGGAAGGACAGAGCGTGCCGGTGGGCGTCGGTCAGCCGACGTTGCGCATCGAGAAGATGACGGTCGGCGGCACGGTCTGATCGCCCACCGCGTGCATGCGGGATTTCCGCATCGATCGGGCGTGGATGTACCGTCTTTGTTTCGTTCGATGCGGATTGTCCGCGTTCTCGTAGCTGCGGGGTTGTCAACGCCGTGCGTTTGAGGTTATAAAAGCAGTCACAACTTTTTTGACACGCCTTCGATCCATCATGTCCGCCAAGTTTTATTTTTATTTTTTTTGGCATCTCAGACCGCTGGCGGATCGAGAGGGTGAGTCGTACACAGGTTGAAAGACCGAATTCCCGAAAAAACCGCCAGCGAGTCTGGCGGTTTTTTTTCGTCTCATAGTTTGATTAGAACGCTGCCGTTGGAGAACCGACATGCCCCCGCACAACACCGATGACGTTCGTATCCGTGAACTGAAAGAGCTGACCCCGCCCGCGCATCTGATCCGCGAATTCCCTTGCGCCGAGCCGGTTTCGGAGCTGATCTATAACGCGCGGCAGTCGATGCACCGCATTCTTCATGGGATGGATGACCGGCTGATCGTCATCATCGGGCCTTGCTCGATTCATGATCCCAAGGCCGCTATGGAATACGCGGGGAGGCTGATCGAGCAGCGTCGTCGCTTTGCGGGTGAGCTTGAGATCGTGATGCGCGTGTACTTCGAAAAGCCGCGTACCACCGTTGGATGGAAGGGGCTCATCAACGATCCGTATATGGATAACAGCTTCAAGATCAATGATGGATTGAGGGCTGCGCGGGAATTGCTCATGCATGTCAATGAGCTTGGGCTGCCGGCTGGGACCGAATACCTCGACATGATTAGCCCACAGTACATCGCCGATTTGATTTCGTGGGGGGCGATTGGGGCTAGGACGACGGAATCGCAGGTTCATCGGGAATTGGCTTCGGGGCTGTCGTGTCCTGTTGGGTTCAAGAATGGCACTGACGGAAATGTAAAGATCGCCGTCGACGCGATTAAGGCGGCTTCGCAGCCGCATCATTTTCTTTCAGTGACCAAGGGCGGGCATTCGGCGATCGTTTCTACCGCGGGGAATGAGGATTGCCATATCATTTTGCGCGGAGGGAAAGCGCCTAATTATGATGCTGCGAGTGTGGATGCGGCTTGCTCGGATATCGGGAAGGCGGGGTTGGCGGCGCGTCTGATGATCGATGCGAGTCATGCTAATAGCTCGAAGAAGCATGAGAATCAAATTCCGGTTTGTGAGGATATTGGTAAGCAGCTTGCGGCTGGAGATGAGCGGATTGTCGGCGTGATGGTGGAATCGCATCTCGTTGCCGGGCGGCAGGATTTGAAGGAAGGGTGCGAGTTGACGTACGGGCAGAGTATTACCGATGCCTGTATCGGGTGGGATGAGAGTGTCGGCGTGCTTGAAGGACTGGCGGAAGCGGTGAAGCAGCGGCGGGTTGTGAGGGGTGGAGGCAATTAACTGATTTGCTCGGCATTGTGCGGGCTTGCCGACGCACAATGCCGATTTGTTCCGACTCCAGCATTTCCAAACCACATACTACGACTATGATTGCGTAGGTCAGGTCGATATTGGCCCTTCGTCGTCCGCTGTCTCCCCGTTCTGCGTTGCATTCCAAAAGGGGAGGAAGACAAGCTTCAGGCAGAACCACCAGGCGTAGATGGAACCTGCAGAAAAGCAGTCATCCTCGTTCAGTAAGCCATGAGCGAGTTCGTTGCGGATATTCCACCCCAACGGATCGCAGAAGAGCGCGCGCATTTCGAACGCGAGGTCGTTACCAAAAACCTGCTCTAACTCTGGCAATTCCAGGAGTGTACTCAGCCCATTCTCATTCTCAACGCCGTTTCTAGCAATATTCGTCGTCTTAGCGCCTGCCGCTTTGAGTTGGTATCGAACTACGTGCTCGACTTGAGGTACCAACAGATGTAAAGCGGCAGCAAAGTCATTATCGAATCCGGCATACAAACCTCGTCCAAACATTTCGGCTCGATCCGCCGGAACGATCGGTGACTTATATGCCAGCGCTGCGAAGTCGGCGCGACGCAGTCGATGCTCAAGCCTTATCATGTCGAGTGCCGGTAAAATGAGCGCTTGCGTTACCAGACCTAATTGCATTCTGTACTCGCGCATCATCTCAGCATGGACCGCCGCATCATGATCATCTGAGCCGTGGTCTCGTGGCCCAGCACCGGGCCGCTTTGCGATTACTCTACCGTCGCGCGAGTAATAAACCGCGGCAAAAAGCGACAACAACGGGAATTCTTTGAGGCTTTGCTCGGATCGTTTACGCAGCTGTTCAGCACCTATCCCTCGTGTAACGTTCACAAACGCATTTAACGCATCCAGCGGCGCCTTTCCTTTCACGAGATCTGTTGCACGGTCGATTATCTCCGTAACATCAATCGGGTCCGAGCGAAGCACGTGCATCTCACCTAATGCCCCAGCGCCCGCTCTAGTCAACTTTTCGTGCACTTCGGCGATCCGCTTCTCGACAGCGTGTTGACCCCTAAGCGCGCCGGGGATTCGGCGATACGATTGTATAGCCTTCTCATAAAAATCTGCCGCGACCATGTTGCTGGGTACATATGACGATAGTGCTGCATCCGCTTCAGCCTCCCATGCTTTGGCGAGATTCGCGAGCATTTGCGCCGAGCTATTTTTATCCCCCATCGCCGAGAACCAATGCTCCGCTTCTTCAAAATATGTCCGGCTTGCATGAAACTCGTTTTTCTCTCCAAGGACGAACGCAATTGCCCCCAGACTCTCGGAAATAGCATAAGCAGCAGCTGTCCCAAATCGATTTTGCCTCATAAACTCTGCCAGCCAGAAGGCCATGAATCCATCGCTCGCATCGAGTTGGAGAAAACGCGCCAGGGCAGCCGACTCAATAGCTTGCAGATTCTTCTCCGCGGTTCGCCTAAGCATCCTCGCCAAGCTTACGGCGCGACGCCAGCAGTCATCTCCACCAGCAATCCAAGTTTCAAGCCTCAACGGAATCGTTACGTAGGCGTTGATGGCCATCAACGCAAACTTCGGATTCGGCGGCCTCAACGTGAGCCAAGCGAGGTCCGATAACCTTGCTCTTAGCCAAGGGTTGTCTACGAAGTCAACGAAGCTAGCGAGTAGGCTCAGGTCTTCGATCGAAAAGTCCGACGGAAGCGCGGAACGCCTTCCATCGGTTAGCGACAACATCGGCCTGAATGGCTCATTGATGCTCATCGGTGCGAGCATCATCGAAGTCGCATGGGCTAGAAGCCTCAAGCACTCACCCTTTCTTAAATCTTTCTCTCCAACTGCGGACGTGGCGGCGTTCGAAAAATCTTGGAAAAGACCGGTATAACCTTTGCAAAGGTTATTTTTTACGATTAACTCCCATCCGCAGCCTCTCATTTCCGCGAGCGTCATTGCCGGAGCATTTTCGCTGTGCATGATGTAGTCGCGCCCTCAGTGTTGTATTGGTTATCAATGACCACAGAGTACTCCGATTTTCTAGTCGGAGTGGCGACAAAATCGCACAGGAAATAATTTCAGAGAATACTGAATCGACGTCTAAACTGAACGCAAAAGGGCTCAGCGTGGAGAATCATGGTTTTTCTCTTTGGAAAACTACAAAAGGCTTCAATAAGCAACACGGCGTGACGTATATGCCAATATGGCCGCCTTCACATAGGTGATTTGATGTGAATCCAGAGGATGTCCTCGCCGCCATCCGCGCGATTAAGTACTCGCGCCAGAACAAATAAAAGATCGGATAGTCGATTCACATACCTCCGCGGCGCCTCATTAACCCCAGCAGTTTCAATGCGCCCCAACGCGACAATAGCCCTCTCTGCCCGACGGCAGACAGTGCGCGCGACATGCGCCAGCGCCGCCGCCCTTGACCCACCCGGCAAAATAAATTCCTTGAGCGGCGGCAATGTCGCGTTGTACTCCTCCAGCCACGCGTCTAATTGAGCGAGATGCGATTCCTGAATCATCGAATGCCCCGGAATCGACAACTCGCCGCCGAGATCGAACAAATCGTTCTGGATCCGAGTTAAAGCATCGCGCACATCTGAAGGCATCGGCTCACAAAGCAAAACGCCGATACACGAATTCAACTCATCCACATCCCCGATCGCCGCAATCCTCGCATCGTCTTTGGAAACGCGGCTTCCATCGCCAAGACCCGTCGTTCCATCATCGCCGGTACGCGTGGCGATCTTGCTCAAGCGGTGACCCATCATCGACTCCTGAAAAGCGGACAAAAACCCCGACCCATTATAGGCACGCGCCTCCGCGCGAAGCCCGCGGCGCCGACCGGCTCCTCGACGGCGTAAAATGAGATAGAAAGCCACGCCCAGAACAGAAACCAAAGCCGCACCGCCCGGAGACACGCACGTGAATCACCCGACCGAACATCAGGCGCTTCAGAAACGCCCCTTCCCCGCCGTGCTTCTCGATGCCCTGAAGCAGCAATTCGCCGACCGCGTCTCCACTGCGCAGGCAGTGCGCGAACACCACGGCCGCGACGAATCGCCGTTCGATCCGCAACTTCCCGATGCCGTCGTCTTCGCGCGCAGCACCGACGAAGTGCAAGCCATCGTCAAGCTCTGCGCCGAACACGACGTCCCGATCATCCCCTACGGCAACGGCTCGTCGCTCGAAGGCCATCTCCTCGCGGTGCAAGGCGGCGTCTCCATCGATTTGTCGGAGATGAACCAGGTCGTCTCGATCAACGCCGAAGACCTCACCGTCACCGTGCAGCCCGGCATCTCGCGCAAGCAACTGAACGAAGCGCTCAAAGACACCGGCCTCTTCTTTCCGATCGATCCGGGCGCGGACGCGAGCATCGGCGGCATGTCCGCGACGCGCGCCTCCGGCACCAACGCCGTGCGCTACGGCTCGATGCGCGAGAACGTCCTCGCGCTCACCGTCGTCCTCGCCGATGGCCGCGTCATCAAAACCGGCACGCGCGCGCGCAAATCGTCGGCGGGCTATGACCTCACGCGTCTTTTCGTCGGCTCGGAAGGCACGCTCGGCGTCATCACCGAAATCACCGTGCGCCTCTATCCGCAACCCGAAGCGATTTCGGCGGCCGTGTGCGCGTTTCCGTCGATGGGCGACGCCGTGCGCGCCGTCATCGAAACCATTCAGATGGGCGTGCCGATCGCGCGCGTCGAATTCGTCGACAAGCTCGCCGTGCGCGCCATCAACAAGCATTCGAATCTGACGCTGCGCGAATCGCCGATGCTGTTCTTCGAATTCCACGGCACCGAATCCGGCGTCGCGGAACAGGCGCAGACGGTGCAGGACATCGTCGCGGAAAACAAAGGCGAGGACTTCGAGTGGGCGACGCGCCCCGAAGATCGCAGCCGTCTCTGGAACGCGCGCCATTCCGCCTACTTCGCGATGCTGCAACTGAAGCCCGGCTGCCGCGCCGTCACGACCGACGTCTGCGTGCCGATCTCGCGCCTCGCCGAATGCGTCGAGGAAACGGAGAAGGACCTGCAAGGCTCGTACTTGCCGAGTCCGATCGTCGGGCATGTGGGCGACGGCAATTTCCACGTCGCGATGCTGCTCGATCCGGCCAAGCCCGAAGAGCTCGAAGAAGCCGAGCGCATCAATCGGCTCATCGTCGGACGCGCGCTGAGGATGGGCGGCACCTGCACCGGCGAACACGGCGTCGGGCTGCACAAGATGGGCTTTCTGATCGACGAACACGGCGAGGACGCCGTCGACACGATGCGTGCCATCAAGCAGGCGCTCGATCCGAAGAATCTGATGAATCCGGGGAAAATCTTCGCTTTCGAAGGCTGACGAAGTCGCGCAAGATGCACGCATGAAGACGCGGCGCCGACCGCGCGGTCATCGAACAAGGAGGAGACGTGAACGCACCCGACGAGCTCAAAGCCGAGCAGATGTCGCCGAATCTGCCGCACGAAGACGCGCCCGCGCTGACCGAAGATCAGCTCGCCGCGCGTCAGCGTGAAGTCGTGCAGGCGCTGATGGCCGTGCTGCCGACGCACTGTCTGCTCTTTCGCGAGGAAGACACGGCCGCGTACGAATGCGACGGCCTCGCCGCGTATCGGCGTTTGCCGCTCGCCGTCGCGCTGCCTGAAACTGAAGCGCAGGTGCAGCGCGTCGTGCAGATCTGCGCGCGTCTCGCCGTGCCGATCGTTCCGCGCGGCGCGGGCACCGGCCTCTCCGGCGGCGCGATGCCGATCCGCCACGGCATCGTGCTGTCGCTCGCGCGCTTCCGGAAGATCATCGAGGTCGATCCGTACGCGCGCACGGCGACCGTGCAACCGGGCGTCCGCAATCTCGCCATTTCGGAAGCCGCCGCGCCGTTCGGCCTCTACTACGCGCCCGATCCGTCGTCGCAGATTGCGTGCACGATCGGCGGCAACGTCTCCGAAAACTCGGGCGGCGTGCACTGCCTGAAATACGGGCTCACGGTTCACAACGTCCTGCGCGTGCGCGCGGTGACGATGGACGGCGATGTCATCGAATTCGGCTCGCTCGGCCCCGATGCGCCCGGCCTCGATCTGCTCGCGGTGATGATCGGCAGTGAAGGCATGTTCGCGATCGTCACGGAGATCACCGTCAAGCTGATTCCGAAGCCGCAGACCGCGCAAGTCATCATGGCGAGCTTCGACGATGTCGTGAAAGGCGGCAACGCGGTTGCCGCGATCATCGCGGCGGGCATCATCCCGGCCGGACTCGAAATGATGGACAAGCCCGCGACGCGCGCCGTCGAGGAATTCGTCAACGCGGGCTACGATCTCGACGCCGCCGCGATCCTGCTATGCGAATCCGACGGCACGCACGATGAAGTCGCCGAGGAAATCGTCCGCATGACGGCGGTGCTGCGCGAACACGGCGCATCGCGCATCCAGATCTCGCGTTCAGAAGCCGAGCGCCTCAAGTTCTGGTCGGGCCGCAAGAACGCCTTTCCGGCGGCGGGCCGCATCTCGCCGGACTATTACTGCATGGACGGCACCGTGCCGCGCCGCGCGATCGGGCCGCTGCTCGCGCGCATCGAAGAGATGGAGAAGAAGTACGCGCTGCGTTGCATCAACGTGTTCCATGCGGGCGACGGCAACATGCATCCGCTGATTCTCTTCAACGGCAACGATCTCGACGAGTGGCATCGCGCGGAAGCGTTCGGCTGCGACATCCTGGAGGCGTGCGTCGAACTCGGCGGCACGGTGACGGGCGAGCATGGCGTCGGCATCGAGAAGATCAATTCGATGTGCGTGCAATTCTCGCCCGAAGAGCGCGACGCGTTCTTCGCCGTGAAGCGCGCGTTCGATCCGCCGGGTCTGCTCAACCCCGACAAGGGCATTCCGACGCGCGCGCGCTGCGCCGAATACGGCAAGATGCACGTGCGCGGCGGCCTGTTGCCGCACCCCGAGTTGCCGCGCTTCTAGCCGGGAGAACGCGTTCCGCTATCCACGTTTCCCCGCGTGTGGCGCCGTTAAGCGGCCGGTACAATCGACCGGACTGCCATAGAAAACCAGAATTCGAGAGCGGAACACCCATGGAACAGGACGACGTCGTCGCCGGCTGGTCGGAGAGGATCGCCCGCGCCACAGAAACCGGCACGCTGCTGCGTATCCGCGGCGGCGGCACGAAGGACTGGTACGGTCAGACGCTCCAGGGAGAGATCCTCGACACGCGGGCGTATCGCGGCATCATCGCGTACGATCCGGCGGAGCTCGTCATCACCGCTCGAAGCGGCACGCCGCTCGCCGAAATCGAAGCGGCGCTGCGTGAGCATAATCAGATGCTGCCGTTCGAGCCGCCGCATTTCGGGCGCAACGCGACGCTCGGCGGCTGCATCGCCGCGGGGCTTGCGGGCCCGCGACGCGCATGGACCGGCGCGCCGCGCGACTTCGTGCTCGGCGCGGTCGTCATGAACGGCCACGGACAAGTGCTGCACTTCGGCGGGCAAGTCGTGAAGAATGTCGCGGGCTATGACGTGTCGCGCCTGCTCGCCGGATCGCTCGGCACGCTTGGCCTGATTCTCGAACTGTCGATCAAGGTGCTGCCGCGCCCCGTCGCCGAAGCCACGCTGAAATTCGACATGCACGCGACAGACGGCGTGCGCAAGCTCAACGAATGGGGCGGGCATCCGCTGCCGATCTGCGGCAGCGCGTGGCGCGACGGCACGCTCGCGCTGCGTCTCGCGGGCGCCGAAGCAGCCGTGAAAACCGCGCGCAACACGCTCGGCGGCGAGGTCGTCGATGCGGTCGAAGCCGACCGATTCTGGATCGGCATGCGCGAACAGACCGATCCGTTCTTCGCTGTCATCGAACCGCGTTCGGCGCTGTGGCGGCTCGCTTTGCCGTCGATCGCCGAGCCGCTGCATCTGCCGGGCGCGCAACTGATGGAATGGGGCGGCGCGCAACGCTGGTGGATCACCGACACCGATCCGCAAACCGTGCGCATCAGCGCGAAACAGGCGGGCGGCCACGCGACGATCTTCCGCGCCGGCTCCGCCTACGATCGCAATGCAGGCGTTTTCACGCCGCTGCCGGCGCCGCTCATGAAAATTCACCGTGGATTGAAAGTTGCGTTCGATCCGGCGCGCATCTTCAATCGCGCGCGTTTGTATCCAGACTTCTAGGCGCATCGATGCAAACCAATCTCGCCGATTTCATCCGCGGCACGGCCGATGGCGACGAAGCCGACGCCATTCTGCGCAAGTGCGTGCACTGCGGCTTCTGCACGGCGACCTGCCCGACGTATCAGTTGCTCGGCGACGAGCTCGACGGGCCGCGCGGGCGCATCTATCTGATGAAGCAGATGTTCGAAGGCGCGCCCGTCACGCGCAGCACGCAACTGCATCTGGACCGCTGCCTCACCTGCCGCAATTGCGAAAGCACGTGTCCGTCCGGCGTGCAATACGGCAAGCTCGTCGAGATCGGGCGCAAGGTCGTCGAAGAAAAGGTCGAGCGGCCGATGCGTCAGCGTCTGCAACGGCGTCTGCTCGCAAGCTTCCTGCCGAACAGCACGCTCTTCACGCCCGCGATGAAGCTCGGTCAGCAGTTCCGCGGCATTCTTCCGCGCAAGCTGCGCGCGAAGATTCCGCTGCCCGAGCGCCCGCTCGCCGCGCCGACCAACAAGCACGAACGCAAGATGCTGATGCTCGCCGGATGCGTCCAGCCGGCGATGATGCCCAACGTCAACACGGCGACGGCGCGCGTGTTCGACGCGCTCGGCATCGAGATCGTCACGGCGCCGGGCGCGGGCTGCTGCGGCGCGATCCGCCTGCATCTCGGCTACAACGACGACGCGCTCGACGACGTGCGCAACAACATCGACGCATGGTGGCCGTATGTCGAAAACGGCGTCGAGGCGATCGTGATGAACGCGTCGGGCTGCGGCGCGACCGTCAAGGAATACGCGCATCTGCTGCGCAACGATCCGGCGTACTCGGCGAAGGCGCAAAAGATCGTCGATCTCACGCGCGATCTCGCCGAAATCCTGCCGATGTACGAAGAAGAGCTGGTCGCGCTCGCGCGGCGGCGCGGCGTGCATACGGTCGCATTTCATCCGCCGTGCACGCTGCAGCACGGGCAGCAGATTCGCGGACGCGTCGAGCATCTGCTGACCGCGCTCGGCCTCGAAGTGCGCCTGCCTGCGGACAGCCATCTGTGCTGCGGATCGGCTGGCACGTATTCGGTCTTGCAGCCGAAGCTCTCGTACACGCTGCGCAATCAGAAGCTCGACCGGCTGGAAAAGCTGGAACCGCAGATGATCGTGTCGGCGAATGTCGGCTGCATCGCGCATCTGCAAAGCGGCACGTCGACGCCCGTCACGCACTGGATTCAACTGCTGGAACATCTGCTGTACGGTTGAGGCCGCTTCGTATAATGAGCGGCTCGACCGTCCCGAGCCTCAAGCATGTCCATCGCCCAACATCTCGAAGAAGTCCGGCAACGCATCGCGAAGGCGGCGCACGAAGCGTCGCGCGATGCGGATTCCGTCAAGCTGCTCGCCGTGTCCAAGACCTTTCCCGCCGACGACGTGCGCGCCGCCTTCGAAGCCGGCCAGCGCGCGTTCGGCGAGAACTACGTGCAGGAAGGCATCGCGAAGATCGCCGAGCTCGCGGATCTGCGCGGCGAAATCGAATGGCATTTCATCGGGCCGCTGCAATCGAACAAGACGAAGGTCGTCGCCGAGCAGTTCGACTGGGTGCATTCCATCGATCGCCTGAAGATCGCCGAACGTCTTTCCGCACAACGTCCGCCAAGCGCGCCCGTGCTCAACGTATGCGTGCAGGTGAACGTGAGCGGCGAGGCATCGAAGAGCGGCGTCGAACCGGATGGGGCCGCCGCGCTCGCGCATGCGGTCGCCGCCCTGCCGGGCTTGCGTCTGCGCGGCCTGATGGCGATTCCCGAACCCGCCGAAACACTCGACGCGCAACGCGAACCGCACGCGCGCCTGCGCGAACTGATGAACGCGCTGCGCGCCGACGGCCTCGATCTCGACACGCTCTCGATGGGCATGTCCGCCGATCTCGAAGCGGCCGTGCTCGAAGGCGCGACGATGGTCCGCATCGGCACCGCGATTTTCGGCGCGCGCAATTACACCAACTGACTTCACCATCAACCATGAAAATTGCATTCATCGGCGGCGGCAACATGGCCGCGGCGCTCATCGGCGGTCTCATCAAGCGCGGCACGGCGCCCGCTGACATCTATGCCATCGACATCAACGACGAAGCGCGCGCGCGCACGGCGAAGCAGTTCGGCATCGCGACGGGCGCGGCTGTCGACGAAGCGCTCGCCGGCTACGACGCGATCGTGCTCGCGGTGAAGCCGCAAGTGCTCAAGAGCGTGGCCGAAGCGCTCGCGCCGCATCTGTCGAAGCAGACGATCATCAGCATCGCGGCCGGCATTCGCGCGACGGATCTTTCGCGCTGGCTGAACGGCTACGCGCAGATCGTGCGCACGATGCCGAACACGCCCGCGCTGATCGGCATGGGCGTGACGGGGCTCGCCGCGCTGCCTGGCGTCACCGATGCGGCGAAGGCGCTCGCGTCGCAAGTGCTGGAAGCGGTCGGCACGGCCGTCTGGTTCGACGACGAAGCGAAGCTCGACGCCGTCACCGCGATCTCCGGCAGCGGCCCGGCCTACGTGTTCTATTTCATCGAAGCGATGCAGGAAGCCGCGCGCCAGCTCGGTATGGATGAGGAGCAAGGGCGCGCGCTCGCGGTCGCGACCTTCACCGGCGCGGCGCAACTGGCCGCGCAATCGGGCGAGCCGGCGAGCGTGCTGCGCGAGCGCGTGACGTCGAAGGGCGGCACGACGGCGGCGGCGCTCGCATCGTTCGAGGCGCAAGGCGTGAAGGATGCGATCGTGCGCGGCGCGCTCGCGGCAGAAGCGCGGGCGAGAGAGATGGGGGATGAGTTGGGCGGGGCTTGAGGGCGCCGCGCTCTCAAAGTTTCTGCACGACGAATTCTATGCCGCATTCCGAGAATGCGGTGCGCGTCTGATCGTAGCGCTCCATGCCGTGCAGGAAACTGTGATCCAGAAGCTCGACCTTCTTGATGCTGACTTCGCGCTCGAAACTGCGCGGCAAATCCACAACGTTGATCGAAACGGGCGACCAGCTTTCCCGCTTGTATAGGGTGAACGTGTGCTTGTGGTCGCCGTTGAACGTCGACGGCCACATGCCCTGCTCGTAGAGATCCTCGTCCGGCACGGTGATGACGAGATGGCCGCCCGGCTTGAGCACGCGCAACCAGTGGCGCATCGCGACACGCGGGTCGATCATGTGTTCGAGGCAGTGCCCGGAATAGACGAAATCGAAGCTGTCGTCCTGAACGTTCTCGAGATATTGCGCGTCGCCCTGCTCCCACTCGTAGACCGTCACCCTGTCGATACGCGGAAACAACGATCGATACAGCGCGATGCTGTCATTGCCGCCGCCGATATCGAGCCCATTGCCCACGAGCCAGCGATTGCTGAAACGAGCGTCGAGCAAGCGGCGGTTGAGCGAGATGCAGGTCGTGCCGGGAACGCCTAGGGTGAGCGCGAACGGCTGCGTCTGGTCGCCGGGCAGCACCCATTTTTTCAGCGCGTATTCGCCCCAAGCGCGCGGCCACAGGACCGCGTAGCCCGTATCCTCGGAATGCCAGTGCAGCGTGTGCGAGGAGTCGAACGACGCAAGCAATTCGAGAAACGCCGCTTCCTGATCGAAGCCGTTTTCGGCCCAATCCGGAAGCGTCCCGCAGCTTGTCTGAAACTCGCGCCGGTAGATGCGTACATCGTCCAGCACGATAAGCGCGTCACTGGCCCGCCCGCGCATGAGTTCAAGTTCCGCGAGCAACGGCAGGCGCTCGGTCGGAGAGTGTTCCTGACTCATGTAACTCTTGCCGCCATGGTCCGCGCCCGGATAGTGTGCGTCGAGAAACACGAGGCAGCGCTGTTCGGCGAGCACGCCGGTCACCGAATCGGAGCGCAGGAAGGTGAGACTGTCCGCGTTCACCACATTGAGCCGCTCGCTTTGTTCCGCTTCGGCGAAGAGCGGTTCGAAGATTTCGCAGGACAGCGCTTTCGCGAAACCCCTGCCCAAGGCGGCACGGCACGAGTCGCCTCGTCCATAGCCGGTCTCGATGAGATACGTGACTCCGTTTCGGGATGCGAGTCCGGCTAGATCGAAGCGAGCGAGAAAACCCATGACTGACACATTGGAAGTAAAGCAAACGAACGAATGCAGCCGCGCGGAAATACCCCGCGGCGTTCGGTTGGCTTGTCGAAGGAAGGCCGGCGCGTTCGCAATCGAATTGCCGGGCGGTGTATAACGCGTCTTTCAGACGCGCCCAAAGGATTAGCTAGTTGCCCAACCTGGCGAACTTATCAAAAGATAAGACCGCGAGACTTCAATGTGAACAAATTTGTCGTTCTCAGACCATTTCGCAGGCCGGAATAAAACAGCGGGCGGCGCGATGTCGCAACGTGCGTTGCACACGTTGCGGCACCCGATCCATGCGAACGGGATCAGTTCGACAGTGCATACTGCAACGCAATCCCGGCAAACAACATCCCGCCGAGCCAGTTGTTATGCCTGAACGCGGCGAAGCACGCCATGCGCTCACGATTGCGGATCAGCCCGTAGTGATAAACCGCGCAGCCCGCCGCTGCGAGCCAGCCGAGCCAGTAGAGCCAGCCGAAGCCCAGCGCGACGCCGATGCCCACGTAAATCGCGAGCGTTATCGCGTAGCAGAGCATGACGGCAAGCACGTCGTATCGCCCGAAGGTGAGCGCGGACGTGCGAATGCCGATCTTGATGTCGTCGTCGCGATCGACCATCGCGTATTCGGTGTCGTACGCGACCGACCAAAACACGTTCGCCGCGAGCATGATCCACGCGAGCATCGGCACCTGGTTCTGCACGGCGGCGAAGGCCATCGGAATGCCGAAGCCGAACGCGATGCCCAGATACGCCTGCGGGATCGCGAAGAAACGCTTGGTGAACGGATACGAACCCGCCACGAACAGCGCGAACACCGACAGTTCCTTCGTGAGCGTGTTGAGCGGCAGGATCAGCAGGAACGCGACGAGCGAGAGCGCCGCCGCGAGCGCCACGGCTTCCCACGCCTTGATCTTGCCCGATGTGATCGGCCGCTCCGCCGTGCGCTTCACGTAGCGGTCGAAATCGCGATCCGCGTAGTCGTTGATCGCGCAGCCCGCCGAGCGCATCAATATCGTGCCGACGATGAAAATGACGAGCAGCATCGGCGACGGATGGCCGCTCGACGCGATCCACAACGCATTGAGCGTCGGCCACAAGAGCAGCAGGCTGCCGATAGGCTTGTCGAGGCGCACGAGGCGCATGTAGAGCGGAAAACGGGCGAACATGGCGGACCCTGGGAGCGAGATTCACGACGAGCTATTTTAGATCAGCCCGAAAAGCAAAAACCCCGCGTGAAAGCGGGGTTTCGTCATGTCGAGGCCGAGCGCTTCAGGCCAGCATCGCGCGCAGCATCCACGCGGTCTTCTCGTGCGTCTGCATGCGTTGCGTGAGCAGGTCGGCGGTCGGCTCGTCGTTCGCGGCTTCCGTCGCCGGGAAGATCTCGCGCGCGGTGCGGACGACGGCTTCCTGGCCTTCCACGAGTTGGCGGATCATGTCTTCGGCGGCCGGCACGCCGTCCGCTTCCGGAATCGACGACAGCTTCGCGAAGTCCTTGTAGCTGCCCGGCGCGTGCACGCCCAGTGCGCGAATGCGTTCGGCGATCGAATCGACGGCGAGCGCCAGTTCGTTGTACTGGGTCTCGAACATCAGATGCAGCGTGTTGAACATCGGACCCGTGACGTTCCAGTGAAAGTTGTGGGTCTTCAGATACAGCGTGTACGTGTCGGCCAGCAGGCGGGACAGCCCGTCGGCGATCTTCTTGCGGTCTTTGTCGCTGATGCCGATATTGACGGCGGGTGCAATGCCTTTCTTCGCCATGATGACTCCGAGAGAGAGTTGATTCGAAAGGTGCGAACGCCGCGCGCAAGAGCTTGCCGCGCGGCGTTTCGAGCGTTCGACAGTTTATCGTATAAACGGGGAACGATTCATTGCACGGCGACGCTATCACGCGCCCGCGACACCGCCCGCGACGATCAGCCCGTATCCCGCCGCGACGATCCCGAACGCGATCGCGACGCGCACGCCGCGCGATGCCCGAACGCTCGTTGCGTCGATCTGCTCGACGGCCTGTGCGATGTGATGCAACGCCTGAGACATGATGTGTTCTCCCGTGTTTCCGAAAGCGCCGCCGTCAGACGGCTGCGGTGTCCTGCTCTTCGATCGTCTGCCCGAGCTTCGCGAGCGCATCGATCACGCCTTGCGCATACGCCGGATCGATACGGCGGAAATGCCCGATCTGCCGCGCGACGATCTCGTTCGGCACGCCATGAATGTGCCGCGCGATGTTGCCGAAGAAGCGTTCGCGCTGGGCTTCGTCGAAGAGTCTGAAAAGCGCTGCCGGCTGGCTGTAGTAATCGTCGTCCTCGCGATGGTCGTAGCGATGCACCATCCCGCCCGCTTGCGGCGGCTCGTTTGCGTTCACGTCCTGCGCGAATTCGCCGTAACGGTTCGGCTCGTAGTTCACGCGGCCGCCGAGGTTGCCGTCGGTCCGCATCGCGCCATCGCGATGAAACGTGTTCGCGACCGGCGTACGCGGCGCATTCACCGGAATCTGATGATGGTTGACGCCGAGCCGATAGCGCTGCGTGTCGCCATAGGAGAAAAGACGCCCCTGCAACAGCCGGTCCGGCGAGAAGCCAATGCCCGGCACCACGTTCGCCGGCGTGAAGGCGGCCTGCTCGACGTCCGCGAAGTAGTTCTGCGCATTGCGATTCAGCTCGATCACGCCGACGTCGATCAGCGGATAGTCCTTGTGCGACCACACTTTCGTGATGTCGAACGGATTCACCTTCGACTTCGCAGCCTCGTCTTCCGTCATCACCTGAATGCGGAAATTCCAGCGCGGGAAATTGCCTTTGTCGATGTTGTCGACGAGATCGCGCTGCGCGCTCTCGCGATCGGCGGCGATCACGGCGGCGGCTTCGGCGTCGGTATAGTTCTCGAGCGGCTGCTGCGACTTGAAATGGAACTTCACATAGAAGCGCTCACCGTCGGCATTGATGAACGAGAACGTGTGCGATCCGAAGCCGTGCATTTGACGGTAGTTCTTCGGGATGCCGCGGTCGCTCATGAGAATCGTCACCTGATGCAGCGATTCCGGATGACGCGACCAGAAGTCCCACGCCGCGACATTGCTGCGCATATTCGTGTACGGATCGCGCTTTTGCGTGTGGATGAAGTCGGGAAACTTCAGCGGATCGCGGATGAAAAACACCGGCGTGTTGTTGCCGACGACGTCCCAGTTGCCCTCTTCCGTGTAGAACTTGATCGAGAAGCCGCGCACGTCGCGTTCGGCGTCCGCGGCGCCGCGCTCGCCCGCGACCGTGGAAAAGCGCATGAAGATCGGCGTTTCCTTGCCGATGTCGGCGAACAGCTTCGCCTTCGTGTAGCGCGAGATATCGTGGGTGACGCGGAACGTGCCGAAAGCGCCCGAGCCCTTCGCGTGCACGCGGCGCTCGGGAATCACTTCGCGGTCGAAGTGCGCGAGCTTTTCGACGAGCCAGAAGTCTTGCAGCGTGACCGGTCCGCGCGGACCTGCGGTCTGCGAGTTCTGGTTGTCGCCGACGGGTGCGCCTGCTGCGGTCGTGAGTCGTTGAGTCGTCATCGTGATGCTCCTGTTTTTGAGGTTCGGCGTGAGATGAATGCGGATCGGCCGCGCGTCATGCGGCGCTTGCGAAATCGGCGAGGATCGAGACCGCCATCTGGCGAAGGTCACTCCAGCGGTCGAAGAAGGTCGCGGCGGTCATGAAATCCTCTCTGTGTCGTCATCTGAGAAGCATCGTAACGCAAGCTATCGGTTTTTATAATTCGATTAAATTTATATATGCGATAGATCAAGCGAAGTGCCGGTTTCGCTTGCGCGCGCTACCGCAAAAAAGAAAACGCCGCGCTCCGTTGCCAGAGCGCGGCGTTTCGTGGGGACAGCCGAGTCAGTTCACGGCGACCGGCATATCGAGCTTTTTCACGCCCGGCAGATCGCAATTGGCGATTGCGTCGCAGATGGCGTCGATCGCGGGCATGCGCGTGAAGCTCTTGCGCCACGCGAGCACGACGCGCCGGTCCGGCACGGGTTCGTCGAACGGTACGTAGCTGAGCAGACCCGAATCGATGCCCGCCGCGTGCGGCTTCACCTCGCTCACCGACATGCGCGGCAACACGGTAATGCCGACGCCGCTCGCGACCATATGACGGATCGTTTCCAGCGACGAGCCTTCGAACGTCTTCTGGATGCCGTCCGCGTTCTGCGAGAAGCGCATCAGTTCCGGGCACACGCCGAGGACGTGATCGCGGAAGCAATGGCCGCTGCCGAGCAGCAGCATGGTTTCCTGCTTGAGATCGTCCGGATCGATCTTCGCACGGTTCTCCCACGCGTGCCCCGACGGCATCGCGACGACGAACGGCTCGTCGTAGAGCGCGCGCACCATCAGGCCGGTTTCAGGGAACGGCAGCGCCATGATCGCGACATCGATTTCGCCTTGCTTCAGAAGCTCGATCAGTTTGAGCGTGTAGTTCTCCTGGAGCATGAGCGGCATCTGCGGAACGGACTTGATCATCTGCTTGACGAGCGTCGGCAGAAGGTACGGTCCGATCGTATAGATCACGCCCAGACGCAGCGGTCCGACGAGCGGATCCTTGCCCTGCTTGGCGATTTCCTTGATGGCGAGCGTCTGTTCGAGCACGCGCTGCGCCTGCGTCACGATCTGCTCGCCGATCGGCGTTACGCTGACTTCGCTCGTGCCGCGCTCGAAGATCTGCACGTTCAGTTCGTCTTCGAGCTTCTTGATTGCCACCGACAAGGTCGGCTGGCTGACGAAGCACGCCTCGGCCGCGCGGCCGAAATGCCGTTCACGCGCGACCGCGACGATGTACTTCAATTCGGTGAGGGTCATTGGAGGCCAATGAAATACATTGATTCGATAGGTTTGAGTTATACACCCGCCGGCTGCCGTTCGACAACTTTTGCCGATTCGCCGGTCCGCGCAGGTTAAATAGGGACCGACATGGCCCGCGCGAGTTCAGTCAAGCCTTCAAATAGTGCTCCCGCGCGCCGAGCCAGCGCGCCAGATGGCGCGTGACGGCGTCGGGAAACTGCGCAAGCATCTGATCGGCGGCGGCGCGCGCCGGTTCGATCAGCCAGCCGTCGTTTTCAAGACTCGCGAATCGCAGCATCGCTTCGCCCGATTGCCGCGCGCCGAGAAACTCGCCGGGACCGCGAATTTCCAGGTCGCGCCGGGCGATCTCGAAGCCATCGGTCGTTTCGCGCATCGTTTGCAGCCGCGCACGCGCCGTCTGCGACAACGGATTCGAGTACATCAGCACGCAGATGGACGCCGCGCTGCCCCGCCCCACGCGTCCGCGCAACTGATGCAACTGCGCGAGGCCGAAGCGCTCGGCATGCTCGATCACCATCAGCGATGCGTTCGGCACGTCCACGCCGACTTCGATCACCGTCGTCGCGACGAGCAATTGCACTTCGTTGCGCGAGAACGCGTCCATCACGGCGGCTTTTTCGGCGGGTGCGAGCCGGCCATGAACCAGCCCGACGCGCAGTTCCGGCAGCGCGGCGACGAGCGTCTCGTAAGTTTCAACGGCCGTCTGAAGCTGAAGTGTCTCGCTTTCTTCGATCAGCGGACAGACCCAATACACTTGCCTTCCGGTCAGCGCCGCCTCGCGCACGCGGCCGATGATCTCGTCGCGCCGTCCGTCGGACACCACTTTGGTGAGAATCGGCGTGCGGCCGGGCGGCAGTTCGTCGATGGTCGAGACATCGAGATCGGCGTAGTACGTCATGGCGAGCGTGCGCGGGATCGGCGTCGCGGACATCATCAGTTGATGCGGCTGGAAATCGGCTTTTCCGTCAGCCGCGTTCAGCGCCTTCGCGCGCAACGCGAGCCGCTGCGCGACGCCGAAGCGATGCTGCTCGTCGACGATCACGAGCCCGAGGCGCGCGAATTCGACCGCGTCCTGAATGATCGCGTGCGTGCCGATGACGAGTTTCGCCGTGCCGAGCGCCGCTGCTTCGAGCGCGGAACGCTTGTCCTTCGCCTTGAGACTGCCCGCGAGCCACGCGACCGTGACCCCGAGCGGCTCTAGCCAGCCGCGCAGCTTGCGCGCGTGCTGCTCCGCGAGAATTTCGGTCGGCGCCATGAGCGCGGCCTGATAACCCGCGTCGATGGCCTGCGCCGCCGCGAGTGCCGCGACGATCGTCTTGCCGCTGCCGACATCGCCCTGAAGCAGACGCTGCATCGGATGCGCGAGCGTCAGTTCGCCCGCGATTTCCGCGACCACGCGCTGCTGCGCGCCAGTCAGCGCGAACGGCAGCGCGCGCAACAGACGCAC
The DNA here is from genome assembly GCF_031451415.1 of Caballeronia sp. LZ028. Classification (NCBI taxonomy): domain Bacteria; kingdom Pseudomonadati; phylum Pseudomonadota; class Betaproteobacteria; order Burkholderiales; family Burkholderiaceae; genus Caballeronia; species Caballeronia sp. LZ028. The sequence continues at coordinate 669,566 of NZ_JARUXN010000001.1, read as the reverse complement.
GACGAGCGACGCGTCGTCGTCCGGCGCACGGCGCGGCATCGCGGGCGCGGCGCGCGTGCGGCGCTCTTCGTGCGCGCGCTTGAGCGACAACTGCTGCGCGAGCAGTTCCTCGAACTTGATGCGCGTCCACGCCGGATGCGTGCCGTCGATCAGCGCGGTTTCGTCGGAATCGGCGCGCGGATGATGGAGCGTCTTCACGGCGTCGAGCAGACCGGGCACGTTGAGCGGCTGCAAATGCGCTTTCGCGATCGGCGCCGGCAGCAGTTCGGGCAGATCGACCCGCGTGATCGCGTTGTCGATCGCCTTGCGCAAATACGCCTGCGAAATTCCCGCCGTCGACGGATAAACCGGCGTCAGCGCTTGCGGCAGCGGCGTGTCGTCATCGACGGGACGTACCGCCGGATGCACCATCTCCAGCCCGAAAAAGCCGCCGCGCACATCGCCGCGTACGCGCAGACGCACGCCGATCGCCATTTGCTTGACCTGCGAGCCGTAGAAGTTGAGAAAGCGCAGCGTGAGTTCGTCGCCGGAATCGTCGTGGATTTTCACGAGCAACTGACGGCGCGGCCGATACGCGATCTCGTTGTCGAAAACGACGCCTTCGGTCTGCGCGATGTCGCCCGGAATCAGCTCGCCGATGGGCGTGATCTGCGTTTCGTCCTCATAGCGCATCGGCAGATGAAGGACGAGATCGATGTCGGATTTCAGGCCGAGCTTGGCGAGCTTGTCCGCCGTCTTGACGACGGTTTTCGGCTTTTCGTCCGCTTTCGCCTTCTTTTTCGCCGGCGCGGCGGCACGCGGCGCGTCCCTTTCCTCCAGGGTCAGCGGATCGGTCGTGGCGGCGGCGCGGCGGTCGGACAAGGGCATTGACTCTCTTCGCAAGTACAATATGAGGTTTGTTCGGCGCGATTGCACTTCGTTCGCGCCCGTTCGCGCTAGGTTCAAGCCATGTTCACGCTTTCCGATTTCGATTTTAATCTGCCGCCCGAGCTGATCGCGCAGAACGCGCTCGCCGAGCGCAGCGCGAGCCGTCTGCTCGAGGTGTCCGATGGCGCGCTCGTCGACCGCCGATTCTCCGAGCTGCCGAACCTGCTCGCACCCGGCGATCTGCTGGTGTTCAACGATACCAAAGTCCTGAAGGCGCGCTTTCCAGGCCAGAAGGCCAGCGGCGGGCGCGTCGAGGTGCTGGTCGAGCGGCTGACCGGCGCGACCACGGCGCTCGCGCAGATCCGCGCGAGCAAGAGCCCGGCCGAAGGCACGACGATCCGCCTCGCGGATGCGTTCGACGTGACCGTCGGCGAACGCGTCGAGCCGTTCTACACGCTGCACTTCCCTGCCGAATGCCTGACGCTCATCGAGCAATACGGGCGCTTGCCGCTGCCGCCGTACATCGAGCACGACGCCGACGCCTACGACGAAACGCGCTATCAGACCGTTTATGCGGCAAATCCGGGCGCGGTCGCCGCGCCGACCGCCGGCCTGCACTTCGACGACGCGCTGTTCGCCGAACTCGAAAAACGCGGCCTCGAGCGCGCGACGCTGACGCTGCACGTCGGCGCGGGCACGTTCCAGCCGGTGCGCGTCGAGAACATCGCGGAGCACAAGATGCATAGCGAGTGGTACGACCTGCCGCAATCGCTCGTCGATCGCATCGCGGCGGTGAAGGCGCGCGGCAACAAGGTGGTCGCGGTCGGCACGACGTCGATGCGCGCGCTCGAAGCCGCCGCGCGCGACGCCGCGCAAGCGAACCGCCCGCTCTCGGCGACGCAGGCCGAAACCGATATCTTCATCACGCCGGGCTACGCGTTTCGCGTCGTCGACCGGCTCGTGACGAATTTCCATCTGCCGAAGTCGACGCTGCTGATGCTCGTCTCCGCGTTCGCCGGCATGGATACGATTCGCGATGCATATCGTCACGCAATCGAGCAAAAGTACCGTTTCTTCAGCTACGGCGACGCAATGCTTCTGACTCGCCGCGACTAGTTTTCTCAACCGATGCGCTGGACTGTTTTCCAGTGGCAGGAACTCAAATGACCGCAACCCACACTCCGCCCGACAACGGGCTCAAGTTCGAACTGCTGACGACCGATGGCCAGGCGCGCCGTGGCCGTCTGACGCTCAATCACGGCGTTGTCGAAACGCCGATCTTCATGCCGGTCGGCACTTACGGCACCGTCAAGGCAATCCAGCCGCGCGAACTCGAAGAAATCCGCGCGCAGATCATCCTCGGCAACACATTCCATTTGTGGCTGCGTCCCGGTCTCGAAGTGATCGGCGCGCACGGCGGCCTGCACAAGTTCATGGGATGGAACCGGCCGATCTTGACTGACTCCGGCGGCTTCCAGGTATTTTCGCTCGGCGATCTGCGCAAGATCACCGAAGATGGCGTCACGTTCGCGTCGCCGATCAATGGCGACAAACTCTTCCTGTCGCCGGAAGTATCGATGCAGATTCAGAAGGTGCTGAACTCCGACATCGTCATGCAGTTCGACGAATGCACGCCCTACTCGACCAATGGCATTCCCACCTCGCACAAGGACGCCGCCGATTCCATGCGCATGTCGATGCGCTGGGCGAAGCGCTCCATCGACGAGTTCAACCGGCTAGGCAATCCGAACGCGCTCTTCGGCATCGTGCAGGGCGGCATGTTCGAAGACCTGCGCGACGAATCGCTCGCAGGCCTCTCGGACATCGGTTTCCACGGCCTCGCGATCGGCGGGCTGTCGGTCGGCGAGCCGAAGGAAGACATGATGCGCGTGCTGAATCACATCGGCCCGAAGCTGCCCGCCGACAAGCCGCATTACCTGATGGGCGTCGGCACGCCGGAGGATCTCGTCGCGGGCGTCGCGGCGGGCGTCGACATGTTCGACTGCGTGATGCCCACGCGCAACGCGCGCAACGGCTGGCTCTTCACGCGTTTCGGCGATCTGAAGATCAAGAACGCGACGCACAAGAACTCAATGAAGCCGCTCGACGAATCCTGCGGCTGCTACACGTGCCGGAACTTCACGCGCGGCTATCTGCATCATCTGCATCGCGTCGGCGAGATTCTCGGCGCGCAATTGAACACGATTCACAACCTGCACTATTACCTGCAACTCATTGGCGAAGTGCGCGAATCGATCGAAAATCATACGTTCGAGGCGTTTCGCAAGACGTTCGCGGAGAATCGCGCGCGCGGCGTGGATTGAAAACGCGCGGCTTCGTTGCGCCAAGCTTTACAATCTGCTTTCTACTGCTTGCGATAAGGCCCGCGAATCGTCCGTAACGGCTTGATGGCAAAGCGCATTCGGGCATTTTCGGGCAGGTGCGGGTGGTAGAATGCCGGGCTGACTTCCAGTCAATTATTTCGATGTAACAACGGAGAGACCAACGTGTCGTTCATTTCCAATGCCTTTGCACAAGGCGCAACCGGTGGCGCGGAATCGAGCCTGATGAGCTTCCTGCCGCTGATCCTGATGTTCGCGGTGCTGTACTTCATCATGATCCGTCCGCAGATGAAGCGTCAGAAGGAGCATCGCAACATGCTCGCCGCCATGGCCAAGGGCGACGAAGTGGTGACGAATGGCGGCATCGTCGGCAAGATCACGAAGGTGACGGACGCCTACGTCGGCGTGGAAATCGCCGAAGGCACGGAAATCACCATCCAGAAGGCGGCAGTGACGACCATTCTCCCGAAGGGCACGATCAAGTCGCTGTAAGGCCACTCGTTCCACCGCGTCCGGCGCGGCCTCGCTCACCGAGCCATCCGGGTCTTCAGACCGGCTCGTCGCGCATATCGCCGGACGCCCTCTCCTCCGAAGCCAACTTTCCGGTCGGCCATTCCCATGAATCGTTATCCCCTCTGGAAGTATGTCGTGATGCTGGTGGCGCTCGTCATCGGCCTCGTGTACACGCTCCCCAACTTCTTCGGCGAAGCGCCCGCAGTTCAGGTATCGAGCGGCAAGGCGACGGTCAAGCTCGACTCGACCACGCTTTCGAACGTCGAAGCCGCGCTCGCCGCGAGCAACATCAAGGCCGACGAAGTCACCTTCGACAATTCGCAGCTGAACGCGAACATCCGCGTGCGTCTGAAAGACACGGACACGCAGCTGCATGTGAAGGATCTGCTTTCGAAGGCGCTGAACACCGATCCGAGCGATCCGCAGTACATCGTCGCGCTGAATCTGCAGAGCGCCTCGCCGCGCTGGCTGACGGCCCTGCACGCACTGCCGATGTACCTCGGTCTCGATCTGCGCGGCGGCGTGCACTTCCTGCTGCAGGTCGACATGGCCGGCGCGCTCAACAAGAAGCTCGACTCCGACGCCGCCGATGCGCGCACCTATCTGCGCGACCGCAATATCCGCGATGGCGGCGTGAACCGGGTCGGGCAATCGGTCGTCGTGAGTTTCTCGGATCAGGCGGGCGCGGACAACGCCCGCACGCTGCTCCAGACGGGCGTGTCCGAACTGCAATGGACGACGCGCCAGGGCGGTGATGGCTTTCAGGTCGTCGGCACGTTCTCGCCCGCCGCGCAGAAAGTCGTCGAGGACAGCGCGCTCAAGCAGAACATCACCACGCTGCATAACCGCGTGAACGAACTCGGCGTCGCGGAGCCGGTGATCCAGCAGCAAGGCTCCGACCGCATCGTGGTCGAGCTGCCGGGCGTGCAGGACACGGCGAAGGCGAAGGACATCATCGGCCGCACGGCGACGCTCGAAGCGCGTCTCGCGGATCCGGTCAACACCTATATCGGCCCGAACGACGCGGTGCCGCCCGGCGACGAAGCGTTCAAGCAGGGCGATCGCATCGTGCTGCTGCGCAAGCAGGTGATCTTCACCGGCGACCGCATCATCGACGCGTCCGCGGGCTTCGACGACCATCAACGACCTTCGGTCAATATCCGTCTGGATTCTGCGGGCGGACGCGCGGTGTCGTCCGTGTCGCGCGACAACATCGGCAAGCCGATGGCGATGGTGCTGTTCGAAAAGGGCAAGGGCGAAGTGCTGACGGTCGCGACCATTCAGTCCGAACTCGGCGACCGCTTCTCGATCACCGGCCAGCCGACGCCGCAAGCCGCAACCGATCTCGCGCTGCTCCTGCGCGCGGGTTCGCTCGCCGCGCCGATGGACATCATCGAGGAACGCACGGTCGGCCCGAGCCTCGGCGCGGACAACATCAAGAAGGGCTTCGATTCGGTCACGTACGGTTTCGCCGCGATCGCCGTCTTCATGATCGCGTACTACCTGCTCTTCGGCGTGTTCTCCATGCTGGCGCTGTCGGTGAACCTGCTGCTGCTCGTCGCCGTGCTGTCGTTGCTTCAGGCTACGCTGACCTTGCCGGGTATCGCGGCTATCGCGCTCGCGCTCGGTATGGCGATCGACGCGAACGTGCTGATCAACGAACGTATCCGCGAGGAACTGCGTAACGGCGCGCCGCCGCAGACCGCGATTCAGGAAGGCTTCAAGCACGCGTGGGCGACGATTCTCGACTCGAACGTCACGACACTGATCGCCGGCCTCGCGCTGCTCGCGTTCGGTTCGGGTCCGGTGCGCGGCTTCGCGGTGGTGCACTGTATCGGCATTCTGACGTCGATGTTCTCGGCGGTGTTCTTCTCGCGCGGCCTCGTGAACCTGTGGTACGGCGGCAAGAAGAAGCTGAAGTCGCTCGCGATCGGTCAGGTGTGGCGTCCGGAAGGCACGAATGCCGAAGCGGCCGCGGCGGCTTATCTCGCGGCGCAACGCGGCGATGAATCGCCCGTCGACGAAATCGTGAAAACGGCCAAGGGCAAGACGAAGACCGCAGTGGCCGCGCCGCGCCAGACCGAACAAGCGCCGGCGCGCACGGGCAAGCCGACGGTGCGCCGTCGTTCGGGCCCCGGCATCGATCAACAGAAACCGGGCGAGTCCCGCTGAATCCGCTGAGTCCGGAGCAATAGACAATGGAATTCTTCCGCATTCGCCGCGATTTGCCGTTCATGGAGCGCGCGTTGATTTTCAACGTGATTTCGCTCGTGACGTTCCTCGTGGCCGTATTTTTCCTCGTGCATCGCGGGCTGCATCTGTCGGTGGAATTCACCGGCGGCACGGTCGTCGAGGTGCAGTATCCGCAAGCCGCGCAACTCGAACCGGTGCGCGCGTCGATGTCGAAGCTCGGCTATCCCGACGCGCAGGTGCAGAACTTCGGCACGTCGCAGGACGTGTTGATCCGTCTGCCGCTCAAGCAGGGTTTGACGTCCGCGCAGCAAAGCGATCAGGTGATGACCGCGCTCAAGGCCGACAACGCTGCCGTGAAGCTGCAGCGCGTCGAGTTCGTCGGTCCGCAGGTCGGCAAGGAACTCGTGACGAACGGCCTGCTCGCGCTCGCGTGCGTGGTTATCGGCATCGTGATTTACCTGTCGTTCCGCTTCGAGTGGAAGTACGCGGTCGCGGGCATCATCGCGAACCTGCACGACGTGGTCATCATTCTCGGCTTCTTCGCCTATTTCCAGTGGGAGTTCTCGCTGTCCGTTCTGGCGGCGATTCTCGCGGTGCTCGGCTATTCGGTGAACGAGTCGGTGGTTATCTTCGACCGGATCCGCGAAACGTTCCGCAAGCAACGCAAGATGAGCGTGAAGGAAGTGATCGACCACGCGATCACGAGCACGATGTCGCGAACCATCATCACCCACGGCTGTACGGAAATGATGGTGCTGTCGATGTTCTTCTTCGGCGGCCCGACGCTGCATTACTTCGCGCTGGCGCTGACCGTCGGTATTCTGTTCGGCATTTACTCGTCGGTGTTCGTCGCGGCGGCGCTCGCGATGTGGTTCGGCGTGAAGCGCGAGGATCTCGTGAAGGACAAGAAAGACAAGTACGATCCGAACGATCCGAATGCGGGTGCGCAGGTTTGAGCGTTGCGGCGCACTGAAAGCTGAAACCAAAACGGGCCAGTCATCGTGACTGGCCCGTTTGCTTTTCCGGCTCCTGAATTTCATCAAATTTCGACGCAAGAACAAAAGACAACCTCGACTTCGACTAGGCTCGAATCCGCACGCGATGCGCTGCCGAGCAAATCAGTCCGTTCCAACCGTACGTTATGTCGTCCTCACAGAAAAGCAAAATCGGGATTTTCATCCCGACTTACAATCGCCCGGAATTGCTACGGAGTTGTGTCCTGCAATTGCTCGCCCAAACGCGACGCCCGGATATCATTTGCGTGCATCAGAACGGAGCCGGAGACAACTACGCATGGTGCGTCATGGATCTCGGCGCGCCCGTAGTATGGATGTACACGCCCCAGAGCATTCCCCAAAACGACTGGTATCGGATTCCGTTGAATCATCTCATCCAGGAGGACTGCACTCATTTTTTCTGGATGGATCACGACGACATCTATCTCACCAATCACATCGAAACCTGCGTCGCCGAACTCGATAGCGGCTACGACTTCAGGATCTCAAAACATTGCGGCATCCTTATTTCCCGTTCGGAGAAATACGAGTACCTACCGCATGCTTTATTCAAGGACATTCACGCCACGGGCGGAATGAGCGCTTCGATGGCGTTCACCTTGCCGTTCGCGACGGCGCTGTCCGCCGACCTGAGCAATCCCGAGTTCAACCACGTCTTTTCGGACGAAGTTCTAGCGCGCCATACCATGCCGCGTTTCCGCTGCCTGCAGTCGACAGAGAGAACAACCATTTACTTTTCTCATGCGATGTCGCTGTCGTCCGCACATTGGGTTCGTGAGGAAACGTCTTTCCCCGAGTATCGAAGCGATGCGTGAAATACGTCGAGCCGATAAGAACGACCGGGCCTGTCTTCGCGGACAGGCCCGTTTTCATTTCAGGCGATGAAGCGCTCAGGAGCCTCCGCCCATCGCGCCGCCTCGCGCAATCGATCTTCGCAAAATGAGATGCACAGTTGCGACACCGCGGCGGAAAAGCCGCAGTCAGTCAACGTATCCCTGATATGTTCCGCGCTTACCGTCTCCCGCATGCGGGCATACAGGATCTGCGCCGTCGCGACGTTACGGGTGCCAACATAGTTGCCATATAGCGCGATCATGGCCCGCCCCGAAATCGTGCTCGGATGCGCGATCTGAAGCAGTTCGATCAATTCCGCCTCGCTGATATAGCGGTGCATATTGTGTGGCGAGTGAAAACCGAATGTCGGTCCGCTCGGCTGGGTGTTTTCGTATGAGAATCGATCGGCGACGTTGCCAAACCCAAAACTCGATCCACAAAAAAGGCTTCGCGCATGACACGCGAAGCCTTCTCGAAGCAGAAATGGAGCGCGAGTTACTGCTTCACGCCCTCAGCCTGAATATGCAGCACCGTCGTCAGGCTGAAACCGTACGACTTGCCGTAATCCATCCCGAAGTCGCCGCGATCGAAGGTCGCCGTCGCTTCGACGCCGCACACTTCCTTCTTCATCATCGGGTTCATGAAGCACTTGAAGCTCTCGATCTTCAGGTTCATCGGCTTCGTCACGCCGTGCATCGTCAACGTGCCGATCACTTCGGAAGGCTTGTCGCCGTCGAATTTGATCGACGTGCCCTTGTACTCGGCTGTCGGATACTTCGCGACGTCGAAGAACTCGGCCTTTTGCAGATGCTCGTCCAGCTTCGCATTGCCGGTGTTGACCGAAGCGATGTCGATCGTCACGTTCACCGTGCCGGTCTTCGCCGCGCGGTCGAGCGTGACTTCACCGCTGCTCTTGTTGAACTTGCCGCGCCACGTCGACACGCCACCGAAGTGGTCCGCCTCGAAGCTCGGATAAGTGTGGTTCGGGTCGAGCTTGTACGTGTCGGCGGCGAATGCGCTCACCGAGGCGCCGAACGACAGTCCCAATGCGAGCGCGCTCGCGGCAATGATCGAAAGCTTTTTCAAGTTCTTCTCCTGACTAACCAGATACGCTGACTATGCGTCGTGTGTGACAAAAACGCCGCTCACTTCTTCGCGGCAACGATGTGAAACTTGATGACGACGTCGTCCGCGACGATCGACGTATCTTTCCATTCGCCCGTTCCGACATCGAACTGGGTGCGCTTGATCGGCAGCGCGCCGTCGAAGGTTTCCGTCGCGCCCTGCTGCGTGACCGTCACCGGCACCGTGACCGTCTGCGACTTGCCCTTGATCGTGATCTTGCCGGTCACGTTGTACTTGTTGCCGCCCGCCGGGGCGATCGCGCTGGAGACGAACGTCGCGCTCGGATACTTGCCCGCGTCGAACCATTCCGCGCCGCGCACCTGCTTGTTGTAATCGTCGTCGCCGAGGTCGTAGCTGCCGGTGTCGATCGTGATGTTCGCCGAGCCCGCCGTCGGCTTCGCCGGATCGAACGCAATCTGCGCGCTGAACTTGTTGAACTTGCCGTCGGTGGGCACGTTCATCTGCTTCGACGTGGCTGTCACCGTGCTCTTGCTCATGTCTACCTGCGCATGCGCGCCCGCGATCATCGCGAACGAAGCAGCGGCTGCCATCCAACGGTTGAGTTTCACTTTCATGTGTGCCCTATTCAAACGGTTCGAACGAACAAACCGGTATTGGAAATCATAAGTACGCGATCACAATCAGCCGCCGGGAAACGCCTTGCCAACGGCGGGGAAACAATGACACGCGTTCATCTGAGAAACGGCAGCATGCGGCCGAGCAGGCCGTCGCGATCGACGAAATGATGCTTCAGCGCAGCCAGAACGTGCATCACGACGAAGAACAGCAACGTGTAGTTCAACGCGATGTGCACGATGCGCAGCGTCGCCTTCAGCGCCTTGTCCGGTCCGATGATCGTCGGCAGCGGCAGCACGCCGAGATACACGACCTGAATGCCGGCCGCCGAGCTGTACAGATAACCCGACACGGGAATGACGAGCATCAGCGCGTAAAGCAGAATATGCGTGAGATGCGCCGCGCCCTGTTGCCAGCGCGGCATGCCATCGGGCATCGACGGCGCCTGGTGCGTGGCGCGCCAGACGACGCGCAGCAGCGCGAGCGCGAACACCGTTACGCCGATCCACTTGTGCCACGAGAAGTATTTGAGCTTCGTCGGCGTGAAGCCCGGAATGTCCGTCATGATCCAGCCGAGCCAGAAGCCGCCCACGATCAACAACGCGATCAGCCAGTGCAGGCCGATCGCCGTGGCGCTGTATCGTTGCGCCGGCGCGCTCGCCGTGATGCCAGCGGTGCTTTCCATATTGCTCTCACCCAAGTGTTCGATGTCGCACGGCCTGCCGCCGCCTGACGACAAGTGTTCAAGGCCGCCATGCTACCTCAACGATAACGAATTGCCAGCGCGCGCAAAAAGGCCCGCGCCGAACCGGCAAACCCAGTCCCGACGCGGCTTTGCGGGCTTTCGAGCCGGCTCGGCGAGCCTCGTGTGCCGCCCATGCAACGAACTATTCCATGCGTGCAACGGTCGATGAAGGCGCGAACCGCGACCGATTCCGGCATCGACGTATTAACGGGCGGCCAGGCAGTTTAATTCCGCTTGTAAAGAAGCGTTCTGTCCAAATTCGCCCGCCCCGCGCCATTTGATACCATGCTGCTACCAATCTCGCTGGCCCGCCGTTTGCTATGCCCGGTCGGAGCCGGTCTCGCGGCGCCCGACCAATACGCTCGACAAGCCTCGGGCCTCGACCATGAACGCGAATGAACGCGAACGAATCCGATGACCTGATCGCGTGTCACGAATGCGACGCGCTCTTCCATAAACGTGCATTGCCTCGACGCACCTCGGCGAAATGCCCTCGCTGCGGATCGCTGCTCTATCGAAGCATCTCGTCGAACCTCGACAAGATCTCGGCGATGACGCTCGCCGCGCTCTTCACGTTCCTGATCGCGCAAGGCTTTCCCATCGTCGAGCTGGAGGCGAACGGCCTCACGTCGGAGACGACGCTCATCGGCGCGATCGTCGCGTTGTGGAACGAACAGATGGAAATCATGGCGGTGCTCGTCTTCTGCTCGACCATCCTGTTTCCGTTGTGCGAACTCGTTGCCCTGCTCTACGTGCTGCTTCCGCTGCGTTCCGGTTACGTGCCGCCTGGCTTCAACGCAATCCTGCGGGGCATTCAGCTCGTGCGTCCGTGGGGCATGATCGAAGTCTTCATGCTCGGCGTGCTCGTCACGCTCGTGAAGATGGTGAGCATCGCGCGCGTGATTCCCGAAGCGGCGCTCTTCGCGTTCGGCGCGCTGACGCTCATGTTCGCCGTCGTCGTGAGCTTCGATCCGCGCGCGTTGTGGGACATCGCGGCAAGGCTCCGTCCGCTCGAATCGAAGCGCGTCACAACCACGGCGAGGCAAAAATCGTGAGCGATTCCATCGATCCGAAAACCGGCGAAGCGGCGCGCGAAACGCAGTTCATCACGGCGTCGCACGCGAATGTCGTGTCGTGTCATGCGTGCGGACTCGTGCAGCCGCTCGCGCACACCGTCGAGAAACAGCGCTGCACGCGCTGCGACGCCGTCGTGCACCGGCGTCATCCGGACAGCATCGCGCGTACGTGGGCACTGCTCATCAGCGCGGCGATTCTCTACATTCCGGCGAACCTCTTTCCGATCATGCATACGTCGTCGATTCTCGGTTCCGAGGACGACACCATCATGAGCGGTGTCGCGCTCTTCTGGAACGACGGCGACTATCCGCTCGCGGCGGTGATTTTCATCGCCAGCATTCTCGTGCCGATGCTCAAGCTCGTCACGCTCGCCTTTCTTACCATCAGCGTGCAGCGGCGCTCCACATGGCAGCCGCGTCAGCGCACGACGCTCTTTCGCATCGTCGAGGGCATCGGGCGCTGGTCGATGCTCGACGTCTTCGTCATCACGCTCACCATCGCGCTCGTGCGCTTCAAATCGCTCGCCGTCATCACGCCGGGACCGGGCGCGCTCGCGTTCGCGTCGGTGGTCGTGCTGACGATGATCGCGTCCATGCAATTCGACCCGCGCCTCATGTGGGACAACATCGAACCGTCAGGAAAGAAACATGACTAGTGCCCAAGGTCCGAACGACCCGAAGCAGCCCGCGCCGCCCGCCAGCAACGCCGGCAGCGGTAACGGGGACAAGGGCGGCCTCCCGCCGAACCTCCCCGAACCCGTGATCGAGCCGCGCAGCCGCTGGCTGCCCTCGCTCGTGTGGGTGATTCCGCTCGTCGCGGCGCTGATCGGCGTGATTCTCGTCGTGAAGACGGTGTCGAGCCGCGGACCGACCGTGACGATCAGCTTCGTTTCCGCGGAAGGCCTCGAGCCCGGCAAGACGAAAGTGAAGTTCAAGGACGTGGATATCGGCACGGTGAAGACGATCACGCTGTCGAAGGATCACGCGCGCGTGCTCGTCGACGTGCAGCTCACCAAGGAAGCCACCGATTTCGCCGTCAAGGACACGCGCTTCTGGATCGTGCGTCCGCGCGTTGCGGCAAGCGGCGTGACCGGCCTGTCGACGCTTTTGTCCGGCGCGTATATCGGCGTCGATGCGGGCAAGTCGACCGACGATGAGACTTATTTCGTCGGGCTCGAAACGCCACCCGCCGTCACCGGCGATCAGAAAGGCCATACCTTCACGCTGCACGGCGAATCGCTCGGCTCGCTCGATATCGGCTCGCCCGTCTATTACCGGCGCGTGCAGGTCGGCCAGGTCGTCGCGTTCTCGCTCGACAAGGACGGCACCGGCGTCACGCTGCAGGTATTCGTCACCGCGCCTTACGATCAGTACGTCGGCACCAACTCGCGCTGGTGGCATGCGAGCGGCGTCGATCTGCGGCTCGATTCGAGCGGCTTCACGCTCAACACGCAATCGCTCGCAACGGTCGTGCTCGGCGGCATCGCGTTCCAGACGCCGCCGAACCAGCAATCCGGCCCGCAGGCGCAAAACAACGCGACCTTCCGCCTGGCCGGCGATCAGTCCGACGCGATGCGCGATCCGGACGGCGAGGCCGTGCACGTCGTGATGAACTTCAATCAGTCGCTGCGCGGCCTGTCGGTCGGCGCGCCGGTCGATTTCCGCGGCATCGTGCTGGGGCAGGTCACGGGGATCGGCGTGCAATACGATCAGAAGTCGCATTCGTTCATGATGCCGGTCACGATCGACCTCTACCCGGATCGCCTCGGCAAGCGCGCGCGTCAGGCGCTGCCGGAGCAAGGTTCGGTGGCGAGCCAGGACATGCTGCAACTGCTCGTGAAGCGCGGGCTGCGCGGACAGTTGCGCACCGGCAACCTGCTGACGAGCCAGTTGTATGTCGCGCTCGACTTCTTCCCGAAAGCGCCGCCCGCGAAGGTCAGCGTTGGCAACGATCCGATCGAACTGCCGACCGTGCCGAACACGCTCGACGAGCTGCAGCTGCAGATCGCCGACATCGCGCGCAAGATCGACAAGATTCCGTTCGACGAGATCGGCACGAATCTGAACGGCTCGCTCAAGAACGCCAACGCGCTCTTCGACAAGATGGACAAGGAAGTCCTGCCGGAAATGCGCGACACGCTCACGCAGGCCAAGCAGACGTTCGGTCAGGCGCAATCGACGTTGCAGTCGGATTCGCCGCTTCAGTCGGACGTGCATCAGGCGCTGCAGGAACTCACGCGCACGCTGCAATCGCTCAACTCGCTCGCGGATTATCTGGAGCGCCATCCGGAATCGCTCTTGCGCGGAAAATCGGGAGATAAACCATGAAGTTCGGCTCGTTGATGTTGACTCTGAGCGCAGCGGCGATGCTCGCTGCCTGCGCCTCGCCGACGAGCCGTTTCTACACGCTCGGCGGCGGCGACGCGCGGCCCGTGCCGTCGACGCAGGCTTCGTTCTATTTCGAGCTTGCGCCCGTCGACATGCCGCAGCAGGTCGCGAAGAATCAGTTGGTGGTGCAGACGAGTCCCGCGCAGGTGCGCGTGCTCGAAGAGGAGCGCTGGGCATCGCTGCCGGGCGACGAAGTGCGGCGCGCACTCTCCGCCGATCTCACGCAGCAGCTCGGTGCGATCGACGTCTACGGCACGCCGCATCCGGAATCGGTGCCGGTATATCGCGTGAAGGTGAACGTGCAGCGCTTCGAATCGTGGCCGGGCGCGCAAGCGGTGATCGACGCCGTGTGGAGCGTGCGCGCCGCCGGATCCGATACGGTGCTGACATGCCGGACGCTCGCGCAGGAACGCGTCGGCTCCGGTTACGACGCGCTCGTCGACGGCCATCGCAAGGCGGTCGACGAACTCGCCGCCGCGATCTCCGCAGGTGTGCGCAGCCTCGGTTCCTTGCCGCACGCGACGGCGAGCGCGCCTTCGGCATCCGCGAAGGGCAAGAGCGGCGCCAGTTCCAAACCCGCCGCGGCGCCGGTGCTGCCGTGTCCGCCAATGGGCGCGGCAACCACTGCCAGCGCGCAGTGATCCATGACGCCCGGCGCGCGCCGGGCGCGCTTCATGTTGTCGGCAGGCGACATTGTCGGCCGCCGCTATCTCTAATTCGCCGATGGTTCGCGCGCGCCGGTTAAGATCGTCGACGCCCGCATTTCGAATCAACGTGAAAATTAGATGATGAAACTGATCGGTTCGCACCCCAGCCCATTCGTCCGCAAGGTGCGGATCGTCATGGCGGAAAAGAAGATCGACTGCGAACTGGTGCTCGAAGACGTCTGGGCATCCGATTCGAAGATCCACGACTACAACCCGCTCGGTAAAGTGCCGTGCCTCATTCTCGACGACGGCGAAGCGGTATTCGATTCGCGCGTCATCTGCGAGTTCGTGGACACGCTCACGCCGGTCGGCAAGCTGCTGCCGCAGGAGCGGCGCGAGCGCACCGAAGTGCGCTGCTGGGAAGCGCTCGCCGACGGCATGCTCGACGCCGCCGTGCTGATCCGTCTCGAAGGCGTGTTGCGCGAAGAGGAACATCGCAGCGACAAATGGATCGCGCGGCAACGTCACAAGATCGAAGACGGCTTGCGCGCGATGGCGCGCGGCATCGGCTCGAAGCAATGGTGCTCGGCGAATCGCTTTACGCTTGCGGATATCGCCTGCGGCTGCGCACTGGGCTATCTCGATTTCCGTATGCCCGATCTGAACTGGCGCGACGCACATCCGAATCTCGACAAGTATTACGCGCGTATTTCGCAGCGTCAGTCGTTCGTGGATACCGCGCCGGTCTGATTCCTTTCTTGGACCAAGCTCCCGCGCGCGGCGGGAGCTTCCGGCGCACTCGGAAGCGCAAAGTGGGATCGAAGATTATCTACTGCTAGATAGATCAACGGCGAAGGGCGCGATCGACCGATTCTCTCCCAAACCGCTTTTCTTCCTGAAACCATCGGTCCGCGTGCGGCGACATGGTTCGAACGACGAATCGGGTCAGAGAAATGCTCTATTCCGCCAAAATCTATCTACTCAACGGTAGATAATGAACGCCCAGTTCAGGGGTTTTTCACAAGGTTATCCACAGGCTTATCTACCGCCGAAATGCGTCTGCGACCTCTTCAAGCCGCGACCGCGTCTGAAACAGGCGGCATGCAAGCAAACTCCCCTGAAACGCTGCATACAAGGTGCGTGCCGCCGCTTCAGGCTTTCCGCCAGCGTCGAGCGTGTCTTGCGCTTCGCCTTCGGCCAGAACTTTCGCCAGCCAGGTTTCATTCGCCTTGTAGAACGATTGCACCGCGTGCCGTACTTTCTCCGGCAGCGACTCGATATCCGACGCAAGCATGCCGCACAGACAAATCTGATTGCCGTCGCCGATGATCCTTCCAAATAGCTTCGTATAGCGGTCGAGTTTCTTGTCGGCCGGGGCGGAGCTGTCGATCGCGTAGATCGTCGACATCACGTCGGCGCTATACGCATTCACCGCTTCGAGCGCGAGATCTTCCTTGGTCGGGAAATAATAGTGAATGCTCGACGTTTTCACGCCGACCAGTTCGGACAAATCGCGAAAACTGAAGCCGTTATAGCCGCGCGTCATCAACAGCGTCTGAGCGTGATCCAGTAAAGCGTCGCGTACCGTGTTCTTGTCCATTTCGCGTATCTCTGCAATTGTCCCTGCATTCGGTGTGCGTTAATTATCTACTACTAGATAGACGATCAAGCGACTGTTTCAAAAAAGTTTTTATCGGATCGATAGAAAAAAGCCCCGACCGAAGTCGGGGCTGATCGCTCGCTTGCCGCCGGCGATGCTCAACGCGCCGCAGCGAGCGCCGCAACTTGCGGCGACTCGTGCCCAGCCGCCGCGTGTTCGATGATTCCGCCACCCAGACACACGTCTTCCTGATACAGCACGGCGGATTGTCCCGGCGTCACGGCCCACTGTGCGTCGTCGAAATGAAGCGCGAAACGGCCATCGTCCGCGTTGGCGAAGCGGCACGCCGCATCCTGCTGCCGATAGCGCGTCTTCGCGCCGCACGCCGCGCCCTCTTTCGGCGCGAAACCCGCGACCCAGCTCGTGTTTCCGGCCACGAGCGTCGGCGACAGCAGCCACGGATGATCGTGCCCCTGCACGACATAGAGCGTGTTCGACGCCATGTCCTTGCCCGCGACGAACCACGGTTCGCCGCTGCCGTCTTTCGCGCCGCCGATGCCGATGCCCTTTCTCTGCCCGAATGTGTAGAACGCAAGCCCGATATGCTCGCCGACGATCTTGCCTTCGGCCGTCTTCATGGGGCCGGGCTTTGTCGGCAGATAGCGGTTCAGGAATTCGCGGAACGGCCGCTCGCCGATGAAGCAGATGCCGGTCGAGTCCTTCTTTTTGGCGTTCGGCAGGCCGATTTGCGCGGCGATCTCGCGCACTTTCGTCTTCGGGATTTCGCCGAGCGGAAAGAGCGTCTTCGACAGTTGCGCCTGATTCAATCGATGCAAAAAGTACGACTGATCCTTCGTCGAATCCGTTGCCTTGAGCAACTGGAAAAGTCCATCGCGCTCGCGCACGCGCGCGTAATGTCCCGTCGCGATGGTTTCCGCGCCGAGCGACATCGCGTGATCGAGGAACGCCTTGAACTTGATTTCGGCGTTGCAAAGCACGTCCGGATTGGGCGTGCGGCCGGCCGAATATTCGCGCAGAAACTCGGCGAACACGCGGTCCTTGTATTCGGCGGCGAAGTTGACCGCTTCGACGTCGATGCCGATCAAATCCGCGACGGAAACGACGTCGATCCAGTCCTGACGGGTCGAACAGTATTCGCCGTCGTCGTCGTCTTCCCAGTTCTTCATGAAGAGGCCGACGACGTCGTAGCCCTGTTCCTTCAGAAGCCATGCCGTTACGGACGAATCCACGCCGCCCGACATGCCCACCACTACTCGTTTCTTGCTCATAGGGATATCACGCCCGCACCACCGGCGCGACCGAATGCGTATGGATGAAATCGAGCGGGACGCGCCGCCCGGATAAATAATCGTCGACACACTTCATCACGAGCGGCGTCCGATGCCGGTCGACCGATGCGCGCAATTCGTCCGCGCTGAGCCACATCGCGCGCACGATGCCTTCGTCGAGCGCGCGGCCTGTTTCTTCGCCGAGCGACTTGCCGCAAAACGTGAAACGCAAATACGTGACGTCGCGCCCCGGCCGCGCGAAGTGCGTCATATACGCGCCGACGATTGCCTCCGGCTCGAAGCGATGCGCCGTTTCTTCGAGCGCCTCGCGGACCACGGCATCGACGAGCGTTTCGCCCGCTTCGAGATGACCGGCCGGTTGGTTGATTCGCAGCCCTGCCGACGTGTGCTCCTCGATGACGAGGAAACGACCATCCTTTTCGATGATGGCAGCCACCGTAACGTGGGGGGCCCAAGTGTCTGATTTCATGGTGAGATATTTTACCGTCCTCGCACAGATCTCGCGCACGCGGACTAAGGGAAAGCGCTGACTGTGGCAAAACGGAACGGGTGCCGGATCGGATTCTTGCGCGTGCAATCTTCGGTTACAGTTGAGATAGCCGTCAGTTCCAGCATTTGAAATAAAACTCAGCCTTAAGCCTTCCTAAGCCTTGCCCGGGCGAAAAAGGCAACAAAGACAGGAGGATTACAAGATGCACATTGGAGTGCCTGCTGAAACGCGGGCGAACGAGGCGCGCGTCGCCGCCACGCCCGAAACGGTCAAAAAGCTCGTCACGCAAGGACATCGTGTTTCTGTCCAGAGCGGCGCGGGCTTGCCGGCAAGCTATATCGACGATGCGTTCGCGCAAGCAGGCGCGGACCTTGTCGATGCCGCCACGGCCTTTTCCGCCGAGATCGTCCTCAAGGTGCAATCGCCGAGCGAAAGCGAACTGGCGATGCTCAAGCCGGGCGCCGTGCTCATCGGCATGCTCGATCCCTTCAATACAGAGAACACCGCGCGGCTCGCGTCGGCGGGCGTCACTGCGTTCGCGCTCGAAGCCGCGCCACGCACGACGCGCGCGCAGAGTCTCGACGTGCTGTCTTCGCAGGCGAACATCGCCGGATACAAGGCCGTGCTGATGGCCTGCCAGTATTACCAGCGCTTCATGCCGATGCTGATGACCGCCGCCGGCACCGTGAAAGCGGCGCGCGTGCTCGTGCTCGGCGCAGGCGTCGCGGGCTTGCAGGCAATCGCGACGGCCAAGCGTCTGGGCGCGGTCGTCGAAGCATCCGATGTGCGTCCGGCGGTGAAGGAGCAGATCGAATCGCTCGGCGCGAAGTTCGTCGACGTGCCGTTTGAAACCGATGAGGAACGGGAAGCGGCGGAAGGCGTGGGCGGCTACGCGCGCCCGATGCCCGCAAGCTGGCTCGCGCGTCAATCGGCGCAGGTTCACGAACGTGCGAAGGCGGCGGACATCGTCATCTCGACGGCGCTGATTCCCGGCCGCCCCGCCCCGACGCTGATTTCTGTCGAAACGGTGAAGCACATGAAGCCGGGCAGCGTGATCGTCGATCTCGCCGCCGGACGCGGTCCCGAGTTCGAGGGCAGGAAAGGCGGCAACTGTCCGCTCACCGAAGTCGACACGGTGGTGATGAAGCACGGCGTGCATATCGTCGGCCACACGAATCTCGCTTCGATGGTCGGCGCCGATGCCTCCGCGCTCTATGCCCGCAATCTCCTGGACTTCCTGAAACTGATCCTGACGAAGGAAGGCACGCTCAACATCGATCTCGCGGACGATATCGTCGCGGCCACGCTCCAGTGCCGCGACGGACAACTCGCCCGCGCCACGGCCTGAACGGAGACGCACATGGATGTCATCAATCACACGGTGATCAACCTCATCATCTTCGTGCTGGCCATTTACGTCGGCTACCACGTCGTGTGGAACGTCACGCCCGCGCTGCATACGCCGCTCATGGCCGTGACCAACGCGATTTCGGCGATCGTCATCGTCGGCGCGATGCTGGCTGTCGGCCTGACGGTCGGCGCGGCGGGCAAGTTCTTCGGCACGCTCGCGGTGCTGCTCGCGGCCGTGAACGTGTTCGGCGGCTTTCTCGTCACACGGCGAATGCTCGAGATGTTCAAGAAGAAAGAGCCCAAGAAGATCACGAGCAAGGAGGGCGCGTAAATGAGCCTTAACGTCGTTACTCTCCTGTATCTCATCGCCTCGGTGTGCTTCATTCAGGCGTTGAAGGGCTTGTCGAATCCGAAGACCGCGCGCATCGGCAATACGTTCGGCATGGCGGGCATGGCGATCGCCATTCTCACCACGCTCGCGCTGATCGTGAAGCAGGCCGCGTTTCTCGAAGCGAATCTCGCGCTCGGGCTGTCGCTGCTGTTCGTCGCGCTGATCATCGGCGGCGGCGCGGGCGCGTACATCGCGGCAAAAGTCGAGATGACGAAGATGCCCGAGCTCGTCGCGGCGATGCACTCGCTGATCGGTCTCGCGGCTGTCTGCATCGCCTATGGTGTCGTGGCGGAGCCCGCCGCGTTCGGGCTCGCACCGCTAGGCGAGCCGATTCCGTATGGCAATCGGGTCGAGTTGTTCATCGGCACGTTTGTCGGCGCGATCACGTTCTCGGGCTCGGTCATCGCGTTCGGGAAGCTCTCGGGCAAGTACAAGTTCCGGCTCTTTCAGGGCGCGCCGGTCACGTACTCGGGACAGCATCTGATCAACCTGCTGCTCGCCATCGCGATGATCGGCTTCGGCGTGATCTTCATGCTCACCGAATCGTGGCTGCCGTTCATCATCATGACGATCATCGCGTTCGCGCTGGGCGTGCTCATCATCATTCCGATCGGCGGCGCGGACATGCCCGTGGTCGTGTCGATGCTGAACTCGTACTCGGGCTGGGCGGCGGCGGGCATCGGCTTCTCGCTGAACAATCCGATGCTGATCATCGCCGGCTCGCTCGTCGGCTCGTCGGGTGCGATTCTGTCGTACATCATGTGCAAGGCAATGAACCGCTCGTTCTTCAACGTGATTCTCGGCGGCTTCGGCGGCGAGGCGGGCGGTGCGGCGGCGGGCGGATCGACGGAGCAGCGCCCCGTCAAATCCGGTTCCGCCGATGACGCCGCGTTCATGCTCGGCAACGCGGAAAGCGTGGTGATCGTGCCGGGTTACGGCCTCGCGGTCGCGCGCGCGCAGCACGCGTTGAAGGAGCTGACCGACAAGCTCGTCGAGAAAGGCATCGATGTGCGGTACGCGATTCACCCCGTCGCGGGGCGGATGCCGGGGCACATGAACGTGCTGCTGGCGGAAGCCGAAGTGCCGTACGAGATGGTTCAGGAGATGGAGGACATCAATAGCGAGTTCGGTCAGACGGACGTGGTGCTCGTGCTCGGCGCGAACGACGTCGTCAACCCGGCCGCGAAGACCGATCCGAAATCGCCGATCGCGGGGATGCCGATTCTCGAAGCGTACAAGGCTCGGACGATCATCGTGAACAAACGGTCGATGGCGGCAGGTTACGCCGGCCTCGACAACGAACTGTTCTATATGGACAAGACGATGATGGTGTTCGGGGACGCGAAGAAGGTGGTCGAGGAGATGATGAAGGCGGTGGATTAGGCACGCTGCTGATTTCCATCATCGCGTGGCGATCCGGACAAAGTCCGGATCGCCACTTGCGCTTCTGAAGCGTAGCGCTCAACGTGAACGGCGCAGAATCAGCCAAACGAAAACCCCGAGCGCGACGCCGATCGCCAGCAAGAGCACATAGATCCAGCGCCGCCTTCGGATCGTGGACCCGCTTACAACGTCCGGCACTTCACCGCCTACGATTGCCAGCGCCACAACACACAGAAGGGCGAGGAGCATCGTCGCCTTCGCGATCCCGCCAAACAGTAGTTCGGCAGCGCGATGAACGCGTGAATCGCGGTAAGGGCCAGACGCCCGACGACGAAGATCTGGGTAGTTCACACGCAATTACCTTTGAAAAGCAACTCGGAGCATAACGCCCGTCCGAGTGCGCTTGCTCGATTTGCGATGATTTTTTGCGCTGTTTAGAAGAAGCCGCTTCCGGCCGCAAACCGCCGCCCCCCTTCAACCAAGCCGCGCCGCCCGACCTGTACGGTCTGACCGGCTCCCTTTGCCCGCGTACAATACGTTCTTTGAACATTCAATCAAGCACCACATGGCCTCCCCCCTCTTCGACTGGTTCGTCCCCTGCCCGCGCGGTCTCGAAGCACCGCTTGCCGCCGAGTTGGCGGAGATCGGGGAAAGGCACGTGGCCGACGCGCCCCTTTCCGGCGGCGGATCGCTGATCGTCGGCACGCAAGTGCCCGGCGGCGTGCACTTTCGGGGCGGCTGGGTCGCGGGCATGGCGGCGAATCTGCATTCGCGCATCGCGAGCCGCGTGCTTCTCAAAGTCGCGCAAGGCCCCTATCGCAACGAGCAAGACATCTACGAACTCACGCATCGTCAGCGCTGGGAGCAATGGTTCACGCCCAGCCAGACGATGCGCGTCGATCTCACCGCAATCAAATCGCCGGTGAAAAGCCTCGAATTCACGACGCTGCGCGTGAAGGACGCCGTCTGCGATCGCCTGCGCGACGTGGCCGGCGCGCGCCCGAGCATCGACACCGCCCAGCCCGACGTCCGCGTGTTCGCGTTCCTCACGCTGAACGAGTGCACGCTCTATCTCGATACCTCCGGCGAGCCGCTCTTCAAACGCGGCTGGCGCCTGGACAAGGGCGCCGCGCCGCTGCGCGAGAATCTCGCCGCGGGCATTCTGCGCCTGACCGGATGGACGCCCGGCACGCCGCTCTTCGACCCGATGTGCGGCAGCGGCACGTTCCTCGCCGAAGCCGCACAAACGGCGCTCAACATCGCGCCGGGCAACGATCGGCGCTTCGGCTTCGAAAAGCTGAAGCCGTTCCATCCCGGCATGTGGCAGAAGCTCAAGACGGCCGCGCTCGAACAACGCCGCGCCGCGCGTGCGTCGCAAGCCGAGTTGAGCATCTTCGGCAGCGACATTTCCGGCGACATGCTCGAAAAAGCGCGCGCGAACCTGACCCGCGCGGGCATCACCGACCTTTCGCTCAAGCAAGTCGATGCCCGCAATATGGTCCCGCCGACCGACGCGCCCGGCATTCTGATCGCGAATCCGCCGTACGGCGAGCGTATCGAAGTGCGCGGACGCGGCCCGCGCGGCGAAATTCGCGATACGGCGCGCTCCCGCCGCGAAGACGAGGACGCCTTCGCCCGCGCGCAACCCGATCCGGCCGACACCGAGTTCTTCGTCTCCTTCGGCAACGCGCTCAAACAGCGCTTTCCGGGATGGCGCGCCTACGTGCTCACGTCCGACCGCAAGTTGCCGGGCTTGCTGCGGCTGCGCGAATCGACGAAAACGCCGCTTTTCAACGGCGCGCTCGAATGCCGCCTGTTTCGCTTCGATCTGATCGCGGGCAGCGTGCGCAATCGTCCCGCTGGCGAATGAGTATGCGGCGCGGTCACTCGCCGCGCCACTAGGCCGAATGGCATAGGCAAATTCACGCGTCGCCGTCGTTTTGGCCTATGTCGAATGGCCGAGTGCGCGCATCGTGAAGCCGGCGCTACAATCGGCGCATGAACTCATCGACCGAACTCGCCAGCCCCATCGCCGTCGACATTTACCGTGCGCGTCGCGAGCGCGTGCTCGCCGCGTTGCGTGCACGCGGCGGCGGCGTCGCCATCGTGCCGACCGCGCCGGAAGTCCTGCGCAACCGCGACACGGACTACCCTTTCCGTCACGACAGCTACTTCTACTATCTGACGGGCTTCAACGAACCCGAAGCGACGCTCGTGCTGAACGCGAGCGCGCAGGATGGCGAGCCCGTGTCGATGCTTTTTTGTCGCGAGAAGAACGCGGAGCGCGAAACCTGGGAAGGCTTCCGCTTCGGCCCCGACGCCGCGCGCGACGCTTTCGGCTTCGACGCCGCGTTTGCCATCGATTCGATCGCCCAAGAGATGCCGCGCCTGATCGCCGACAAGCCCGCGCTTCACTACGCGCTCGGCACATCGGCGGAACTGGATGCCCGGGTGCGCGCCTGGCTCGCCGCCGTGCGCGCGCAAAGCCGCACCGGCGTGCGCGCTCCCGCCCGCGCGGAGAACCTGCTGCCGGTTCTCGACGAGATGCGGCTCGTGAAAGACGCGCACGAAATCTCGATCATGCGCCGCGCGGCATCGATCTCCGCCGAAGCGCACCGTCGCGCGATGCGCGCGTGCCGCCCGGGCATGCGCGAGTACGAAATCGAAGCCGAATTGCTGTACACGTTCCGCCGCCACGGCGCGCAGTCGCCGGCGTATGGATCGATCGTCGCGGCGGGCGCGAACGCCTGCGTGCTGCACTATCCGGCTGGCAACGCGATCGCGCGCGACGGCGACCTGATTCTCATCGACGCCGCGTGCGAACTGGACGGCTACGCATCCGACATCACGCGCACGTTCCCCGCTAGCGGCCGTTTCACTCCGGCGCAGCGCGAACTGTACGAAATCGTGCTCGCCGCGCAAGCCGCGGCCATCGATGCCACACGCGCCGGCGTCAGCTTCGACGCGCCGCATCAGGCTGCGTTGAAAGTGCTGTCGCAAGGCCTGCTCGATACCGGCATCCTCGACAAGGCGAAGTTCGGCAGCGTCGACGACGTCCTCGCGCAACGTGCCTACGCGCGCTTCTATATGCATCGCACGGGACACTGGATCGGCATGGACGTGCACGACGCGGGCGAATACCGCGAAGCCGACGGCCCGCTCGACGAGCAAGGCGCACGACCATGGCGCGCGCTCGCGCCCGGCATGGCGCTCACGATCGAGCCGGGTCTCTACGTGCGCGCCGCCGAAGACGTGCCGGAACAATATTGGAATATCGGCATTCGCATCGAGGACGACGCCATCGTCACCGAAAACGGCTGCGAGTTGCTCACGCGCGAAGTGCCCGTCGCCGCCGACGAAATCGAAGCGCTGATGCGCGAATCAAACGCAAATTGACCATGAGCGACGTTCAAGGCATCGAACCGCATTTCGATTACGACATCGCCATCGTCGGCGCGGGGCCGGTCGGGCTCGCGCTCGCCGGCTGGCTTGCCCGGCGCAGCGCGACGTCACGGCTGTCCATCGCGCTGATCGACGCGCGCACGCCCGCAGCCGCCGCCAACGATCCGCGCGCGCTCGCGCTTTCGCACGGAAGCCGCGTGATGCTGCAGCCGCTCGGCTTTCCGGGCGATGCCACGCCGATCCGCCGCATCCATGTCTCGCAGCGCGGGCATTTCGGCCGCACGTTGATCGAGCACGACGAGCACGAGTTGCCCGAACTGGGCTACGTGGTGCGCTACGGTTCGCTCGTCGGCGCGCTCGCCGATGCGGTGCGCGCAACGAAGGTCGACTGGCTCACCGACACGTCCGCGCTCGCGCCGCTGCAGGACAACGACGGCGTCACCTTGCCGCTGCAATCGGCGCAAGGCGAGCGCTCCGTCCGCGTGAAAGTGCTCGTGAACGCGGAAGGCGGTCTTTATCAGAAAGGCGAGTCATCCGATGAGCGCCGCGCGCGCGATTACGGGCAAACGGCCATCGTGGGCACGGTAAGCGTGTCCGATCCGCGCGCGAATGTCGCGTGGGAGCGCTTCACGCCGGAAGGGCCGATCGCGCTTTTGCCGTGCGGCGGCCAGCGTCACGCGGATTATTCGCTCGTTTGGTGCTGCTCGCCCGACGAAGCCGCGCGCCGCATGCAGCTCGACGACGACACTTTCCTCGCCGAACTCGGCGCTGCGTTCGGCACGCGCATGGGCCGTTTCACGCGCATCGCGTCACGCGCGGCGTTTCCGCTCGGGCTGACCGCGCTCGACGTGCTCGTCGACCGGCGCACCGTCGCGATCGGCAATGCCGCGCAGACGCTGCATCCGGTTGCCGGACAGGGCCTGAATCTCGGCCTGCGCGACGCGCTCGCGCTCACCCACGCGCTGTCCGCCGACGGCCCCCGGCCGCTCGCGCTCGCCCGTTTCGCGCAGCGCCGTGCGCTGGACCGGCGCCTGACGATCGGCGCCACCGATACGCTCGCGCGCATCTTCACGGTCGATTTCCCGCCGTTTGCGGCGATGCGCGGCCTCGCGCTGACCGCTCTCGAATTCCTTCCGCCGGTAAAAACGGCCCTCGCCCGTCAGATGATGTTCGGTCAAAGGCGCTGATCGAGCACGAAAAAAGGGCAATCGTCCAGGCGAAGTCCGGGAACTTATCCTCTATGGCCGGCCGTTCTTTCATAGAAGATTTAATGACTTGCACGCGATTGCTCTTAATTTCAGCACGCTCTTCGCGTTAAAATAGCTGTTTCCCTTCAGCAACGTTGCATCCGCCTGACGCGGCTTCTCGCCGGCACCGACAGCGCGGATCGTTTAGCCTTCATGCCCACAATCGGTTCACACGTCCTGCGCAATAACCTGTTCGTCGCACCGATGGCAGGCGTCACCGACCGCCCGTTCCGGCAGCTCTGCAAGCGCATGGGCGCGGGCTACGCGGTGTCGGAGATGGTCGCGTCGAACGCGCAGTTGTGGAAGAGCGAGAAGACCATGCGCCGCGCCAACCATGCGGGCGAGGTCGAGCCGATTTCCGTGCAGATCGCGGGCGCGGATCCGCAGATGCTCGCCGAGGCCGCGCGCCACAACGTCGCGAACGGCGCGCAGATCATCGACATCAATATGGGCTGCCCGGCGAAGAAGGTCTGCAACGTGGCCGCGGGTTCCGCGCTGCTGCAGAACGAGCCGCTGGTCGCGCGCATCGTGGAGGCCGTCGTCCAGGCGGTCGGCGTGGGGCCGGACGCGGTGCCGGTCACGCTCAAGATTCGCACGGGCTGGAATCGCGAGAACAAGAACGCGCTGACCATCGCGCGGATCGCGCAGGAAGCCGGCATTTCGATGCTCACCGTCCACGGCCGCACGCGCGCCGATCTCTACAAGGGCGACGCGGAGTACGAAACCATCGCGGCAGTGAAGGCGTCGGTGGAGATTCCGGTGGTCGCGAACGGCGACATCACCACGCCCGAAAAAGCCCGCGACGTGCTCGCCGCCACGCACGCCGACGCCATCATGATCGGCCGCGCGGCGCAGGGCCGTCCGTGGCTCTTTCGCGAGATCGAACACTTTCTGAATACCGGCGAGCGCCTGCCGCCGCCGCGCATCGACGAGATCCAGCAGGTGATGAACGAGCACCTCGAAGATCACTACGCCTTTTATGGGGAATTCACGGGCGTTCGGACTGCGCGCAAGCATATCGGCTGGTACACTCGCGGCCTTTCCGGCGCCAACACCTTCCGGCACCGGATGAATACGCTGGACACGACCAAAGAACAATTGCTCGCTGTCAACGAATTCTTTGACGCGCAAAAGGCGTTGTCGGACCGTCTCGTCTATGTGGACGAGGCCGGTGACGCCGAGGACGCGGACGGGGAAGAATCGTGCGGCGGGCTCAACAACACGACAGACCGACTGATTGCCGCATGAGCAGACATAACATCGAACAATGCGTCCGCCAGAGCCTCGACAACTATTTTCAGGACCTGGACGGCTCCAACCCGCACGACGTGTACGACATGGTGATTTCGTGCGTGGAAAAACCGATGCTCGAAGTGGTGCTCGAGCAGGCGGGCGGAAACCAATCGCTCGCGGCCGAGTATCTCGGCATCAACCGCAACACCTTACGCAAGAAGCTTCAGCAGCACGGATTGATTTGATTCATCGGACTGAGGCGCGCGCCTTGGTCCGGCCTGGTTTCCCTTTTCGGTTTCAGTGTTCATCATGATCAAGCAAGCGCTCCTCTCCGTTTCCGACAAATCCGGCATCGTCGATTTCGCCAAATCGCTGTCGGCGCTTGGCGTCAAGCTCCTCTCGACCGGCGGCACGGCGAAACTGCTCGCCGACGCGGGCCTGCCCGTGACCGAAGTCGCCGATTACACCGGCTTTCCGGAAATGCTCGACGGGCGCGTGAAGACGCTGCATCCGAAGGTTCACGGCGGCATTCTCGCGCGCCGCGACCTGCCCGAGCACATGGCCGCGCTGGAAAAGCACGACATTCCGACCATCGATCTGCTGGTGGTGAATCTGTATCCGTTCGTGCAGACGGTCTCGAAGGAAGAGTGCTCGCTGGAAGACGCGATCGAGAACATCGACATCGGCGGTCCGACGATGCTGCGCTCGGCGGCGAAGAATCATCGCGACGTGACGGTCGTCGTCGATCCGGCCGATTACTCCGCCGTCCTCGACGAGATGCGCGCAAACGGCAACAACGTCGGCTACAAGACGAATTTCCGTCTCGCGACGAAAGTCTTCGCGCACACCGCGCAGTACGACGGCGCGATCACGAACTATCTGACGAGCCTGACCGAAGAGCTGCAGCATTCGAGCCGCAATACGTATCCGGCGACGTTCAACCTCGCGTTCGAGAAAGTGCAGGATTTGCGTTACGGCGAGAATCCCCATCAGAACGCGGCCTTTTATCGCGATCTGAGCGTGCCGGCCGGCGCGCTCGCGAACTACGAGCAGTTGCAGGGCAAGGAACTGTCGTACAACAACATCGCCGATTCGGACGCCGCGTGGGAGTGCGTGAAGACGTTCGACGCGCCGGCGTGCGTCATCATCAAGCACGCGAATCCGTGCGGCGTGGCGCTCGGCGCGAATGCGGCCGAAGCGTATTCGAAGGCGTTCCAGACGGACCCGACTTCGGCGTTCGGCGGCATCATCGCGTTCAATCGTGAAGTGGACGAAGCGGCGGCGCAGGCTGTCGCGAAGCAGTTCGTCGAAGTGCTGATCGCGCCGTCGTTCAGCGAGGCGGCGCGCGCCGTGTTCGCGGCGAAGCAGAACGTGCGTCTCTTGCAGATCGCGCTCGGCGACGGCCACAACGCGTTCGATCTGAAGCGCGTCGGCGGCGGTCTGCTCGTGCAATCGCTCGATGCGAAGAACGTGCAGCCGCACGAATTGCGCGTCGTGACGAAGCGTCATCCGACGCCGAAGGAAATGGACGATCTGATGTTCGCGTGGCGCGTCGCGAAGTTCGTGAAGTCGAACGCGATCGTGTTTTGCGCGAACGGCATGACGATGGGCGTCGGCGCAGGCCAGATGAGCCGCGTGGATTCGGCGCGCATCGCGGGCATCAAGGCGCAGAACGCCGGTCTGACGTTGAACGGCTCGGCGGTGGCATCGGATGCGTTCTTCCCGTTCCGCGACGGCCTCGATGTCGTCGTGAACGCGGGCGCCACCTGCGTGATCCAGCCAGGCGGATCGATGCGCGATGACGAAGTGATCGCCGCCGCCGACGAGCACAACATCACGATGATTTTCACGGGCACGCGTCATTTCCGCCATTGATCGCGGCCGCTTCATTTAAGATTGGCCTGTTTGCGCTTCGAACGGCGCAAACAGGCCTTTTTAGTTTCAACGAGCCGCGAAACGCGAACGAATGAGAATCCTTGGCATCGACCCCGGCCTGCGCGTGACGGGCTTCGGCATCATCGAGAAGACGGGGCACACGCTCAACTACGTGACGAGCGGCGTCATCAAGACGGCCGAGGCGGATCTGCCTTCGCGCCTCAACACCATTTTCAGCGGCATCTCGACGCTCATCGCGCAGCACAATCCGGATCAGGCGGCGATCGAAAAAGTCTTCGTCAACGTGAATCCGCAGTCGACGCTGCTCCTCGGGCAGGCGCGCGGCGCGGCCATCTGCGGGCTCGTCGCGAGCGGCGTGCCGGTTGCCGAATACACGGCGCTGCAACTGAAGCAGGCGGTCGTCGGCTACGGACGCGCGACCAAGGAACAGATGCAGCAGATGGTCGTGCGTCTGCTGTCGCTTTCCGGCGTGCCCGGCACCGACGCCGCCGATGCGCTCGGCATGGCGATCTGTCACGCGCACGGCGGCACCGGCCTCGCGGCCCTGGGCGGCATCGCGCCGGGGCTGGCCAAGAAGGGCTTGCGCGTGCGGCGCGGTCGTCTCATCGGCTAATTTCCTCTACGAATACCAAACATGATCGGTCGCATCGCCGGCGTTCTGCTGGAAAAAAATCCGCCGCATTTGCTCGTCGATTGCAACGGCGTCGGCTACGAAATCGACGTGCCGATGAGCACGTTCTACAACCTGCCGAATGCCGGCGAGAAGGTCGTGCTGCTCACGCAGTTGATCGTGCGCGAGGACGCGCATCTGCTGTACGGTTTTCTCACCGCGCAGGAGCGTTCGACGTTCCGCGAGTTGCTGAAGATCAGCGGGATCGGCGCGCGCATGGCGCTCGCGGTGCTTTCGGGCATGAGCGTGCACGAACTCTCGCAAACCGTGACGACGCAGGACGCCGCGCGCCTCACGCGCGTGCCGGGCATCGGCAAGAAGACGGCGGAGCGCCTGCTGCTCGAACTGAAAGGCAAGCTCGGCGCGGATCTCGGCGCGATCGCGGGCACGGTTTCGCAGTCCGATCACGCGTCCGACATTCTCAACGCACTGCTCGCGCTCGGCTATTCGGAGAAGGAAGCGCTCGCCGCGGTCAAGAACGTGCCGGCCGGAACGGGCGTGTCCGAGGGCATCAAGCTGGCGTTGAAGGCGCTTTCGAAGGGCTGATTGCCTAGGCCATTCGGCCAGCTTCGTCGCGCAAAAGCTCGCTGTACAATCGAAAAATGATCGAAACCGACAAACTCGCCGCCGAACGCGTCATCTCGGCCTCGCCCGTCTCGCCGAACGAGGAAGCGTTCGAGCGCGCACTGCGTCCGCACAAGCTCGATGAATACATCGGGCAGGAAAAGGCGCGCGGCCAGCTCGAAATCTTCATCGAGGCGGCGAAGCGCCGTTCCGAAGCGCTCGATCACGTGCTGCTGTTCGGGCCGCCGGGTCTCGGCAAGACGACGCTCGCGCACATCATCGCGCGGGAAATGGGCGTGAATCTGCGGCAGACGTCGGGACCGGTGCTCGAGCGCGCGGGCGATCTCGCCGCGCTGCTCACGAATCTCGAAGCGAACGACGTGCTGTTCATCGACGAAATTCATCGGCTTTCGCCGGTCGTCGAGGAAATCCTGTATCCGGCGCTCGAGGATTATCAGATCGACATCATGATCGGCGAAGGGCCGGCCGCGCGCAGCGTGAAACTGGATCTACAGCCGTTCACGCTAGTCGGCGCGACCACGCGCGCGGGCATGCTGACGAACCCGCTGCGCGACCGCTTCGGCATCGTGTCGCGGCTGGAGTTCTATAACGCGAGCGAACTGGCGCGCATCGTGTCGCGATCGGCGTCGTTGTTGAAGGCGGAGATCGTGCCGGAAGGCGCGCTGGAAATCGCAAAGCGCTCGCGCGGCACGCCGCGTATCGCGAACCGGCTGCTGCGCCGCGTGCGCGATTACGCCGAAGTAAAGGCGAACGGCATGATCACCGCCGACGTCGCCGACAAAGCGCTGAAAATGCTCGACGTCGATCCCGTCGGCTTCGATCTGATGGACCGCAAGCTGCTCGAAGCCATCCTGCACAAGTTCGATGGCGGGCCGGTCGGCGTGGATAACCTCGCTGCGGCTATCGGCGAGGAGCGCGACACGATCGAGGACGTGCTGGAGCCGTATCTGATTCAGCAGGGCTTTTTGCAGCGCACGCCACGCGGACGGGTCGCGACGATGCTCACGTATCGGCACTTCGGTCTTGCTGCGCCGGATGCGGGGCCGATTCGGGATCTTTGGGATACGAACAACGGCTAGGCCCGCTTGCGCAGATTGTCGTCGTCCGTGTCCGTCGACAGATGCGCGATATCGCCCCACGACGCGACCTTCGCGCCGCCATCGGCATAGTCCACCACGTTCACGCTGCAATTGAGCAGCGGCCAGTTGCGCGGCTCCTGCAACGGCAGGTTCATCGCGAACCTGTACACACAATCGAGCACGCCGCCATGCGCGACGACCGCGATGCGCCCGCCCGCGTGCGCCGCGACGATCGGTTCCATCGCATGCACGATGCGGTGATAAAACACGCGCTGCGATTCACCGTCGCCGGGTGGCGAGAAGCCGGGGTCGCGCGTCTGCCATTCGATATATTCGGAGGGAAACTTGTCGTTGATCTCGTCGCTGTCGTGGCCTTGGAACGCGCCATAGAAACGCTCGCGCAAGTTCTCCGATAACCGCACGTCGAGCCCGAGCGCATCCGCGAAAGGACGCGCCGTCTGCTGCGCGCGTTGCAGATCGCTCGAATAGACCGCGTCGATGCGCCCGTCGTGCGCCAGACGCCGGCCGAGCTGTTCCGCCTGCAGAAAGCCATGTTCGGACAACGGGATGTCGATATGCCCTTGAATGCGCTTGATGCGGTTCCAGTCGGTTTCGCCGTGTCGAATAAAGAGAACCTGAGTCGTCATGGTCGTACCTGAAGCCAGAAAGTGACTGGCCCGTCGTTCACGAGCGACACCTGCATTTCCGCGCCGAACTCGCCCGTTTCGACGACGGGATGCTTCGCGCGCGCTTGCGTCACGAAATAATCGAAGAGCCGCTTGCCTTCGTCGGGCGGCGCGGCGGGCGTGAAGCTCGGGCGCAAGCCGCTGTTCGTGTCGGCGGCAAGCGTGAACTGCGAGACGAGCAGCAAGCCGCCGGCAACGCCTTGCACCGAGAGATTCATCTTGCCCGCTGCATCGCTGAACACGCGGTAGCCGAGCATCTTCGCGAGCAGCTTGTCGGCGGCGGCTTCGCTGTCGCCGCGCTCGGCGCAGACCAGCGCGAGCAGGCCCGCGTCGATCGCGCCGGTCACACGCTCGCCCACGCGCACATCGGCGCGCTTCACACGCTGAATGAGCGCGATCATCGGCTTACGCCGTCAGCGTGACGCGCGCGAAGCGGCGCTTGCCCACCTGCACGACGAACTCGCCCGCTTCGACCTTCAGCCCCTTGTCGGAGACCGTCGCGCCGTCGATCTTCACGCCGCCCTGCTCGATGTTGCGCAGCGCTTCGCTCGTCGACGGCACGAGTCCCGCCTGCTTGAGCAGCTGGCCGATCGCGACCGGCGCGCCTGCGAGCGTGACAGTCGGAATGTCGTCGGGCACGCCGCCCTTCGCGCGATGATTGAAGTCTTCGAGCGCCCGCTCGGCATCCGCCGGCGAGTGAAAGCGCGCGACGATTTCCTGCGCCAGCATCACCTTGAAGTCGCGCGGATTGCGGCCGCCTTCGGCTTCGCGCTTGTAGCCTTCGATTTCGCTCATCGGGCGGAACGACAGCAGTTCGAAGTAACGCCACATGAGCACGTCCGAAATGCTCATCAGCTTGCCGAACATCTCGGTCGGCTTCTCGCTGATGCCGACGTAGTTGTTCTTCGACTTCGACATCTTTTCGACGCCGTCGAGACCTTCGAGCAGCGGCATCGTCAGAATGCACTGCTGTTCTTGGCCGTACTGCTTCTGCAACTCGCGGCCGACGAGCAGATTGAACTTCTGGTCCGTGCCGCCGAGTTCGAGATCCGCGTTGAGCGCGACGGAATCGTAGCCCTGCATCAGCGGATAGAGGAATTCGTGGATCGAAATGGGCACGCCGCCCTGGAAGCGCTTCGTGAAGTCCTCGCGCTCAAGAATGCGCGCGACCGTGTAGCGCGATGCGAGCTTGATCATGCCGTCGGCGCCGAGCGGCATCGACCATTCGCTGTTGTAGCGGATTTCGGTCTTTTCGCGATCCAGCACGAGCGCCGCCTGCTCGAAGTACGTCTTCGCGTTCATCTCGATCTGCTCGCGCGTGAGCGGCGGGCGCGTCGCGTTGCGGCCAGACGGATCGCCGATCAGCGACGTGAAATCGCCGATCAGAAAAATGACCTGGTGGCCGAGATCCTGCAACTGGCGCATCTTGTTCAGCACGACCGTATGGCCGATGTGAATGTCGGGCGCGGTCGGATCGAGGCCGAGCTTGATACGCAGCGGCTTGCCCGTCGCGGCGCTTCGCGCGAGCTTCTGCGCGAATTCGTCTTCGATCAGCAGTTCGTCGCAGCCGCGCTTGGCGATGGCGAGCGCGCTTTTGACATCTTCGGTGATCGGGAAGCTGGGCGCGTTGGAATCAGTGGTCATGCTTGCGGCTTGTGAAGTCAAAAGGGTTCGATGACCGGCGATGCGGTGGCGTGGCCTGCGCAGATGCCGCGTCGAGAAGTGGGGCGCGGAAAATGACGAAATCGCGCGCAATTGCTTGTTCAGGCTCACGATTTTACGCGATGACGCGGGCATTCGCGCCCTTTCGTGTCTGATCGCGCGGTTTTGCGCGGCATTCGGCGCTCAGGAGTGTGGAATCGCGTCTTAACGATTCGCCCCGTAACGCGGATAATCGCCGCTGATTGGCAACATCGGCATCGACGAGGAGATCAGCGTGGGAAAGAAAACCGAAGCAATCGAAACCGGCAAGGCGGACGGCGTGTACTTCGGTTTGATGTCCGGAACCAGCATGGACGGCGTCGATGGTGTCGCGGTCCAGTTCGCGACGGGCAAGCCGCCCGTCGTGCTCGGCGAGGCGCATGTCTCCTTTTCCAAAGGCTTGCGCGATGCGCTGTTCGAACTGCAGTCGCCCGGCGACAACGAACTCGAACGCGAAGCGCTCGCCGCGAATGCGCTCGCGACACGCTATGCCGTCTGCTGCCACGAACTGCAGAGCATGAGCGGGTGCTCGGCGACGAAGGTGCGCGCGATCGGCGTGCACGGCCAGACGGTGCGGCACCGGCCTGACAAAGGCTACACACGGCAGATCAACAATCCGGCGTTGCTCGCTGAGATGACCAGCATCGACGTGGTCGCCGATTTCCGCAGCCGCGATGTCGCCGCGGGCGGCCAGGGCGCGCCGCTCGTGCCGGCGTTCCACACGACCGTGTTCGGCGAAAAGAACGAGACGCGCGTCGTGTGCAACCTCGGCGGCATCAGCAACATCACGATTCTCGCGGCGAACGGAGACGTGCGCGGCTTCGATTGCGGCCCGGCCAACGCGCTGATCGACGAATGGGCTTTGCGCCACACACAGCGCGCCTATGACGACGGCGGGCAGTTCGCAGCCAAAGGCCGAATCGATCAATCGCTTCTCGACGCGCTGCTCGACGAACCGTTTTTCGACCTCGCGCCGCCGAAGAGCACAGGGCGCGATCTGTTCAATCCGGCGTGGATGGACGCGAAGCTCGCAGCCTTCGCGAACCTCGCTCCCGCCGATGTCCAGGCGACGCTCACGGCCCTCACCGCGACGACCGTCGCGCGCGAGATCGCGCGACACGCGCCGGACACGCGCGCCGTGTACGTGTGCGGCGGCGGCGCACGCAATCCTGTGTTGATGAAGATGCTCCAGCAGGCGCTCGAAGACAGCAAAATCGCAGGCGTTCCCGTGATGACGACCGAGGCGCTCGGCGTGCCGCCGCAACAAGTGGAAGCGCTTGCTTTCGCGTGGCTCGCGATGCGCTGTGTCGCGCGCGAGCCGGGCAATCTGCCCGCGGTGACGGGCGCGGCGGGCGAGCGCGTGCTCGGCGCGATTTATCCGCGTTAACAAAAAACGGAGCCGCTGAGGCTCCGTTTTCTTCAGCGTCAGAAATGCACGCTTAGACCGAGAACGACGAACCGCAACCGCAAGTCGTCGTGGCGTTCGGATTCTTGATGACGAACTGGGCGCCGTTGATGTCGTCCTTATAGTCGATCTCCGCGCCGACGAGATACTGATAGCTCATCGAATCGACGAGCAACTGCACGCCAGCCTTGTCCATGACGGTGTCGTCTTCGTTCACTTCTTCGTCGAACGTGAAACCGTACTGGAAACCCGAGCAGCCGCCGCCTTGCACGAACACGCGCAGCTTCAGATCCGGATTGCCTTCTTCATCGATCAATGACTTGACCTTTTCCGCGGCCGCGTCGGTGAAGACGAACGGCATCGGCATTTCGGTCGTGGGGG
Organism: Caballeronia sp. LZ028; assembly: GCF_031451415.1. Classification (NCBI taxonomy): domain Bacteria; kingdom Pseudomonadati; phylum Pseudomonadota; class Betaproteobacteria; order Burkholderiales; family Burkholderiaceae; genus Caballeronia; species Caballeronia sp. LZ028. The sequence continues at coordinate 634,435 of NZ_JARUXN010000001.1, read as the reverse complement.
TGTCGCTGACAGCGCTCATTCGAATTCTCCAATTAAGCTTCTAGCCGCTATTGTAGGGCTGATCTCAATATCGTGCCGAATGTCCATGGAATCAATGGGCTATATGAAAATTCGACATGGTCCAGCCCAAACGCGCCAAAACGAAAAAAGCCGCCTGCACAGGGCGTGCGGGCGGCTTTTGCAGCTTCGCCGGAACCCGTCCGGCAAGAAACGCTTAACGCTTCGAGAACTGCTTGCGGCGGCGTGCCTTGTGGAAACCGACCTTCTTACGTTCCACTTCACGCGCGTCACGCGTGACGAAGCCTGCGTTCGACAGTTGCGACTTGAGCGTAGCGTCGTAGTCCATCAGCGCGCGGGTGATGCCGTGGCGAACCGCACCGGCTTGACCCGTCTCGCCGCCACCGTTGACGTTGACCTTGATGTCGAACGCGGTGGCGTGGTTCGTGAGTTCGAGCGGCTGGCGCACGATCATCAGCGACGTTTCACGCGAGAAGTAGTCGGCGATGGGCTTGCCATTGACGATGATTTCGCCCTTGCCCGACTTGATGAAGACACGAGCGACGGCGCTCTTGCGGCGGCCCGTACCGTAGTTCCAGTTACCGATCATGTGGGCTCCCCTTAGATCTCGAGCGCTTTAGGCTGTTGAGCCGTATGCGGATGCGTTGCTTCGGCGTAGACCTTCAGCTTCTTGATCATCGCGTAGCCGAGCGGACCCTTCGGAAGCATGCCCTTGACAGCCTTCTCGAGCGCGCGGCCCGGGAAACGCTCTTGCATCTTGCCGAACGTCGTTTCGTAGATGCCGCCCGGGTAGCCCGAGTGACGATAGTACTTCTTGTCCGTGGTCTTGTTGCCGGTGACCTTCAACTTGCCGGCATTGACGACGATGATGAAATCACCGGTGTCGACGTGCGGAGTGAATTCAGGCTTGTGCTTGCCGCGAAGACGGCGTGCCACTTCGCTGGCGACACGGCCGAGAACCTTATCCGTCGCGTCAATCACGTACCATTCGCGCGTCACCTCTTCGGCTTTTGCGGAAAACGTCTTCATGATCGATCCAAAAAATTGATCTGCCCTTGAACTGTGTCTTGTTCGGCCCTGCTTATATGAGTGCGCTCAGGTCGAAACCGGGCGCGTGCAGGCTCTCACAAGCCTCTCTCCGCGGGCGTGTGGCGAAGAGAACTTTGAATTATAAAGGGAATTTGGTCGCCGCGTCAAAAGAATGCTTCGACAGGCGCGAGGACGAAAAAAAGCCCGAGCAGCTTGGCTCGGGCTTAATCCACCAAAGGAGGAGGTGGAGGAGACAGAAACGAGTATAGGCACGGTCATGCTGCAAAGCAAGAAGATTTGCATGGTGGAATATGATTTCATAATCTGGAATCCGAGCACAACGGACATGTCCCCCGAAAGCCTTTTATTTTCAGTTGTTTACGGGCCGCGACTGCCTGAACGCCGTCGCGATGAGCCTTTAGAGCTCATCCTCGACTGGCGCGCTCACGGCCGGGATCAGAATCGCCGCGCCGATTTACGCTTCGTCAACCGGTAGATGCTCGTAAGCAGCGACCGGTGGAAAAATTCCGAACCGCTACAATGTAGCCTCTGTAACGACGCGCTGAACAGCTGGAGCCTGAGCATGGAATGCAAAGTTAGCTGGATGGGACAAGACGGCATGGCCTTCGCCGCCGAGACGGGAAGCGGCCATCTCGTAAACATGGACGGCGCACCGGAAGGCGGCGGCCGCAATCTCGCGCCGCGCCCGATGGAAATGGTGCTGCTCGGCACCGGCGGATGCACCGCCTACGACGTCGTGATGATCCTGAAAAAGAGCCGTCAGGAAATCCAGGGCTGCTCGGTCACGCTGAAGGCCGACCGCGCGAGCGAAGACCCGAAAGTCTTCACGAAGATCCACTTTCACTTCACCGTGACGGGCAAGAACCTGAACCCGGCGACCGTCGAGCGCGCGATCAACCTGTCGCACGACAAATATTGCTCGGCGTCGATCATGCTGGCGAAATCGGCGGAGCTGACGCATTCGTTCGAGATCGTCGAAGCGTAAGTTTCATCGGAAGCAAAAACGAAAAGAGCCGACGTCGCGAGACGCCGGCTCTTCTCTTTTGAATGACGACAAAGCGGGCCGATAAGCCGGATTCTGTGCACGCGCCGCCCGAAAGCGACGCGCGTGGCAATCATTCCTCTAGACGCGTCATTACTGACGCGCTCAAGCTTCCTACCCGCAGACGAACGGGGGCCCCGTCCTGCATCGCGAAGATGCGCGCCTGCCTATTTGGAATTGCTCCGGGTGGAGGTTACCGTGCCGGAACGTCTCGCGACGTCCGCGGTGCGCTCTTACCGCACCGTTTCACCCTTACCTGATCTCCGGACTTGCGCCCGGAGCCATCGGCGGTTTGCTTTCTGTTGCCCTGTTCCGCGTGTCGCCACGGATGGCCGTTAGCCATCACCCTGCCCTGTGGAGTCCGGACTTTCCTCGCCCTCTTCGGCTTTCACCTCGGAGGCCGCGATTGCCTGGCCCGCTTTGCAACTCGTCATTTTAGCATCCGCGCGATCGGCGGCCCGGTCGAAAGACGGAAACGTCGTCGTAGAAATCGGGCGATGCATTCGCGTCCCACCAGCCCGGCACGCCCATCACCGGCAGCGGCGCGAACGCGCGGCTGTCGATCGGCGCGGCGTTCAGCCGTTCGGACACGCATCCGTCGATGAACGCGCGGCGCGCGGCATCGTCGAGCGAAAAATAGTCGGCGGGAACATCGACGATCCACGCGTGCCCCGTACACGCCTTGTACGGCGCGACGAGCTTTTCCAGCAACGCGTGCCCGAAAATGCGCGCCTCGCAGCGCGTGCCCCACGCCGCGCGCTCGCCGACGAAGAGCGTGCGCCAGCCGAAACCGCGCAGCGCGCGTCCAAGCGATGCATCGGCGCAGGCGAAGAACACCGCGTTTTCATCGAAGAGCGTGAGCGCGTCGCGCACGCCGCCGCGCGTCGGTCCGATGCCGAGCGTATCGATCTGCTCGGCCTGCCGCGCGTTGAGCGCCGCCTTGATGCGCGGATACGCGAACCACATCGAGGCGTTGAAGAAATCGTGGAGATTGTGGCGCGTCGGCACGCAGCCGGTCTGCGCGATGTGACCTTCGTACGACGCACCCGAAGGCAGCGCTTCCTGCGCGATGAATGCAAGCGGCTTGCCGCGGCCCGTGACCTGCGCGGCGGCCGTGGCGTCGTCGTTCAATGCCGCGAGATAGTTGTCGAAACCCGCGAGCGCCGCCGTCTGCCAGCGCCTGCCGCGCGCTTCGATGGACGCGAGCCAAGGCCGCGCCCAGTCGATATCGGCGAAACCCGCGCTCACGTCGGCGTGCTTACTGCGCGTCCACGAAACGCCAGCCGATCGATTCGCCGCCACGCAGCGGCACGACGGTCGAATCGCCGGCGGTGAATTCGGCGGGCAACGTCCACGTACCGCGCTCGATCGTCACCGATTCCTTGCTGCGCGGCAGACCGTAGAAGTCCGCGCCGTGGAAGCTCGCGAAGCCTTCGAGCTTGTCGAGCGCGCCGGCTTTGTCGAAGGTTTCCGCATAGAGTTCGAGCGCGTGCAGCGCCGTGTAGCAACCCGCGCAACCGCACGCGTGCTCCTTCAAGCCCTTCGGATGCGGCGCGCTGTCCGTGCCGAGGAAAAAGCGCGGATTGCCCGACGTCGCCGCTTCGACGAGCGCCACGCGATGCGTCTCGCGCTTCAGCACCGGCAGGCAGTAGTAATGCGGACGCATGCCGCCGACCAGCATGATGTTGCGGTTGTACAGCAGGTGATGCGCGGTGATCGTCGCGCCGATCTCGCCGTCCGCGTCGCGCACGTAATCGGCGGCGTCCTTCGTCGTAATGTGCTCGAACACGACTTTCAGCGCGGGAAAATCGCGGCGCAGCGGCGTCATCACGCGGTCGATGAACACTTTCTCGCGATCGAACACGTCGATGTCGCTATCGGTCACTTCGCCGTGAGTCAGCAAGGGCATGCCGACGTCCTGCATCGCTTCGAGCGTTTTCGCACATTTGCCGAGCAGATCCGTCACGCCTGCGTCGGAATTGGTCGTCGCGCCCGCCGGATACAGCTTCACGCCATGCACGAAGCCGCTTTCCTTCGCGCGGCGGATTTCGTCGGGCGGCGTGTTGTCGGTGAGATAGAGCGTCATCAACGGCTCGAAGCGCGCGCCCTTCGGAAGCGCCGCCAGAATGCGCTCGCGATAGGCCGCGGCCATTTCCGTCGTCGTCACGGGCGGCTTCAGATTCGGCATGATGATTGCGCGGCCGAACTGGCGCGCCGTGTGCGGCAGGACGGCCGCGAGCGTCGCGCCGTCGCGCACGTGCAGATGCCAGTCGTCGGGACGCGCGATCGTGAGCGAATTGGGCGAGGATGAAGTAGCGGACATGGCGAGATGACGGGGAACGTTGGAATGGCGCAAGTCCACGCAAGGACCGGAAAAAATCGCCGTGGAATTTCCACAACGCGCGCATCGACGAGCGTTTGCGCGTTTTTTTCGATTCGGTCTCGGTGATATGCTTGTCGGACGTATTGTAACAACAGGCCAAAAGCCGACCGCCTCAGCATCATGTGCCAACTTCTCGGAATGAACTGCGCCGAACCGACCGACGTGACGTTCTCGTTCACCGGTTTCGCGGCGCGCGGCGGCGTCACCGATCATCATGCCGACGGCTGGGGCATCGCGTTTTTCGAGGACAAGGCCTGCCGGCTTTTCATCGATCATCAGTCGTCCGCCAGTTCGCCGCTCGCGGACATGGTGAAGCGCTATCCGATCAAGTCGAAGAACACGATCGCGCATATCCGCAAGGCGACGCAGGGGCATATCCTGCTCGAGAACTGCCATCCGTTCATGCGCGAACTGTGGGGCCGGCACTGGATCTTCGCGCACAACGGCGACCTCAAAGGCCACGCACCCGAACTCACCGGCGTATATCAGCCGGTCGGCACGACGGACAGCGAGCTTGCCTTCTGCGCGCTGCTGCAAGGCTTGCGGCGCGCGTTTCCGTGCTCGCAGCCGCCGCTCGACGAACTGTTCGACGCGCTCGCCGAACTTACCCGCGACATCACGCAATACGGCGTCTTCAACTTTCTGATGTCGAACGGGCAGGCGCTCTTCTCGCACTGCTCGACGCATTTGTACTACCTGGTGCGTAGCTGGCCGTTCTCGACCGCGCATCTGATCGATGCCGACATGTCGATCGATTTCGCCAAGTACACGACGCCGGAAGACCGCGTCGCCGTGATCGCGACGTCGCCGCTCACCGACAACGAAATCTGGACGCGCTTCGCCCCCGGCGATCTCGCGATGTTCCAGTGCGGCGATCTCGCCCGCGCGACGAATATTCCGGTGCCGGAGGAAGTGGCGAGGAAAGCGGCCGAGCCGCTCGCGAAGGCGTGCATCGGATCCGCGCTGAAGATCGACGAGATACGGACGACAGCGGCGATGGAATCGGAACTCGGGATCGAATAAAAAACGGCGCTTCTTTTCGGAAGCGCCGTTTTGCTTTGCCGAGCCGAGACTCAGTGCAGGATCTTCGCGAGGAAATCCTTCGCACGATCCGACTTCGGATTCGCGAAGAACGCTTCCTTCTGATCGTCCTCGACGATGAGCCCGCGATCCATGAAGATCACGCGATTCGCCACCTTCTTCGCAAAGCCCATTTCGTGCGTCACGCACATCATGGTCATGCCTTCCTGCGCGAGTTCGACCATCACGTCGAGCACTTCGTTGATCATCTCCGGATCGAGCGCGGACGTCGGCTCGTCGAAGAGCATCGCGATCGGGTCCATCGACAGCGCGCGCGCAATCGCCACGCGCTGCTGCTGACCGCCGGACAACTGGCCCGGAAACTTGTCCGCATGCGCGCGCAGGCCGACGCGATCCAGCAGCTTCATGCCCTTCTGCGTGGCTTCGTCGCTCGAACGGCCGAGCACCTTGATCTGCGCGAGCGTCAGGTTCTGCGTGATCGTCAGATGCGGAAACAGCTCGAAGTGCTGGAACACCATGCCGACCTTCGAACGCAGCTTCGACAGATTCGTCTTCTTGTCCGTCAGCGACTGGCCGTTGATCGTGATTTCGCCCTTCTGGAACGGCTCCAGGCCGTTCACGGTCTTGATGAGCGTCGACTTGCCCGAACCCGACGGGCCGCACACCACGACGACCTCGCCCTTCTTCACTTCGGTCGTGCAGTCGGTGAGCACCTGGAACTGCCCGTACCACTTGGAAACATTCTTGATAGAGATCATCTTGCGACCTTTTTCTGAAGACTTTTGACGAGCGCCGACGCCACCACGCAAATCACGAAATAGCACGCGCCCGCGAACAGAACCATTTCGACGGACGTGCCGTCTCGATCCCCGATGTTCGTCGCCGTGCGGAAGAAGTCCGCGAGACTGATGACGTAGACGAGCGACGTATCCTGAAACAGGACGATCGCCTGCGTGAGCAAGAGCGGCACCATCGCGCGGAAGGCCTGCGGCAGCACGACGAGCTTCATCGCCTGGCCGTAGGTCATGCCGAGCGCGAACGCCGCGTTCACCTGACCGCGCGGCACCGCTTGAATGCCGGCGCGGATGATTTCCGAATAGTACGCGGCTTCGAAGAGCGAGAACGCGACCATCGCCGAGGCAAGACGGATGTCGATGTCGGCCGACAGTCCGAGCACGTTTTGCAACAGCTGCGGCACGATAAGGAAGAACCACAGCAGCACCATCACGAGCGGAATCGAGCGGAACAGCGTGACGTACGCGCTCGCGAACCATTGCAGCGGCTTCACGCCCGAAAGGCGGAACAGCGCGAGAATCGTGCCCCAGATGATGCCGACCACGATGGCGAGCACGGTGATCTGCAGCGTGATCTTCGCGCCCGTCATCAGCGTGGGCCACGACGCGAGCACACCGCTCCAGTTGAACTGATGCATTTATTTGCCTCCGATGTAGCCAGGCAACCGCGTCTTCGCCTCGACCCAGCGCATCAGTTGCATCACGACGAGGTTGATGAGCATGTAGGCGATCGTCACCGCGATGAACGATTCATACGTCTGCGCCGTGTAATCGACGAGCTGGCGCGCCTGAGCGGACAGATCCAGCAGACCGATGGTCGACGCGACCGCCGAGTTCTTGAACACGTTGAGGAACTCGGACGTAAGCGGCGGCACGATGATGCGGTACGCGACCGGCATCAGCACGTAGCGATACGTCTGCCATTGCGTGAAGCCCATCGCGAGACCCGCGTTGCGCTGTCCGCGCGGCAGCGCGTTGATGCCCGAGCGCACCTGCTCGCACACGCGTGCGCCAGTGAAAAGCCCGAGACAGATGATCGACGACGAAAAGAACTGCGCGGTGGGCGGCAGTTGCTTGAACCAGTTGCCGATGGAAGGCGGCAGCAATTCCGGTATCACGAGATACCAGACGAAGAACTGCACGATCAGCGGAATGTTGCGGAAGATCGCGACGTAGACGGTGCCGATGCCCGCCAGCGTGCGATTCGGGACCGTGCGCAAGATGCCGAACAACGAGCCGACCACGAGCGCGATCACCCAGGCCGCGAGCGACACGGTGATCGTCACCCAGAAGCCGGAAATCAGCCAGCCGAGATAGGTGGTGGGCTCGCCGGTCGAAACCGGACTCAGCAGGATGCCCCAGTTCCAGTGATAAGACATGGACTCACTCCAAAAAGAAACGGAAGAAGCAAGCTCCTTCCGTTTCGTCTGTTCGATTACCGAACCGGTTAGTCGATTGCCTTGTCATTCGGGCTCTTGTAGAGAGCCTTCATGTCTTCACTTTCGGGGAAGTTGAGGTTGAGACCCTTCGGCGGAATCGGGCTTTCGAACCACTTCTTGTAGATCTTGTCCGCTTCGCCCGAGGTTTCGACCTTGGCGATCGCGTCGTCGACGACCTTCTTGAACTCCGGATCGTTCTTGCGGATCATGCAGCCGTACGCTTCATGCGATTGCGGCGCACCGACGATCACGAAATCGTTCGGGTTGTTCGACTTCGCGCGCTCGCCCGCGAGCAGCGCATCGTCCATCATGAACGCGACGGCGCGGCCGGTCGACAGCGTCAGGAACGACTCGCCGTGATCCTTCGCGCTGATGATGTTCATGCCCATGTTCTTGTCCTGATTCATCTTGCGAAGCAGGCGCTCGGACGTGGTGCCGGCGGTCGTCACGACGGTCTTGCCCTTCAGGTCGGCCCAGTCCTTCACGCCCGAATCCTTCTTGGTCATGAGGCGCGTGCCGATCACGAAGATCGTGTTCGAGAAGGAAACTTGCTGCTGACGCTCGGCGTTGTTCGTCGTCGAGCCGCACTCGATATCGACGGTGCCGTTCTGCACGAGCGGAATGCGGTTCTGCGAAGTGATCGGCGTGAGCTTCACCTTCAGGTCGGACATGCCGAGCTTCTGCTTGACCGCGTCCACGACCTTCAGCGCGAACTCATGCGAGTAGCCGACGACTTGCTGCTTGTCGTCATAGTAGGAAAACGGAATGGACGATTCGCGATGCCCCAGCGAGATCACGCCCGTGTCCTTGATTTTCTTCAGCGTGCCGGCGTCTTGAGCGTATGCGCCGGTGGCGAGAAACCCGAGCGCGGCGACGAGCAGCGCAGCCTTTTTAACCTTCATGTGTTCGATCTCCTGTGGCGAAAAACCGGGGCAAGTTTAGCAGGGTAATTATTCTGAAAGAATGATTGTTAACCCACGACCGTCTTATTTCTGAGACGCTGTCGCCGTAAGGGTGCAACCCGGTGCGACCGCGCATATTACTGGCGTTTTTGTGACCATGCTTGACCGAATGCAGCGAGTCGGCCGACTTGTCGCTTTCATGCAAATGCGGGCGGCATTCCGAATGAAATGCCGCCCGCAATCAATTAAAGGGCACGACCGCCTGACACCGAATCAGGGATACAGCCCGCGCATCTCGCGCGCCTGCAGAATGCGCGTACACGCGACGATGAACGCCGCCGTGCGCACCGATACCTTGTGCTCGCTCGCGACCTGCCACACGCCCGCGAACGCTTCGCGCATCACGCGCTCGAGACGCTGATTGATCTCGTCCTCGGTCCAGAAGAAGCTCGAGAAGTCCTGCACCCATTCGAAGTACGACACGGTCACGCCGCCCGCATTCGCGATCACGTCCGGGATCACGAGGATACCCTTGTCGTTGAGGATGTCGTCGGCCGCGGTCGTGGTCGGGCCGTTCGCGCCTTCGACGACGATCTTCGTGCGGATCTTCGACGCGTTCTTCTCGGTGATCTGGTTTTCCAGCGCGGCCGGAATGAGGATGTCGCTTTCGATCATCCAGAATTCTTCCGCCTGTACCGGATCCGCGCCCGCGAAGCCGCCCACGCCGCCGTTCTTCGCGACGTGATCGAGCAGCGCGACGGTATCGATGCCCTTCGAGTTATGAATCGTTCCCGTGTGATCCTGCACGGCGATGACCTTCGCGCCCGCTTCCTGGAACAGCTTGGCCGCGATGCCGCCGACGTTGCCGAAGCCCTGCACCGCGATGCGCGCGCCTTCGATCTCCATGCCGATGCGCCGCGCCGCTTCCGTGCCGACGACGAACACGCCGCGCCCCGTCGCTTCCTTGCGGCCGAGCGAGCCGCCGAGCGAAATCGGCTTGCCGGTCACGACGCCGGTTGCCGTCTGGCCCTGGTTCATGGAGTAGGTGTCCATCATCCACGCCATGATCTGCTCGTTCGTGTTCACGTCCGGCGCGGGAATGTCCGTGTTCGGCCCGATGATGATGCCGATCTCGCTCGTATAGCGACGCGTCACGCGTTCCAGTTCGCCACGCGACAGCGTGCGCGGATCGACACGAATGCCGCCCTTCGCGCCGCCGTACGGCACGTTTACCGCCGCGTTCTTCACCGACATCCACGCGGACAGCGCCATCACTTCGGAGAGCGTCACGTCCTGGTGGTAACGCACGCCACCCTTGCCGGGACCGCGCGACGTGTTGTGCTGCACGCGATAACCCTCGAAATGCGCGACGGTGCCGTTATCCAGCTCGATCGGGCAATCGACGACGAGAATGCGCTTCGGGCGCTTGAGGGTTTCGAGCCAGCGGGAGAGAGAACCGAGATACGGGGCAACGCGATCGACCTGTTGCAGATAGTTTCCCCAGGGACCGAGATCATCGGCATGGAGATACGACGGGATAGCGTGTTTTGCGTCCGGCGCTTGCACAGGTTGCTTCGAGGCAGACATTGATGCTCCAGCGGTGAAGGAATTCGCTCATTGTCGAAAAACGTCGTTTCCAAATCCAATGCCGTTTCCTTATCCCGTCATGCAAAACTTGCATAACGTCGCCGAGCCTTATGCCGCGGGCTTCTCCGGCTGCGCCTTCAGCAATTCCTCACCGACCGCGTCCCATAGCGCGCGCATCAATGCCTGTCGCGGCTCTTCGCCCTGCGCTGCGAGCTTGTCGCGATAAAGGCGGATTTCCATCGTCAGCGTGAACTGGCCGGCGGGCGTGCCGCGCGTGCCGCGATCGAGGCGCACGAGCCGCCCTTCTTCCACTGCATCCTCGACAGCGCTGTGCGGCAGGAACGCGACGCCATGACCGGCGAGCGCCATCGCTTTCAGACCTTCGGCCATGTCGGTTTCATAGACCTTGTCGAGATAGAGGCGCGTCGGCGCGGTCGCGATGATGACTTCCGTCATGCGCCCGAGGTACGCATTAGGCGTGTACGACAGATACGGCACCGGCGATTCGCCCGTCGCGGGCAGCGTGAAGCGCGCGCGTCCGCCTTTGGTCACGGCGGAAAACGGGCTGATCGGTTCGGCGCCGAGCGTGAGCATGTCGTAGCGCGCGGGATCGAGCGCAACCGGATGACTCGGATGGTGATAGCCCATCACGAGATCGACACCGCCTTCGACGAGCGACAGCACCGCATCGTGCACATTGAGCGCGCGCAGCCGCGTGCGGATGCGTCCGAGCCGCGCCTCGATGTGTTCGAGCCAGCGCGGAAAATACGTGAGCGAAAGCGTGTGCGGCACGGCGAATTCGATGGTCGCCGACGGCACGCCGCCTTGTCCGCGCAATAGCGTGCGCGCTTCGTGGAACTGCGAGAGCATCGCGAGCGCCTGCTCGTAGAACACGTTGCCGGCTTGCGTGAGGCGCGTCGGATACACCGACCGGTCGATGAGTTCCGTGCCGAGCCACGCTTCGAGCGCCTGAATGCGTCGCGAGAACGCGGGCTGCGTGATGTGCCGAAGCTCGGCGGATCGACTGAAGCTGCGCGTCTCCGCGAGCGACACGAAGTCTTCCAGCCATTTCAGTTCCATGCGTTTCTCGGGCGCGCGCGGCGCTTCCTTGGCAAAGAACGCATTCTAGCGGGCGCATGAGCCGTGCGAAGGCGCGGCGCACCATTCGCATGCGGTCACGCACGGACGCGGTGCTGTCGGTTTGCGGGACGCGGAACCTCACGCGTGCTCTGATCCCTCGCCGACCCTTGCGCTACCCGGCGCATCGGTAAATATGCATTCCATTGGCATGATGCTTGCAATTTTCGGGGCCGTCGCGTGCTCATTCGGCAGCACGCGCATATACGGAACCCGCAATGTCCAATCTGATCGCATCGCTCAAGAGCGGCAACTGGCGCTCGCTCCTCGCCTGCTTCCTCTACTTCGATACGGGCTTTACCGTCTGGGTACTGTATGGGCCGCTCGCGCCGTTCATCGGACGCGACGTGACGATGTCCGCCGCGCAGCAAGGCTTTCTCGTCGCGGTGCCGGTGCTGGCCGCCGCCATTCTGCGCGTGACGCTCGGCAACCTCTATCAATCGACCGATGGACGGCGCGTCGCGCTGATGGGCGTCCTGCTCTCGTCGATTCCGTCGATCGTGCTGCCGCTCATGCCCGGCGTGCCGTCGTATGCGGTGTTGCTTGTGCTCGGCGTGTTCCTCGGCATGGGCGGCGCGAGCTTCGCCGTCGCGTTGCCGATGGCTGGCAGCAACTATCCGCCGAAGGTGCAGGGCCTCGTGCTCGGACTCGCCGCGGCAGGCAACATCGGCGCGGTGCTCGACGGCTTCCTGTTCCCGCATCTCGCCGATTCCTTCGGCTGGCAGATGTCGACCGCCGCCGCGCTGCCGCTGCTCGCGATTACGGGCGTCGCGCTCTTCGCATGGGCGTCCGATGCCGGCGTGAAAACCGGCAGCACGATGCGCGCGCTGTCGAGCTTCGCGGTGACGCTCGTGAGCCTGATCGTGCTGGTGCTCGCGGTCAACGCGGGCGTGTTCGGCGGCGGCAAGGCGGGCGTGCTGCTCTTGCCGGTGATCGGCGCGCTCATTGCGATCGCGGTGCTGCCGCGGCATTATCGGTCGGTGCTCGGCGAGCGCGATACGTGGGTCATCATGCTCATTTACAGCATCACGTTCGGCGGTTTCGTCGGCATGTCGTCGTATGTGACTCTGCTGCTTACCTCGCTTTATCAGATGCCGAAGCTCGAAGCCGGCCTCTTCATGTCGCTGCTCGCGTTTCTCGGCGCGATCGTGCGTCCGTTCGGCGGTTATGTCGCCGATCGCGTGACCGGCGTGCGTGCGCTGCTCGTGCTGCTCGCGGCCATCGCCATCGGCGACTTCGCGTTCGCGATCTGGATGCCGCCGGTCGCGGGCGGTCTCGCGATTCTCATCTGCCTGTATATCGCGTTCGGCCTGGGCAACGGCTCGACGTTCCAGCTCGTGCCGCATCGCTGGAAGGGCAAGACGGGATTGCTGTCGGGAATCGTCGGCGCAGCGGGCGGTATCGGCGGGTTCTATCTGCCGGTCATCATGGGCATCGCGAAGGAAAGCACGGGCAGCTATCAAATGGGCTTCGCCACGTTCGGCGTGCTCGCAACGTGCGCGTTCGGCGCGCTCTTCGTACTGCGCGGTCAGTGGCTGCGCTGGTCGTCGACGGCTTCGCAATCGCACGATGGCGTCGCCATCGGCGGCGCGCACGCGATGGAGTGAGGACAGCGCGTCATTCGCCCAGTGTCGCCAGCGCCGCCTCTCCTTCGCCGGAGCTGGCGGCGCGCTGTTGCTGAAGCGCCCACATCTGGGCGAACAGCCCGCCCGCACGCAGCAACTCCGCATGCGTGCCGCGCTCGACGATGCGCCCGTGATCCATCACGATGATCTGCTGCGCATGCACGACCGTCGATAGCCGATGCGCGATGATGAGGGTCGTCCGCTCGCGCGCGATCGAGTCGAGTTCGTGCTGAATCGCGCGCTCGGACTTCGAATCGAGCGCGGACGTGGCTTCGTCGAAGATCAAAATCGGCGGATTCTTGAGCAGCGTGCGCGCGATCGCGACGCGCTGCTTCTCGCCACCCGACAGCTTCAATCCACGCTCGCCGACGGCCGTGTCATAGCCCGCCGGCAACGCCTCGATGAAATCGTGGATATGCGCCGCGCGCGCCGCCGCGATCACTTCGTCGCGGCTCGCCGAAGGACGCCCGTACGCGATGTTGTAATAGATCGAATCGTTGAAGAGCACGGTGTCCTGCGGCACGATGCCGATCGCCGCGCGCAAGGAATCCTGTGTGACGTCGCGAATGTCCTGCCCGTCGATGCGAATGCTGCCGCCCTGCGCGCGATCGAGATCGTAGAAGCGAAAGAGCAGCCGGCCGAGCGTCGATTTGCCCGAGCCGCTGTGTCCGACGACCGCCGTCGTCGTGCCCGCGGGAATCGTGAAATCGACGCCATGCAGGATCGGCCGCGCCTTCTCATACGCGAAGCTCACGTTCTCGAAGCGCACTTCGCCGCCGCGCACGGCAAGCGCGGGCGCGTTCGGCGCATCGGGCACTTCGCGGCCCGCGCCGAGCAGCGTGAACATGCGATCCATGTCGGTCAGCGCCTGCTTCAGTTCGCGATACACGACGCCGAGAAAATTCAGCGGAATGTACAACTGCAACATGAAGGTGTTGATGAGCACGAGATCGCCGAGCGTCAGACGCCCCGCCATCACGCCCTGCGTCGCGCGCCAGAGGATGAAAACGAGCCCCACGCCGATGATCGTCTGCTGCCCGAAGTTCAGCATCGACAGCGAGCGCTGCGACTTGATCGCGGCCGCGCGATAGCGCTGAAGATTTTCATCGTAACGGCGCGTTTCCCACTCTTCGTTGCCGAAGTATTTCACGGTCTCGTAGTTGAGCAGCGAATCGATCGCGCGCGAATTCGCTTTCGAATCGAGATCGTTCATCGTGCGGCGAAAGTGCGTGCGCCACTCCGTCACCTTCACCGTGAACACGATATACGTGACGAGCGCGATGAACGTGACGATCGCGTAATACGCCTCGTACTTCGTCACGAAGAACGCGAGCACGAGCCCGACCTCGACGAGCGTCGGCAGAATGCTGTAGAGCGAATACGAAACGAGCTGCTGGATGCCGCGCGTGCCGCGTTCGATATCGCGCGACATGCCGCCCGTCTGTCGCTCCAGATGAAAGCGCAGCGACAGCGAATGCAGATGCCGGAACACTTGCAGCGCGAGTTGCCGCACGGCGCTTTCCGTGACCTTGGCGAAGAGCAGTTCGCGCAACTCGGTGAAGAGCGACGTAGAAAGCCGCGCGGCCGCATACGCGACGACGAGCAGCCCGATTCCGCCGATCAGCACGATGCCCGGCGAATCGTTCGCGCGTCCGAGCGCGGTGAGATGCTGCACGGAAGCGAGGCCGTCGACGATGCGCTTCATCACGATCGGCACGCCGAGGTTCGCGACCTTCGCGCCGATGAGGCACGTCAGCGCGAACGCGACGCGCCATTTGTACGTCGTGAGATAAGGCAGCAGCGAGCGGATCGTCTGCCAGTCGTTGCGCGGGCCTTGCTGCGCGGGCCCGGGCTCTGCGTTCGGGAAGCGGCGCATGAGTTCGTATCGTTCGAGCGCGTCGCGCGAATGGAGTCGGGCGCGGCGTGGGGAAGGTTTTTATCGTCGAAACGGGCGCAACTTCGTCTGGATGCTTTCCCGTACAATTTGCTGCAAGCCCCTGGCGCGACGTCGCGCGCAATCGGGCTCATTCATAAATAGGCATTGTCGCAGAAGGTTCAAGAGGCCGCTCACGCGCGCCAGCCTTCGCGCCGCCTTGCAAACCGGAACGCCTCCCATGACCGACCATCCCAATCTTCCTGAGAAACACGTCGCGCTGCGCGTCGTGCCGCAGCCCGCCGACGCCAATGTCCACGGCGACGTGTTCGGCGGATGGATCATGGCGCAGGTCGATATCGCCGGCTCCATTCCGGCGAGCCGCCGCGCGAACGGCCGCGTCGCGACCGTCGCCGTGAATTCGTTCCTGTTCAAGCACCCGGTTTTCGTCGGCGATCTGCTGAGCTTTTACGCCGACATCGTCAAGACGGGCAACACGTCCATCACGGTGTCGGTCGAAGTCTGGGCGCAGCGCATGAGCCTCGCCGAAGAAGTCGTCAAGGTGACGGAGGCGACGCTCACCTACGTCGCGACTGACCGCGATCGCCGCCCGCGCGTGCTGCCGTCGCTGGACTGATAAAAATCGATCAGTGGGGCAGCACGCCCTGCTGCAAAAGGCCCGGAATCGCCTCGTGCGGCATCGGGCGCGAGAAAAGGTAGCCCTGCATTTCGTCGCAATCGCGCTCGCGCAGGAAATCGTGCTGCGCGTGCGTTTCGACGCCCTCCGCGATCACCTGCATCTCGAGCGAATGCGCGAGCGCGATGATCGCCGACGTGATGGTTTCATCGTCGCCCGACGAGCCGATATCCGCGACGAACGAGCGATCGATCTTCAGCCGATGCACCGGAAAGCGCTTGAGATACGACAGGCTCGAATAGCCGGTGCCGAAGTCGTCGATTGCAATACCGATGCCGAGCGCCGATAGCTCCGAGAGCATCGTGATCGCTTCCTCGGCGTTGCGCATGATCGCGCTTTCGGTGAGTTCGAGTTCGAGATAGCGCGGCGCAAGGCCCGTCTCTTCGAGCACCGAAGTCACGAGCCGGGCGATGTCGCGCTGCTGGAAATGCCGCGCCGACAAGTTCACCGACACGCGCGCCGGCGGCAGCCCCGCATCCTGCCACGCCTTGTTCTGCCGGCACGCTTCGCGCAGCACCCATTCGGAAAGCGGTCCGATCAGCCCGCTCTCCTCCGCCACCGGAATGAACGACGCCGGCGACACGAGCCCTTGCTCGGGGTCGTGCCAGCGCACGAGCGCTTCGATGCCGACGATCTGACGCGTCGACATGTCGACCTGCGGCTGATAGTGCAGCAGGAATTCGCCGTCGCGCAGCGCGCGCCGCAAGCGCCGTTCGAGATTCATGCGCGCGCCGACGCTCGCGTTCATCTCCGGCTGATAAAACTGATAGTTGTTGCGGCCCATGTCCTTCGCGCGATACATCGCGAGGTCGGCCTTCTTCATCACGGTTTCGGCGTCGTCGCCGTCTTGCGGATAAAGACTCGCGCCCATGCTGCAGCCGACATACAGCTCGGTGTCGTCGATCCACACCGGTTCGGAGATCGCCGCGCGCGTGCGCTCCATCCACACGATGAGACCGGCTTCGTCGGTGATGTCCGGCAGCACGACAACGAACTCGTCGCCGCCGTGACGCGCGACCGTATCGCTCGTACGCGCCGAGCGCGCGAGCCGCTCCGCGATCACCGCAAGCAGACGGTCGCCGACGCTGTGGCCGAGACTGTCGTTGACGTTCTTGAAGCCGTCGAGATCCATGAACACGACTGCGATCTTCGCATCGCGCCGCCGCGCCGTTTCTATCGCGTGCTGCAGGCGATCTTTCAGCAGATTGCGATTCGGCAGGCGCGTGAGCGTGTCGTAATTCGCCTGATATTCGAGCTCTTCCTGATAGCGCATCAGATCGGTCACGTCGTTGATGATGCCGATGTGATGCGTGGTCATGCCCTGCGCGTTCGGCACCGGCGCGACGAAGAGCTGGTTCCAGAAGAGCGCGCCGTCCTTGCGATAGTTGCGCACGACGACGCTCGCTTCCATGTTCGCATCGAGGGCGCGGCGGATCGACGTGAGCCCTTCCTGATCTCCGTCCGGGCCGTGCAAAAAGCGGCAATCCTGGCCGATGACCTCGCTCGGGTCATAACCCGTGATGCGCTTGAACGCCGGATTCGCATACTCGATCACGTTCGCGCCATCGACGACGCCGGTGATCAGAATCGCGTTCACGCTCGCGTCCAGCGCGCGGCTTTGCAGACGCAGCGCGAGTTCGGCGCGCTTGTGATCGGTGACGTCGTGATACGAACCGAGCACGCCGATGGTCTGCCCTTCGCCGTCGAGCAACGGCAGCTTGCTCGAAACGACGGTGCGCAACTGGTCGCCCATCACGATGTCGCGCTCGTGATGCATCTTCGGCACGGTCGTGACGATGACCTCTTCGTCGTCCGCGCGCACGAGATCTGCGAGCGCGCTCCACGGCAAGTCGAAATCCGTCTTGCCGATGACCTGCTCGTTGTACGCGAGACCCGCATCGCGCGCGAACGCATTGTTGCAGCCGAGATAGCGCAGTTCGCGGTCCTTCCAGAACACGCGCTGCGGGATGTTGTCGATGACCGCTTCGAGCATCTCGTTCGAGCGGCGCGCTTCGGCTTCCGCGTTGATGCGGTCGGTCACGTCGTTCGCCAGCATGAAGATGCCCGGCCGGCTCGAGTAGATGAGCGAGTGATGCGACACGTCCGCGCCCACGATCGATCCGTCCTTGCAGCGATAGCGCCAGACGCCCGCCGAACCTCGTCCCGACTGAGCGCGCTCGCCCCGCTCGCCGCCTTCGCCGCCGCTGCGCGCAAGACGCGCGGCGAAGCTGTCGAAGTCGTCCGCATGATGCAGATCGCGCAGCGTCATGTTCATGAACTCCGGCTCGTTGAAGCCGAAGTGTTCGATCGCGGCCTGATTCACGGCAACGAAGCGCATCGTCTCGCTATCGACGATCCACATCGGCACCGGATGCGCCTCGAACATGCCGCGAAAGCGCTCGTTGCTGCGCTGTCGCGCGCGCGCCGCGCCGAGCTTCTCGCGCGATTGCCGCTCGCGGCTCGCGAAGAGCCAGATCAGCACGGCGCTGCCCGCGAGCATCGTGCAGACGAGCAGCAGCATGGCGCCGCTCGACGCCCGCGCGGACTGATCGAGCGCGCCGATCGTCGCGTTGTCGAGGCGCGAGCGCACCGCCGCGAGCTCGTCGTCGACGCCTTGCTGATCCTCGCCGAGCGTAACGAACGCCGCATCGGCCCATGCGCGGGACGCGTCGGGGCTCGCGTTCTTCGCGCGCTCGAAGGCGACGTCGGCGTCGTGCCGCATGACGGCGGCGCGGGCGGCGAGCGCATCGAATGCGCCCATCATGCCGGGCTCCATTTCGAACTGCGCGCGCAGGCCGCTTTCGAGCGCGTCGAGATGCGCCACGCGTTCCTGATGGCCCGCTGCGGTTTCCGCGATGCCGGTCGCTTCGAAGCGGCTCAGTTGCGTCAGCGATTCGCCGAGCGTGCTGCGATAGTTCGCGAGGTCGCGCAGCAGGCTCATCGAGCGCAAGGTGCGCGCGTCGCTTTCACGCAGACCGCCGATCCGCTCGCAGGCGACGAACGCGTTGGCGCCGAGCGCGGCCAGCACGACGGCAATGTTGACGAGCAAACCTCTGGAGAGGAATCGAGTCATGAAGAGCGGGCTAATCCCTTTGATGCGCGCACATCGAACGCAATGCGCGGCGTGGCGAACGGCTCCACGCCCGATTAATGGATAACGTCCATTAACGGCGCCTCTCGCCCGACATTTAGGGCTCACCCGCAAATAATCTGATTAAAGCGGCTGCTTAACGTTTGCGAGCCGCGTGCTCACTCCGTGAGACCGAACTCTTTCATCGCGGGCAGGAAATCGTGATTGACCTTGTCCGTGTTGCGCGAGAGTTTCGCGAGCGCGTAACGCTGGAAACGATCGAGTTGGCCCCAGCGATCGAGACTCGGCGCGCTGATCCCGGAGAGGCTGCTTTGACGGATCACGGTTTCCGGCACGGCATCGGCGTGCATCCACACCGGATCGGGGTCGCGTTCGATCTTTTCGGGCGCGGCATTGGCGTGCGTCTTCAGCATCTCTTCAAGCGCGAGGTCGAAGTTCTTCTCGAGCTCGGCCTCTTCTTCGATCGGAAAGCGCGCCAGCAACGCGCGATCTTCGTAAGGAAGCTGCTGCCATTGGTCGAGCGAGATGCGCATGCCGAAGCGGTCGAGATTGAAGCGCACGGCAAGCGGAATGAAGCGCAGATTGTCAGAGGATTCGACTTCGAATCCGAAGAGACGCGCGGCGTCGTAAAGTCCCATAGCGAAGCCTCGTTGGATTGAAGCGGGCGGCGCGGCGCGCGATGCCCGCTTAAGTTATTGTAGGGCCTTGGATCTGGCTGGAACCATTGCAATCTAGCCGCTGTTCGCGTCGCGATGCGTGCGGACAGCAACTTTTGGCAGCAAGTCACATACCCGACTTTACTCGAAGTGAGCGGTCAGGAGCATTGAAGTGGAACAACTCGAAACCGACGACCAACCCGGCTTCGTCGAGCGCCAGGTGCGCAGGCATCGCAAGAACGAAGTTGCGATCGCCGCTGACAACGTCGGTCAGGAATGGCCCGTCGCGCTGGTTTTCAACGGCATTTCGCACGCGGTGATGATGTGCACGCCACGCGATCTCGAAGCGTTCGCAGTGGGCTTTTCGATGACGGAAGGCATAGTTGAGCGCGGCAGCGATATCCACGATATCGAGGTTCATTTGCGGGATGACGGCGTCGCGTTGCCGCATGCGGAAGTGCATCTGCAGGTCGTGCAGCAGGCTTTCGCGTCGCTGAAGGACAAGCGGCGCGCGCTCGCCGGGCGCACCGGATGCGGCGTGTGCGGCATCGAAAGCATCGACTTGCTCGATCTTCAGCCGGAACGCGTGCCGGACACCGGCTTTCTGAATCGTCTCGCGCCCGATGCGATCGAACGCGCCGCGCGCGAATTGCCCGCGCATCAGCAATTGACGAAGCTGACGGGCGGTCTGCACGCCGCCGCGTGGTGCGACGAAAACGGCGCGGTGCGCTACGCCTTCGAGGACGTCGGGCGGCATAACGCGCTCGACAAGCTCATCGGCCAGTTGATCCTGCGCCGCGAGGACACGACGCAAGGTTTCGTGTACCTGTCGAGCCGCGCGAGCTATGAACTCGTGCGCAAATCGGCGCGCGTCGGCGTGCCGATGATCGCGACGATTTCCGCGCCGACCTCGCTCGCCATTTCGATCGCGATGCAGGCGGGCCTGCGGCTCGTCAGCTTCGCGCGCGAGAACAGCTTCGTCGAATACGATGTCGAGTGAAGCGCGCTATTCGAACTATCCGAGCTATTCGAACTTGCTGAAGTCCGGCTTGCGCTTCTCGAAGAACGCCTGAAACGCCTCGCGCGCTTCGGGCGCGACGAGCATCCGCGAGAAATGCGCGGCTTCGTCTTCCATGCGCGCGGTCACTTCGTGCGCGTGCGCGCCTTTCATCAGCGACTTGGTCACGCGCAGCGACGACGCCGGCAGGAGCGCGAGCCGCTTCGCCTTGTCGAACGCGTAGGCGTCGAGTTCGGCGGCATCGATCGCGCCGTTGAGGAAGCCCATGCCGATCGCTTCGTTCACGTCGAACGCTTCGCCCAGCAAGAGCTTTTCCGCCGCGCGCTGATAACCCGCCGTGCGCGGCAGCAGCAGGCTCGACGCCGCTTCAGGACACAGCCCCAGTTGCGAAAACGGCAGCGAGAACTTCGCGTTCGGGCTCGCGTAGACGATGTCGCAATGCAGGAGCATCGTCGTGCCGATGCCGACCGCCGTGCCCGCGACCGCCGCGACGATCGGCTTCGGAAAGCCGGCGATGCGCCGCAGGAACTGGAAGACGGGCGCGTCGAGTCCCTTCGGCGGATCGTTCAGGAAGTCATCGAGGTCGTTGCCGGCGGAGAACGTCGTGCCGTTCGCGCGGATCAGCACCGCGCGCACGGTCGGGTCCATCTCGGCTTCGTAGAGGCCGTCGGCCATTTCCTGATACATCGCCGCGGTGATCGCGTTCTTCTTTTCCGGACGATTGAGCACGATGCTCAGCACGCCGTCCGCGCGTTCGATCTGAATCTCCATCCGCTGTCTCCTTTGTCGGTCCGCGAGCTTTCGGCACTCGCGGACCGTTTGCGTCAAAGCCGCTCGATGATGCCCGCCGCGCCCATGCCGGTGCCGACGCACATCGTCACCATGCCGTACTTCAGGTTGCGGCGACGCAGGCCGTGCACGACCGTCGACGCGCGGATCGCGCCCGTCGCGCCGAGCGGATGGCCGAGCGCGATCGCGCCGCCGAGCGGATTGACCTTGGACGTATCGAGTCCGAGATCGCCGATCACCGCGAGCGCCTGCGCCGCGAACGCTTCGTTCAGCTCGATCCAGTCGAGATCGTCCTGCTTCAGGCCCGCCGCCTTCAACGCGGCCGGAATCGCTTCCTTCGGCCCGATGCCCATGATCTCGGGCGGCACGCCGCGCACCGCGAAGCTCACGAAGCGCGCGAGCGGCGTGAGGTTGAACTGCTTCAGGATCTTTTCCGACACGACGATCAGCGCGCCGGCGCCGTCCGACGTCTGCGAGCTGTTGCCCGCCGTCACCGAGCCTTTGTTCGCGAACACGGGACGCAGCTTCGCGAGACCTTCGACCGACGTATCCGCGCGCGGACCTTCGTCGAGCGCGATCTCGCGCGCGTTCACGCGAACCTCGCCCGATGCGAGATCGGGGAAGCGCTCGTTCAACGTGTATGCGGCGATTTCATCGGCGAATTCGCCCGCTTGCTGCGCGGCCAACGCCTTGCGATGCGACTCCGCGGCGAACGCGTCCTGCGCCTCGCGGCTCACCTTCCAGCGTTCCGCGACGCGCTCCGCCGTCAGCCCCATGCCGTACGCGATGCCGACATCTTCGTTGCGATCGAAGATATGCGGCGACAGCGAAGGCTTGTTGCCCATCATCGGCACCATGCTCATCGACTCGCAGCCGCCGGCGATCATCGCATCGGCTTCGCCGACGCGGATGCGGTCCGCCGCCATCGCGAGCGCCGTCAGGCCCGACGCGCAGAAGCGGTTCACCGTGACGCCGCCGACGGTGTTCGGCAAGCCCGCGAGCAACGCGCCCATGCGCGCGACGTTCAGTCCTTGCTCGGCCTCGGGAATCGCGCAGCCGACGATCGCGTCCTCGATCACGTTCGTATCGAGCCCCGGCACCTGCGCGACGGCCGACCTGATCGCGTGGACGAGCAGCTCGTCCGGGCGCGTGTTCCTGAACACGCCGCGCGGCGCCTTGCCGATCGGCGTGCGGCTCGCGGCGACGATGTATGCGTCTTGAAGTTGTTTGCTCATCTTATGCAGCTCCGCTTAGTTACGCACCGGCTTGCCGGTCTGCAACATGCCCATGATTCGCTCTTGCGTCTTTTGCGTGCCGAGCAGCTCGACGAACGCGCGGCGCTCCAGCGCCAGCAGCCATTCTTCGTCGACGAGACTGCCCGCTTCGACATCGCCGCCGCACACGGCTTCGGCGATACGGCTCGCGATCAGATAGTCGTGATCGCTGATGAAGCGCCCGTCGCGCATGTTGACGAGCGACGCCTTGATCGTCGAGATCGCCGAGCGGCCCGCGACCGGCACCTGCTTCGCGCGCAACGGCGGACGATAGCCCGATGCGCTCAATGCGCGCGCTTCCTTCTTCGCGATGTCGAGCAGTTCGTGCACGTTGAAGACGATCGTGTCGGACGGCTTCAGATAGCCCATCGCGCGGGCATCGAATGCGGAGGACGACACTTTCGCCATCGCCGCGTTTTCGAAGGACTTCTGCAGGAACTTGAGCAGATCGCTGGTCGCGTTGACGGCGCTCGCCGCTTCCGCCGCGCGCAGTGCCGCTTCCTTGAGACCGCCGCCCGCCGGCACGAGACCGACGCCCACTTCGACGAGACCGATATAACTCTCGACATGCGCGACGCGCTTCGCCGAATGCAGCAGCAGCTCGCAACCGCCGCCGAGCGCAATGCCCGAAACCGCCGACACGACCGGCACGTTCGCGTATTTCACGCGCATCATGCCTTGCTGGAACTTTTTCACGAACGGCTCGATGCCCTTCGCGCCGCCCATCATGAACGCGGGCATCGCTTCTTCGAGATTCGCGCCCGCCGAGAACGGACCGCCCGGCGCGCCGAGTTGCAGCGAAGTCGGCTGCCAGATCACGACGCCACGGTATTCCTTCTCCGCGAGTTCGATGGCTTGCGTGAGGCCCTCGATCACGCCCGGACCGATGGTGTTCATCTTCGACTTGAACGACACGATCACGACATCGCTTTGATCGTCGTCGAGCCACGCGCGCACGTTTTCGGTTTCGAAGAGCGTCTTGCCGTAGGTCTTCGGATCGGCGCCCGTCTCACCGACGAGCGGCGCGCGGAACACCTGCTTCTCGTACACGGGCAGCGTCGAGCGCGGCTCGAAACGGCGCGCGGCGGGCGACCACGAACCTTCGTCCGTGTGCACGCCGTTCTTCTCGGCGACGGGACCATCGAGCACCCACGCGGGCAGCGGCGCGTTCGAGAGCGCCTTGCCTGCATCGATGTCTTCCTGGACCCACTTCGCGATCTGCTGCCAGCCCGCGGCTTGCCAGCTTTCGAACGGTCCCTGGTTCCAGCCGAAGCCCCAGCGGATCGCGAGATCGACGTCGCGCGCGTTGTCCGCGATCGATTCCAGATGGACCGCGATGTAGTGGAACACGTCGCGGAAGATCGCCCAGAGGAACTGCGCCTGCTTGTTGTCGGTTTCGCGCAGCAGCTTGAAACGCTCGGCTGGCGGGCGCTTCAGAATGCGGCCGATGAGTTCGTCGGCTTTCGCCCCGCCATCGACATAAGAAGCCGTCTTCGGATCGAGAACCTTGATCGCCTTGCCTTCCTTGCGATAGAAACCCGCGCCCGTCTTCTGGCCGAGCGCGCCGTTCTTGACGAGCGCGTCGAGCACGGGCGGCGTCTTGTAGACGGCGAAGAACGGATCGTCGGGCAGGTTGTCCTGCATCGTCTTGATGACGTGCGCCATCGTGTCGAGACCGACGACATCGGCTGTGCGGAACGTCGCGGACTTCGCGCGGCCGAGGCGCGAGCCGGTGAGATCGTCGACTTCGTCGAAGCGCAGGCCGAACTTTTCGGCTTCGGCGATGACCGCGAGAATCGAGAACACACCGACGCGATTCGCGATGAAGTTCGGCGTGTCTTTTGCGCGCACGACGCCCTTGCCGATCACGCTCGTCAGGAACGTTTCGAGTTGATCGAGGATCTCGGGCTTCGTGGATGCGGTCGGGATCAGCTCGACCAGATGCATGTAGCGCGGCGGATTGAAGAAGTGCACGCCGCAGAAGCGCGATTTGAGTTCATCGGAGAAGCCGTTCGACAGCTCCGTGATCGACAGGCCCGACGTGTTGCTCGCGAAGATCGCGTGCGGCGCGATGTGCGGTGCGACCTTCTTGTAGAGATCGTGCTTCCAGTCCATGCGCTCGGCGATGGCTTCGATCACGAGATCACATTCTTTCAGTTTCTCGATGTCGTCGTCGTAGTTCGCGGGTTCGATGTACTGAGCGTCGTCTTTCACGCCGAACGTGGCGGGCGACAGCTTCTTGAGGTTCTCGATGGCCTTCAGCGCAATGGCGTTCTTCGGGCCTTCCTTGGCCGGAAGGTCGAAGAGCATGACCGGGACGCGGGCGTTGATCAGATGGGCGGCGATCTGCGCGCCCATCACGCCCGCGCCGAGCACGGCGACTTTTTTGACGTTCACGGTGGGGTCACTCCGGGGTTCGTGAATGTTTGGGGTTTCGTCTTGCTGCGGCTTTCGCTTTTTTGTTCGCTTTCGCTTTCGCTCGGGTTCGCTTCCGCCTTCGTGCAATCCTGTTTTCGCGTCGGTCCATTAGCACTGCCGCCCCGCACAGGGGCAACGCTAATAGACCGACACGAAAACGGGATCACCCGAAAGCGAAAGCAGAAGCGAAAGCAAAAACATCAAAACAACGCTTCGTCGTAATCCATCATAGGCTTGGCACCGGCCCGAGCAGCGCGAATCGTAGAAGCGGTCTCAGGCAGCAGCTTGGCGAAATAGAACCGCGCGGTGGCCAGCTTGGCCTTATAGAAGGCATCACCGCCAGAGGCACGATCGAGCGCAACCCTCGCCATCCGCGCCCAGAAATAAGAAAACACGAGATGCCCGACAGTGCGCAGGTAGGGCACAGCAGCAGCCCCGACCTCATCGGGATTCTGCATGGCCTTCATGCCGATCTCCATCGTGAGCTTCTGCACCTTCTCGCCGATATCCGCGAGCGGATTGATGAACTCCTGCATCTCCGGCTTCACGCCTTCCTGCTCGACGAAGTCCGCAACCAGCTTGCCGAAGCGCTTCAGCTTCGCGCCCATGTCGCCGAGAATCTTGCGGCCCAGCAGGTCCAGCGCCTGAATGGAATTCGTGCCCTCGTAGATCATGTTGATGCGCGCATCGCGGACGTATTGCTCCATGCCCCATTCGGAGATGAAGCCATGTCCGCCGTAGATCTGCATCGCCATGTTCGTGCCTTCGAACGCGTTATCGGTCAGGAAAGCCTTGATGACCGGCGTCAGCAGCGCGACAAAATCGGCGGCTTCGGCGCGCACGGCTTCATCCGCATGCGACAGTTCCTTGTCGATATTCAACGCCGCCCAGTACGTGAACGCGCGGCCTGCCTCGGCATAGGCCTTCTGCGTGAGCAGCATGCGACGCACATCCGGATGCACGATGATCGGATCGGCGGCCTTCTCCGGCGCCTTCGGGCCGGTCAGCGAGCGCATCTGCAGACGCTCTTTCGCGTACACGAGCGAGTTCTGATACGCGACTTCAGTCAGCCCGAGACCCTGCATGCCAACGCCCAGACGCGCGGCGTTCATCATCACGAACATCGCGTTCAAGCCCTTGTTCGACTCGCCGACGAGCCAGCCCTTCGCGCCGTCGAGGTTCATCACGCAGGTCGCGTTGCCGTGAATGCCCATCTTGTGCTCGATCGAGCCGCACTTGATGTCGTTGCGCGCACCGACCGCACCGTTCGCGTCCGGTACGAACTTCGGCACGATGAAAAGCGAGATGCCCTTGGTGCCCATCGGCGCGCCGGGCAGACGCGCGAGCACCAGATGAACGATGTTCTCGGCCATGTCGTGCTCGCCGCTCGAAATGAAGATCTTCGTGCCGGTGAGCGCGTACGAGCCGTCGGGATTCGGCTCGGCCTTCGTGCGCAGAATGCCGAGGTCCGTTCCGCAATGCGGTTCCGTGAGGCACATCGTGCCGGTCCAC
Organism: Caballeronia sp. LZ028; assembly: GCF_031451415.1. NCBI lineage: Bacteria > Pseudomonadati > Pseudomonadota > Betaproteobacteria > Burkholderiales > Burkholderiaceae > Caballeronia > Caballeronia sp. LZ028. The sequence goes on along the minus strand of NZ_JARUXN010000001.1, from coordinate 608,089 downwards.
TCGCCCGAGACGAGCTTCGAGAGATACGTCGACTTCTGCTCCGGCGTGCCGTGCGCATGCAGGCATTCGTAGGCGCCGTGCGACAGGCCCGGATACATCGTCCAGGCCTGATTCGCCGAGTTGAGCATTTCGTAAAGCGCGTTGTTCACGAACGCGGGCAAGCCCTGGCCGCCGTACTCGGGATCGCATCCGAGCGCGGGCCAGCCTGCATCGATGTACTGCCGATAAGCTTCCTTGAAGCCGGCAGGCGTCTTCACGACGCCATCGCCCTCGTAAGTGCAGCCTTCGCGGTCGCCGCTCTGATTGAGCGGGAACACGACTTCGGAGCAGAACTTCCCGGCTTCCTCGAGCACCTGATTGATGGTGTCGGCGTCGAGGTCGGCATGCTTCGGCATGCTCTTCAATTCGGCTTCCACGTTCAGCACTTCGTGCAGCACGAACTGCATGTCGCGAAGGGGGGCGGCGTACTGTCCCATGAGTCTCTCCAGTTTCTTCAAGCGTCTGGTTGCGCGCCGCCGAACCCTTTGTCGATTCGAACGGCGCCGCTAACGGCTGTCGGTCTGTTGCGATGTCAGATTCGTGGCCGGGATCGGAGTCGGCTGCGCAACGCTTCCATTCGCGCCCGCACTCGACGTCTGATACGACTGAATCGTCTTTTCCAGCGCGTCCCGCGTCAGTTGCACGGCTTCCGGCAGATGCAGGAAGCGCGCGTCGTGATGCAGGCCGAGCGTAAAGCTGTACAGCTCGAACAGCATCAGATGCGGATCGGTTTCCGCCTTCAGATGCCCTTCGTCCTTCGACTGGCGGATCGCGCGCAGCAGCGCCTCGCGCCACATGCTCACGCTATGCACGAGCTGCTCGCGCACGGCGCTCGCGGCGCGGTCGTCGTACTCCACCGCTCCGCTGATATAGATACAACCCGTGGTCACTTCCTGGATGCGTTTCTCCATCCAGCGATTCATCATCGCGCGCAATCGCGGCAGGCCTCGCACCTCACGCAGGCTCGGAAAGAACACCTCATCTTCGAAGCGCCTGTGGTACTCGCGCACCACTTCCACCTGCAAGTCCTCGCGCGACCCGAAATGCGCAAACACACCGCTCTTGCTCATTTGCATCCGTTCGGCCAACAGGCCGATCGTCAGCCCTTCCAGCCCGTCCCGACTTGCCAACTCCAGCGCTGCGTCGAGAATCGCGGCCCGCGTCTGTTCGCCTTTTCGCATGATGTCCCTACCGTTCTTATGTGACCCGTAAAATCGAACGGCCGTTCTATTATTATGGCCGAACGTTGGTGATACAAGCAGATTTTTAGACACGCATTTCTAAAACGCCAAGCCTTGTCTATAGGATAAATCTCAACAATGTCCGGGTTCATTGTCGCGTTTTATGTACGGACTGCCTGTAAGTGACTGCCCGAATTTCCCGATTCGTGGGAAGCCTTCTCCAGCGCTGCTTGTCGGTATGTATTTTTGCGCAATCGCTGCTAAAAGGCAGGTTAATCGTACTGCCCGATGGTGATCACCTTCATCATCAGCCGGTACGTGTTATAAGCCAGCCAATTAAGCGTGCGCTCCGTAACGGGCCGCGCCGCATAGTGTTTTTCATCGATGGGGCGGCCTTCGTCAAAAGCCTGAAGAATGGCGTCGTGCAACCCCGCGATCTCGGAATGATTGACGAGCACCATGTTGGCCTCGTTGTTGAGCACGAGCGAAAGCGCATCGAGATTGGATGAGCCGATGGTCGCCCAGTCCGCGTCCACTACCGCGACCTTGCCGTGAAGCATCGTCTTCTCATACTCGGCGATCCTCACGCCATGCTTGAGCAGATTGCCGTAGAGAAACGGCGTCGCGTAATCGAGCGCGACGAACTCTTTACGACCGATGACGAGGGACACGCGCACGCCGCGCCCCGCCGCGTTGACAAGCGCGCGCCGCAGCTTGCGACCCGGCATGAAGTAAGGATTCGCCAGCAGGACTTCGCTCTCGGCGTTCGCGATCGCCCGCAGATACGCCTTTTCGATCGCGCGCCGGTTGAGCAGATTGTCGCGCGCGACGAAAGCGACGCACGGGCGATCGACCGCGTGAATCTCGCCGAGACGCGCGCGCCGGCGTGCCAGCATGGCGCGACGGGCGTTCCATCGGCCGGGCGCGCGATCGCTCTCTTGCGTTTCACAACCCGGCTGCGACGGCTGACGCGGCTTCACGCCGAGCCGGATGCGCTGCCATTGGAGATCGAACGCTTCGCGCACGTCCTTGACGACGGGGCCTTGCGCCTCCATCGCGAAATCCCAGCGCGGACGCTCCAGACGCGTGCCGTTCTGGTCGTAGTCGTCGACGATATTGATGCCGCCGCAAAACGCAAAGGTCTCGTCGATCAGCGCGAGCTTGCGATGCGTGCGCGACCAGCCTTGCGGACCGAACAGCAGATGCGGGTTATAGATGCGATGCTCGACGCCGCGCGCCTTCCAGAGCTCGAACATCGGCAGATTGCTTTCCGTGCCGATGCCATCCGTGATCACGCGCACCGTGACGCCGCGCTCGGCGGCGCGCACGAGCGCATCGGAGACGGCGCGACCGATGTCGTCGTTGGCGAAGATGTAGGTTTCGAGCGACACCGATTTGCGCGCGTTGTCGATCCGCTCGATCAACGCCGGAAAGAACTGCACGCCACCTTTGAAGAGCCTGACGTGATTGCCCGTCGTAAAGCATAAGCGCGGCGGCCGGCGGCCGGAGAACAGCGCCTGGCGCAGCCGCTTGAAACTGCGCCGGGGACGCAGTCCGATCATCGGTTATGCGCCGCGAGGCGCTCGGGCAATTGCAGGATCGCTTCCCGGTTCGACCACGAGAAGCATCGGTTGGCGGCCTCGCGAAACGGCAGCCAGAGATGCGCGGTGTGTTCGCGCGGCGCGAGCGTCACTTCGAGACAATGTGGCACGAGCAGGCTGAACTGATGCTCAGTGTTGCGCATGATCCCTTCCGCGTAGCGATGCCGCCATTGCGGATAAATCTCGTACTGAATGCTGTGATGCCAGTCGAGCAGCGCGTTCTCGGGCACGAGCGCGCTGCCTATCACGATGCCCGTCTCTTCCTGCACCTCGCGCGCGGCGGTCTCGATGAGCGGCTCGTCGATGTGATCCTTCGAGCCCGTCACCGATTGCCAGAAGCCCTTGTGATCCGCGCGTTCGATGATGAGCACGTCGAGCTCGGGCGTATGAATGACGACGAGGACGGATTCGGGAATTTTGGGCGGCTTCTGCATGAGCTTTTGAACGCGCGTTTCTTTATCTGTTTATGCCCAAAGACTGTAACGCAAAAAACGAAAAAGGCGCACCCGGCGCCTTTTTCATCACATCGACAACGAAAGCTGCTTATTGCGCTTTCTGCTCCGGCTGACGCAGACGGATGTGCAGCTCGCGCAACTGGCGCTCGTCCACTTCGCTCGGGGCCTGCGTGAGCAGATCCTGCGCGCGCTGCGTCTTCGGGAACGCGATCGTGTCGCGGATCGAATCGGCGCCGGACATCAGCGTGACGATGCGGTCCAGACCGAACGCGATGCCGCCATGCGGCGGCGCGCCGTACTGCAGCGCGTCGAGCAAAAAGCCAAACTTCAGGCGGGCTTCTTCAGCGCCGATCTTCAGCGCGCGGAACACCTTGCTCTGCACGTCTTCCTGGAAGATACGCACGGAACCGCCGCCGATTTCCCAGCCGTTCAGCACCATGTCGTACGCCTTCGCAAGGCAGCGGCCCGGGTCCGTTTCCAGATACTCGAGGTGCTCGTCCTTCGGGCTCGTGAACGGGTGATGCGCGGCCACGTAGCGGTTCTCTTCCTCGTCGTACTCGAACATCGGGAAGTCGATGACCCAGAGCGGCTTCCAGCCGGTTTCCAGCAGGCCGTTCGCCTTGCCGAATTCCGAATGACCGATCTTGAGACGCAGCGCGCCGAGGCTGTCGTTCACGACCTTCGCGCGATCCGCCGCGAAGAAGATGATGTCGCCGTCTTCCGCCGCCGTGCGCTCCATGATCGCCGCGAGCGCCGCGTCATGCAGATTCTTGACGATCGGGCTTTGCAGGCCGTCGCGGCCCTTGGTCTTGTCGTTGACCTTGATCCACGCGAGCCCCTTCGCACCGTAGATGCGCACGAATTCCGTGTAGCCGTCGATGTCGCCGCGCGACAACTCGCCGCCCTTCGGCACGCGCAGCGCCGCGACGCGGCCGTCCTTCGAGTTGGCCGGCATGCTGAACACCTTGAAGTCGACGTCCTTCACGGCATCCGTCAGGTCGGCGAATTCGAGTTTCACGCGCAGATCCGGCTTGTCGGAGCCGAAGCGGCGCATCGCTTCCGAGTACAGCATGACCGGGAATTTCTCGGGCAGCGCGACTTCCATCGTCTCCTTGAAGACGTGGCGGATCATGTTCTCGAACAGATCGCGGATTTCCTGCTCGGTGAGGAACGAGGTTTCGCAGTCGATCTGCGTGAATTCCGGCTGACGGTCGGCGCGCAGGTCTTCGTCGCGGAAGCACTTGGTGATCTGGTAGTAACGGTCGAAGTTCGCGACCATCAACAATTGCTTGAACAATTGCGGCGACTGCGGCAGCGCGAAGAACTGGCCCGCGTTCACGCGCGACGGCACGAGGTAGTCGCGCGCGCCTTCCGGTGTGCTCTTGGTCAGCATCGGCGTTTCGATGTCGATGAAGCCCTGCGCGTCGAGATACTTGCGCACTTCCATCGCGACGCGATAGCGCAGGCGCAGATTCTTCTGCATCTGCGGACGGCGCAGGTCGAGCACGCGATGCGTGAGGCGCGTGGTCTCCGACAGGTTGTCGTCGTCGAGCTGGAACGGCGGCGTCACCGATGCGTTCAGCACCACGAGTTCGTGGCACAGCACTTCGATCTTGCCGCTCGTGAGGTTCGCATTGACGGTGCCTTCCGGACGGTTGCGCACGACGCCCTTCACCTGCACGCAGAACTCGTTGCGCACGCCTTCGGCCACCTTGAACATCTCGGCGCGGTCCGGGTCGCAGACGACTTGAACGAGGCCTTCGCGGTCGCGCAAGTCGATGAAGATAACGCCGCCGTGATCGCGCCGGCGATGCACCCAGCCGCACAGCGAGACGGTTTCGCCCAGTCGGGCCTCGGTCACCAGACCGCAGTATTCAGATCGCATCGACATGATGTTGTGTCTTTCGTTGTTCGTTAATCAACGGCTCGCGCGCTCGGGTCATGCTCTCTCGCGGCTGACTCTCGCTGCGCGCGCGCCGGCATTACATCGGCGGCTCGGTGGGGCGGCGGGCTGGCGCGACCGGTGTCGGTGCGCTCGGCGAAGGGGCCACCACGCCCATCGAGACGATGTACTTCAGTGCGGCGTCGACGGTCATGTCCAGTTCGACGACTTCGCTTTTCGGCATCATCAGGAAGAAGCCGGACGTCGGGTTCGGCGTCGTCGGCACATAGACGCTCACGTGCTCTTCATCGAGATGATTCAGCACGTCGCCGCCCGGAATGCCCGTGAGAAATCCGATGGTGTACGAGCCTTTGCGCGGATACTCGATCAGGAGCGCCTTGCGAAACGCGTTGCCGCTCGAAGACAGCAACGTGTCCGACACCTGTTTCACGCTCGTGTACAACGGGCCGACGACCGGAATGTGACGAAGGATGGCGTCCCACCATTTCACGAGCTTCTGGCCGACGAAGTTCTGCGTCAACAGCCCGACGATGAAAATGAACGCAAGCGTCAGCACCGCGCCCACGCCCGGCAGATGAAAACCGACGATCCGCTCGGGCTGCCACGATTGCGGCAGCAGAAGCAGCGTCTGGTCCATCGTTCCGATCACGAGCCCGAGCACCCACAAGGTGATGGCGAGCGGCACCAGCACGAGCAGGCCGGTGAGGAACACGGTTTTCAGCGTAGTCTTTTTCGTGGTCATTTACACGGGGCGAAGGCTGCGCCGGCTCTCGAGTGCGTCGGAGATTCGGCTTGGCAGGCGGGTCGCGCTCGGCTGAGCGCGGTCTACGAGGTCATCGGCGCGGCATGTGGCCCGCCGCGCCGGCCGTCTGGCGCTCAGGCGGCGCTCGACGATGCGGACGCGCCCGCAGCGGGTTTGGCGGCATCCGAGGATGATGGCGTGCTCGCCGGCGTCGCGCTATCGCTCGAATTCGAGTTGCCGGAACCGGCAGAAGCGGCATCGTCCGATTTCGCCGCCGATGCGTCAGACGCGGCCGCGTTGCTCTTGTTGCCGGCATTGCTTTTTCCGCCACGGAAGTCGGTGACATACCAGCCTGAACCCTTCAACTGGAATCCGGCGGCAGTCACCTGCTTCGAAAAAGTGTCCTTCCCGCAGGCGGGACACTGCGTGAGCGGCGCATCGCTCAGTTTCTGAAGCACGTCTTTTTCGTGGCCGCAGTCGGCGCAACGGTACGCGTAAATCGGCATGGCACTCTTCCTACAATGATCTGTCGACGCTTGCAAAGCCTTGAATTATAGCCGCAAACCGATATTGGCCCGCGCTTTTCGGGACCGCGGGCGCAAGATTAACCGCGCAATATTTCAGGGCGTCGGCGGCGAATTTCAAGCCGGCTGGCTCAGATTCGCCGCCACGTCATCCAGCGCTCGCGGCCGGCGAATACGGGTATCGAGTGGCTCACCTCGCGGTCTTCGATCAATTCGAAGTGCGGCGACAGCAGCGCATCCAGTTCGGCGCGCTCGATTCCGAAAGGCGGCCCTTTCGGCGTCGCTCCGATGAAAAAGAAGCCCGCCAGCAGCGCGCCGGGCGCAAGCAACGCCGCCATCCGGCTGGCGTAATCCTGCCAGCGGGTCTTCGGCAGCGCGCAGAGAAACGCGCGCTCGTAGATCCAATCCGGCGAAAACGGCGGCACATACGCAAAAAAATCCGCCTCTTCGACGACGCCCGCATGCGCGCCGAGTTGCGCGCGCGCCGCCTCGACAGCGGCCGGCGAGAAGTCGATTGCGCGGACCGGCCAGCCGCGTTCGGCAAGATGGAGCGCTTCGTACGCGCTGCCACAGCCCGGAATCAGCACACTCTGCGCACTGCGCGACGCGACGAAACTCTTGAACATCTCCGGAACGCCGGCCTGATCCCACGGCGTGAAGTGCTGACCGAAACGTTCATCCCAGAAACCCGGAGAGTTCGGATCGCGGTTTTCGAAATCGGGAACGTTTGAGTTCGTCGGATCGCTCATGCTGCGCGCCCTCAGGGATGGAGCCAGAACTGCGCGATTACGAAGCCCGCGCCCGCCATCGCGACGACACCGGCAACGAGCACCGCGACGAGCAGGCGGTTCGTGCGCTTCTGCTCCGCAAGGAGCATTCGCATCAGTTCGTCGCTGCCGCTTTTCGGCGCGTCGTGGCGCTCCGCCAGAATATGGTGAATCAACCGCGGCAGCTGCGGAATCGTCTTGCTCCACTGCGGCGCTTCCATTTGAAGGCGCTCGTACCAGCCGCGCCAGCCGATCTGCTCGTTCATCCAGCGCTCGAGATACGGCTTGGCCGTTTTCCACAGATCCAGCTCCGGATCGAGCGAGCGCCCGAGTCCTTCGACGTTGAGCATCGTCTTTTGCAGAAGCACGAGTTGAGGTTGAATCTCGACATTGAAGCGTCGCGACGTCGAGAAAAGGCGCATCAGCACCTGCCCGAGCGAAATGTCCTTCAGCGCGCGATCGAAATAGGGCTCGCAGACCGCGCGGATCGCGCTTTCCAGTTCCTCGACGCGCGTGCTCGGCGGCACCCAGCCGGATTCGAGGTGCAGCGTCGCGACGCGGTGATAGTCGCGCTTGAAGAAGGCGAGGAAGTTCTGCGCGAGGTAGTTCTTGTCGAAGTCCGAAAGCGCCCCGACGATGCCGAAATCCAGCGCGATATAGCGCCCGAACGTCGCCGGATCGAGGCTCACCTGAATGTTGCCGGGATGCATGTCGGCGTGAAAGAAGCCGTCGCGGAACACTTGTGTGAAGAAAATCTCGACGCCTTCGCGCGCCAGCTTGGGAATATCGACGCCCGCGGCGCGCAAGGTCTCCACCTGGCTGATCGGCACGCCGACCATGCGCTCCATGACGAGCACCGTCGGCGCGGACAAGTCCCAGTACATCTCCGGCACGAGCAGCAGATCGAGCCCCTGGAAATTGCGGCGCAACTGGCTGCCGTTGGCGGCCTCGCGCATCAGATCGAGCTCGTCGTGCAGATATTTGTCGAACTCCGCGACCACTTCGCGCGGTTTCAGACGCCGGCCGTCCGCCCAGAGGCGCTCGGCCCACGTCGCGATGTCGCGCAGCAGGGCGAGGTCGGAGTCGATCACGGGCAGCATGCCCGGGCGCAACACCTTCACCGCGACGGCCTTTCCCGCGTGCTCGCCGTTCCTGATCTTCGCGAAATGCACCTGCGCGATCGACGCGCTCGCCACCGGCACGCGCTCGAAATCGTCGAACAATTCGTCGATGGGCGCACCGAGCGATTTCTCGATGATCGACACGGCCACCGCCGAATCGAACGGCGGCACCTGATCCTGAAGCTTGGCGAGCTCGTCGGCGACATCGACGGGCAGAAGATCGCGCCGCGTCGACAGCACTTGCCCGAACTTCACGAAGATGGGCCCGAGGCTTTCCAGCGCGAGCCGCAAGCGGATGCCGCGCTCGACGTCGAACCTGCGGCCGAACGTCGTGATACGCATGAGGTAGCGCACGCGACGATCGTCGATGCCGCTCATCACCAGCTCATCGAGACCGAATCGGACGATCGTGAAAAAAATCTTGAGGAAACGCAGAAAACGCATGGTTCGAATTTGCTTCAGCTCGTTATTCGTCCGAGTCGCGCACAGACTCGCCGCCGGATCGCGCTGAGGCGCCGCTCGCCGGCCGGGATTGTTCGGTTTGCCGTTCGATTCTTTCGATGCGCTTTTCGACGCGCGCCAGTGCATCGCGCGCTTTCGAAAGCTCGGCATTGAATGCGTCGAGCGCGCTCTTGCGCACGAGTTGCGGGCGCTCGTCGAGGAAATACTCGGTGAAGGTGTCAAGAAGATTGCGCCCGGTGCGCTGCGCCTGCTCCTGCACCGCCCGCGCGATGATGCCAACGCGATGCGCGGGCGCGTCGCCGATTACGCGCGCCAGATCCTCTTCCGGATCCCAGCGCAGATGTTCGGCCAGCTTGGCGAGCGTCGTCGCGAATTCGGCGTCGCCCTCGATGCGAACGTGTTTCATCACCGCCGCCTGGCCGCCTTGCACGAACGCGGGCAGCGCGTCGAGCGGCACGGCGATCGTCACGTCGAATGCGCCCGCTTCCGCTTCCGTGGTTGCCGCGAAGAGACCGTCCGGCTGCACGACGAGCGCGATCGAAACCGGCCCGCACGACAGCTTCACGCGCTTGCCTGCATAAGGCTTGAGCCGCTCGAGCGCCCAGGGCTCGCGCACGAGCAGATGGTTCACGGCGGCCGCGAATCCACTGGACGCGGTCTTCAAGGCGGGATTTGCTGCGGGACGGGCGGATTCGTCTGCGTTCGTCATCGGCTGTGAGATGAAAAAACCCGCGCGGGACACTTCTCGCGCGGGTTTCTATTCTACCTTCGCAACCGGCCATCACACCGACGGTTGCCGGCGCCCTGGCCATTCGGCCAAGGGCATGGTCGAGCTCAACTGACCTGCTGAATGCCCGCCAGCAGCCAGCCTTCGTTGCCCGACTTCTGCTTCGACAGGTTCCAGACCTCGACGAACGGTTCCGCCGCCGCCCCTTCCGACTCGCGGATCAGGCCGTGGAAGCGCACGCTCGCGAGATACTCGGACGCACGGTCCTCGACACCGAGCACATCGGCGTTGAGCTGAACCACGTCGGTACGGTTCGGCGCGCTGCCGCGTGCGTCGACGTCGAGTTTCACCTCGGCGAACATCTCGGGCGTCGTGAACTCGCGGATGTCGTTGACGTTGCCGCGATCCCACGCGTCCTGCAAACGCACGAAGTAGACCTTCGCGTTACGCACGAATGCTTCGGTGTCGAAGCCCGCCGGCACGTTGGGATTCGCGACCGCTTGCGTCGCCGGCGATTCGATGTAGTTGGCACCGAAACCGGTCGGCTGCTGCGGCATTTGCGGCGGTTCCTGATTCAGGCTCTGGCGCGCGGCCGCGCCGTACGGCGAACCCGAAGCTGATCCGGCACCCGCGTATGCCGGCGTGTTGTTGCCCTGACGCTTGCGCATGATGAAGCGGAACAGCATGACGGCCGCCAGCACGATCAACGCGATCATGATCATGTTGGCCATCGCGCCGGCGAACGCCTCGCCCAGCCCGAAGTGCGACAGGAGCGCCGCGATGCCGAGACCCGCCGCGAGACCGGCGATCGGCCCGAGCCAGCGATTGCGCGCGGGTTGCGCCGCGGCGGGTGCGGCCGGCGCGGCCGGCGCGCGTTGTGCCTGCGCTGCGTTGTTCTGCTGCATCGATTGAGACTGCGAAGGCGGCGTCGCCTGATGCTGCTGCGTTGCCGTGGCCGACTGACGGCCCATGCTCCGGCCGCCGCCCATGCGCTTGGCTTCCGCCGTTTCCGCGAAGATTGCGCCGGCCGCAATAACGCCAGCCAGCGCCAAGATTCCGGCCTTCCTGAAGAAGAGGTTCAGGAAACCCCGGGATTGGGGTTTGCGCGAATCGAACATATCGAATCCTTAAGAGAGTGGAACATCAAAATTTGGTCCCGACGTGTAACGCTACCACGCCACCTGACAAATTGTAATATTCGACTCGATCCAGGCCCGCTTGTTCCATCATTGTTTTGAGAGTTTCCTGGTCCGGGTGCATGCGGATGGACTCGGCCAAGTACCGATAGCTATCCGCATCTTTGGCCACTTTTTCGCCAAGCCACGGCAAAATCTTGAAACTGTAGACATCGTACGGCTTCTTTAGCGGCTCCCATACTTTCGAAAATTCCAGCACGAGCAGCTTTCCACCGGGTTTCAGCACGCGCGTCATTTCGGCCAACGCGCGATCCTTATGCGTCATGTTACGAAGACCGAAGGCAACTGTAACCACATTGAAATAATTGTCCGGGAACGGGATCTTTTCGGCGTCGCAGAGCAGCGCGGGCGTCAGCACGCCTTTGTCGATCAGCCGGTCGCGGCCTACGCGCAGCATCGATTCGTTGATGTCCGTGTGCCAGACTTCGCCGGTCTCGCCGGCCTGCTTGGCAAACGCCATCGCGAGATCGCCCGTGCCGCCGGCGATGTCCAGCACCTTGTAGCCCGGCCGCACCTTGGCCTGCCCGATCGTGAAGTGTTTCCAAATCCGATGCAGTCCGCCGGACATCAGGTCGTTCATCAAGTCGTAGTTGCCCGCGACGGAATGAAACACGCCCGCCACTTTCTTCGCCTTGTCCTGCTCTTCGACCGTTTCGTATCCGAAGTGGGTCTTGCTCATCGCGCGTTTTCCTCGCCTGTTGTTCGTTCTATGTCTGCGCAAAACTCGCGCCGGCTATGCGGCGTTATGCCGCAGCCCTATTGCTCAGTGACAGTGTCCGCCGGATGGTTTTGCGGCCATCGGCGCGTCTCGGTCCACGCCGGCGGCTTCCAGCTTCGCCAGATACTCGCGCCACAGTTCGTCCTGACGCGTCGCCAGATGGTGCAGGATGTCCCAGGAATAGATGCCGGTATTGTGACCGTCCGAAAAATTGAGTTGCAGCGCATAGTGCCCGACCGGATCGACGCCGATGATCGTCACCTCGCGCTTGCCCGTCTGCAGCGTTTCCTGTCCGGGGCCGTGGCCCTGCACTTCGGCGGACGGCGAATAGACGCGCAGAAGCTCGAACGGCACGCGATACGACTCGTCGCCGTATTGCAGCTCCAGCACGCGCGATTTCGAATGCACGACGACGCCGGTGGGAATCGGCGTCGTGGAAGTGAGTCCGCTCATGATCTCGTCTTATTGATGGCCGAAGGCCTGGTTCAGCTCGTTGCGCACCTGTTCGCGCAAAAGCGTGGCCTGCGCGCGGCGCTTCGATAGCTGCGATTCGGACACCGTGCGCTGGCGCGGCGCCCAGATCGGCAGAGGAAAGCGGGAATCGTTGGAAAAGCGTGGAATGACGTGCCAGTGGACGTGCGGCACCTGATTGCCGAGACTCGCCAGATTGATCTTTTCCGGCACGAGCACGCGGCGCATCGCGCGCTCGACGCCGTTGACGGCGGTCATCACGCGCACGCGGTCGGCATCCGGCAAATCGGACATTTCGGCGACGTGCGCGCCCCAGATCACGCGACACAAGCCCGGCCAGTCGGGCTCATCGGCAAGGACGACGCGCAACGTGTCGTCCGACCACAGCACTTCGCCGCCGTCTTCACGGCAAAACACACAGTCCATCTCATACCTCTAGCGAATCAAACCTCGATTTCGCTATTACACCAGCACGCGCTCGATACCGCCATTGTTCGCGCGTTCGACGTACTGTTCCATCCAGTTTTCGCCGAGCACCTTGCGCGCCATTTCCACGACGATATAGTCCGCCTCGACGTTGGCGTCCTCGTTGTAGCGCGACAGACCTTGCAGGCACGACGGGCAGCTCGTCAGGATTTTCACGTCCGTGCCGTTGGTCTGCGCGCCATCGCCTGCGGAGAGCACCGAACCGGGCGCCGCGCCGGCCGAGCCCGCAGACGCGTTCATCGGATTGATCGCGTTCGAGCCCGCTTCCGCGACGAGCGGAATGCCGCGCAACTTGGCCGCGCCCTTGCGAATCTCTTCTTCCTTGCGGAAGCGCACTTGCGTCGAGATGTCCGGACGCGTGACCGCGAGCGTGCCCGATTCGCCGCAGCATCGATCGTTCTTCTCGATCTTGTAGCCGTCGTTCTGCGAACCCATCAGATCGTTGACGAGCTTGACCGGGTCCATCGTCTTGATCGGCGAGTGACACGGATCGTGATACATGTAGCGCGTGCCGGTCACGCCGTCGAGCTTCATGTTCTTCTCGAGCAGGAACTCGTGAATGTCGATGATCCGGCAGCCCGGGAAGATCTTCTCGAATTCATAGCCCGCGAGCTGGTCGTAGCACGTTCCGCACGACACGACCACGGTCTTGATATCGAGATAGTTCAGCGTATTCGCGACGCGATGGAACAGCACGCGATTGTCGGTGACGATCTTCTCGGCCTTGTCGTACTGGCCGGAACCGCGCTGCGGATAGCCGCAGCACAGATAGCCCGGCGGCAACACGGTCTGAACGCCCGCTTCCCACAACATCGCTTGCGTCGCGAGCCCGACTTGCGAGAAGAGACGTTCCGAGCCGCAGCCGGGGAAATAGAACACGGCTTCCGAATCGACGGTGGTCGTCTGCGGATTGCGGATGATCGGAACGATCTTGTTGTCCTCGATATCCAGCAGCGCGCGCGCCGTCTTCTTCGGCAAATTGCCCGGCATCTTCTTGTTGACGAAGTGGATCACCTGCGTCACGACCGGCGGCTTGCCGACCGTCGCGGGCGGCTGCGCCGTCTGCTTCTTGACGATCTTCTTCAGCACATCGTTGCCGAAACGCTGCGCCTTGTAGCCGAAGTCCATCATCACGTTGCGCGCGAGATTGATGGTCTGCGGATTCGTCGCGTTCAGGAAGAACATGCCCGCCGCGTTGCCCGCGTTGAACTTCTTCTTGCCCATCTTGCGCAGCAGATTGCGCATGTTCATCGACACGTCGCCGAAATCGATCTTCACCGGACACGGCGTCACGCACTTGTGACAGACCGTGCAGTGATCGGCGACGTCGTTGAACTCGTCCCAGTGCTTGATCGACACGCCGCGGCGCGTCTGCTCTTCGTACAGGAACGCTTCGACGAGCAGCGACGTCGCGAGAATCTTGTTGCGCGGGCTGTAGAGCAGGTTCGCGCGCGGCACGTGCGTCGCGCAGACCGGCTTGCACTTGCCGCAGCGCAGGCAGTCCTTGATCGACTCGGAAATCGCACCGATATCCGACTGCTGCATGATGATCGACTCGTAGCCCATCAGCCCGAACGACGGCGTGTAGGCGTTGCGCAGATCGGCGCCGTCGAACAGCTTGCCCTTGTTGAAGCGGCCATGCGGATCGACGCGCTGCTTGTACGCGCGGAAATCGCCGATTTCGTCTTCGGTCAGGAATTCCAGCTTCGTGATGCCGATGCCGTGCTCGCCCGAGATCACGCCGTCGAGCGAACGCGCGAGCTTCATGATGCGCGCGACCGCGTGATGCGCGTCCTGCAGCATCGCGTAGTTGTCGGAGTTGACGGGAATGTTCGTGTGCACGTTGCCATCGCCCGCATGCATGTGCAGCGCGACGAAGACGCGCCCGCGCAGCACTTGCTTGTGGATGGCCTGCGCTTCGTCGAGGATCGGCTTGAACTCGCCGCCGTTGAAGATCTGGCGCAGTTCCGCGCGGATTTCCTGCTTCCACGACACGCGCACCGTACGGTCCTGCGCGACATGGAACACGTTGGCGTCAGGCTGAATGTCGACGCGATCCGCGAACTTTTCCGCGAGCGCTTCGTAGCCCAGATTGACGAGATAGTGCTGCGCCTCGCGCAAGGACATGTCGAGCTTGTCGCCGACGAACGTCCAGCGCTCACGCACGCGCTTCAGCAGATCGAGCGCCTGCTGCACGCGGTCTTCGAGCAGTTCGGCGCTCGGAATTTCGTTCGCGTCGTCGGACTTGCCGAGCGGCAGCTTGCCGTTGCGGAAGAACGCTTCGAGCGCGTCGACGAGTTGCAGCTTGTTCTTCAGCGACAACTCGATGTTGATGCGCTCGATGCCGTCCGTGTACTCGCCCATGCGATTGAGCGGAATCACGACGTCTTCGTTGATCTTGAACGCGTTCGTGTGCTTCGCGATGGCGGCCGTGCGCGAGCGGTCGAGCCAGAAACGCTTGCGCGCCTCGGCGTTCACCGCGACGAAGCCTTCGCCGCTCTTGCCGTTCGCCATGCGCACGACTTCCGATGTGGCGGCGGCGACGGCATCGGCGTCATTGCCGACGATATCGCCGATCAGCACCATCTTCGGAAACGCGTTGCGCTTGCTCTTGGTCGCGTAGCCGACCGCGCGCAGATAGCGTTCGTCGAGATGTTCGAGGCCGGCGAGGATCGCGCCGCCCTGCTTCGACGTCTCGAACAGATAGTCCTTGATTTCGACGATGCTCGGAATCGCATCGCGCGCCTGGCCGAAGAATTCGAGGCAGACGGTGCGCGTATGCGCGGGCATCTTGTGCAAAATCCAGCGCGCGGACGTAATGAGACCGTCGCAGCCTTCCTTCTGCACGCCGGGCAGCCCGGCGAGGAATTTATCGGTGACGTCCTTGCCGAGCCCTTCCTTGCGGAACGTGCGCCCGGCGATGTCGAGGCTTTCGGTGCGCAGCAGCTTCTCGCCCGGCGGACGATTGCCGTCGAACCAGTCGAGCCGGAAACGCGCCACTTCGACGTCGTGAATCTTGCCGCAGTTGTGATCGAGACGCGTGACTTCGAGCCAGTTGCCTTCCGGATCGACCATGCGCCACCACGCGAGGTTGTCGAGCGCCGTGCCCCACAACACCGCCTTCTTGCCGCCCGCGTTCATCGCGACATTGCCGCCGACGCACGACGCATCGAGCGAAGTCGGATCGACGGCGAACACGAAGCCCGCCTGCTCCGCCGCTTCGGTGACGCGCCGCGTGACCACGCCCGCGCCGGAGAAAATCGTCGCGACCTTGTGATCGACGCCCGGCAGATCCGTCATTTCGACGGGACCGAGCTGTTCCAGCTTTTCCGTGTTGATGACCGCCGAAAACGGCGTGAGCGGAATCGCGCCGCCGGTGTAGCCGGTGCCGCCGCCGCGCGGAATAACGGTAAGCCCGAGTTCGAAGCACGCCTTGATGAGTCCGGCGATTTCGGCTTCGGTGTCCGGCGTCAGCACGACGAACGGGTATTCGACGCGCCAGTCGGTTGCATCGGTGACGTGCGCGACGCGCGACAGGCCGTCGAACTTGATGTTGTCCTTCTGCGTTTCCTTGCCCAGAACACGCGACGCGCGGCGGCGCAAGTCGGCCATGCGGCCGAACTCGGCGGCGAAATCATCGACGGCGCGGCGCGCGGCGGCGACCAGCAACTGCACGCGCTCGGCGCGTTCGCGGCTGCCGGCTTCGTCGCTATGCGCGGTGAGATCGGCGCTGCGGCGCTTTTCGATTTCGGCGAGACGGTGATTCAGCGCTTCGACGAGCAGCGCCCGGCGTTTCGGATTGTCGAGCAGGTCATCCTGCAGATACGGATTGCGCCGCACGACCCAGATGTCGCCGAGCACTTCGTACAGCATGCGCGCCGAACGGCCGGTGCGGCGCTCGTTGCGCAGTTCGTCGAGCACGGCCCAGGCTTCGTCGCCGAGGAGCCGCATGACGATTTCACGATCGGAAAACGACGTGTAGTTATAGGGAATTTCGCGGAGACGCGGCTCGATATCGAGCGCCAAGGCGGCATGGGCGCCGTTCGGATCGAAGGCTTGAGGTGCGTTCATGTTCGACGGTTCGGTGTGCCGGCGCTCGCGCTAGAAAAGCGGAAATGCCGGCGATGCGCGTGGGGGCGCAAATTTTCGAATGAAACTTCTCTTGGCGAAGGCCGCCGGGCTCGTCACAGCGCCTTCGGTGTGCCCTGGATCAACGCCACGATCGCGCGTGGCGCGCATGCCTTTCCGCCGCGGGATGCGACTCGCGGGAAACATGCGCCAGAAAATCGATCCGAAGCTGCCGGTGCATCTGCCGATCCTGATTGCTGATTCGTAAAAGGAAATTCTAACCCATCGGGCAAACGCGCGTTTGCGGGCGCTAGCAGCGAGAAGGGGCTTTTGCGTGCGGATTCGCGACGCGTTCATGTCATTTTCGACGCTTTTTTACACGACCGTCCGGACGGTCGAAGCACACGGCGCGCCCGGAACGCGCGCGGATGGCGCTATCATTGATGCTTTCGCTCTCAAAAACCTGCGCGCATCGCGGCCGCCTGACGATTTCTCGCATGACACATCCCGACTACCTGAAAAAAGTGCTGACCGCGCGCGTGTACGACGTCGCGCGTGAAAGCGAGCTCGAACCCGCGCGCAACCTGTCCGCGCGCCTGCGCAACTCCGTGTTCCTCAAGCGCGAGGACAATCAGCCGGTTTTCTCGTTCAAGATTCGGGGCGCCTATAACAAGATGGCGCAGCTCCCGGCAGATGTGCTCGCACGCGGCGTGATTACGGCGTCGGCGGGCAACCACGCGCAGGGCGTGGCGCTGTCGGCGGCGCGGCTCGGCTGCCGCGCGGTGATCGCCGTGCCGACGACCACGCCTCAAGTGAAGATCGACGCGATTCGCGCGCACGGCGGCCCGACGGTCGAAATCGTGCTCGCGGGCGAGTCGTACAGCGACGCCTACGCGCGCGCCGTGCAGCTTCAGGAAGAGCGCGGCCTGACCTTCGTGCATCCGTTCGACGATCCGGACGTGATCGCCGGACAAGGCACGGTGGCGATGGAAATCCTGCGCCAGCATCAGGGTCCGATCCACGCGATCTTCTGCCCGATCGGCGGCGGCGGGCTGGCTGCGGGCGTCGCGGCGTACATCAAGGCGGTGCGCCCGGAGATCAAGGTGATCGGCGTGCAGACCGAGGATTCCTGCGCGATGGCGCAGTCGATCAAGGCGGGCGAGCGCGTGACGCTCTCCGAAGTCGGCCTGTTTTCGGACGGCACGGCGGTGAAGCTCGTCGGCGAGGAAACGTTCCGGCTGTGCAACGAGTTGCTCGATGAAGTCATCACCGTCGATACCGATGCCCTTTGCGCCGCGATCAAGGATGTCTTCCAGGACACGCGGAGCGTGCTCGAACCCGCCGGCTCGCTCGCGGTCGCGGGCGCGAAGCTGTACGCGGAGCGCGAGGGCATCGAGGGCAAGACGCTCATCGCGGTGACGTCGGGCGCGAACATGAACTTCGACCGCATGCGCTTCGTCGCGGAGCGCGCGGAAGTCGGCGAGGCGCGCGAGGCCGTGTTCGCCGTGACGATTCCCGAAGAGCGCGGCAGCTTCCGGCGCTTCTGCGAGCTCGTCGGCACACGCAGCGTGACCGAGTTCAATTACCGCATCGCCGATGAAAGAGCCGCGCATATCTTCGTCGGCGTGCAGATCAAGTCGCGCAAGGAAACCGCGCAGATGATGTCGTCGTTCATCGAGCATGGTTTCGCGACCGTCGACCTTTCGCACGATGAGCTCTCGAAGCAGCACATTCGCTACATGGTCGGCGGACATTCGCCGCTCGCGCGCGACGAACGTCTGTTGCGCTTCGAGTTTCCGGAACGTCCGGGCGCGCTGATGAAGTTCCTTTCGTCGATGGCGCCCGACTGGAACATCAGCCTGTTCCATTACCGGAATCAGGGCGCGGATTACAGCTCGATTCTCGTCGGCATTCAGGTGCCGCAGTCGGACAACGCGGAGTTCGAGCGCTTCCTCGCGACGCTCGGCTATCCGTGGTGGGACGAAGGCGCGAATCCGGTCTACAAGCTGTTTCTGGCGTAAATCGAAATGCCGAAGTTCACGCTCGAAGACAAGCTCGTCGTCGCGATTTCGTCGCGCGCGCTGTTCGATTTCGAGGAAGAGAACCGCGTCTTCGAGACCGGCGATCTCGCGCAATACGAAGCGCTGCAACGCTCGCGGCTCGACACGCCCGCGAAACCCGGCGTCGCGTTCGGGCTGATCCGCAAGCTGCTCGCGCTGAACGCGGATGAACAGCGCGTCGAAGTGGTGATCCTGTCGCGCAGCGATCCGATCAGCGGGCTGCGCGCGTTTCATTCGTGCCGCGAACACGGACTTGCGATCGAGCGCGGCGTGTTCACGCGCGGCCGTTCGCCGTTTGCGTATCTGAAACCGTTGCGGGCGTCGCTGTTTCTATCGGCGAATCCGGACGATGTGCGCGACGCGCTCGCCGCCGGTTTTCCCGCCGCGCGCGTGCTGCCGGAAACGCCGCGCGCCGCGAGCCGTTACGCGGACGAAATCCGCATCGCGTTCGATGGCGACGCCGTGCTCTTTTCCGACGAAGCCGAGCGCGTGTTTCAAAGCGATGGTTTGCATGCGTTCGTCGGGCATGAATTGGACAAACGCGAGTCGCCGCTGCCGGACGGTCCGCTTAAGCCGCTGCTCGCCGCGCTCAACAAATTGCAGCGCATCGCCGACGATCACGACGATCAGCCGATGCACATCCGCACGGCGCTCGTCACCGCGCGGTCCGCGCCGGCGCACGAGCGCGCGATCCGCACGCTGATGGCGTGGAACATCGAAATCGACGAAGCGATGTTTCTCGGCGGACTCGACAAGGGCGAATTCCTGCGCGAATTCGAGCCCGACTTTTTCTTCGACGATCAAATTCGCCACTGCGAATCGGCTCGCGTCGTCACCGCGACGGGGCACGTTCTCAGCGGCATAGCGAACGCATCATGACACCCGATCAATCTCCGCTCGGCAAGCCCGTCCATTACACCGAACAGTACGATGCGTCGCTGCTGTTTCCGATCGACCGCAAGCGCGCGCGCGATGCGATCGCCGTGCCCGCGCGTCTGCCGTTCTTCGGCACGGATATCTGGAACGCGTATGAGCTGTCATGGCTGAACAAGCGCGGCAAGCCGCAGATCGCGGTCGCGACGTTCTTCGTGCCGGCGGATTCGCCGAACATCGTGGAATCGAAGTCGTTCAAGCTGTATCTCGGCTCGTTCGCGCAGACGCAATTCGATTCGATCGACGACGTGCGCGCGGCAATCAAGCGCGATGTGTCCGCCGTCTGCGGCGCGACCGTTTCGGTGCAACTCGCCGCGCCGGCCGATTTCGGCAAGCTCACGATGGAAGAGTTCGATGGTTTGTCGCTCGACCGGCTCGATCTCGATTGCGATGTTTTCTCGCCGGATCCTTCGTTATTGAAGGCCGCGCACGATGAAGCGCCCGTCGACGAGACGTTGTTTTCGAACCTGTTGAAATCGAATTGCCCGGTTACGGGACAGCCGGACTGGGGCAGCGTGCAGATCCGCTATTACGGCGGGCAGATCGATCACGCGGGATTGCTGCGGTATATCGTGTCTTACCGCGAACATACGGGGTTTCATGAGCAATGCGTCGAGCGCATCTTCATGGACATCATGCGGGAGTGCAAACCGGAACGGCTCGCGGTGTATGCGCGTTATACGAGGCGCGGCGGGCTGGATATCAATCCGTTCAGAACGAATTTCAACTTGCCGATGCCGGATAATGCGCGGCTGGCGCGGCAGTGAATAACGACGCGGCTCTGCTTCACAGGTATCAGAGCCGCGATCGCATGTTCGCCTTCTTACGCCTTCTTATAAGCCACGCAATCCACCTCGACCTTGCAGTCGATCACCATCGACGACACCACGCAAGCCCGCGCCGGCGGATTCGCGCCGAAGTACTCCTTGAACACCTTGTTGAACGACGCGAAATCGCGCGGATCGTCCAGCCACACGCCGCAGCGCACGACGTGCTCGGTGCCGTAACCCGCCTCCTTCAGAATCGCGATGACGTTCTGAATCGCCTTGTGCGATTGCTCGACGATGCCGCCGTTGATCACTTCGCCATCTTCCATCGGCGTCTGGCCCGACACAAACAGCCAGCCATCGGCCTCGACCGCGCGTGCGAACGGCATATGCGCGCCGCCTTGTCCCTTGCCACCTTCCACGCCATAACGCTTCATCTTTCAGACTCCTTTTCCTGACTCGAATCAGTGCTCAAAACGCGCCGGCCGCATCCAGCTTGGATGCCGAACCGCGCGCCACGAAACGTCCCGCTCGCGCGCCGGTCACGGCCTGCTCGCGATACGTCAAAACGCCATTCACCCACACCGCGTCGATGCCGTCCGCCGCCTGCTGCGGATTCGCGAACGTCGCCGAATCGATCACGCGCTCCGGATCGAACACGACCAGATCCGCGTGATAGCCGACCTTCACTTCGCCGCGCTCCGCGATGCTGAAACGCCGCGCCGACAGGCTCGTCATCTTGCGCACGGCTTCTTCGAGCGTCAGCACGCCTTCGTCGCGCGCATAGTGGCCGAGCACGCGCGGAAACGCGCCCCACAAACGCGGATGCGGCAGCGGATCGTTCGGCAAACCGTCCGAACCGACCATCGTCGCGGGATGCGAAAGAATGCGCCGCACGTCGTCTTCCGACATGTTGTGATACACCGCGCCCGCCGGCTGCAAGCGCTTCGCCGCTTCCTGCTGCGTCACCTTCCATTCGTCGGCGACTTCGCGGATCAGCTTGCCGGCCATCTCCGGATGCGGCGTCGACCAGGTGATCGTGATGTCGATATCGCCCGTCACCTGCTTCAAGTCCAGCGTCGATGAACTGCGGTTATACGGATAACAATCGCATCCGACCGGCTGCCCGTCGCGCGTCGCTTCGATCGACTTGAGCACTTCCGCGCTGCGTCCCCAGTTCGACGGCCCCGCGCACTTCAGATGCGAAATCACCACCGGCACGCGTGCATGACGCCCGACGCGATACGCCTCGTCCATCGCGTCGAGAATGGCGTCGAACTCGGTTCGCATGTGCGTCGTGTAGAGCGCGCCCGCTTTCGCGAGCGGCTCGGCGAGCGCCTGCACTTCCTCGGGCGGCGCGCTGAACGCCGAGCCATACGCCAATCCGCTCGACAATCCGAGCGCGCCGTTACCCAGCGCTTCTTCGAGCTGCGCGCGCATCGCGGCGACTTCATCGGCGGACGCGCCGCGATCCAGCCGGTCCATATGATTGTTGCGCAGCGCCGTATGGCCGATGAGCGCGCCGACATTCACCGTCGGGCGCGCGGCATTCACGGCATCGACGTAAGACGCGAAAGTCGGGTACGCGAACGCGGCGGCGTCACCGAGCAGGTTCATCGGATCGGGCGGATCGCCCTTCAGCGTCACCGGCGACGCGCTGATCCCGCAATTGCCGACGATCACCGTCGTCACGCCCTGCGTGATCTTCGGCATCATCTGCGGCGAGCGGATCACGTGCGTGTCGTCGTGCGTGTGGACGTCGATGAAACCGGGCGCGAGCACTTTGCCTTGCGCGTCGAACACGTCGTCGGCGGTCCAGTCCGCGAGACCGCCCGGCGCCTCGATCGCAACGATGCGTCCGTCGCGCACGGCGACATCGCGTTCGACGGCGGGCGCGCCCGTGCCGTCGATCACGCGCGCGCCGACGATCAGCGTGTCGGCCTTCAACGATTCCATGATCAGTCTCCCAAGGGTTGACGCTCGCCGCCGCCGCGATGCGAATCGAGCGCGTGCTTCATGCGGCGCAACAGTTCGCGGCTGTGATCGGCCTGCTTGACGGCCAGTTCGGTGACGAGCAAATCAAGCGCCATCATCATCGCGTAACGCGACGACGAGGGCTTGTAGATGAAATCCGTTTCGATCGCGATGACCGGAACCAGCCAGTCCGCGAGCGCGCCGAGCGGCGATGCGGGCGCGGTCAGCGCGATCACGCGCGCGCCGTACTGCTTCGCCAGCGCGCAGCTTTCGACGATCTCGGGCGTCTGCCCCGTCACCGAAAGCGCGACGACCACATGTTCCTTCGATAACGTCGACGCCACCATGCGCTGCAACAGCCCGTCCTGATACGACGCGACCGGCCGCCCGAGCCGCACGAGGCGAAAGCGCATTTCGTCGGCGAGCGCCGTGGAGCCGCCGCCCATGCCGAACACGTAGATCATCGACGCGGCCGCGAGCGCATCCGCGGCTTCGGCGATCGGCGCGGCGGCGAGCGCGCCCTGATTCTGCGCGAGCGTCGCCTGCACTTCCTCGAAGATGCGCGCGGCGAGCGAATCGGGCACGGCGTCCGCGTCGCGCCGGAAGAAACGCTGTCCGACGCCCGCCGCCTGCGCGAGCCGCAGCTTCAGTTCGCGCACGTCCTCGCAACCGACGGCTTTCGCGAAACGCGTCACCGTCGCGACGCTGACCTCGGCCTTGTCCGCCAGCGCGCCGATGCTCGCGCGCGACGCGCTCACGATGTCGTCGAGAATCAGCGCGGCTACCTTGCGCTCGGCCCCGCGCAACTCGGGCGCCCGCTCCGCGATGCGTGCGACGATGTCGAAACTGAGCGTGTCGGCGTGGCCGTTCATGGTTTACGATGAGCCCGTGTTACTAAATAACATTTCCTTCCCGGATGCTACTTTGGTTAACATGGCACCGTCAACCTTGACGCACATCGCACTGCGCGCGGGGTTTATTTAAACGGACGATGGAGTGGCAGCACATGAAAGTTACAAACTATCAGAACGCGACGATCGACCCGTTCGGCAAGGGCCTCGGCATGGTGCCCGGCACGGGCATCCAATTGAACGACGCGTCGCGCCTGCAATGGAATCTGCTCGAAGAGGACGTGAGCCTGCCCGCCGCCGTCCTCTATTCGGATCGCATCGAACACAATCTGAAGTGGATGCAGGATTTTGTCGGCGAATACGGTGTGAAGCTCGCGCCGCACGGCAAGACGACGATGGCGCCGCAACTTTTCCGCCGTCAGCTCGACACCGGCGCGTGGGGCATTACGCTCGCAACCGCGCATCAGGTGCGCGCGGCGTATCGCGGCGGCGTGCATCGCGTCCTGATGGCGAATCAGCTCGTCGGCAAACGCAACATGGGCATGATCGCCGAATTGCTCACGGACGCGAGTTTCGAGTTCTTCTGTCTCGTCGATTCAGCCGATGGCGTCGATCAGCTCGGCGAATTTTTCAGCTCGGTGCGCAAGAAGCTGAACGTGCTGATCGAACTCGGGGTGCCGGGCGGACGCACCGGCGTGCGCGATGACGCGCAGCGCGATGCCGTGCTCGCCGCGATCGCGCGCTGGAACGGCACGATCGAACTCGCGGGCATCGAGTTGTATGAAGGCGTGCTGCAGGACGAAACCAAGGTGCGCGAGTTTCTGAAGAGCGCGGTCGATGTCACGCGCAAGCTGATCGGCGAAGGCAAGATCGCGCGCAAGCCGGCGATTCTGTCGGGCGCGGGATCGGCGTGGTACGACGTCGTCGCCGACGAGTTCGCGAAGGCCAACAGCGATGCGATCGAGGTCGTCCTGCGGCCGGGCTGCTATCTGACGCACGACGTCGGCATCTACAAGAAAGCGCAGAACGAGATTTTCGCGCGCAATCCTATCGCGAAGAAGATGGGCCAAGGTCTGAAGCCGGCGCTGCAACTATGGGCGTACGTGCAGTCGATTCCGGAACCGGACCGCGCGATCATCGGTCTGGGCAAGCGCGATTCCGCGTTCGATGCGGGCATGCCGGAGCCGGCGAAGCATTATCGTCCGGGCAACGAAGCGCCGCGTGACGTATCGCCCGACGAAGGCTGGGAGATTTTCGGCCTGATGGATCAGCACGCGTACTTGCGCATCAAGCCGGGCGACGACGTGAAAGTCGGCGACATGATCGCGTTCGATATCTCGCATCCGTGCCTGACGTTCGACAAGTGGCGTCAGATTCTGGTCGTCGACCCGAAGTATCGCGTCACCGAAGTGATCGAAACGTTCTTCTAAGCCTTTTCTTCTAGCGCGGCCGCCGATGCGGCATTCGCGGCCGCCACTTCCTGAAGGCGTCCCTCGAACATGTGCAGCGCGCTCGACAAGGCCTCGATGGCCTCGTCGGGCAGCGAAGCCATCGTGTCGTGAAGGAACGCATTGCGTCGCGGCAAACCATCTTCCGCGATGGCGCGTCCTTGCGCCGTCAGCGCGACATTCGACACGCGATTGTCGCGTGCATCGACGCTGCGCACGATCCAGCCGAGTCCTTCCAGCGTCTTTAGCTGACGCGTCAGCGCGCCCGGGTCCACTTTCAGATGCTCGACGAGCCGCTTCTGCGACAGCACGCCCGCGTGCTCGTGCAACGCGAGCAGAATGCGCCAGCGCGGCATCGGCTGGCCGACGGCCGTCTCGAACGCCGACATGAACGCGCGATATGTGCGCCCGAATTGCTGCACCACGGCGATACGGTCCTGTTCATTCATGCTCTTTCTCTATCATTCGGCGAGGATGACCGGCTCTTGCGGCCCTTTCAGTCGCACCGGCGGAACGCGGCGCGACTGCCACAACGACACCACCGCGATCACCGCCGCGAGCGCGAGACCAATGTGGATCGCGGCGACGAGCGCTTCGCGCGCGGCTTCGAGCAGCATCGCGCCGTTATGCCCCGCCGCGCTCAGTTGCGCAAGCAGCGTCTCCTGACCTTCGCGATTGATGAGGATTTGCGGATCGGAGAGATCAGCGGCCCAATGCATCGCGTGATCTTTTTCCAGCGCGAGATTCACGCCGCTCGCATAGAGATGCGCGACGAGCGTGCCGGTGAGCGCGGTGCCGATCATCCCGCCGATCATGCGCAGCGACTGCAAAAGCGCCGTCGCGATGCCCAGATGCGCGCGGCCCGCGGTCTGTTGCGCGAACACGGTGAGATTCGGCATGACGAAGCCAAGGCCGAGTCCGCCGAGCAGCATGACGACGAGCAGCAGCGAACGCGGCATGTTGTGCGTCGCGACGACGGTGCCGAGACACGACACCGCGAGCAGCGCGAAACCGACGTACAGCATCAGATTGGCGTTCTTCAGGCGCGTGACGATGCGCCCGTTCACGATGCTGCCGATCGTGATGAACACGACCAGCGGCGTAATCATCATGCCCGCGTCCTTCGGCGACATGCCGAAGCCGCCCTGGAACAGCAGCGGCGCATAGAAGAGCAGCGAGAACATCGTGAAACCGCCGAGAATCGCGAGCGTGAAGAGCGCGGCGAGCGCCTTGTTGCGAAACATGTCGATGGGCAGGATCGCGTAATCGCAGCGCATTTCCCACTTCCACAGCGCGAAGCCGGCGGCGACGCTCATCGCGAGCAGCGCGACGGATTCCGCGCCGAAGCCGTGTTTCGGCAGCATTTCGACGAACAATTGCAGCGCGCCGAGCGCCACCGCGATCAGCGCGGCGCCCGGCCAGTCGAGGCGCATCTTGCCTTCATGCGCGACGTGCCGCAGATGCGGCAGGAAGCGCCACACGAAAAAGAGCGACACGATGCCCACCGGCAGATTGACGTAGAAGACCGAACGCCAGCCGTAATACTGCGTGAGGAAGCCGCCGAGCGACGGCCCGACCGCGTTCGCGATGCCGAACGCGGAACTCATCAGCACTTGCCAGCGCAGGCGCACGACGTTATCGGGGAAAAGATCGGCGATGCACGCGAACGCCGTGCCGACGAGCATCCCGCCGCCGATGCCTTGCAAGCCGCGCGCGAGCACGAGGAACATCATGCTGTTGGCGAGCCCGCACAGCACGGAGGCGACGGTGAACACGACGATCGACGCGATCACGAACGGCTTGCGGCCGTAGTAATCGCCGAGGCGTCCGAAAATTGGCACGGTGATGACGGAAGTCAGAAGATACGACGTGGCGACCCACGCGTAGAGATCGAAGCCTTTAAGCTCCGCGACGATCGTCGGCAGCGCGGTGCCGACCACAGTCTGATCGAGCGCGACGAGCATCGTGACGAACGAAACGCCCAGCATCGCCATGAGGGATTCGCGAAAAGGCAGCACCTGCCCGCTGGAATGATGCGCGGCTGTATGAACGGCCATCTTTGTAAGCGCAATGATTGACTAGTCAACGGAAATGGAATCATAGCACGGGCGCGCACTCTAATTCTGCGTGTCAACTTACCTTTTCCCGGATAGAACCCTCGCATGGAACCGACGCCGATCATCACCTCGCCGCTTACGACCGAAGATTTCGCGGCCCTTGCCCGCGCGAAGGAATTGCTGGAAAGCCCGTCGCTGACGATGAAGCTGGCGAGTGTCGTCGGCGCGCCCATCGAAAAGCTGATGGGCCGCTTGCCGGCCGCCGCGCAGGAAAAAGTCGACGACGCGACGCAGCTCGCGCTGAAGAAATGCCTTCAGGTCGCGCTGCGCACGCTCGGCAAGAGCGCGCCCTCCGATTCGCTACTCGCGCCGCCGCCCGACAAGCCGCACAACCTGATGCACAAACTCGCCGTCGCGACGACCGGCGCGGCGGGCGGCGCATTCGGACTGTTCGCGTTGCCTGTCGAGTTGCCCGTCACGACGACGCTGATGTTCCGCTCGATCTGCGATATCGCGCGCAGCGAAGGCGAGGACGTGCATCGAGTCGAGGCGCAATTGCAATGCATGATGGTGCTCGGAATGGGCGGCACCAAAACCGACGACGACAACGCCGATCTCGGCTATTTCATCGTGCGCGGCGCGCTTGCGCAGTCGGTCTCGCGCGCGACAAACGAGATCGCCGCCAAGGGTCTGAGCAGTCACGGATCGACGGCGCTGCTCAAGTTCCTGCAGACGGTCGCATCGCGGTTTTCGGTGCAGGTCAGCGAGCAGGTCGCGGCGAAGTCGATTCCGGCGATCGGCGCGGTGCTCGGCGCGATGGTCAACACCGTGTTCATCGACCATTTCCAGCAGATGGCGCATGGGCACTTCACCGTGCGCAGACTCGAGCGTCGATACGGCGCGTCGGCGGTCGAGCGCGCGTATCAGACGATCGAGGTCATGGGCGGGCGATGAGCATTCGTCGCCGCCGCCGTCGATTCGATGAATGCGGCGGCGTGCGCGAGCGCTTCGCGCGCCTCGGGCATGAACGGCGCCCAGATCTGGAAGATGTGCGGCACGCCGCGCCAGATTTCCATTTCGACGCGCACGCCCGCCGCGCGCGCTTTGGCTGCGACGCGGGTGGCGTCGTCGAGGAGCAATTCCGTATCGCCGGCCTGGACGAAGAGCGGCGGCAAGCCTTCGTAATCCCCGAAAACGGGCGACGCGTAAGGATTGCGCGCGTCCGCCGCGCCGAGATATTGCGCGGCTACTTTGGGAAACGCCGACGCGTGATACATCGGATCGCGGCCGTCGTTGGTTCGCATCGACTCGCCGCTGCACGTCAGATCCGTCCACGGTGAAAACAGCACGGCTGCGGCCGGAAGCGGATCGCCTGCGTCGCGCAGCGAGAGAAGCGTCGCGAGCGCGAGGCCGCCGCCCGCGGAATCGCCCGCGATGACGATCGATTGCGCCGGCACCCCGTTTTCGAGCAACCGACGATAGGCCGCGACGCTATCGTCGAGCGCCGCTGGAAAGCGATGTTCCGGCGCAAGACGATAATCAAGCGAGAAAACGCTGGCATTCGCGCGGGTCGCCAATCCGAACGTAATCGCTCGATGACTGCGGGGCGAGCAAAAGTAATAACCGCCGCCGTGCAGATAAAGAATCGTTGCGCGCGGCGTTGTCGGCGGGATGAGCCATTGGCCGCGCAGCGGTGCATCGCCGATTGTCTCGCGGATGTCGAGCCGCCATCCTTTCGGCACGCGCGGCGACCAGAGCCGGCGCGACGCGTAGTCGCGCGCGAGTTCGACGTCGAGCGTGGGATGCGCGCTGTGCGGACGCACGCGTTTCGCTACGACCCAGCACGCGAAGGCGCTTTGCCAACTCATCGTCGCCGAGCGTCAATCGGCAGGCACCACCTGACCGCGTATCTCGCCGGTCGGGTTCTCCTGCGTGTGAATATTGAAATACCACTGACCCGCCATGAGATCGGTGACTTGCGGGTCCGTCAGCGTCGCTTGTCCTTTCATCGGGCTCGCGAGCGCTTTCTTGTCGACGGGCACTTGCACCTTCGCGTTCTGCCCGACCGGCGCGGGGCCGTGGAAATGCGCCATCGTCACCGGACCCGATAGATCCGCATAAGTCGCGGTCCAAGTCAGCACTTTAGTGTCGGTGTCGAAAGTGGCGTCGAGGATGCCGTGGCCTTTGCTCACGCGCGGCGGAACTTCGCTCGAAGGCTGGAGGTTCGCTTTTAGCGCGACGGAGTCGGCGTGAGCGGGGCTCGCGGCGAGCGTCGCGAGCAGCAGAATGGGTATCCAGCGGACATGTGGTCGGCATGTCGAGATCATCATTGCTCTCCTGGTCGCGGTCAGTGCGCGTTTTGCTGGTAGGACCGCATCGCCATGGTAGATCAATTCAAATGCGTGACGCATTTCTCTTCGGTGAAAGCGGGCGCGCCAATGCGAAAAGGGCGCCTCGCGGCGCCCTTCTCTAGCTAGCTACAACAGCTTGGTACTGCTCAAACCGCTTTAGAAGCGGTGACGGATACCCGTCGTCAGGAGAACCTGACGGCTGCTCGAGGAAGCGTCGCCTGCGCCGCTGATAGCAGCGCGCGGGTACACGCCGTCTCCACCGCCGCTCGCGATCTGCACAACGCCTTCAGCATAGATGTCGGTGCGCTTGGACAATGCATAGTCCGTCTGCAAACCGAACTGGTGACGGCGAACGCGCCTGGACTCCTCCAGCGGATCTTCGGTCTTGGCGTACGTGAAGGTGTAAGCCGCACCAACCGACAGTGCCGGGCTAAGTGCGTAGCGGCCGTTGATTTCGTAGTTATTGGTAATCGACGAAGAATCAAGCGCGGCGTTGCTATTGTTGTCGAGGCGGATCTGCGTCCAAACCAGACCGAACGTCATAGCACCGGTCGTGAAACTACCGCCCGCACCGAACGTACGCACGCGTGCTGTGTCTTGATCGGCCGGAGTGAACAGCGTTACCGGAACCTCCGTGATCGCGCCGACGTTGTTCGAGTTGTAACCGTTCGCTTGCGTGTATGCCGCGCCGAACTTGAACGGACCATTCGCATAGCCCGCACCGAGGCTGTATGCACGGTTTGCGGCGAAGCTGCCCGCGGTGTTCGAGAAGCCGTATGCGCCAGCGAACGACAGGCCGGAATAGTTCGCACTCACGAACTTGATGGAGTTGTTAATGCGGAAAGCGTTACCGTCCAGATTGTCCAGATCGCCCGGGTGCGCGAAGTACGTGCCGCCCCACGAGCCGGTCGCGCTCAACGGGCCGAGATAGTCAGCAACAGCGTCGTTCTGACGACCGAGCGTCAGAGTACCCGCTTGCGCCATCGACAGACCGACGTAAGCCTGACGGCCGAACTGGCGACCATCGCTGGTGCCGTTCGCGATGTTGAAACCGTTTTCCAACGTGAAGACGGCTTTCATGCCACCGCCGAGGTCTTCAGCGCCGCGCAAGCCCCAACGGCTGTTCTGCAGATTACCGCTGGTCACGCCCCACGCGCTTGCCTTTTCGTAGCCTGCGCCGAACGGAGCTTGCACGTTGTTGACGTACGTCAGGCCCGCATCGACCAGACCATACAGCGTGACGCTGCTTTGCGCGCTTGCAGCAGTTGCGAACGAACCGGCCAGAGCGGCGACGGCCGTTACGATCAGAGTCTTTTTCATGTGTATTCCTTTGAGTCTTGAGACTCGATGGGTTGCTTCAGGCCAAACGCCTGTCGAGTTCGGACTCCCGTCTTCGCTCGTCTTGTTCAGCACCGATATTCGGCACGGCAAAGTTTATTGCCCGCTATTTTTGAGAAACCGCCAAAGGAATCACAAAAACCTTTTCGAATAATTCGAAAAGTTCAATTTCGGGATGGGTTAACGCTTAGGCCGCATGGACTTACGCGTCATCCGATTAGCGCCGTGCGAACGCGCCTATGGACACGAGTTGCGTTCATGCCACAGTGGTCGCATTGAGACATTCGTCTCCGATCAGAACACTCCGATTCCCCAGCATGTCATCGCGCTCTAACATCGCGCACGCGAGGCCGCGCTTTAGCCGCCGGCATTTATCGGCATACTCGAAGCGTTCGAAATGCGCTTCTCACATCGATCGCTCAATGAATCAACTCCAGGCGATGCGCGTCTTCCTGAAAGTGGCGGAAACCGAATCGTTCGGCCGTGCCGCCAACGCGCTCGATCTATCCAACGCCGTGATAACGCGCTACGTCTCGTTGCTCGAGGCGCATCTCAACACGCGCTTGCTGAACCGCACGACGCGCAGCGTGTCGCTAACCGAGGCCGGTCGCGCCTATGCGGACGGCTGCCGTGCAGTGATCGAACAGATCGAGACGATCGAAGCGTCAGTGGGGAACAGTTCGGTCGACCCTTCGGGCACGCTCAAGCTCGTCGCGTCGGCATCATTCTCATTGCTCGGACTCACGCCAATGCTGCGCGGATTCCGCGAGCGATACCCGAACGTGAAGTTGCGCTTGACGCTGCTGCATCGTCCGGTCGATCTCGTCGCGGAGGGCTTCGACGTCGGCATCGTCGTGCCGCATCTCGTGAACAGCGGCATGCTGATCAACCGCCCGTTGGTGAGAGTCGCGGCGGTGCTCGTCGCCGCACCGGCTTATCTGGCGCAACGCCGCGCGCCCGTCGGGCCGGCATCGCTGGCGTCACATGAGTTTCTCGCGCCGTCTTCGGATATCCATGGATCGACGTGGTCCTTCATCGGACCGTCGGGAGAGACGGAAAGCGTCGAACTCGATCCGGCATACAGCGTGAACAGTTCGCACATGCTGCGGCAGGCGGCGCTTTCCGGAATGGGAATCGCGGTGCTCCCGGAGAGCTACGTGGCGCAGGATATCGAGGTGGGTTCGCTCGTGCGACTGCTGCCCGGCCATACGCTCAAGGACGCTGACAAGGAAGTGTCCATCGTCTACCCGGGACGCCGGCACGTTTCGGCCAAGACACGCGCGTTCGTCGATTTCGCGCTCGCCTATTTCCGCGATGGCGAACTCGCCGATGCGAGTCCCTGCACACCTACGGAATAAGAAAGCGCCCGGTCAGAGAATTGCGGCGCCTTGCGCGTGGATACGGTCCACGAGCTGCTCGCATCGCGCGATCAACGCAAGTCCCTCGCGACGGCGCACGTCGCGCGATTTCACATGCAGATCGCGACGAAACTCCTCCAGCGCGCCGAGCAGCGGCCGATACTGCAACACGCTCGCCGCCCCGACGACGCGATGATGCCAGTCCCGCAGATCATCGACCGTGCCGCGATCGAGCAATTGCCGAAGCGCCACGAGATCCTCGCGGAACGACGACACGAACGCATCCAGCAATGCCTTGACGGTCGCTTCGCTGCCCCATAGTTGCGCCATGGCGCTCAGATCGAGTTCGTCATCGTCGCGGGCCGGCACATCGGTTCCCTGAGCGGAATGTGTAACGGCTTCGGGCGCAGGATTATTCGTGATCCACCATCGGTTCAGATGCTCCCGCAAGGTAGCGAGCCGGGTCGGCTTCACGAGACAGTGGTCCATGCCCGCCTCACGGCACTTGCGCAATTCGTCGGGCGCCGTGCTCGCCGTGACGCCGAGGATCGGCAAGCGACGCGACGCGCCGGCTTCATCCGAACGGATGCGTCGAGCCAGTTCGTAGCCCGTCATGTTCGGCATGTGACAATCGGTAATCAGGAATCCGTATCGGGTGTCAGCGAGGGCAGCGTATGCCTCGGCGCCGTCGTGCACGACATCGCACGCGAAACCCAGCAGGGTAAGCTGATTTCGGATCAGCTCCTGATTCACCGGATGATCTTCGGCGACGAGCACGAGCCTGCCGCTGCGCAGCGCGTCTTCCCGGTCGGGCGCCACCATCTTCGCTTCGTGCGAATGCGTGACGCCCGATGCGACCTGCGGCATGCCTGTCAATGCGGCGACGCAGGCCGCGCCGAGGCCGTGCCATGAAATCGGATTGACGCTCACGCGGATGTCGTCTTCGAGAATGCGGTATCCGGTCGGCTTCGGCTTTTCGGTTACGTGGATCACACGCGAAGCGGATGGCGAAGCGTGCTTGTGCGTATCGCTCAGAAAGACGATCTCGATGTCTTCGAGCAACTCGTGTTCTGATCGCGCGAGTTCGTCGGGCGTGTAGCGCAGCAATTGCAGACCAAGCGCCTCGCCATAGTGCACGAGGGCCGCCGCGACGCGATCGTCGTCGATCGCCACGATGCCTCGCTTGCCGCGCAATCCGTCGATCTGATAATGCAAGGTCTCGACGGGCATCGTGAGACGAACGGTCATTGCCGTGCCGACGCCCAGCGCGCTTTCAAGGCTCATCGCGCCGCCCATCAGCGCGACGAGACGATTGCAGATCGTCAGGCCGAGCCCGGTGCCGCCGAAGCGCCGCGTCGTGGAGGTTTCAGCTTGCACGAACGGCTCGAAGAGGCTTCGCTGCGCGTCCGGAGCGATCCCGATGCCCGTGTCTTTCACGCACAGTTCGATCACCTGCGCCGACTCGGTGTGCTCGACCGCGCGAACGTGCAGCGCGACATCGCCCTTGATCGTGAACTTGATCGCGTTGCTCATAAGATTGAAGAGAACCTGCCTGAGCCGCACGCTGTCGCCCCTGACCGCCGCGGCCACTTCGGGCGCCACGTCGACGCGCACGCGCAGGCCCTTTTCGTGCGCTCTTGCGGCGAGCAGGCCCACCGCACTATCGACGAGTTCGCGCAAATCGATCGGCGTGGACTCGATCGTCAGCCTGCCGGCCTCGATCTTCGAATAGTCGAGGAGATCGTCCAGAATCTGCAGGAGCGCGCTCGCCGAATCCTGAATCATGCCGAGCATTTGCGACTGGTCGGGGTTCAGACGCGTATTTTCGAGCACTTCGACGAGCCCGAGCACGCCGTTCATCGGCGTACGGATTTCGTGACTCATCATCGCGAGGAAGTCGTCCTTCGCGCGCGATGCGGCTTCGGCGGCGTCGCGCGCGCGGGCGAGTTCGTCGGCGCGGGCGTGCTCGACACTCGCGTCGGCCCAATAGCCGCTCCAGACCACGGCGCCGTCGTCTTCGCGGTGCGCGACGAGATCCGCGCGAATCCAGCGGTGCACGCCTTCCACCGTCGAACGAAACTCGGTGTGCAGCGGCTCGAGTGTCCGCGCCGAAGTTTCGATTTCCGCGAGAAGCCGGGCGCTGTCTTCGTCGTGGACGTGCGTCAGCGCGTGAATCGGATCGTCGGCCAGAGCGGCGACGTCCAGACCGAGCAACTGACGCGTATCGCCATCGATATAAGGAAGGCTGTACGTGCCGTCGCTCGCGCGGCGCAACTGGAACACGACCGCCGGCAGCGATCGCGTCACGTCGTGAAGACGCCGCTCGGTTTGCCGCGCGCGCGTTTCGGCGTCGCGAATATCGGTGATGTCGATCATCGTGCCGACGACGCCCGCTCGCTCCCCGTTCGACGCATTGAACGCGCCCGTCCAGAAAAGCCCGCAGCGCGAGTGATTGCTGTTGTCGGCAAATTCCGCTTCGACTTCCTGACGTTGACCCGTTTTGAGCGTCGTGCTGGTCAACTCGTGAAGCACGCGGCTGTGCGCGTCTCCCCACGCCGTGACTTCGACGCTCGTGCGTCCGAGAACGTCTCCGCGTCGAACGCCGAGCGCTTCTTCGAAGGCACGATTCACCGCGATGTAGCGATTCTGCATGTCCTTCGCGACGAGGGGATACGGCACCACCTCCATCATGGTCTGCTGGAAACTGAGTTGCGTAGCCAGACGCTGCTCGGTCTCCATGCGCCGTCCCATTTCCTGCTGCAATCGGACGAAAGCGCGCAGCGTCACGAACAGGACGGCTGCGATGCCGATGAGCGCAGGCAGCAAGCGCAACGCGGAGATATGCGTGGTCGCGGATGCCGCCTGCCTGGCGACGGCTTGCGTCTCGGCTTGCCTGAACGCCCGCTTGATCAACAGGTCGAGCGGCTGCAACTCGGAATGCATCGCGTAGTTCAAGGTTCCGGGCGGGCTCGGTGCGACGATCATTTCGATTTCGCCGCGTTGAAACGCCGATGCGGCCGTGGGCCAGTCGTTGAACCGCTTCGGCTCGAACGTGACGCCGAGGGACTGTTCGATTTTGGCGAGCGCGACTTCCGGCGGCTGAAGCGGCTGATCCGGACGACCGCGTGACGCTTCTATCAAGCCGACGGCGATCGGACTCAGCGTGCGCAAGTAACCGCGCTCGGGCTCATCGAGTTGGACGCTGGCCGTTGCGTCGTTTGTATTTTTTCGAAGTCCAGAAGTCGGCTGGGAAGCGTAGGCATGCGGGTCGGCCGCATTGCCGAACGATGGCGCGATCAGGCTGAAAAGGAGCAAACAACGCGCGAACAGAAATCTCAATTCGAATCCTTCGGATGCGGGCCGGCGCGGCAAGGACCGTTGCTGCGCCGTCTGAGCAAGAACTCGATGACGCCGATTCACGGCTTTTGACCGCTACGAGTCGCCGCGCTTCGTGCTTGCCTGTCGAGTGCAAATGTCTTGAGTCTGAGCCGCTGCGTATCAGGATCGAATCAGAACCGTCCCAATTTGCTCCTAAACCGGGCATCGGCGACGGCTACACCACTTCAGACCAGGCCGACTTGCTGAAAGTAGGCGACCAGCTCCTCCTCGCTATCGAGTCCCAGCTTGCGCATGCCGGCACGCTTCTGCGTCGCGATCGTCTTGCGGCTTCGTCCGAAGTGCTCAGCGATCTCATGGACCAGAAGACCGCGAGCGTAGAGCTGGAAGACCTCCCATTCGCGTCGGCTCAGTACGCCCACGCGCGCCGGCGATGTCGCGGGCAAATGGCGCACGGCCGCCTCCACGGTTGGGGAGAGGAAACAGCCGCCGGCTTCAGCGACGGATATCGCGTCGTGCAGGCATTCGAGTCCGTCGCGCTTGTCGATCACGCCGTCTACGCCGAGCTGAACGAGCCCGGCCAGCATTCGCGTTTGGCAGATCATCGTGAGCACGATGATCCTCGGCCGCTTTTCCTGCCAGGTCAGACGCCTGAGAAAGGTGATCGAGCTGCTTTCCCCGTCGATACCGCGCATACCGATGTCGGAGAAGATGAAGTCACACGGCGTGGTATCGATTGCTTCGGCAAGTTCCAGCGTGTCGCACGCGGTGGCGACCACGCGCACCGCGCCATCTCGCTCGAGCAGGGTTTGAATACCCTTGATGACGACCGGATGGTCATCCGCAACGATGGCGCGTTTCGGCGTTCTTGTTCTCATTCTGTTATGCGTTCTTGCTGGCCTCAGGGCTTGCGCGGCGTGCGCGCTATGCGATGCGTCTAGATCAAGCCACTGTCCGCGATAAATCGATACAAATCCGCGTCTGTCGATAAATCGAGCTTTCGCATGGCCGCGCATTTTTGGGCGCTGATCGTCTTCACGCTGCGATCGAGTTCCTTCGCGATCTCGGTGACATTCGCGCCGCGTGCATAGCGCTCGATCACTTCCAGTTCGCGGCTCGTGAGCCGCTGACGAATGAAACGCGCGTGGCTTTCGGAATCCGCGAGCGCGAGCGTGCGGCGTATTGCGGGCCCGAGATAGGTTTCATTGGCGATGACCGAAACAATCGCGACGTAGATCAGTTCGAGCCGGTCTTCCTTGCTTAGAAACGCGTGGGCTCCCGCTTCCAGCGCCTGCTTGACGAGCGCGGCGTCGCCGCTGCGCGACATGACGACGATCCTGACCTCCGGATACTGGTTCGCCACATGCTGAATCAGCTCGACGCCGTCGCCGTAACGTCCGCCCGGCATGAAATAGTCGATGACGACGACGTCGCACTCGCCGCGAGCAAGCGACTCTTCGAGTTGGGTCGAATTAGCGTGACGACTTACCACCTCTACATTGGGAAAATTCCCAGCGAGTCGCTCGACGGCGAGGATGACGAGAGGATGATCATCCGCTATTGCGAGCCTTATCCGTTTAGCGTGCGAGAACACCTGGTTCCCGTTCCAGAACTCCATTGCCTCAAACCCCTTCTAGTCCTGCGGACCAGAATTCACATCCAAAAAAGAGAAGGTCGATCATCCGGCATCGAAAAATTTAGATACATAAGATGCATCCGAAACCATTTCAGTGCGCCAAAAACTCATCCTAATCCGCGTGCGCGCACAAACGCGAATAACCCGGGATCGTTTCTTACGCCTAGCTTATTCATCGCATCACGTTTCTGACGGCTGATCGTGCGAACATCGCGATCGAGTTCTTTTGCTATTTCGGTAATCGAATGGCCTTTGGCAAACAGGCGGACGACTTCGATCTCTCGCACGGACAGGCGCGGCTCCTCCGGCGAAAATTCGGTCTCCGTGCCCGCTTCCGCAAGCGCCGCGACAAACGAGGCGCTCACGAAACGGCGTCCGACGCTCGCATGCCGCACGGCCGTCACCACGAGTTCGATGGGTTCGGCCTTGTTGACGAGGCTCATCGCGCCGGCATTCAGGATGGAGCGCAAAATCGCGACGTTGCTCACGCTGGTGAGCACGACGATGCAGAGGTCGGGGAAATCCTGGCGCACCTTGCGAATGAGACGGAGGCCGTCATTTGCATCCACGCCCGGCTCGGGCATGGCGAAGTCCGTGACCAGCACATCGCACGGCTTGACCGCGAGTTCTGCCAACAAAGTGCTCGCATTATTCGCCTCGCCGACGACCTCTAATCCGTCTGCGGCGGCGAAGATGGCCTTCATCCCAAGGAGAACGAAAGGATGATCGTCAGCCAGTACTATTCGAAGCTTCAAGAGGCCCCCGGTTATTCTTGGTCTCGGTGAAAATGCTTGTGGGCTGCAACGGCGCGCAACGGATTAATCCACGCGGCACGATTAAGCACGGCTTTCCGATTCGCGTTTACCAGAAACACATAAACCGCAAACCTTCAAAAACCTCAATTAGATGACGACAAGCAAATAAAGATTGCGTTTATTTTCTCGGATAATCGCCTCAAAAATAGAATGTGACCAATTTGCAGGCCATAGGATAAATCCGATTAGACTGCGGAATAGTTGGTGTGCACTTGATGGCGTACGAGCGCGACTACCAGGCGCCGAGCGCTGAATAGGCTCCGGCGCGAGCAATAGATCACACCGCAATCAGGAAGCGCCTCGCCGACTCAAAAAAATGGGCCTCAGGCTGATTCAGCCAGAGGCCCATCTTCCGATGCGCGAATTGTCGGTGATTCTTTAGAACGGGATATCGTCGTCCATGTCGTCGAAGCCGCCGCCTGCCGGCGCGCTCGGGCGGCTGGAACCGCCGCCTGCTGAGCCGCCGCTCGCACGACCGCCCGCGGGCGCGCGTCCGCCACCGCCACCGCCGCCCGAACGATCCATCGGCGCGCTGCGGCTGTAGCCGCCATCATCACCGGCACCGGCGCCGCCGCGACCGCCGAGCATCTGCATCTGATCCGCGACGATTTCGGTCGAATAGCGCTCCTGGCCCGATTGATCGGTCCATTTGCGCGTGCGAATACGCCCTTCGATGTAAACCGACGACCCCTTCTTCAGATATTCGTTGACGATTTCGGCGAGCCGGCCGAAGAACGCCACGCGATGCCACTCCGTGAGTTCCTTGAATTCGCCGGAGGCCTTGTCCTTGTAGCGGTCCGTCGTCGCGAGACGAATATTGGCCACGGCGTCGCCGCTCGGGAGGTAGCGGGTTTCCGGGTCGGCGCCCAGATTGCCCACGAGAATGACCTTGTTGACTGATGCCATGATTTCTCCGGTAGATTCCTTGCTAACTGTCAGCCGAAAGATGCGATTGGACCGATCTCGTCTTCAGACGTGGATTCGGTTGCACCCTGTCGGCTCGATTCGATGATTCCAATTTCTCTCAGGCCGCGCGCTCTGTTCTGCGCGGTGGCGGCTTCATCCATGCAGCGACGATGAGCCACGCCAACACCAGCGCCGAACACGCGAAGAAAACCGCGCTCGGCCCGTCGAGCTTCAGCAGCCAGCCGCCGATCACCCCGCCGAGGGCAAGGCCGATCGACTGCGTCGTGTTGTACACGCCCGCCGCCGCGCCCTTTCTCGTGCCCGGCGCAAGCTTCGACACCAGAGACGGCTGCGACGCCTCCAGCACGTTGAAGCCGAGAAAGTACACGAACAGAATGGCTGCCACGGACCACAGCGTATGGGGAGCCGCGCCCAATAACAACTGGCCGATCAGGATAAGCCCGATCGCACTCAGCATCACGCTCTTCATTTTTCCACGTTTCTCGGCGGCGATGATGGCCGGCACCATGAGCACGAACGCGAGCGCCATCACGGGCAGGTAAATCTTCCAGTGCGATGCGACCGGCAACCCGCCGTCCACCAGAATGCGCGGCACGACGAGGAAAAGCGCGGTCTGCGTCGCGTGGAGCACGAGCACGCCGAAGTTCAAGCGCAACAACTCGACGTTGTGCAGCACTTCCGCGAACGGCGCCTTGACGTGAACCGGATGCGCGGGCGGATCGGGCACGATCCAGAACACCACGCCCACCGCGAGGATCGACAGAACGCCGATCACCGTGAAAAGCCCGCTCATGCCGACCCAGTGGAACACGATCGGCGCGCCGACGATCGCCACCGCGAACGACACGCCGATGCTGCCGCCGACCATCGCCATCGCCTTCGTGCGGTTTTCCTCGTGCGTGAGATCGGCAATGAACGCGATCACCGCGGACGAAACGGCGCCCATGCCCTGGATCACGCGCCCGGCGATGATCCACGTCATCGAATGCCCGGCGGCCGCGACGAAGCTGCCCACCGCGAAGACGAGCAAGCCGAACGCGATGACCGGCTTGCGCCCGAGCTTGTCGGAAATCCAGCCGTAGAAGATGTAGAGCATCGACTGCGTGACGCCGTAGGCGCCAAGCGCAATGCCGACGAGCAGCACGTTGTCGCCGCCGGGGATGGTTTTCGCGTACACCGAAAACACCGGCATGATCATGAAAAGACCGAGCATGCGCAGCGCGAAGATGGCAGCGAGCGACACGGTCGCGCGCAACTCCGGCGCAGACAGACGTGTGGACGTGGCAGACGGATTGGACATCAGAAACGGGAAAAGGATGAGGGTCGCGTCTGGCCTGGCCTGCGGCGCAGCCAGGCGCGGCCGCCTTGTTCTTGCTCGAAACGGCACTATATGGAATCGCACGGCTAAAAGCGCGCCGCTCGATGCGTCGGCGCTCTCCCGTACTTGGCCGGCAAGTCCCCGCGCCGGCCGATCGACGCGCGTCCGGCCCTTGGGCTCGGGCGCTGCGCCCTTTAAAAGTCGTTATAGTAGCAGGTTTGGCCCCCTCTCTTTCCGCCCGGCAATGGCTTCGTGGCCCGTCCGGACAGATGAAAGCGCCGCTGAAAACATCCGAAAGCACCCGAAAAACGCCGGAACGAACTCGTGGAAGAAATTCGTATTCGTGGGGCTCGCACCCACAATCTGAAGAACGTCAATCTCGACTTGCCGCGCCATAAGTTGATCGTGATCACGGGGCTGTCGGGGTCGGGCAAGTCGTCGCTCGCGTTCGACACGCTCTATGCGGAAGGCCAGCGCCGTTACGTGGAAAGCCTCTCGGCGTATGCGCGGCAATTTTTGCAGCTGATGGAAAAGCCGGACGTCGATCTGATCGAAGGTTTGTCGCCGGCCATTTCGATCGAGCAGAAGGCCACGTCGCACAATCCACGCTCGACGGTCGGCACCGTCACTGAAATTCACGATTACCTGCGTCTTTTGTACGCGCGCGTCGGCACGCCGTATTGCCCGGATCATCTGATTCCGCTGGAGGCGCAAAGCGTCTCGCAAATGGTCGACGCCGCACTCGCGCTGCCTGAAGAAACCAAGCTGATGATCCTCGCGCCGGTCGTCGCGGATCGGAAGGGCGAGCACGTCGAGCTGTTCGAGGAAATGCAGGCGCAGGGTTTCATCCGCTTTCGCATCCGCTCGGGCGGCGGCACGGCGAACGAAGGCGTCGCGAAAATCTACGAAGTCGATTCGCTGCCGAAGCTCAAGAAGAACGACAAGCACACGATCGACGTCGTGATCGACCGTCTCAAAGTGCGGCCGGACATGAAGCAGCGCCTCGCGGAATCGTTCGAAACCGCGCTGCGTCTCGCCGACGGCCGCGCGATCGCGCTCGAAATGGACACCGAAAAGGAGAAGCTCTTCAGCTCGAAATTCGCGTGTCCGATCTGCTCGTATTCGCTGCCGGAACTGGAGCCGCGTCTTTTCTCGTTCAATAATCCGATGGGCGCGTGCCCGGAATGCGACGGTCTCGGACAGATCACGTTCTTCGATCCGAAGCGCGTGGTCGCGCATCCGTCGCTGTCGCTCGCGGCGGGCGCGGTAAAGGGCTGGGACCGGCGCAATCAGTTCTATTTCCAGATGCTGCAGAGCCTCGCGGCATTCTACGAATTCGAAATCGACGCGCCGTTCGAGGATCTGCCCGAGAAAGTGCGCAAGATTCTTCTGTACGGCTCGGGCAAGCAGGCGATTCCGTTTTCGTACATTAACGAGCGCGGGCGCGCGTCGGTCCGCGAGCATGCGTTCGAAGGCATCATCCCGAATCTGGAGCGGCGCTATCGCGAAACCGATTCGGCGGCGGTGCGCGAAGAACTCGCGAAATACCAGAACAATCAGCCGTGCCCGGCGTGCGAAGGCACGCGTCTGCGGCGCGAAGCGCGCTTCGTGAAAGTCGGCGCAGAAGAACAGGCGCGCGGCATCTATGAAATCAGCGGCTGGCCGCTACGCGATGCGCTCGGCTATTTCCAGACGCTGCGTCTGGAGGGCGCGAAGGGCGAAATCGCCGACAAGGTCATCAAGGAAATCGTCGCGCGGCTCTCGTTTCTGAACAACGTCGGGCTGGATTATCTGTCGCTGGAACGCAGCGCGGAGACGCTTTCGGGCGGGGAGGCGCAGCGCATCCGGCTCGCGTCGCAGATCGGCTCCGGCCTTACGGGCGTGATGTACGTGCTCGACGAGCCGTCGATCGGCCTGCATCAGCGCGACAACGACCGGCTGATCGACACGCTCAAGCATCTGCGCGATATCGGCAATTCGGTGATCGTCGTCGAGCACGATGAGGACATGATCCGCATGGCCGATTACGTCGTCGACATGGGACCGGGCGCGGGCGAGCACGGCGGCGTGATCGTCGCGCAAGGCACGCCGGTGCAGGTGCAAAAGGACGGGAATTCCATTACCGGGCAGTATCTGTCCGGCAAGCGCACGATCAGCTATCCCGCCGAGCGCACCGCGCCGGACGAGCGCATGCTGCGCATCGTCGAGGCGTACGGCAACAATCTGAAGCGCGTGACGCTCGATTTGCCCGTCGGACTTCTGACCTGCGTGACGGGCGTGTCAGGCTCTGGCAAGTCGACGCTCATCAACGACACGCTGCAGCACGCGGTCGCGCAGCATCTGTACGGCTCGGCGACGGAGCCCGCACCGTACGAGTCGATCGAAGGTCTCGAACACTTCGACAAAGTGATCGCCGTCGATCAGTCGCCGATCGGCCGCACGCCGCGCAGCAATCCGGCCACTTACACCGGACTGTTCACGCCCATCCGCGAACTGTTCGCAGGCGTGCCGGCGGCGAAGGAGCGCGGCTACGACCCCGGCCGCTTCTCGTTCAACGTGAAGGGCGGCCGCTGCGAAGCCTGTCAGGGCGACGGCGTTCTGAAGGTAGAAATGCACTTTTTGCCGGATGTCTACGTGCCCTGCGACGTGTGTCACGGCAAGCGCTACAACCGCGAGACGCTGGAAGTCCAGTACAAGGGCAAGAACATCAGCGAAGTGCTGGACCTGACGGTCGAGGCCGCGCACGAGTTCTTCAAGGCGGTGCCGGTGGTGGCGCGCAAGCTGAAAACGCTGCTCGACGTCGGTCTCGGCTATATCCGGCTCGGCCAGTCCGCGACGACGCTATCGGGCGGCGAGGCCCAGCGCGTCAAGCTTTCGCTGGAACTGAGCAAGCGCGATACCGGTCGGACGCTATATATCCTCGACGAGCCGACGACCGGTTTGCACTTCCACGACATCGCGCTTTTGCTCGAAGTGATTCATCGATTGCGCGATCAGGGTAATACTGTCGTAATCATCGAGCATAATCTCGACGTAATCAAAACCGCCGACTGGGTCATCGATCTCGGTCCGGAAGGCGGCGCCGGCGGCGGGCAGATCATCGCCCAGGGGACGCCGGAGCAGGTTGCGAAGTCGAAGGCGAGCTTTACCGGCAGATATCTGGCACCCTTGTTGCAACGAGCCAAATCGGCGGCCTGATTCACGGCGCCGGTCTGGCTGCCGAAGCGCTGTCAGCCGGACCGTCGAAATGCGCCGCGCGCGCCGCGGCACGAATAACCGTCGTACGCAGCAGGGGAAAAGGAACGCAGTCATGGCGAAGCGCAACGAAGCGGCCAACGAGGAAGCGCGTGTACGGGACCTGCCCACGCGCCACGTCAGGCTGACGAGCGACATGAGCTTGCCGAAGCTGTCGGCGGTGGAGATCGGCAGCTACGTCCTTGCGCTGCTGGCGCTGTATCTCACGCTCAGGCTGCAATTGCTCGGCGGCCTGCTCGCCGGCATGCTGGTTTTTCAGCTTACGCACATGATCGCGCCGCTGATCGAGCGGCATGTGGTCAGCCGGGGCGCGCGTCTCATCGCGGTCGGGCTGATTTCGGCGATCATCGTCGGCGGGCTGACGGGCGCGACCATCGCCACCATCGAACATTTCGAGCGCGACTTCCCGAGCGTCCAGAAATTGCTCGATCAGCTGATGAGCATCACGTCGAGCGCGCGGCTGTCCGTGCCCGACTGGCTCGCGAATTACCTGCCCGTGGACACCGTGCAGATGAAGGACAAAGCCACCGAGCTGATGCACAAGCACGCCGAGATGCTCCAGCAAGGCGGCAAGGAGATGGCGCGCGGCTTCGGTCATATCGTAATCGGCATGATCGTCGGCGCGATTATCGCGGTGAGCGCGCCGCGGGCGACGCACCATCGGCTGCCGCTTTCCACCGCGCTCGTCGCGCGCGTGTCGCGCTTCTCCGATGCCTTCCGCCGCATCGTGTTCGCGCAAATCAAGATTTCAGCGATCAACGCAGTCTTCACCGCGCTCTATCTTCTCGTCGCACTGCCGCTCTTTCACGAACGGCTGCCGCTTTCGAAAACGCTCGTGCTCGTCACGTTCATCGTCGGACTGCTGCCGGTTATCGGCAATCTCATTTCGAACACGATCATCGTCGGCATTTCGCTGTCGGTGTCGTTCGGCACGGCGGTCGCGTCGCTCGCGTTCCTGATCCTGATCCACAAGCTCGAATACTTCCTGAACGCGCGCATCATCGGCGGGCAGATCGAGGCGCGCGCGTGGGAACTGCTACTCGCGATGCTCGCAATGGAAGCCGCGTTCGGCATTCCCGGCGTCATCGCCGCGCCGATTTTCTACGGATATATCAAGCGCGAGCTGATTTATCTGCGGCTCGTCTGAGCGTAAAAAAGCCCGCCTGAACCGGCGGGCTTTGTCTTTCCGAAAGCGCGATTTAGCGGAACACGACCGTCTTGTGTCCGTTGAGCAGAATGCGATGCTCGGCATGCCACTTCACCGCGCGCGCGAGCGTCACGCATTCGACGTCGCGGCCGATCGCCGTCAGTTGATCCGGCGTCATGTTGTGATCGACGCGCTCCACTTCCTGCTCGATGATCGGGCCTTCGTCGAGATCGGACGTGACGTAGTGCGCGGTCGCGCCGATCAGCTTCACGCCGCGATCGAACGCCTGATAGTACGGCTTCGCGCCCTTGAAGCTCGGCAGGAACGAGTGATGAATGTTGATCGCGCGTCCCGACAGCTTCGCGCACAAATCCGGCGACAGAATCTGCATGTAGCGCGCGAGCACGACGAGATCGGTGTCGTGCTGATCGACGATTTCCATCACGCGCGCTTCCTGCGCGGCCTTCGCTTCGGACGTCGCGTTGAGCAGCGGAAGATGATGGAACGGGATGTCATAGCTCGCCGCGAGCTGATAAAAATCCTTGTGATTCGAGATGATCGCCGGAATCTCGATCTGCAATTGCCCGGTGCGATAGCGGAACAGCAGATCGTTCAGGCAATGGCCAATCTTCGACACCATGATGACGACGCGCGGCTTGACCGATGCGTC
This sequence comes from Caballeronia sp. LZ028, assembly GCF_031451415.1. Classification (NCBI taxonomy): domain Bacteria; kingdom Pseudomonadati; phylum Pseudomonadota; class Betaproteobacteria; order Burkholderiales; family Burkholderiaceae; genus Caballeronia; species Caballeronia sp. LZ028. The sequence continues at coordinate 563,387 of NZ_JARUXN010000001.1, read as the reverse complement.
GTGCAGTTCCCAGCGCATGCCGAATTCATCGGCGAGATCGCTGAACGACTTGCGCAGCGCGTCGAGGCCCGGATCGCCGCCGACTTGCTGGAAATGCACGCGCATGAAGAACTCGCCGGTGCGGCTGTCGCCGAACTGCGCGGAATCGAGGATATTGGCGCCGAGATTGAACAGGAAGCCCGACACGGCATGCACGATTCCCGGCCGGTCCGGGCACGACAACTTCAGATAAAAACTATGTTCGGTCGACATGACCTTTCCTCGTTCGGTTCTTTCAAATTTGCGGCGCTTCGAACAGCGCGTCGATGCCTTCGCACGCGTCTTCGTCGATCCACTGATGACGCAGCATGCAATCGAGCGTCGCGAGACTCGCATCGACGGTGAGCTTGCCCTCTTCGATCCAGCGCGCGACGTCCTCGATGCGCGCAAGGCGATGCTCGCCGACTTCGCCGTCCTGATTGTGCGGCGCGAAATCGGGCGGCAGGGAGACGTCGTACACGAAGATCTGCTCGGCCTGCGTGCCTTCCGGAAGCGACTGAAGCACATGAAACGTGCGGCCGGGCGTCGCCGTCGAAGCGAGTTCGGCGCTCATGCCCGCCTCTTCCCAGCATTCCTTCACGAGCGTCGGCATGAGTGCGAAACCCCAGCCGATGCCGCCCGCGACGACGTTGTCGAGCATGCCGGGATCGGTCGCCTTGGTGTCGCTGCGGCGCGCGATCCACAACTGCGGCGCCTTATCCCGGTATTTTACGATGCCGTTCAGATGCACCGCGTAGGTCATCGTGCCGAAGAAGCGCGACGCCGCACGCTCGATGAACGCGAGCGGCGCGGCGTCGAAGCCGTTGCGGATCGCGTAGGTTTCGTCGCGCCAACCGGGAATCTTGCCTTCGGCGAAAAGCGCGCCGATGACCGCGCCAAGCGCGGCGCTGCGCGCGTTCACATCGGCGAGCGCTGCGTGCAGGCGAACCGAAGCGGCGTCGATCACGAAGACGTCCGGCCAGCGGCGCAGCGCGTCGACGTCGGATCGGCGAATCCAGCCGACGCGTTCATCGCCGATAAAGAACGATAGGTGCGCGGCGGCGTCGAAGCGGCGTGCGGCAACGATCGAAGCGAGCGGCATCTCTCAGTCCTTGAGCGCGACGCGAATGCCGAGCGCGATGAACGTGACACCCGCGAGCCGGTCGAGCCACACGCCCACGCGCGGACGGCGCTTCAGCCACGCGCCGATCATTCCCGCGCCGATGCCGAAAAGCGAAAACACGACGACCGTCTGCAGCATGAAGAGCGCGCCGAGTTCGAACATCTGCAGCATCACGCTTTGCGCGCCGTGCGGATCGACGAACTGCGGCAGGAACACGATGAAGAACAGCGTCACTTTCGGATTCAACATGTTGCCGATTACGCTCTGGCGGAACACGGTCGTAAGCGGCTGGCTCGGGCGCGCGTGCGCGGTCGCGAGGCCGTGGCTGCGCAGCGCCTTGATGCCGATCCACACGAGATACGCCGCGCCCGCCAGTTTCACCGCCTGAAACGCCATCGGCGACGAACGCAGCAGTGCCGCAATGCCGAGCGCCGCGAGCGTCGTATGGAAGATCACGCCGAATGCGAACCCGCACGCCGCGACCACGCCCGCGAGCCGTCCTTGCGAAATGCCGCGCGCGAGCACCTGAAGATTGTCCGGCCCCGGCGCGACGGTGATCGCGACGGAAGCCGCGAGAAAGAGCAGAAAGTTGGGCATGTCAATGTCCGGCGAATTCGCACACGGTATAAAGCGGCACGCCATTTTCGCGCAGCAGTTTCGAGCCGCCGAGATCCGGCAGATCGATGATCGCCGCCGCCTCGACTACTTGCGCGCCGAGCCGCTCCAGCAGGATCTTGCCGGCCATCATGGTGCCGCCGGTCGCGACGAGATCGTCGACGATCACGACGCGGTCGCCCGGCTTGCACGCATCCTCGTGAATCTCGACGGTCGCGCGGCCGTATTCCAGCTCGTACGACTGTTCGAGCGTCTTGTACGGCAGCTTGCCCTTCTTGCGGATCGGCACGAAACCGAGGCTCAGCTCGTACGCGAGAATCGGCCCGATGATGAAGCCGCGCGCGTCCATGCCGGCGATCACGTTCACGTTTTCGTCGATATAGCGCTGCACGAACAGGTCGATCAGCATGCGCAGCGCCTTGCGGTCTTGCAGGATGGTCGTGATATCGCGGAACTGCACGCCGGGCTGCGGCCAGTTATCGACGGTGCGCACGCGCTCCTTGATGAAACGCGCGGCGTCGAGCTGGGCGTGCGAGGGGGTAATGGACATGACTTCTCCGGAGTCCGCGCCGTGAGGCCGCGCGTTCGCCTTGGTGACAAAAGAGGGAAGCTAGGCTGCCCGGCGATTGCGCGAGAGCCGTTCCTCGGCTTGCGCCAGCACTTCGGGCAGGCCGCGCAGCACGACGATATCGTTCGCGCGCAGCTTGGTTTCGGGGTCCGGTGCGACGCCCCGGATGCCGTGGCGCCGGATCGCGGTCACTTCGACACCGTTGCCGACGAGTCCGAGATCGTCGAGCGAATGCCCGACGGCTTCGGAATTTGCGTCGATGGGTACGGATTGTAGCCGGACCTGCTCGTGGCCATCGTCGTCGTCGACGTCGTCGGCGCCGTGGAAATAGCCGCGCAGCAGGCTGTAGCGCGCATCGCGCATTTCCTCCACGCGCCGCACGACGCGGCGCATCGGCACGCCCATCAGGACGAGCGTGTGCGATGCGAGCATCAGGCTGCCCTCGACGATCTCCGGAATCACTTCCGTCGCGCCCGCCGCGGTGAGCTTTTCGAGATCGGCGTCGTCGACGGTGCGCACGATCACCGGCAAAGTCGGCGCGAGTTCGTGGATGTTGTGCAGCACGCGCATCGCGGACGGCGTGTTCGCGTACGTGATCGCGACCGTCGCCGCGCGATGCAGGCCCGCCGCGAGCAGCGATTCGCGCCGTCCGGCATCGCCGAACACGACCGATTCGCCCGCCGCGGCTGCCGCCGCCACGCGATCCGGGTCGAGATCGAGCGCGACATACGAAATGCCCTCTTGCTCCAGCATGCGCGCAAGGTTCTGTCCGGCGCGGCCGTATCCGCAGATGATGACGTGGCCGCTCTGCTTCAGGCTCTGCGTCGCGATTTTCGTCATTTGCAGCGATTGCAGCATCCATTCCGTCGACGAGAGCCGCAGCACGATCCGGTCCGCGTTCTGGATGATGAACGGGGCGGCGAGCATCGAGAGCAGCATCGCGGAAAGAATGGCTTGCAGGATCGTGGAATCGACGAGATGCGAATCCAGAATCAGATTCAGCAGCACGAAGCCGAACTCGCCCGCCTGCGCGAGACCGAGGCCCGTACGCATCGCGACGCCCGGCGTCGCACCGAAGGCGCGCGCGAGACCGGTGATCATCACCGCCTTGAGCAGGATCGGCACGACGAAAAAGCCGAGCACGAGAAACGGATGCTCCCAGATCACGCGCGGATTCAGCAGCATGCCGGTCGTCACGAAGAACAGACCGAGCAGCACGTCGCGGAAAGGCTTGATGTCCTCTTCCACCTGATGCCGATACGGCGTCTCCGCGATCAGCATGCCCGCGATGAACGCGCCGAGCGCAAGCGACAGACCGAACTTGTCGGTGATGAACGCCGCGCCCAGCGTCACGAGCAGCAGGTTCAGCATGAACAGCTCTTGCGAGCGGCGCCGCGCGACGAGGTCGAACCAGCGCGTCATGAACTTCTGGCCGATGAAAAGCAGCACCGTCAACGCGATGACGATTTTCACCGCGGCGATGCCGAGCCACATCGCGAGCTGCGACGACTGGCCGTTGCCGAACGCCGCGATGATGATGAGCAGCGGCACGACCGCCAGATCCTGAAACAGCAGCACGCCGAAGATGTTGCGGCCGTGCTCGGATTCGAGCTCGAGCCGCTCGGCGAGCAGCTTGCTGACGATGGCGGTCGAGGACATGGACATCGCGCCGCCGAGCGCGAAGCTCGCCTGCCACGACATGCCGATCCAGAAATTGGCGATCCAGCCGAAGATCATCGCGAGCGCGATGGTCGCGCCGACCTGGCTCGCGCCAAGTCCGAACACGATGCGCCGCATCGAGCGCAGCTTCGAGAGCGAAAACTCGAGCCCGATGGAGAACATCAGGAACACGACGCCAAATTCGGCGAGATGCTGCGCGCGGTCGGTGTCCGGCGCGATGCCCGCCGCGTGCGGCCCGACGATGATGCCGACCGTCAAATAGCCGAGCATCGGCGGCAGGTTGAAATAGCGAAATACGACGACGCCTGCCACGGAGCAGAGCAGCAGCAACAGCGTCATTTCGAGCGGAGAAATCGGCATCCGACTAGCGTCCTCGTTCGTCAGCGTTCCGAGGCGCGTGAATCGGGCGCTCCGGCATCTTAAAAAGGCCCCTGACGACAGGGCTTGCGGGGGCGGATAGACGGCGGCGCACCGGGCTCCGTAGGGGGCGGCCCGGAATCGCCTTTGCTATACTCCGCGCATGATAGCGAAAATCAATGGCGACCGGGCGCTGGCGCTGGCTCGCAACGTAATTCAGATCGAAGCCGACGCCGTTCGCGGGCTCTCCGAACTCCTCGACGACAACTTCACGAACGCGGTCGAAACGCTGCTCGGCTGCCGCGGCCGCGTGGTCGTCTCGGGCATCGGCAAGTCGGGCCACGTCGCGCGCAAGTTCGCCGCGACGCTCGCCTCCACCGGCACGCCGGCGTTCTTCGTGCATCCGGCCGAAGCGAGCCACGGCGACCTCGGCATGGTCACCGCCGACGACATCTTCATCGCGCTGTCGAACTCGGGCGAAACCGAGGAGCTCGTCGCCATTCTGCCGCTCATCAAGCGGCTTGGGGCAAAGCTGATCGCGATCACCGGCCGTCCCGAATCGAGTCTCGCGCAACTGGCGGACATGCATCTGAATGCACGCGTCGAAAAGGAAGCGTGTCCGATGAATCTCGCGCCGACGGCCAGCACGACCGCCGCCATGGCGCTCGGCGATGCGCTCGCCGTCGCCGTGCTCGACGCGCGCGGCTTCGGTCCCGACGACTTCGCGCGCTCGCATCCGGGCGGCGCGCTCGGGCGGCGCCTGCTCACCTATGTGCGCGACGTGATGCGCGTAGGCGACGAAGTGCCGGTCGTTTCGCTCGACGCAACCGTTGCGGACGCGCTCTTCCAGATCACCGACAAGCGCATGGGCATGACCGCGGTCATCGACGAAAATCGTCACGTCCACGGCATTTTCACCGATGGCGACCTGCGCCGCATCCTGCAGCGCGACGGCGATTTCCGCGCGTTGAAACTCGCCGATGTCATGACCCGTAATCCGCGCACGATTGCGCCGGATCATCTCGCGGTCGAAGCCGTGGAACTGATGGAGCGCTTTCGCATCAATCAGATGCTGGTCGTGGACGCCGATGCGACGCTGATCGGCGCACTGAACATGCACGACCTCTTCTCCAAGAAGGTAATTTGATGGCGCAGAAGCCTCTCACCGCCGCCGAACGCGCGAGCCGTCTGAAGCTGATGGTGTTCGACGTCGACGGCGTTTTCACCGACGGCAGTCTCTATTTCACCGCCGAAGGCGACGCGATGAAGTCGTTCAATTCGCTCGACGGCCACGGCGTGAAGATGCTGCAGTCGGTCGGCGTGCAGACGGCGATCATCACGGGACGGCAATCGGGCATCGTCGCGGCGCGCGCGCGCGAGCTGGGCATCACGCATCTCTATCAGGGCGTCGGCGATAAAACCGTCGCGCTCGCCGAACTTCTCGAAGCCACCGGCATCCCGGCCGACGAATGCGGCTACATGGGCGACGACTGGCCGGATCTCGCGGTGATGCGCCGCTGCGGCTTTGCGGCCGCGCCCGCGAACGCGCATCCCGAAGTAACTCAGCGCGTGCACTGGGTCGCGGAAGCGCGCGGCGGCCACGGCGCCGTGCGCGAAGTCTGCGACGCGATCCTGCGCGCGCAACATCGCTACGACGAACTGCTCGCCGCAGCGCTCGGAGGCTGAGGCCATGCCGCGCCCCGGAAAGCTCGCCTCGCTCCTGCCGCTTCTCGCGGTGGCGGCGCTGGCCGGCATCACCTACTGGCTGCTGCAGGCCACGCTGCCTCCAGCACAGCAGGCGCCCGCGCCCGAGAAGCGCCACACGCCCGACTACTTCGCCAACAACTTTTCGGTTTCCGAGCTCGACGCCACCGGCACGACGCAATATCGTCTGACGGCGAAGTCGATGGTGCATTACGAAGACGACGAGATCAGCGAGCTCACGCTGCCCGCGATGCGAATGTTCCAGCCGATGAAGCCGACCGTCACGGCGACGGCCCAGCGCGGCACGGTCAATGGCGACGTCTCGATCGTCGATCTCTACGACGACGCGCGCATCGTGCGCGCGGCCGGTTACGGAGATCCGCAGATGCAGGCGGATTCCCAGCATTTTCGCGTGCTGGTGAACGACGATGTCATCGAAACGGAAAAACCGGTTAGACTTCAGCGCGGCCCGTCGGTGATGACGGCCTCTGGCATGAACTACAACAACGTGACCCGGGTGATGAAGCTGTTCGGTAACGTGCGCGGCGCGATCGCAGCCACGGATATCAACGGCGGTTCGTCCAAGTAATCCCGGCACTCCCATCCGAATTGTGACTGCATGAACGAAAGGTTCCCTCGTCCCGATGGCGGCCCTGCGCGCGCAATGCTCGCGCGCCGTGCCACGCACGCCGTGCGGGCCGGGCTCGCTGCCGCCCTGACCATCGCGGTCGCGCTGGCCGCGCTGCCGGCGCACGCCGAAAAGGCCGACCGCGACAAACCGCTCAACATCGAAGCGGACAACATGTCGTACGACGATCTCAATCAGAAGAACATCTTCACCGGTCACGTAGTCGCGACGAAAGGCACGATCGTGATCAAGGCCGACCGCGTCGAGGTGACGCAAGACCCGCAGGGTTATCAGTACGCCACCGGCACGTCTACCGGCAACAATCTCTCGTATTTCCGTCAGAAGCGTGACGGTCTGAACGAGTACATCGACGGCAACGCGGTGCGAATCGATTACGACGGCAAGAACGACTTCACGAAGCTCACGACGCGCGCCGTCGTGCGCCGCCTGCAAGGCCTGACGACCGTGCAGGACGAAGTGCACGGCAGCGTGATCACCTATGACGGCCAGAAGGACTTCTACACGGCAAGCGCGGGCAAGGACCAGGCCGGACCCGGCAATCCGAGCGGCCGCGTGCGCGCGATGCTCGCGCCGCGTTCAGGCGGCGCCGCGCCGCTGAACGGTTCGCCTGCCACGCTTTCTCCGTCGAATACCATTCAAGGAACGCCGCAGCAGTGAATTCGCCCGCCATGCCCCACCGTAAGCCGGAAGGCGAGTCGAGTTCGCTCGTCGTCCGCAATCTGAAGAAGCGTTACGGCTCGCGCACCGTGGTGAAGGATGTGTCGCTCGATGTGAAGAGCGGCGAAGTGGTCGGGTTGCTCGGCCCTAACGGCGCGGGCAAGACCACGTCGTTCTATATGATCGTCGGCCTCGTGCCGCTCGATGCCGGCGAAATCGATCTCGACGGCAACTCGATCAGCCTTCTGCCCATCCACCAGCGCGCGCACCTCGGCCTGTCGTATCTGCCGCAGGAAGCATCGGTGTTTCGCAAGCTCACTGTCGAGCAGAACATCCGCGCGGTGCTGGAACTGCAAACCGATGCGTCGGGCAAACGCCTGTCAAAAGACGCCATAACACAGCGCGCCGAAGCCTTGCTCGACGAGTTGCAGATCGCGCATCTTCGCGAGAATCCGGCGCTGTCGCTGTCGGGCGGAGAGCGCCGTCGCGTCGAGATCGCGCGGGCGCTCGCGACCAACCCGAGCTTCATCCTGCTCGACGAACCCTTCGCGGGCGTCGATCCTATCGCGGTGCTGGAAATCCAGAAAATCGTGAAGTTTCTGAAGCAGCGCAACATCGGCGTTTTGATTACCGACCATAACGTGCGCGAGACGCTCGGCATTTGCGATCACGCGTACATCATCAGCGACGGCACCGTGCTCGCGGCGGGCGCGCCGAGCGAAATCATCGAGAACGAAAGCGTGCGCCGCGTCTATCTCGGCGAGCATTTCCGCATGTGAGCGCACCGTCGCAAAGGCCGCATTGATAGTGCGCCGCATCATGCGAAAGTTGCAAAACTTACGTGCCGCCCCCGTGGGCGGCATGCGCTTTTTTGGAATCCCCGCGAGGTTTCGCGCGCGTGGCAAACTCTCTACAATGATTAAAACTTTGCCATGAAAGCCAGCCTCCAACTCCGCCTCTCGCAGCATCTTGCGCTGACCCCGCAACTTCAGCAGTCGATCCGGCTGCTGCAGTTGTCGACGCTCGAACTGCAGCAGGAAGTCGCGATGGCCATCGCTCAGAATCCGCTGCTCGAGAACGACGACGACTGGATTGCGAGCCCTTTGCGCGTCGCCGCGGACGGTTCGCTGATCGCGGCGCCGGCCACATCGAGCGCGCCGCCCGATTCGATGATGAGCAACGGCTCCACGTCGAGCAGTTCCAGTTCCGAGCGTTCGGAAAACAGCGAGCCGCAAGGCGTCGACGAGTACAACGGCCTGGGCTCCGACAGCGGTCAGGACTCGAGTTCATGGAATCTGGAAGACTACGGCCGTTCTAACAACGCTTCCGACGACGACGATCTGCCGCCGCTGCAAATCCACGAATCGACCACGACGCTGCGCGACCATCTGACGGCGCAGTTGCGCATGACCGCGGCGAATCAGCGCGATCGGGCGCTCGTCACGTTTCTGATCGAGTCGCTGGACGAGGACGGGTATCTCACGGCATCGCTCGACGAAGTCCAAACCGATCTTCCCGAAGAACTCGAAGTCGATCTCGACGAACTGAGCGCGGCACTCGCGTTGCTGCAGAGTTTCGATCCGCCCGGCGTGGGCGGACGCTCGGCATCGGAATGCTTGAAACTGCAGTTGCTGCGGCTCGATGGCTCGCCGACGCGCACGCTGGCGCTCGAGATCGTCACGAATCATCTGGAATTGCTCGCCGCGCGCGACTTCACGCGCCTGCGCAAACAGTTGAAGGCAAGCGACGACGCCCTCCGGGACGCACATTTGCTGATCAAGTCGCTGGAGCCGTTTCCGGGCGCGGCGTATGGCAAGAGCGAAGCAGACTACGTCGTTCCGGACATTCTCGTGCGCAAGACGTCGGGCGGCTGGACGGCTGAACTCAACCCGGAGATCGTGCCGAAGCTGCGCATCAACCATTTGTACGCGAACATCCTGCGCAACAATCGCGGCGATCCGGGCAGCGGTTCGTTGCGTCAGCAGCTTCAGGAAGCGCGCTGGCTCATCAAGAACATTCAGCAGAGGTTTGAGACGATCCTGCGTGTCGCGCAGGCAATTGTCGAGCGTCAGAAGAACTTTTTTGCACATGGCGAAATCGCCATGCGCCCCTTGGTTTTGCGGGAGATTGCTGATACGCTGGGTTTACACGAGTCGACGGTTTCTCGTGTGACCACAGGCAAGTACATGCTCACCCCATTCGGGACGCTTGAATTTAAGTACTTCTTTGGATCGCACGTTTCGACCGACACAGGAGGCGCGGCATCGTCAACGGCGATCCGGGCCCTCATCAAGCAACTGATAGGAGCGGAAGACCCCAAAACTCCTCTTTCAGACAGCCGCATCGCCGAACTGCTGGCGGAACAAGGATTCGTGGTAGCGCGGCGCACCGTAGCCAAGTACCGCGAAGCCCTCAAGATCCCGGCAGTGAATCTGCGCAAGTCTCTATGACCCGTCTCTGTAGTCCATCGCGTGTTGCGATGGGCGTTTACCGGCCGCAACGCGAAAGCGCGGACGTGCCGGCCGATGCGCCCCGTTTGTCAAGCGCGCCAGGATGACGCGCCGGCGGGACACATTGCCGACCGGTATCGGACGAGCCGACGTGGCCTAGCGGCCATTAGCTTGGAGAGCAACTATGAATCTGAAGATCAGTGGACACCACCTCGAATTGACGCCTGCGTTGCGCGAGTATGTGATCACGAAACTGGACAGGGTGCTCCGTCATTTCGATCAAGTGATCGACGGCAACGTGGTCCTCTCGGTCGACAATCATAGGGAAAAGGAAAAGAGGCAGAAGGCGGAAATCAATCTGCACCTGAAGGGCAAGGACATTTTCATCGAGAGTTGTGACGCTGATATGTACGCGGCCATCGACCTGATGGTCGACAAGCTGGATCGGCAGGTCATCAAGCACAAGGACAAGATCCAGGGCCACGCCCATGAGTCCGTGAAGTACCGCGGCGAGTCGCATGAGATGGAAGCGCCGTCGCCGTGAGCATGAAGCACGGCATGCACGAAGTCTGATCGCCGGATGACAGCAAAACCCGCCGCCACAGGACGGCGGGGCTGATTGGAGGGAGTCCTCGAATATCCGGAAACGATGGATCGGCGCATGCACCGAACCGAAGCCGCCCCGACTGGCGGCTTTTTTGTTGGATTTCTGCCGCTAGGTGATACAAGCCATTGATTTTCAGGGCTTTGTCCTGCACATTGAATTGAAAACCGTGCCATTGCGCGGCGCACCATCGGGCAGTGCCCTGTTCTATAATGGTCCGGTAATTTTCGGGGTCGCACGACAGGCACGCTGCAGGCAACGCCGCCAGCGCACTTTCCGTTTCACCATCGCCGTGAGCGCTTTCAGACAGCGGCCACGATGAGGAGCTATCAGGCCACGCTTTCGCCTGCCAACATGAATCGTTTAGCCAAATTTCTTCCCATCGAGAACGTGGTTCTCGGACTGTCCGTTACCAGCAAGAAACGCGTATTCGAGCAAGCGGGCCTGATTTTCGAGAACCAGAACGGCATCGCTCGCAGCACCGTCACCGACAATCTCTTCGCGCGTGAGCGCCTCGGCTCGACCGGCCTCGGCGAAGGCGTCGCCATTCCGCACGGCCGCATCAAGGGGCTGAAGCAACCGCTCGCCGCCTTCGTGCGTCTCGCCGAACCCGTCGCGTTCGAATCCCCCGACGGCCAGCCGGTCTCTCTGCTCATCTTCCTGCTTGTGCCCGAACAGGCGACGCAGCAGCATCTTGAAATTCTGTCGGAGATCGCCCAACTGCTCTCCGACACCGAGGCGCGCGAGCGTCTGCACAAGGAAGAAGATCGTGACGCGCTCTATCAGGTGCTCACGCAATGGCAACCGTAATAGCCACCCGAACATAGCGTTGCGCGTCCGTGCCGCCTCGGCGCCGGGCGCGCCTCGCTTACGCAAGGCTTCTGGGGCACAATCGGTCAAACGCAGCGCCATGCAGCGTATCGAAGCGACCCGCTTCGTCGTGACGCAAAGGCTGCTCCCGGCTTCCAACGGAGTTCCGGTCTCATGGATACGTCCAGCATCAACGCCCAAAGCATTTTCGACGACAACGCCGCCGCTCTTAAGCTCAGCTGGCTCACCGGGCATGAAGGCTGGGAACGCGGCTTTTCGAGCGAGACGGTCGCCAACGCGACGTCGAGCGCCGACCTCGTCGGTCACCTGAACCTGATTCACCCGAACCGTATCCAGGTGCTCGGCGACGCCGAGATCAACTACTACCAGCGCCAGTCCGACGAAGACCGCTCGCGCCACATGGCCGAGCTGATCGCGCTCGAGCCGCCGTTTCTAGTCGTCGCGGGCGAAGTGGGCGCGCCGCCGGAGCTCGTTCTGCGCTGCACGCGCTCGTCGACGCCGCTCTTCACGACGCGCATGTCGGCGGCGGCCGTTATCGACAGCCTGCGCGCGTACATGTCGCGCATTCTCGCGCCGCGCGCGACGCTGCACGGCGTGTTCATCGACATCCTCGGGATGGGCGTGCTGCTCACCGGCGACTCCGGTCTCGGCAAGAGCGAGCTCGGTCTGGAGCTCATCAGCCGCGGCCACGGACTCGTCGCCGACGACGCCGTCGATTTCGTGCGCCTCGGCCCCGATTTCGTCGAAGGCCGCTGTCCGCCGCTGCTGCAAAATCTGCTCGAAGTGCGCGGCCTCGGACTGCTCGACATCAAGACGATCTTCGGTGAAACCGCCGTGCGCCGGAAGATGAAGCTCAAGTTGATCGTGCAACTCGTGCGCCGGCCGGACGGCGAATTCCAGCGCCTGCCGCTGGAAAGCCAGACCGTCGACGTGCTCGGCCTGCCGATCAGCAAGGTGACGATTCAGGTCGCCGCGGGCCGCAACCTCGCCGTGCTGGTCGAGGCCGCGGTGCGCAACACGATTCTGCAACTGCGCGGCATCGATACCTTGCGCGACTTCATGGATCGCCAACGCCTTGCGATGCAGGATCCCGACAGCCAGTTTCCCGGCAAGCTGATCTGAGCGCGCGCCGAAACGAATCGGGCGCAGGTGCTAAGCTTAGGAAAAGCGAATTTCCCGAGACCCATGCGTATCATCCTGATCACCGGCATCTCCGGTTCCGGCAAGTCCGTTGCGCTGAACGCGCTTGAAGACGGCGGCTACTATTGCGTCGACAACCTGCCGCCGCGCTTTCTGCCCGAACTCGCCGACTATCTCGCGAAAGAAGGCCAGACGCGCCTCGCCGTCGCGATCGACGCGCGTTCGAGTCTCTCGCTCGATGAAGTGCCGTCCATCATCGACAAGCTCTCGAAGGACTTCGATCTGCGCGTGCTGTTCCTCAACGCGAGCACGCAGTCGCTGATCCAGCGTTTCTCCGAGACGCGCCGGCGTCATCCGCTGTCGGGCCCGCCGATGCGCGAAGCCGATGTCGGCGTGCTGAACTCGCTCGCCGAAGCGATCGAACGCGAGCGCGAACTGGTCGCGGGCCTCGCGGAATACGGCCATCAGATCGACACGAGCAATTTGCGCGCGAACGTTCTGCGCGCGTGGGTCAAGCGCTTCGTCGAAACCGACGCCGCCGACCTCACGCTGATGTTCGAATCGTTCGGCTTCAAGCGCGGCGTGCCGCTCGACGCCGATCTCGTCTTCGACGTCCGGACGCTGCCCAATCCGTACTACGACCGCGAATTGCGCCCGTTCACGGGCCTCGACAAACCGATCATCGATTTCCTCACCGCGCAGCCGCTGGTCGGCGAGATGATCGACGATATCGGCGCGTTCGTCGGCAAATGGCTGCCGCGTTTTCGCGACGACAACCGCAGCTATCTCACTGTCGCGATCGGCTGCACGGGCGGCCAGCATCGCTCGGTGTTCATCGCGGAGGCGCTCGCCGCGCGCTTTTGCGAGACGGCGAATGTGATCGTGCGGCATCGTGACGCGCCCATCCCCGCCGGGTAGCGCGATCCACACGCGAACCTGATCGCCGCGCCGGCGGTCCATCCTGGAGGGACGCGATGTCCGCGAATCCTGTTCTGGCCGACTTGCCGCTGTTTCCGCTTCACACCGTGCTTTTTCCCGGCGGCCTGCTGCCGCTCAAGATATTCGAGGCACGCTATCTGGACATGGCGCGCGAGTGTCTGCGCGAGCAGACGCCGTTCGGCGTGTGCCTGCTCAAGAGCGGGCACGAAGTCGCCTCGCCGGGCGATCCGTCGGTGCCGGAAAGCATCGGCTGCCTGGCCGAAATCGCGGAATGCGATGTCGATACCTTCGGTCTCCTGCTCGTGCAGGCACGCGGAACCGATCGTTTCCGGCTCACCGATCATCGTGTCGAGCCGAGCAATCTGATCGTCGGCACGGCCGAGTTGCTGGGTGAAGATCAGCCGCTGCAGGGCGCCGAGGCGCTCGCGAAATTCGGCGCGTGCGCAGAAGTGCTGGAGCGCATCATCGACACGATCAAGGAACGCGAGCCGCAGAATCTGCCCTTCGTCGAGCCCTTTCTATACGACGATCCCACCTGGGTCTCCAACCGCCTCGCCGAAATCCTGCCGATCCCGATGCGCGCACGCCAGAAGCTCATGGAGTTGATGGACGCCGGCGCGCGCATCGACGTCGTGCATCACTACATGCAGCATCATCAACTGCTTTAGAGGAGCGTGCCTGTCAGCGCGTCGAGCAGCTTGCGCACCGGCGCGGGCACGCCATAGGCGTCGATCTTCGCGAGCGACGCCCAGACGGTTTCGAGGTCCATCAAGTCGCGCGGCGCCTGGCGCGCCTCGCCGAGCCGCGGCTCGATATCCAGCTTGAAGTGCGTGAATGCGTGCGACATCGGCGCGAGTCGCTGCAGATGTTCATCGGCGCCGAGACGCTGCGCGACTTGCGCTAGCGCGGCTTCGTCCGCCGCTTCGGGCAGGCTCCACAATCCGCCCCATATTCCGATCGACGGACGCTTCTGCAGCAGGATCGAATCGCCGTCCCTCAGGACCAGCATCCATGTCTTGCGCGTCGGCACGGCTTTCTTCGGGCGCGCGGCGGGCAAGTCGCGCTGACGCCCTTCGACCTTCGCCACGCAATCCGATGCGAACGGACAGCGCGCGCAGTCCGGCTTGCCGCGCACGCACAGCGTCGCGCCGAGGTCCATCAGGCCTTGCGTGTAAGCGATCACATCGTTGTTGTTCGCGGCTTCCGGCAAGAGCGATTCCGCGAGCGTCCACATCGCCTTCTCGACTTTCTTCTCGCCCGGAAAACCTTCGACGCCGAACACGCGCGCGAGCACGCGCTTCACATTGCCGTCGAGGATCGTCGCGCGTGCGCCGAACGCGAACGACGCGATCGCCGCTGCCGTCGATCGTCCGATGCCCGGCAGCAGCGCGAGTTCGTCGACGGTCTGCGGAAACGCGCCACCGTGCTCGTGCGCGACGGCCTGCGCGCAGCGGTGCAGATTGCGCGCGCGCGAGTAGTAACCGAGCCCGGCCCAGAGCGCCATGACGTCGTCGATGGGCGCATCGGCGAGCGCCGATACCGTCGGAAAGCGTTCGAGAAATCGCGCGTAGTACGGAATGACGGTGGAAACCTGCGTCTGCTGCAGCATGATCTCCGACAGCCAGATGCGGTAAGCATCGCGCGTGTTCTGCCACGGCAGGTCGTGACGGCCGTGAATGCGTTGCCACGCGATGAGGCGCGACGAAAAATCGGTGAGAGCGAGCATCGGATATTAGCGTTGGCAGCGCGGGCAGAAGTACGTCGAGCGCTGTCCCTGGACGATTTGCCTGATCGCCGTGCCGCAGACGTGGCACGGCAGGCCCGCGCGATCATAGACGAAATAGTCGAGCTGGAAGTAGCCCGACTCGCCGTTGCTGCCGACGAAATCGCGCAGCGTGCTGCCGCCCTTGTCGATGGCGGCGGCGAGCGTCACGCGCACGGCGTCCGCGAGCAGGTCATAGCGCACGAGAGAGATGCGCCCGGCGGCGGTCGTCGGCCGGATGCCCGCGCGAAAGAGGCTCTCCGACGCATAGATATTGCCGACGCCCACCACGATCCCGCCCGCGAGCAGCGCCTGTTTCACCGACACCTTGCGCCCGCGCGTCTCGCGGAACAGCAGCGCGCCCGAAAACTCCGGCGAAAACGGCTCGACGCCGAGGCTCGCGAGCAGCGGATGATCGAGCACGTCGCCGTCCGAGCGCGGATGCCAGAGAATCGCACCGAATCGGCGCGGATCGCGAAAACGGAGAATGAAATCGTCGAACACGATATCGACGTGATCGTGCTTCGCCGCCTCGGGCGGCTGCGGCACATGCCGCAGCACCCGCAGCGTGCCGGTCATGCCGAGATGGACGATCAGCCAGCCTTCGACGGTTTCGAACAGCAGATACTTCCCGCGCCGCTCTACTTTGTCGATTTTCAGATGGCCGAGCGTCTTCGGAAGATGCTTCGGGATGGGCCAGCGCAGCGCGGGCGTACGCACGTCGACGTGCTCGACGCGCCGTCCGGCGACATAGGGTTCGATTCCGCGGCGAGTGACTTCGACTTCCGGCAGTTCGGGCATTTTTCTGGAGAGAGACTTGCTCTGGCGTTTGTGCCGGTATTTTAGCGACCGCGTTACAATCGACTGAAACATCGTCTGGATTTCCATGAACTCGTTCGTCATGAAGCTGTTTGCGAAGCGTCAGTCCAGTTCGACGCATTCGTTCGCCGTGCCAATGTCGCGAATCGCCGGCGCCGTTGCGCTCGCGATGGCCGCGCTCGCGTTCGCGCCCGCGCACGCCCAGGCGCAGAACGCCACGCCCGTTCCGAGCGCCGACGATCAGGCCGACGCGCAAAACGCCGCCGATCTGCTGACCGCGCCCGTCAGCGGCGCGGAGACACAGGATCTGCCGAATGTGACAATGTCGAGCCAGATCGTGTTCCAGGTTCTGGCGGCCGAAGTCGCATTGCAGCGCGGCCAGCCCGCGCCCGCATTCCAGACCTATCTCGCGCTGGCCCGCGACACGCACGATCCGCGTTTCGCGCAGCGCGCGACTGAAATCGCGATCGCCGCGCAAAGCCCGAACGACGCGCTCACGTCGGCGCAGCTCTGGCAGCAGTTCGCGCCGCATTCCGATCGCGCGGCGCAGTTGAGCGCATCGCTGCTAATCGTCGGCGGCAAGCCCGAAGACGCGAAGCCGACGCTCGAACGCGAACTCGCGAAGGTGGCGCCGGACCAGCGCGGCGACGCCATACTTTCTCTTCAGACCTTACTCGCGCGCGGGCCGAATCGTGTCGGTGGCCTGAACGTGCTCAAGGACCTGACGCAAAACGATCAGAACCGGCCCGAAGCGCAACTCGCGCTCGCACGTCAGCAGCTCGTCGCGGATGATCCGCCGGGCGCGAAGGCATCGCTCGAAAAGGCGTTGCAACTCAAGCCGGACTACCTGCCTGCCGCGCTGACGCTTGCGCGCATGGGCCCGGAAGAGCGCAAGGAAGGCATCGCGTCGTTCGAGAAATACGTCGACAAGAATCCGAAATCGCATGACGCGCGGCTCGCGCTCGCGCAGTTGTATCTGTCCGCCGACAGGCTCGACGACGCGCAGAAGCAGTTCGAGATCATGCGCAAGAACGACCCGAAGGACCTGACGCCGTTGATGGCGCTCGCGCTCATCAACATCCAGAAAAAGCAGTTCGACAAGGCGCAGGATTTCTTGAACCAATACGCGAAGGCGGCGGAAAACACGCCGGGCGCGGATCCTGGTCAGGCCTATATCTATCTCGCGCAACTGGCGCTGGAACAAAAGAACGACGACGCCGCGAGCCAGTGGCTCGACAAGATTCCGCGCACGAGCCAGCAGTATTTGCCTGCGCAGATCACGCGCGCGCAACTGCTCGCGAAGCAAGGCAAGGTCGACGATGCACGCGCGCTGATCGGCAATCTGCAAAGCTCGGATCCGCGCGATCTGGCGCTGCTCGCGCGCACCGATTCGGCGATTCTTTTCGAGGCGCATCGCTACAAGGAAGCGGAGGCGAATCTCGCGAAGGCGGTCGCCGCGTTCCCCGACGATCCCGATCTGACGTACGACTACGCAATGGCCGCCGAGAAGAACGGTCACTACGACGTCATGGAAACGCAGCTTCGCACTTTGATGCGGACGCAGCCGAACAACCCGCAAGCGTACAACGCGCTCGGCTATTCGCTCGTCGATCGCAATCAGCGGCTCGACGAAGCGGTGAAGCTGATCGAACGAGCGGTTTCGCTCGCCCCGAACGACGCGTTCATCATGGATAGTCTCGGCTGGGCGCGCTTCCGTCAGGGCAATGCGGCCGAGGCGGAGAAGATCCTCAAGAACGCCTACAACCTTCAGCCGAACGCCGAAATCGGCGCGCATCTGGGCGAGGTGCAGTGGAAGTCAGGGCAGCAGGATCAGGCGCGCGCCACATGGCGGCAAGCGCAGAAGCTCGAACCTGACAACGACACGCTCGTCAAAACGCTGAAACGACTTCAGGTGAACGACCTTTGATCGCATTCGATTCATTCGCCGGCGCATCGCTTCGACGCGGCGCGCTCGGCATCGCGGCGGCCGCCGCGCTGGTAATGTCCGGTTGCGCGCTGGAACCGCGCGTTCCCACGACGACGAACGCATCCACGTCGCTCGCGACGCAGACGAGCCGCGTGTATCACGGACGCTTCGCCGTGCAGTACAACGACCAGAACGGCACGCCGCGCAACGCCTACGGCAATTTCGACTGGCAGGAGACGGGCGACACCGTCACGCTGCAGTTGCGCAATCCCCTCGGCCAGACGATGGCGATCGTGACTTCATCGCCCTCGCTCGCGACGCTCGAATTGCCGAACCGGCAACCCGTCAGCGCCGACAACGTATCTCAACTCATGCAGAACACGCTCGGCTTCGCGCTGCCGGTCGAAGGGTTGCGCTACTGGCTCCAGCCGTCGGCCGCGCCTAGCTCGCGTGCACAGACCACGCTCGATCCGGGCGCGGACAACGGCCGTCCGAAAGAAATCAAGCAGGACGGATGGACGATCGACTATCTCGCCTATGCCGACGCGCCGGCAACCGGCGTGAAGCGCGTGAATCTCACGCGCAGCGAACCGCCGCTCGACATCAAGCTCGTGCTCGATCAATAACTCAGCCGCTTTCGGTTCAAAGCATCACGCATGTCCTCATCGAACGAAACGCTTCGTGACTGCCTCGCGCCAGCGAAGCTGAATCTTTTCCTGCACATCACGGGCCGCCGTCCGGATGGCTACCATTCGCTGCAGACCGTTTTCCAGTTGCTCGACTGGGGCGACCATCTGCACTTCAGGCGTCGCGACGACGGCGTCATCATGCGCAAGACCGACGTGCCGGGCGTGCCCGAAGAACACGATCTCGTCGTGCGGGCCGCACGTTTGCTCCAGCATCACACGCGGACGAAGTTCGGCGCGGAGATCGAGATCGACAAGCGTTTGCCAATGGGTGCGGGCCTCGGCGGAGGCAGTTCCGACGCGGCGACAACTCTTTTAGCGTTAAATCGTCTCTGGGGTGTTGATCTTTCGCGTGAGATTCTGCAGAATCTCGGCCTGCAACTCGGCGCGGACGTGCCGTTTTTTGTCTTCGGGCAAAATGCTTTCGCAGAAGGTGTAGGTGAGGCGCTCCAGGCAGTCGATCTGCCGAAACGTTTCTTCCTCGTAGTAACGCCTGATGCTCACGTCCCCACCGCGGCGATTTTCTCCGAAAAAAGCTTGACACGGGATACGAAAGTCGTCACAATGATGGACTTTCTTGCACAGCAAAGGTCAGACACAAACTGGCCAGACAGCTTCGGTCGAAACGACATGCAGGCTGTGGTTGCAGGAAAGTACGCGGAAGTTGCAAAGGTGCTCGAGTGGTTTTCCAATCTCGCACCGGCGCGAATGACCGGATCTGGAGCAAGCGTGTTTGCCGCTTTCGCCAGCCGAGCCGAAGCAGAAATGGCGCAAGCCAAATTGCCGGCAAGCTGGAAGAGTGTGGTAACGGCAAGTCTGGATTCTCATCCTCTCTTCGCTTTCGCGTCATAGGTTTCGTTTTGCCGGGTATGTCCTACACTTCCCGGCGAGACTCAGAGTTGTGTAGGGGAGTCGCCAAGTTGGTCAAGGCACCGGATTTTGATTCCGGCATGCGAGGGTTCGAGTCCTTCCTCCCCTGCCATTCCTTTTCTCGCGTTTTTCCTCTCGCCTCCAGCCGCAGACAGGTGCACGATGAGCAGTGACGGCCTGATGGTTTTTACTGGCAACGCTAATCCCGCGCTTGCACAGGAAGTCGTCAAAATCCTTGGTATTCCTCTCGGCAAAGCGATGGTCAGCCGCTTCTCAGACGGCGAGATCATGGTCGAGATTCAGGAAAACGTTCGGGGCAAAGACGTATTCGTTCTGCAGTCCACCTGCGCTCCCACGAACGACAACCTGATGGAACTGATGATCATGGTCGATGCGCTCAAGCGCGCATCCGCAGGCCGGATCACCGCAGCCATCCCCTACTTCGGCTATGCGCGCCAGGACCGCCGTCCGCGTTCCGCGCGAGTGGCCATCTCGGCGAAGGTCGTCGCGAACATGCTGGAAATTGCCGGCGTCGATCGCGTGATCACCATGGACCTTCACGCCGACCAGATTCAAGGCTTCTTCGACATCCCCGTCGACAACATCTACGCAACACCCGTTCTTCTCGGCGATCTGCGCAAGCAGAACCATGACCATCTGCTGGTCGTGTCGCCGGACGTCGGCGGCGTGGTGCGCGCGCGTGCGCTCGCCAAGCAGTTGAACACGGACCTCGCGATCATCGACAAGCGCCGTCCGAAGGCGAATGTCGCTGAAGTGATGAACATCATCGGTGAAGTGGAAGGCCGCACCTGCGTCATCATGGATGACATGGTCGACACCGCCGGCACGCTGTGCAAGGCCGCGCAAGTATTGAAGGATCGTGGCGCGAAACAGGTTTTCGCATACGCGACGCACCCCGTTCTGTCGGGCGGCGCGGCGGCGCGCATCACGGCGTCGGAGCTGGACGAACTCGTCGTCACGGACACGATTCCCCTTTCGGCCGAATCGCTCGCGTGCGCGAAGATCCGTCCGCTGTCGAGCGCGGGTTTGCTCGCGGAGACGTTCTCCCGAATCCGGCGCGGCGACTCGGTGATGTCGCTCTTCGCCGAAGGTTAATCAGAATCGAGCAAGGAACGCGAAGCAGAGGCTTCGCGTTTTTGCATGATCGGCGCGAACGGACGAAGGTTCGCGTCGCTTGTTGTGGGATCACACGTTTTCGATGATCCCGGTTTCCCTGCCTGGTCGCGGGCAGATATAGGAGTCGAATATGAAAGTCGTCGCTTTCGAGCGTAGCAAGCAAGGTACGGGTGCGAGCCGCCGCCTGCGTAACTCGGGCAAGACCCCGGGTATCGTGTACGGCGGTGAAACGGACGTTCAACTGGTCGAACTCGACCACAACGCCCTGTGGCACGCCCTGAAGAAAGAAGTTTTCCACTCGTCGATTCTCGACCTGGAAGTGGCCGGCAAGTCGCAACAAGTTCTGCTGCGCGACGTGCAATACCACCCGTTCAAGCAGCTCGTGCTGCACGTGGACTTCCAGCGCGTCGACGCGAAGAAGAAGCTGCACACCAAGGTGCCGCTGCATTTCATGAACCAGGAAACCAACCCGGCCGTGAAGCTGTCGGGCGCGGTGATCTCGCACGTCGTGACGGAACTGGAAGTGGAATGCCTGCCGGCAGACCTGCCTGAGTTCCTGGAAATCGATCTGGCGAAGATCGAAGCCGGCCAGACGATGCACGCGAAGGACATCCCGCTGCCGAAGGGCGTGAGCCTGACGATCTCCGTCGAGGCGGAAAATCCGGTGGTGGCTTCGGCGACCATTCCGGCTGCCGTCGTGTCGGAAGGGACTGGCGAAGCTGAAGGCGACAAGCCGGCAGCCGAGTAAGCACGCGGAATATCGCTATCCTCTCGATCCGTTCGCAAGAACGGTCGACGTGACCCGCCGGCGCGCAAGCCCCGGCGGGTTTTTTTTCGTTCTACAAGACTCGACATGATCAAGCTGATCGTCGGCCTGGGCAATCCGGGCGCCGAATACACGGCGACGCGGCATAACGCGGGCTTCTGGTTCGTCGACCAGTTCGCACGCGACGCCGGCGCCACGTTGCGCGAAGAGCGCCGTTTCCACGGTTTCTACGGCAAGGGACGTCTGCACGGCCACGAAGTGCATCTGCTCGAACCGCAGACGTTCATGAATCGCTCAGGGCAATCGGTCGTTGCGCTCGCGCAGTTCTTCAAGATTCTCCCCGACGAAATTCTCGTCGCGCACGACGAACTCGATCTTCCGCCCGGCACCGTCAAGATGAAGCTCGGCGGCGGCAGCGGCGGACACAACGGCCTGAAGGACATCTCCGCGCATCTTTCGTCGCAGCAGTACTGGCGGCTGCGCATCGGGATCGGGCATCCGCGTGATCTGATTCCCGAAGGCGCGCGCGCGGGCGCGAAACCCGATGTCGCGAACTTCGTCCTCAAGCCGCCGCGCCGCGAGGAACAGGACGTGATCGATCAGTCGATCGAGCGCGCGCTCGCCGTGATGCCGTTCGTCGTCGCAGGCGAAACCGAGCGTGCGATGATGAACCTGCACCGCAATTCTTGATTTGGAGCCGACAGTGAGCCGTTTCTGGAGCGATATCGTCCATCGTTTGACGCCGTATGTGCCGGGCGAGCAGCCCGCGCTGGCGCATCCCGTCAAGCTGAACACCAACGAGAATCCGTATCCGCCGTCGCCGCGCGTCGTCGATGCAATCCGCCACGAGCTCGGCGCGGACGGCGCGTCGCTGCGCAAATATCCGGATCCGACCGCGCGTGCATTGCGCGAGGCCGTCGCGAACCATCACGGATTGCGCATCGAGCAGGTTTTCGCGGGCAACGGTTCGGACGAAGTGCTCGCGCACGCGTTCCAGGCGCTGCTCAGGCACGACAAGCCGATCCGCTTTCCCGACATAACCTACAGCTTTTATCCCGTGTACGCGCAGCTTTACGGCGTCGAATACGAGACCGTGCCGCTGAACGCCGATTTCGCCATCGATGTCGACGATTACCGCGCGCCATGCGGCGGCGTGCTGCTGCCGAATCCGAATGCGCCGACGGGCCGCGCCCTGCCGCTGTCGGAAATCGAAGTGCTGCTGAAGGCGAATCCGGATGCACCCGTCATCATCGATGAAGCGTATGTGGACTTCGGCGCGGAATCGGCCGTGAATCTGATCGACGCCTATCCGAACCTGCTCGTCGTGCAGACGACGTCGAAAGCGCGTTCGCTGGCGGGTATGCGCGTCGGCTTTGCGTTCGGCGATCCGGCGCTCATCGAGGCGCTCACGCGCGTGAAGGACAGCTTCAATTCGTATCCGCTCGACCGCCTCGCGCAAGTCGCGGCAATCGCGTCGTACGAAGATCAGGCGTGGTTCGAGGAGGGTTGCGCGAAGGTGATCGCGAGCCGCGAGAAGTTGAGCGCGCAGCTACAGACGCTTGGATTCGATGTCGTTCCGTCCGCAGCCAACTTCGTCTTCGCGAAACATCCCGCGCACGATGCCGCGACGCTCGCCGCGGCGCTAAAGTCGAAGGAAATTTTCGTGCGCCACTTCAAACTGCCGCGCATCGATCAGCATCTGCGCATTTCCATCGGCACGCCGGCCGAATGCGATGCGCTCGTCGCTGCATTGACGGAGATCGTCGCTTAGGAATTGCCCTTCGCGGCCATCAGCGCGTGGTACTTGGCCATCAACTGTTCGGGCGATTCGGCGTGCGCCGGATCGCGCGGAATGCATTCCACCGGGCACACTTGCTGGCACTGCGGCTCGTCGAAATGGCCGACGCATTCCGTGCATTTGTTCGGGTCGATGACGTAAATCTCGGGACCCATCGAAATTGCGTCGTTCGGGCACTCGGGCTCGCAAACGTCGCAGTTGATGCACTCGTCGGTAATGATCAGGGACATGCTTCACTCTCTTCTTGCCGGATGGCTTCCGGCATAAACCCGCGCACCTTCGCAGATAAGTGCGCGGGCCCGGCGTCTCAAGGCGCCGCCGGATCTTTCTGCGTCTGCTCGCCGACCTTGTCCATCAACCGCTTTTCCACCGACGGGAACACGAACTTGCTCACGTCGCCGCCAAGCTGCGCGATCTCGCGCACGATGGTGCCGGAGATGAACTGATATTGATCGGACGGCGTCATGAACATCGTCTCGACATCGGGCAGCAGATAGCGGTTCATCCCGGCCATCTGGAATTCATACTCGAAATCGGAGACGGCGCGCAATCCGCGCACGATCACGCGCGCGTTGTTCTTACGCACGAAATCCTTCAATAGCCCGGTGAAACTGCTCACCTGCACGTTCGGATAATGCCCGAGGACCTCGTGCGCGATATCGAGCCGTTCCTGCAGCGAGAAAAACGGCTTCTTCGCGCGGCTGTCCGCGACGCCCACGACGAGCTGATCGAAAATGCTCGATGCGCGCCGCACGATGTCTTCATGCCCGCGGGTGAGCGGGTCGAACGTACCCGGATACACGGCGACAACCATGAGCTTCTCCTCTTCTATTTACACTGGGCCGCGTGGCTGCGACGACCAGCTCTGCCTCGTTTCCCGCGAAATCGGCTGCGTCGAAATCGGGAACGCGCATTATTCCTCATTTTCGCGGCGCAGCAAATGATAGCGGACGGCGCCCGCCTTGCCCTCGCGCACGACGCTCCAGCCGGCGAGCGCATCGATGCCGGACATGTCCAGCGCATCGCCGCATTCGACGTAAATCGCGCCATCGGGCGAAGCGAGCGGCGCCGTCAGTTCGAGCGCGCGCAATAGCAACGCGTGATCGCCGAAAGGCGGATCGAGAAAGATCACGTCGAACGAACCGGGCGCGAGGCTCGCGACGAGCCGCAGCGCATCGGCCTCCGCGATCTCGATGTTGCGCGCGCCGAGCTTGGCCTGATTTGCGCGGATCTGAGCGGCCGCCTTCGCGCTTCGTTCGATCATCAGCACGCGCGCCGCGCCGCGCGACGCGGCTTCGAAACCGAGCGCGCCGCTACCGGCGAACATGTCGAGACAACGTTGTCCGGAGAGATCCTGGCCGAGCCAGTTGAAGAGGGTCTCACGCACGCGATCCGGCGTGGGCCGAAGGCCATCGAGATCGAGCACGGGCAGCGGCGTGCGCTTCCAGTCTCCGCCGATGATGCGGATCGTGTGCGGTTTGCCGCCGCGCGATGGCGTGTGGCTGGTCAGGGCGGAGCGGGTAGCGGACGAGCGAGGCATAAAAGGAAGGTGGGAGTCGGGCGCGCCGGCGTGTTTTTGCTTGAGATCGGATGGCGCGAGCAATGAAAGCCAACGTTACCACACGCACGCCATGACGGGAGCCGCACGGGCGCGCGCGGCAGCGCCTGATAAAATATGCCGCTTCCATCCCATCGCGCGGGCCTCGCGCAAAAACGACTCGAAAGCGCGCACAGGGCCATCGGATCACGCGCGCATCATCGTCACACATCCATGTTCAGCTTCTTCAAGAAATTCAAAAAGCCGGCTGATGCGCCGCTCGACGCGCCTCAGGACGAATCCGTCGAGGCGGCCGAAGACGAAGAAATCTCCGACGCCGAGCTGGAACGTCAGGCGCTTTCCGCCGAAACGCCGTCGGAGCAAGTGCAGCCGGAGGAACCGGCGCCCGCGGAACCCGTCGCTCCCGCTGCGCCCACGCCGCCCGCCGCACCGCCCTCGGAGGAATCGAAGGAATACTGGCAAGGGCGCACGCAATCGCAATGGGCGCGCGGCCCAGAGACGGATCAGGCGAGCGAGGAAGTCGTGCCGCCGCCGACGCTCGATGCGGCCGCGAAAAAATCGTGGATCTCGCGTCTGCGGCACGGTCTTTCGAAGACGAGCTCCAATCTGACGGGGATTTTCGTCAGCGCGAAGATCGACGAGGATCTCTACGAAGAGCTCGAAACCGCGCTGCTCATGTCCGACGCCGGCGTCGATGCAACGGAATTCCTGCTCGAATCACTGCGCGAGAAGGTGCGCGCGGAACGCCTGACGGACGCCTCGCAGGTCAAGAAGGCGCTGCGCGAACTGCTCGTCGATCTGCTGCGCCCGCTCGAGAAATCGCTGATGCTCGGACGCGCGCAACCGCTCGTCATCATGATCGCGGGCGTGAACGGCGTCGGCAAGACGACGAGCATCGGCAAGCTGGCGAAGCATTTGCAGCGCTTCAATCAGTCGGTGATGCTCGCCGCCGGCGACACGTTCCGCGCCGCCGCGCGCGAACAGCTGACGGTCTGGGGCGAGCGCAACAACGTGACGGTGATCGCGCAGGAAAGCGGCGACGCCGCCGCCGTGATCTACGACGCGGTCGGCGCGGCGCGCGCACGCAAGATCGACGTGATGATGGCCGACACCGCCGGACGTCTGCCGACGCAATTGCATCTGATGGAAGAGCTGCGCAAGGTGCGCCGAGTGATCGCGAAGGCAATGCCCGATGCGCCGCACGAAGTGCTGCTCGTCATCGACGCGAACACGGGTCAGAACGCGCTCGCGCAGGTCAAGGCGTTCGACGACGCGCTCGGTCTCACCGGCCTCGTCGTCACGAAACTCGACGGCACCGCGAAGGGCGGCATTCTCGCGGCCATCGCGCGTCAGCGGCCGGTGCCGGTGTATTTCATCGGCGTGGGAGAGAAAGTCGAGGACTTGCAGCCGTTCAGCGCCGAAGAATTCGCCGACGCGTTGCTCGGCTGAACGTGAAACGAGCGCCCGCGTGGCGCTCTTTTTTATCGCGCGAAGAGCAAGGAAGCCGCGATCCACCACATCACGCAGCCGACGATCACATCGAGCACGCGCCACGACACGTCTTTCTCGAACCACGGTTCCAGAAGACGCGCGCCGTAGCCGAGCGCCGTGAACCAGACGATCGACGAAGACATCGCGCCGGCCGCGAACCACGCGTCGCCCGGCCAGCCGCGTTGCGCGCCGATGCCGCCGAGCAGCACGACGGTATCGAGATAAACGTGCGGATTGAGCAGCGACAAGGCGAGCACCGTGGATGCCGCGCCCACCGCCGTCTGCGAATCGCCATCCGATGCGTCCAGATGCCCCGGCCCGCGCCACGCCGCGATGAACGCGCGCAAGCCGTACAGGAACACGAAGATCGCGCCGGCCCAGCGGATCACGTCGAGCAGGACGGGCGCACGCGAAATGAGCGCCCCCATGCCGCCGACGCCGAGCCCGATCAACATCACGTCGATGAACGCGCAGATCGACACGACGATTCCTACGTGACGTCGCTTCAAACCCTGCCGCAACACGAAGGCGTTCTGCGCGCCGATCGCGACGATCAGGCTCGCGCCCAATCCCGCCCCCGACAGAAAGCTCGGGAAATCGGCCGTCATTCGGCGTCCGGTTGCTGCGCGGGAGCGGCCCGCGCGAAGGCGTCGATCGTGCTGGCGTGATCGGCGATGCGCGAAATCGTCGGATAAGCGCTCACGTCGATGCCGAAGCGCCGCGCGTTGAACACCTGCGGCACGATGCACAGATCGGCAACGGTCGGCGTGTCGCCGAACGTGAGCGCGCCGACGCGCCTGTCGGCGGCCAGCCGCGTTTCGAGCGACGTGAAACCCATCTCGACCCAATGCCGATACCACGCGTCCTTCACGTCATCCGGCACCTTCACCTGATGCTTCAGGTACTTGAGCACGCGCAAATTGTCGAGCGGATGAATCTCGCACGCGACCTGCATCGCGACCGAACGCACGAAGGCGCGATCGGACGGATTCTTCGGCAGGAGCGCCGGCTCGGGATGCGTCTCCTCGAGATACTCGATGATCGCGAGCGACTGCGTGAGAACGTCGTCGCCATCGACGAGCGCCGGCACAATGCCGTCCGGATTCACCGCGCGATATTCGGGCTTCAACTGCTGGCCGCCGTCGCGCAGCAAATGCACGCCCTCGTACTCGTAATCGAGCCCCTTCAGATTCAGCGCGATACGCACGCGATACGCCGCCGAGCTGCGGAAATAGCTGTAGAGCTTCATGGTCGCGGACTCAGACGACGCGCACGGAGAATTCGCCGATGCCGTCGACGCCGCCCTTCAGCACGTCCCCCTTCACGACCGCGCCGACGCCTTCGGGCGTGCCGGTGAAGATGAGATCGCCGGGGAAGAGTTCGAAGAGCGTCGACAGATACGCGACCGTCTCGCCGACCGACCAGATCAGTTGCGAGATGTCCGAGCGCTGCTTTTCCTCGCCGTTGACCGTCAGCCAGATCGCGCTCTTTTCCAGATGCCCGACCTTCGATACGGGATGAATCGGGCCGATCGGCGCGGAGCGGTCGAAACCCTTCGCCGTGTCCCACGGACGGCCGAGCTTCTTCGCTTCGGCTTGCAGGTCACGGCGCGTCATGTCGAGCCCGAGCGCGTAGCCGTAGACGTAGTCCAGCGCCTTATCGGCGGGAATGTCCTTGCCCTGCTTGCCGATCGCGGCGACGAGTTCCATCTCGAAGTGCAGATTCTTCGTCTGCGACGGATACGGGAATTCCGCCGTCGAGCCCGGCGCAACGTTCAGCACGGCATCGGCGGGCTTGCTGAAGAAGAACGGCGGCTCGCGATCCGGATCGTGGCCCATTTCGCGCGCATGGGCTTCGTAGTTTCGCCCGACGCAGTAGATGCGGCGCACGGGAAACTGCTCGTTCGAACCATCGACGGGCACGGCTGCTGCCGGCGCCGGAGGAAACACATAACTCATCCCGCTCTCCTGATGCTGTTTTGATTTGCAGATTTCCGGACGAATGCGTCGGCGTTCACGGCCGGCGAGAACAAGGAGTGTAACGTGCGCGCACAAATCGTGGCGAAGCTTGTCGGGCTTGGCTCAGCGAGCTTTCGACCGGCCTTCGGAGCTGCGGCTGGCGCGGTGGTTTTAGTAAGCATCGGCGGAAAAGCGCGCGAAACGTTCGATGGGCAAACCTTGCCAGCGCTCCTCAAATGCGGTACTCAATAGCATTCCTGCACCTTAAAAAGCGCAACGGCATCGCTCAGATTACGGAATTGAGCGCCCGATCGCGCACCTCTCCGATGACCGACTCTGCTTCCCCCACTTTCGCCTGCGCACGCTACATCAAGGAAATCGGCCGCGGGCCGAATGGCGCGCGCGCACTTTCGCACGAGGATACTTACGCGCTCTACGAAGCGATGCTCGACGATCGCGTGCCCGAACTCGAACTGGGCGCGGTGCTGCTGGCCTATCGCGTCAAGGGCGAAACCGCCGCCGAGCTTGCCGCGATGCTTTCCGCCGCGCATCGCTCGTTCGAGCCGCTGCATGTCCAGGATGGCCGCGAGCACGCACGGCCCGTCTCGATCCCGAGCTACAACGGCGCACGCAAGACGCCCAATCTCGTGCCGCTCCTGTCGCTGCTGCTCGCGCGCGAAGGCGTACCGGTCCTGGTGCACGGTGTCACCGGCGATCCCGGCCGCGTGACGAGCGCCGAAATCTTCGCCGAACTGGGCATCGCGCACGCGGCTTCGCACGATGAAATCGAAGACAGCCTCGCCTCGCGCCGCCTCTCCTTCGCGCCGATCACCGTGCTCGCGCCGAAGCTCGCGCGATTGCTCGCGCTCAGACGCCGCATGGGCGTGCGCAATTCGACACATACGCTCGTGAAGATCCTTCAACCGTTCGCGGACCCGGGCGTGCGGCTCGTCAACTACACGCATCCCGAATATCGCGAGAGTCTCACCGGGCTTTTCACCGCGCATCCGGACGCAGCGGCGGGCGGCGCACTGCTCGCGCGCGGCACGGAAGGCGAAGCCGTCGCGGACACGCGCCGCCAGGTGCAGGTCGACTGGTTTCACGACGGCCACGCCGAAACGCTGATCGCGCCCGAGCATTCGCAGCCGGACGCCCCGCGTGTCGAGCTGCCCGAGACGCTCGACGCCGCGACCACCGCGCGCTGGATCGAATCCGTGCTGCGCGGCGATGTGCCGGTGCCGCCCGCGGTCGCGCGCCAGGTTGAAGTCATCGCCAATGTGGTGCGCAAGCCGGTCGCCGGTCAGGAAAATCCCGTTTGACACACTATTCAACGCTGGTTTAAAGTCGAACGCATGCGCTTGACCCAGTTTTCCTCCCTCCGAATTATTTCGGGCCGCCTAGCGCGGCCCCTATCGCTACGTCTAGCGTAAGTCGCCAGACGTAGCGCCGTGCGTTCGCAAGTCGCGCGGTCCTCCAGAAGTTTCCCGCAGTACCTTTTCTTACCAACCTGTAGTCGTCAGCTTTTCGTTCGCGCATCCCGCGAAACGGAAACGCGAGGGTCACATGCACGCTGCTTCGCGCACGTTCACGTTGGTCGCAGGCGTCACCATCGCCGGTGATTCGTGTGAACGCGCGCGCCGCCCGGTCTTACGTGCATGCCGCCACGCCCGGCCAGCCGCCGGACACGGCCTCTCTCGCAGACGCTACGCAAACCGTCCGAAGAGAGATCGACGATCATGATGCCGAACCCCGCCGAGAAATACCGTCCGTTTCCGCAAGTCCGTCTGAATGGCCGCCGCTGGCCGAACCGCACGATCGAAAAAGCGCCCGTCTGGATGAGCACCGATCTGCGCGACGGCAACCAGTCGCTCATCGAGCCGATGAGCATCGCAGCGAAGCTCGAGTTCTTCGAGATGCTGGTGAAAATCGGGTTCAAGGAAATCGAGGTGGGCTTCCCGTCGGCATCGCAGACGGATTTCGACTTCGTGCGCAAGCTGATCGACGAAAAGCGCATTCCGGACGACGTGACCATCGAAGTGCTCGTGCAGTCGCGCCGCGAACTGATCGAGCGCACGTTCGAAGCGGTGGAAGGTGCGAGCAAGGTTATCGTGCATCTCTATAACGCGATCGCGCCGTCGTTCCGCAAGATCGTGTTCAACCAGTCGAAGGACGAAGTGAAGGCGCTGGCGGTCGAAGGCACGCGCATCATCAAGGAATGCGCGGCGGCGCGGCCGGACACGCACTGGATCTATCAGTACTCGCCCGAAACCTTCAGCATGACGGAGCTGTCGTTCGCACGCGAAGTCTGCGATGCCGTCGCGCAAATGTGGCGTCCGACGCCCGATCACAAAATGATCGTGAATCTGCCCGCGACCGTCGAAGCGGCAACGCCCAACGTCTTCGCCGATCAGATCGAGTGGATGGACCGCAACATGGGCTTTCGCGACAGCATCGTGCTGTCGGTGCATCCGCATAACGATCGCGGCACGGCCGTCGCGGCGGCGGAAATGGCGTTGCTCGCTGGCGCGGATCGCATCGAAGGCTGCCTCTTCGGCAACGGCGAGCGCACCGGCAATGTCGATCTCGTGACGCTCGCGATGAATCTTTACACGCAAGGCGTCGATCCGGGCCTCGATTTTTCCGATATCGACGCCGTGCGCCGCGTCGTCGAGCGCTGCAATCAGATTCCGGTGCATCCACGCCATCCGTACGCGGGCGATCTCGTGTTCACCGCGTTTTCGGGTTCGCATCAGGACGCGATCCGCAAGGGCTTCGCGCAGCGCGTGCCGGGCACGGTGTGGGAAGTGCCCTATCTGCCGATCGATCCGGCCGATCTCGGCCGCAGCTACGACGCCGTGATCCGCGTGAACAGCCAGTCCGGAAAGGGCGGTTCGACGTATCTGCTCGAACGCGGTCTCGGCTTCACGCCGCCGCGCCGCGTGCAGATCGAATTCAGCCACGCCGTCCAGAAAGTCACCGATGCATCCGGCGCGGAAATCAGCGGCGAAGCGATCTGCGAGCTCTTCAAGCGCGAGTATTTCGATGCGGGCGGGCCGGTATCGCGCATCGACGTTTCGACGCTTACGGTATTCGAAAGGCGCGTCGCATTACCGGCCGTAGTGGCTGCGACGAGCGGCGACGCTCACGCGCAGGCGGTCGCCGCCGCGCTCGGCGTGGACGCGAGCGTGAACTGGTTCGAGACGTCCGCGACGGCGAACGGCGACACGGCGGCGTTCGTCGGCTGTCGTGTCGGAGACGGGCCGACGCGCTTCGGCGTCGCGGTGCATGCGAATCCGGCGCTCGCGGTCGCCGATGCCGTCGTGAGCGCGGTCAACCGCTCCGGGCGCGTCGTGGACAACCTGCGGCAAGACGAAGCCGTGGAAGCGTGATGGGCGGCGCGCGTGGCTATTCGAGCGCCACGCGCGTCGCCTGCAGGGCGAGCAGCTGCCATTGGCCTTCGGTCTGCACATGGACGGCGGTGTAGGCGATCGGAAACAGCAGCGCGCCGTTCTTCGATTCCATCTCGATCAGCGCACGGCCCGACACGAGGCACGTATCGCGGCCGGCGGGCAGCACATCCTGCGACTGAATTTCGATCTGCCGATAGCGGCGGCGGCCCGCGGTGATCGCGTCGATGAACTGGCGCTTCGTCTCCCGCTTGCCGTTCGTGTGGACGTAGCTGACGTTCTCGGCCAGCAGCGCGTCCAGCGCCGGGCCGTCGCCCTCGACCATGGCACGGAAGCGATCGCGCTCGAGGCCGCGGATGGCCTCAATGGTTTTTGCCGGCATCTGTCGATTCCCCTTGTGTCGAGGAACCGATGCGCCGGCGCCTCGTCAGAAGTTGTATTGCAGATATAGCTGGCTGAAATTTATACCAGGATTCGGCTCTTTGATACCGCCGTTCGACAGATGCTGAAAGCGAAATCCCGCTTGATAGCTCTGCTTCGACCCGAAGATCATGCCGACGCCCACCATGTCCGCGAACTGGAACGCCGACCCGACGCTGAAATCCTCGGTGATGCGCGTGTGCGAGAGCAGCCGCACGCCGACGCCCGCCTCGATGAACGGCCGGAAGTAGCCCGAGCTCTTCACGAAGCGCAGCACTGGCGTAATGCCGAATTCCCATATGTTCGGATGCACGGCGTTGTCCTCGGTCGTGTGCCAGTAGGACACGTGGCCTTCGCCGATGAGCGTGAAGTGAAAACCACCGATCTCCCACCAGGTGAGGCCCGGATCCCAGGACAGGCCGAGATCGGCCTTCTTGATGTCGTGGTCGGCGACGCCGCCGGCGATCTGGACACCGAATCGGTCGGCATGAGCCGCCGCCGACGCGAGACCCAATGCAGTACAAACCGCCACGCGCGCTAGCGGGCGGGGCCACGAACTCTTGTTT
This sequence comes from Caballeronia sp. LZ028, assembly GCF_031451415.1. Lineage (NCBI taxonomy): Bacteria > Pseudomonadati > Pseudomonadota > Betaproteobacteria > Burkholderiales > Burkholderiaceae > Caballeronia > Caballeronia sp. LZ028. The sequence continues at coordinate 530,887 of NZ_JARUXN010000001.1, read as the reverse complement.
TTATGCATTTGCACCCCAATTTGCTCGGATAGCGGGTGTGTTTCGTAAATTGCTGTCGCTTGGCGATTCTAGTGACGTTTTAAAACATTTGCAGAAATCGCATCAGCGCGCCCCCGTTTGTAGAATTTCTGATCGCGACAGTGGGCAAGTAAGGTAAATCATGCGAAAACGTTTCAGCCTCCGGTAGTTTCTTCCGCTGCTCGCGCAACAGTCCGTCCTATTGGACCCGCAAATTCGATAGTTTTTGTGGGAACTCCCACATTCCCCTCTGCTCTAACACTTAGCACTCGATGGACTGGAGTGCTAATATCGTGTCTGACTTGCCGCGGTCGTTAAGCGGCACGTGAATTGTTGATAAGGAGCTTATGAGCGTGACCAATGCGATGACCCTTCCGAATGTTGTGAGCTCGGCACCTGCCAAGGCATCTTCGGCAGGCGCGCTGACGTACGCACAGTCGTCGATGCTGACCGGCCAGATCGGCAACATCGATTCATACATACAAGCAGTGAACCGTATTCCGATGCTTTCGCAGGCGGAGGAACGACAGTACGCCACCGAATTCCGCGAGCAGGGCAACCTGAACGCCGCGCGCCAGCTGGTGCTTTCGCACCTGCGCCTCGTCGTGTCGATCGCCCGTAACTATCTCGGTTACGGCTTGCCGCACGCCGACCTGATCCAGGAAGGCAACATCGGTCTGATGAAAGCGGTGAAGCGCTTCGACCCAGAGCAAAACGTGCGCCTGGTGTCGTATGCGATGCACTGGATCAAGGCCGAGATTCACGAGTACATCCTGCGCAACTGGCGCATGGTGAAGGTCGCGACGACCAAGGCGCAGCGCAAGCTGTTCTTCAATCTGCGCAGTCACAAGACCAGCCATTCGGCGTTCACGCCGGACGAGATCGAAGGTCTCGCGAGCGAGCTGAACGTAAAGCGCGAGGAAGTCGCGGAGATGGAAACGCGCTTGTCGGGCGGCGATATCGCGCTCGAAGGCCAGGTCGAGGATGGCGAGGAAGCGTACGCGCCCATCGCCTATCTGGCCGACTCGCACAACGAGCCGACTAACGTCATCGCCGCGCGGCAGCACGACAGGCTGCAAAGCGACGGCCTCGCCGATGCACTCGAATCGCTCGACGAACGCAGCCGCCGCATCATCAAGGCGCGCTGGCTCGACGTGCAGGACGACGGCTCGGGCGGCAAGACGCTGCATGAACTGGCCGACGAGTTCGGCGTCTCGGCGGAGCGCATTCGCCAGATCGAGGCGAGCGCGATGAAGAAGATGCGCTCGGCGTTGCATGACTACGCGTAACAATTGACTGTGCCATTGCAGAAATTGCAAAGCCCGCCGTCGACGAGACGGCGGGCTTTTTCTTTGGCACTTCGCTGAAAACACAAACGGCGCCCACGGGCGCCGTTTGTTATCGAGCTTCGATTACCGCTTCAGGCAGGCATCGGTGCAGCGCCGCCGCCATTGCCGGACAAGCGCGTGGACAGTTGCGCCGCATAGCGCTGCGCCGCCGCGCCCACGACGATGTGGACCGTATCCGCCGACACCCACGCCACATCCAGCGACGACAAACGCTGACGATCCACCGACGACGGATCGCGCACGACCACGCGCAGGCGCGTCTGCGCAACCGCGTCGAGCGATACCACGTTGGTCGCGCCGCCGAACACCGCGAGCCAGCGGAACGGGTCCGGATCGAGCGGGCCGGGCGTCTGGTCGCCGCTCACCGCTGCCGCGACCGGTTGCGCCGGCGTCGACGATGCGGGCGTTGCGCCGCGCGTCGACGAATGCTCGAGTTCGCTGCGGATTTCATCGGCGATCAGATCGGCTTCCGGCCCGATGATCACCTGGACGTTGGTCGCGCCGCGCTTCAACACGCCGCGCGCGCCGATGCTCTTCAACTGCGGCTCCGACACCTTCTCCGAATCCACGACCGACAGACGCAGACGCGTCGTGCAGGCATCGACGAGCGTCAGATTGGATGCGCCGCCGAGCGCCGCGACGTACTTCGCAGCGCGCGTGTTCGACACGGCTGCTGCCGCGCCGGGCACGGGCGGAATCAGGCCGCCATCGACGGTTTGGGCCACGTCGGTTTCGGCGTCGGTCGTGGCCGGCTCGCGGCCCGGCGTCGCCATGTTGAACTTGCGGATAAAGAAGCGGAACAGGCCGTAATAGATGACGAAGTACACCGCACCGACCACGAGCGCCAGCCAGCCGCGCTGCGACAGACCGTAGTTCAGCACGTAGTCGATCGCGCCCGCCGAGAACGTGAAGCCCAGATGGATGCCGAGCGCCGAGCAGATGGCGAGCGACAGGCCCGTCAGCACTGCGTGGATGCCGTAGAGCACCGGAGCCAGGAACATGAACGAGTATTCGATCGGCTCGGTCACGCCCGTCAGGAATGCGGTCAGGGCCATGGAGAACAGCAGGCCGCCGACGATCGCGCGGCGCTCCTTCGGCGCTTCATGGAACATCGCGAGGCACGCGGCCGGGAGACCGAACATCATCACCGGGAAGAAGCCCGTCATGAAGCCGCCCGCCGTCTTGTCGCCCGCGAAGAAGCGATGCAGGTCGCCGTGCACGATCGCGCCGCCGTCGGGCGGCGTGAACGAGCCGAACACGAACCACGCGAGCGAGTTGATGATGTGATGCAGACCCGTAACCAGCAGGATGCGGTTCAGCACGCCGAACACGAAGGTGCCGAGCGCGCCGGCGGTCGTCAGCCAGTTGCCCGCGCCGTCGATGGCCGCCTGCACCGGCTGCCAGATGTAGCCGAAGACGATGCCGAGCACCAGACACGCGACGCCTGTCACGATCGGCACGAAGCGCTTGCCGCCGAAGAATGCCAGATACTCGGGCAGCTTGATGTCCTTGTATCGGTTATACAGATAGCCGGCCACCATACCGGCGATGATCCCCGACAGCACGCCCATGTTGAGCTTGTCGTTGATGTCCTTCATCACGGCCACTTCGATGAGGTAGCCGATCGCGCCGGCGAGACCCGCCGTGCCGTTGTTGTCCTTCGCGAAGCCCACCGCCACGCCGATCGCGAACAAGAGCGGCAGATTGGTGAAGATCGCGTCGCCGGCGTCCGCGATCATCTTGATGTTGAAGACATCGGGCTGGCCGAGACGCAAAAGCAGGCCGGCCACCGGTAGTACGGCGATCGGCAGCATCAGCGCGCGGCCTAGTCGCTGCATCTTTGCAAACGGGTTGGCGTCCATCGGGTTCTCCAAAAAATATAGGTCTTGTCTTTGCTGCTTCGGGGATTGCTGAAAAGGCATCCGTGAAGCCGGCTGCAGGGAAGACGTTCAGTCCTGCGGCCAGATTTCGCGGCTTGCCGCTCTTACTGCCTGAGCCGATTCGAGCGCGAGGCAATCCTCGGCGCGCTGACGGCACAGTTGGTAATCGAGATTGCGCACGCGTGCCTTGATGCCGGGCACCGACACCGGATCGACCGACAATTCCGTCACGCCGAGTCCGATGAGCAAGGGCGCCGCGACCGGATCGCCGCCTAGCGCGCCGCACACGCCGACCCACTTGCCGTGCTTCTCCGCGCCCTGCACCGCCGCCTTGATGAGACGCAGCACGGCCGGATGCAGGCCGTCGGATTGCGCGGCGAGATCGGGCTGGCAACGGTCCATCGCGAGCGTGTACTGCGTGAGATCGTTGGTGCCGATCGAGAGGAAATCGGCGTATTTCGCCAGTTGGTCGGCAAGCAGCGCCGCCGACGGCACTTCGATCATCACGCCCACTTCGACCGGATCGGTGCGGCCCGCTTCGCGCGCCAGTTCGTCGATGCGCGCACGCAAGCGCTGCAGTTCGCCGGAATCGGTGACCATCGGCAACAGGATTCGCAGCGCGCCCGCCGGCTTCACGGCGAGCAGGCCGCGCAACTGGTCATCGAGCAGATCGGGGCGCACTTGCGCGAGCCGGATGCCGCGCAGCCCGAGCGCCGGATTTTCCTCGGGCGGCAGCGTCAGATAATCGACTTCCTTGTCCGCGCCGACATCGAGCGTGCGGATGATCGCGGTGCGGCCCTGCAAGGCATCGACGATGCCCTGATAGCTTTGCGCGTGCTCCGCGACCGTCGGCGCCGACTGGCGATGAATGAACAGCAGTTCGGTGCGCAACAGTCCGACCGCATCGGCGCCGTTTTCGACGGCGGCTTTCGCGTCGTCGAGCGTCGCGATGTTCGCGGCGACTTCGATCGCGCGGCCATCCTTCGTCGATGCCGCTTCGCGCGACAGCTTGCGGTTCGCTTCACGCACGCCCGCGAGCCGCTCGCGCTCGTTGCGTGCGCGCTCGACGTCGAGCGCGGTCGGCGCATGCTCGATGCGTCCCGCCGATGCATCGACGACGACTTGCGTGCCTTCGGGAATCGCGTGCAGCGCATCGCCGATCGCGACGAGCGCCGGAATGCCGATCTGCCGCGCGATGATCGCCGCGTGCGAGGTCGCGCCGCCGCGCGCCATCACGAGCGCGGTGACGCGCGTGCGGTCGAGCGACGACAGATCCGACGGCGTGAATTCCGTGGCGGCGAGCACGGCTTCCTGAGGCAACTCGAGCGCCGCCGTGTTGTTGAGGCCGAGCGCGCGCAACACGCGCTTTTCGATGTCGCGAAGATCGGCCGCGCGCTCGGCGAGCAGTTCGTCCTGCACGTTCGAGAGCAGCGCGATCTGCGCGCGGATCGCCTCGCGCCATGCGAAGCCCGCGCTCTTGCCGAGGCTGATGAGATCGCGCGCGGCGTCGAGAAGCGTCGGATCTTCGAGCAGCACGCGATGCACCGCGAAAATGCCCGCTTCGCCGACCGCGCCGCGCTGCGACGCGGTACGCACGGTTTCGCCGAGTTCGGCATCGACCTGGGCGATGGCTTTATCGAGCGCGCGGCTTTCCGCCGCCGACGCGCCGCTCGCCTGTTCCGGCGGCACGATTTCCTGATCGTCCCAGCGCACCAGCTTGCCGATCGCGATGCCCGGCGCCGCGCACACGCCCGCGAGCGTGTTCGGCGGCAACGGCTCGCCCGTTCGCGTGGCTTGCACGACCGGCGCGGGCGACTTCTCGCGCGCGGGCGATTCTTCGACTTCGCCTTGCGCCGCGCGCAGCAATTCCACCGCGACCGCTTCGACCGCCTGTTGCGCCTGCACGCCGATGCCGACGAGCTCGATGGTCGCGCCCTCGCCCGCACCGAGGCCGAGCAGGCCGACGACGCTTTCCACCGGCGCCTTCTTGCCTTCGTAGCGCACTTCGACCTTCGCGTCGAAACCGCGGGAAGCTTCGCGTGCCCGCGCCGCCGGACGCGCATGGAGGCCGCCCGCATGGGAGAGCGTCAGGCTGCGGCGCGCTTCGTCGAGAACGACCGCGCCCGCGCGCGCCGTCTCGGCTTTCTCGCCGTCCTTGGCGCGCAGAACCAGCAGGCGCGAGCCCGCTTTCAGCACGCCGCGGCCGGCGCGATCGATGATATCGAAGGCATCGCCGTTGGCGATCGCGATTACCGAAACGAGGCTCGGCGCGTGCTGCGCGACGAAATCCGCATCGAACTCGATCAGCGGCTCGCCCGCGCGCACCGTCGCGCCTTGCTGGATCTTCGGCGTGAAGCCCTTGCCGCCCAGCTCGACCGTGTCGATGCCGATATGCACGAGAATCTCGGCGCCTTCCTTCGTGCGCAGCGTCACGGCGTGATGCGTGCGCGCCAGATGCGTGATGGTGCCGTCGCAGGGCGAGACGAGCACGTTATCGAGCGGATCGATGCCGATGCCGTCGCCGAACATGCCCTCGGCGAACACGGGATCCGGCACGTCGGCGAGCGGCACGACGGGACCGGTGAACGGCGCGAGCAGCACGACGTCGTTCGGGTTATCGATGGAATGGTTCAACAGTGACTCCTCGGCACGGCGCATCGGCTATCTCACTCAATGGGTTTCGGTGACCTTGTTCAGGTGGCGCGGCGCGTCGGGATTGCGCCCGCGCGCGGCGGCCAGACCCGCGGCCATCACGTAGAACGAAAGAATCGCGGCGATCGGATCGAGCGCGGGATGGTCCGTGGCGACGAGCGGCAGTTCCGCTTCGGCGACGTCGGCTGGGGCTGCGAGCAGCACGCGCGCGCCGCGGGCACGCATATCGGCGGCAAGCTGGATGAGACCCGCCTGCTCCGGCCCGCGCGGCGCGAACACGAGCAGCGGATAGTCGCGGTCGATGATCTCCATCGGACCGTGACGCACTTCTGCGCTGGAAAACGCTTCGGCCTGAATGCCCGACGTTTCCTTCAGCTTGAGCGCGGCTTCCTGCGCGATGGCGAGGCCGAGGCCGCGCCCGATCACGATCATGCGATCGACGCTCTTCAGTTCGTCGACGGCGCGCGTCCAGTCGAGCTTGCCGGCGGCGCGCAGCTTCTCGGGCAGCGAATCGAGCGCCTTCAGCAATTCGACGTCGCGCTGAACGTGCGCGATCACGATCGCGGAAAGCGACAGCATCGCGATATAGCTCTTGGTCGCGGCAACCGACAGTTCGGGACCGGCGAGCAGCGGCAGGAAGTATTCGCACGCGCTTTCGAGCGGCGAACCGGAGACGTTGACGGCCGCGACGGTGAACGCCCCCGCGTCGCGCAGCGCCTGCATGGTGCCGACGAGATCGGGGCTCTTGCCCGACTGCGAGAACGCGACGGCCAGTTGGCCCGAGACACGCAGCGGCGCCTGCTGCAACGTCGCGACGGACATCGGCAGCGATGCGACCGGCACGCCGATGCGGCTCATCGTCAGGCTTGCGAAATAACTGGCGGCGTGGTCGGAACTGCCACGCGCGACCGTGAGCGCGACATTGCGCGGCTGTTCCTTGAGCTTTTCCGCGAGTTCTTCGATGCGCGAGGTATCGGCGAGCTGGGCCGCGACGACGTCGGCGGACTCGAGCGCCTCATTAAGCATATTCGACAATTGATTCTCCTTCGACGTACGTGGCGGTCAGCGCGTGCTCCCGGTCGAGCACGACGAGATCGGCCCAAGCGCCGCGCGCGATGCGGCCGCGGTCTTCGAGTCCGAGATAGTCGGCGGGGAAACGCGACAGGCGATTCGAGACGTCCGCGAGCGGAATGCCTAGCGAGACGAGATTGCGCAGCGCCTGATCCATCGTCAGGGTGCTGCCGGCGAGCGTGCCGTCCGCGAGGCGCACACCGCCCATGCATTTGGTGACGTGCTGGCTGCCGAGGCGATATTCGCCGTCGGGCATACCGGCCGCCGAGGTGCTGTCGGTCACGACGTAGAGACGCGGAATCGCGCGCATCGCGGCCCGAATCGCGCCCGGATGAACGTGCAGCAGATCAGGAATCAGTTCCGCGTATTCGGCATGCGCGAGCGCCGCGCCAACCATGCCCGGGTCACGGTGATGCAGCGGCGACATTGCGTTGAACAGATGCGTGAAGCCGCGCGCGCCGTGCTTGAGCGCGTTCACGGCGTCGTCGTATGTGCCGAGCGAATGGCCGAGCTGCACACGCACGCCGCGCGCCGCGAGGTCGGAAATAATGTCGAGATGACCGGAGATTTCCGGCGCGATCGTGACGACGCGGATCGGCGCGAGATCGAGATACTTCAGCACTTCGTCGCGCACCGCGACGGCGGCCGCGTCCGGCTGCGCGCCGAGCTTGCCGGGATTGATGTACGGACCTTCCAGGTGCACGCCGAGCATGCGCGCGCCGCCCGCCGCGCGGTGTTTGGCCTGTTCGCCGAGACCCGCGACGACGCTCATGAGTTCGTCGCGCGGCGCGGTCATCGTGGTGGCGAGCAGGCTCGTCGTGCCGTGCTGCGCGTGCTGGCGGGCAACGGTGTCCGCCGCGTCGCCGCCTTCCATGATGTCGCGGCCGCCGCCGCCGTGAACGTGCAGATCGATAAAGCCCGGCAGGATGTAGGGCGCGTCGTTGGCGAGCGGATCGGCGATATGTCCTTCGAGCGCCGTCACGCGGCCGTTCTCGAAGCGGACCGTGCCGTGGATCCAGCCATCGGTCGTGAGTATGTTTCCTTTCAGCATGAATTTCTCTGGAAGTACGCGATGCATGGATGAGGTTCAGTGCCGTCCGCGCCGTGCTGCGAGCAGGCTTTCGTCGCGAAAGAAGCGAACGGCGTCCTTGGGTCCTCTCGTTCTCTGTTTGCTCTCTTGATGCGTCCGGATTAAGCGCGTCTGTGCCGACGCTTATCGATGCAGTTCCGCGACGAAGTCGTAGTAGTCGTCGCGACAGTAGGTGTCCGTCAATTCGATCGCGCGTTGATCCGCCGAATAGCCGATGCGTGTGATCACGAGCAGCGCTGCACGCGGCGCGACGCCCATGAGCCGCGCGATCTCCGCGCCGGCGTTCACCGCGCGAAAGTGCTGCAACGCGCGCACCACCGACAGCCCGCGCGCCTCCAGATACCGGTAGAGCGAAGCGCCGATCGCGAGTGGATCGGGCACCGCGGCGACCGGCAACGTTGAATGCTCGACCGCCATCACGATGCCGTCCGCGCGCCGCAACCGCTTCAGGCTTGCAACAGCCGCGCCCGGCGCCAGACCGAGGCGCACGGTTTCATCGCGATTCGCTGCGCGCAGTCCGCGTTCTAGCCAGATCGAATCGGGCGTGAAGCCGCGCTGCTCCATCTTTCGCGTGAAACCGGTGAGACGGGAAAGCGGATCTTCGACGCGCGGCGTGATGAAACTGCCCGCGCCTCGTACGCGCCGGATCAGGCCTTGCTCGACCAGCAGCGCGATGGCCTTTCTCGCGGTGATCCGCGACACGCCCACACCTTCCGACAACGTGCGCTCGGACGGCAGCGCCTCGCCAGCCGACCAGTTGCCCGCGTGGATCGCCGTGGCGAGGCGCGACGCCAACTGAAGATAGAGCGGCGTGTCGCTCCGCGCGTCGGGTGTCAGGTCCTGCCAGCGATGCTCCATCGAAAGCTCTCACCTCAGAAGTGGAGCCCATTATATAACCAACATAATACCAGTCAACGCTAAAGCGGCGTCTCAGGACGAACGTCAAATTTCTCGCTAAATCAATGAGTTAAAAAATGTTTAGCGGCTCGATTCGGAACATGTCTGCTATTGGGACTTACCCGTACACGTAGTCCACTTGCCGAATTGGTTCCTTAATTGCCTGATAACCCAATTTTCGGGCATTTTCGTATTCGCACGGTCGTTCTTCTTTGGCACAATGCATGTATTAATTCGGATTCACAATTAATTTCAACAAAACGAGAGACTAGAGCGATGGGCAGTTCCGATCCGAGCCGGGCCGTCGAAGCGGTGCGCCGTTTCAACCGTTTTTATGCACGCCATACCGGCGCACTCCACGAGCGGCTCCATAAAAGCTGCTTTTCGTTAACTGAAGTTCGCATCCTGCATGAGTTGGCGCAGGACCGGGCTGCCACGGCGGCCGATTTATCGCGCAACCTTGGACTTGATACGGGCTATCTCAGTCGCCTGATCAACAATTTCCAGAAGAACGGCCTCGTGGTACGGCGAAAGAACGAATCGGACGGCAGAGCGCATCTGCTTCATATCACGCCCGAAGCGAAAGCCCAGGTCGATGAGATCGATCTGCACGTATCGGCCGAGGCCGCCGCGCTGCTCAAGCGGCTGACCGCTGCCGAAATCGATCAGCTCTGCACGGCAATGGCGGACGTCGAGCGTCTGCTCTCGCCGCCGAACGCCGAAGGAGAAACGCGACTGCGCGGCCCGCGCGCCGGAGACTTCGGCTGGATGATCGAGCGCCAGGCGCATCTATATAGCGGCGAGCGGCCGAAGCTGGTCAGCGAGGCATGGGCGGCGAACATGGTCGCGAACTTTCTCGCGGAGATGCAGGCGAACACCCCGCGCATCGCGTGTTGGGTGGCGGAGCAGAACAACGCGACGCGCGTCGGTGCCGCGATACTTACTGCGGACTCCGAAAGCCGCGCACGCATCGACATGTTGTTCGTCGAACCGGGCGCGCGGCGTCGCGGACTCGGCGAGCGGCTCGTCGCGGCCTGCACGAACTTCGCGCACGGCGCTCGCTACGAACAGGTGATCTGCCGGCTGGACGAGCCCTACGAAGATTTCTGCGGACTCTTCATGCGAACCGGTTTCACGCCGGTGCAGGAGGGGAGCACGGGCATTCTTTGGCAGCGGCAGTTGCAGCAGATTTGCGTCGACTGATTGCTCCAAGGAAAACGGCGTCCCGCAGGACGCCGTTTCGAAACTCAAGCGATGACATTCAGAACGAAGGCACGACCGAGCCTTTGAACTCGCTCTTCAGGAACTGGCGGACATCTTCCGACTGGTAAGCCGCAACCAGCTTCTTCACCCACGGCTGATCCTTGTCCTTCGCGCGCACCGCGATCAGGTTCGCGTACGGGCTATGCACGTCTTCGAGCGCGATTGCGTCCTTCGTCGGCTGCAGGCCCGCGGCAAGCGCGAAGTTCGTGTTGATCGCGGCGGCATCGACGTCGGCGAGCGTGCGCGGCAATTGCGCGGCGTCGAGTTCGACGAGCTTGATCTTCTTCGGATTCTCCGCCACGTCGAGCGCCGTCGCGTTGTTGCCGTTCGCGCCCGCGCCCGCCTTCAGCTTGATGACGCCTTGCGCTTGCAGCAGCAACAGCGCGCGATTCTCGTTCGACGGATCGTTCGGCACCGCGACCTTCGCGCCTTGCGGGAGATCCTTGAGCGACTTCAGTTTCTTCGAATAGACCCCGAGCGGCGAGATATACGTCAGCCCCGCGTTGACGATCTTGTAGCCGCGCTGCTTGATCTGACTGTCGAGATACGGCTGATGCTGGAAACTGTTTGCGTCGAGATCGCCGGCGTCGAGCGCTGCGTTCGGCTGCACGTAGTCGTTGAACTCGATCACTTTCACGTTGAGCCCTTCGCGCTTCGCGACCTTCTGCACGACTTGCCAGATTTGCGCGTCAGGGCCGCTGATGGTGCCGACCTTGATCACCTTGTCGTCGGCGTGAGCGGCGAGGCTCGTGAACAACGCGGCGGAGGCCGCGACTGCGGTAATGGCTTTAAGCAAATTTCTGCGCTGCATGGTGTTCCTGTTTCGATGATGCGTGCTTGCTGGATTGCCTGATTCGTCTCCGATCGATGATCAGACCGGGTGACGGATGTTCGCACAGCATTGGTGCGACGTGAAATACAGATTGCTCATGTGAATATCCGCTGCCACGGGGTACGGCTAGAATCGACAACAGAACATCACAAATCTCGCGAGCCGGAGGCGCATCTCACCATGTACGTCATCAATCTTCGCTACACAGGCGCGCTTGCCGAGATCGACGACGCGCTCGACGCGCATCGCGCCTATCTCGAGCGCTATTTCGCGGCGGGCGTCTTCGTGATGGCGGGACCGAAGGTGCCGCGGGATGGCGGCGTCATCGTGGCGTCAGGCATCGAGCGCGATCGGCTAGATGCGATCGTCGCGGAAGATCCGTTCGCGCAGCAAGGGCTCGCGCACTACGACATCATCGAATTCAAGGCGACGCGGCTCGCGCCGGGTCTGAATCTGCCTGAGCCGTCGCTGGACGGCTGAAAAAGAAAAGTGGCCCGTTCGGGCCACTTTCGCGATCAGTCGATCAAGATCTTCAGGTCGTGAACCCACGGCTCGACGCCCTGCCCGTCGCGCGCGAAGAGACGCAGCTTGCCGTCCTTGTCGAACACGTAGCTCGCGGCGGTGTGATCCATCGTGTAGTCGTCGGGCGTCTTGCCCTGCGACTTCGCATAGTAGACGCGGAAGTCCTTGGCGAGCTTCGCGAGTTGCGCATCGTCGGCGGGCCGCAGACCGACATACGACGAGTTGAACGCCGCCACGTACTGACCGAGCAGATCGGGCGTGTCGCGCGCGGGGTCGACGGTGACCATCAGCACCTGCACGTCTTTCGCTTTGTCGCCGAGTTGCTGCATCGCTTGGGAGAGCTCGGCGAGCGTCGTCGGGCACACGTCGGGGCAATGCGTATAGCCGAAGAACAGCACCACGGCCTTGCCCTTGAAGTCCGCGAGCGTGCGCGTCTTGCCGTGCGTATCGGGCAAGGCGAAATCGCTGCCGAATTGCTTGTTCCCGGTGATGTCGAGATTCTTGAAATCCGGGGCTTTCTCGCACGCCGAAAGCAGCGCCGCGAAAAACAGCAGCGCGAAGATGCGACGAAGAATGGCCGTCATGCGCCGATCACCGTACGCACGTAGTGATCGACGAGCAGCGCGCCGAACAGCAGCGACAGGTACACGATCGAATAGCGGAAGGTCTTGCGCGCGAGCGCATCGGAATAGTCGCGATACATCTTCCACGCGTAGCCGATGAAACCCGCGCCGAGTGCGATCGCGCTCGCCAGATACACGACGCCGCTCATGCCGGAGATATACGGCATCAGCGTCACGGCGAACAGCACGAGGGTGTAGAGGAAGATGTTGAGCAGCGTGTACTTCTCGCCGTGGGTGATCGGCAACATCGGCAGGCCGGCGTTCTCGTAATCCTTGCGGCGATACAGCGCGAGCGCCCAGAAATGCGGCGGCGTCCACACGAAGATGATCAGCACGAGAATCCATGCGTCGCCGGGCACGTGTCCCGTGACCGCGGCCCAGCCGAGCGCCGGCGGCATTGCGCCCGACGCACCGCCGATCACGATGTTCTGCGGCGTGTAAGGCTTGAGCAGCAGCGTGTAGATGACCGCGTAGCCGACGAACGTGGCAATGGTGAGCCACATCGTGAGCGGATTGGTGAACGTGTAGAGCGTCCACATGCCGATGCCGCCGAGCAATGCGGAGAACGTCAAAATCTGCGTGGACGTGATCTGGCCGCGCGCGGACGGTCGCCACGCGGTGCGGCGCATTTTTGCATCGACTTTTTGCTCGACGAGACAATTGATTGCAAATGCCGCGCCGGCCAGCAACCAGATGCCGACGGCGCCGCCGATCAGCTTGTCCCACGGCACCATGCCGGGCGTGGACAGAAACATGCCGATGACGGCACAGAAAACGGCGAGCTGCGTGACGCGCGGCTTGGTCAGCGCGAGATACTGCGATGCGCGGCTGCCGAGTGGGGAGTTGAGTGTCGTGCTATCCATGATGTGGAGTCACGCTGAAACGACGTCGCGCGCGGGAACTGCGGCGCGGCCGGGACGGCTGGAAGAGATTCGAAAGTTTAGCATAACGAGTAGCAGCAACAGGATCGCGGCTCCGCCGTTGTGCGCCACCGCGACCGGCAACGGCCACTGCAGCACGATGTTCGACATGCCCGTCAGGAACTGAAGGACGATCATCAACAATACGCCGTTTGCGGGCTTTCGCAGCGATTCGAAACGTCGCAGTCTCAGCGCGAGCCACAGCAGATAAATCACGACGACGACCGCGAACGTGCGATGCGTCCAGTGAATCGCCACCAACGCGTCCTGCGAGATCACGTCACCGTCGCCGGTCATGCCGAGCGCGCGCCAGAGATGAAAGCCGTGCTCAAAATTCATTGGCGGAACCCACTGGCCGTTGCACAGCGGAAAGTCCGTGCACGCGAGCACCGCGTAATTCGTGCTGACCCAGCCGCCGAGCGCGATCTGCACGACGAGCACCAGCAAGCCGAATGCCGCGGCCGGCATCCAGCGCGCGGCGGCGGCATTCGAAACCGAGTCGAGCGATGGAATCGGCGTCATGCGCGCCGCCAGCCAGCCGAGCACGCCGAGCAGCGCGAGTCCGAGCAGCAGGTGCGTCGTGACGATCACCGGTTGCAGCTTCAGTGTGACGGTCCACGCGCCGAACGCGCCTTGCAGCAGGATAAGCAGCAGAATGCCCGTCGGCCACCACGGCGACACGTGCAGCGGACGCTTCTTGATGCGCGCCGTCCACGCGATGATCACCTGCGCGATGATGAGCACGCCGATCGCCATCGCGAAATAGCGATGCAGCATCTCGATCCACGCCTTCACCATGCTGACGGGACCGGTCGGCATCGCCTGATACGCGGCTGAAATCTGCGCATGGGCGATGAACGGCGACGACGTGCCGTAGCAGCCGGGCCAGTCCGGGCAGCCGAGGCCGGAATCGGTCAGACGCGTGAAGCCGCCGAACATGATGAGATCGAGCGTCAGGAAAGTGGTCAGCCAGACGAGTTTCCTGAACTTGTCGTCATCGGCCTTCACCCATACGTACGAGAGCGGCAGCAGCGCGATGCAGATGCCGATCAGGCCCAGTTGCAATACATAACTCATGTTTAACCTTCAAACCGCGTATTAGCCGCGCTTTAGCCGATGCGCGACCACTTCAGGAGCTTTGCCACATCCCCGTTGATCTTCTTCGGATCGGGATTTTTCGGGAAGCGCATCATCAGATTGCCGTTCGGATCGACGAGAAAGATGTGATCCGTGAGCTTTGTGCCGTCATTCACCGGCAGCCACGCCGCGATCGCCTTCTCGTCGGCGACGAGCATGCGCGTGTCCGGCTGCGGATACGCGGACTTGATGACGTCGGCGACCGGCTTGTCATCGGTGCGCAGCCACACGTTCACGACGCGCTCGCGCTCGGCGTTCTGCAACACGCGCACTTGTCGCATGAAATAGAGGCGCGTCGCGCATTGCTCGTCGCAGTCGCTGCCGTTGACGGTGATCATCAGCCATTTGCCTTCGAGCGACTTGAACGGCAGGGTCTGCCCTTTTTCATCGGTGACGACGAGCTGCGCCGGAATCGGGCGCTGCGGATCGATCAGCGTGCCGTAGCTCGATGTGCCGCCCGCGGGCTTGAACACGTAGTACATCAGATACGACGCGATCACCGGCGCCGCGCACACGAGCGCGAGCAGCAAAAGCATCCAGCGGCCGCTGATCCAGGAGCCTTTCTTCGCGTTTCCTTGCTGCGTGCGTGTCTTGTCGGTGGCAGCGGAGCGTTGTGATTGCATCGGTGAAAATGTGTCTCTGTTCGTCAGTGTTCAGGCGTGATGCTCGGCTTCATCGTCGGATTCGCCGCCTATGTCGGTTGCATCGCGCTTCTTCCCGGCGCGGCGCGCGGCGTACAGGCCAAACCCGATGGCCGCCGCCGCCATGCCCCACCACTGGAACATGTAGCCGTAATTGCGCTCGACGCCGAGCGTCGGCGCGGGCCAGTCGCGCACGAGCCTGTCGCCGGTATCGTTCGTCTGCTGGATCACGAACGGCTGAAACGCCAGCCCGGTTTCGGCCGCGTACGATCTGATGTCCAGGTTCTGGCGGATCTCCTTGTGCGCAGCCGATCCGCCGCTGCCCAGTTCGAACGCCTGCGACGCATTCGCGCGCGCGATCCCCTTCACCTCGACGACGCCTTTCGGCGTCTCATACGGCTCGATGCCCGTGCGGTCCGCCATGTTGCGCGGCAGCCATCCGCGATTGACGAGCACATAGCCGCCGCCCTCGAGTTTAAGCGGCATCACGACATAAAAGCCTGGCTGGTCGTTATAGGGACGATTGTCCAGATACACGACGCGCTCCGGCATGAACTCGCCGCGCGCCTCCACGCGATGGAACTCGATCGACTTGAGCGGCATCGGCTCGACGCCGACTTCGCGCGCGGGCGCATTCTCGAACGCGACGATCTGCGCGTTGAGCGCTTCCTTCTGATGCGCGCGGTCGCGCTGCCAGAAGCCGAGGCGCACCGTGATCGCGACGACGATCAGAATCAGGAGCGCGGGCCAGAACCGGATCTTCATGCCGAACGCCTAACCGTCGGCATCCGGCCGGCCGCTACACGCCGGGTTCCGTCGAGTGAGATAATGAGATAGTCCAAATTCATACTGCTCACCGTCGTTCCTGAGCAAAATCGCTGGCTGGTTTCATGCACATCTTCGTTGCTATCGCATTCATCCTTATCATCGGCAGTCTGGGCTCGGCGCTCTATTTCATGATGACCGACCGGGGCAGGACGAAGCGGATGGTGTGGTCGCTCGCCGCGCGCGTCGGGCTATCCATCTCGCTCTTCCTTTTCATCCTGTTCGCTCACTGGATGGGCTGGATTCAAACGTCGGGCGTTCCCATCGGACGCTGATCGCGACGATACGCGCAACGCGCGCCTCGCCCCGCGAGGCGAATTGTCGCGCGCGGCGCTAAAACGCACCGCCTCTTCAAACGACAACGCCGCCCCTTGAGACATCGAGGGCGGCGTGTTGATCACTGCTTCTATGCTCTCGGACCGGCGTCGCCGCCGGCCTTGCATCGCCGACGGCGCATCGCGCGCGCCCGCGTCGATATTCCTTACAGCCAGTAGACGACGACGTACAGACCCAGCCACACGACGTCGACGAAGTGCCAGTACCACGCGGCGCCCTCGAACGCGAAGTGGTGCTCCGCCGTGAAGTGACCGCGAATCAGCCGGAACATCACCACTGCCAGCATCGTGCCGCCGAGGAACACGTGGAAACCGTGGAAGCCCGTCAGCAGGAAGAACGTCGAGCCGTACACGCCGGAGTTGAGCGTCAGGTTGAGTTCGTTGTACGCGTGGAAATACTCGTAGCCCTGGCAGAACAGGAAGATGATACCGAGCAGAACAGTCGCGCCCAGCCAGATGATCGCCTTCTTGCGATGATCTTCGCGCAGCGCGTGGTGCGCCACCGTCAGCGTCGCGCCGGAAGACAGCAGAAGCGCCGTGTTGATGGTCGGCAGGGGCCACGGCACCATCGCGCGGAAATGCGGCACGAGCGCGGCGGGGCCGTTGTTCGGCCACACGGCGGTGAAGTCCGGCCAGATCAGCTTGTAGTCGAGGCTGCCGAGTTCGTGCATCGCGATGGCGCGCGCGTAGAACAGCGCGCCGAAGAACGCCGCGAAGAACATCACTTCGGAGAAGATGAACCAGCTCATGCTCCAGCGGTACGACACATCGACACGCTTGCCGTACATGCCGCCTTCGGATTCGGAGATGGCGTCGCCGAACCAGTGCCACAGCACGAACAGCACGAACAGCAAGCCGATAAACGTGCCGGCGGGCCCGAAGCTATGGCCGTTCACCCACGACGCCAGCGAGGCGAGCATGATCAGCAAGCCAGTTGCAGCCATCACCGGATGCCGCGACGGATGCGGCACGAAATAGTACGGGCTCTCGTTTTGACCGCTCATTGTTGATTCTCCACTTCGATCCAGTTGCTTGAATTTTCTTTTGCCGCCGGCTGCAGCGCTTCGCGCGACGCCCGGCGTTTTCCGTCTATCCCACTACCGCGCGCACGATCAGCAACAACACGACGATGAACAGCACCGCCCCGATGATGCCCGCCGCGATCAGATGCAGCGGATTCAACTGCGCGGCGTCGCTCTCCAGGTCGGCCCGGCGGCGCACGCCGAAAAACGACCAGCACACCGCCTTGATGAGCTTGAAGAAACCGCCCTTTTTCGGCGTATCTGCGCTCATGGCCGTCACGAGCCCTTCGCCACCGACTTCGGGGTGTTCAGCTCGAAGAACGTGTACGACAGCGTGATCGTCTTCACATCCTTCGGCAGCTTCGGATCGACGACGAACACGACCGGCATGCGCTTGGTCTCGTTCGGCGCGAGCGTCTGCTGCGTGAAACAGAAGCATTCGATCTTCTTGAAATACTCGGTGGCCTGCTTCGGCGCATAGCTCGGAATCGCCTGCGCGTTCACCGTGCGATTCTGCTCGTTGGTCACGTCGTACATGACCGTCATCACTTCGCCGGGATGGATGTCCAGCGAGTTCTGCTCCGGCTTGAACTTCAGCGGGCCGCGCGCGTTCGCATCGAATTCGATCGAGATCGAGCGGCTCATGTCCACTTGCGTGTTCTTCGCCTCGCGCGCGCCGACGTCCTTCTGCACGAGGTTGTTGATGCCGGTGATCTGGCAGATCGCGCGGTACATCGGCACGAGCGCAAAGCCGAAGCCGAACATCAGCGCGGCGACGACGAAGAGCTTGACCAGCATCGACCGGTTGAACGACCGGTCGACATGCGAATTTTCCTGCTGAGTGGACACGTTGCTTTCCTACCCTCGCGACAACAGGTATTGCCTGACGACGATACCCAGAAAGAAGACGGCGGCAACCAACACCATGATGATTCCGAGCCGCTTGTTACCCGCGCGTATTTCCTCGGGCGTGCGTCTTTTTTGTGGATTCGGGGCCATGCTTTCTCTTGCTTGCCGGCTGCAAGACTTCCGTGGCGGAAGCCTTGCAAACCTCGATGCTATTTATTCGACCGTCGGCGGATTTTCAAACGTATGGAACGGCGCCGGGCTCGGCACGGTCCATTCGAGGCCTTCCGCGCCATCCCACGGCTTGTCGGATGCCTTCTCCAGCTCGCCGCCGCCACGATACGTCGGCAGCGCGACCGCGAACAGGAAGTACACCTGTGCGAGGCCGAAGCCGAATGCGCCGATCGTCGCGACCTGGTTGAAGTCCGTGAACTGCGCCGGGTAGTCCGCATAACGGCGCGGCATGCCGGCGAGACCCAGGAAGTGCATCGGGAAGAACGTGATGTTGAAGAAGATCATCGACGCCCAGAAGTGGATCTTCCCGCGCATCTCGTTGTACATCCAGCCGGTCCACTTCGGCGCCCAGTAGTACCAGCCTGCGAACAACGCGAAGAGCGAACCCGCCACCAGCACGTAGTGGAAGTGCGCCACGACGTAATAGGTGCCGTGCATCTGGATGTCGAGCGGCGCCATCGACAGGATCAGGCCCGTGAAGCCGCCCATCGTGAACACGAACAGGAAGCCGATCGCGAACAGCATCGGGGTTTCGAACGACAGCGCGCCGCGCCACATCGTCGCCACCCAGTTGAACACCTTCACGCCCGTCGGGACCGCGATCAGCATCGTCGCGTACATGAAGAAGAGCTGGCCCGTCACCGGCATGCCGGTCGCGAACATGTGGTGCGCCCACACCATGAACGACAGGATCGCGATCGATGCCGTCGCGTACACCATCGAGCTATAGCCGAACAGCGGCTTGCGCGAGAACGCCGGAATCACCTGCGACACGATCCCGAACGCCGGCAAGATCATGATGTACACCTCGGGGTGACCGAAGAACCAGAAGATGTGCTGGTACATCACCGGATCGCCGCCGCCCGCCGCGTTGAAGAACGACGTGCCGAAGTGACGGTCGAACAGCACCATCGTGATCGCGCCCGCCAGGACCGGCATCACGGCGATCAGCAGGTACGCGGTGATGAGCCACGTCCACGCGAACATCGGCATCTTCATGAGCGTCATGCCCGGCGCGCGCATGTTCAAAATCGTCACGACGATGTTGATGCCGCCCATGATCGACGACGCGCCCATGATGTGGACCGCGAAAATCGCGAAGTCCATGCCGGGGCCCATTTGCGTGGAGAGCGGCGCGTACAGCGTCCAGCCCGCGGCGGTTGCGCCGCCCGGCACGAAGAACGAGCCGACGAGCAGCACCGCGGCAGCCGGCAGCAGCCAGAAGCTGAAGTTGTTCATCCGCGCGAACGCCATGTCCGATGCGCCGATCTGCAGCGGCACCATCCAGTTCGCGAAACCGACGAACGCCGGCATGATCGCGCCGAACACCATGATGAGGCCGTGCATGGTGGTCAGCTGATTGAAGAACTCGGGACGCATGATCTGCAGGCCCGGCTCGAACAGCTCGGCACGGATGCCGAGCGCCATCACGCCTCCGGAGAGGAACATGATGAAGGAGAACAACAGGTACAGCGTACCGATGTCCTTGTGGTTGGTAGCGAAGAGCCACCGGCGCCAGCCATGCGGCGTCTCGTGCGCATGGTCGTGCGCGTGGTCGTGACCTGCGCCTACATCGTGTCCGATGCTAGACATGACAATCATCTCCTAAAGCGAATACTCGGGGCACTTGGCAATGACGCGTGGGACTTTCCGTTGCCGTC
This sequence comes from Caballeronia sp. LZ028, assembly GCF_031451415.1. Classification (NCBI taxonomy): domain Bacteria; kingdom Pseudomonadati; phylum Pseudomonadota; class Betaproteobacteria; order Burkholderiales; family Burkholderiaceae; genus Caballeronia; species Caballeronia sp. LZ028. The sequence goes on along the minus strand of NZ_JARUXN010000001.1, from coordinate 511,069 downwards.
CGGCGAAGGAAAGCGCCACGCTCGGCACGTCAAGCAGCCGGACTGATTTCCACGCGACGGGCTTCCTTGTTATCGGCGCCGCCCGTGATGGTTTCCGGTTTCTTCAACACGATGCGGTCTTCCGACACGCCCGCTGCCTTCAGCGCGTCGCGCACGGCTTGCGCGCGGCGCTTGGCGAGATCGGCGTTCTGGTCGGCGTTGCCGGTCGCATCGGTGAATCCCGACAACGCGATCTTCGCGTCCGGATGCGCCTTTGCGTAGGCCGCCGCGGCGTCCACCGCACTCTTCGCGTCGGCGGGCAGCGAATCCTTGCCCGTCTCGAAATAGATGCTGGCGGGCAGACCGGCGGCTTGCGACGCCTGCGCACCCGATGCAGCCGGCGCGCTCGCTTCGGCCGCCGCGGGCGCGGCGCTCGCCGCTTCCGGCGCCGATGCCGCCGCCGCATTGCCGCCGCCTTCGGGCATCTTGCCCGCCTTGGCGTCGATGACCTGCTTCGGTTGCAGCAGATCGCCGGTGTGGTTGCTCCAGCTATTACGCTCGAACGTGACGACCGACGCGATCTCGACGTCGTTCAACACACCTTGCCACGGCGGCATCGCGGCCTTGCCGTGCAGCACGATATTCAGATGCTCGGCGATGGAACCGTTCGCGATCTTCGAGCCGTCGAGCGCCGGGAACTGGCCCGCGCCCTTGCCGGTCGGCTGGTGGCAGACCGCGCAGTTCGACGTGTAAACCTGCTGGCCGCGCGCCATCAGTTCGTCCTTGGTGTACGTCTTGAGCGGATCGTCCTGGCCGGCGGCCATCTTCTTCTTTTGCCCATCGACCCACTTCGCGTAGTCATCGGCCGACAGCACTTCGACGACCACCGGCATGTACGCGTGCTCCTTGCCGCACAGTTCCGTACAGAATCCGCGATACGTGCCCACCTTCTCGGCCTTGAACCAGGTGTCGCGCACGAAGCCCGGAATCGCATCCTGCTTCACGCCGAATGCCGGGACGTACCACGAGTGAACGACATCGTTCGCCGTCGTGATGATGCGGATCTTCTTGTCGACCGGCACGACGAGCGGGTTGTCGACCTCCTGCAGATACAGCGTCGAGATCGGCTTCTGACCGTTCACTTCGCTGCGCGGCGTGGAGAGCGTCGAGAGGAAGCTGATGCCTTCGCCCGGACCCTTCACGTAGTCGTAGCCCCACTTCCACTGATAGCCCGTGACCTTGACGGTGAGATCGGCGTTGGACGTGTCCTTCATCGCGACGACGGCCTTGGTTGCCGGCAGCGCCATCAGAATGACGATGATGAACGGCACGATCGTCCAGATGATTTCGACCGTGGTGCTTTCGTGGAAGTTGGCCGGCTTGAAGCCTTTCGACTTGCGATGCTTGAAGAGCGAATAGAACATCACCCCGAACACGCCAATGAAGATGACGGTGCAGATGATGAGCATGAAGATATGGAGGCCGTAGAGCTCCTCGGCGATCTTCGTCACAGGCTGCTGGAAGTTGATCTCGTTGACAGCGGGACCGCCTGGACTGTTTTCGACCGCCAGGGCTGCACCGGCGGAAAGCAGTGCGCCTGCCGCCAGCACGCCCGAGAGGGCTCGCTTGATTGTTTTCATAGCATCCTTACCCAAATTTTCCATTCAAACCCTCGACCCCCGTGGCATCGCACCCGCCGGCTCCTCTCATAGACGTCTCAGCGACGCCTGTAACTCGGCAGCAAATTGTTTGCGACGATGCTGTGCAAGGTGTTGTCCGATTTTCACCGATTGACCGCGCGATACGATCGTGAGCGGCTCTCTCGGCGTCGCGCCCGCTTCGACCCGCACCCAACGCGGATTGAACTCGAACTGCGTCAGCTCTTCGGCGTTCATCTGTTCGATCAACAACCGGTTTTGATACAGCCGGATCCGTTCGTAGTCGACCGCATGGCGCGCGTAGATCAGAAACGCGATGCCCACGACCGCCAACTCGATTCCGGTGAACGGCAGCACCAGCCAGGCGCCGTTCAGAAACAGCGGCGTTGCGATTGCCAGCGAAAACAGCGCAAGCGACACATAGAAGCCCACGAACTGACGCGGCGAGACCGAGCAGTTTCGCTTCATCAGCCAGTCCTTGATGACCGGCTCGGACTCCGTCAGCGTCTGGCTGGCTTGCATCGCTGCCTCCATCAATCCGCACGCAATCACACACATTTGCTCGGATTTCGCCCAAATTTGTGTCGGTCCGGGCGACAAACTGACGCATTATAGGCGTCTTGGGTGGCATCCACAAGCAAGGGTCGTAACCTCGCAAAGCCAAGCGCCACAAGCTTCTGCGCCCTTTTGACGCACCTTTTTGCGCGCCTTTCTTGCGCAAATTTCAGACATAACAACTGCGCTCTTTACCGATTCAGCGTTTCGGTCTCGAGCCTCGTCCAATATCTTCGAGACGGACGATGCCGTGCCCGTCCGCTGTCGTGCGCGGCACCGCCTTCCACGCATGCCCGTAGATCACTTCGAAGGTCAGCGGGATCGTGCCGTCGTCGCGGCGCAGCGCTTCGAGCGCCTGATGCACCGCGCCGCGCACGGCCTTGGCGTCCGCATGGCCTTCGTCGAACGCGCGCTCGAACGGATACGCGCCCCAGCGCGTCACGTCCGCGAACAGCGATTCAGGCGATTTGTACGTGATCGTCAGCACTTCCTGATCCATCACCGGAATTTCGAAGCCGCTTTCGACGAGCATGTCGCCGAGATCGTGCATGTCGACGAAATCGATCGTATGCGCTTGCGGCGCGAGCCCGAGCGTCCGCTCCGCTTCGCGATACGCGGCGCGAAGCTCGCGCAGCGTATCGGGGCCGAACGTGCTGAACATCAGCAAGCCGTTCACCTTGAGCACGCGCTGCCATTCGGGAAAAACGAGGTCGGGCCGCGCATGCCAGTGCAGCGCGAGATTCGACCACAATAGTTCGAACGCGCCCGATGCGAACGGCAGCGCGGAAAAATCCGCCTGCGCGAGTTGCGGGCCGCGTGCGCCGAACGCCTTGGCGAGCGTCGAAGGAAGAAAGCGGCGCCATCCCGCGCCGTTGTACGCGTCCGTGGCTTCGGCGGCGCGCGCGCGCGCGAGCATCGCGGACGAGATGTCGATGCCGGTCACCGACGCCTCTGCAAAGCGTTCCCGCAAACCGGCCAGGTCCGCCCCGGCGCCGCACGCCGCATCGAGGACGCGCATCGGCGCAACCTTGATGTATTCGAGCCGCTCGCGCATGCGCTCCGCGATCTCGCGTGGCAGGAACGCGACCTCGTCGAAGGCGGCGGCGCGACCGTCGAAGATCGCGCGCAAACGGCGCGGATCATAGGCCGGACGGCTAGTTTTAGGGGATGTCGGGGACATGTCGATCTTTTTGCGGAGAGTGCGAAGTATACTCGGTCGTCTCGAAAACGACCCATGCGAAGTGCTGATACGAGGCATAAACGCTTCGTGAGGCGCAATGAATGCGCGTGTTTAGCGCATCGAGCCGCGATTTTTCCGATTCAGCAGTCATGAAAGCCGACAGCATTCGCCTTCCCTTCCGGACGCCCGTCACGGCACGCGCTCGCGGATTCGCGTCGGCGGCAAAACGGCTCGTCGCGTGCGCGCTGCCGAGCCAGTGCGCGTTATGCGGCAATTTGTCGCAAGCACTGCTGTGCGATGGTTGCGACGCGCAGTACTGGAACGAGCCGCGCTTGCGCTGTGCGACGTGCGCGCTGCCGTTGGCGGCATCCGCGATGCGACGCGAGCGCGAAGACCTGCGCGTGCACTGCGCCGCGTGCCTCGAAGCGCCGCCCGCGTTCAACGACACGCTCGCGCTCGCCGACTATCGCGCGCCCCTCGACACGCTCGCCGTCGAGTTGAAGTTTCGTGCGCGGCTCGCCGCGGGCGAGGCATTCGCGCGGCATCTGCATGCGCGTTTCGAGGACAGCGATCTGCCCGCGCCGGATGTGATCGTGCCGATGCCTCTCTCGCGCGAACGGCTCATCGCGCGTGGCTACAACCAGGCGTGGGCCATCGCGCGTCCGCTCGCACGCATGATGCGCGTGCCCGCCCACGCATCGATGATCGCGCGGGTCCGGCATACGTCGGCGCAATCGCGGCTCGATCGCGAAACGCGCCGCCGCAATGTTGCGAGCGCGTTCGCCGTCTCGGGCGATGTGCGCGGCACGCATGTCGGCGTCGTCGACGATGTGATGACATCGGGCGCGACGCTCGACGCGCTTGCTCGCACGCTGAAGCTCGCCGGCGCGCGGCGTGTCAGCAATTTCGTGGCGCTGCGCACGCCTAAAGATTAATCACCTTTATTAGAAGCAATCCATGTTCAACGTCGTACTCGTCGAACCCGAAATCCCGCCGAACACCGGCAACGTGATCCGCCTGTGCGCGAACACGGGCGCGCGTCTGCATCTGATCGAGCCGCTCGGCTTTCCGCTCGACGACGCGAAGATGCGCCGCGCCGGCCTCGACTATCACGAGTACGCCGAAATGAACGTGCATGCGGACTGGGACGCCTTCATCGCGAAGGAAACACCCGACGCCACGCGCATGTTCGCGTTCACGACGCGCGGCTCGACGCCGTTCTTCGATCACGCGTTCAGGCCGGGCGACTGGTTCGTGTTCGGCGCGGAGACGCGCGGCCTCGCGCCCGAATTGCTGGCGCACTTTGCGACGGAACAGCGCGTGCGCCTGCCGATGCGGCCGGGTAATCGCAGCCTGAATTTGTCGAATACGGTGGCGATCGTGACGTTCGAGGCGTGGCGTCAGGCGGGATTCGAAGGCGGCGCTTGAGCCTTTGCCGCTTCGAGTTCGGCTCGATAGAGCGCGAGCATGTTGTCCTGAAAGCATGCAAAGACGACACGCTGAACGGCGGGCGTGGAAGGCAAGGTGTCGATGACCGTGCGCACCGCGATCTTCACGGCTTCATCATGGGGAAAGTGATAGATGCCGCAACTGATGGCCGGGAACGCAATCGACTCGCAGCCCGCTTCCTGAGCGAGTTCGAGCGAGCGCTGGTAACAGCTCGCGAGCAATTCGGGCTCGTTCTTCTTGCCGCCGCTCCAGCGCGGCCCGACCGCATGAATGACGTGCTTCGCGGGAAGCTCGTAGCCGCGCGTGATTTTCGCGTCGCCGGTTTCGCAGCCGCCGAGCGTCTCGCACTCGCGCAGCAGGCCTTTGCCGGCCTTGCGATGAATCGCCCCGTCGACTCCGCCGCCGCCGAGCAGCGATTTGTTCGCCGCGTTGACGATGGCATCGACTTCGAGCGTGGTGATATCGACTTTCAGCGCTTCGAGCCTGGGCCTACGCACACACGCCTCCGATTACTCTGCTTTTGCGTCCCGACTGAGAAGCGCCTGCACGGCATCGCGCGGCGTCACGTTATCGAAGAGCACGCGGCATACCGCCTGCGTGATCGGCATCTCGATTCCGCGCGAATGCGCGAGCCCGAGCACGGCGCGCGCGCATCGCACGCCTTCCGCGACATGGCCGAGCGCCGCGAGAATCTCCTCGAGCGTGCGTCCGCTGGCGAGTTGCATGCCGACAGTGCGATTGCGCGACAGATCGCCCGTCGCGGTGAGGATGAGATCGCCGAGGCCGGTTAGCCCGGTGAAAGTCTCCGCGCGGCCGCCGAGCGCGACGCCTAAGCGCGACATCTCCGCGAGCCCGCGCGTGATGAGCGCGGCGCGGGCGTTCAGGCCGAGACCGAGGCCGTCGGAAATGCCCGTCGCGATTGCGAGCACGTTTTTCACCGCGCCGCCGACTTCGACGCCGATGACATCGTCGCCGGTATAGATACGCATCGCGCCATGATGGAACGCCGCGACCGTGCGCGCGCCCAGTTCCGCCGATGCGCTCGCGACCGTCAGCGCGACCGGCAAGCCTTGTCCCACTTCGCGCGCGAAGCTCGGTCCGGACAGCGTTCCGTTGCTGCGATGCTCGGGCAATTCGGCCGCGACGACCTCGTTGGGCAGACACTGCGTATCCGCCTCGAAGCCTTTGCACAGCCAGACGATATGCGCCGGTACGACGCCGGCGTCGCGCATCGAACGGCACAGCGCGCGCAGGCCCGCGACCGGCGTCGCAACGACGCACAGCGCGTCATCCGCCGATGCATGCGCGAGCGCCGCGGCGAAATCGGTCTCGAATGCGAGCGCGTGCGGCAGCGTCACGCCTTCGAGATAGCGCGTGTTTTCGTGCGTGCGGGAAAGTGATTCGATGAGCGCGGGGTCGCGCGCCCAGAGCTTCGTGTCGTGCCGGGTCGCGAGGTGGCCCGCGAGCGCGGTGCCCCATGCGCCGGCGCCGAGAACGGCTACTTTCATGCTCGGCTCCGGTCCGGCAGAGTCAGGTCAGTGCGTCGCGCCGTTCGCCGCGCCTTCCTGGGCGCTCGCGAGTTGGGCGATACGCTGCTCGTACAGCGCCTGGAAGTTGATCTCCGCGAGGTGGATCGGCGGGAAACCGGCGCGCGTGATCGCGTCGGCGATGTTCGAGCGCAGGTACGGGAACAGAATGGTCGGGCACGCGATGCCGACGAGCGGATCGATCTGCTCCGCCGGAATGTTGCGGATGTCGAAGATGCCTGCCTGCTTGGCTTCGATCAGGAATGCGACCTTGTCGGTGACTTTCGCCGTGACCGTGCCCGTGACCAGCACTTCGAAGACGCTTTCCGCGAGGCGGTCGGCCTTCACGTCGACTTCGACTTCGACCGACGGCATTTCCTGCTCGAGGAAGATAGCCGGCGAATTCGGCTGCTCCAGCGACATGTCCTTCAAATAGATGCGCTGGATGTTGAAAAACGGCTGGTTGTTCTCGTCAGACATTTTGATTTCCTAGGTAATCCGGTATGCGGCGCGCGTTCGTGTCGAATCGCGCGCCGCGAGTATGCATGTGTCAGGCCGATTCGAGCAGCGGCACGAGGCCGCCCTTTCGATCGAGCGCGGACAGATCGTCGTAGCCGCCGACGTGCGTCTCGCCGATGTACACCTGCGGCACGGTCCGCCGTCCGGTGCGCGTCATCATTTCCTCGCGCCGGCCCGGCTCGCGATCGATCAGGATCTTCTCGATCGTTTCGACGCCGCGGGACTTTAAAAGACGTTCGGCCATCTGGCAATACGGGCACACGACCGTGCTGTACATCACCACTTTTTTCACTTGACTGCTCCTTGTTTCACCACCGGCATGCCGGCTTTTTGCCAGGCGTCCACTCCGCCTTGCAAAACGTGGACCTCGGCGTAACCCGCCTCGGACACGGTGCGGCTCGCACGCTGCGATTCTTGACCGGTTTGGCAAACGAGCACGACCGGATTGCTCTTATTCTTCGCGATCTGGCCGATTTTTGCTTGAAGCTCCGTGGCTTCGATATTTCGTGCAGACGGCAGATGTCCCTTCGCGAATTCCGCGGCGGGCCGCAGATCGACGACCACGGCGTTGCGCCGGTTGATGAGCGTCGTGGCTTCGGCGGCCGAAATGCCGCCGCGCCCGCGCCGCGTGACGGCGGGCCAAAGGAGCAGCGCGCCGGAAACGAGCGCGATGACGATAAGTGCAATATTCGTGTAATCAGTGAAAAACTTCACGTCGAGGGCCGCCGAAATTTAGTAGGAAAGGAAGAAAGGGAAATGGGCGCAATCGGGGCATTATAAAATAACCGTTTCCCGCGATGGCCTCTGCCGTCCGGCCGATGGCGACACCCCGCCCGTTCGGGCAGCATGACGGGGTGCGATCGGCGCACCGCTTTTCCAACTGACCGACCGAAATCATGTACAAGCTAGTGCTCATCCGCCACGGCGAATCGACGTGGAACAAGGAAAACCGCTTCACCGGCTGGGTCGACGTCGACCTGACCGAGCAGGGCAACCGTGAGGCGCGCCAGGCAGGCGTGCTGCTGAAGGAGGCGGGCTACCAGTTCGACATCGCGTATACGTCGGTGTTGAAGCGCGCCATCCGCACGCTGTGGCACGTCCAGGACGAGATGGATCAGATGTATATCCCGGTTGTGCATTCGTGGCGCCTGAACGAACGCCACTACGGCGCGCTCGCGGGCCTGAACAAAGCAGAAACCGCGAAGAAGTACGGCGACGATCAGGTGCTCGTCTGGCGCCGCAGCTACGACACGCCGCCGCCCGCGCTCGAACCGGGCGACGAGCGTGCGTCGTACAACGATCCGCGTTACGCGAAGGTGCCGCGCGAACAGTTGCCGCTCACCGAATGCCTGAAAGACACGGTCGCCCGCGTCCTGCCGATCTGGAACGAATCGATCGCACCCGCCATCAAGTCCGGCAAACAGGTCGTGATTTCGGCGCACGGCAACTCGATCCGCGCGCTGGTCAAGTATCTGGACAACATCTCCGATCAGGACATCGTCGGGCTGAACATCCCGAACGGCGTGCCGCTCGTGTACGAACTCGATGAAAACCTGAAACCCATCCAGCACTACTATCTGGGCGATCCGGAAGCCATCGCGGCCGCGCAGGCCGCTGTCGCCAAGCAAGGCAAAGCGGGCTGATTCCGGCTGTCCGGCAGGTGTTTGGCCTGACGAGGGCGCCATAACGGGCGCCCTCGCCGCGTTCATGGCGCCCGGCTGACGAACCGCGAGCGGCATCGACAGGATCGCGTCGAAACGTGCGCGAGCCATCGCTTCAACGGATGAAAGCCTCAGGCATTTAAGTTGCGTTTAAGTCGCCGATCAAGGCGAGCGGGTATACTGGCCCGTCACCAACGATGCAGCCCATCCGATTCCGACCGCACTCTCTATGCGAAAGAACCTGAAAAACTTCGGCCTGGTAGCCGTTGGCGTTGCTGCCGGCGCACTCGCCACCCTGCAGATCTCCGCATCCGCACAGCAAGCTGCTTCCTCGCCTCTGCCGCTCGAACAATTGCGGCTTTTCGCCGAAGTTTTCGGTCAGATCAAGCACGAATACGTCGAACCGGTCGACGACAAAAAGCTCCTCACCGCCGCCATCAAGGGCATGGTGTCGAGCCTCGACCCGCACTCGTCCTATCTCGACAAGACCGATTACGAAGAACTGCAGGAACAGACCAAGGGCCGATTCGCGGGCCTCGGCATCGAGATTTCTTCGGAAGACGGCCTCATCAAGGTCATTTCGCCGATCGAAGACACGCCAGCGTTCCGCGCCGGCATTCGTCCGGGCGACCTCATCACGCGCATCAACGACAAGCCGGTGCGCGGCATGACGCTGGATAAAGCCGTGAAGCAGATGCGCGGCGAGCCGGGCACGAAGGTCACGCTCACGATCTTCCGCAAGAGCGACGACCGCACGTTCCCGCTCACCGTGACGCGCGCCGTGATCCGCGTGCAGTCGGTGAAGATGAAGGTGCCGGAGCCGGGCTACGGCTACATCCGCATCACGAGCTTCCAGGAGCGCACGGTGCCGGATCTCGCGTCGAAGCTGCAGGATCTCGCGCGCCAGCAACCGAATCTGAAGGGCCTCGTGCTCGATCTGCGCAACAACGGCGGCGGCTTGCTGCAAAGCGCGGTCGGCGTCGCGGGCGCGTTCCTGCCGGATAACGCGGTCGTCGTGTCGACCAACGGCCAGATCGCGGATGCGAAGCAGACTTTCCGCGACACCTACGACAACTATCGCCTGCCGTCCTTCGATTCCGATCCGCTGAAGAGCGTGCCGGAAATCTTCAAGAAGGTGCCGATGGTCGTGCTGACCAACGCGTATTCGGCGTCGGCCTCCGAGATCGTCGCGGGTGCGCTGCAGGATCATCATCGCGCGCTGATCGTCGGCAAGACCACGTTCGGCAAGGGCTCGGTGCAGACCGTGCGTCCGATGACCGCCGACAGCGCCCTGCGCCTGACGACGGCCTATTACTACACGCCGAGCGGCAAGTCGATCCAGAATCAGGGCGTGCGCCCCGACGTGCCGGTCGATCAATACGCGGACGGCGATCCGGACGACGCGCTCGTCACGCGCGAAGTCGATTACTCGAACCACCTCGCGAACACGCAGGATCCGAACGAGAAGAAGGAACAGGAGCAGCGCGAGGCGGATCGTCTGGAGCAACTGCGCATTCTCGAAGAGCAGAACGACAAGAAGACGCCCGAGCAGCGCCGCAAGGACCGCGAGCGCAAGCCGGTCGAGTTCGGCAGCGCGGACGACTTCATGCTCCAGCAAGGTCTGAACAAGCTGGAAGGCAAGCAGGTCGTGGAGTCCAAGTCGTACAGCGAACGCAAGCTCGCGCAGAACAAGCCGGCACGTTCGGCGTCCGCTCCGGTGGTTGCACCGCCTGCGCTGCCGGCCACGCCGGGTTCCGCGCCGGCGTCGGGCGCGCAGCCGGCATCGGCGCCTACCGCGCAGCAGTCGAAGTAACTTTCCCGTAGTCCCCGCAAAGGCTTCGCAGCGTAACGTTGCGAAGCCTTTCTTCTTTTCGCGCTTAGAATGCTTCGTTCGAGCAAGCCGATTCTTTCCGCGATGAACGACGACCAACTCCTTCGCTATTCCCGCCACATCCTCGTCGATGAAATCGGCATCGAGGCGCAGCAGCGCTTTCTCGACGCGCACGCCGTCATCATCGGCGCGGGCGGACTCGGCGCGCCCGCGGCGATGTATCTCGCGGCGTCAGGTGTCGGAAAAATCACGCTCGTCGATGCCGATACCGTCGATCTCACGAATCTCCAGCGGCAGATCGTGCACATGACGCGATCGGTCGGAGCGCCCAAGGTGGAATCGGCACGCGAGACGTTGAGCGCGCTGAATCCGGACATCGACGTCATCGCGGTGAACGCGCGCGCCGACGCCGCGTGGCTCGACATCAACGTGCCCGGTAAAACCGTGGTGCTCGATTGCAGTGACAACTTCGCGACGCGTCACGCGATCAACGCGGCCTGCGTCACGCATCGCGTGCCGCTCGTGTCGGGCGCGGCGCTGCGTTTCGACGGGCAGATCAGCACCTTCGACTTCCGCGCACCCGATTCGCCCTGCTACGCGTGCGTGTTCCCGCCGGATCAGCCGTTCGAGGAAGTCGCGTGTTCGACGATGGGCGTGTTCGCGCCGACGGTCGGCATCATCGGTGCGATGCAGGCGGCGGAGGCGCTGCGCGTGATCGGCGGTTTCGGCGAGACGCTCGCGGGCCGGCTGATGATGCTCGACTCGCTGCGCATGGAATGGAACACGATGCGAATCGCGCGGCAGCCGGATTGCGCTGTCTGCGGAAACACCGGAAGCCGCGAAGCAGCGCGCTAAATCGGTCGCGTCTTACGCCGTCGACCGGACGGTCCGCTTAAGCTCATCGATTCTTCAATCGCAGGGCGGATCGTTCTTTGAGCGCCATCACTTCGCCGGCGAGCGCGCAACGCGGGCTCACGCAAAGCGCGTTCGCGCGGCCGTCGCTTCCGCGAATCACCCGCACACGGAGTTCCGCACGCCGTATCGCGTGATCAATTTCCACGCATGCAATAGTTGCTTCAACGACACGACGTGCGACTTCGACAACCGCGATTTTCTGTGGTGTCCGCGCCGGCGCGGCAAGCCAAGCCGCTTTCAATGCACTTCGGCGATCTCACCCGAGCAGGTCATCGCTCGGGTGGATCGACTGATTGCGGATCACGGCTTGGCCTAGACCTTCTGCAACGCCGTGAGCGCGGCCTGCAATTCAGCGGGTTCGTAGGCCGCAAGCACATCCGCGACCGGCTTTTCCAGCGCCTTCAGGTTCGAGCGCAGAATTTCCTGCTTCACGATCAGCAACTGGCTCGGATGCATCGAAAACTCGGTGAGCCCGAGGCCGAGTAACAGGCGCGTGACGGCGGGATCGCCCGCCATTTCCCCGCACACCGACACCGGCACGCCCGCGCGCTTCGCCTCGCGCAACGTGAACGCGATCAGGTTCAGCACCGCCGGGTGCAGCGGATCGTAAAGATGCGCGACGCTGTTATCGGCGCGATCGATCGCGAGCGTGTACTGGATCAGATCGTTCGTGCCGATCGACAGAAAATCGAGCCGGCTCAGGAACAGCCGCACGGCGATGGCCGCCGCCGGAATCTCGATCATCGCGCCGACCTGAACCTGACGGTCGTACGCCACGCCTTCGTCGTCGAGTTGACGCTTCGCCTCGCGGATCAGATCGAGCGTCTGGTCGATTTCCTGTGCGTGCGCGAGCATCGGAATGAGAATCTTGGTCGGCCCGAACGCCGACGCCCGCAGAATGGCGCGCAGTTGCGTGATGAACATCTGCGGCTCGGACAGGCTCCAGCGGATCGCGCGCAAGCCCAGCGCGGGATTCGGCGCGGTTTCGTAGCCATCGCTTCCGGTCATGGAATCGAGCGGCTTGTCCGCGCCGACATCGATCGTGCGGATCGTCACCGGCTTGCCGTTCATCAACTCGACGGCGCGCTTGTACGCCTCGAACTGCTCCTCTTCCTCCGGCAACTGGTCCTTGTGATTCATGAAGAGGAATTCGGTGCGGAACAGGCCGACGCCCATCGCGCCCGCTTCGACGGCGACTTGCGCGTCTTCCGGCAACTCGATGTTCGCGCACAGTTCGATCTTCGTACCGCAGAGCGTCTGCGTCGGCGAGAATTTCAGGCGCTGGAGCTTGCGCTGTTCCAGCAGTTTCTCGCTCTGACGATACGAATACTCTTCGAGAACGATCGGCGCCGGATCGACGATCACGATGCCATGATCGCCGTCGACGATGATGAGATCGTTCTGGCGGATCAGCACGCTCGCCTGCTGCACGCCGACGGACGCCGGAATGCCGAGACTGCGCGCGACGATCGCCGTATGCGAGGTGCGGCCGCCGAGGTCGGTGACGAAGCCCTTGAACGCCTGCGTCTTGAACTGAAGCATGTCCGCCGGCGCGATATCGTGGGCGACGACGATCATTTCGTTGTGCCCGTTGCTGGCGGCCGTATGCACGACGAGCGACGCGGCCGTCGGCGCGCCGGCCAACGCTTTCAAAAGGCGCTCGACGACCTGCTCGACGTCCGCCTTGCGTTCGCGCAGATATTCGTCTTCGATCTCGTCGAAATAACCGCCGAGGATTTCCAGTTGCTCGGTGAGCGCCCACTCGACGTTGTAGCGGCGCGTGCGAATCAGGTCGATGGTTTCCTGCACGAGCATGGCGTCGTTCAGGATCATCGTATGGACGTTGATGAACGCGCCCATTTCGCTCGGCGCATCGGCGGAAAGGTCTTCGCGCAGCGCTTCGAGTTCGGCGAGGACGGCCGCCTGCGCCGCGTGGAATCGGGCGATTTCCGCGTCGATCTGATCCGGCTCGATCAGATAGTGGTCTACGTCGAGCGCCGCCGGCGCGATCAGATACGCGCGCCCAATGGCGATGCCGCGCGAGACGGGAATTCCATGCAGCGTGAAGGACACGCGCCCTCCTCTAGTTCTTTGAATGTCGCGGTCTGCCAGGCGCCCCCTCGACGGGCACAAACCGCGCGTCCATTATATGTTCGATCGTGCTCACAAGTCCCTGAACACCCGGTGACGACAGGGCCGGAACGGTTGCACGACGTTACGCGAAAGCGTGATGCGGATACGAAAAAGCCGCGTCGATGCGCGGCTTTTCACTGACGGACACTGCGGCGAAACGCTTACTGCCCTTCTCCGAATTTATCGGCGATGAGCGCGAGAATGGCTTGCATCGCTTCGGCTTCGTCCGCGCCTTCGGTTTCGATCGTCACCGTGCTGCCGATGCCCGCCGCCAGCATCATCACGCCCATGATGCTTTTCGCGTTGATCCGGCGCCCGTTGCGGCTCATCCAGATCTCGCATTGAAAATTGCCCGCCAGTTGTGTGAGCTTGGCCGAAGCGCGTGCGTGGAGCCCCAGCTTGTTCACGATTGTTGTTTCTTGTTGCAGCATGATGCTCCGAAGCGCTAGATGGATGAAATGAGCGGCGTCAGTGGCTGGCGGCCTTCGCGCTGATGAGATCGGCGCTCGCCGAGCATGCCGGATCGGGCGAGCCGGCGGCCTTCGTCGCGAGGGCGCAGGGGTTGAGCGGCGTGGACGAATCCAGTTCCTGGATGCCCTTCGAGCCGCCCTGAAGAATCTTTTCGGCGAGCGTGTCGAGCGGCGTCGCGCGGTAGCAGACGGCGCGCACGAGCATCGGCAGATTGCAGCCGGCGAGCACGCGCACATCGGTGTCGTGCAGGCTCGCCGCGATGTTCGCGGGCGTCGCGCCGAACACGTCGGTGAGCACGATCGCGCCGTTTTCTTCTTTCAGGCGATCGATTTCGGAGCGCGCGAACGCGCGAACTTCGACCGGATCGCAGTCGGGCATCACGTCGATGACGCCGATGCGCGCCGGCAAGCCACCGTAAATATGTGCGATGCACTCGCGTAGCGCGGTGGCGAAAGGTGCGTGCGCGATGATCAGAATGCCAGCCATGTCAGGAAATTGCCTCAGCGACAAATCAACGACGAAAAATCGGACAAATACGTCGGAGTTCGCTCGAAAGCGCGCGAGCGGCGCGGAACACAACTCTAAAGTGGATGCCGTTACAACGAAATCAACCGCCTTCCAGCTTCATTACCCCAAGCCTGCGCGTCGATGCTTAAGCGAACTTTAAGCGCACTTTTAGACGCGATCGCGCCCCAGAAACGCGGGCGCGGGAAAGTCAATTCTAACAGTCCCGCCGAGGTGAGTTTGGCGCGCTGTCCGCGCGCGTTTCGTTGGCCGGCAGACTCAGTGCGCCGCGCGCTCGAGCGCGTCGATAAACATGCCCGCAACGTCGAAGCCGGTCTGATCCATGATTTCGCGAAAGCACGTCGGACTCGTGACGTTGACTTCGGTGAGATAGTCGCCGATCGCATCCAGCCCGGCGAGCAGCAGGCCGCGCGCCTGCAGCACCGGCCCGAGCGTCTCGGCGATTTCGCGATCGCGCGCCGACAGCGGCTGCGCGCGCCCGAGCCCGCCCGCCGCGAGATTGCCGCGCACTTCGCTGCCCTGCGGAACGCGCGCCAGCGAATACGGCACCGGCTGACCGCCGATGACGAGAATGCGCTTGTCGCCATCCTTGATTTCGGGGATGAACTTCTGCGCCATCACCGTGCGCGCGCCGTCCTCGGACAACATCTCGACGATCGAGCCGAGATTCATCCCGTCCGCCTTCACGCGGAACACGCCCATGCCGCCCATGCCGTCGAGCGGCTTCAGGATCACGTCGCCGTGCTCGGCGTGGAAAGCGCGCAGGCGCGCGGCATCGCGCGTGACGAGCGTCGGCGTGACGAACTGCGGCCATTCCGCGATGGCGAGCTTCTCGGAATGATCGCGGATCGCCTGCGGTTTGTTGAAGATGCGCGCGCCGTTGCGCTCGGCGATCTCCAGCAGCCACGTCGCGTTCACGTATTCCAGATCGAACGGCGGATCCTTGCGCATCAGCACGGCGTCGAAATGCGTGAGCGGCAGATGCTCGGCCTGCTCGGCGGCATACCACGGCCAGCGGTCACTGTTGGCCTCGTCGCCGACGATCGCGATGCGCCGCGCGCTCGCCTCGACCTTCGTTCCGGTCCACGCGAGATGCTGCGGCTCGCACGCATAGAGCACGTGGCCGCGCCGCGCGGCTTCGGCCATCATCGCGTAGGTCGTGTCCTTGTAGATCTTGAAGCGATCGAGCGGGTCGGCGATAAAGAGGATGTTCATGACGATTTGCTAGTTCGGTGCGCGGCCTGCGAGCTTACCGCAAGCCGCGAACTCACACCTGAATGGCTTCAGGATCGGTCTTTTCGAGCTCGACCGATGCCGCCAGCAGCGCCAGCCGCGCCACCACGCCGTACATGTAGAAGCGGTTCGGCGGCGCGGCGCCGGGCTTCGCGTGCGTGTCGGGCAACGCCGTGTGCTCGAAGCCGAGCGGCACGAAATGCATGCCCGGCGCGTTGAGGTTCTGATCGCGCTCGCGCGAATCGTGCACGCGGTAAAACCCGCCGACGACATACCGGTCGATCATGTACACGACCGGCTCCGCGACCGCATTTTCCACGCGCTCGAACGTATGCACGCCTTCCTGCACGATCACGTCGTGAACTTGCAGGCCTTCCTTGGCGTCGTTCATCTTCGTGCGTTCGCGCTTGGTCAGCGCGGCGACTTCGCTCGCGTCGTGGACGGTCATCACGCCCTTTCCGTACGTGCCGGCATCCGCCTTGATGACGACATACGGACGCTCGCTGATGCCGTACTCGCGATACTTCTTCGCGATCTTCTTGAGCACGCCGTCGATGGCTTCCGCGAGCGCTTGTTCGCCCGTGCGCGCTTCGTAATCGACGCCTTCCACATGCGCGAAGTACGGATTCACCATCCACGGATCGATCTCGACGAGTTTCGAGAACTTCTTAGCGACGTCGTCATAGCAGGAGAAATGGGTCGACTTGCGGCGCACCGCCCAGCCGGCGTGCAGCGGCGGCAGCAGATACTGCTCGTGCAGATTTTCCAGCACGGGCGGAATGCCGGCCGAAAGATCGTTGTTGAGCAGGATCGAGCAGGGATCGAAGTTCTTCAGGCCGAGGCGCCGCGGCGTGCGTTCGAGCGGCTCCAGCACGATTTTCTGGCCATCGGCGAGCGCGATGGTCACAGGACCGTGGATATTCTCGTCCAGCGTGCCGAAGCGGATGTTGAGCCCCGCTTGCCGCATGATGAGCGCGAGGCGCGCGACGTTCTCGAGATAGAACGCGTTGCGCGTATGGCGCTCGGGAATGACGAGCAGATTCTTCGCGTCCGGGCAGATTTTTTCGATGGACGCCATCGCTGCCTGCACCGCGAGCGGCAACACTTCCTGCGGCAGATTGTTGAAACCGCCGGGAAAGAGATTGGTGTCGACGGGCGCGAGCTTGAACCCCGCGTTGCGCAGATCGACGGAACAGTAGAACGGCGGCGTGTGCTCCTGCCATTCGAGCCGGAACCAGCGCTCGATGGCGGGCATGGCCTCGAGGATTTTCCGCTCGAGATCGAGCAGCGGGCCACTTAACGCCGTAACAAGGTGCGGAACCATGTATTACTCGCGGAAGAAGACAAAAGATTGTAGAGCAATTGCTTTGCCTAAATGGGTATCAACCGCCAATTGACAAGGTTTTGCGGCCCGCGCCGCGCCGCTTCCACGCACTTTTCCGCCTGTCGCTTCAATAGGTTTGGCCGCCGCCTTCGACGAAACCCGGACGGAAATGGCGCACCAAAAAAATGCCCGCCATAAGGCGGGCGAAGTCGCTGCGCTCGTTCCTTGCTCGCAGCCTACGCGCTCTCGCGGCGCGCCGGTTGCGGCGTAAGACTTACTCGACGTGCTCGCCGTGCAGCGTGACGTCGAGACCTTCGCGTTCCTGTTCTTCCGTGACGCGCAGGCCCATGGTCATGTCGATGATCTTCAGCAAAACGAAGCTGACGACGCCGCTGTAGACGAGCGTGACGAGCACGCCCTTCGCCTGCACGAGCACGCTGCCGTCGAAGCCGCCGATGTCCTTCACCGCGAACACGCCCGTCAGCAGCGCGCCGATGATCCCGCCCACGCCGTGCACGCCGAACGCGTCGAGCGAGTCGTCGTAGTTGAACTTGTGCTTGAGCCACGTCGCCGACCAGAAGCAGACCACGCCCGCGACAATGCCGATCACGATCGCGCCCGTCACGCCGACGAAACCCGACGCCGGCGTCACGGCCACCAGACCCGCAACCGCGCCCGAGATGATGCCGAGCACCGACGGCTTGCCCTTCGTGATCCACTCCGCGAACATCCAGCCGAATGCGGCGAACGCGGTGGCGATCTGCGTCGTGAGCATCGCGAAACCGGCACGGCCGTCAGCCGCCACTGCCGAACCCGCGTTGAAGCCGAACCAGCCCACCCACAGCATCGATGCGCCGATCAGCGAGAGCACGAGGTTGTGCGGCGCCATCACTTCGCGGCCATAGCCGACGCGCTTGCCGAGCACGAGACAGCACATCAGACCCGCGATACCGGCGTTGATGTGAACCACCGTGCCGCCCGCGAAGTCGAGCACGCCAGCCGATGCGAGCCAGCCGGTAGGTTCCCAGACCATGTGCGCGATCGGCGAGTAGACGATCAGCGACCACAGCGCCATGAACACGAGCATCGCCGAGAACTTCATGCGATCCGCGAACGCGCCGGTAATGAGCGCCGGGGTGATGATCGCGAACGTCAGCTGGAATGCGAAATAGACCGACTCGGGGATCGTCACGGCCAGATGGCTGACGGTAAGCGTCGTCGCCTTGTCGCCCTTGATGTAGGCCATGCCGTGCAGAAACACGCGCGAGAAGCCGCCGAGGAACGAGCCGCCCGGCGTGAACGCGATGCTGTAGCCGACGACCGTCCAGAGGATCGTCACGAGACAGCAGATCGCGAAGCTCTGCATGACCGTCGCGAGCACGTTCTTCTTGCGGACCATGCCCGCGTAGAAGAGCGCGAGGCCGGGAATCGTCATGAACAGCACGAGCGCCACCGAAGTCAGCATCCACGCGGTGTCGCCGGAGCTGATCTTCGACGAATCGACCATGACCGGCTCGGTCGGTGCGGCCGGCGCGGCATCGGACGCGGCGGATGCGCCGGACGCGGCTTCTGCCGCCGATGCCGCCTGAGCCGACGACGCCATCGCCGTGTTGGCGCTTTCGGGCGCGCTTGCAGCGGGTGCCGAGGCTGCGGCCGGAGCGGACGCATCCTGAGCGAGAGCGGTGCCGACATTCGCGCCGATCAGCGCGCCCGCCACCAACAGTGACATCAAAAAGTTACGCATTCTTCTGGTTCCTCTTATCGCCAATTTCTTGTTAGAGCGCGTCGGCGCCGGTCTCGCCGGTGCGGATGCGGATCACCTGTTCGATCGAGGTGACGAAGATCTTTCCGTCACCGATTTTTCCCGTGCGTGCGGCGCGTTCGACGGCTTCGATCGCCTGATCGACGATGTCGTCCGAGACGGCCGCCTCGATCTTCACTTTCGGCAGAAAGTCGACGACGTACTCCGCGCCCCGATACAGCTCGGTGTGCCCCTTCTGTCGGCCAAAGCCTTTCACCTCGGTCACGGTGATGCCCGAGACGCCGATGGCCGAGAGCGCTTCACGCGCTTCGTCCAGCTTGAACGGCTTGATGATTGCGGTAATGAGCTTCATGTATCCCTCGCTGTGGTGTGCTGATCCTTCGATGCCGTCCATTGAAGCGTGCAGAAAAGGTCGCGCCACTTATGCAACTCGTATGCCATGCGAGCATCCATGCGGCTTTGCGCGATTTCGCGAAACAATCGCACGAAGGGTCGGCCGAACGGCTAACGCGGGCCGCGCGTGCTGGCGTCGGGGTAGGTTCATTGCTAGAGTGGTCCAGAGGTCCCGCAAAAAGGGGCATGGGCGGACAACGCGAGCGCGCGGCGGCGCTAAAATCGCGGCGCCTCAAAGGTGCTTCGACGCGCGTTCGCGCATTCGGCGGCGCGCACCAATATCGAACATTCGATAATTCGGGGCACTGACCTAACAATGAATGCACTTTTTTTGTGCAAGAAGGGAGAAACGATGAAGCAGCCCAACGACGTTTTCAACGATTTGCAGCAGAAGATGAGCGATCTCTTCAAGAATTCGCCCGCGAAAGACGTCGAACGGAATATGAAGGCGATGCTCTCGCAAGGCTTTTCGAAGCTCGATCTCGTGACGCGTGAGGAATTCGACACGCAGACGCAAGTGCTCGTCCGCACGCGCGCTCGTCTCGAAGAACTCGAAAAGCGCGTCGCGCAGCTGGAGCAGCGTCTCGCGGGCGGAAATACGGCCGCGCAAGACTGAGGCGCCAGCACTGCCTATCGCGTACCTCGGCTAGCGAGCCGTGAGTTTCTAGTTTTATTGCCGGCGCGGTCCATGCGCCGTTTCAGGTGAAATCATGTCGCTTGCCGTGGTACGCAGCCGCGCGCCCGCTCCTGGGCGCGCGCCCGAAGTCGTCGTCGAAGTCCATCTCGCCAACGGGTTGCCGTCGTTTTCCATCGTCGGTCTGCCCGATCTCGAAGTCCGCGAAAGCCGCGAGCGCGTGCGCGCCGCGCTGCAGAACTGCGGCTTCGATTTCCCCGTCCGCAGAATCACCGTCAATCTCGCACCCGCCGATCTTCCGAAGGAAAGCGGCCGCTTCGATCTGCCGATCGCGCTCGGCATTCTGGCCGCGAGCGGACAGATTCCGGCCGCAGCGCTCGAACATCGCGAGTTCGCGGGCGAGCTTTCGCTGACCGGCGCGCTGCGTCCGATGCGCGGCGCGTTCGCAATGGTCTGCGGCGCGGCGCGCCACTATGCATCGATGCGCGATGCAGCCCCGCCAATCCCCGAAATCTACGTGCCGCTCGCAAGCGCGGCGGAAGCGGCGCTCGTGCCGGGCATCGAGGTCTTCGGCGCGGCGGACTTGCCCACGCTCTGCGCGCATCTGAACGATGTCCCCGACGCCCGTCTGCGACCCGTGCAAGCCGCTCCGCTTCCCTCGACAGCCGCGCCGTCCGCGGATCTCGCCGATGTCATCGGCCATCCCGCCGCCCGCCGCGCGCTCGAAGTGGCGGCTGCGGGCGGTCATCATCTGCTGATGGTCGGTCCGCCCGGCGCGGGCAAGTCGATGCTCGCCGCGCGCCTGGCCGGCCTGCTCCCGCCGATGAACGACGACGAAGCGCTCACCTCCGCCGCGATCCTTTCGGCGAGTTCGCTCGGCTTTACGCCCGAGCAGTGGCGGCGACGGCCGTTCCGCGCGCCGCATCATTCGGCGAGCGCGGCGGCGCTCGTCGGCGGGCGCAATCCGCCGCAGCCGGGCGAGATCACGCTCGCGCATCTCGGCGTCCTGTTTCTCGACGAGCTGCCCGAATTCGACCGAAAAGTGCTGGAAACCCTGCGTGAGCCGCTCGAAGTCGGCCAGATCACGATTTCGCGCGCCGCACAGCAGGCGGAATTTCCGGCGGCCTGCCAGCTCGTCGCCGCGATGAATCCATGTCCGTGCGGCTGGCGCGGCGACCCGAGCGCGCGCTGCCGCTGCTCGCCCGATGTCGCCGCGCGTTATCTGCGCAAGCTGTCGGGTCCGCTGATGGATCGCATCGACATTCAGATCGAGTTGCCGGCGCTCTCGCCCGCGGAACTGTCGGCGCGCGGCACCGAGCGCGGCGAGTCGAGCGCCGTCGTCGCGGCGCGGGTCGCGGCGGCCCGCGACATACAGACGCAGCGTCAGGGCAAGATCAACCGCGATCTCGACGGCCGCGAAGCCGACGCCGTCTGCCGCCCCGATTCCGCCGGCGAAGCCTTGCTGCGCGCTGCGGGCGAGCGCTTCGGCTGGTCCGCGCGCGCGTACTACCGCGTGCTGAAGGTCGTGCGGACGATCGCGGATCTCGCCGGCGCCGATATGCCCGACGCGTCCCATGTCGCGGAAGCCGTTCAGTACCGCCGGGCGCTGTCGATCGCCTGAAGCCAGCGCGGACGCGGGGTGGTCCGCGCGATGCTAAGCGGAAAATTACTTGTCAAGACTTGACTTATGCACACTGAAGCGATCCGGGGCGGTCCTTCGTCTGATCAAACCCCGGTTTTGGCCACATTTCACAGACCATTGATTTTATTGAATTATTTAACTTGCCGCGAACGAAGGCAAACTAACGTAAACCGCGTGAGTCGGGCTTTTGAGCGCTACCACACACTGTTTTCCACAAAGTTATCCACAGACATTGTGGATAGCGCAAAAAGTCCATATGAATCCGAGAATTAGCGCGTAAACTTCTGAAGGAACTTCGGCTATTTCCGACACACTAAGACACTTCTTAAGTTAGTGCCTGCAGAATTCGAGGCCTTCCTCTAAAACAGTTTGAAGGACGAAAAGAACTGCTCGGCCTGCTCGGTCGGCGTCGTCTTGTCTGACACGATCGCCAGTTGATAGACGTGCGCGCCGCGTGCCACGAAGCGCGCGTGAATCGTCCGCGACTCGCGCTTGTCCCCCCCTTCGCCCTTCACCTCGATCTCGCTGCCTAACACGCGTCCGCCCGCCGCGAGGTCGATCTGCGTCGCACGCGCCTCGGGCTTCGCATTCACGTTGCGCGCGAGACCTTGCTGGAGGAAATCGAGTGTCGCGCGCTGCAATTGCGGATCGGCGCTCGGCAGCACGACCGTGCCGACGGCGAACACGGCGTCGCCGGCTTCTGCGGTCTGCATGCGCATCGTCATCGACCGGCCTGCGATGTCGATCTTGCGCTCCTCGGAACGCGGCTTCGCGGGCAGCGTCACTTCGTAGCCGTCGTCGTTGTTCGTCACGGTGCGCCAGTCATATGAGGGCGTGCACGCGAGCAATGCGCCGCATGTGACAGTTGCGCACATCAGCTTGTTGGCGGAAGCAATATTCGGAAGAAAGCGCGCGGCCGCGCGCCGCAAACGGACAGGAAACACGGGGAAAACTCGTTTCATGAGGAATCGCTGCGTGAAAACCATCATTATCGCGCTGCGATGCCGGGCTTATCGGCGCGTCACGAACGCATCCCGAAATTGGCGCTAAAATACGCAGCAGTCTCCGTTCCGTTCGCCGGAGCGCCATCCGAGGTTCCCATGTCCCAAGCCACGCAAGAAACATCCACGCGCGCGAAGAGTCCGCTGCGTTACATCGTGATGGCGCTCGTCGCGGGCGTGATCGCCTGCACCGGGTATTTCGCCTTCGGCGGCCAGCAGAAAGTGCCGGACGCGACCTTCACGCTGCTTTCGGGACAGAAGATTTCGACGTCGGGCGATCTGAAGGGCAAGGTCTATCTCGTCAATTTTTGGGCGACGAGCTGCGAGACATGCATGAAGGAAATGCCGCAGATGATCGACACGTACAACAAATTCAAGGGCCGCGGCCTGGAGTTCGTCGCGGTCGCGATGAACTACGACGCGCCGATGTACGTCAACAACTACGCGCAGACGCGCAAGTTGCCGTTCAAGGTCGCGATGGACGACGGCAGCGCCGCCAAGCAGTTCGGCAACGTGCAACTGACGCCGACGACCTTTGTCATCGACAAGAACGGGAAGATTTTGAAGCGCTATGTCGGCGAGCCGACGTTCGCGGAACTGGATCAACTGCTCGACAAGGCGCTCGGTTCGGCCTGAACGCCTTTACGCGAAACGCGCAGCCCGCTGGCGACAACCAGCGGGCTTTTTTATCGCTCGGACGAATCGCCTTTCACGACGATTCCGTATCGCTTGATCTTCTCGTACAGCGTCGCCTTGCCGAGCTGCAGCCGATCCGCCGCCACCGCGACCGCGCCGCCGCACTGCTCCAGCGCCTGCCCGATCACCGCGCGCTCGAACTGCTCGGTGCGTTCCTTGAGCGATTGCGTCGATGTGTCGAGCGCCGCCGCCGCACCGCTGTCGTCGAGAATGCCGAGCACCATGCGATCCGCCGCGTTGCGCAACTCGCGCACGTTGCCCGGCCAGTCGCGCTGCATCAGTTCGGCGCGCTGACGATCCGTGATGAGCGGCGCGGGCCGCTCGTAGCGCACGGCCGCATCGAGCAGAAAATGCTCGAAGAGCGGCACGATATCTTCGCGGCGCTCGTTGAGCGGCGGCAGCGTGATCGTCACCACGTTCAGCCGATACAGCAAGTCGCGTCGGAAC
Organism: Caballeronia sp. LZ028; assembly: GCF_031451415.1. Taxonomy (NCBI): domain Bacteria; kingdom Pseudomonadati; phylum Pseudomonadota; class Betaproteobacteria; order Burkholderiales; family Burkholderiaceae; genus Caballeronia; species Caballeronia sp. LZ028. The sequence continues at coordinate 487,535 of NZ_JARUXN010000001.1, read as the reverse complement.
GTGCCATCGGCGACGAGTTCGTTCATGTCGCCCTTCGCCGCCGCGACGACGCGCAGATTCGCGCGCACCGGCTGATTCGAGCCGAGCCGCTCCAGCACGCCGTCCTGCAATACGCGCAGCAGTTTCACTTGCAATGACAGCGGCATGCTCTCGATTTCATCGAGAAAGAGCGTGCCGCCCGACGCGTGTTCCAGCTTGCCGATACGCCGCTTCTGCGCGCCCGTAAACGCGCCGGCCTCGTAGCCGAACATCTCCGATTCGAACATCTGCTCCGGCAGCGCGCCGCAATTCACCGCGATGAACGGCTTGTCGCGACGCGGCGACATGTCGTGCAGGCTGCGCGCGATGAGTTCCTTGCCCGCGCCCGTATCGCCGTTGATGAGCACGGAGGCATCCGTCGGCGCGATGTTCGCGATCAGCCGGCGCACCTGCTCGATCGCGAGACTGCGCCCGATGATGCGGCTCTGCCCCGCGCCCGCCAGCTCGCGCCGCAGCGCCTGATTCTCGAGCACGAGCGTGCGGCGCTCCAGCGCGCGGCGCACCGCTTCGATCAGGCGCTCGGACGCGAACGGCTTTTCGATGAAGTCGTAGGCGCCGTCGCGCATCGCCTGCACGGCCATGGAGATGTCGCCGTGGCCGGTGACGAGAATGACCGGCACTTCGGGCGCACGCTCGCGGCATTGCGCGAGCAGATCGAGGCCGCTCGCGCCGGGCAAGCGGATATCGCTCACGATCACGCCGGGGAAACTCGCGTCGATCGCGCGCGCGGCGGATTCGACGCTGCCGTGCCCGATCACGTCGAAGCCCGCGAGTTGCAGGCTCTGCACGCTCGCGCGGCGCACGAGTTCGTCGTCCTCGATGAAGATCACCTGCAAACCGGTGGTCATGTGTTGCTCCAACTGTGTTTTCAAGCGCGCCGCAAAGTCAGCACGAACTCCGCGCCGTGCGAATGATCGGCGTCCGCCTGCGTGCCGCCTTCGGGACCGTCCGCGACGATCGGCGCCTCGCGATTGCGCGCGACGAGCGTGCCGCCGTAATCGCGCGCGATCGCCGATGAAATCGCAAGCCCGAGGCCCAGTCCCTGCCCCATTTCCTTCGTCGTGAAGAACGGCTCGAAGAGTTTCGGCAGCGCATCGACGGGAATGCCGGGACCATTGTCGCGCACGATGAGCTCGATCGTATCCGCGTGGCCATTCAGTTCGATGACGATGCGCGGCCTGTCGCACGACGCGACCGCATCGAGCGCGTTGCCGATCAAGTTGATGAGCACCTGCTCCAGCCGCAAGTCCTCGCAACGCACGAAGATCGGCGCGCTGCCTTCGGCGAGTTCCGGCGCGATATCGATGACGACGTTCTTCATGCGCGGACGCAGCATCGAGAACACTTGGCGCAGCGCCCGCGCGACGTCGGCGCGCGCATTCTTCGGCCGCGCCTTCGTGACGAACAACTTCAGCTGATTCGTGATGTTGCCCATGCGCTCGGTCAGCGACGCGATCGCTTCGAGATTCTCGCGCGCCGCCGCTTGATCGCCGCGATCGATCAGCACGCGAGTGTTGTCGGAAAAACTGCGCAACGCGGCGAGCGGCTGATTCAGTTCATGCGTGATGCCCGCCGCCATCTGGCCGAGCGCGGCGAGCTTGCTCGCCTGAATGAGCTCGTCGTGCGCGGCGCGCAGATCCTGTTCAGCGCGCGTGCGCTCGTTCACTTCCTTCGTGAGTTGCGCGTTCGCTTCCGATAAATCCGCCGTGCGCTCCGCGACGCGTTGATTCAATTCGGCATACGCGGTCTGCAACATCTCCCGGCTGCGGATCATCTCGCGCACGCGCGCGCGCCGCATGCGCCAGTAGAACGCGAGCAGGCACAGCGAGACGAATACGAGCGCGGTGACGATGACCGCGATCTGCGCGCCGCTCTCGACGGGATCGAGCGCGGCCATCGTGATCAGTTGCCAGTCGGGTTCGCCGATGGAGCGATGCGTCGCGAGAAACGCCGGCGCATGGTGTCCGTCTCGCCCGCCGCCGCCGACGCGCACGATCTGCGCGCCGCCCTCGAGCGTCTTTACGACAGTCATCGGCAGCGGCGTGATCGCCTGTTGCGCGTATTGGCGCGTCGCATAGACGGACGCCTCGACGTTCTGCGGCAGCGGCCGCACCGTGTGATATTTCCACGCGGGCACGGACGAGAGAAAGATGACGCCGTGATCGTCGGTGACGATGAGCGGCTCGGATGCATCCGCGCCTTGCAGCCATTCGAGATTCAGCTTCACGACCGCGACGCCGATGATCTCTTTCGTGCCCTCGCGATAGACCGGTTGCGAGATGTAGTAGCCGGGCTCGGTCGAGATCGTCCCGATGCCGAAGAAACGGCCGGTGCTGCCCTTCATCGCGTCGATGAAATACGGCCGGAAGTTGTAGTCCACGCCGACGAAACTGTCCGTCGCGTTCCAGTTGCTCGCGGCAACCGCGATGCCGTTTGCGCGGATCAGATACGTCACGGTGGCGTGCGAGCGCGCGTTGAGGTCTTCGAGATAACGGTTCGCGCGCTCGACGTTCGCACGATCCGGATGATCGAGCGCGTCCTGCACGACCGGATGCCGCGACAGCAGATAAGGCAGATATTCGTAGCGGTCGAGCGTGCTCTTGAGCGTGTTCGTCGTGCGATCGACGCGCGCGGCGGCGTTGAGCCTCAACTCGTCGATGCCGCTTTGCCACGCGAGATGCCACGTGAGCGCGCAGCACGCCACGAGCGCGGCGAAAAGCGCGAAGAACACGACGATGCGGCGCGACACGTGAGCAGATTCCCGCGAAAGAGGATCTGCCATTGTGTCATAGGCTTGTGGCGAATCAGGCGCCGGAAACGACTGCGGCGAAGCACTCGCGGACTGAGGCTTCGCCGCTTGCATGATCGCTTCCGGCTTCAGTGCGGATTCAGACCGACTTCGCTTCTTCGGCGTCGGTCACGTCGACATCGCGCGACAACGCCGCCTTCAGCTTGCTGCGATCCAGCTCCTTCTCCCATGCCGACACGACGACCGTCGCCACGCCGTTACCGACGATGTTCGTCAGCGCGCGGCATTCCGACATGAAGCGGTCGATGCCGAGAATCAGCACCATGCCCGCGAGCGGAATCGTCGGCACGACGGCGAGCGTCGCGGCCAGTGTGATGAAGCCTGCGCCGGTCACGCCGGAAGCGCCCTTCGACGTGAGCATCGTCACGGCGAGCAGCGTCAGTTGCTGGCCCCACGAGAGATCGGTGTTGGTCGCCTGCGCGATGAACAGCACGGCCATCGTCATGTAGATGTTGGTGCCGTCGAGGTTGAACGAGTAGCCTGTCGGCACGACGAGACCCACGACCGAACGCGAGCAGCCGAGCTTTTCGAGCTTGAGCATCAGTTGCGGCAGCGCGGCTTCCGACGACGACGTGCCGAGCACGATCAGCATTTCTTCCTTGATGTACGCGATGAACTTCAGGATGTTGAAGCCCACCATGCGCGCGATCGCACCGAGCACCACGACGACGAAGACGATCGACGTCAGATAGAACGTGCCGATGAGCTTGAGCATCGGCAGCAGCGAACCGATGCCGTACTTGCCGATGGTGAACGCCATCGCGCCGAACGCACCGATCGGCGCAAGCTTCGTGATGATGCCGACCATGCCGAACAGGATGCTCGACAGACCTTCGATGAACGTCGTCACGACCTTGCCGCGCTCGCCGATATGCGCGAGCACCGCGCCGAACAGGAGCGCGATCAGCAGGATCTGGAGGATTTCGCCCTGCGCGAACGCCGACACCAGCGTGTCCGGGATGATGTGCAGGAAGAAATCGACCGTGCTCTGGCCGTGCGCCTTCGTCGCGAAGGAATCGACGGCCTTGTGGTCGAGCGTCGAAGGATCGACGTTGAAGCCGACGCCCGGCCGCAGGAGGTGCGTCGCGGCGAGACCGAGGATCAGCGCGAACGTCGACACGACTTCGAAGTACAGCAGCGCCTTGCCGCCGACGCGGCCGACCTTCTTCATGTCTTCCATGCCGGCGATGCCGGTCACGACGGTACAGAAGATGATCGGGCCGATGACCATCTTGATGAGTTTGATGAACCCGTCGCCGAGCGGCTTCATGTCGGTGGCCAGCGAGGGATAGAAGTGCCCGAGCGCGATGCCGATGATGATCGCGACGATCACCTGCACGTACAGGACTTTATGGATGGGTTTTTTCACGATGTTTCCAGGCGATAACAAGCAGTTGGCGGAAGTACGGCCAGCGGCGAGCGTTGACGCGGGGCGGGCGTGTGTGGGCACGTCTGAACGCGTCGATGGGCGATAGCCGCTTCGTCGACGGATCAGGGACGTTTGGATGCGAGAGGGGTCATCGGCTTGTCTCCTTGACTTTTATGGGCGGCTCATGGGCCGTGCCGTTTGTATCGCAAGGGCAATGCCAGGTTTAAGTTTCGCTTAAGCCGATGATTCTATGGGAGTTTTCTGAGCGGCTGGCGGCTTCGAATCCGGGATTCCGGAAATCCGGAATGCGGGCGTCCGGGGTTCTGGACGGTTAGCGCCTCGATTACGAGAAACAAAAAACCCACCGTCTCCGGTGGGCTTTCTCTCAGCGGAAGGGCGAAACCGGCGTCAAACCACGCCCGCCCCATGCGCCTGCACATCCGCGTGATAGCTCGAACGCACCATCGCGCCGACCGCCGCGTGCGTGAAGCCCATCTTGTGGGCCTCTTCCTCGTACATCTTGAAGGTATCCGGATGCACGTACGCCCGCACCGGCAGATGATGCTCCGAAGGCTGCAGATACTGCCCGATCGTCAGCATGTCGACGTCGTGGGCGCGCAGGTCGCGCATCACCTGCAGAATTTCCTCTTCCGTTTCACCGAGACCCACCATCAGGCCCGATTTCGTCGCGACTTCCGGATGCAGCGCCTTGAAGTCCTTCAGCAACTTCAGCGAATGGTGATAATCCGAACCCGGACGCGCTTCCTTGTAGAGACGCGGCACCGTTTCGAGGTTGTGGTTCATCACATCGGGCGGCGCGGCGGTCAGAATGCCGATCGCGCGATCCAGACGCCCGCGGAAGTCCGGCGTCAGAATTTCGATGCGCGTTTCCGGCGAATGCTCGCGAACCTGCCTGATGCACTCGACGAAGTGCGCGGCGCCGCCATCGCGCAGATCGTCGCGATCGACGGACGTGATCACCACGTATTTCAGCTTCAGCGCGCCGATGGTGCGCGCGAGATTCAGCGGCTCGTCGGCGTCCAGCGGATCGGGGCGGCCGTGTCCGACATCGCAGAACGGGCAGCGGCGCGTGCACTTGTCGCCCATGATCATGAACGTCGCGGTGCCCTTGCCGAAGCATTCGCCGATGTTCGGGCAGCTCGCTTCCTCGCAAACCGTATGAAGACTGTGCTCGCGCAGGATCTTCTTGATCTCGTTGAAGCGCGAGTTGCCCGTCGCGGTGCGTACGCGAATCCACTCTGGCTTCTTCAGCTTCTCGATCGGAATGACCTTGATCGGAATGCGCGATGTCTTCGCCTGTGCCTTCTGCTTTGCAGTGGCGTCGTAAGCGGTGGGCGACGAAGCAGAAGCGGCGGTGTCGCCAGCCAGGTTTGCGTTTGCGTCAGTCATTCGGTCGATCCGGTTGTTGCAGCGGCAATTGCGGGGAGGCCGCCGATTTGAAGTGCCAGCCGTTCGGCCAGCACGAGAGCTACGTCGCGCCAGTCGGCCGCGACGCCGAGCGTCGCCATGTCGACCGTTTCGAGCCCCGCGTAGCCGCACGGGTTGATTGCGAGGAACGGCTGCAGGTCCATTCGCACATTGAGGCTCACGCCGTGATAACTGCAGCCGTTGCGAATCTTGAGTCCGAGCGCGGCGATCTTCGCGCCTTCATGCGCCTGCGTACGATCGTTCGCGCCTTGAGGATGCCGCGCCACGTAAATGCCCGGCGCGCCGGCCTTGCGGTCGGTCGCGAGATTATACGTCGCGAGGGTTTCGATCACGGCCTCTTCGATGCGCCGCACCAGCTCGCGCACCATGAGCTTGCGGCGGCGCAGGTCGATCAGCAGATAAGCGACGATCTGCCCCGGCCCGTGATACGTGATCTGTCCGCCCCGATCCACCTTGACGAGCGGAATGCCGCTTTCGGCGAGCAGCAGATGCGCCGGATCACCCGCGAGACCGAGCGTGAAGACGGGCGGATGCTCGACGAGCCAGATTTCGTCCTGTGTTTCGGGCGTGCGAGCGTCGGTGAAGGTGCGCATCGCGTCGAAGCTCTGGCTGTACGGTTCGAGACCGCGCCAGCGCAACGCGACCGGAAAGTCACCGGAACTGAGCACGGTGGCGGGCGCGTCGTGGATTGCTTGTGGGATGGCGAGCGGTGTAGCGAACATGGTGCCGGTAGTTTACCGAAATAGCCCCATGCCCGCCGATGGTGAATTCGCATGCCTTCGATGGCAAATGCGAATACTTGGGGTCAGACGGTTCTCCATCCGGAGCCCAACCGCTGCGCGAGACGCTCGATGCGCGTCGAAACCCAGTGCATCGCGCGTTCGTCGCAGCGCGGCAGGATGGTGAAGACGACATAGGCCGGACGGTCGCCCTCGACGGAAAGCCAGAGCCGCTCGCGCTCGCGCAGCTTGAGATTGTCGCCGGGCACGAGCCAGTAATCCTCGATGTCGTTGCTTCGCGTCGCCCAGACGGGACTGCCGTGGACCATGAGACGCGTGCCGCGCGCAATTCTCATCGGCACGGTTTCGCCGGGCTTGATTTCAAAGGTGACGCTTGTTGATATTTCTCGCATGATCCACTCCGCCAAGGGAACGTTTCGATGACTACAATCCTAGGCGTGACAAGGCATCAGGCAAAACGATCAATTTTCACTGCTATGTGAGCTGTATTGACAACGACACCGCCGACAATCCATATGGACCTCCGCCAGCTTCCCGCCCTGAACGCGCTGCGCGCCTTCGAAGCCGCCGCCCGTCACGAGAGCTTTTCCCGCGCCGCCGACGAGCTTTTCGTCACGCACGGCGCGGTCAGTCATCAGATTCGCGCGCTGGAGTCGGAGCTCGGCGTGTCGCTGTTCGCGCGCGACGGCAAACGCGTGCGTCTCACCGATCGCGGCCGGCAGTACGCGGCGGAAGTGCGCTCGGCGCTCGTCGCGCTGGCGGAATCGACGCGCCGCATCCGCTCCGGCGATCGCGACCGGCGGCTGATCGTATCGACGATTCCGTCGTTTTCCGCCCGCTGGCTGACGCCGCGCGTCGGCAGATTCATCGAGCAGCATCCGGATATCGATCTCGAACTGCTGACGACCGCCTCGCTCATCGATTTCAACCGCGACGACGCGGACGTGGCGCTGCGTTTCGGCTACGGCAAGTACGCGGGTCTGCACACCGAGGAATTGCTCGACGAGGTTTTTTTCCCGGCGTGCTCACCGAACTTTCGCGGCGGCGCGCTGCCCCGCGTGCCGCGCGATCTGGAAAAGCTGCCGCTTCTGCGCTCGGACGACGAGCTCTGGCGTCCGTGGTTCGACGCCGCGGGACTCACCGATCTGCCCGAACCGAAGCGCGGCGTCTTGTATGAGGATTCGTCGAATTTGCTGCAGGCGGCGATCGACGGTCAGGGCATCGCGCTCGTGCGCCGCTCGCTCGCGATGCAGGAAATCATCGCGGGACGGCTCGTGCGGCTTTTCAATGTCGAAGGGCCGAGTCCGTGGAAGTATTACTTCGTGTGCCCGACCGCGCTGCTTCAGACGAAGCGCGTGCACGCGTTCAGGGAGTGGGTTTTCGAGGAAGCGGAGCAGTTCAGGCTGCTCTACGAGCGCACGCCGGCGGTGTGCGATGCGCCCGCGGGCAAGATCAAAGCACTACCTTGACCATCGGATGGCCGGTGAGCGCGCGATAGATATCGTCGAGATGCGCGCGATTCTGCGCGCGCACGGTGCAGGTGAGACCGGTGTAGTTGCCGCCCGAAGACGGGCGCGACTCCACACGCGACTCGTCGAAATCCTTGTCGAAAGCCTTGAGCACATCGACGATCGTGTCGTGGAATTCCGGATGCGTCTTGCCCATCACCTTGATCGGGAAATCGCAGGGAAAATCGAACAGCTCGTCGGCGCTGTGCTTGGCGCTGTCGGTCGGATCGGTGGCTTGTGGCTTGTCAGTCATGACTTTCTCCTTCACTTGCCGCGCTTGGCCTCTTCGGCGAACTCGCGCGCTTTGGCCCGCTGGTAGGCGTCGTACAGTGCAGCATAGACCGGTCCGGGGCGGCCGTCGCCGACGCTCTTGCCGTCGAGCGTCGTGACCGGCATGACTTCTTTCGTCGCCGAGCTGATCATGACTTCGTCCGCCGAACGCAATTCTGCTTCGGTGATGTCGCGCTCCTCGAACGCGATACCCGCCTCGCGCGCCAGTTCCTCGATGAGCCCGTAGCGGATGCCTTCGAGAATGCGCGGTCCGCGCGGCGCGCCCAGCAGCGTGCCGCCCTTCACGATCCACACATTTGAGGACGAACCCTCGGTAAGCAAGCCGTCGCGCAACTGAATGGTTTCGAGCGCGTCGTTTTCGGCGGCGTGCTGCGCCATCAGCACGTTGCCGAGCAACGACACCGATTTGATGTCGCAATGCAGCCAGCGTTTGTCTTCGGCGGTGACGGCGACGGCGCCGCGCGCGCGATCCGCCGCGCTCGGGAACACGAGCTGGCCGAGCATGACGAACACGGTCGGCACGATTCCCGCCGGGAACGCGTGCCCGCGCCGTTTGGCGACGCCGCGCGTCACCTGGATGTAGACGAGCGCATCGCCCGCGCCGGCGTTCTCCGCGATGACGCGATCGATCAGCGCGCGCCAGCCGGCGTCATCGAACGGATTGCCGATGCGAATCTTGCCGAGACTGCGATCGAGCCGCGCGAGATGCTGCTTCAGGCGGAACGGCAGACGCGCGCCGTCGGCTTGCGCGTAGAGCGGCACGACTTCGTACACGCCGTCGCCGAAGATGAAACCGCGATCGAGCACGGGAATGCGCGCTTCGGAAAGCGGTCCCCACTCGCCGTTCAGATAGACCGTCGGATCGAATGCTTCGGCTTGGCTCATCACAGGCTCCTTACTTACGCTTTTGCCACCAGAGCAGCGCCGAATCCCACAGGCGGCCGAAGATGCCCGCTTCCGGCACATCCTGCAACGCGACGAGCGGGAACTGCGCGACTTCCTTGCCATCGGCCATCATCTTGACGCTGCCGATCTGCTGGCCCTTCTTGATCGGCGCGACGATCAGATTGTCGTGCGTGACCGTCGGCTTGACCTTCTCGCCCAGGCCCTTCGGCACGGTGATGTACTGATCCGTCGTGACGCCCGCCTGCACGTTGTCGGCCGCGCCCTTGTACACGCGCGGCGAATCGATCACCTGATTCGCCTTGTACAGACGCAGCGCGTCGTACGCGGTGTAGCCGTAGTTCAGCATCTTCAGGCTGTCCTGCACGCGGTTGTGCTCTTTCGGCTCGCCCATCATCACGGCGACGAGGCGGCGGCTCGCGTCGGGCACGCCGACGAGCGAACGCTTCGCGGTCGCGATCAGGCAGTAGCCGGCGGCCTTCGTGTGGCCGGTCTTGAGGCCGTCGACGGTCGGATCGAGCCACAGCAGGCGATTGCGGTTCGGCTGCTTGATCTTGTTGTACGTGAAGTCCTTCACCGAGAAGATGCTGTAGTACTCGGGGAAGTCGCGGATCAGGCGCGTCGACAGCACGGCGAGATCGCCCGCGGTCGTGTAGTGCTGCGGATCGGGCATGCCGTTCACATCGGCGAAATTCGTGTGCGTCATGCCGATGCGCTTCGCCGCCGCGTTCATCAGCGTGACGAAGTTGCCTTCGCTGCCGCCGACGAGTTCCGCGAGCGCGATGGCCGCGTCGTTGCCCGACTGCACGATCATGCCGTACACGAGATCGTGCACGGTGACGGGCTTGTTCGCCTCGATGAACATGCGCGACTCGTCGGTGCGCACGCGGCGCACGGCCTCGCTCGGCATGACGGTCTGATCCATGTTGATCTTCTTCGACTTCAACGCATCGAAGACGAGATACGCGGTCATCAGCTTGGTGAGCGATGCCGGCTCGACGCGCTCATCGGGATTGCCCGAGGCGAGCACCTGATTGCTGGTGGCGTCGACGAGCACCCACGAACGTGCCGTCACGTCGGGCGGCGGAACCTGGGCGAAAGCGCTCGCCGCCGCCAGCACGGCGGGCAGAACGAAAACGGCTTTTGCGGAAACGGAAACGGAAGGAAAAGACAGGCCGGAAGGGACAAAGCGCATAGGATCGATCGGCGGAAAAAGCACGCTGCGACGATGACGATCGAGGATCGGATGATCGGCGAAGCACGGGTTGAACAGGCTGACCGTCGCTGTCGGTCGGGCATTTCGCCAGGACAGCGGCACGCGCGGCGCCGCGGCGAAAAGCGCTCGTTCGACAGACGGACGCAAAAACGGTTCTCAGAAGCCGGGGTTTCGACGGCCGCGATACGTCGAATGCAACGTCGCGCGGCCGGAATCCGTGAAAAAATTCTGCGCCATTATACGCGCGGGCCGCTTCCGTTTTCCTTGGAATCTGCGCGGTTGCCGCTCGTTTTAACGTTTTTCAGGCTGCGCTTAGCCGCTTTTGCCGATCGATGACGAGCGATGCGCTCAACGCCACGCGTCGACGATCACGCGCTTCAGAATATGCAGCTTGCGATGGAAGAAATGCTCGCCGCCCGGAATTACGACGACGGGCAGTTCCTGCGGCCGCGCCCAGTCGTAGACGGATTGAATCGGCACGGTGTCGTCGACTTCGCCGTGGATCACGAGCGTCGTGTCGGGCACGGGCGCGACTTCCCAGCGGCTCGCCGCCGTGCCGACGAACACCATGCGCTCGATGTCCTTGCCGGCATCACGCATGCGCTTCGCGACGTGCGACAGCACGAAGGTGCCGAACGAAAAGCCCGCGAGCACGATCGGCACGTCCGCCTGACCCGGCTGCGCGCGCATGTGATCGATCAGCGCGAGCAGATCGTCCTGTTCGCCGATGCCGTTGTCATGCTCGCCGCCCGTCTGTCCGACGCCGCGAAAGTTCGAACGATACGTCGTGTAGCCGAGCTGGACGAACGTGCGCGCGAGCGTCTGCGCGACCTTGTTGTCCATCGTGCCGCCGAAAAGCGGATGCGGATGCGCGACGAGCGCGATGCCGCGCGGCGCGCTGTCGGTCTTGTCGAGCGCGCATTCGATCTTGCCGACCGGACCGTCGATGAGAAACTTTTCGGTTTGCGCGTTCATGCGGGTTGATCGATCAGAAGACGTTCGACGATTTTGCCGTTGGCGAGATGCGAATCGACGATCTCGTCGATGTCGGTTTCATCGACATACGTGTACCAGGTACCTTCCGGATACACGACCACGACCGGCCCGAGTTCGCAGCGGTCAAGACAGCCGGCCTTGTTGATCCGCACGTTGCCTTCGCCCGCGAGACCCAGTTTTTTCACGCGCTTTTTAGCGTATTCCTGCATGGCCTGCGCGTTGCAGTTCGCGCAGCTCGGACGCGCCGCATCGGCTTCGCGCTGGTTCAGGCAGAAGAACACGTGGTACTTGTAGAAGGAATCCATGAGCGGGTGCGATGAGAGTGTCGGTCGATTATAGCCAGCGATGTTCGTGCCCGCCGTATCAGGCCGAGCGCCCCGCCTTGCGCGCGCGCCGCCGCGCGAGCCACGCGCGCTCCGCCGCCGAAGCGAGCCAGCCGAGCGCCGCGTACGGCCACACCCACGCGAGCCAGTGCGCAAGCCCGTTGAAATGCAGATAGCGGCCCTGCCGCCAGTCGGCGAGCACGATGTCGAAATACGGATTCACCGGCAGCAGATTGATGAGCGCGAGCGAGATCACGAGCGCCCCGCCCGCGAGCGCCGCGCGCAAGCCGCGCGGCAACGCGACCGACAGCACGCCCGCGATCGTCGCGATGGCGATGCCTTCCAGGGCGCCGTCCGTCGCCCAGTCGAAGGTCAGGCCCGCGCGCGATTGCAGAAAGCTTGCGCCCGCTTTCGCGAAGATCGTCATCGCGATCAGGCCGAGCATCAGGCGGATGCGTGGCGCGCGCTGCCGCGTGAGCAGCGTCGCGAGCACGAGCGCGGCGAACAGGCTCGTCGATGTGATCAGCGCTTCCCAGGCGTCGTCCGGCAGAAGCGCGCCGAGCCGGTCCGGCCAGCTTTCGATGTCCCACGCGGCGGGCGTCCACGCGAGAATCGCGTCCTGCATCGCCGGGTCGAGCTCGTCCCACAGCACGCGCGGAAGATCGCCGCCGCCGAAGAGATACGGCGCGGGGAACATCGCCGCGAACGGCCAGAGCGCCGTCAGCCCGAGCACATACGCCGCGTCGCGCTCGAACCACGTAAAGCGGATGCGCCGCAACAGGCCGCGATCGAGCAGCGCGCTCGTCGCGGGCGCGATCAGCATGCCGCCGACGAGCGCGCCGAACGCGTTCGCGGCGAGATCGAGGTTCGAGGCGACGCGCGTCGGCAGATACGTCTGGATCGCTTCCATCGCGCCGGAGAGCAGCGCGCCGCCGATGAGCGCCGCGCCGACCGCGAATGTGCCGCGCAGACGCGGATAGAGCGCGAGCACGATCAGCGCGCCGAGCGGCATGTAGCCGAGCACGTTGGTCACGACATCGAAAACGGTCAGATATTGCGGCAGCGGATCGGTGAGATACGCGAACGGGCTCAATCCGAGCGAGCGCCAGCCGGAAAACGGATAAAGCGAACCGTAGACGACGAGCGCCGCATACGCGGCGAGCGCCTGCCGGGAGAACGCCGACGGGCGACGCTGCCATTGCTTGATCGTCATGAGCCGCCCGGACGCTTCGATGCTGGGCGGAAGATCATCGTGACGCGGAGAGCGGCTGCGCGGCGAGCCACGCGGAAAGTTGCGCGATCACATCGTCCGATGCAGCCGCGAGCGCCCGCGCGCCGCCGGGGGCATCGGCGCTCGGCGCGGGCGCGCTCGCGGCGAAGCTGCGCTGGCCGACGACGCGGCCTTGCTGCGTGAGCGTCGCGCGCACCGACACGAGGCCGCGGCTTTGCTCGGGCGCATCGAAGACCTGTTCGAAGCTCGTCAGCTCGACTTCGAGCAGCGGCACGGCGCGCACCGGATCGGCGCCCGACAGAACCGGGCCGCGCGCCGCGAGCGCGTCGCGCAGGCGTTGCGTCAGCAACTGCGCGGGCGGCATCGTCCAGTGGCTGTTCGAATAGTTGCCGGTGCGCTGTGCATCGACATAGCTCAGCCGATACGCGAACGAATCGGTTTCGAGACTGCGCGGCGCGCCCACCGCGAGCACTTTGACCGGCGGCATCGGCGCGGCGTTGGCGCTTGCGTTGGCAGCCGGTATCGCGCCGAGGTCGTAATGCGCGTTCGGCATCGCGGTCGACGTCGATCCGCAACCTGCGAGCAACGCGGCGCAGCCGAGCGCGAATGCCGCGACCGCTCCTTTCATGTCGATGTCCGTCATATCTTTTCCCCGATCAATGCGCCGCTTTCGCCGGCCACGCGAAGCCCGGCTCGCCCGGTCCCGGCTCCTTCTGCGGCGCGCCGAAGAGCACGCTGCGCGGATTGGTGCTGAACGCGTCGGCGGCGCGATCGACGGAACGCGCCGCCGCGCTCACGTCGTCGCTGAACGAATAGAAGCGCGGCAACGCCTCGAAACCGACGCGCGCCGTGATGAAACGCAGCGATTCGTTCATGTCCGCGAGCGCCGCGCCCGCGTCTTCGGCGGCCTTGCCCGCCTTGTTCAAGTTGGACACGAGCGGGCCGTCCGGACGATTCAGGTTCTGCACGAGCTGATGCGTCGAGGCGAGCGTCGTGTTGATCTGCCTGAGCGTCTGCGGCAACTGCGCCGTCGCGGGCTGCACCTGGCTCGCGAGCGTCGCGATGCCGTCGGCGGCGGTTTGCAGGCTCTTCGTCGTCGCCATGAGCTGATTGCGCACGTCGTCGGAGAGGAACTTGTCGGCGTCGTCGGAAAGGCGCTCGAACTTCTTCAGGATGATGTCGCCGCGCTGCTGCAACTGCTCGAAGAGACCGGGACGCATCGGCACTTCGGCGACGTGCTGCGGCGACGAAGCCAGCGCGGCCGTATCGGTGCCGGTGTCGTCGAGCTGCACGAACGCGATGCCCGTCACGCCCTGAAAGCCGAGCGTCGCGTACGTGGAATGCGTCATCGGCGCGTTCTTGTCGACGACAATGCGGATGCGGATCTGCCCCGGATGCGACTTGTCGAAGCTGATCGACTGCACCTTGCCGACGCCCAGGCCGCGATAGCGCACGGCCGCGTCCGTGAAGAGGCCGGTCACGTTGGTGCGCGCGATCAGATCGTACGGCACGCGCACGGTGCGATCGACGTTGAAGAAGAACACGGCGAACGCGATGGCCAGCACGAGCACGATCGTGAAAAGCCCGGTCCAGAACGCGTGTGATTTGTTTTCCATCGGCAGGTTCCTTTGGCGCTCGCTTCGCGCTTACTTGTTCACGGCGATCGGCGCATCTTCGAGCGCGGCCGGCGGCAGCTTCGCGCGGCGCTCGGACGGCAATGCCTGCAACGCGCGGCGGCCGCGTCGCCCCAGAAAGTACTCGCGGATGAACGGATGATCCACCGCGCACGCCTCTTCCACCGGCGCCGCGACGAGCACGCGATGATCCGCCAGCACCGCGACGCGCGTGGACAGCGCGACCATGGTGTCGAGATCGTGCGTGACCATCACGACCGTCAGACCGAGCGCGCGATGCAGCGTCGCGATCAGATCGACGAATTCGTCCGATGCCTTCGGATCGAGACCGGCCGTGGGTTCGTCGAGGAACAGCAGTTCGGGCTCGAGCGCGATCGCCCGCGCGATGCCGACGCGCTTCACCATTCCGCCCGACAACGCGGACGGCATCTTGCTCGCGTGCTTGCACGACAGGCCGACCATTTCGAGCTTCAGCATCACGAATTCGCGGATCAGGTCCTCGGGAATCTTGCCGAGTTCGCGAAACGGCTGCGCGATGTTGTCATATACCGTCAGCGACGAAAACAGCGCGCCTTGCTGAAACATCATGCCGGAGCGCGTGCGCAGCATCTTCGCGGTTTCGTCGTCCATTTGCGCCCATTCCTCGCCGAGCACGCGAATGGTGCCCGATGTCGGCGACTCGAGGCCGAGAATCTGCCGCACGAGCGTGGTCTTGCCCGAGCCCGAACCGCCGAGCAACGCGACGATCTCGCCGCGCCGCACATCCAGATTCAGATGCTCGTGAATCACCGTGCGCCCGTACCGCTTGGTGAGATCGCGCACTTCGATCACCGGTTCCGCGATGACGGGCGGCGGCTGATGACGAACGGCGGTGGCGAGCGTGGTCGACATGGCGGTCAGAGTCCGACGTTCTGGAACAGGATCGCGAAGACGGCGTCCGCGAGAATCACGATGGTGATCGACGTCACCACGGACGTCGTCGTGCCTTCGCCGAGACTCTGCGAATTCGCCTTGATGCGAAAGCCGAAGTGACACGCGGCGAGCGCGATCAGCATGCCGAACACGACGCCCTTGCCGAGCCCGATCCACAGATTCGCGATCGGCACGACCGACGGCAGCGAGCGAATGAAGAAGTTCATGTCGATGGACAGCACGAGCTTCGCCGCGAGCGCGCCGCCCGTCAGCGCGATGATGTTGGTCCACATGACGAGCAGCGGCATTGCGATGCCGAGCGCGATCACGCGCGGCAGCACGAGGCGCAGGCTATGCGGAATGCCCATGACCTGCATCGCGTCGAGTTCTTCGGTGACGCGCATCACGCCGATCTGCGCGGTGATCGCCGAACCCGAGCGGCCCGCGACGAGAATCGCGGAAAGCACCGGCCCGAGCTCGCGGATCACGGAAAGCCCGAGAATATTGACGATGTACTGGTTCGCCCCGAACGCCTGCAACTGCTGCGCGGACAAGTAGCTCAACACGATGCCGATCAGGAACGCGACGAGCGCGGTGATCGCGAGCGCCTGCGCGCCGGCGCTGTAGATGTTCGCGGAGATTTCCGTCCACGGAATGCGCTGCGGGCGCCGCACCAGCCCGATGAGATCGAGCACGAAGGCGCCGAACATCGCGAGGCCGCCGTACAGGTGATCGAAGAAACCGAAGATGAGCTGGCCGAGCCGCGTGACCGGATCGACGCGATCGACGGCTTCGGGTTCCTCGCGTTCGGCGTCGAGCAGCGCGACGCGCTCGAAGATTTCGCGCTGCGTGTCGGACAGCGCGATGGTCGCGGGCATCTTGCGTCCCCACACGCGCCAGAGCGCCTGGCCGCCGACGTGATCGAGCCGCTCGACGGAAAGCAGATCCCACTGGCTGATCGCCTCGCGCCCGATGGCGCGCAGACGCCGCGTGACGCCGCTCTTCGCGCGATCGCGAGCGAGCGCGAGCGCGGTCCACTGGCCCGATAGCCGGACCACCTTGCCCTGCAGACCGGCTTCCACTCTTAGGCGCGGCGGCGTGTCGAAGTCCAAGGATCGATGGCGCGATGAGACGCGGTTAAAGGGGAGAGGACATTGTAGCGAAGAGTGTCGGGGGGACGCGGGGATGGTGGCAGGCGGGTTTCGGCTGGAAGGCGCAAGGATCGGAATTTCCGTGTTGCGGTGCACTTGAGTCGCTGACCTATCATGGTTTCGACAACTCTGGTGCAACCGCAATGGACAAACGACTCGACCCGCTTATCTCCGAATTCGATTCGCTCGAAGAGGCTGAACTGCACGACGCCTGGTTCCGCGCGGAGGTAGAAGCGTCACTTGCGGACCCGGAACCGTCGATTCCCAACGATCAAGTATTCGCGGAAATGGATGCGCTCGTGGCGGCCAAGCGAAAGGCACGGAATGCTCGTTGATTGGCGGCCGCGCGCACGGAGACAACTCAGGGAAATCTACGAATACATTGAAGAGCGTGATCCGCAGGCGGCCGACAATCTACTTTCGATGAACAGGGAAGCAGTCCGGACGTTAGCGGATGTTCCATACATCTATCGTCACGGAAGGGTCTCGAATACCAGAGAGATGGTGGTTCATCCGAATTACCTGGTGGTTTACCGTGCGACGGACCGCGTCACCGTACTGGACTCGCTGCATGCACGGCGGCGGTATCCGAGCGACAAGACGCGCTGAAGCGGAGTTTCACGGGCTTCCAACACGCATCCCACGGCTACAATACCCGCCATGACCCCCTCTCCTATCGCTCCCTTCGCCCCCGACGCGCCTTGGCGCATCGACCGCTCGCGGCTTGCGACGCTTGCCGAGCGGCCCGCTCGCGACTGGACCATCGACATCGTCGACGAAACGGGCTCCACCAACGCCGACGTTTTGGAGCAGTTGCGCGCCTCGCGACGCGACGGCACGCCTGCACCCGTCGTCCGCGTCGCGTACTCGCAATCCGCCGGTCGCGGGCGGCGCGGGCGCGCGTGGCTCGCCGAACCGGGCAATGCGCTGCTGATGTCGGTCGGCTGCGTGCTGCGGCGGCCGATCGAAGGGCTGTCGGGTCTGAGTCTCGCCATCGGCACCGCCGTCCTCGATGCGCTCGCGCGTCTGCCGCTCACGCCATCCGCGCGTCCTGCGCTGAAATGGCCGAACGACGTCCTGCTCGACGACGGCAAGCTCGCCGGAATTCTCATCGAAACCGCGTGGAACACGCCTGACGCGACCGCGGTCGTGATCGGCATCGGCATGAATCTGCACGGCGCGGAACAACTCGCCGCGCAGGTCGACGAAGCCAACCGGCTCGCCGCGCAATCCGCGCCCGGCGCCGCGCCGGCAGCGCTCGCGCGGGCGTGGCCCGACGCCAATCTCACCGACACTCTCGCCGCGCTCCTCAACGCGCTCGACGCAGCGCTGCCGCGCTTCGAAGCCGAGGGCTTCAGGCCGTTCCGCCAGCGCTGGCTCGACGCCCACGCGTGGGCCGGACGTGAAGTCGCGCTGATCGACCAGGGCATGGAAGTGACGCGCGGCATCGCATCGGGCGTCGACGAGGGCGGCCAGTTGCTGATCGACGCGCCCGAAGGCCCGCGCGCCGTCACGACCGGCGAACTCACGCTGCGCCTTGCGAAGGAACGTCCGTGAACGCGTCGGGAACCGAGGCGCCGTATCTGCTCATCGATGCGGGTAACAGCCGCATCAAATGGTCGCTCGTCGATGAAGCCGGCGCGTCGCTCGCGAACGGCGCATTCGAGCACGCGCATCACTCGACCGTCGCCGACGACGCCGCGCTCGACGATTGGTCCGAACTTCCCGCGCCGGCGAGCGCGTGGATTTCGAACGTCGCGGGCATGCCGGTACAGAACCGCATCCAGCGCCTGCTCGACGCGCGCTGGCCGACGCTGCCGCGCACCGTGGTCCGCGCGCGCGCCGAGCAGTGCGGCGTCATCAACACCTATGCCGATCCGGCCCGACTCGGCAGCGACCGCTGGGCCGGCATGATCGCAGCGCGCGCGGCGTATCCGGGCGAGCATCTGCTGGTCGCGACCTTCGGCACGGCGACGACGCTCGAAGCACTGCGCGCCGACGGCGTGTTCACCGGCGGCCTCATCGCGCCCGGCTGGTCGCTGATGATGGAATCGCTCGGCAGCCATACGGCACAATTGCCGACGCTCGACGCGGCATCGGCGCGTGAGGCGCTGAGTCAGACGCGCAGTCTTTTCGCCACCGACACCGCCGCCGCGCTATCCGCCGGATGCCTGCTCGCGCAGGCGAGCCTGATTGAGCGTGCGTGGCGCGACCTCAAGGCCGACTGGCGCGCCGACGTCCGGCTCGTGCTGGGCGGCGGCGCGGCAAATGAAATCGCGGGCGCGCTCGACGTGCCGCACACCCGACACGATTCCCTCGTGCTGTCCGGCCTCGCGCTCATCGCGCGCGACGCGACGGCGCGCCACTCATCCTGACTTTTCTGATTTGATTGACGGACGGAGCCCAAGAATGCTGCGCTGGCTGATCGCCCTTCTGATTCTCGCCAACTTGCTGATGTTCGCGGTCATGCGCGGCATGTTCGGCCCGCTTCCCGCGGCCGGCGTGCGCGAACCGCATCACTTATTGCAGCAGGTTCATCCCGAGGCGCTCGCGACGCGCCCGCTGAGTCCCGAAGAAGCGTTCGATCAGCCGCGCGTCGGCGGACCGGCGCCTGCCGCCAACGTGCAGACCGCGCCGCTCGGGCAGTGATCGCGCGCGTGCGAATCAGCTCTGCGCGCGGACTTTCTTGAGGAGC
The DNA here is from genome assembly GCF_031451415.1 of Caballeronia sp. LZ028. Taxonomy (NCBI): domain Bacteria; kingdom Pseudomonadati; phylum Pseudomonadota; class Betaproteobacteria; order Burkholderiales; family Burkholderiaceae; genus Caballeronia; species Caballeronia sp. LZ028. Next base: position 468,269 of record NZ_JARUXN010000001.1, on the reverse strand, counting down.
GCGGTCGTCGATCGATCGTGCTCGAACGCGATGGCGAGCGCCTTGCCGCCCCAGCCGCGCACGAGTGCCGATTCGGCCAGCTTGTCCATGTCGTAGTCGCCGCCCTTCACGAGCACGTCGGGGTGCACGGCTTCGATCAATTGCAGCGGCGTCGTTTCCTCGAACTTCACGACCCAGTCGACGCTCTCCAGCGCGGCGAGCAGCGCCATGCGGTCATCTTCCCGATTGATCGGGCGATCGTCGCCCTTGCCTAGCGTGCGTACCGACGCATCGCTGTTCACGCCGACGATGAGCGTCGCGCCGAGCGCTTTCGCATCGGCGAGATAGGTCACGTGGCCGCGATGAAGGATGTCGAAGACGCCGTTGGTGAAAACGACGGGACCGGCGAGCGTCGGACGGCGCGCGGCGAGCGCTTCGCGCGTGATGATCTTGCGTTCGAAAATAGCGGGCATGACGGCGCTCGTTGCGATGTGCTGAAAGCGCGCATTGTGCCACGGCGCTTCGCACGGGAAAAATGCAAAACGGCTCGCCGGTGCTGACCGGCGAGCCGTCCGTTCATCGAAGCCGAAACTCAGGCCGGCTGTTCAGCCCCGCCGCCCGGCGCGGCCTGCAGGCGCTGCGTCACTTCCTTGCGATAGCGATTCAGTTCCTGCGCGGTCACGAACGAACGCTCGAACAGAATCGACAGGTTGTGCAGAATGCGCTCGACGACCTTCTTCTCCCAACTGTCGTCGAAGCGGATCTGGTCGTCCAGCCAGCGCTCGAGCCATTCGGGATCGGGCAAACGCGACTGCACGGTGTCGCGCGGGAAGAGCGCCTGATTCACATGCAGGTTGGTCGGATGCAGCGGCTTTTCCGTACGGCGCGCGGACGCCATGAGCACGCCGATCTTCGCGAACGCCGCACGCGCGGTGTCGCCGGCGTTGACGAGCGCCTTCTTCATGTAACGCAGATACGCGCCGCCGTGACGGGCTTCGTCGCGCGAAATGGTTTCATAAATGTGCTTGATGACGGGTTCCGTGTGCCACTCGGCCGCGCGGCGATACCAGTGATTCAGGCGGATTTCGCCGCAGAAATGCAGCATCAGCGTTTCGAGCGGCGGCGCCGGATCGAACTCGAAGCGCACCGCGTGCAGCTCTTCTTCGCTCGGCACCATGTCGGGCTTGAAGCGCCGCAGATACTCCATCAGCACCAGCGAATGCTTCTGCTCCTCGAAAAACCACACGCTCATGAACGCGGAGAAATCGCTGTCGTGGTGGTTGTCACGCAGGAACATTTCGGTTGCGGGAAGAGCGGACCATTCGGTGATCGCGTTCATCTTGATGGTTTTGGCCTGCTCGTCGGTGAGCAGGGAAGCATCGAATTTGTCCCAGGGAATGTCCTTCTCCATATCCCAGCGGACGGATTCCAGCGATTTATAAAGTTCCGGATAAAGCATGGTGTTCATAGTCCACCCCTGATGCCACTTATGCGACGTTATATCTGTATTGACTTTCGGCCGGAACGTGCAGACATGCCTTGCACGCGAGCAGCCAAGCTTTCAATTTTACGCGGGATTCGGTCGGCCGAAGACGAAATGCGACAACGAAGCGCGACATTTGGCGCTGCGGCAACGCGTCGCGTCCCGCGTAAACACTGCACTCCCCGTGCAAATGTTGCTGTTGTGCGTCTTGTTCTACCGTGGGTGAGGAGCGAAACCTGTGCCTGAGGTATGTTCAAGTGGCGCCGAACTGCCGCCGGAACCGCGCCGGCCGCGCAGTATGACGTGCGCGCATGACAACGATGCGATGCGCGCTTGATGCGGATTTCCGCGCCAATGCCCGACGTTTCGGGCGTCGTCGATCATAGCACGGTGGATTGACGCCAATCCGCGACGGTCTCATCGATCGGGGTCAACCCCGCGATGTGATGCACGCCGTCGTCGAACTTGCGGCGCAGCGCCGGGCTGCTGCCGCCAACCCAGATGCGGACGTGCGGCGGCAGCAGGTTGCGCAGGTCGGTCAGCCCGTTCGAAATGGACTGCGCCGGCAGCACCGCCGTGAACGACAGCGCGACGATATCGATCTTGTGCACCGACACGGCATCGACGATATCGTGCAGCGGCGTCTGCAATCCCAGTTGCACGCATTCGCACTCGGATAGCGTGAACATCGCCTCGGCCATCAGGATGCCGAGGCCGTGACCTTCGCCGGAAAGCGTCGTGAGCAGCACGCGCGGACGGCCGTTGCGCCCGCGCACGGCATCCGAGAGCGGACGTATCAGCGTGCGCAGCGTCGACTGGATCGCCTCGCTGAACAGATGTTCGTGATAGACCTGCAACGTGCCCGCCGCCCACGCATTGCCGATGCGCGCCGACAGCGGCGCCGCGACATCCAGCACGAAGCGTTCGAGGCCGTCGCGCGTTGCGCGCTTCAGCAGGCCGAAGCGGAAATCGTCATAAGCGCCCGCGCGCAGCAGTGAGATCAGATGGTCGAGCTCGGCGTCCGGCGCGTCCTGGCCGACGCCCGAGCTTTCGGCCAGTTGCTGCAGCGCGTCGATGGATTGCCCGAGCACTTTGCTCGGCCGATGTCCCGCGTCGAGCAATCGCTTCACGAGCCGCAGCTTCGTCACCTGTTCCTGCGGATACAGCCGCTCCCCGCCGGAAGTGCGCATCGGCTGCGGAAATCCATACCGGCGCTCCCAGACACGCAAAGTGTCCTTCGTCAGACCAATCTCCTGAGCGATCGCGCCGATGCCTATGCCGGTCGCGCCCGCCGTTGCGGCGCTTGGCGGCACGGGTTCCGGACGCTCGGGGCCATCGGAGATCGAATCCGAATCGAAATCTTGTTCTGATGAGTTTGTCATGGACAGATCGGTTCGAACGAAATATCGCATTCGATGCAGATTGCGTGCCCAACGCCGATGGATGGACAAACATTCCGCACCGTCAAGCTTTCATCATAGACAAAATCGAAATGTGCGTCGGTGCTGAGATGCGTTTCGGCTACGGAAATGTGCGCGTCGAGGGGAATTGGCGAGCGCGGCGGCGCTATGCGCGCCGCCGGTCGTAGTGAAGGAAGTGAGCGCGCCGGAACGCGCGTAGTCAGCCGGGTTTCTTGCGCGGCGCCGTCTTGCGCGCGGCCGCCTTCTTCGCGGCCGCCGCGTCGGGCCTTTCATCGGCGTCGTTGGCGGGCTGCTCCGCGGCGTTCTCACCAGCGGCGGCCGGCTGCGCGCCCGCGGCGCCCATCGGGTTGAGCGGGCCGCTCATGCCGGGCTGAATCATCGCGAGATGCGCAAGCTGATTGAACTGCGATTGCAGCACGTTCCACCAGCCGGTCGGATCGAAGCCGGGCGGCGGCGCTGAAGTCTGCCCCGAAGCGTCTTCGCCTTCAGCCGATGCCTCGCTCGCGGGCCCGGCGCCCGACGCTTCCTGCTTCGGGGCATCGGTCTTCGCCGCGCCGCCCATCGGCCATCCGGCTGACGCGGCCTTCGCATTCTCCGCCGCCGCGGTGTGCGCGCTCTCGACGGACGTCTGAGCGAACGCGCCGAACGCGCGCAGCGTCGCGAGCGTCGCGCGCTGCACTTCGAGCGCCTGAATCGCCGATTGCAGCATGTTGAGATTGAGCTTCAGCCAGTGCTCGACGGCGCGCATGTCGGTCACGCGCTTGTCGAGTTCTTCGATGTTGGTGAGCGGAGCGAGCATGTCGGACATCATCGAGAGGGAGGGGCCCATGCCCTGCCCGCCGCCGGGCATCGCGGCGGCGAACGGATTCAGGCGCATCAGTTCCCACATCTTGCCCATCATGTCGGCCTGGCCGAATCCGGGAAAACCGGGAATCGTGTAGGGCGGCGTGCCGCCGGCGTTATCGGTCATTCGACTCTCCTTGTTTTCGTGTGAGGTTCGCGCGGTTCAGAACGGCGCGCCGCCGGGGAAATCCGGCGCGCGCCGTTCGCGCAGCGAGCGCATGCCTTCGTGCACGTCCGGCCCCGCGAAGCCCATGAATTCGAGCGCGAGCGACGTATCGAAAGTCGGCCCCGCCGAGCGCAGCCAGTTGTTGAGCGCGTACTTGGTCCAGCGAATCGCGGTCTGCGAACCTTGCGCCAGACGGTTCGCCACTTCGATTGCCTTCGGCATGAGTTCGTTCTCGTCGACGGCGAGCGACACCAGCCCGATGCGTTCCGCCTCCTCGCCGCTCACCGGCTCGCACAGCAGCAGATAGTACTTGGCCTTCGCCATGCCGCACAGCAGCGGCCAGACGATCGCCGCGTGATCGCCCGCCGCGACGCCGAGCCGCGTATGCCCATCGATGATGCGCGCCGACTTCGACGCGATCGAAATATCGGCGAGCAAGCCCGCGACCAGCCCCGCGCCGACCGCCGGACCGTGCATCGCGGAGACGATCGGCTTGCCGCAGTTGATCACGTTATAGACGAGATCGCGCGCCTCGCGCCACACCCGCGCGCGCACGTCGAAATCGTTCGCCATCTCTTCGACGAGCCCGAGATCGCCGCCCGCCGAAAAGCCCTTGCCTTCGCCGCGAATGAGCGCGACGCGCGTGTCCGGATCGCGATCGATGTCGCGCCAGATATCCGCGAGCTCGCGATGCATGTTGGCGTCGGCGGTGGACAGGCCGCTCTTGTTCGCGCCCGCGCCGGGCATGACGACTTCGAGCACGCCATGCGGATGGCGGCGCAGTTCGAGCGACTTATAGCCCGAATACATGGATAGATCGCTCATGGTCTCGTCGATTGAAGGTTAGCGCGGCTGATAGACCCACTTGCCGTCGCGGATCTCGACCATCACGCGCGCGCGCTGATCGAGGCCGATGTGATCGTTGGGCGACATGTTGACCTGCCCGTTGGTGTCGGAAAAATTCTTCGTGCCTTCGAGCGCATCGCGCAGCGCGGCGCGAAACGCCGGCGTGCCGGGCGCGCCCGCTTTCATCGCGATAGGCACCGCGCGATTGAGCAGCATGCCCGCGTCCCACGCATACGAGCCGAACGCCGACACGGTGCCCGCGCCCTGCTTCGCCTCGTACAGTTTGATGTATTCGAGTGCGAGCCGCTTGGCCGGATGGTCGTCGGGCAACTGCGCGGCGACGAGCACCGGGCTCGCGGGCAGGAACGTGCCGTTGCAATCCGCGCCGCACACGCGCAGGAAGTCGCGGTTGCCGACGCCGTGATTGTGATAGACCTTGCCTTTGAAGCCGCGCTGCGCGAGCGTTTTCGGCGGCAGCGCGGCGGGCGTGCCGGCCGCGCCGACGACCACCGCATCGGGCTTGGCCGCGAGAATCTTCAGGATCTGCCCGGTCACGCTCGGATCGGTGCGATTGAAGCGTTCATTCGCGACCACTTCGATCTTGTGCAGCTGCGCGAACTTCGCGACTTCGGCGTAGAAGGTCTCGCCGAGCGCGTCCGCCTGGCCGATGTACGCAAGCGTCTTCACGCCATGATTGCTCGCATGCGCGATGATCGCGGAGGCCATCATCGCGTCGGTTTGCGGCGTCTTGAAGACCCAGCGGCGCTTGTCGTCGACAGGCTCGATGATCTTCGCCGACGACGCCAGCGAGATCATCGGCGTTTGGCCTTGCGCGACGACATCGATCATCGCGAGCGAGTTCGGCGTGATCGACGAGCCGATGATCGCATCGACCTGATCCTCGCTGATGAGCTTCTTCGTGCTTTGCACGGCCTGCGTGGTGTCGGAGGCGTCGTCGAGCACGATGTAGTCGACGGGCTTGCCACCCATTTCCTTCGGCAAGAGCGCGACGGTATCGCGCGCGGGAATGCCGAGCGACGCGGCCGGCCCCGTAAGCGACAGCACGAGACCGATCTTCACGTGCTGCGCCGTCTGCGCGAATGCCGCCGTTGCCACCGTCGCGGCGGCGAGCGCGAATGCCGCGCCCGCCAGAAATTTCCACTTGCCTGCCGCCATCGAAGTCTCCTTTTTTTGATCGTTCTTGTGCTGCCCGAAGAGCAGCCCGGCAAAGTGTAAGGCGAGGCTTGGGCGCGCCGCATCGGGCGAAACCCGTTCAATGCTCCGGTTGCACGACCGCCTGATCGATTGCGCCGAAGATCGACTTGCCTTCTTCGTCGAACATTTCGATCTTCACGCTGTCGCCGAATTTCATGAACTCTGTCTGCGGCGCGCCGTGCTCGATCGTCTCCAGACAGCGCTTCTCGGCGATGCAGCAGTAGCCGCGCTTCGTGTCCTTGTTCGAGATCGTGCCCGAGCCGACGATCGAGCCCGCGCGCAGATTGCGCGTCTTCGCCGCGTGCGCGATGAGCTGGCCGAAGTGGAACACCATGTCGGTGCCGCAGTCCGGCTGACCGACTTTCCTGCCGTTCCAGTGCACGATCATCGGGCGATGCACGCGGCCTTCGCGCCACGCGTCGCCGAGTTCGTCGGGCGTCACGGCAACCGGCGAGAACGCGGTCGCGGGCTTGCTCTGGAAAAAGCCGAAGCCCTTCGCAAGTTCGGCGGGAATGAGATTGCGCAGCGACACGTCGTTGACGAGCATCAGCAGGCGCACGCTGCGAAGCGCTTCGTCGGGCATCGCGGCCATGTGTACGTCGGACGTGATGACGGCGACTTCCGCTTCGAAGTCGATGCCATACGATTCCGTCGCGCACACGATGTCGTCCGTCGGGCCGATGAAGTCGTCGCTGCCGCCTTGATACATCAGCGGATCGGTCCAGAATTCGGGCGGCATTTCCGCTTTGCGCGCCTTTCGCACGAGCTCGACGTGATTCACGTACGAGGAGCCGTCCGCCCACTGGAACGCGCGCGGCAACGGCGCCATGCAGGCTTTCGGATCGAACGAAAAGCTGTTGCGCGCGCGGCCGGCGTTCAGCGCTTCGTAGACTTCCATGAGTTGCGGCGCGTAAAAGGTCCAGTCGTCGAGCGCGCGTTGCAGCGTCGAGACGATTCCATCGGCGATTGCGGCCGTGCGCAGGTCGCGCGAGACGACGATCAGCTGGCCGTCGCGCGTGCCGTCCTTCAAGGTTGCAAGTTTCATGGAGCAGTGCCGGGTGAGCGTGGTGACGCGGGTGACGTTAAAGGAAATGTATTTTACGATGGTGAATCCGCCGCCGGCACCCGGCCGAACGGCATAGGCCTTTTCGCACATGCAATCCACCTCTCTCACCGACGACGAAGACACCAGCGACGCCGCCGAAGAAAAAACGCGCTCCGGCATTCAGTCGATCGAAGTCGGCTTCCGGCTGCTCGACGTCCTCACCAACGAGCCGCGCGCGATGATGCTGCGCGATCTCGCCCAACGCGCGGGCATGAGCCCTGCAAAGGCGCATCGTTATCTGGTGAGTTTTTTGCGGCTCGGCGTCGCATCGCAGGATCCGGTTTCCGGGCGCTACGAACTCGGCGGTTTCGCGTTGCAAATGGGCCTCGCGCGGCTTGCGCGCGTCGATGGCGTGCGGCTGGCGCGCATCGCGCTCGCGGAACTGCGCGACCGGCTGGATCAGACGGTCGGCATCGCGGTGTGGGGCAATCAGGGGCCGACCGTCGTGCACTGGATGGAATCGAGCCATCCGGCGAAGGCATCGCTCAAGCTGGGCGACGTGATGCCGCTGCTTTCATCCGCGACGGGTCTGCTTTTCGCCGCGTATCTGCCGCGCAGCAAGACGCAGCCGATGCTCGATCGCGAGCTCGCCGCAATGAAGCAGACGATGGCCGATGTCGAGCCGCTTCTCGCCGAGGTGCGCGAGCACGGCGCGGCGCGCGTCGAAGGCATGCTGCTGCCGACGATCCACGCGTTCTGCACGCCGGTCTTCGATTCGACGGGCGAACTCGCGCTCGGTCTCATCGCGCTCGGGCACGAAGGCACGTTCGACACGCGCTGGGGCGGCGAAATCGACTCTGCCTTGCGCGAGTGCGCACGGGGCCTGTCGTACGAATTGGGGCACAAGGCAAGCGAGCGCTGAAAATGTCCGTCGAAGGGGCCAGGAACATCGTTTCCCTCGCGCATGTCTTATGCCTTTCGCCCGATCGTCCGTAACACGCGCTTTTCACGCTTTCCACGATGTCACTGTTTCAATTCCGCCGTCCTCGCCCCGCGTCCGGCGAGCCGCCCGATGCCGCTATCGAATCCGCCGCGCCCCGCCGCTGGGGACGCTGGGTGCTGGCCGTGCTCGTCGTTGCGGGCCTGCATCTGAGCGCGATGCGGTGGATCGAGCACAATCGTCAGCCGGCGAACGCGCCGCCCGAAACGCCGCCCGTGCAGGTGGAATTGCTGACGCCCGAGCCGATCGCGCCGCCCGCGCCGACGCCGCCCGCGCCGCCGAAACCGGCCGCGTCTCCGGAACCCGCCGCGTCTCCGAAGCTCGCCGCGCCTGCGCCGAAGCCTTCGCCCGCTCCGGTGTCGAGCGCTGCGACGCCAGAGCCCGACGCGCCCGCAGCCGCTTCCGCTCCCGCGCAAATGCCGCAGGCTCAAGCGCCGTCGCCCGCTTCGCAGACCGCGCCGCAACCCAGCGCCGCATCGGGCGACAAGTTCAGCGTCCCGCCCACGGGCGATTTACGTTACGACACGCTCGTGAACGGCATGATGAATCAGACCGGCACGATCCACTGGAGCAACGACGGCCAGCATTACGAAATGATCGTCTCGATCCCGCTGCCTTTCGTCGGTCCGTATGTGTATTCGAGCAAAGGCCATATCGACGGCTTCGGCATCGCGCCGGAACAGTATTCGGAACAGCGCGGCCGCCGTGCCGCCGATATCGCCATCTTCAATCGCGAAACGAAGCAGATCGTCTACACGAAAACGCCGCAAAGCCAGCCGCTCGCGGACGGCGCGCAGGACCGCTTCAGCGTCGTCATGCAGTTGGCGAGCCTCGTGCGCGGCGCGCCGGACAAGTACAAGCCGGGCGTCACGCGGCAATTCAGCGTCGCGGATAACGACAGCAACGAAATCTGGCCGATAGAAACCGTCGGCGACGAAACCGTGGAGGCGCGCGGCGGCTTTACGACGGCGCGCCACTTCACGCGCCTGCCGCGCAAGGAAGGCGACCGCCGCAAGCTCGATATCTGGCTCGCGCCGTCGATCGGCTGGCTGCCCGTGCGGATTCTGCAAACCGAGCCGAACGGAATGCAAATCGAACTGCTCTGGGCAGGCAAGCTCGCCGCGCCGCCGGCGGCGGCACAGGATGTCACCTCGGGCACGCAAGCTGCGTCTGATGAATCCGCGCCCGCCATGCCGAGCACGCCCGCCGCGGACAAACCGTAACGGGGCCGTCACACTCCGTCATGTCAGGCACGAGCGCATTCTTTACGGAGCCGATATGCAGTTGACGATCAATCGCATCGATACACGCTATGTTCTCGACAACGAAGGCGGCGGTCCCTGGCTCGTCTTCATCCATCAGCTCGCCGGCGATCTTTCGATCTGGGATCAGATGGCCGGCTACTTCCGCGACGACTTCACCGTGTTGCGCTACGACCTGCGCGGACACGGCGAAACGACCGTGTCGCCGGATTCGTTCACGATCGACGATCTCGCCGACGATCTCGCGCAACTGCTCGACAAACTCGGCGCGCCTTCGGCACATGTGGTCGGGCTGTCGATAGGCGGCATGGTCGCGCAGAAGTTCGCGATCAACCATGCCGACAAAGTGGATTCGCTGACGGTCGTGGGCGCGCCCGCCTTTATTCCCGAGGACGCGCGTCCGACATTCGCGCAACGTGCAGCATCCGTGCGCGAACACGGGACAGCGAGTATCGTGGAAGCCACGCTCGAACGCTGGCTCACGCCGGAGTTCCGCAAGGCGCACCCTGAAGTGACCGAGCCGATCGCGGACACGATCGCGCGCACGCCCGTCGAGGGTTTCGCGCGCGCGGCGGAGGCGATCAGCCGTTTCGATGCGCGAGACAAACTGGCTTCCGTGAAGCAGCGCACGCTCGTCGTCGCGGGTGAAAAGGATGTTGGCACGCCGCATGCTGCTTCAAAGGTTGTCGCAGACACGGTGCCGGGCGCACGCTTCGAATTACTTAACGCCGCGCACCTTGCACCGGTGGAGGAATCGCAGCGCTTCTCCGCTTTATTGGGGAACTTCTTGCGCGGTTCGAGTTGATTCTTCCTGTTTTTGTTGCAAAAGAAAGCCTCGATACAACCGGCATCACGTCGAGGCCACCCCTTGAATTCCAACCCAATCGCTCCAACTACGATTCAGGATTGCCACGGAGCAAACAAGGAATAAGGAGTGTCGCCATGCAAATGATCTACAACAGCCCCAACTATTGCGTCGTCGAATTTCCGCCGCAAGACAACCACCTCGCCATGAAGGCGGGCGGCTACGAGATCGTCGACAAGAACACGCAGCGGGAGATCTTCATTGACGGCGCGCTCGCGGCGAAGTTTCGCGAGCACGTGCAACAGTTGATCGCTGAAGAGCCGTCGCTCGAGGATGTCGATGAATTCCTCGGCCAGTTCGATATCTTGATGAATCAACCCGTCGTGCTTCACTGATGCATGCACGCGCGCGTGCGGCGCCATGCCGCTCGCGCCCGCCGCCGCCCGGACCAGCGGCACAGGCGACACTCGCCACTTCCCAAAGACCCCGCCCGCGCCAGGCGGGGTTCTTTTTTTGCCCGCCCGGAATCGCGCACGCGCCCGCCCATCGGGAGCGACCGTTGCGCGCTGCGGCTACAATGTCAGGCTATTTCACATTTGGTGCAGGCCTCGTCCGTCATGACCCAGAACGCCATTCCGAAAGCCCCCGCGCGCGCCTATACGCGCGGCGCCGCGCTGCCCGCGCTGCTGCAAAAGCGCATCCTGATTCTCGACGGCGCGATGGGCACGATGATCCAGCGCTACAAGCTCGACGAAGCCGCGTATCGCGGCGAGCGCTTCAAGGACTACGGCCGCGACATCAAGGGCAATAACGAACTGCTGTCGATCACGCAGCCGCAGGTGATCCGCGAGATTCACGAGCAGTATCTGGCTGCGGGCGCGGACATCCTCGAAACAAACACGTTCGGCGCGACGCGTGTCGCCCAGGCCGATTACGGCATGGAAGACCTCGCCGCCGAGATGAACATCGAGTCGGCGAAGCTTGCGCGCGAAGCCTGCGACAAATACTCGACGCCCGACAAGCCGCGTTTCGTCGCGGGCGCGATCGGGCCGACGCCGAAGACCGCGAGCATTTCGCCCGACGTGAACGATCCGGGCGCGCGCAACGTGACCTTCGACGAACTGCGCGACGCGTACTACGAGCAGGCGAAGGCGCTGCTCGATGCGGGCTGCGATCTGTTCCTCGTCGAAACGATCTTCGACACGCTCAATGCAAAGGCCGCGCTGTTCGCGCTCGATCAACTGTTCGAGGACACCGGCGAACTCGTGCCGATCATGATCTCCGGCACCGTCACCGATGCATCGGGCCGCATTCTCTCCGGGCAAACGGTCGAGGCGTTCTGGAACTCGCTGCGTCACGCGAAGCCGCTCACGTTCGGCCTGAACTGCGCGCTCGGCGCGGCGCTGATGCGTCCGTACATCGCCGAGCTGGCGAAGCTGTGCGATACCTACGTGTCCTGCTACCCGAACGCGGGCCTGCCGAATCCGATGAGCGACACCGGCTTCGACGAGACGCCGGACGTAACGTCCGGATTGCTGAAGGAATTCGCGTCCGCCGGGCTCGTCAACGTCGCGGGCGGCTGCTGCGGCACGACGCCGGAGCACATCGCGGAAATCGCGAAGGCGCTCGCCGAAGTGAAGCCGCGCGCTTTCCCCTCGCAATACCGCGACGCCGCCTGAATCAGAGAAGAGAACAAGACATGACCGATCACACGATGCGTCTTTCCGGCCTCGAGCCGTTCAACGTCACCGACGGCTCGCTTTTCATCAACGTCGGCGAGCGCACGAACGTGACCGGCTCGAAGGCGTTCGCGCGCATGATCCTGAACGGCCAGTTCGACGAAGCGCTCGCCGTCGCGCGCCAGCAGGTCGAGAACGGCGCGCAGGTCATCGACATCAACATGGACGAAGCGATGCTCGATTCGAAAGCCGCGATGGTGCGCTTTCTGAATCTGATCGCGTCGGAGCCGGATATCGCGCGCGTGCCGATCATGATCGACTCGTCGAAGTGGGACGTGATCGAAGCGGGCCTGAAATGCGTGCAAGGCAAGGCGATCGTCAATTCGATCTCGCTGAAGGAAGGCAAGGAGCAGTTCGTTCATCACGCGAAGCTGATTCGCCGCTACGGCGCGGCATCGGTGGTGATGGCCTTCGACGAGCAAGGCCAGGCCGACACGTTTCAGCGCAAGACGGAAATCTGCAAACGCTCTTACGACATTCTCGTGAACGAAGTCGGCTTCGAGCCCGAAGACATCATCTTCGATCCGAACATCTTCGCAATCGCGACGGGCATCGAAGAGCACAACAACTACGCGGTCGATTTCATCGAAGCGACGCGCTGGATCAAGCAGAACCTGCCGCACGCGAAAGTGAGCGGCGGCGTGTCGAACGTGTCGTTCTCGTTTCGCGGCAACGATCCGGTGCGCGAGGCGATTCATACCGTGTTTCTGTATCACGCGATTCAGGCTGGCATGGACATGGGCATCGTCAACGCGGGCCAGCTCGGCGTGTATGCCGATCTCGACGCCGAGTTGCGCGAGCGCGTGGAAGACGTCGTGCTGAATCGTCGTGAGGACGGCACCGACCGTCTGCTCGAAATCGCGGACAAGTTCAAGACCGGCGCCGCGAAGAAGGAAGAAAACCTCGAATGGCGCAATCAGCCGGTCGAGGCGCGTCTGTCGCATGCGCTCGTGCACGGCATCACGAACTTCATCGTCGAAGATACGGAAGAAGTGCGGCAGAAGATCGACAAGGCCGGCGGTCGTCCGATCAACGTGATCGAAGGCCCGCTGATGGACGGCATGAACATCGTCGGCGACCTGTTCGGCGCGGGCAAGATGTTCCTGCCGCAAGTCGTGAAGTCGGCGCGCGTGATGAAGCAGGCGGTCGCGCATCTGATCCCGTTCATCGAAGAAGAGAAGAAGCGTCTCGCCGATGCCGGCGCGGACGTGCGGCCGAAGGGCAAGATCGTCATCGCGACCGTGAAGGGCGATGTGCACGACATCGGCAAGAACATCGTGTCGGTCGTGCTCCAGTGCAACAACTTCGAAGTGGTCAACATGGGCGTGATGGTGCCCTGCGCGACCATCCTGCAGAAGGCGAAGGAAGAAGGCGCGGACATCATCGGGCTGTCGGGACTGATCACGCCGAGCCTTGAAGAGATGGCTTATGTCGCGTCCGAAATGCAGCGCGACGAATACTTCCGCGGCAAGCAGACGCCGCTGCTCATCGGCGGCGCGACGACTTCGCGCGTGCATACCGCCGTGAAGATCGCGCCGCATTACGAAGGGCCGGTCGTGTACGTGCCGGATGCGTCGCGTTCGGTGTCGGTGGCGTCGAGCCTGTTGTCGGACGAAGGCGCGGCGAAGTATCTCGACGAACTCAAGAGCGACTACGAGCGCATCCGCACGCAGCACGCGAACCGCAAAGCGCAGCCGATGGTCACGTACGACGAAGCGCGCGCCAACAAGACGAAGATCGACTGGAGCGCCTACGCGCCGAAGAAGCCGAGCTTCATCGGGCGGCGCGTGTTCAAGAACTACGACCTCGCGGAACTGGCGAATTACATCGACTGGGGTCCGTTCTTTCAGACGTGGGATCTCGCCGGTCCCTATCCCGCGATTCTCAATGACGAGATCGTCGGCGAGTCGGCGCGGCGCGTGTTCTCCGACGGCAAGTCGATGCTCTCGCGCCTCATTCAGGGCCGCTGGCTGACGGCGAACGGCGTCATCACGCTTTTGCCCGCCAACACCGTGAACGACGACGACATCGAGATCTACACGGACGAATCGCGCTCGCAAGTGGCGATGACGTGGCGCAATCTGCGTCAACAAAGCGTGCGTCCGGTCGTCGATGGCGTGATGCGCCCGAACCGCTCGCTCGCCGATTTCATCGCGCCGAAGGATTCGGGCGTGAAGGACTACATCGGCATGTTCGCGGTGACGGCGGGCATCGGCGTCGATAAAAAGGAACAACAGTTCGAAGCCGATCACGACGACTACAGCGCGATCATGCTGAAGGCGCTCGCCGACCGTTTCGCGGAAGCCTTCGCCGAAGCGCTTCATGCGCGCGTGCGCCGCGAACTGTGGGGCTACGCCGCGAACGAGACGCTCGACAACGATGCGCTGATCGCGGAGAAGTACGTCGGCATTCGTCCGGCGCCGGGTTATCCGGCGTGCCCGGATCACCTCGTCAAGCGCGACATGTTCGAAGTGCTTCAGGCGAACGAGATCGGCATGAGCGTGACCGAATCGCTCGCGATGCTGCCGGCCGCGAGCGTCTCGGGCTTCTATATCGCGCATCCGGACAGCACGTACTTTTCGGTGGGCAAGATCGGCGACGATCAGCTCGCGAGCTACGCCGAACGCATGGCGATCTCGACCTCCGACGCGGAACGCGCGCTCGCGCCGTTGCGCTAAGGCATCGTGAAAACGACATATCGCGCAACTGATAGCCGGAATATGCACGGAACAGGCGGGAAATTTTTGAATTCCGTAGACTTGTCAGCGCGATAAGCCGTCGACATGACGGCCAACGCATTCTTTTCGTCAACGGAGAAAGTCGCATGAAGAAGATGACGTCCGCCGTAACCGTAGCGATCACCGCGGCTTTGCTCGCCGCGTCGAGTACCGCCGCTTTCGCGCAGGCGAGCAGCACCGAGGCTTCGTCGTACTCGCCGCCGCAAACCGAGCACAAGAAGAAACCGAAGAAGCCGAAGAAGCAACATCCGCCCGCGAAACCCGCCGGGCCGGAAGGCGGCCAGTCGCAGTAACCCGCCGCAGCGCGACTGAAGCCGTCAGACGTTTCGTCGGAAGAAAAAAACCCGCATCGGAAACGATGCGGGTTTTTCTTTGTGTCGCTGCGAATCGCGCGCCTCAGACGCCCCAGAGAATGTCCTTGTCGTGCTTTTGCGCGAGGCGAAGCATGTCGAGGAAAGGAAACGCGCGCTGCGCGAGCCCGATGGGAAGCTCGTGCGGCTCATGTCCTTCTTCGCCTTCATGAAAACGGCCGTCGTGCTCGGCGCGCTCTCTCTTGTCGGTGACGACCGCCGCTTCGAGCTTCTGAATGGCGGCGGGAATTTCATCGTGCGTGATGACGCCCCGCGCCGTGAGCTGCTTGCCGATGATGCCGAGCAAGTACTCCGCGAGGTTCTCGAGCATGATGACATCCGGTGCGGCCGGGGATTTGAATGTGATCAGCATGGCATGGTCCTTTTGTTTATGTTGGGTCATAGGCGGTTTGCAAACGAAACGCGCAGACGAGCCGGTCTCCCTGACAACATGACGACACCCTGATTCGACATATTAGCACCTGCTAAAATCCCCACTTTATGTGGTGGCCGGTTCCGTTCGCCTGCCAACACCACATGCGGGGCCAACGCGTCGCGAAGACGTCCTTCCGAGCCGGCATGCACGCCGGAACGCGCCCCGTCAGCCCTCGCTCCACTGGATCACATTCAGCATGCTGCCCGCACATAAACACACTCTCGAAACGCTCATCACCGACGCGGTCAAGCAGGTCGCGCAAGCCACGCAAGGCGCCAGCGAAGCGGCCTTCGTCACGCCCACGATCGTCCTCGAACGACCGAAGGTCGCGGCGCACGGCGACGTGGCGTCGAATGTCGCGATGCAGCTCGCCAGGCCGCTGCGCGCGAATCCGCGTCAGCTCGCGCAGCAGATCGTCGATGCGGTGCTCGGCCTGCCGGCCGCGAAGGGTCTCGTCGAGAGCGCCGAAGTGGCGGGTCCGGGCTTCATCAATCTGCGTCTTTCGGCGACGGCCAAGCAAGACGTGATCCCGGCCGTGCTCGGCGAAGCCGCCGCGTTCGGCCGTTCGACGCGCGACGCCGGCAGGCACGTGCTCGTCGAATTCGTATCGGCGAACCCGACGGGCCCGCTGCATGTCGGCCACGGCCGTCAGGCGGCGCTCGGCGATGCGCTCTCGAACCTGCTCGAAACGCAGGGCTACGACGTGCATCGCGAGTTCTACTACAACGACGCGGGCGTGCAGATCGGCAATCTCGCCACGTCCACGCAACTGCGCGCGCGCGGCCTCAAGCCGGGCGACGAGCAGTGGCCGGAAGCGGCGTACAACGGCGAGTACATCGCCGATATCGCGCGCGACTACATGGCGGGCGAAACCGTCGCGGCGAAGGACGGCGAACCGGTGAAGGGCAAAGGCGACGTCGAGGACCTCGAAGCCATCCGTCATTTCGCGGTCGCGTATCTGCGTCACGAGCAGGACATGGATCTCACCGCGTTCGGCGTGAAGTTCGACCAGTTCTATCTGGAGTCGTCGCTGTACAAGGAAGGCCGTGTCGAGAAGACGGTCGCGGCGCTCGTCGATGCCGGCAAGACGTACGAGCAGGACGGCGCGCTGTGGCTGCGCACCACCGACGACGGCGACGACAAGGACCGCGTCATGAAGAAGTCCGACGGCACGTACACGTACTTCGTGCCGGACGTGGCGTATCACGTGACCAAGTGGGAACGCGGCTACACAAAGGTCATCAACATCCAGGGCTCGGACCATCACGGCACGATCGCGCGCGTGCGCGCCGGCTTGCAGGGACTCGGCATCGGCATTCCGAAGGGCTATCCCGACTACGTGCTGCACAAGATGGTCACCGTCATGCGCGACGGCCAGGAAGTGAAAATCTCCAAACGCGCGGGCAGCTACGTGACGGTGCGCGATCTGATCGAATGGTCGGGCGGACTCACGCCGGGCCACGAAACCGCGCCCGATCAGATCGACGAGGACACCATCCGCCGCGGCCGCGATGCCGTGCGCTTCTTCCTCATTTCGCGCAAGGCCGACACCGAATTCGTGTTCGACATCGACCTCGCGCTCAAGCAGAACGACGAGAATCCGGTCTATTACGTGCAATACGCGCACGCGCGCATTTGCACGATCCTGAACGACTGGAAGGAGAAGTTCGGCGGCGACATTTCGAAGGCAGCGCAGGCCGATCTCTCGCCGCTGTCGAGCGACCGCGCAATGGCGCTGCTCAACAAGCTCGCCGAATTCCCCGAAATGCTCGCGCACGCCGCCGACGTACTCGCGCCGCACGCCGTCGCGTTCTATCTGCGCGATCTCGCTGGCGAATTTCACTCGTTCTACAATGCGGAGCGCGTGCTCGTGGACGACGAAAAGGAACGCACCGCGCGCATCGCGCTGCTCGCGGCGACGCGTCAGGTTCTCGAAAACGGTCTCGCGACCATCGGCGTTTCCGCTCCTCAAAAGATGTGACCCTTCTGCCGCGCACGCACGAATTCAGAATTTTCGGCGTGCGCAAGCAGATGCCTGGCGCGGGCTTGTCTTGAGCCGCCGCTATAATCGTCGCCCAACCAGAAGACTTTCTCGCAGGTGATTCATACGATGGCAAAACCACGCCGCACATCGAAGCAGTCGAAGCAAACGGGGGGAACGTTTATCGGTATCGTGCTGGGCCTGATCGTCGGCCTCGCGATTGCCGTAATCGTCGCGCTGTACATCACGCGTGCGCCCACGCCATTCGTGGCGAAGGTCGCGCCGCCGCCGTCCGAGGCCAACTCCGCGCCTGCCGCCGCGCAACCGTACGATCCGAATCGTCCGCTGCAAGGCAAGACGCCGGGCCAGGCGGTGCCGCAAGCCGCGCAGCCCACGCCGCCCAACACCGCGCCGGGCCAGACCAACAATCAGACGCAGTCGTCGGGCATGCTCGACGAGCCGCAGATCGTCGAAGTACCGCCGTCGGGCGCAACGGCATCGGCGCCGAAGACCGCGAGCACGGCGCCCGCGAAGAAGCCCGAAGCCGCACCGGGCGCGCCCGCCGCGACGAGCAACGCGAACGCCACGCCGCCGAAGGGCGGCTCGGCGCCCACGACGGCGAAGACCACGCCGCCCGCGCCCGGCGAGCCGAACACGGGCTACTTCCTGCAAGTCGGCGCGTACAAGACGCAGGCGGATGCCGAACAGCAGCGCGCGCGTCTCGGCTTCCAGGGCTTCGAATCGAAGGTCACGCAGCGCGATGCAGGCGGCGTCACGTACTATCGCGTGCGGATCGGGCCGTTCGCGAAGTTCGAGGACATGAACACCGCGCGCCAGCGTCTGTCCGATGCGGGCGTCGATACCGCCGTCATCCGTTTCTCGAAGCAATAACGAAGCAATAACGCAGCAAACGAAGTCGAAGCGCCGCGACGCTTAAGCGTGGCTTAAGCGTCGTATGTCCCACTTATGGGCCTGCTTTTGTTCCGTCGCGTTTCCATTGCGTATCTCTTCAATCATGAAAAAAATCTTTAGCGCGTTGGCTCTCTCCCTCGGCATCGCAGCCGCATCCCTGAGCGTCGCGAATTCCGCGATGGCCGCGCCCACCGCCGGCAAGGATTACACCGTGCTGCAGGCGGCTCAGCCGATCGCCGCGCCTGCGGGCAAGGTCGAGGTCATCGAGTTCTTCTGGTACGGCTGCCCGCATTGCAACGAGTTCGAGCCGTACATCGAGGCATGGGCGAAGAAGCAAGGTCCGGACGTCGTGTTCAAGCGCGTGCCGGTGGCATTCCGCGACGACTTTATTCCGCACTCGAAGATGTATCACGCGCTCGACGCGCTCGGCGTCGCGGAAAAGGTCACGCCGGCCGTGTTCAACGAAATCCACGTGAAGAAGAACTATCTGCTGACGCCGCAGGCGCAGGCGGACTTCCTCAAGACGCAGGGCGTCGATCCGAAGAAGTACATGGACGCGTATAACTCGTTCTCGACGCAAAGCGCCGTGCAGCGCGACGCCAAGCTCCTGCAGGACTACAAGATCGACGGCGTGCCGACGGTCGTCGTGCAGGGCAAGTACGAAACCGGCCCGGCGATGACCAACAGCCTGCCGGGGACGACGCAGGTCATGGACTTCCTCGTCCAGCAAGTCCGCGACAAGAAGCTGTAAGCACCGACGCTCCGCATGACCGCAGTTCGTTTGAAGGTCTTTATCACCGGGGCGTCGAGCGGCATCGGCCTTGCAATGGCCGAAGAGTATGTGAAGCGCGGGGCCATCCTCGGCCTCGTCGCCCGCCGCGCCGATTCCCTCGCCGCATTCGCGGCCCGTCATCCGCAAAGCTCCATCTCGATCTATCCCGCCGATGTGCGCGACCCCGACGCGCTCGCCGATGCCGCGCGCCGCTTCATCGCGGAGCACGGCACGGCGGATGTCGTCATCGCGAACGCGGGCATGAGCCGCGGCGCGCTGACGGGCCACGGCGATCTCGACACCTTCCGTGCCGTGATGGACGTGAACTATTTCGGCATGGTCGCGACATTCGAGCCGTTCGTCGCGTCGATGACGGCCGCGCGGCGCGGCACGCTCGTCGGCATTGCGAGCGTCGCGGGCGTGCGCGGGCTGCCCGGCGGCGGCGCGTACAGCGCGTCGAAATCGGCGGTGGCGAAATATCTGGAATCGTTGCGCGTGGAGATGCGCCCGCTCGGCGTGGCCGTCGTCACGATCGCGCCGGGCTACGTGCGCTCGGAGATGACCGCGCACAATCCGTATCGCATGCCGTTCCTGATGGACGCCGACCGCTTCGCCGCGAAAGCCGCCGACGCGATCGATCGCAAAGTGCGCTACGCGACGTTTCCATGGCAGATGCGCGTCGCGGGCATGCTGATGCACGTCCTGCCGCGCTGGCTCTACGACGCGCTCGCCGAACGCGCGCCACGCAAACCACGCGCGGACGAATGACGTAAAAAAACCGGCTGCGCGCAAACGCAGCCGGTTTTTTATCGGGCGAACGTCCGAACGGTCAGAACGCCACGTAGGCCGAGCTGTTCGGCAACTGGTATCCGACGTAGACATGCCGGCCGAAGAAGAACGGCAAGCCGAAGTCGAAGAAGTTCGACATGCCCAACTGACCGCCGAGACTGTTGAAGGCGAACTTGTTCTTGCCTTGCGTCAGCGTGCTCGCGTTGGCGAGCAGGAACGGCACGGTGGCGCTGTTGCCTTCGCTGCCTTTGATCGTGGTCGACAGCGACTGCGTCGCGCTCGGGCAATAGAACGCCGACGATCCGTTGCACAGCGGAAAACTATCCTGGAAGAAGTTGCCGTTCGACCCGGTGTCGAAGAACGTCTTGTACGTCTTGCCCTTGTACGTGCCGGTCAGGTCGCCATAGGGGTCGGTGCCGTACTTCGTCACGTTGCTGATCCCGTTGTTGCTCTGCGTGCCGATGCCGAATATCAGCACGCCGGTCGCGGTGGCCGCGCCGTTATCGGCAACGGGCGGCAATTGCACGATCACGCCGTTGTTGTTGACCGCGAACTTGGTGACCGGATTCGTCACTTGCTGCGCCAGCGGCACCGCGACACCCGAGCAATTCGCGCCGTTGGTGCACGAGAAGTACATCGCGTTGAGCGCCGTGCTCGCGCAGCCGTCGCCGCAGTCGTAGGCCTGCGGGCCGATGCCGAGAATGCCGTTCGCGCCGATGTCGGCGGTCGAATTTTCGTCGCTGCCGGACGGACAGCCGTTGTCGCCGGTCGGCGCCGCGGATGCACTCAGATCGCCGATGATCTGAATCGGCACGCCCGACGCCACTTCCGTGCCCATCTTCACGTCGGCCGTGCGGACGGTGCCCCACGTGTAGCCGTCGGCGAAACCGGCGCATTCGGCGAGCTGCCCGCCGTTCGACGCGCGCGAGGTCGGCAGGCTGCCGAGCACGTTCTGCGCCGCCGATCCGAGAATGCGCAGGCCGAAGGACGCCGTGTCGACCTGAATGTTGTCGATCGTCTGACACACCGACGAGCCCGGCGCGCACACCGTCACCGATACGTTCGGAATGTTGACGAAGCCCGCGGCGCCGGAGTTGACGTTGATCGCCACCGCGTTCGTGCCGTTGGGCGCGATCGGCTGCGCGTTCGCGGTGCTGGTGGTCGAGCCGCCGCCGCTGGAACCGCCCGAGCCGCCGGAGCCGCCCGACGAACCGCCGCCGCTGCTGGAACTGGAGTCGTCGCCGCCGCCACCGCCGCAGGCCGCGAGCGTGACGGAAAGGCAGAGCACGCCGAGCCAGCGGGCAAGGCCGCCGCGCCGGGACGAAGAGAGAGCGGGATGGCCGAGTGTCGTTCTATGCATACTGAGTCTCCCGTCGCTTACTGGATGTCGCTGGCGGACACGCCGGCAGGCAACGATTGCGGCAAATACGCGCTGCCCGCGAACGAGCCCATGTGACCGCCCGAATCCACGACGAGTCCGGAATCCTGCACGCTGACCGGCCCGCGGCCGCCGCGCGCGGCGCGTTGCGCCTTCAGGCCCTGCTGATACTGCGGGAAATAGCTGCCGAGCAGGCTGGCGAGATCCGGCATGCGGGGACCGTGCCACGCGATGCCGAACACGACGCCTTCCGTCGACAAATATTCGTTGATGACCGTTCCGCTCGCGAGCGTGGTCGTGCGAACGGTGTAGTTCGACGCCGATGTCGTCGATGCGCTCGATGCGCTCGATGCGCCGCTTGCGACGGCCGCACGCGCGAGCGCGGCCGTGGATGATTCCGCCGTGGCGCCTTGCGGCGCTGCCATCGGCTGGCCGCCGAGCACGGCGTAGGCGGGCGCTGCCGCGCTCACGCCGAGCGCGCCGGCAACGATTGCCAACGCGCTCATGAGATGCCCATGACGGGATTGCTTCGGTGCCTTCACTGGGCCTCCTATCGGTTATCCGCCGGCCCCGCCACTTGATTCAGAGACCGGTGCTTGACGATTGAGTGACAGATGCGCCACCGCCTTTCGCCCCAAAATCGTGCGGGCGCGAACATCGTCAGTATGCCAGCCAGGTGGAACCGTCCTAACGTTCGCAAGCGCACGAAATAAAAAACGCGAAGCGCAATGGTATGCGCTTCGCGTCATCTCGCAACTTCGATGCCGGCCTAAGTTACGAAGGCTTACAAAATCACCCTCAAAATCCCAGGCTGGCGAGCAGATCGTCCACTTGTGACTGATCCTGCACGACGTCGCTGCGTCCTTCGGGATTGATTTGCGGACCGTTCAGCAGGCTTTCCGGACTGCCGGTCGACACTGCCGACATCAGCGCCGCCGCCGATGCAGCGAACTGCTCGCGGCGTTCCGGCGCGATGTTCTCGAGCAAAACGCCCAGCAATTGCTGCTCGATCAGATACACGACGTCCGTAATCTTTTTGATGACCTGGCCGGTCAGATCCTGGAAATCCTGCGCGAGCATGATTTCGAGCAATTGGGCATTGGTCGCCTGGGTGCGCTCCGGCACGCTCTGCAGGAACGAGCGCGTCTGCGCGAGCAGTTCCCCCGCCTCGCCCTGCGCGAGCGGCGCGCCGTACCACTTCGCCCAGCGCGCGTCGAGCGCCTGCGCTTCGGTTTGCAGCGATTCCTGCATCGGCTTGGCAAGCTCGATCGCGTTGAGCGCGCGCTCGGCGGCCTGCTCGGTCATCGTCGCGACATATTTCAGGCGGTCGCGCGCGTCGGGCACGGCTTGCGCGGCGGCTTCGACCTGCTTGTCGAGGCCGAGCTCGCGCATCGAATCGCGCAGCGTGCGCGTCAGTTGGCCGATGCGCGCGAGAATGCGGTCGCTCGACGGATCGCCTTCGCTTTCGGCAACCGCGGCGACCGCGGCTGCGAGTTCAGTGGTCAGATCGTTCAAGATCAGCTCCCCGCTTTGGCCATCTTCTCGAGAATCTTGGTGAGCTTCTCGTCGAGCGTGGCGGCCGTGAAAGGCTTCACCACGTAACCGTTCGCGCCCGCTTGCGCCGCCGCGATGATGTTTTCCTTCTTCGACTCGGCCGTCACCATCAGCACCGGCAGATGCGAGAGCGTCGCGTCCGCGCGGATCTGCTGAAGCATCGACAGGCCGTCGAGGTTCGGCATGTTCCAGTCGGTGATCACGAAGTCGAATCCGCCGCCGCGCAGACGCGCGAGGCCCGCCGCGCCGTCTTCGGCTTCGTCGACGTTGCCGTAGCCCAGCTCCTTGAGCAGGTTACGCACGATACGGCGCATCGTCGGAAAATCGTCGACGACGAGGATCTTCATGTTCTTGTCCATCATGACTCCAGTGTGTTCTCAATGCGGCGGCGCCGCTTAAATCCAAAGTTCAGACGCGCTGTACGCGTTCGCCCATCGAGGCAAGCCGCGCCATCACGCGCCGGCTCATTTCAGAGAGCGGCGCGATTTCGCTCGCACCGCCCATTGCAATCGCTTCGCGCGGCATGCCGAACACCACGCAACTCGCTTCGTCCTGCGCGAGCGTGTAAGCGCCCGCCTGCTGCATGTCCAGAAGACCGGCGGCGCCGTCGCGGCCCATGCCGGTCAGGATCACGCCGATCGCGTTCTTGCCCGCGTGCTGCGCCGCCGAACGGAACAGCACGTCGACCGAAGGCCGATGCCGGTTCACGGGCGGCGCATCCGACAGATGCGCGACATAGTTCGCACCGCTCCTCGCGAGCACCAGATGCGCGTGGCCGGGCGCGATGTACGCGTGGCCCGGCAACACGCGCTCGCCGTGCTCCGCTTCCTTCACGGTGATGCGGCACAGCCCGTTCAGGCGCTGCGCGAACGACTTCGTGAAGCCCGGCGGCATGTGCTGCGCGATGAGCACCGCGGGCGCATCGGGCGGCAGCGGCACGAGCACTTCGCGGATCGCTTCCGTTCCGCCCGTCGAAGCGCCGACGATCACGAGCTTTTCCGTCGACACGAGCGGATTGTTGAAATGCGGCGCGGGCTTGTGCGTCGCCGCGTTCGCCGGCGCGCTCGCCGCGTGCGTCGTCTGCTTCACGCGTGCCCGCGATGCGGCGCGCACCTTGTCGGCGAGCTTTTCCGCGTAATCGAGCATGCCGTCGCGGATGCCGACTTTCGGCTTCGTGACGAAATCGACCGCGCCGAGTTCCAGCGCGCGCAGCGTGATTTCGTTGCCGCGCTCGGTCAGCGACGACACCATCACGACCGGCATCGGTCGCAGGCGCATCAGCTTTTCCAGGAAGTCGAGGCCGTCCATGCGCGGCATTTCGACGTCGAGCGTGAGCACGTCCGGGTTATGCAGCTTGATGAGCTCGCGCGCGACGAGCGGATCGGGCGCGGTCGCGCAGACGTGCATGTCGGGCTGCGCGTTGATGATCTCGGTCATCAGGCTGCGCACGAGCGCCGAATCGTCGACGCACAGCACTTTGATCTTTGGCGCTGTGTTCATGCTTCCTCCACGGTCTTGAGACGCGACGTGAACAACTCGACGCGCGGGCGCTTCGCCGCCGATGCATTCGTCGTGAACGACTCCGCACGCGGTTTCGCGTTCGACTGAAACAGCTCGACGCGCGCACGCGCTTTCGCGAGCCGCTCCGCGCGCTCTTCCGGCGTGCGCTGCACGAGCGCCTGCTCGCGCTCGACGACCACCGGGTCATGCGCCGTCTTCAGCTTCTTGACCATCACCTGACCCGAGCGCGGCATGAACGCGACCTTGCGCGGATGCGCGCCCTGCAAGTCCTCGGCGACGATGCGAATCTTTTCCAGCGCGAGATAACGCCGCACGAACTCCGAATTGCGATCGCCGATGTTGATGGTCGTCATGCCCGCGAGCACCGCGCCGCCGCCGAACACCTTCGCTTCGAAGCGCTCGCGCCGTCCGCCGCGCTTGATGAGCTCGTTGATGAGCACTTCCATCGCGTACGCGCCGTAGCGCATCGAATCCGACGATGCGTGCGACGCGTCGGAACCGTCATCGGGCAACATGAAGTGATTCATGCCGCCGATGCCCGCCGTGCGATCGTGGATGCACGCCGCCACGCACGAACCCAGCACCGTGACGAGCACCATGTCTTCGCTCGTCATGTAGAACTCGTTCGGCAGGAGCTTCACGCCCTGCTTCTTGAAGTGATTGTCGAAATAGAGATTCGACGCCATTGGCAGACCGCTCATGCCGGCTCTCCCGCGAGCGCGCGCTTCGATCCGCTCGCAACCTTCGTATCGCGCGTGAGTTCGTACACGGTCTGGCCGCGCAGCCGGAACGCCTGCGACACATACGTGAAGTTCTCCGAATGCCCCGCGAAGAGCAGCGCGCCCGGCTTCATCAGCGGCTCGAAGCGCGTGAGCACCTGGCCCTGCGTCGGCTTGTCGAAGTAGATCATCACGTTGCGGCAGAAGATCGCGTCGAACGGGCCTTTCACGTCGTAGCGCGCTTCGGTCAGATTCACGCGGCCGAAGTTCACCATCGCGCGCAACTCGGGGCGCACTTTCACGAGACCCGCGTGCGCGCCCGTGCCCTTCAGGAAGAAGCGCTTGAGACGCTCGACGGGCAATGCCTTCACCTGATCGAGCGAATACACGCCCGCTTCGGCTTTCGCGAGCACTTGACTGTCGATGTCGCTCGCGAACACCGTGCACTGGCGCGCGGCGTGTTCGCCCAACGCTTCGACGAGCGTCATCGCGATGGAATACGGCTCCTCGCCGGTCGACGCCGCCGAGCACCACACCGAGAACGGCTGCTGCCGGCGCTTCACGAAGTCCGCGAGAATCGGAAAGTGATGCGACTCGCGGAAAAACGCCGTCAGGTTCGTGGTCAGCGCGTTGACGAACGCTTCCCATTCGGCGTTGTCGTCGTTGGTTTCGAGACGGTCGAGATACTGCTTGAACGTATCGATGCCGCAGGCGCGCAGCCGGCGCGCGAGGCGGCTGTACGCCATGTCGCGTTTGTGGTCCGACAGCGAGATGCCTGCGCGGCGATGAATCAGCTCGCGAATGCGGGCGAAATCCGCCGATGTGAATTCGAAATCGCGCTCGACTTCCGTGCCGCGCACATTGGCGGGCAAGTCGACGCGCGCGTTGCGCGTTGCCATCATGATGTTTCGTGCTTCCTTGACGTCGTCCCCGACGTCCGATGTGGCGTGTTCGTCGCGCTCGACCATGCGGACTCGCGCTTTTCCTGCGTGTCGATCGTGGTGCGCGATGCCTGCATGGCCGTTTTCGTTCCGGTCCGGTTAAAAGGTTTCCCAGTCGCCGTCGTCGGCGGTCGTCGCTTTCGCACGCGGTGCCGCAGCGGGCTTGGCAACGCTCGCCGGCTTGATCGCCGGCTTGACTGTTTCCTTGACTGCTTCCTTATTAACGGCCGCTTCCGGCGCAACTTTTGGCGTCTCGACAGCTTTCGCTTTCGCTGCAACCGAAGACGTCGACGGTTCGACGCGCGCCGCCGGCGCAAGACGCGCCACGGCCGTCGATGCGCTCGTGCGCGCCGGCGCTGCCGCCGCGCCTTGCACGCGCCATTGCGCGACCACGTCCTTCAGCTGACGCGTCTGCTCTTCGAGCGATGCCGCAGCGGCGGCCGCCTGCTCGACGAGCGCGGCGTTCTGTTGCGTCACGCTGTCCATCTGCGTGACGGCGCGATTGACCTGCTCGATGCCATCGGACTGTTCCTCCGACGCCGCGCTGATCTCGCCCATGATGTCGGTCACGCGGCGCACCGCCTGCACGATCTCGCTCATCGTCTGACCGGCGCGCGCGACGAGTTCCGTGCCGCTGTCGACCTTCGCGGCCGAATCGCCGATGAGCGCCTTGATTTCCTTCGCCGCCGCCGCGCTGCGTTGCGCGAGCGAGCGCACTTCGCCCGCCACGACCGCGAATCCCCGCCCTTCCTCGCCCGCGCGCGCCGCTTCCACGGCCGCGTTCAACGCGAGAATGTTGGTCTGGAACGCGATGCCTTCGATCACGCCGATGATGTCCACCACCTTGTTCGAGCTCGATGCAATGGCGTGCATCGTCTCGACGACCTGCTCGACGACTTCACCGCCGCGCGAAGCGATATCCGACGCGTTCACCGCGAGCTGGCTCGCCTGGCGCGCGTTGTCGGCGTTCTGCTTCACCGTGCTCGTGAGCTCTTCCATGCTCGACGCCGTTTCCTGCAGCGACGCCGCCTGCTCTTCCGTGCGCTGCGACAGATCCGTGTTGCCGCTCGCGATTTCATGCGCGCCGACATCGATCGATTCCGCGCCGCGATGTACCGCGCCGACCATCGTCGTCAGATTGCCGCGCATGCGCTCGATACCCGCGAACAGGCGGCCGATTTCGTTGCCGCTTTCGCTCTGCGCGGACTGCGTGAGATCGCCGCGCGAGATGCGGTCGAAGTGATCGACGGCCTCGTTGATCGGCTTCACGATCAGGCTGGAGAGCGCCATGCGCGTGCCGATCAGCATCAGCACCGCGAGCACGAGCACCGCGCCGATCGTCATGTTGAGCGCCGCGATATTCGACGACGTGCTGACGCGCGAGCTTTCCGCGTGCGCCTGATGCGACGCGACCGCAGCCGTCACGGCCTGATCGAACGCGACGAACATCGGGCTGATCTTCGTGTCCGCGATCGCGTGATACGCGGCCAGGTCGTTCGCCCGGATCGCGGTGAATTCCGGCTCCACGCCGGTCTTCACGAGCGTCTCGTGCTGGGCGACGAGCGCATCGAGCGTGTCCTTCGGGAGCATCGGCTTCGGCGTATCGAGATAGAGCTTCCAGTTCTCGTTGCTCTTGTCGAGCAGATACTGGCCGCGATCGATCGCCTTCTTCGCTTCTTCCGTATTGCCCGCTTCGGCGAGCGAACGCACGCGGTCGAGCGTCACGCGCGAGCGCAGCAGATACGACGACGTTTCCGACAGCGCGCGCATCGCGACCATGTCTTCCTGCGCGAGCGACGCGAGCGACGCATTGGCCGAGTTCAGTCCCACGAGCGCGAGTGCGCCGATGAGCGCCGCGCAACCGACGAACAACAAGCCGACGAGCGTGAGCGTCGTGCGGATCGACAACTTCTTCAGCATGGCTTCTTCCTGCTTCCTGAATACGTTTTTATGCGCCGACGGAGTCGATCAACTCCATCTCGCGGCTCGTCATGAGCTTCTCGATGTCCATCAGGATCAGCATGCGGCCGTCGACCGTGCCGAGGCCCGTCAGATATTCGGTCGCGAGCGTGCCGCCGAATTCCGGCGCGGGCATCACCTGTTCCTGCGTGAGCGTGAGCACGTCCGACACGCCGTCGACGACCATGCCGACCACGCGATGCGCGACGTTCAGGATGATGACGACCGTCTGGTTGTCGTACTCGACGCGGCCCAGATTGAACTTGATGCGCATGTCGACGATCGGCACGATGATGCCGCGCAGATTGATCACGCCCTTGATGAACCCGGGCGCATTCGCGATGCGTGTAACGTTGTCGTAGCCGCGGATCTCCTGCACTTTCAGGATGTCGATGCCGTATTCCTCGGCGCCGAGCGTGAACACGAGGAATTCCTGTCCGGCTGCTTCCGTGTTTTGCGTGTCACGACGCGAAGGCGCAGCGGTTTGAATCGATTGAACGTCTGCCATGAAAGACTCCTTCGGTATTAGTGAGCGTGCGCGCCGTGCTGTGCGCGCGATTCGCGGTTGAGCGCGGCCACGTCGACGATCAGCGCGACGCTTCCGTCGCCCAGGATGGTCGCGGCGGAAATGCCGTGCACCTTGCGGTAATTCGTTTCGAGGTTCTTGACGACGACTTGCTGCTGGCCGACGAGTTCGTCGATCAGCATTGCGAAGCGGCGTCCTTCCGTCTGCATGATCGTGACGATGCCCTGCGTCGGCTCCGTGCGCGCGCCTTCGACATCGAACACGCGATGCAGCGCGACGAGCGGCAGATATTCGCCGCGCACGCGCACGACGCGCTCGCCGTTCGCGACCGTGTAGATGTCCTCGGCGACCGGTTGCAGCGACTCCATCACGAAGTTGAGCGGCAGAATGAAGATCTCGTTGCCGACCTTCACCGACATGCCGTCGAGAATCGCGAGCGTGAGCGGCAGCACGATCTTCGTCGTCGTGCCCGCGCCCTGGCGCGACATGATTTCGACGTGGCCGCCCATCGACTGGATGTTGCGCTTCACCACGTCCATGCCGACGCCGCGGCCGGAAATGTCCGTCACTTGTTCGGCGGTCGAGAAGCCCGGCATGAAGATGAGTTGCCAGACTTCTTCGTCGCTCATCGATTCGGAAACCTGCATGCCCTGCTTCTGCGCCTTCGCGAGAATCTTGTCGCGGCGCAGGCCCGCGCCGTCGTCGCTCACTTCGATCACGATGTTGCCGCCGTGATGCGCCGCCGAGAGCACGAGCTGGCCGGTCGTCGACTTGCCCGCCGCGCGGCGCGCTTCCACGGTCTCGATGCCGTGATCGAGCGAGTTGCGCACGAGGTGCGTGAGCGGATCGATGATGCGCTCGATCAGGCTCTTGTCGAGTTCGGTCGCCTGACCGAACGTGACGAGTTCCACTTCCTTGCCGAGCTTGCCGGCGATGTCGCGCACGAGGCGCGGGAAGCGGCTGAAAACGTAATCCATCGGCATCATGCGGATGGACATGACGGCCTCTTGCAGATCGCGCGCGTTGCGCTCGAGCTGCGCCATGCCGTTGAACAGGCGGTCGTGCAACGCGGGATCGAACGTGCTCGTGGTTTCCGCGAGCATCGCCTGCGTGATGACGAGTTCGCCCACCAGGTTGATGAGCTGATCGACCTTCTCCACGCCGACGCGAATCGAGCTGCCTTCCGCCGATGCCGCAGCCTGGGGGCGCGCTTTCTTGTCGGCGTCGCTTGCTGCGGACTTTGCCGGCTGAGCGGCGGACGGGTCTTTCGAGCCCGCCGCCGTCGCCGCTTCTTCCTTCACTGCTTCCTTGCCAGCGGCGGATGCGGGCGCCGTGTGCGCCTGCGATTGCTTCGGCTCTTCGTGTATCGTGGGTTGCGCAATCTGCGTGGCCGTCGCTTCCAGGCGCGCCGGCTGGGCTTCTGCGGATTGCGCCGCTGCATCGCCGCGGCCGATCGTGATCTGCTTTTCATCGATCACGAAGCAGCACACAGCGACGATATCGTCGGCGGGGACGTCCGAGTCGAGCCATACCACGTACTCGGCGTCCGCTTTCTTTTCTCCGACGATGCTTCCCAGGTTCCCCAGCTCCTCGATCAGAGTCGCCAAGTCCTTCTCGCCCACCCCCCGTAGCGTAATTTTCAGGTGGGGTCCAACTTCCGCGTGCGGCGCGCCGGTGTGTCCCGGCGTCGCGGCAGCGGTTCCTGCATTCGTTCCATCGGCGAGCTCGAACGCGCCGTCCCAGTTGCCGTCGTCCTCGATCGCGTCCATCGCCTGCGAAAGCACGTGGGCGGGCGGCGCATTCGGGCCGTCGTAGGCCGGCGCGGCGTTCGCGCTCGCGGCGGACGCGACGTTCGCGTCGGCGCCCGGCAGCGCGGGCGGCTCGATCCGGCCGGACGGTGCGCCTTCGGCCTGTTCGTTCTTCAGACGCTCGAGCTTCGCGCAGATCGCGGCGGCCGCGGCCGCATCCGGCTCCGCGCTCGCGCGATACGCGGCGAGCTGATCCGACAGCACGTCCTTCGTCGCGAGGAACGTGTCGATCATGTCGCGGCGCAGGACGAGTTCGTTGTTGCGCGCGCGGTCCAGCAGCGATTCGAGGATGTGCGTCGTTTCGGTGAGCGCGGTGAAACCGAACGTCGCCGCGCCGCCCTTGATCGAGTGCGCCGCGCGGAAGATCGCCGCGAGGTCTTCCGGATCGGGATTCGCGATGTCCAGAACGAGCAGCAGTTGCTCCATCTGCGCGAGCAGTTCGTCTGCTTCGTCGAAGAAGGTCTGGTAGAACTGGGTAATGTCGAGTGTCATGCTTGAGTCACCATCGGCGCGTGCGTGCGCGAGTTGTCTTGTGCGTTCGCTTTAGTGCTGCGTTTCTTCGGAGAGCGCGGCGACCAGTTCCGTCAGCAGGTCCGGATCGAGCGGCTTCTCGATCCAGCCTGTCGCGCCCGCCGAGCGCGCCGCGTCCTTGAACGGCTCGCCGCCTTCGGTCGTCAGCACGAGAATCGGCGTCGCCTTGTATGCGGGATTTCCGCGCAGCGCCACGATCAGATCGAGCCCGCTTCTGCCCGGCATGTGCTGATCGGTCAGAACCAGATCGAAGCGCTCCGCGAGCGCCCACTCCAGCCCCTCGTCGCCGTCCGACGCAACGGTCACTTGGTAACCCGCCGCCGCCAGCGTCGCCGAGAGGATTTGCCGCATCGCGGCTGAATCGTCGATTGCCAGAATGTGTTTGATCATGTTTGTCTCTTGCCGGGATGACGGTCGAAACGTGTCGACACTTGAGCGTCTTTTTCGAGGTTTTTGCTCACTTCGCCACGGGTCTCGCCGCGACGCCGGGAATGAGCTGGCCGAGCGCCGACGACGGATTGCCGTTCGCGTCCGTGCCGTTGTCGAGCGTCGCGCCGCGTGAGCCGTCGTCGCGCAGCATCGACAGCTCCGTCTTGCGATTGAGCACGATCACGCTGATGCGCCGGTTCTCCGGATCGAGCGGATCTTTCTTGTTCAGGTTTTGCGTCGACGCGAGTCCGAGCACGCGCATCACCTTTCCTTCGTCCATGCCGCCCGCGACCAGCTCGCGCCGCGACGCGTTCGCGCGGTCCGCGGACAGCTCCCAGTTGCTGTAGCCCTTGTCGCCGCCCGCGTACTTCACGGCGTCTGTGTGTCCCTGCACGACGATGTGATTCGGCACGTCGTTGAGCGAGCGGCCGATCTCGCGCAGGATGTCGCGCATGTACGGCTGCACGGCGTCGCTGGAGAGCGCGAACATCGGGCGCTTCTGGGTATCGACGATTTCGATGCGCAAGCCCTGTTGCGTCGATTCGATGCGGATCTGCTGCTTGAACTGGCGCAGCGTCGGATTGGCCTCGATCGCGGCCATGAGCTTCACCTGAAGATCGTGCAGGCGCACCTGCTCGCGCCGTTCGAGCTCGCCCTGCGCGGACTTGAGCAGTTCTTCGTCGGTGTCGGACGAGGCGCGCTGCGCGAGCTGCGTGGCGC
This sequence comes from Caballeronia sp. LZ028, assembly GCF_031451415.1. NCBI lineage: Bacteria > Pseudomonadati > Pseudomonadota > Betaproteobacteria > Burkholderiales > Burkholderiaceae > Caballeronia > Caballeronia sp. LZ028. The sequence goes on along the minus strand of NZ_JARUXN010000001.1, from coordinate 436,401 downwards.
CATCGGTCTTGCGCGCGGCGCCTGCGTCGGTGCTGGAAATGTCGCGGCCGCCGCCCATGATGATGCTGTTGTCCATGCCGACGGTCTTGCCGCCGACCATCGCGGCCTTGAGCGGCATCTGGAAATATTCGGCGATGCCGCGCCGCTGCACCGGCGACGTCGACGAAAGCAGCCACATCAGCAGGAAGAACGCCATCATCGCGGTCATGAAGTCCGCGTAGGCGAGTTTCCACGCGCCGCCGTGATGGCCTTTCTTGCCCGCGACGACGCGCTTGATGAATATCGGGCGATCGGTATCGTTGCTCATCGCTGTGTCTCGACTATGGCGGAAGTCACTTCGACTTGACCTTGCGCACGTGTTCTTCCAGCTCGGAGAACGACGGGCGCTCCGTCGAGAACAGCACCTTGCGGCCGAATTCCACCGCGATCGCGGGGGCGTAGCCATTCAGGCTCGCGAGGATCGTCACCTTGATGCACTGGAACATCTTGGTCTGCTCCGCGACGCGCTGTTCCGCGACGTTCGCGAGCGGTCCGATGAAGCCGTACGAAAGCAGAATGCCGAGGAAGGTGCCGACGAGCGCCTGCGCGATCATCTCGCCGAGAATCGCGGGCGGCTGATCGGCGGAGGCCATCGTGTGCACGACGCCCATCACCGCCGCGACGATGCCGAACGCGGGCATCGCGTCGCCGACCTTGGTGAGCGCGTGCGCCGGCGCTTCGCCTTCGACGTGATGCGTCTCGATTTCCTCGTCCATGAGGCTTTCGATCTCGAACGCGTTCATGTTGCCGCTCACCATGAGGCGCAGGTAATCCGTCAGGAATTCGACGATGTGATGGTCCGCGAGAATCTTCGGGTACTGGCTGAACACCGGGCTCTTCGCCGGATCTTCGATATCCGCTTCGAGCGCGAGCGTGCCTTCCTTGCGCGCTTTCGCGAGCAGCACGTAGAGCAGGCCCATCAGCTCCATGTACATGCTCTTGTCGTACTTCGCGCCCTTGAAGAGCGTCGGCAGCACCTGAATCGTCGCCTTGATGGTCTTGACGTTGTTGCCGAGGATGAACGCGCCGACGCCCGCGCCCGCGATCATCAGAATTTCGACCGGCTGCATGAGCGCGCCAAGGTGGCCGCCTTCGATGGCATAGCCGCCGAAGACGGACAGCAATGTCACGAGCGATCCAATGAAAATCAGCACAGTCGAGTCCTCACGTTTGATGCGGTAAGACCGCCGTTAAGTGGTTTACGGCACTCGACCGGAAAACTTTGGGGCACGGTCAAACCGCTGTACGTTCCGTGCGGTTTGCCGCGCGGCCTTCTCGCTGTTTCGCAAAATCTGCGTCTCAATCGCTGATTTACGGCAACCAAATATCGAACTTTTCCTAGCAGCGAAACAAAATTTTCCCGTTCGACACGAAACATCACATTTTCTGCCGATAATACGAACGCGCGTTCAGTTTTGTTGGAGACGCGAAGTCGTGAAATCGGAGGGAACGATGACAAGAGCAATGAAACAGGCCAGCGCGCTCGCGCTGACAGTGACCGCGAGTTCATTCGCGCATGCGGGTTTCGACTGCAGCAGCGGTTCGCGCGGCGGCTGGCGTATGCAGACATCGGATAGCTGGACCGGCTCCGACAAACTTGCCCACGTGGCCGCGTCCGCGCCGTTCGGCGCGCTCGGCGCCTATTTGACGCGCGGCTCGGACCATCCGGTCGTCTACGGCACGTTGATCGGCACTGCGCCGGGCTTGGTGAAGGAAATCGTCGACGGAACCTGCCGCACGGACGGCTTCTCCTACAAGGATCTGGCCGCCGACGCGCTCGGTGCGTGGATCGGCGCATCGGTGACGCATTGGGCGATCATGTATCAGCGCACGCCGCACGGGATGACCGTCGGGCTTTCGTACCACGATCGCTTTTAGACGGACGCGGGCGCGGATCAGGCGGCGATCCGCCCCGCTTCGCGGTCCGCGCCCGCCTTGCGCGTCTTGCCCGCGCGCGATGGCGGCTGGCAGAGGCCGCACACGTAACCGGCGCGCAGTTCGTACGCATGTGCGACGAAACGTCCGCGGCAGCGCGTGCAGACGTTGGTCTGGAGCATGCCGGATTCGAAGTAGCGCACGAGCGTCCACGCGCGCGTGAGCGACAGCACGGGTTCGTCGCCGTACAGCGCCGCGTGTTCGAGATAGAGGCGGTAGCTTTTCACGATCGCGTGAATCGTCGGCTGGCTCTTGTCGTTGGCCGCCATGAAGCGATAAATGCCGTGAAACAGCGACGAATGGATGTTCGGCTGCCACGTCATGAACCAGTCCGTCGAGAACGGCAGCATGCCCTTGGGCGGCGACACGCCTTTCAGTTCCTTATAGAGCTTGATGAGACGGTCGCGCGACAGGCTCGTTTCCGCTTCGAGCAGTTGCAGGCGCGCGCCGAGCTCGATCAGCTCGATCGCCAAAGTGATTTCGCGGACCTCCGCGACCACGCTTTTCGTCGCCATCGGGCTTCGCGCGCGGCGTCAGCCGATCTGCTCGACGGGACTGTCCGCCAGCACAATCGCCGCGTGGGCGTGCGCGAGCGCCGCGCTGCGGTCCTTGTCGGCGAGCGACGAAAGGATCGCGTGGTCATCGAAACGAAAGCGGCACAGCAAATGGCTCGACGACGCCACTTTCACTGCCTGCGCGAGCGTCAGCGAAGCCAGAACTTGCGCAACCTGCTCCGAAAGGCCCAGGCGATACATCGCCGAGATGCGGTCTTCCTGAAGAAGCCGCTGAGCGAGGAGCAAGTACGACAGGTTCACCTCGCGGATTTCCGCGAGCGTACTCGTAGTGCTGGTCGTCATCTTTTTCCCCGAATCGAAACGTGGCTGGTCAGGCCCAGCGGGAACGTTTGCTCGAATTCGCAAAGAAACGCGAATGCGGCCCCGCGCGTGTTGTCTGTTGTCGATTCGATTGTCGCCGATGCCCGCCGCCGCGCCTGTCGGACAAAGCATCCGACGCTGCGACGGAGTTTCGCGAAGAATCGTGTAGGAAAATTTCTTACAAGCCGGCCGCTTCGATGCCGCTCGGCAGACATGCGTTATCGGCACGTATTCGTCTGACTTAATAGCCGCGCCCCGTTTTTTTAAGACGGGCGCGCGCTGTCGCGCCTTTCAGGCCGCAGGACCGTGAATTGCTGATTCATGCCGCCCGGCGCGTCCGACGCTTCAAATCCGCCCTCATCGCCGCCATCGATGCAATTTCTGACTTCGTAACAGCACATGTATCGCGCTGTAACAACGATAAGCGATTGAAAAATGAAGTGAAATGCCGGTCTCGATCCCGATAATGATCGGTAAGGGATAACCCGGTCGCGATGTTTTTTCATCTCCGGGCCTGTCTCGGGCGGCGTCCAACCACACGCGGCCCGCCCGAATGGCATGCGTTGAGCGCTCGACCGGAGCGTGACTGCAATGCCTTACCTAAATGGAGAGTCACGTTATGCGAATCGCACAAATTGCACCGTTGCACGAAGCAGTTCCTCCGAAGTTTTACGGCGGCACTGAGCGCGTCGTGTCTTATCTGACGGATGCGCTCGTCGAACTCGGCCACGATGTAACGTTGTTTGCCAGCGGCGATTCGCAAACCAAGGCGACGCTCGAACCCGTGTGGCCGCGTGCGTTGCGTCTCGATCCGACCGTGCGCGACGCGCTCGCGCCGCACATGCTGCTGCTCGAAACCGTCCGCCAGCGCGCGCACGAGTTCGACGTGCTGCACTTCCACCTCGATTACATGCCGTTCCCGCTGTTCACGCAGATGGACACGCCGTTCGTGACGACGCTGCACGGCCGGCTCGATCTGCCGGAACTGCAGCCGATTTTCAACACGTTCACGAAGGCGAACGTCATTTCGATCTCGGATAATCAGCGCGGGCCGCTGCCGCAGGCGAACTGGCTGAACACCGTTTATCACGGTCTGCCGAGCCAGTTGCTGACGCCGCAGACGCACAAGAAGCCGGAATATCTCGCGTTCCTGGGCCGCATCTGCCCGGAAAAGCGCGCCGATCTCGCAATCAAGATCGCGGCCCAGAGCGGTCTGCCGCTGAAGATCGCCGCCAAGGTGGACAAGGTCGACCAGGAATACTTCAAGTCGACGATCGAACCGCTGCTTTCGCAGGCGCACGTCGAGTTCATCGGCGAGATCAATGAAGCGCAGAAGCCGGAATTTCTGTCGGGCGCGAAGGCGCTGCTCTTCCCGATCGATTGGAACGAGCCGTTCGGCCTCGTGATGATCGAGGCGATGGCCTGCGGCACGCCGGTGATCGCGTTCAATCGCGGTTCGGTGCCGGAAGTCATCGACCACGGCGTGACGGGCTTCATCTGCGAGGACGTGCAAGGCGCGGTCGGCGCGCTGCAACGTCTCGACGAGCTGTCGCGCACGGAAATCCGCGCGCAGTTCGAGCGCCGCTTCAGCGCGCAGACGATGGCGCAGAACTACGTCGAAAGCTACACGGCGATGCTTCAGGCCGCGAAGCGCCCGGTGTTGCGTCAGGTCGCGGTGGGCTGATTGCCTTCCTGACCAGATTTGCTGGAACTGCCGCCCGCTTGCCGGGCGGCATTTTTTTGCGCGCTTGTTAAGACATTCGCTAAGGAATGATCCGAAGTTTCGGTGCAATGCCCGTGAATTGAGAGCCGATCGACCATTTTTGACAGTTCGCCAAAGACACCGCGCTTAAACTGCGCTGCGCAAAAGCGCGTCACGCGTTCTTGTTTGAAATCAACGGCTTTTCATCTTTTTCACGAAGGCAGAATCATGCATTTGTCGAAGCGTCTCGGCGCTGAAATTTTCGGTACTTTCTGGCTCGTGCTGGGCGGCTGCGGAAGCGCCGTGCTCGCCGCGGCATTTCCTGAACTCGGCATCGGATTCGCCGGCGTTTCGCTGGCGTTCGGTCTCACCGTCCTGACGATGGCCTACGCCATCGGCCACGTCTCGGGCTGCCACCTGAACCCGGCCGTGAGCATCGGGCTCGCGACGGCGGGCCGCTTTCCGGTGCGCGATCTCGTGCCGTACATCGCGGCGCAAGTGATCGGCGCGACGCTCGGCGCGTGGGTAATCTATCTGATCGCCACGGGCAATCCGAGCTTCGACTTCGCGTCGAGCGCATTCGCCGCGAACGGTTTCGGCGAGCACTCGCCGGGGCATTTCTCGATGGCCGCCGCGCTCATCGCCGAAATCGCGATGACGTTCTTCTTCCTCTTCGTGATCCTCGGCGCCACCGACGAGCGCGCGCCGAAAGGCTTCGCGCCGCTTGCCATCGGCCTGTGCCTGACGCTCATCCATCTGATCTCGATTCCGGTCACGAATACGTCGGTGAATCCGGCGCGCTCGTCGAGCCAGGCGTTCTTCGTCGGCGGCTGGGCGCTCGATCAGCTGTGGCTGTTCTGGATTGCGCCGATCGTCGGCGCGATTCTCGCGGGCGTGCTTTATCCGTTGCTGACGCGTCAGAAGTAAGTCACGGCGGCAGCAAACGGCGGCAAGCAAAACGGGCGCGAAATGCGCCCGTTTTTGTTTTTGCGCCACAGCGCGCATACGAAAGATTAAACGCGCGCGACAAATGTAATGCCGAATTACGCAGCCTGCTTATGAATTTCCGTCACGCGATGTCAAGGATCATTTCGCGCGCCGCCGAGGGCTTGAAGGATAAGGCTTCCAGCGATGTCGACGGCGCCGCCGCGCTTGCGAACTCCCTTACGCCGTCCTTGCACACGGTAACAAGTCCTCGAAGCATGTAAGACGGCGGGCGCTTAAATTGGACCCATGCGACACACGTCGCCTTAAAGGAGAAACACAATGAAGCGCATCGTCACCCACATGCTTGTCGCGACTGGTCTTGCTATCGGTGCTGTCGGCGCGGCTCAGGCTCACAGCGATCTGCACATCGGCGTCTCGCTCGGCGCGCCGGCTTATGTGGCGCCGGCTCCGGTGTACGTGCGTCCGGCGGTTCCGGCGTATCGCGCGCCGTACTATCGTCACGAAGCGCCGCGCTGGTATGGCCGCGATCATCGCGACTATGGCCGATACGACCGCGCGGGCTGGAACCACGGCGGCTACGGCAACAACTGGGGCCATCGCGGATAAGCGGGACCGGCCGCGGATCGAGGTCCGCGGCCCGCCATGACGGATATCAGTCGGGCGTCTGTCCCGGCGACGCGAGTTCGTCGCGAATGTCGAACAGCTTGCGCAGCTGATGCGCGACGCCCGCCTCGAAGTTGTACCCAATACGCGGCACGTTCGGCAGGCGCTTGATCAGATCGGGGTTCGCGTTGTTCATCATGAACGGATGCCCGGCGGTTTCGAGCAGATCGATATCGTTCATGTTGTCGCCGAACGCGACGCACTGCGCGGTATCGACATCGAGCCGCTCCAGCACGAAACGCAGCGCGCGCCCTTTCGATACGTCCGACGTCATCACTTCCAGACAGTCCGGCAGCGAATACGTGACGTAGAGCGAATCGCCGAACTCCCGTTCGAGGTTCGCGGCGGTCACCTTCAGATCGGCCGGATCGCCGATATACAGCACTTTCGCGATGTTCTCGCCATCATGCTCGCGCAGATCCATCACTTCGTACTTGAAGCCGGAATCCTGGTGGAAGACCAGCAACTCGGGCGCGTGACGGTCGATGAGCCAGGCGTCGTCGGCAAAAAGATTGACGATGACGCGCTCGCTGCCCGCGATCTCGGGCTGCACGAGGCGGCGCACGGCGGCGGGCTCGAGGTCGCGCGAATAAATGCGCTCGTCGGCCGGCGTATGCACGCGCGCGCCGTTGGACGTGATGAGATACGCGTCGACGCCGAGCACATCGCGAATGCCGGCGACGTCGCGATAATGCCGGCCCGTCGCGATGACAATAGGCACGCCGCGCGCCGCGAGCGCGCGCACGGTTTCGGCGGTGAAGGGATCGAGCTGGTGGTCGCTGTTGAGAAGCGTACCGTCGAGATCAGTAGCGATAACCGAATACATGACTGCCTTTGTGGTGCCGCGAAGGTCGGTATTTTATCGCGCCGCACCGTCCGCAGCCGCGAAAGCGGACGCCGCGCGTCGCGCCAGTTCGAGCGCGCCCGCTGCGGAATCGGCGCGTGGCGCACGCATGCGTTCGCGCAACATGGCCGGCACGAATGGCTCGTAAGGCGCGGCCAGCCCGCCGCACAGCGCGACGGGCAGCACGCCGGCGGAATCGAGCGCCGCGACGAATTTCGCGATTTCCTGCCCCGCCTGATCCAGCAGACGCGCGGCCTCGGGATGGTCGCGGAACTCGAACACGGTGGGCGCAAGCGTCGCATAAGCGGTTTGATTCGCGGCGCACAGCCAGACGACGAGACTGTCGCGATCCGTCGCGCCAGTGTGGGCGAGCATCGCGCGCGACCAGCCATCTTCGGGCGCGCGGCCGTCGAGCACGCGCTGCAGATGCACCACCGCGCGCAGGCCGAGCCACGCGCCGCTGGCTTCATCGCCGCTCGGAAAGCCGTAGCCGCCCGCGATTCGGCAAACGCCCGATTCGTCCAGCGACGCCGCGATGCTGCCCGTGCCGAGCGCGACGATCACGCCGGATTCCCCGCCGTGCGCGCCGAGCACGGTCGTATAGGCGTCGCTTTCCACGCTCAACGCGCGCACGTCCGGCGCCGCGCCGAGAAACGCGGTGAGCCAGTCCGCGTTGTTGACGCCCGCCAGGCCGCAGCCGAGTGCGCAGTTGCGCCAGTCGAACGGCAGCGCGGCGGCCTCGAATGCGCGCGCGCACGCGTCGCCGATCGATTGCCACGCGCGCGCCACCCCGAGCCCGAGCCCCGAAGGTCCGCCGCTCGCGCGCGCCAGTTCGTTGCCGTGCGCGTCGGCGAGAATCACGCGTGTGCCGCTCCCGCCGCCGTCGATGCCGAGCAGGAAGCCGTCAAATGCCGAAGTCGAAGATGTAGTCATGGGCGCAAGCTTACCGGCGGCCGCGACGCGCGCCAATTGGCCGAATGGCATAGATGGCGCGATACGGGCGATCCGCTATGCTGACGCGATTCAAAATAATGATGAGGACTCGCAATGGCAGACGCCGAACACACCCGCTGCGCCTGGGCCACGACCGACGCGATGATCGAATATCACGACGGCGAATGGGGCGTGCCGTCGCACGACGACCGGCATCTGTTCGAAATGCTGGTGCTGGAAGGCGCGCAGGCGGGCCTTTCCTGGTCGACGATCCTCAACAAGCGCGAGGGCTATCGCGCGCTCTTCGCGGGCTTCGACATCGACAAGGTGGCGCGCTTCACCGAGAAGGACGTCGAGCGGATCGTGCAGGACGCGCGCATCGTGCGTAACCGGGCGAAGATCGAATCGGCGGTGCTCAATGCACGCGCCGTGAAGCAGATCCAGCAGGAGCACGGCTCGTTCGCGGATTTCGTCTGGTCGTTCGTCGACGGCAAAACGATCGACACGCCGCGCGATGCGAAAAATCCCACGCCCGCGTCCACGCCGGAATCGGACGCGCTCAGCAAGGCGCTCAAGAAATACGGCTGCAAGTTCGTCGGCACGACCATTTGCTACGCGTTCATGCAGGCCACCGGCATGGTCAACGATCACGCCGTGGGTTGCATGTCGCGAGAAAAACCTAAGACAAAACGGAAGACCGTTGCAAAAACCCCGCTTTGATCGATTCCTATGCGGAAAAATTTTGCCTTTTGACAACATCGTATAGCGTAATTTACGCGATCTAGGGTAAATCCTTATAGATGACGGTTTTTTTGCAGTGAAGCACGCGCAATTGCCCGAACTCAAAGGCTTTTGGCCGGGTTTTCCGCACTGCACGAACGTACGAGCCGTGTAAAAATGGCTTCCTCGCGTGCGCTGGCGCACCTTTTTACCGTTCCGAACCGTTATAACTGACGGTGTACGGATCGTCACTGAGTGTAGAAATCCGACGCGAGCACACAGGGCGCAGTCAGACCACACGCCCAGGCCGGGAAAACCGCCGTGCTCGGAGCAGAGGCCGGGCGGCGAGCGTCGATTCTGTTGCGCCATATTTGCAACGACGCTGCCGCTTTCGGTAAGCAGGTGCAGGTTCTCGAATACTTAAACGTATGGCCGCTGCGCAGGGGCGCAGGGGAGAAGATCATGAAAAGCTTGAACTTCCTGACGCATCAGGAGATTTTCAACAGCGCAGTCCAGCATCTTTTCGGACAAGGGCAAGCGGCTTTGCTGCCGCGGGGCGGCGGTGCCTATCGCGGATACTGCGGCGGCTGCCCTGTCGGGAGCTTCATCAAGCCGCGCGACTATGTCACCGCGATGGAAGGCGTGCCCATTCGCTTCATCGCGAAGCCGCCCGAGCAGGTGCCGGCGTACATGGATGTCGGCGTCGTGGCGCTGAAGCGCGCGCTGCTCCGTTCGCGCATCAACGTGTTCGATCCCAACACCGTCGAGCTGCTGTCGTGCCTGCAGAACGTGCATGACGTCTTCGGCAAATGGGAATGGCGCGAGCGTTTGACGTCGATCGCGCGTCAGTTCGGGTTGTCAGCCGAACTTCTTAAAACGGCCGCGTGATATTGCAGGTGCTGTGATGTTGAGCCCTATTACGATGTTGAGCCCGAAGGACATTTACGAGCGCGTCAGCGAGCACTTGCTGACGCAGCGCGCGGTCTCGGAAGACGACAACGGTTCGTGCAGGCTTCGCAGTCCGGAAGGCCGCAAGTGCGCGATCGGGTCGCTCGTGCGCGACGATGTGTACGAGCCGGAGCTGGAAGGCGTCGGCATTTCCTACTATCGGCATGCGCGGGACGGCGGTCTGCTGCGGGCGCTCTACGCATCGAACGTGAATGCCTACGATCCGAACATCATCGATCTGCTGATCGAGCTGGAGGAAGTTCACGACTACGCCGAAATCGAAGAGTGGCCGGCGTTGCTCGCGGCGCTTGGCAGGCGTCACGCGTTCGTCTGAACGCCCTCGCTAAAAAAGGCAATAGAAACGAAAACGGCGGTGCGCCCTTACGGGTCGCACCGCCGTTTTGCCGTTCGGCGCGAGGATCCGAAAACCCTCGCCCGAACAAGACGCTTAGTGCATCTTCTTCGGCAGCATCTGGCTGCGCAGGCGCTTGCGCAGACGCGCGACAGCGGCGGCCTTCTTGCGCTTGCGCTCGGTGGTCGGCTTTTCGTACGACTGGCGCTCGCGCAGTTCGGCGATCAGGCCATTGCGCTCGATGGTGCGGCGGAAACGCCGAATCGCGACATCGAACGGCTCGTTTTCTTTGAGGACGATAGTGGTCATGTAAATCCTGGTTTGCTAAACGTATTTTCAAGCGCGCGACGACTGCGAGTTGCCGCGCCCCGGCACTCCGATCGTCCGCCGGACGTGAGAACGGCGCGACGGACACGAGCAAAGCGGCCACGGAGGCCGGAAAAGAGAGCGTTGAGATTCAGCCGCGGAAGCGGCAGGCGCTTTCGAAAGAACCACACGAAGGCGCGTTTCAGAGCCGTTCGCCGCTGTTGGTTGACGTTGTCATTTTCAGCGGCGAAGGCAGGAAATCGGGCACATTTCTCGATTCGGGCGCGATGTTACCAGAACACCGCGCCATTGCCAACTCCCGCGCGCCGGCCAACTCATTGATGCAACAGAACTATTTCTGCCACGCGCTGGCTTCGTCGAGCAGATGGATATCGTCGGCTGCGAGTTGCAGGCGCGTCGCGGCGGCCAAGCTCTCCAGTTGCGCGACCGACGTGGCGCTGGCGATCGGCGCCGTCACGCTCGGGCGCGCGATCATCCACGCGAGCGCGACCGTCGCGGGCGTCGTGTCGTTGCGTTTCGCGACTTCGTCGAGCGCGTCGAGAATCTCGAGGCCGCGCGGCGTCAGATACTTTTCGACGCGCGAGCCGCGCGCCTTGTGCTGCGTGTCCGCCTTCGACCGATATTTGCCCGACAGAAAGCCGCTCGCGAGCGCGTAATACGGCACGACGGCGATCTTGTGCTGTTCTGCCACCGGTTCGAGACCGGTCTCGTAGCCCTCGCGGTCGTAGAGGTTGTATTCGGGTTGCAGAATCTGATACGCCGGCAAGCCCGAATCCTTCGCGACTTTCAACGCCTCTTCTAGCCGCTCGCCCGTGTAGTTCGACGCGCCGATCACCCGCACCTTCCCCGCCTTGATGAGCGTCTGATACGCGTCGAGGGTTTCGTCGAGCGGCGTGGTTTCGTCGTCGTAATGGGAGAAATAGACGTCGATGTAATCGGTCTTGAGACGCCGCAGCGAATCGTCGACGGCCGCCGCGATGTTCGCCGCCGAGAGCCCGGCGCGCGTGGACAGCTTGCCGACTTTCGTCGCGAGCACGACCTGGTGGCGCTTGCCGCTTTCCCTGAACCACTTGCCGATGATCGTCTCCGATTCGCCGCCCTGATGCCCGTCGACCCAGGCGGAATAGACGTCGGCTGTATCGATGAAATTCAGGCCGTGGTCGACGAACGCGTCGAGGATCGAGAACGACGTGCGCTCGTTGGCAGTCCAGCCGAACACGTTGCCGCCGAAGACGAGCGGCGCAACTTTCAGTTCCGATGTGCCGATATTGCGTGTCTGCATGTGCGCTCCGAATGCGTCGTGAGGGACCAAAAAGCATACGCGCGAAATCGGCGCCTTGCCGGGCAAGGCTTCGCGGCCTCGCAACAGAATTCGTTACACAAATCGTTTGCGCGGGCCTTAAGTTTTTTTCGAGGGGCCCGATAACCACAAGTAGGCGGCCGGCTATCACCGAGCGCAGGACCGCCAGGCAACTTACTCGGTGCTTTAGCCAAAGCCAGATACAGTCTCCCAGGAGAGAACAAAATGATCGGTATCAACAGCAACATCAACTCGCTGGTTGCACAGCAGAACCTCAACGGCACGCAAAGCGCGCTGTCTTCGGCGATCACCCGCCTCTCGTCGGGCAAGCGCATCAACAGCGCTGCTGACGACGCAGCAGGTCTCGCGATCTCGAACCGGATGCAAACGCAGATCAACGGCCTGAACCAGGGCGTTTCGAATGCGAACGACGGTGTGTCGATTGCCCAGACGGCTTCGAGCGCGCTTTCGTCGATGACCTCCAGCCTGCAGCGTATCCGTACGCTGGCCGTGCAAGCCGCTAGCGGCTCGCTCTCGTCGAGCGACCAGGCTTCGCTGCAGAAGGAAGTTTCGCAGCAGATCGCCGAAGTGAACCGTATCGCGTCGCAAACGACGTACAACGGCCGCAACATTCTTGACGGTTCGGCTGGCAGCCTGAGCTTCCAGGTCGGCGCGAACGTCGGTCAGACGATCAATCTGGACCTGAGCCAAGACATGGGCGCGAACTCGCTCGGCGGCGGCATGGTGCAGAAGGGCAACACGCTCGGCACGTTCTCGAACCTGTCGCTGTCGTCGAGCGGCGCCTACGCCTCTTCCGGCGCGACGATCACCTCGATCAACGTGCTGTCGGACGGCAAGGGCGGCTTCTCGTTCACCGACCAGAACAACGTCGCGCTGAGCTCGACGGCCGTCACGGCCATCTTCGGCTCGGGCACCGCAGGCACGGGCACGGCTGCAGCACCGCACGAAAACACGCTGACGTTCAGCACGAGCATTGCCGGTTCGATGGGCGCATCCGTGAGCTCCGCGATCACCACCCTCAACGCGTCGATCAACAAGATCAACAAGCCGGACACGGTCGCGAACCTCGACATCAGCACCACGACGGGCGCCAACGTCGCGCTGGTCTCGATCGACAACGCACTGCAGACGCTGAACAACGTGCAGGCAACGCTGGGTGCAGCCCAGAACCGTCTGAGCGCAATCGCTTCGTCGCAGCAAGCTGAATCGACCGACCTGTCGTCGGCTCAGTCGCAGATCACCGACGCGAACTTCGCGCAGGAAACGGCGAACCTCAGCAAGGCTCAAGTGCTGCAACAGGCTGGTATCTCGGTGCTCGCGCAAGCGAACTCCCTGCCGCAGCAAGTTCTGAAGCTCCTCGGCTAAGCGGTACGCCAAGGTAGCACCCGACGCCGGATCTTCATCCCGAAGATCCGGCGTCGGGCCGTCCCGGCGACGAAACCACGTTTCGATCTCTTGCGTGTGCGCCCGCGCCCACGAGCGCACACGCAAGAGTTTGTTTCCCGCAACGAGCAGTTGACTGCGATCACGCGCAATCAGGCGACAGCGCGATACACGGAGTTACCCGATGTCCACGATCAGTACGGCCACCACGGCGGCGACCGCCGCGCAGACCCAGGCGTCCGCGAACGCGGCGCTTGCCGAAGCAGCGCAATCCATCATCAGCGGCGCGACGGGCAACTCGTCGATGGACGTCAACGCGCTCGTCACCGCGATGGTCAACGCGAAAACGGCCGGCCAGAGCGCATCGCTCGCCGCCGCGCAATCGAACGACAACACGAAGCTCTCGGCGATCGGCACGCTGTCGTCGGCGCTCTCGACGCTGCAAACCACGATGACGAGCCTGACCGACGGCTCGCTGATGTCGACCTTCACGACCAACGTGACGGGCACCGGCATCACCGCATCGGGCGCCGCCGGCGCCGTGGCGGGCAGCTACGACGTGACGGTCTCGCAGATCGCGAAGGCGCAATCGCTGACGTCGACCGGCTTCGCGACGGACGAAAAGCTCGGCACCGGCACGATGCAGATCAGCGTCGGCTCCAAGTCGATGTCGATCAACATCACGAGCAGCAACAACACGCTTTCGGGCATCGCCGCCGCGATCAACAACGCGTCCGGCAATCCGGGCGTGAGCGCGACGATCGTGACCGGCACGGACGGCCAGCATCTGGTGCTCAACTCCACGACGACGGGCGCGTCGAACGTCATCTCGACCACGATCACCGGCGCGGCCAGCGGCAGCGACCTGAACAAGCTCGGGGTCTCGTCGACGGCCGGCGCAAACGGCGCGGCGTCCACGATTTCCGACGATTCCGTCACCAACGGCTGGTCGCAAAGCGCGACCGCGCAGGACGCGATGTACAAGGTCGGCGGCGTCGCGGGCACGAGTTCGAGCAACACGGTCACGAGCGCGATCAAGGGCGTGACGCTGAACCTGACGGCGGCGGCGGTGACGACCCCGGCGAGCACGCAGACGGTCACGATCTCGCAGGACACGTCGTCGATTTCGAGCGCGATTTCGAACTTCGTCAGCCTCTACAACACGGTCGTCTCGACGATCAACTCTTATACGTCGTTCAACAGCAGCGCGTCCGCGGGCTCGCAGGGCGGCGTGCTGCTCGGCAACTCGGCGGTCAACACGATCAAGAATCAGCTTTCGGCGATCATCGGCAGCGCGGTCGGCAAGGGCAGCGGCTCGATCTCGCTGGCGTCGCTCGGCATCAGCCAGGTTTCGTCGCTCGATGCGACCGCGGAGCAGCCGGCCGGCACGCTGACCATCGACAGCGACAAGCTCACCGACGCGCTGACGAACAACGCAACCGGCGTGTCGCAGCTTTTCAACGCGATCAACGGCGTCGGCGCGCAGCTGACCGACAAGATTTCGAGCTATCTCAGCACGGGCGGCCTGCTCACGTCCGAGACGGATTCGATCAACAAGGATCTCGCCAACATCTCGACGCAGCAGACGACGCTGACCAACTACGCCGCGCAGCTCACGTCGGACTACAACGCGCAGTTCACGGCGCTCAATACGCTGATGGCGAGCATGAACCAGAACACGCAATATCTGACGGCGCTCTTCGGCGGCACGAACAGCGCGGGCGCGATGGCGACCAACAAGTCCTAAAAGCGGAGAACCGGCACGATGAACCAGGACGCTCTCGTCGAACAACTGTTCGCACTGACGAAAGACATGGAAACGGCGGCCACGCTCGCGGACTGGCCGCGCGCAGCGGAGCTCGATGCCGCGCGCACGCCGCTTTTGCAGGCGCTGACGCGCGAGCAGAGCCCGCAGGCGCTCGCGAAAATCCGCGAAATCCAGGGTATCGACGCTGCCGTGCTCGCGGACGCGAGCGCGACCCGCACCGGTCTCGCCGCCGAATATCACGCGGCGATGAAGCGCGTGAACGCCGTCAACCGCTACCAGCAAGGCGCGCGGTTCTAGAAACACCGCGCTTTCGCTTCAGTTTTCCCCCGATGCCCGCTTCACGCGGGCATTTTTTCGCCCGCTGGCGATCCCCCGAATTACGGCGGCTTTCCCGCTCATCTCCGCGCTTCGGTTTGGCGGCCTCGCTTGGATAATCAGTTCAATCGCAAGGAGCACGCCGAAGATCATGAGCATTTCCCTACAGGTTCCGGACGCCACGACGCTGACGCCGGAGCAACAGTTCGAGCAGGACATCGCGACCGTCATGCAGTCGGCGCTGGAGAATCATCACGCCGGCAATCATGCCGACGCCGAAGCGCTCTATCGCGCGATTCTCGATCACAAGCCGGATCACGCGGACGTGCTGTACAACCTCGCGGTTCTCTTTATCCAGACGCAACGTCCGGACGACGCGGTGCCGCTGTTCGAATCCGTGCTCGGCCTGCGTCCGGACAACGGCCAGTACTGGGTCTCGTACATCGACGCGCTCGCGCGCACCAATCAGACGCAGGCTGCCTGGTTCGCGGTTGAAATGGCGCAGCAGCGCGGCGCGCGCGGTCCGGCGATGGACGGCCTGATCGAGCGCCTGTCGCACCCGAATGGCTACGCGGCGGCCGTGCTCGCCGAGGCCTCGCAGCTCGCGCGCCTCGCGCCGAAGACCGTCGATGGCAGCGCGGACGACGCGTCGCAATCGACCGCCGGCAAGCGCGGCAATCCCACGCCGCAGGACCTGAACCAGTTCGCGTCGCTTTACAACAAGGGCCGCCACGACGAAGCGATCAAGCTGGCGCGCGTGCTCGTCGAACGTTATCCGCATCACGTCGGCGCGCAGCGTTCGCTCGGCCTGGCGCTGTACTCGCACGGCCGCTTCGTCGAAGCCATCGAGCCGCTCGGCCGCACGGTCGAGCTGGAGCCCGCGGACCAGCATTCGCGCATGCTGTTCGCGAGCGCGCTGCAGGTTCATGGCGACAACGTCGGCGCCGAGCGGCAGTGCCGTCTGGTGATCGCGCGCGACCCGAATCACGCGGAAGCGCATCGCGTGCTCGGCGTGTCGCTGTCGGCGATGCGCCGTCACGCCGAAGCCATCGAAGCCTGCGAACGGGCGATCGAGCTCGCGCCGAAAAACGGCGACATGCACGGCGCGCTCGGCGTCGTGCTGATGGACGACGGTCAGATCGCGCGCGCCGAAGGCACCTTCCGCAAGGCGCTCGAGTGCAACCCGATCGACTTCATTTCGCACAGCAATCTGCTGTTCTGCCTCACGCACCGTACCGATCTGACGCCCGTCGCGCTCTTCGACGAACATCGCGAATTCGACCGCCGTCACGGCGATCCGGCGCGCCGCCTGTGGCGCGCGCACGAGAACGCGAAGGATCCGCACAAGACGCTGCGCGTCGGTCTCGTGTCCGGCGACTTGTTCCGCCACGCCGTCGCATCGTTTCTGGAACCCGTGCTCGCATTGCTCGCGAAGGATCCGGGCATCGAGATTCACGTCTACAGCACCCATGCGCGCGAGGATTCGACGACGCAGCGCCTGCGCGGCCACGCGCCACGCTGGAACGTCGTCTCGGGCTTGTCGGACGATGCGTTCGTCGAGAAAGTGCGCGCCGACGGCATCGATATCCTGATCGACCTGTCGGGCCATACCGGCCGCAACCGCCTGCGCGCCTTCGCACGCAAGCCCGCGCCGGTCCAGGCGTCGTGGATCGGCTATCCGCAGACGACCGGCGTCAGCGCCATCGACTATTACTTCGCGAACCGCACGCCGCATTTCTCGCCGATCGACGACCAGTTCGTCGAAAAGATCGCGTACCTGCCGGCGGCGGCGCCGTTCCTGCCCGATGCGAATTCGCCGCCGGTCAATCTGCTGCCCGCGCTCCACAAGGGCTACGTCACGTTCGGCAGCTTCAACCGCGTGTCGAAGCTGCGCCGCGAGGTGATCGCGCTGTGGGCGCGCGTGCTGCACGCCGTGCCGGATTCGAAGATGCTGATGGGCGCGATGCCCGACGACAGCGCCGTCGCGGAACTGGGCAAGTGGTTCGCCGAAGAAGGCATCGCCGCGGACCGGCTTGCGCTGCTCAAGCGCTCGAACGTGTCGGTGTATCTGCAGCAGCATCATCAGGTCGATCTGTGTCTCGACACCTTCCCGTATGCGGGCGGCACGACGACGCTGCACGCGCTCTGGATGGGCGTGCCGACGCTGACGCTGCTCGGCGACACGATGCCCGGCCGCGCGGGCGGCACGTTGATGAGCCAGGTCGGACTCGAATCGTTCATCGCACGCGACGCGGATGAATTCGTCGCGAAGGGCGTCGCGTACGCAAGCGATCTGAATGCGCTCGCGGCCCTGCGCACCGGCATGCGCGAGCGCTGCTCGGAATCGGCGCGCTTCCGTCCGGACGTGATCGCCGCGAGCATGAGCCACGCGCTTCGTCACATGTGGCAGCGCTGGTGCGCCGGCCTGCCCGCCGAATCTTTCGATACCGAACTCCTCGCCGCCGCGCCCGCCGCAGCGAATTCAGCAGCCACCACGCAAGGTTGATCATGAGCGCCATTCCTCTCTTTCGCGAGCAGCCCGCCATCGACGAGCGTATCTTCGTCACGCAGCCGCATCTGCCGCCGCTCGACGAATTCGTTCCGTATCTCGAGAAGATCTGGGAAAACAAGACGCTGACCAACGGCGGCCCGTTTCATCAGCAGCTCGAACAGGCGCTGTGCGAATACCTCGGCGTGCAGCACCTCGCGCTGTTCTCGAACGGCACGACGGGTCTCGTCACCGCGCTGCAGGCGCTGCGCATCACGGGCGAAGTGATCACCACGCCGTATTCGTTCGTCGCGACCGCGCATTCGCTGCTGTGGAACGGCATCAAGCCGGTGTTCGTCGACGTGGACCCGGTCACGCTGAATCTGGATCCGCGTCAGATCGAAGCCGCCATCACGCCGCAGACCACCGCGATCATGCCGGTGCACTGCTACGGCCAGCCGTGCGACGTCGAAGCGATCCAGGCGATCGCCGACAACTACAACTTGAAGGTGATCTACGACGCCGCGCACGCGTTCGGCGTGCGCAACGAGGCGGGCAGCATCCTCACGCACGGCGACCTGTCGGTGCTGAGCTTCCACGCGACGAAAGTCTTCAACACGTTCGAGGGCGGCGCGATCGTCTGCCCGGACGCGAAGGTGAAGCAGCGCATCGACCATCTGAAGAACTTCGGCTTCGTCAACGAGACGACCGTGGTCGCGGCCGGCATCAACGGCAAGATGAGCGAAATCAATGCGGCATTCGGCCTGTTGCAGCTTCAGCACATCGATCGCGCGCTCGCGCGCCGTCAGGAGATCGACGCGCTGTATCGCACCCTGCTCGCCGACGTCGACGGCATCGTGCCACTGCCCGGTCTTGCGGGCGGCGCGACGAACCACTCGTATTTCCCAGTGCTCGTGCAAAGCGACTACAAGCTGACGCGCGACGAGCTGTATCAGCGTCTGCGCGATCACGAGATTTTCGGCCGCCGCTATTTCTATCCGCTGATTTCGGATTTCCCGATGTATCGCGGCCTGCCCTCCGCGCAGCCGAGCCGACTGCCGAACGCGCAGGAAGCATCGCGCAAGGTGCTGTGCCTGCCGATCTATCCGGCGCTCGCGGACCGCGACGTCGAGCGCGTCGTGGACGTGATCCGCGCGGCCAACGTCTAAGGCCCGGCAGCCCGGCGCACGCAGGATCGACCCATGCACGTGTTTCTTCTCTTCAGCGGCACCAACGATCGCGCCGTCGTCGCGCTGCTGCGCGCGATCGGCAAGCTCGGGCAACAGGCGGCGGTGATCGCGCGTTCGGCCGCCGATCCGGTTCTGTCGAGCGCGTATCGCGATCTCGTGGTCGCCGTGCGCGAAAACGACACGCTCTCGGTCCCGCTGCTCGCCGGTTATATCGCGCAGGCGAAGGCGAAGTTCGGCGCGCGCCGCGTGACGCTCGTGCCGATCTCCGAATTCTTCAACACCTTCCTGCTGAATCACAAGGAAGCGCTGGAATCCATCGACGGCGTGCATGTGCCGCTCGTCGATCCGTCGCTGTACGCGAAGCTCACGAACAAGGCGAGCGCCACCGAGTTCTTCGCGCGCGAAGGCATCGCGCCGCCGCCCGAATACGCGGGCATCGACGATGCCGTGGTGCCTTTCGTCGCCAAGCCGAAATGCAACGTCGACGGCAAGCGCGTGCTTTATCCGGTGCTCGTGAAAAGCGACGCGGACCTCGCCGCTTTCAAGGCGAGCGAAGATCCGTCGCACTATTTCTTTCAGCACTTCGTGACGGGACGCAGCTTTTATCTGCTCGCCTATTTCGCGCGCACGGGCGAAGTCTTCTGCTCGTCGCAGGAAAACCTCGCGCAGCAGCCCGGCGGCAAGTCGATCGTGCTCGCGCGCACCGCCGATTTTCATGCGAGCGATATCGGCGTGAAGCTGCGGCAGGCGCTTTCGCAATGCGGCTATTTCGGCTTCGCGATGATCGAATGCATCGTCGGGGACGACGGCGCGTACTTCATCGAAATGAATCCCCGTCCGTGGGGACCGCTCGACCTGTGCCTGAACCACGACTGCGGCATCGTCGAAGCTTTCGTGGGCGACTGGGCGACGGAAGATGCAACCGCTTATCAAGGCCGGCGCCTTTCGCGCGCACGCCACGCCACGTATCTGTGGACGGGCGGCATCGTGAACACATGGCGCCGGCGCCGGACGACCGTGCATCGCTATGGCAGCGAAGCGCGTCTCGCGGGCGCTGCGTTGCGCGCCCTGGCCGGCGACGTCTATCTCGCAAGCGACAGCTGGCGAATCTTTTACAAGGAACTATGGAAATGACCTCTGGCGCCACCGCAGTCAAGGAGCGGCTCGCTCAACTCTACGGAGAAGTCTCCAAGCACTCGGGGTATCAGACGATCCCCGACTTCGTCGCGAGTACGCTCGGTTATCAGGAGACCATTCAGAGCCAATGGCGCGGCGACCGCAACCGCCTCGACTGGATTCTCGCGCATCGCGCGCCGCAAGCCGGCGAGCGCTGGGCCGACTTCGGCGCGAATACGGGCTTCTTCACGTACACGATCGCGCATGCGCATCCCGATGCGCGCGTGACGGCGATCGAAGCGAACGCCGAACACGCGAAGTTCCTGCGCGAACTCGGCGATGCCTTCTCGATCGGCAATGTCGACGTGCATCACGAAGCGCTGCCCTTCGATGGCCTCGACAAGCTGTCGGACATCGACGTGCTTTTGCATCTGAATGTGCTGCATCACGCGGGCGCGGATTTCGACCGCGAATATGTGACCGGCGCGCACGACTTTCCAGCGTATGCGGTCGCTTATCTGAAGAAGCTGCGTCAGGCGTCGCGCTCGCTCGTGTTCCAGCTCGGCTGCAATCTGTGGGGCGACAAGACGCATCCGCTGCAGCCGGGCGCGACCGATGCGGAGCGTCTCGCGTATGTGTCGAAGCTGCTGACGGACGCCGGCTGGCGCATTCGCGATCTCGCGTACGCGAAGAAGACGACCGACGCGCCGATCGCCTATGCCGATCTCGGCAAGGACGTCATCGAAGCGCTGAACGGCCAGCACGGACAAGCCGAACTGCGCCTCTTCGCCGACGCGCTCGCGCCGTATGCGCTGGAACAGCACATCGGCGAGTTTTATCGGCGCGCGATTTACATCGTCGATTAATTGACGGACGGCACTAAAGTTATCGGCGCACGTGCCGATAACCCCTATAAGAACAACAAGAACGACGTGCCGGTTTTCTCGGCGCGCTGCTTCGCTCTTCGATGCCCGCCTCGCGCGGGCATTCTTCTTTGTGCCGCAGCTTTGTCAGCGCCCGAGCGTCAACGCGAGATAGGCCGCGTACAGCACGCCGTTGCCGAGCAGCGCCCACAGCACGACGCCGTTCTCCTTCGCATTGAAGCGCAGCCACGCCGCCGCCGCGAGCGTGATGAGCACGCCCGTCAGCACTTCGATACGCGGCTCCCACGGCGTCAGCATGATGCCGATGGCCGGCAGCAACGTCCCTTGAAACACCATCGCGCCGGTGATGTTGCCGAACGCGAGCGTGTCCTTTCCTCGGCGCGCCCACAGAATGCTGTTCACTTTCTCGGGCAGTTCCGTCGCGATCGGAATGATGATGAGCGACAGCAGCAGCGCCGAAATTCCCAGCGCATGCGACACGCCCTCGACGCCGTGAATGAAGCCCTTCGCGCCGCCGACGAGCAGCACGATGCCGAAGAAAAACTGCAGCATGATCGTGCCGAGCGACGTTTTCAAACCGAGACGCGAAGCGAACAAGGCCTCGGGCGCTTCCGTTCCGTGTCCGCCCTCGACGAGCTTCGCCGAAGCCTTGAACGTCGAAATCACATAAACGATATAGAGCGCGACGAGCCCGACCGCGAACAACGCGCGCACTTGCCACGCGTGATGCGGCACGAACATCGCGGCGCACGCGATGAGAAACGCGACCAGAAAGAAGTTCAGATCGCGCACGAAGCCGCTGCGCTCCGGCACGATGCGCCCGCTCATGCCGCGCGACTTGAGGATCGCGAACGTCATCAGACACGTCGAAAGCGTCGCGAGCATAAGCGGCGCGCCGAGAATCGCGCCGACGCCGATCTCTTCGTTGACCGCACGGCTCGTCGTGCCGCCGAGCAGCGCGATGATCGGCACCGTCGTCTCGGGCAATGCCGTGCCGACCGCCGCGAACAGCGATCCGGTCACGCCTTCGGAAATGCCGAGCCGTTCGCCGAGATGTTCGAGCGCATTCGTGAATAGCTCCGCCGCGACCAGGATGATCGCGAGCATCAGCGCGAGTTCGAGAAAGAGCATCGTCATGCGGCACCTCGCATCGAAACATGCGACGGGTGCGCGAGCGTGCGCGGGAAACGGGGATGTTGTAGTTGTGGGGACACGATGATTCCACGGCCGGACGTCGAGCGAACCACGATGCGCCACGCGCCGTCCGGCCAGGAACGACATAGCGCATCGATGGTCTCGCCAAACCGTTCCGGTCGAACGCGCCACGGCAGCAGGGCCGAGGATGTTGACGCGTTCTCCTTCGCTCGCGAAGGAAGGCTACTCCCCAAAGAAGGCGCAAGTTTAGCCCGATGCGCCCCGTTTCGGCAACCCGCGGAATAAGCGTATGCCGATCGGATCGTTGTCGTCGACGGATGCATCCGCTAATCTGGCCGCGCCGGGCGCGTCGCTTGCTGCGCGTGCTCAAGCTCATCCACGAACAAAAATGAAGATCACGGGAGATCTCATGCGTCTGAAACTCTTCGCCGCGGCCGCCGCGATGGCCATGCTCGCCGCGCCGATGCTCGCGATGTCCAAGCCGCTCACCGTCTGCACCGAATCGAGCCCGGACGGCTTCGATGTCGTGCAATTCAATTCGCTCGTAACGACCAACGCATCGGCGGATGTCATCTTCAATACGCTCGTCTCCTACGACGAAGCCGCGAAGAAGGTCGTGCCCTCGCTCGCGGAAAAGTGGGACGTGACGAGCGACGGGCTCACGTACACATTCCATCTGCGTCCGAACGTTCAGTTTCAGACGACCGATTACTTCAAGCCGACGCGTCCGCTCAGTGCCGACGACGTCGTGTTCACGTTCTCGCGCATGCTCTCGGACGACAATCCGTGGCACAAGATCGCGGGCGCGAGCGGCTTTCCGCACGCGCAGTCGATGGGCCTCGTGAAGCTCATCAAGGCCGTATCGAAAGTCGATGACCATACCGTGAAGTTCGAGCTCAACGAGCCGAACGCGACCTTCGTGCCGATCCTCACGATGGGCTTCGCATCGATCTATTCGGCCGAATATGCGGACAAGCTGCTGAAGGCGAACCAGCAGGTCGATCTGAACAGCAAGCCGATCGGCACCGGCCCGTTCGTGCTGAAGAGCTACACGAAAGATTCGGTCATCCGCTACGACGTGAATCCGTCGTACTGGGGCGCGAAACCGAAGATCGACCGGCTGATCTACGCGATCACGCCCGACGCCGCCGTGCGCGCGCAGAAGATCAAGGCGGGCGAATGCCAGATCGCGCTGTCGCCGAAGCCGCAGGACGTCATCGACGCGAAGAAGGACAAGTCGCTGAAGGTGAGCGAAGCGCCCGCATTCATGACGGCGTTCGTCGCGCTCAACACGCAGAAGAAGCCGCTCGACAATCCGAAGGTGCGTCAGGCGATCAACATGGCCTTCGATCGCACGACCTACATGAAGACCGTGTTCGACAACACGGCGACGCAAGCGGTGAACCCGTATCCGCCGAATACGTGGAGTTACGACAAGAGCATCGAGGCGTACAAATATTCATCCGCCGATGCGAAGAAGCTGCTCGCCGATGCGGGCTTTCCGAACGGTTTCGACACGACGATCTGGGTACGCCCGAACGGCAGCGTGCTCAATCCGAATCCGAAGGCGGGCGCGGAATTGCTGCAAGCCGATCTCGCGAAAATCGGCGTGAAGGCGCAGGTGAAAGTGATCGAATGGGGCGAACTCATCAAGCAGGCGAAGCAGGGTCAGCACGACATGCTGTTCATGGGCTGGGCCGGCGACAACGGCGACCCGGACAACTACATGTCGCCGCTTTTCAGTTGCAACGCGGTGAAGTCAGGCATCAACTTCGCGCGCTATTGCGATCCGCAACTGGACAAGCTCATCGCCGATGGCAAGTCGACCGCCGATGTCGCCAAACGCACGAAGTCGTATGTCGATGCGCAGAAGATCATCCACGATCAGGCGCTGTGGATTCCGCTCGTCTATCCGACGGCGGCGGCGCTCACGCGCGCGAACGTCAGCGGCTATAACGTGAGTCCGTTCGGGCGCGTGAATTTCGGCGCTGTTTCCGTGCAGTAAGCGAAGTCAGGCCGGCGTGAACCGGATCACGCCGTCAGCGCCGGTCTGACGTTTCAGCGTGCCATCGAGCCAAAGCAGATTCAGATGCGCGAGCGCTTCGCCGAGCGCGAACGTCATCTGATGAATATCGAGCTTGCGCTTGAACATGAGCGGGACGATGTCTGCGGCGCTGCATGGCTTTTGAGCGCACGCGTCGCGCACTTCCGCCAGCCGCGCGCGATGATGCTCGCGCAATTGCCCGATGCGCGTTTGCACGCCGCGAAACGGCTTGCCGTGTGAGGGCAGCGCGAGCGTATCGGCGGGCATGGTTTCGTAGCGGCCGAGCGATTCCAGATACAGCGCAAGCGGATTGCCTTCCGGCTCGACCGCGAACACCGACACGTTTGTCGAAATGCGCGGCAACACCATGTCGCCGGAAATGAGCAACTTGTCGGCGGCGCAGAAAAGCGCGCTGTGCTCCGGCGAATGGCCGTAGCCCGACACCACTTCCCAATTGCGCGTGCCGATACGCATGACATCGCCATCGCAAATACGCCGATATTCCGCCGGAATCGACGGCACGAGCGTCGGGTAATAGCTATCGCGCTTGCGCAGCGCATCGAGCGACGCTTCGTCGGACAGGCCGTGCGCCGCGAAATGCGCCGCCGCTCGCTCGCCGCCCGCGTTCGAGCCGTCGCCGGCGGCCATCACGCGGCCCATCGCGTATTCGCCGAGCGACATCCACAGGCGCACGTTCCATCGATGCTTGTCGCCGCCCGTGCAGATCCAGTCGGCAAGTCCCAGATGATCCGGATGACAATGCGTGACGATCACACGCAGCACCGGCTTTCCATCGAGCACGGAATCGAACACGCGCTCCCAGTTCGCGCGGATCGTATCGCTCGAAATGCCGCAATCGACGACGGTCCAGCCTTTCACACCGTCGATTTCATCGGCGAGCAGCCACAGATTGATGTGATCGAGCGCGAACGGCAGCGGCATGCGCAGCCAGAACACGCCCGGCGCCACTTCCATGACGCCGCCCGATTCGGGCAGCCGGTCCGCGAAAACATAGTCGAGCTGGTGTTCGAGTGCGTTCATTCGGTGCCTGCCTCCGGGTTTGCGCCGCGTTGCAATTTGGCCAAGTTGACGATAACGTAAACGTCCATTCTAACGTTGCGCGCGCATTTGCGCTGCCGGCCGGCAATGACCCAACCGACGCATTACACGATCACCGAACTGGCGCGCGAGTTCGACATTACGCCGCGCGCCATTCGCTTTTACGAAGATCAGGGGCTGCTCGCGCCGAAGCGCGAAGGCTCGAACGGCCTGCGGCGTGTGTATTCGGCGCGCGATCGCACGCGCCTCAAGCTCACGCTGCGCGGCAAGCGGCTCGGTTTCACGCTGTCGGAAATCCGCACGCTGCTCGATCTGTATGACTCGCCTACCGGCACCGCGACGCAGCTACAGGCTTTCGTCGATACGATCGCGGCGCATCGCGAAGTGCTGCAGCGTCAGCTCGAAGACCTGAACACGACGCTCGCCGAACTTTCCGCGTATGAGGAACAGGGCCGCGCGCTGCTCGCGGCGGGCGCGGAAAAGCGTGCACGCAAACCCAAAGCGGCATAACGCGTGACGCCCGCACAGGAAGCGCAGGGTCGATATGAATCATTTCCCCAAGCTGCTCTCGTCGCAAATCGGCTTCGATGTCGCCAAGACGATACTCGAAGGCTTCGAGCATCATTACCGCGTGTTCCGCGAAGCCGCGATCAAGGCGAAGGAGCTATTCGAGCGCGGCGACTGGCTCGCGTTGCAACAACTGGCGCGCGATCGCATCGCGTCGTATGACGATCGCGTCACGGAATGCGTGACGGCGCTCGAAGACGAATACGACGCGGAGAATATCGAGGACGACGTGTGGCAGCAGATCAAGCTGCATTACATCGGCTTGCTGACGACGCATCGTCAGCCGGAATGCGCGGAAACGTTCTTCAATTCCGTGTGCTGCAAGATCCTGCATCGCTCGTACTTCAACAATGACTTCATCTTTGTGCGGCCGGCCATTTCGACGGAATACATCGAGAACGACGAGCCCGCCGCAAAGCCGACGTATCGCGCGTATTACCCGGAAAAGGACGGCCTCGCCGCGACGCTCGAACGCATCGTCACGAACTTTCAGTTGGAACCGCCGTTCGAGGATTTGCCGCGCGACGTGCAATGCGTGATGCAGGCGCTGCGCGAAGCCTTCGGCGATATCACGCCCGCGCCGAACTTTCAGATTCATGTGCTTTCGTCGCTGTTCTTTCGCAACAAGGCGGCGTATGTCGTCGGGCGGATCATCAACGGCGATGCGCTGCTGCCCTTCGCCATCGCGATCCGGCATACGAAGCCCGGCTTGCTCGCGCTCGATACCGTGCTGCTCTCGCGCGAGCAGGTGCTCATCATCTTCAGCTTCTCGCATTCGTATTTTCTCGTCGATATGGAAGTGCCGTCGGCGTTCGTGCAATTTCTGAGCACGATCATGCCGCGTAAGCCGAAGGCCGAAATCTATACGTCGGTCGGTTTGCAGAAGCAGGGCAAGAACGATTTCTATCGCGACTTGCTGCATCATCTGTCGCATTCGAGCGATAAGTTCATCGTCGCGCCGGGCATCAAGGGACTCGTGATGATCGTCTTCACGCTGCCGTCGTTTCCTTACGTGTTCAAGCTCATCAAGGACGCGTTTCCGCCGCCGAAGGAAACCACGCGGCAGAAGATTCAGGACAAGTATCAGCTCGTGAAGCGGCACGATCGCGTTGGCCGAATGGCCGATACGCTCGAATATTCGAGCGTCGCCCTGCCGGTCGCGCGCCTCGACGACGCGCTCATCCGCGAACTCGAAAAGGAAGCGCCTTCGATGATCGAATACGAAGGCGACAAGCTCGTCATCCGGCATGTGTATATCGAGCGCCGCATGGTGCCGCTCAATCTGTTCCTTCAGAACGGGAACGCCGACGACGTCGATCACGGCATCAAGGAATATGGCGACGCGATCAAACAGCTGATTCAGGCGAACATCTTCCCCGGCGACATGCTGTACAAGAACTTCGGCGTGACGCGGCACGGTCGTGTGGTGTTCTACGACTACGATGAAATCGAGTATCTGACCGATTGCAACGTGCGCCGCGTCCCTGCGCCGCGCACGGAAGAGGACGAGCTGTCCGGCGAACCGTGGTATACCGTCGGGCCGCACGATATCTTTCCCGAAACGTACGGCACATTTTTGCTCGGCGATCCGCGCGTGCGCGAAGCGTTCATGCGTCATCACGCGGATTTTTTCGATCCCGCGTTCTGGCAGCATCACAAGGAACAACTGCTGCGCGGCGAACTCGCCGATTTCTTTCCCTATGACCGGGACGTCCGATTCTGCATCCGTTATCCGGAGCGTTTCGACGAGCCCGGCCGATCGGACGCGCGCGCCGCGTGAAGCGCGCGGTCCGGCTTTTGACTTTCGAACATGAACCACATTGACGATAAAACGCCGCTTGCTCACCTGTTCGCAAACAATCAGGAATGGGTCGAACGCAAGCTCGCCGAAGACGCCGCTTTCTTCGAGCGCCTCGCGCATCAGCAGACGCCCGAATATCTGTGGATCGGCTGCGCGGACTCGCGCGTGCCGGCCAACGAGATCATCGGCTTGCCGCCGGGCGAAGTCTTCGTGCACAGAAACATCGCGAACGTCGTCGTGCACTCCGATCTCAATTGTCTGTCGGTGATCCAGTTCGCCGTCGATCTGCTGAAGGTGAAGCACATCATGGTCGTCGGCCATTACGGCTGCTCGGGCGTGGGCGCGGCGCTCGTCGGGCGGCGCGTCGGTCTCGCCGATAACTGGCTGCGCCATGTCGAAGACGTGCGCGAAAAGCACGGCGCGCTGCTCGACGAATGGCCGATGGGCGACGCGCGCCATCGCCGTCTCGTGGAGCTGAACACGATCGAGCAGACCATCAACGTGTGCCGCACGACCGTCGTTCAGGACGCATGGGCGCGCGGACAGGAGCTCACCGTGCACGGCTGGACCTACGGCGTGCACGACGGCCGCCTGCGCAACATGGGCATGATGATCGGCGCACCGGCCGAGATCGATCCGGTTTATCAGTCGTGCGTTGCCGCGATGACTCGCAGCGGCGCGCATTCCGCGGAAAACGATGTCCTCGCGTCAGATGCGGCACTTGCCGAACGCTTGGGCGACGTTCCCGAAGTGATCAAGGGCGTCATCAAGGAGCTGAAACATGAGTGAGACAAGGAACGATCCGATCGTCATCGTGTCGGCGGCGCGCACGCCGATGGCCGCGTTTCAGGGCGATTTCGCGTCGCTGACCGCGCCGCAGCTTGGCGCTGCTGCGGTGAAGGCGGCGGTCGAACGCGCGGGATTGAAACCCGAGCAGATCGACGAAGCCATCATGGGCTGCGTGCTGCCCGCCGGTCAGGGTCAGGCGCCCGCGCGTCAGTCGGCGCTCGGCGCGGGCTTGCCGCTATCCACCGGCTGCACGACGATCAACAAGATGTGCGGCTCGGGCATGCGCGCGGCGATGTTCGCGCACGACATGCTGCTGGCCGGATCGGTCGACGTGATCGTCGCGGGCGGCATGGAAAGCATGACGAACGCGCCGTATCTGCTGCCGAAAGCGCGCGGCGGCATGCGCATGGGTCACGGTCAGGTTCTCGATCACATGTTCCTCGACGGCCTCGAAGACGCTTACGAAAAAGGCCGTCTGATGGGCGCGTTCGCGGAGCAATGCGCTTCGTCGTATGCGTTCTCGCGCGAGTCGCAGGATGCGTTCGCGGTCGAATCGCTGCGGCGCGCGCAGCGAGCGAACGACGATGGTTCGTTCGACTGGGAAATCGCGCCCGTGACGGTACAGGGCAGGAAGGGCGATACGGTGATCGGGCGCGACGAGCAGCCGTTCAAGGCGAACATCGAGAAGATTCCGTCGCTCAAGCCCGCGTTCGCGAAGGACGGCACGGTGACGGCCGCGAATTCGTCGTCGATTTCCGATGGCGCGGCGGCGCTCGTGATGATGCGCGAATCGACCGCGATGCGGCTCGGCGTCACGCCGATCGCGCGTATCGCCGGACACAGCACGTTCGCGCAACAACCGGCCTTGTTCACGACGGCGCCCGTCGGCGCGATCAGCAAGCTCTTCGAGAAAAACGGCTGGCGCGCGGGCGATGTCGATCTGTATGAAATCAACGAAGCGTTCGCCGTCGTGACGATGGCCGCGATGCGTGAGCACGATCTGCCGCATGACAAGGTCAATGTGAACGGCGGCGCGTGCGCGCTCGGGCATCCGATCGGTGCGTCGGGCGCGCGGATTCTTGTGACGCTGCTCGGTGCGTTGAAGGCGCGTGGGCTGAAGCGCGGGGTGGCGAGCTTGTGTATCGGCGGTGGGGAGGCGACGGCGATGGGGGTGGAGTTGGTTTGAGTGTTCCGGGCCGGTCCGGCGCGAGCCGGGCCGCATTCATTCCTATTCGAAGGGATTCAGCATCTCGACGCCCATTCGCTCGAAGTCTCTGACGTTGCGCGTGACCACCGTCAATCCGTGGAAAATGGCCGTTGCGCCTATGCGCTTGTCCAAAGCGGGTTCAGGGTGCGGCGCGCGCAGGTTTCCCCATAGCCTGCCGATCTCCTTGCCCGCCGGCAGGATTCTCGTGTCGTATTCTCGCAGGACGTTGTTCACCCACGATTCGAGCTTTTCGGCCTGCCGTTTATCGCCTCTTCGGCGCACCCGCTCGACGCCCTGTCGAAGTTCCGCGACAGTCACGACGGAGAGATGAACGCATCTCTTATCGAGCTTGGCTTGCCGGAAGAACACGCGAACGCCTTCATTGGCGCGTTCTTCGAGTCTCGTTTCACTGATCACGTTCGTATCAGCCAGATACATCGGAGGCTCCTCGTTTCGGATGACGATCGAAGAAGTCGTCCTCCACGTCGAGTTTCGGAAAGTTCAGCAGATGATCGATGAAACGGCTGTTGTACTCGGGACTGTCGATGTATTCCTCGGCCGTCCCTTTGCGGCTTTCGATCTCGAGCTTGCGACGGATGGCAGCCTGTTCCGCGTATTCGCGAATCTCCTCGGCGGTTATATTCCAAGGTAACTCGGCCTTGATGATCTTGAACATGCTCGGCTCCTTATCGATGTTGCGACAGTCGTCACTCTATCGAATTCAATAAGCACGACTAGTCATCCAAACGAAATAAGCGAAATCTCACTCACCCCGCCAGCGACATCGCCACGGCCCGCTTGAACGGCGTCAGCTTCTCTCCGATCCGCAGCATCGCATCGCGCGCGATCCGCGCCGGCAGCGAGTCGCGCGTATAAACCTCCGTGATGAATCGCGTGATCAGATAAAGCGGCCGCGTTTCCTGCCGATGCTT
Organism: Caballeronia sp. LZ028; assembly: GCF_031451415.1. NCBI lineage: Bacteria > Pseudomonadati > Pseudomonadota > Betaproteobacteria > Burkholderiales > Burkholderiaceae > Caballeronia > Caballeronia sp. LZ028. Next base: position 406,096 of record NZ_JARUXN010000001.1, on the reverse strand, counting down.
CGCTTCATATCGCGCGAGCAGCCCATCGCCGGCGATGTCGAGCCCCGCCGCCTGCGCGTCGCGAATCGCGCGCGTGAGCGTCTCGATGCCGGCCAGCCCGAAGTTGAACCCGTGCGCCGTGACCGGATGCATGCCGACCGCCGCATCGCCGACCGTCGCAAAACGCTTCGCCACGAAGCGCTTCGGATAAACCGACACCAGCGGATAAACATGCCGCGTCGTGCGCAGCGCCATCGTTCCGAGTCTGCGCTCGAAGCGGCGTTCGATCTCGCGATTGAACGCATCCTCGTCGAGCTTGCTCAGGCGCTCGATGTCGCGCGCCTCGAGCGTCACCACAACCGACGACCGATGCGCGCCCGTCTCCGGATCGGGATTCATCGGCAAGAGCGCGAGCGTCTGCCGGTGGCCGAACCATTCCCACGCCGCGTGATCGTGGGGCACGTCGTGCGTCATGCAGCAGACCAACATCGACTTGCCGAAATCGTGCATGTCGGCGGCGATGCCCATCATGCGGCGCGTCGCGGAGAACCGGCTGTCCGCCGCGACGACGAGCCGCGCCGCGATCGTCTCGCCGCTTTCGAGCCGCACGCGCGCGCCACATGCGTCGGTATCGAGGTCGGTCACGCGTTCGGACGTCATGATGCGGACGTCCGCGCTCACTGCTTCGAACGCGGCGCGCCGGATCAGATGATTCGACACGAGCCAACCGAGCTCGTCGTGACCGGAAAGCGCATGACCGATTTTCATCGCGAACGGCGACGATCCGTTGAAAACGCGCGCATCGGCCAACTGCGATTTCGCGTGCGCGTCGATGCGCTCCCACACGCCGAGCGTCTTGAGAAACGCGACGGATTTCTGCGTCAACGCGATCTCGCGGCCGTCGAAGGCGGGCTCGCGCAGCGCGTCGTGGCTTTGCTGCTCGACGAACACGATCGACAAACCCGCGCCGCTCAGCGCGTTCGCGAGACACAAGCCCGCCGGCCCCGCGCCGACGATCACGACATCGGTTTGCATCATCTTTCCGGTCCTGCTGTTTGAAAGCGCACAACGATAGCCGAAAGGCCGAACGGCGATCCGCGACAGCGGGTCGCGCGTTATATTCACGAAGTCTGTTCACACAAGGAACATGTCGCTCATGAAAACGGTTCTGATCGTCGGCGCGTCGCGCGGCCTCGGCCACGAATTCGCACGCGAATATTGTCGCGACGGCTGGCGCGTGCTCGCCACGGCCCGCGATAAAACCTCGCTCTCCGCGCTCGACGCGATGGGTGCGCAAACCTTCCCGCTCGACGTCACGCAGCCCGAGCAGATCGCCGCGCTCGCCTGGCAACTGGACGAGGAAAAGCTGAATGTCGCGATCGTCGTGTCGGGCGTGTATGGACCGCGCACCGAAGGCGTCGAGACGATCGGCGCGGAGGACTTCGATCAGGTCATGCACACCAACGTGCGTGGTCCGATGCAACTGATTCCCGTGCTCCTGCCGCTGACCGACGCCGCGAACGGCGTGCTCGCGGTCGTGTCGAGCAAGATGGGCAGCATCGCCGAGACGAGCGGCACGACCGGCTGGCTGTATCGCGCGAGCAAGGCGGCGCTCAATTCTGCGCTGAAGGTGGCGTCGCTGGAATCGCGGCATTCGGCGTGCATCGCGCTGCATCCGGGCTGGGTTCGCACGGAAATGGGCGGGCCATCGGCGGCGATCGACGTCGCGCGCAGCGTCGCCGGCATGCGCGCGGTGATCGCCGAAGCGGGCGCGCTGCGCGAGGAATTCAACGGGACTTTCGTGCAGTACGACGGCACGAAGATCGAATGGTGAACAAGGAGTGAATGTGACCTATCAGGTACACGGCGTTTCGGCATCGGGCAACTGTCACAAGGTTCGCCTCGTCCTCGAACAGCTCGGCCAGCCTTATGTCTGGCACGAAGTCGACATGATGAACGGCGCAACGCGCACCGACGAATTCAAAAAGCTGAATCCGAACGGCAAGGTGCCGGTGCTCGTCATCGACGAGAACACGACGCTCTCCGAATCCGACGCGATTCTCTGCTATCTCGCCGACGGCACGCCGCTCATGCCCGACGACCGGCTCGAACGCGCGCAAGTGCTGCAGTGGATGTTCTTCGAGCAGTACAGCCACGAGCCGTATGTCGCGGTGGCGCGCTTCATCCTGCAGTTTCAGAAGAATCCCGGCGACGCGCGTCTGCCGGAGAAGATCGCCGGTTCGTATCGCGCGCTCGACGTGATGGAACGGCATTTGTCGACGCGCACGTTTTTAGTCGGCGAGCGCTACACCGTCGCCGATATCGCGCTGTACGCGTACACGCATGTCGCGGATCAGGCGAATCTCGATCTGTCGCGCTATCCGGCGATCCGCGCGTGGCTCGAACGCGTGCGCAGCCAGCCGCGCCATGTCGTCATGCCGGGTGTCGATCAATGAAGTTCGTGGAATGTCCGTGCGGCGGCGCCGCGCCCGGCCAGCGGCCTGACGCGCGCGCGCCGCGTTACGACGCGTGTTGCGGACGATTCATCGAAGGCGGCGAAAAGCCCGCGAACGCAATGGAACTGATGCGCTCGCGCTACACCGCCTACGTGCTCGGCGACACCGCGTATCTGCGCGCGACCTGGGCGGAAGCGACCTGCCCGCCCGATCTCGACGCCTCCGACGCCGGCACGCGCTGGCTCGGCTTGCAGATCAAACGCCACACGCCGACCGACGCGAATCACGAGGAAGTCGAGTTCGTCGCGCGCTACAAGGTCGGCGGGCGCGCGCATCGTTTGCACGAAGCCAGCCGCTTCACGCGAGACAGCGCCGGAAACTGGATCTATGTCGATGGTCAGATTAAAGAAAACTAAATATTCCTTTAAGAAATATGCTGTGGCACGCGGTATTATTCCTAAGAATTTCCTTACAGATTAAACAGTTACGGGGTTTCTCTTATTGTGCAGTGCAATTTTGAACGGTTAATCTGTGTTCACGTCAGGGCGCTGTCATTCCCGTGCCCGGACACTCGCAGCGAAGCCCCGTTTTGAAGCCAATTGTCATGCCTTTTCAGGGCATGACTCCCGGAACCCGCAGCCGATACTGCTCTCATCGAGCAGCGCGATAGGTTTGTGACTTCAAAAAGACGTTCGGGGCTCGCCGTATCAACGTCCTTTGGAAGCGCAGTCGGAGTTCACGGATGGCGATCAGAACCTGGTTGGTCGGATGCAGCATGGTGTGCGCGCTCGCGGCATCGCTCGTCACGTCCGCCGTGCGTGCCGAACCGGTCGGCGGCGTGCGTCAATCCGAAGGTCTGCAGGCGCCCGCGTTCGGCCAGACGCTCTCGCAGATTCCCGATTCGCTCGATGCCGGCCTGCCCGTCGTCGCGATCGGACTGAACGAAAGCGTCATCGAGATTCCCGAAGCCGACATCTCGCTCGAAACCACCGTGTTCAAGCCGGACGGCGCCGGCCCGTTCCCGATGATCGTCTTCAATCACGGCAAGCTCCCCGGCGATTCGCACGCGCAACCGCGCAATCGCCCGGTCGCGCTCGCGCGTGAATTCGTGCGCCACGGCTATGTCGTCGTCGTGCCGAACCGGCGCGGCTTCGCGGGCTCGGGCGGCGATTACACCGGCCACGGCTGCGACGTCGAGGCGAACGGGTTCGCGCAAGCGCAGGACGTCGCCGCGACCATCGCCTATATGAGCCAGCAAGCGTATGTCGACAAGACGCATATCGTCGTCGCGGGCACGTCGCACGGCGGTTTGACGACCATCGCCTACGGCGCGCGCGATGCCGTCGCGGCGCCCGGCGTGCGCGGTCTCATCAATTTCTCGGGCGGGCTGCGTCAGGACGAATGCGGCGACTGGCGGAAGAATCTCGTCAACGCGTTCGGCGATTACGGGCAGAACGTGCGCCTGCCGTCGCTGTGGCTCTACGGCGACAACGATTCGGTCTGGGACGGCGACTTGTCCGCGCAGATGTACACCGCGTTCACCGCGCACGGCGCGCGCGCCAACATGGTCGATTTCGGCAGCTACAAGAACGACGCGCATCGGCTCGTCGGCGACCGCGACGGCGTGCAGATCTGGTGGCCGCGCGTGAAGGCCTTCCTCGCGCAGATCGGCATGCCGACCGCCGTGCAATATCAGGTGGCCGAGCCGCGCATGCCGAACGCGACGCACTTCGCGGACCTCGATTCCGTGCAGGCCGTGCCGTTCGTCGATGAAAACGGCCGCGCCGGTTATCGCAACTTCCTTTCGCAGTATTCGAGCCGCGCGTTCGCCGTGTCCGATTCGGGCGCGTGGTCGTGGGCCGAAGGCGGCGACGATCCGATGGCCGTCGCCATCGCGAGCTGCCAGAAGCAGAGCGCCGATCCGTGCCGGCTGTACGCGGTGAATAATCGCGTCGTCTGGAACGATCAGGCCGCCGAGACGCAGACGGCGTCACGCTAGAACACCTTTTCCGCCTGTCGGGAACGCCGGCCTTCGCGCCGGCGTTTTTGCGTCGATCGCACGTTAAGCGACCCATTTGGCCGACGTTGCACGCGATAGCGCGTTTTCGCATTTCCATTGCGCGCGCACGCATGTCCAAAAAACCTTCCGAATACGGAAGGTCGGCCATGTTTTAGGGATAATTGACTCGCGCAGTTTTCACGCAGTTTCCCCGTAACGCAGGCGCCTGGCGCTTGCCCGATGTATCCGGCCCGCATCGCGCGCGCGGGCCTGGGAGCCGTTTTTGAACACAGAAGCCAATCAGGACTGGGTTGCCCGCTCGCTTGCGGCCGTGTGGCATCCGTGCACCCAGATGAAACATCACGAGCGCGTGCCGCTCGTGCCGATCGCGCGCGGCAAGGGCGCGTGGCTCTACGACCACGAAGGCCACCGCTATCTCGATGCGATCAGTTCGTGGTGGGTCAATCTCTTCGGCCACGCGAACGACGACATCAACCGCGCGCTCAAGGATCAACTCGACACGCTCGAACACGCGATGCTCGCGGGCTGCACGCACGCGCCGGCCGTCGAACTGGCCGAGCGTCTTTGCGCGCTCACCGATCGCACGCTCGGCCATGCGTTTTTCGCGTCCGATGGCGCGTCGGCGGTCGAGATCGCGCTGAAGATGAGCTTTCACTTCTGGCGCAATCGCGGCGCAAGCGAGAAGCGCGAATTCGCGTGTCTCGCGAACAGCTATCACGGCGAAACGATCGGCGCGCTCGGCGTGACGGACGTCGCCATTTTCAAGGACGCTTACGATCCGCTGATCCGTCACGCGCATGTGGTCGCGTCGCCGGCGGCGGTCGGCGTCGACGAAGCCATCGCCGCGATGCGCGCGCTCTTCGGGCAGCGCGCGTCGCAGCTTGCGGCCGTGATCGTCGAGCCGCTCGTGCAGTGCGCGGCCGGCATGTCGATGTACGACGCGTCGTATCTCACGCGTTTGCGCGCGCTGTGCGACGAATTCGGCGTGCATCTGATCGCCGATGAAATCGCGGTCGGCTGCGGGCGCACCGGCACTTTTTTCGCGTGCGAGCAGGCGGGCATCTGGCCTGATTTCATCTGCTTGTCGAAGGGCATCAGCGGCGGATACTTGCCGCTTTCGATCGTGCTCACGCGCGACGACATCTACGCCGCGTTCTACGACGACGACGTCACGCGCGGCTTTCTGCATTCGCATTCGTACACGGGCAATCCGCTCGCGTGCCGCGCCGCGCTGGCGACGCTCGATCTGTTCGACAGCGCGAAGGTGCTCGCGGAAAACAAACGCAAATCGGCGTTGCTGGGCGAGGCGTTGCGCGCGCGCGTCGGCGAGCACGAACGCGTGAAGAATCTGCGCAATCGCGGCACGATCTTCGCGTTCGATGTCGATATCGACGACAAGACGTTCTCGCGCCGCTTCTTCGCAAACGCGTTGCAGCGCGAACTGCTGATGCGCCCCATCGGCACGACGGTCTACATGATGCCGCCGTACATCCTCTCCGACGACGAACTGCTGCTCCTCGCGCAACGCACGCGCGAAACGCTCGACGCCACGCTCGCGGGGGTCGCAGCATGAGCACGACAGCGAGAGCGTTGTACGAAACGCTCGAACAGGGCTTGAACGATATCGATGCGCGCGGCCTGCGGCGTCGCCGCAAGACGATCGACGGCGCCTGTTCCGCGCACATGACCGTCGATGGCCGCGCGATCGTCGGCTTCGCGAGCAACGATTATCTCGGCCTCGCCGCGCACGATGCGATTCGCGCGGCGCTCGCCGAAGGCGCGTCGCTTTTCGGCGCGGGCAGCGGCGGTTCGCATCTGCTGGGCGGCCATTCACGCGCGCACGCGCAACTCGAAGACGATCTCGCCGCGTTCTCGGGCGGTTTCGTCGACAACCCGCGCGCGCTTTACTTCAGCACCGGCTACATGGCGAACCTCGCGGTCGTCACGGCGCTCGCCGGACGCGGCACGCTCGTGTTTTCGGACGCGCTCAATCACGCATCGCTGATCGACGGCGTGCGCCTGTCGCGCGCGCAAACGCAGATTTATCCGCACGCCGACATCGACGCGCTCGACGCGATGCTCGACGCCTCCCGCGACGAAACGGCGACGAAGCTCATCGTCACCGACACGGTGTTCAGCATGGACGGCGATATCGCGCCGCTCGCGCGTCTCGTCGAGCTTGCGGAGAAGTACGGCGCGTGGCTCGTCGTCGACGACGCGCACGGCTTCGGCGTGCTCGGCCCGCAAGGACGCGGCGCGCTGGCGCATTACGCACTGCGCTCGCCGCATCTCGTCTATGTCGGCACGCTCGGCAAGGCGGCGGGCGTGTCGGGCGCGTTCGTCGCGGCGGATGAAACCGTCATCGAATGGCTCATTCAGCGCGCGCGTCCGTATATCTTCACGACGGCGTCCGCGCCGGCGGTCGCGCATGCGGTGTCGAAGAGCATCGAAATCATCGCGGGCGATGAAGGCGACGCGCGCCGCGCGCACCTCGCGTTGCTCATCGACACCACGCGCGCGATGCTGAAACGCACGCGCTGGATGCCGGTCGATTCGCATACCGCCGTTCAGCCGCTCGTGATCGGCGGCAACGACGAAACGCTGGAAATCGCCGCCGCGCTCGACAAGCAAGGCCTCTGGGTTCCGGCGATTCGTCCGCCGACGGTTCCGGCGGGCACGTCGCGCCTGCGCATTTCCCTTTCCGCCGCGCACAGTGAGGACGATCTCGCGCGGCTCGATCACGCGTTAAACGCTTTGAATACGCTATGACCGCTTTATCCCTGTTCGTCGCCGGAACCGATACGGAAATCGGCAAGACGCTCGTCTCTTGCGCGCTGCTGCACGGCTTCGCGCGCGCGGGCCTTTCCGCCGCCGCGATGAAGCCGATCGCGTCGGGCGCGGTCGAGCGCGACGGCGTGCTGCACAACGAAGACGCCGATCAGCTCGACGCCGCCGCGAACGTCGCGCTGCCGAACGACATCCGCACGCCGTTCATGATGCGCGAGCCGATCGCGCCGCATATCGCTGCGGCGCGCGAAGGCGTGGCGCTCGACATCGGGCGCATTGTGCGAGCGCATCAGTTCGCGATGACGAAAGCGGATATCGTCGTCGTGGAAGGCGTCGGCGGTTTTCGCGTGCCGCTCACCGACACGCACGACACCGCCGATCTCGCCGTCGCGCTGAATCTGCCGGTCGTGCTCGTCGTCGGCATGCGGCTCGGCTGCATCAGCCATGCGTTGCTGACGGTCGAAGCCATCGCGTCGCGCGGCCTGAAGCTCGCCGGCTGGGTGGCGAATCGCGTCGATCCGAATATGCTGTATCCCGACGAAAACATCGCAACACTGAAACAACGCATCAAGGCGCCGCTCATCGGCGTGATTCCGCATCTCGCGGCACCCGATGCAACGCGCGCCGCCGATTCGCTCGATATCGGCGCTCTGACCGACTCGCTTCATCAAAAGGATTGAATACATGACACAGCAAATCGCCACTGAGACCACCTCGAAAACCACGCCGCAACCGATGCAGCGCTGGCGCGTCGCCGATGTCGTCGCGCTGTACGAACTGCCGTTCAACGATCTGCTCTTCCGCGCGCAGACCGTGCATCGCGAACACTTCGATCCGAACGCGGTGCAGTTGTCCACGCTGCTGTCGATCAAGACGGGCGGCTGCGAGGAAGATTGCGCGTACTGTCCGCAGTCGGTGCATCACGACACCGGCCTCAAGGCCGAAAAACTGATGGACGTCGATGAAGTCCTGAAGGCCGCCGAAGTCGCGAAGTCGAACGGTGCGACGCGCTTTTGCATGGGCGCGGCGTGGCGCAATCCGAAGGATCGCCATCTCGAGCCGATCAAGGACATGATTCGCGGCGTGAAGGCGATGGGCCTCGAAACCTGCGTGACGCTCGGCATGCTCGAAGCGCATCAGGCGCAAGGCTTGCGCGACGCCGGCCTCGATTACTACAACCACAATCTCGACACGTCGCCGGAGTTCTACGGCCAGATCATTTCGACGCGCACGTATCAGGATCGCCTCGATACGCTCGAACACGTTCGCGACGCGGGCATCAACGTGTGCTGTGGCGGGATCGTCGGCATGGGCGAATCGCGACGCGAACGCGCGGGACTGATCTCGCAGCTCGCGAACATGGAGCCGTATCCGGAATCGGTGCCGATCAACAATCTCGTGCAGGTCGCGGGCACGCCGCTCACCGGCGTCGACGCGCTCGATCCGTTCGAGTTCGTGAGGACGATCGCGGTCGCGCGCATCACGATGCCGAAGGCGATGGTGCGTCTGTCCGCCGGACGCGAGCAGATGGATGAAGCGTTGCAGGCGCTGTGCTTCGCGGCGGGCGCAAACTCGATCTTCTACGGCGATCAGCTTCTGACGACGAGCAACCCGCAAGCCGAAGCCGACCGCAAGCTGATCGAGCGCCTCGGCATGCGCGCGGAAGCCGCGCAGAACGCCGGCGCGCAGGAAGCCGAACGCGGTTGCGGACACAAGCACGCGAACTAAACGGAAAACGGACGCGGCCATGAAAATCATCTTCTACGAGAAGGGCGCCGATATCGACGCGTGGCTCGGCGGCCTGAAACGCGAGTTGCCCGATGCGGACCTGCGCGTATGGGAGCCGGGCGACACCGCGAGCGCCGACTACGCGATCGTGTGGCGCGCGCCGCGCGAGCTCTTTGCGAATCGTCCCGATCTTCAGGCCGTGTTCAATCTCGGCGCGGGCGTCGACGCGATTCTCGATGTCGAGCGCCGCGAACCCGGCACGCTGCCGCCGAACGCGAAGCTCGTGCGTCTCGAAGACACCGGCATGGCGCAGCAGATGGTCGAATACGCGACGTACTGCGTGCTGCGCTACCTGCGCCGCTTCGACGAATACGACGCGCTGCAACGCGAAGGCCGCTGGGAAAAACTGCCGCAGCACGCGCGCGAATCGTTCACTGTCGGCGTGCTCGGGCTCGGCGTGCTCGGCGCGGAAGTCGCGAAGGGTTTGCTGAAACTCGGCGTGCCCGTGCGCGGATACAGCCGCACGCCGAAGACGATCGAAGGCGTCCACGTTCACGCGGGCGCGGACGAATTCGACGCGTTTCTCGACGGCGTAAAAGTGCTCATCAATCTGTTGCCGCACACGCCGGACACCGAAGGCATTCTGAACGCGCGCACGTTCGGCAAGCTCGCGCGCGGCGCGTATCTGGTGAACGTGGCGCGCGGCCCGCATCTCGTCGATGCCGATCTCATCGCCGCGCTCGACAGCGGCCAGATCGCCGCCGCGACGCTCGATGTCTTCCACACCGAGCCGCTGCCGCAGGAACATCCGTTCTGGACGCATCCGCGCGTGTCGGTGACGCCGCATATTTCGGCGGAAACGCTGCGCGAGGAAAGCATCGTGCAGATCGCCGGCAAGATCAAAGCGCTCGCGCGCGGCGAGCCGATCAGCGGCATCGTCGATTTCAAGCGCGGGTACTGAGACCACATCGAAAGGAGACAGAGACATGATTCCGTCAAAAGTGAAAATCGTCGAAGTCGGGCCGCGCGACGGCCTGCAGAACGAAAAGGAATTCGTGCCCACCGAAACCAAGATCGAGCTCGTGAACCGGCTCGCGCGGGCGGGCATCGTGAACGTGGAATCGACATCGTTCGTGTCGCCGAAATGGGTGCCGCAAATGTCCGACGCCGCCGCACTCATGGCCGGCATCGAGCGCCGTCCGGGCACGATCTACTCCGTGCTCACGCCGAACATGCGCGGCTTCGAAGGCGCGCTCGAAGCCAAAGCCGATGAAATCGTGATCTTCGGCGCGGCGAGCGAGGCGTTCTCGCAGAAGAACATCAATTGCAGCATCGCGGAGAGCATCGCGCGCTTCGAGCCGGTCGCGAAAGCCGCGAAGGACGCCGGCATGCGGCTGCGCGGATCCATCTCGTGCGCGCTCGGCTGTCCGTATCAGGGCGAAGTGAGCATCGAATCGGTCGTGGATGTCGTCGAACGCATGAAAGCGCTCGGCTGCGACGAGATCGATATCGCCGATACCATCGGCGTCGGCACGCCCAAACGCACGCGCGAAGTGCTCGCGGCAGCGCAGAAAGCGTTTCCGCGCGAGCGCCTTTCCGGACATTTCCACGACACGTACGGGCAAGCCATCGGCAACATTTATGCGGCGCTGCTCGAAGGCATCGAGATCTTCCACGCGTCGGTGGCGGGGCTCGGCGGCTGTCCGTATGCGAAGGGCGCGACCGGGAATGTCGCGACCGAAGACGTCGTGTATCTGATGAACGGGCTCGGCATCGAGACCGGCGTCGATCTGGATCAGCTCGTCGATATCGGCGATTTCATTTCGCGCGCGATCGGCAAGCCGAGTTCGTCGCGTGCAGGAAAGGCGATCTTCACGAAGAAACGCGACGGCGCCGCCGCCTGCGTCTGAACAACAAAGGACAAAGATGATCGATCAATTGCCCGATTCCGCGCGCCGCGTCGCGCTTTTGTTGAAGGAACGCGGCCATCCGCATGACGTCGTGATGCTGCCCGAAACCGGCAAGACGTCGGCGGAAGCGGCGGCCGGCCTCGGCTGCGAGGTCGCGCAGATCGCCAAGTCGATTCTGTTTCGCCGCAAGGAAGACGACGCGCCCGTGCTCGTGATCGCGAGCGGCGCGAATCGCGTCGATGAAGCGAAGGTCGCGGCGCGCGTCGGCGCTCTGGCGCGCGCGGACGCGAAGTTCGTGCGCGAGAAGACCGGCTACGCGATCGGCGGCGTGTGCCCGATCGGCCATGCGGTCACGCCGGTCACGCTCATCGACGAAGACCTGCTCGCGCTCGACAGCCTGTGGGCGGCGGCCGGGCATCCGCACGCGGTGTTCAATCTGTCGCCGCAGGAATTGATCGAGCTGACGGGCGCGCCGGTCGCGGACGTTGCGTTGCGCGAGACGGCGGAATCGTGACGAATGTGACGGACATTGCGTCGCCGTGCGTCGATGTATGCCGCATGAATCCGGAGACCGGTTTCTGCGACGGCTGCTTTCGCAACATCGGCGAAATCGCCGCGTGGTCGTCGCATGACGATGACGCGAAACGCGCGGTGCTCGCGCGCGTCGAGAGCCGTCGTCAGGGCGCGCGCGTGGTGACGCTCGGCGAATCGTTCGACGCGACGCTCGCGCTGCCGCCCGATTCGATCAAGCACTTCGCGACGCTCGTCAACGATCTCAACCCGCTGCATCACGACGACGCCTACGCGCGCGCAAGCCGTTTCGGTGCGCTGATCGCATCGGGCACGCAGCCGACCGCGCATCTGATGGCGATGCTCGCCACGCACTTCTCGCAATACGCGCAGCCGCTCGGACTCGAATTCGGCATCAGGCTGACGCGCGCGGTGAAGGCGAACGACGTGCTCGCGATGTCCTGGCGCGTGACCGAAGCGAAGTGGAAAGCGAGTCTGAACGGGGATCTCGTGAAGCTGGAAGGCGACGCGCGCAATCAGCTCGGCGAAACGGTGATGAAGGCGACGGCGACCATCGTCGTGATGCCGCTGGAGACACGCGCGTGAGAACGCTGCCGGAGTCGATGACGGTCTTCGAGCGCGGCTGGCTCTCGTCGAACAACGTGCTGTTCAGAAGCGCCGAAGGCACCGCGATCGTCGATACGGGCTATGTATCCCACGCGCCGCAAACGCTCGCGCTGGTCAAACAAAAGCTCGGCGCGCGCAAGCTCGATCTGATCGTCAACACGCATCTGCATTCGGATCATTGCGGCGGCAACGCGCTGCTCCAGCGCACGTACGCCTGCGACACGCTGATTCCCGCAAGCGAAGCGCACGCGGTGCGCGCGTGGGACGAAGACGCGCTCACGTTTCGGGCGACCGGCCAGCGCTGCGATCGCTTCGATTCCACGGGCACGATCGCGCACGGCGCGACGCTCGCGCTCGGCGGCTTCGACTGGAACGTGCTCGGCGCGCCCGGCCACGATCCGCATTCGCTGATGCTCCATTGCCCCGAGACGCGCGTGCTCATCAGCGCGGACGCGTTGTGGGAAAACGGCTTCGGCGTGATCTTTCCCGAACTCGAAGGCGACAGCGGTTTCGCGGAAGAACGCGCGGTGCTCGAACTCATATCGACGCTCGACGTCGATATCGTGATTCCCGGCCACGGCGCGCCGTTCACGGACGTTGCGCGCGCGCTCGAGGTCGCTTCGTCGCGACTCGAATACTTGGAGGCCGATCCCGCGCGCAACGCGAAGAACGCGCTCAAGGTGCTGATCGTCTTCAAGTTGATGGAAGTGCGCACGCTGACGCTCGATGCGCTCGTCACGATGACGCAAGACGCCCGCGCGATGCGCGCCGCCGCCGATGCGCTTGCGCCATCGGGCGAATGTCATACGCTCGTCGAGAAAATCGTCGGGGAACTGGCGCGCGGCGGCTCGGTGAACGTGAGCGGCGAAACCGTGTCGGTGGCCTGAACCGCCCGAGTGCACAAAAAGAAAGCCGCTTGTCAGCTACGGCAAGCGGCAGAATCATATGGACGTGATCAACGTCCCAAGTATCGTATCGCGACACTATTTCACGTGCATCGGTGCTTTCCCTACAAAATTGTAACGACACCTGAATTCACGTAAAGCCCAATGCCGGCGCGGGTTTCAGGGCGCATCTGCCTCGAAGAACGCGAGCATTTCCGCGAGCAGCATGTCGGGCTGTTCCTCGGGAATGTAGTGCCCGCACGGCAGCGCGCGGCCGCTCACGTCGCGTGCGACGCGCCGCCATTCGTCGAGCGCGTCGAAGCGCCGTCCGATGACGCCTTGCTCGCCCCACAGCACGCGCAGCGGACAGGCGATCTTCATGCCGCGTTCGAGATCGGCGCGTTCGTGTTCGAGGTCGATGCCCGCCGACGCGCGATAGTCCTCGCACGTCGCGAAGATCGCACCCGGCGCGGCAAACGCGTCGCGATACGCCTGCAACGCATGCGGCGCGAAGGGCGCAAATCCCGCTTGGCCACTGCCCAATAGCCGATCGATATATGCGTCCGGGTTGCCGCCGATCAGCAATTCCGGCAGCGGCGACGGCTGGATCAGCATGAACCAGTGGAAGTTTGCAGTCGCGAATTCGCGGTCGGTAGCGTCGTACATCGCGAGCGTCGGCGCGATGTCGAGCAGCATCAGACGATCGACGGCGTCGGGGAAATCCATCGCCATGCGATGCGCGACCCGCGCGCCGCGATCGTGCGCGCAGACAAGAAACTGTTCGAAGCCGAAGTGACGCATGACCGCGACCTGATCGCCGGCCATCGCACGTTTCGAATAAGGCGTGTGATGCGTGTCGCTTTCCGGCTTTCCCGACGCGCCGTAGCCGCGCAGATCGCTGGCGATCACCGTGAAGTGCTTCGCAAGCTCGCCGGCGCACTTGTGCCAGATCTCGTGCGTTTGCGGATGTCCGTGCAGGAGCAAGAGCGGCGGCCCGTCGCCGCCTTTCATCCCGGCGATCTCGACGCCGCCCGCATCGACGCGAAACGGCTCGTAGTCTATGAACGACATTGTGTTTTCTTGTTCGTGGCGTTGCGGACCATTGTAGGCGCGCTCGCGCAGTCGCCGATGCCGTGGCGAGCGTGGAAACGCCGAAACCGAATACTTCTTCGGGAAATGGCGGATGCTTCGGCGGCGATGTCGTGCATATAATCGAACGATCGTTCGCTGGCCACGCGTGCCTTCCGGAAAATGATCGTGCGTGCCGGATCGCGCGCCAGTTCTCTAGAATGGTTTAACGCTGCTCGGACACACTCAGGAGATTCGTGCCATGGCTCTGCCCGCCATCTTGCAGCACCTCGGCTTGCCCGTCGTCGGCTCGCCGATGTTCATCGTCAGTTATCCCGAGCTCGTGCTTGCGCAATGCAAGGCGGGCATCGTCGGCTCTTTTCCGGCGTTGAACGCGCGTCCCGCCGAACTGCTCGACGAATGGCTCACGCAGATTCAAAGCGAGCTCGCCGCGCACAAGGCCGCGAATCCCGATGCCGTGATCGGGCCGATCGCGGTCAATCAGATCGTTCATCAGTCGAATGCGCGGCTCGAACAGGACGTGCGCGTGTGCGTCGAGCATGAGGTGCCGATCTTCATCACGAGCCTGCGCGCGCCGGTCAAGGAGATGATCGACGCCGTGCATTCGTACGGCGGCATCGTGCTGCACGACGTCATCAACTTGCGGCACGCGCAGAAAGCGCTCGAAGCGGGCGTCGACGGCCTCATTCTCGTCGCGGCGGGCGCGGGCGGTCACGCGGGGACGACGTCGCCGTTCGCGCTCGTCGGCGAAGTGCGGCGCATGTTCGACGGCCCGATCGTGCTGTCGGGCGCGATCGCCAATGGCGGCTCGATCCTCGCGGCGCAAGCGATGGGCGCGGACCTCGCCTACATGGGCACGCGCTTCATCGCGACGAAGGAAGCGCACGCGCTCGAGGAATACAAGCGCGCGATCGTCGATGCAACCGCCGCCGACATCATCTACACGAATCTCTTCACGGGCGTGCATGGCAACTACATCCGCGAGAGCATCGTCAATGCGGGACTCGATCCCGATGCGCTGCCCGTCTCCGACAAGAACGCGATGAACTTCGCCGAAGGCACGAGCAAGGCGAAGGCGTGGAAGGAAATCTGGGGCGCGGGCCAGGGCGTCGGGCTGATGGAGGACGTGCCGAGCGTCGCGGAACTGGTCGAGCGTCTGAAGCGCGAATACGACGACGCGAAGGCGCGCCTCGCGATCCGCTGATTTTTTGTGCCGCAGAAAGCAAAACACCGCGCCCTTGAGCGCGGTGTTTTCGTTCGATGCGAACGCTTTAGAACTTCGCGCGGAGACCGACGCCGAAGGTATCGCCCGTCGACATACCCGTGTACTTGTCGTTCAGGTACGCCGCGTAGACGTCGGTGCGCTTCGACAGCGGATAGTCGTAGCCGAGCGCCCAGCTCTTGTGCGTCTGATCGAGACCGCCGTTGCTGCGCGAGTACGCATACGACGCCATCACCGTGCCCGGGCCGAGCGGAACCGTCACACCGCCTTGTCCGGTGTTGACGTGGAACGTGCCGGGGCCTTCGTAGTCGTTCTTCGTGTACATGTACTGCGCGAAGAACTTGACGTACTTCATGTCGTACGACGCGCCCAACTGGCCGACGCTCTGGCTCTTGTAGCCCGGCGAAGCGAAGCCGTCCACCGACGTCAGATCGCCCGGGGTGTTGTTGAAGTTCACGTACTGATAGACGCCCGTCGCCGCGAACGGACCGTGGAAGTACAGGAACTGCGCGCTGTACTTCTTCGAGCGGCCGTCGCCGGCGGTGTTGCCGAAGCTGTACATCACGCTGCCCGACAGACCGTTGAAGTCAGGCGACGTGTACTGGACCGAGTTGTTCCAGCCCGAATCGCCGATCACGCCCTGATCCGTGCGGTACGTCGGGAATGTGCCCGCGCCGAGGAACACGTGATAGACCATCGGCGAGAAGACGTACGAATCGACGAACGGGTTGAACAGGATCGTCGAGACGAAGAGTTGCGTCGTCAGGCGGCCCGCGGTGAACGTGCCGATCGGACCTTGAATGCCGACGTACGAGTTGCGCGCGAAGAAGGTGTCGCCCTGGAAGCGTCCGTACTGACCGTTCTGCGCGCGGAAGAAGCTTTCCAACGTGAAGATGGCCTTGTAGCCGCCGCCGAGATCCTCGGCGCCCTTCAAGCCCCAGTACGACGTCGACATGCCGCCGCCGCTCACGTTCCAGGCACGATCGCCGCCGGGAAATTTCTGCGCGCCGACCCATTCGTCGACCTGTCCATATAGCGAAACGCTCGATTGCGCGTGCGCCGTGCCCGCGGCGAAGAGGCCGAACATCGCTGCGGCGACCGCGGTGGCCTTGACCGTTGTTTTCACCGTAGTCATTGCACGGTTGACGGTTGACTTCATGAACTCTCCTGTTCTTTGTCGAAAATTGAAATCTTTGCGGGCGAGTTGCGTTGCGCTCGCCTCGTCTGACCGGCATAACGGTTTAGTGGGCGAAGAGGCATCGCGTGTGGAGCGGCACCATCTTTACGGACCATTTTTCCGGTCAAAAATGTTTTTGGTTATTGCGGGTATAGCGGTTCGAATACTTCCCGCCCCGCCCGCGCGCAGGAAGGGACGCTTTGCCTCAGGCTCGCGATGGCCGGATCGACAACCGGCGAGATGCGCAGCGAGTACCGGCGCGCCTCTCCAAGCGTCGAAAGGCGTTTGAAATTAAGAATTTCGGACATTTTCCCGCGCAGGCCGCATTGTCCTTGCGCGGAAAAAAGAGCGGAACGTCTGGGGGAAATTCGATGCGCAACTGTGGCGAGATTACGTCATCGTGACAGCGAAGCTAGACGCGCAAACAGTTTTGCGCTCCGCGCGGTGAACGCGGCGAAACGGAGGTCAGCTCAGGAAGACTGCGGAGCGTTCAGTTGCGGTAGTTCGCGTTCGTCGGCGCGCGACCGTCGTCGGCCGGACGGCCGGGGGGGCGCGGCAGGCTGCGCTCTTCGTTGTAGCGCGTGATGTCGGCGCGAATCGAGCCCGCGCCACGCAGCGGCACCGTCTGATCGCCCCGCGGGCCCGGACGCACTTCGGCGCTAACGGGCGTCAAGCCGTCTTTGGCGGCGACCGGCGTGTAATGCAGCGATTGCCTGCTGGCGCCGGAATCGGTGAGGACTGTCGACGGCAGCCACTCGACGCGCGGCCCGGCAAGCGCGAGCGAACCCGCCACCGCGAGCGCGCCAAGCGCTGCGGATGCGAAAAGCCGGGTAGTGTTGCGAATGCCTGTGAGCGCCATGTCGAAACAGCCTGCGTCCGACCGATATTTCCGTCCGTGAATGGAAAGCGGAGACTTTCGCTTCAGGCGGACAACCGGCGGCAGTCGGAACATTCGGGGCCTTGCATCGAGCGATGCATAAACCCGCCAACCGGTGTATTCAACAATTTATTTCGCGCCGCGAAAGCAGTCGAGCCAAAAAGTGTTAGGCCCGCTCGATGGTTGTAACACCATGTTACGTCAGAGTTTTTCGCTGCCGCCGAGCATTTCGGACGACCAAACATATGAAGAACAAATGTGCTGGACAAAAGAATCTGAAAGCCGCGAAATTGGCTCGCGCGCGGCCCGAG
Source organism: Caballeronia sp. LZ028 (assembly GCF_031451415.1). NCBI lineage: Bacteria > Pseudomonadati > Pseudomonadota > Betaproteobacteria > Burkholderiales > Burkholderiaceae > Caballeronia > Caballeronia sp. LZ028. The sequence goes on along the minus strand of NZ_JARUXN010000001.1, from coordinate 388,519 downwards.
TTTTGCTGTAGCGCTCATTCGGCCTTCCTCGTGCACAGGTCGTTTCATGTGGACGTGTCATCAATCGATCCAGTAAATGAATTTGCCAATTTAATCGGGTGCGAGCGAAAATCATGGTTTTTCCTGACTTGACGCAAAAAACGCCCCGCCCAGCGGCCGGCGTGTCCAACCACGAGACTCTTTGATGGCACGGCACACACTTCTTCCCGACAACTTCCCGCTGGCGGTCGTCGGCACCGTCATCGTCGCGAGCTTTCTGCCCTGCCGCGGCGGCGCGGCGGTCGCATTCAACTGGATCACCGATATCGCCATCGGCCTCTTGTTCTTCCTGCATGGCGCGAAGCTTTCCCGCGAGGCGATCATCGCCGGCGCGACGCACTGGCGGCTGCATCTCGTCGTGCTGCTCAGCACCTTCGCACTCTTTCCACTGCTCGGGCTCGCGCTCAAACCGGTGCTGACGCCGCTCGTGACGCCGGCGCTGTACACCGGCATCCTGTTTCTGTGCACGCTGCCGTCCACGGTGCAGTCGTCGATTGCGTTCACGTCGATGGCAAAGGGCAACGTGCCGGCCGCCGTGTGCAGTGCGTCCGCGTCGAGCCTGCTCGGCATTTTCATTACGCCGGCGCTCGTCGGGATCGTCGTGAGCAATCACGGCGCGACGACCGGCTCGCCGTGGCACACCGTCGGCAACATCACGCTGCAACTGCTCGTGCCGTTCATTGCCGGGCAATTGCTGCGGCCGGCCATCGGCAAGTGGATCGACAGGCATCGCGCGATGCTCAAGTTCGTCGATCAGGGCTCGATTCTGCTCGTCGTGTACGTCGCGTTCAGCGAAGCCGTGAACGAAGGCATCTGGCATTCGATTTCGCTCGGGACGCTCGCGGGGCTGCTCGCGGTCAATATCCTGTTGCTGGCGGCGGCGCTGTTCATCACGGCGTTCACGGCCAAGCGCCTCGGCTTCTCGCGCGCCGACCAGATCACGATCATCTTCTGCGGTTCGAAGAAGAGTCTCGCGTCCGGCATTCCGATGGCGAAGGTGATTTTCGCGTCGCACGCGGTCGGTGCGGTCGTGCTTCCGCTCATGCTTTTCCACCAGATTCAATTGATGGTGTGCGCGGTGCTCGCGCAGCGTTGGGGCGCACGCAAGACTGCGCCCGAAGCCGCGCGCGAGAACAAGGCCGTCGGAGCGCCCGCCCGCCGCTGATTCACGCCCGTCCGCGAACGGCGCCCGCTGGTTCGCCATATTCGATCCCTTTCCAGAAGGCCGCCGCGTGCGGCCTTTTGCGTCATTTGAACCCGGCCACGCTCAAGCGACCATTCAGCCAAGCGGCATAAGCCAGAAAGCCTGACTTTTCACATCGATTCGTCGGAACGCGTTGCCGCGCGTCCGGCACTTTGGCCTACGTCTTTGGGCTGAATGGTGCTCGGGCATGTCCCTTGCCACACTCTTGTTCAAAACCGGGCAGAAACGGACACGGCGCGCCATGTGGACACAACGCATCAAACTTAAACAGCGGATGGACCGATGAACTGCGTCGAACAGCATGCGACGGCCTCCGCCTTGCGCGACTTTCTCGGCAAGTTGCCGTTTCAACGCGGCAACGCCGAAGAAACAGGCCGCGCGCTTCATGCGCTGATCGGCGCGGGTCTCGATCGCCTTCCCTTGCCGGGCCGGGGAAACACGGCTGAGCGCTGGCGCGCGTTGGGCGCGGTCGCAGCCTTCGACCTCTCTTTGGTCAAGCTCTACGAAGGCCACACGGACGCGCTCGCCATCCTCGCCGAACTGGGCGGCCCGCCACCCGACGACGGCAGCGCGTGGGCCGTGTGGGCAGCCGAACCGCCGAGCGCGCGCTTGTTGGCGCTGGGTGACGCCGGCTCACAGATCGTCGCGCTGGACGGCACGAAGGCATGGTGCTCGGGGGCGGCATCGGTCACGCATGCGCTCGTAACCGCGTGGAACGAGCGCGACGAACCGGTTCTCGCCGCCGTCGATCTGCGGCAGAACGGCGTGAAAGTCACCGGTTCCGGCTGGCAGGCGGTCGGCATGGAGGCGAGCGCGAGCGTCGACGTGCGCTTCGAGCGAGTACCCGCGCAGTTGGTCGGTCCGCCGCGTGGTTATCTCGAGCGCCCTGGTTTCTGGCAGGGCGGCGCGGGCATTGCCGCGTGCTGGTTCGGCGCGGCATCGGGCATTGCAGCGTTCGTCGCGCGCGATACAAAGCATCGCGCGGGGCCGCACAAGCTCGCGCATCTCGGTGCGATCGATACGGCGCTATCCGCGACGGCCGCGTTGCTGCGCGAGACGGCGGCGTTCATCGACCGCGAGCCGCAGGCCGACGCCATGGTGCCGACGATGCGTGCGCGCCTCGCGGCCGAACATGTGGCAACGCTGGTCGTGGAGCGCGCGGGCCGCGCGCTGGGCGCCGGCCCGCTCTGCCGCGACGCGCACTTCGCGCAGTTGATGGCCGATCTGCCGGTTTTCATTCGACAAAGCCACGCCGAGCGTGACGAAGCATCGCTCGCCGAGCACGTCATAGAGGAGGAAAGGATTTCATGGCAAGTGTGACCACGCAAGCGCCTACCGACGAAAAGGCCACTGACCGCGCCATACGCGGCGAAGGCACGCCCGAAGCCGCATGGCAGGGATGGGCGCGTCTGAATGCGCTGCCCGAAGTCGATCCGGCGGAACTGGTGCCGCTCGGCAGCCGGGCCGTCGTCGTTGCGCCACACCCCGACGATGAAATCCTCGGCACCGGCGGCCTGCTCGCTCGACTGTCGGAGATCAGCCGGCACATTCTCATCATCGCCGCAACGGACGGCACGGCAAGTCACCCGAAGTCATCCGAATGGCCGCCGGAACGTCTTGCACGCGTACGTCCGCAGGAAACGAGGGCTGCGCTGCAACGGCTGCATCTGCGTCAGGTCCAGGTAGTCCGGCTCGGGCTCCAGGACGGCGATCCTGACCAGATCGAATCGAGTTTGTCAGGATGCCTGTCGGAGTACCTTCAACCGGGCGACATAGTTTTCACGACATGGCGCTATGATGGTCACCCCGACCACGAGGCGGCCGGGCGCGCCGTTCAGTCCGCGGCACAAGCGCTCGATCTGCCTTGTGTGGAGGTGCCGCTCTGGACCTGGCACTGGGCGTCGCCGGACGATACGCGCGTGCCATGGAGCCGTGCTCGCCGCATCGTGCTCGACGGCGCCACGCATGCCCGGAAGCTTCGGGCCGTGCAGGCTTTTCGGAGCCAGCTCGACCCCGACGCCACCACCGGACAAGCGCCAGTGCTGCCCGAGCATGTGCTGGCAAGGCTTACACGGCCTTTCGAAGTCGTACTCATATGAACAACACCAACAACAATACTAAGCAGTACTTCGATACCCTTTATCGAGATAACGACGATCCCTGGAAAATCAGGCATCGATGGTATGAACGGCGCAAACGCGCGCTCCTGCTCGCCTCGCTTCCGCACGAACGCTATGCGCGCGCATTCGAGCCAGGCTGCGGCAACGGCGAACTGACGGCGCTGCTCGCGCCACGCTGCGACGAGCTGATCGCAACCGACATCGCCGAGGACGCCGTCGCGCTCACGCGGCAACGCGTCGCGGAATATCGTAACGTCGATGTCCGGCAGATGCTGCTGCCCGACTGCTGGCCCACCGGCAAGTTCGATCTCGTCGTGATCAGCGAGATCGGCTATTACCTCGACGAGCCGCAGCTATGGCACATCGTCGAGCATATACACCAAAGCTTGTCGCATGACGGCGCGGTCGTCGCGTGTCACTGGCGTCGGCCGATCGAAGGCTGGCTTCAGAACGGCGACGAAGTCCACGCAAAGCTGCGCGGCCGCATGAGTCTGCCGCTGCTAAGCCACTATTGGGACGACGATCTGATCCTCGACGTATGGACGCCCGACAAGCGCTCGGTTCACGACCGCGAAGCCGCGGCGTAATGTTTCCGTATTTTTACTAAACAAATAACTCGCAAGGAATCGCATATATAACAACGGCCTACTGGTTTTCTCCAATCTTCGCGGACGCTAAGTTCGAGGCTTTTACTATACAATCGCCTCGAACAAGTGAACCGGCCGAGCGCGCGCAACATCGCGCCTGAGCGGAAAACAGCCGAGAAAAGCGGAGACAGAGAACACCACGATGGCCACCACCATTCGCGATGTCGCGCGCGCGGCAAGCGTCTCGATCGGGACGGTTTCGCGCGCGCTTAAGAATCAACCAGGCTTGTCCGAGGCGACGCGCGTGCGCGTCGTCGAAGTGGCGCAGCAACTCGGCTACGATTCGGCTCAGTTGCGCACGCGCATTCGTCGCGTGACCTTTCTGCTGCATCGGCAGCACAACAATTTCGCCGTCAGCCCTTTCTTTTCCCATGTGCTGAACGGTTTCGAGGAAGCGTGCCGCGAGCGGCGGCTCGTGCCATCCGTGCTCACGGCCGGTCCGACGCACGATCTCGCGCAGCAGATGCGCCTGCACGCGCCGGACGCCATCGCGGTCGCGGGTTTCGTCGAGCCGGAACTGCTCGCGCATCTGCATTCGCTCGCGCGGCCCACCGTGCTGATCGACTTGCGCGCGCCGGGATTCCGCTCCGTCAACATCGACAATGTGACCGGCGCGTCGCTCGCGATGCAGCATCTGTTCGCGCAAGGGCGGCGGCGCATCGCGTTCATCGGCGGATCGCTCGCGCATTACAGCATCGCGCAACGCGCGCTCGGCTATCGGAAAGCATATTTCGATGCCGGCCAGCTTTTCGATCCGACGCTCGAGGTCATGACGCAGCCGGGTCTGACCGCCGATCAGGCCGCCGCCGACGCGATGGAACGCCTCATCGCGGAAGCCCGCGCGCAATCCGGTCCCCTGCCCGACGCCGTTTTCGCCTATAACGATGCAGCGGCCCTCGCCGCGATGCGCGTCTGTCTCGCGCACGGCTTGCGCGTGCCGGACGACATCGCGTTCGTCGGTTTCGACGACATTCCGGCCGCCGCCCAAAGCACGCCGCCGCTCTCGACCGTGACCGTCGACAAGGAAGCGCTCGGGCGCCGCGGTGTCGAATTGCTGTTGGAAGATCAATCGAGCCCGCCGAGCCAGGCCGACACGCTCGTCGCCGTCAATTTCGTTCCTCGCGCGAGCTCGGGCACGAAACAGGACATCAGCACGCCATGAACATGACCGCCTCACCTGCCCTCGCGGAACCGGCGCCAGCAGAACGCGCGATCGATTTCCGCAGCCGCGACTTCCTGCTCTCCCACGTACGCGACACGCTCGCGTTCTACGCGCCGAACGCGCGCGATCCGTCCGGCGGTTTCTTTCATTTCTTCAAGGACGACGGCAGCGTCTATAACCGCAAGACGCGCCATCTCGTCAGCAGCACGCGCTTCGTCTTCAACTACGCGATGGCCTTCCGCCACTTCGGCGACGCGCGCTATCGGGACGACGCGCATCACGCGTTCAGATTCCTGCGCGACGCCCACTGGGACGCCGCGAACGAAGGTTACGACTGGGAAATCGAGTGGCACGACGGCCAGAAGCGCACGCTCGACGGCACGCGCCACTGCTACGGCACGGCGTTCGTGCTGCTCGCATGCGCGCACGCGGCGATGGCGGGCATCGACGAAGCCAGGCCGATGATCGACGAAACCTTCGCGCTGATGGAAAAGCGTTTCTGGGACGCCGACGCCGGCCTCTACGCCGACGAAGCCACGCCCGACTGGCGGCTTTCGGACTATCGCGGGCAGAACGCGAACATGCACGCGACCGAGGCGCTGCTCGCGGCTTACGAGGCGACGGGTCACGTCATCTATCTGGATCGCGCGGAAAAGATCGCGGGCAACATCACGCTGCGGCAGGCGAAGCTGTCGCACGGCATGGTGTGGGAGCATTTTCATCGCGACTGGTCGGTCGACTGGCATTACAACGAATCGGACAGTTCGAACATCTTCCGTCCGTGGGGTTTTCAGCCGGGTCATCAGATCGAATGGGCGAAGCTGCTGCTGATTCTGGAGCGGCATCGCGCGCTGCCGTGGCTCTCGGCGCGCGCCGTCGAACTGTTCGACGCCGGCTTCAACCGCGCGTGGGACAGTCGTCACGGCGGCCTCTACTACGGCTTCGGCCCGGACGACACCATCTGCGACCACGACAAGTATTTCTGGGTGCAGGCCGAAGGCTTCGCGGCGGCGGCGCTGCTCGGCGCGCGCACGGGACGCGAGCGTTTCTGGGATTGCTATGACGAACTCTGGCGCTATAGCTGGGAGCACTTCGTCGATCACGAATACGGCGCGTGGTATCGCATTCTGACGTGCGACAACCGCAAGTACGGCGACGAGAAAAGTCCCGCCGGCAAGACCGACTACCACACGATGGGCGCGTGCTACGAAGTGCTGAACGCGCTGGCCCCGACTTCGACTCAACGGTGACAAGCATGGCAAGCGAGCAAACCACTTTTCCGCAATTCGTTTCCGCGGGCGACATCCTCACCGACATGATCCGCACGGACGTGTCGAGCTGGCTTTCGCGTCCGGGCGGCGCGGGCTGGAACGTCGCGCGCGCGGTCGCGCGGCTCGGCCTGCCGACGGCCTGCGCCGGCTCGCTCGGCACGGACAATTTCTCCGACGATCTGTGGGACGCGAGCGTCGCTTCGGGCCTCGACATGCGCTTCATGCAGCGCGTCGAGCGTCCGCCCTTGCTCGCGATCGTCCACAAGACGCAGCCGCCCACGTACTACTTCATGGGCGAGAACGGCGCCGATCTCGCGTTCGATCCGTCGCGGCTGCCGCAAGGCTGGATGGAGCGCGTGAAGTGGGCGCATTTCGGCTGCATCAGCCTCGTGCGTCAGCCGCTCGGCGCGACGCTTGCCGCGCTCGCCCGTCAGTTGCGCGAACACGGCGTGAAGATCAGCTTCGATCCGAACTATCGCAATCTGATGGAGCACGGCTACGAGCCGATCCTGCGCAACATGGCGGGCCTCGCCGATCTCATCAAGGTGTCCGACGAAGATCTGCACATGCTGTTCAAAGGCATGCCCGAAGCCGACGCGCTCGCGAAAATCCGCGCGATGAACCGCCAAGCCACCGTGCTCGTCACGCGCGGCTCGTCGGAAGCCACGCTCTATGCCGGCGACGAGCAGTACAGCGCGCGTCCGCCGAGCGTCGAAGTGGCCGATACGGTCGGCGCGGGCGATGCGTCCATCGGCGGATTGCTCTATAGCTTGATGGCGCGTCACGGCGAATGGCCCGAACATCTGAAGTTCGCGCTCGCGGCGGGCGCGGCGGCGTGCCGTCATTCGGGCGCGCATTCGCCGTCGCTGGATGAGGTCGAGGCGTTGCTGAAATAAGCGTCGCACGCGTTACATATCAGCGTGCTAGCATGGATTCGTCCTTGCCTGGAGGCGAATCCATCATGGAAGACACCACCTACACGAAAGGCATCTACACCGCGACGATCGGCGTGCGCGCCATCGACGGCGGTCAGTACCAGGGCCTCGTCTCGCTCGCACGCGACGACGGCGAAGATACCGAAGCGACGCTCTACGAAGTGGAAGCCGCGTCGGGCAACGAAGAAGAAGCGCTCAACGAAGCGCGCGCGCTCGCGCACCGCATCCTCGGGGAAATCGAGTTGTAGCCACGCTGCATGGCCGCATCGGAGGACAACATGCCGGAGCAGATCTTCCTTTATGGCGTCTACGCCATCCACGTGAGGCCGGTCGAGCTGCAGGGCTCGCGCTGGGACGCGGAGTACGAGATCCGTCATCACGACAAGGCGGTGCAGACGTGGACGACCGTCGGCGGCGACGACGGTCTCGCCGATCGCGCCGAAGCCGTCGAGCTGGCGCATCGGCGCGCGGTGTCGGATATCGAAGCCGGCGCGGGCATTCCCAAGCCGCGCGCGTTTCCCTAACTCTCGCTCGACGAATGCACGACGCCCGCGTGGCTGTTCAGCGCCAGCCGCTCGGCCTCGCGATGATCGATCGCTGACGCGCGCTCGTAGCCCTCGCGCCCGAGCGCGCGTTCGACGTAATCGAAAAGCACGCCCTGCGGCTCGATCAGCTTCGCCTTGAACGCGATCTGCAGCGTGCTCGCCGCGAGAATGTCCGCGGCGGTGAATTGCTCGCCGAGCAGCCACGGCCCCTCTTCCAGCGCGTTTTCGATCGCGTGCTCGACGCGCGCGAGATCGCCCCATCCGAAACTCACCGTGTTGCCTTGCGCGCCGGTCACGCGTTCGGCCATCGCGGGTTCGAGACACGAACCGGTGAAAAACATCCACTGCAGGAAGCGCCCGCGCGACGGATCGTGCAGCGGCACGCCGAGCGTCGTTTCCGGATAGCGATCCGCCAGATACAGCAGCACCGCGCCCGATTCGGCCACGCGCACGCTGCCGTCTTCCAGCGCGGGCAGCTTCGACATCGGATTGACGCGGCAGAAGTTCGGATCGTTCTGCGCGCCGGCTCGGATGTTCACGAACTCCAGTTGATACGGCACGCGCATTTCTTCGAGCATCCACAGCGCGCGAAAGGCGCGCGTCTTCGGCCAGTAAAAGAGCTTCATCGGCTGCAATCGGGTTGGCTGTCGAGGCATTCAGGTTAGCCCTTTCGCGCGCCGACGCCCGATCCGGGTTTACGCGAAGCACGGACAGATCGAGGAAATTTCTCTCGCGTATCTCGAAAATCAGCCCGATGTTTCTCGGCGCGACGGTATTCGCTGCGAGTAAGCAAAAACATTCCGCTTTTGTCGGCAAAGAATGTCGCATTGCCTCGCATACCTACAAGACACGGAGATCTCATGAACGCGCGCGTCCCCGCCGATGCCTTTTTTCCTCCCGCGCTGTCGGACTATCAACTCGGCGACAACCTCTCCGCCACGAAAGGCCGGATCTTCCTCACCGGCACGCAGGCGCTCGTGCGTCTCGTTTTGATGCAGCGCGAACTCGACCGCGCCGCCGGCCTGAACACCGCTGGCTTCATCAGCGGATATCGCGGCTCGCCGCTCGGCATGGTCGATCAGCAATTGTGGAAAGCGAAGAAACTGCTCGCGTCGCACGATGTGCGCTTCTTGCCCGCGATCAACGAGGAACTCGGCGGCACGGCCGTGCTCGGCACGCAGCGCGTGGAATCGGACGCGGAACGCACCGTCGATGGCGTGTTCGCGATGTGGTACGGCAAAGGCCCGGGCGTCGATCGAGCAGGCGATGCGCTCAAGCACGGCAACGCGTACGGCTCGTCGCCGCACGGCGGCGTGCTCGTCGTCGCGGGCGATGACCACGGCTGCGTGTCGTCGTCGATGCCGCATCAGAGCGATCAGACGATGATCTCCTGGCACATGCCGGTGGTGAATCCGTCGAACGTCGCCGACATGCTGGAGTTCGGCATCTACGGCTGGGCGCTGTCGCGCTTTTCGGGCGCGTGGATCGGCTTCAAGGCGATTTCGGAGACGGTCGAATCCGGCTCGACCGTCGATCTCGATGCGCTCAGGCTCGACTGGCAAGCGCCGCAAGATTTCACGCCGCCGGCGGGCGGCCTGCACAACCGCTGGCCCGATCTGCCGAGCCTCACGATCGAAGCGCGTCTCGCGGCGAAGATCGAGGCCGTGCGCCACTTCGCGCGCACGAACAGCATCGACAAGTGGATCGCGCCGAGCCCGCGTGCGAACGTCGGCATCGTGACGTGCGGCAAGGCGCACCTCGATCTGATGGAAGCGCTGCGCCGCCTCGATCTCACCGTCGACGATCTCGACCGCGCGGGCGTGCGGATCTACAAGGTCGGGCTGTCGTATCCGCTCGAAACGACGCGGCTCGAGACCTTCGTCGAAGGTCTGAGCGAAGTGCTCGTCATCGAGGAGAAGGGCCCGGTCATCGAGCAGCAGATCAAGGATCATCTGTATAACCGCGTCGACGGCGCGCGGCCGATCGTCATCGGCAAGAACGCTCGCGACGGCGCGCAACTGCTTTCCGCGCTCGGCGAATTGCGTCCGTCGCGCGTGTTGCCGGTGTTCGCGGACTGGCTCGCGCGTCACAAGCCGGCGCTCGATCGCCGCGACAAAGTGGTCGATCTGGTCGCGCCGCAAATCCTGTCGAATGTCGCCGATGCCGTGAAGCGCACGCCCTATTTCTGCTCGGGCTGCCCGCACAACACCTCGACGAAAGTGCCGGAAGGCTCGGTCGCGCAGGCGGGCATCGGCTGTCACTTCATGGCGTCGTGGATGGAGCGCGACACGACCGGTCTCATCCAGATGGGCGGCGAAGGCGTCGACTGGGCGTCGCACTCGATGTTCACGAAAACGCCGCACGTCTTTCAGAATCTCGGCGACGGCACGTACTTTCATTCCGGCATTCTCGCGATTCGCCAGGCCGTGGCCGCGAAGGCGAACATCACGTACAAGATTCTGTATAACGACGCCGTCGCGATGACGGGCGGCCAGCCCGTCGACGGCAGCATTTCCGTGCCGCAGATCGCGCGTCAGGTCGAAGCCGAAGGCATCGCGCTGCTCGTCGTCGTCAGCGACGAGCCGGAGAAATACATTGGTCACGAAGATCAGTTTCCGCGCGGCACGACGTTTCATCATCGCGGCGAGCTCGACGACGTGCAGCGCCGTCTGCGCGACACGCCGGGCGTCACCGTGCTCATCTACGATCAGACGTGCGCCGCCGAAAAGCGCCGCCGCCGCAAGAAAGGCGAGTTTCCCGATCCGGACAAGCGGCTTTTCATCAACGAAGCCGTCTGCGAAGGCTGCGGCGATTGCGGCGTGCAATCGAATTGCCTGTCGGTCGAGCCTGTGGAAACGGAACTGGGACGCAAGCGCCGCATCGATCAGTCGTCGTGCAACAAGGATTATTCGTGCGTGAACGGCTTCTGCCCGAGCTTTGTCACGGTCGAAGGCGCGAAGCTCAAGAAGGCCGAAGGCCACGCGTTCGATCCCGCCGAACTCGCGCGCCGCGTCGATGCCTTGCCGCTGCCGCAAGGCCAGCTCGATAACGCGCCGTACGACATCCTCGTGACGGGCGTCGGCGGCACGGGCGTCGTGACGGTCGGCGCGCTCATCAGCATGGCAGCGCATCTGGAAGGCAAGAGCGCGTCGGTGCTCGATTTCATGGGCTTCGCGCAGAAAGGCGGCTCGGTGCTGTCGTTCGTGCGCTTCGCCGCGACCGATGCGCTGCTCAATCAGGTACGCATCGACACACAACAGGCGGACTTGCTGCTCGCGTGCGACATGGTCGTCGGCGCGAGCCCGGAAGCGCTGCAGACGGTGCGGCACGATCGCACGAAGATCGTCGTGAACACGCACGCGATTCCGAACGCGAGCTTCGTGCAGAACCCCGAAGCGAATCTTCACGCGGATGCGCTGCTCGACAAGATGCGTCACGCCGCCGGCCCCGCCGCGCACGACGCGATGCGCAGTTGCGACGCGCAAGCGCTCGCCCAGCGTTTTCTCGGCGACACCATCGGCGCGAACATTCTGATGCTCGGCTTCGCGTGGCAGCTCGGCCTCGTGCCGCTGTCGCTCGCAGCGTTGATGCGCGCGCTCGAACTGAACAACGTCGCGGTCGCGGCGAACAAGCTGGCGTTTTCGATCGGCCGTCTCGCCGCGCACGACATGAAAGCGCTCGAATCGCTGACCGCATCGACCCAGCAGAAGCGCATCGTCATGGCGGATATGCCGCTCGCGGAACTCATCGGCGATCGCGAAGCGCGCTTGCTCGCGTATGGCGGCAAGAAGTTCGTCGGGCGCTATCGGTCGCTGCTCGCGAAGGCATCGGCGAATGAGGACGTGAAGCGCGCCATCGCGATTTCGTTCTACAAGCTGCTCGCCGTGAAGGACGAATACGAAGTCGCGCGCCTGCACGCGGACCCGGCGTTCCGCGCCGCGCTCGGCGCGCAGTTCGAAGGCACGGCAGGCTCGGATTACGCGGTGAAGTTCAACTTCGCGCCGCCGGTTCTGTCACACGGCGCGCCGAAGAAGAAAGTGTTCGGCCAGTGGATGTGGCCGGTGCTCGGCGGTCTCGCGAAGTTTCGCGCGCTGCGAGGCACCGCGCTCGACGTCTTCGGACGCACGCTCGAACGCCGCATGGAGCGTCAGCTCGCCGACGACTTCGAGATCACCATGACGCGCGCCTTGTCCCGCCTGAACGCCGACAACGCGAAGGACGTGCAAGCGCTCGCCGCGCTGTTCGAGAAAGTGCGCGGCTACGGACACGTCAAGCTCGCGAACGTCGCGATGGTCAAGCGCAGCGAACGCGACATCGCGGCGCGCATCGACATCGAAGCGGCGACGGGCGACGCGGTGCGCGCCTCCATCGATTCGGTGAAGGGCGCGGCATCGCTGAAGGGGATTCCGGTCGTCGTGGCGAAGTAATCAGTCGATATCGTCGGGCAGCCAGTCGATATCGCCGCACAGCACGCAGCGCTTGCCCTGCGCGCGCGTCTCCACGGAGAGCGTGACGCAGGGCATCGCTTCGTTGATCGACAGATACGGCTTCGTCACGTGCACGCGCTCGGGATCGCCGAGGGCCGCGCGGAAGTACGGACGGCGCAGCCAGTTCGCGCCCTGCGCATCGATGAGCGGCAGAAAGCGCGCTTCGTGCGCGGCGCGGTCGGCGCGCAGCACGACGTTGCGGCCGGCCTGCTTGCCGTTCTGATCGAGCAGAAAACAGCGCGCGGCGTTATCGAGCGCGAGGAAATTCCAGCACACTTCTTCGAGCGGCTCCCCCGCCGCGAGCCGCTCGGCCGCGCGCTCGAACGCGCGGATATACGGCTGAAGCCTCGTCGCGACGCGCCGTTCGCGCGCTTCGGTCTGCAGTCGGTAACGCTCGGTCAGCTCGCCGATCACGTTTTGCGCGTGCGCGCTGTCCGCGAGACCCGGATGCGGCCGCGCGAAGAAAAAGCCCTGCACGAAATCCGCGCCGCTCGCGAGCGCGAGTTGCGCCTCGTGCTCGGTCTCGACGCCTTCGATCAGCACGAGCTTGCCCGCCTGATGCAGCAACGACACGATGCCCGACAGCACCGCCTCCATGTTCTGCCGCTGCTTGAGCGAGCGAGCGGACAGCGGCGCGTGAACGTTGTGGCCGGCGTGCGAAAGCATGACGCGATCGAGTTTGACGATGTCCGGATCGAGCTGCCAGATCCGTTCGATGTTCGTATGCCCCGCGCCGAAATCGTCGAGCGCGATGAGAAAGCCGTGGTCGCGGAACTGCTGCACCGCGAGCGCGAGCCGCTCGATATCCTCGGCGCTTTGCTCGAGCACTTCCAGCACGACGCGGCGCGGCTCGAGATTCAGGCGCTTCAGATTCGCGAGCAGCGCGGCGGCGTGATACGGCTCGGTCAGCGCGCCCGGATGCACGTTGAGAAAGAGCCATTCGTCCTTCGCGCCGAGCATCCTGAAGTTTTCCAGATGCAGCGCCTGCGCGAGCCGGTCGATCTGCAACGCCTCGCCGACGCGCGATGCCTGCCCGAACACATCGAGCGGCGACACCGGGCGATCGAGCGCATCGTGCGCGCGCAGCAAGCCCTCGTATCCGACGGCGCGCATGTGCGACAGACTGAACACCGGCTGAAAGACGCTCGATAACGTCAACTCGCCGTGTTCGACCGAATAGCGATCGAAGCCCGATGTCACGCCTAGCTCGAAGCTGCGCGCGGAAACCGTCGTCTTCTCGGGATTTGCGATCATCATGCCGATGCCCTCGCCTGAACGCCGTGGCGAAACGCACTCGGCTGCGTGATGCCCCATACCATTGTCATAAGAACTGCCCTCGGTGATCTCGCCGGGAGTCTCTCTGTCCCGTGGCTTTCGGTAAAGCAAGCTCCATGCGCAGAGCGCGCTGCGCGCAGCCGGTGTTTTGCGTCCCGCGTGCACCGTCAGCAGGCGATTTCAGGTGCACGCGCACCGTCGCGGTGCGAAAGCCGGCGGCGCGTCCGCTGCCCGCATCGCGAGCAAACGCTAAACTTTGCGCTCATCGAAACAATGCTAGACGCCGCGCGCACAGCCGTTCGTGCGTCTGGTGCAGTAGCGCACACATGGAAATCGTTTTTACCGTCCTCATTCTTCTGCTGGCTGTCGCGCTTTCGGGATTCGGACTGAGCCTGCTTCCGATCAAGCTGCCGCTGCCGCTCATCCAGATCGCGATCGGCGCGTGCCTCGCGTGGCCGGGCTTCGCGCTGCACGTCACGTTCGATCCTGAACTTTTCATGCTGCTCTTCATTCCGCCGCTGCTGTTCGCGGACGGCTGGCGCATACCGAAGCGCGAGCTGTACATGCAGCGCCGCGCGATCCTGATGCTTGCGCTCGGGCTCGTGTTCATCACCGTCGGCGTGCTCGGCTATTTCCTGCACGCGATGATTCCGTCGATGCCGCTGCCCATCGCGTTCGCGCTCGCCGCCGTGCTTTCGCCGACCGATGCCGTCGCGCTGACGGGCATCGCCGGGCGCAACCGGATTCCCGCGAACCTGATGCACGTTCTCGAAGGCGAGGCGCTGATGAACGACGCGTCGGGCCTCGTCGCGCTCAAGTTCGCGATCGCGGCCGCGCTGACGGGCGTGTTCTCGCTGCGCGACGCGACGGTCAGCTTTTTCATCATCGCGGCGGGCGGGTTGGCGATCGGCGCGGCGATCAGTTGGGCCGTCACCGAGATTTCGTCGCGCCTGCTGAAATTCTCCGACGACGACGATCCCGCCGCGGGCGTCATCCTCACGATCCTGATTCCGTTCGCGTCGTACGTGATGGCCGAGCACGTTGGCTGCTCGGGCATTCTGGCGGCGGTGTCGGCGGGCATGATGATGAACATCCAGAGCTTGCGCGAAGGCATTCCGAGCGCGGTGCGCGTGCGCATGACGAGCACCTGGACGATGATCGAATTCGTCTTCAACGGCATGGTGTTCATCCTGCTCGGGCTGCAGTTTCCGCACATTATCGGGCAGGCGCTGATCGAGGCGCATCACGACGGCAACGCGCAGGTCGGGCTGCTCATCGGCTATGTGTTCGCGACGCTGATCGCGCTTTATGCGTTGCGTTTCGTGTGGGTGTATTCGCTGCGCTGGGTCGCCGCGCGCCGTACGGCGAAGCAGGGCCTCGACAGCGCCGCGCCCGGTTTTCGCACGCTGGCGCTGACGACGATCGGCGGCGTGCGCGGTGCCGTGACGCTGGCGGGCGTGCTGTCGCTGCCCGTGACGCTCGCCGGGCGCGATCTGGCGATTTTCATCGCGTCGGCGGTGATTCTGGCGTCGCTCCTGATCGCCGTCGTCGGCTTGCCGCTGATGCTGCGCGGCATCGAGCGCGAGAAGAATCCGCATGCGGTGGAGGAGCGCATGGCGCGTCGCCGCGCGGCGCAGGCCGCGATTCGCGCGATCGACGATACGCATGATGAGCTCATCGAACAGATGGACGAAGCCGCGTCCGCGCGTTGCGCCGATTCGACCGCGCGCGTGATGAGCATGTATCGCAGACGGCTGGAATCGCTCGGCGACGAAGAAGCGTCGCGCAAGGCCGCGAAGAAGAGCGAAATGGTGGAGACGCGGTTGAAGATGGCGGCGTTGCGGGCCGAGCGAGCGGAATTGCTGAAGCTGCGCTCGTTGCAGCATATCAACGATGAAACGCTCAATAAGCTGATGCGGGAGGTGGATCTTTCGGAGACTGCTATTGTGAATCGGAAGCGGGGGGCGGGGGCGTAGGGGTTTGGGGCTTCTTGTCGCGATCTTGATTTTTATTGGCCTCGTTTCTGTGCGGCGCAAAGCAGGAATTTTTCTATCTTCCTTACATGGGCCATGCGAATTCCCGAATAGATACGACTAACGCTGAGTAAAAAGTTCGCAACGCGCGAGACGCTAAAGCGAGTTACGCTTTCCCTTTGCGACTGTCTCGCCTCGCCTGAGCGCGCAAGAACAATCTGATTCTCTCGTCCGGCGCGGGCGATTGATCTTCGCAAGGGCGGTGCGTCAAGAATTGACACACATATCAAGCGGCTTGCGCTACCCTTCGTAGGGCTAACGAGTCTGATCGGAAACAATGGCAACTTCGGACTAGGAAAGCGCGGCTTCTCGCGTACGTCATCGTCTGGACCAACGACGCTCCGAAGTTAAGCACTGCTTCTGACTCGCCAACGGCGGTTTTTTTTATGCCGGTTACGTGCGTTCAGCCACGAAGGAGGAATACTTGAATCGAAGAGAGGAATACTTTGAAAGGCGTGACCATGCCTTTCGAGGACAGCATCAACCTTATTTTCTGGAGATGCGCAGTGTACCGAGTTCGGCCACTGCCGATGTTTTCAGTATCGAGGGCGAAGAAGCGATCGGACGCGAGAGCCGCTACACAATCCAGTTCACGCATACCTCGCACGATTTGTCTCAGCGTGAATATCTTGGCAAGCGCGGCTCGTTGCTTATTCAGCCGCCGCGACGACTCAGACCCGAACCGCCACGTCACAAATACGGCGTCGTGACGGGATTCTCCAAACTCTCCACTTCGAAGAGCCAGAGCGTCTACGAAGTCGTATTGGAATCGCGGCTCGCGCTTTTGCGAAACACGCCGAAGGTTCGCTTCTTCTTCGACAAGAGCGAGCCCGAGATCATGCAACAACTCTTGCAGGAGCACGGCTTCAACAAGATTTGGGCGCGCGTGGACATGAAGCTGTATCGGACGTATCAAAAGCGGCGCATCGTCACGCAGTGGCAAGAGTCCGATCTGGCATTCCTCAAGCGGATGTGCGAACGCACCGGCATCTGGTTCGTCTGCGAGGAAGGCGAAGACTGCGAAGTCGTGCGCTTCGGCGATGACTTCACGCATTATCGCCGTGATGCAGCGCGTGATAATCGCGCGTTTGGATTACCGTTCCGTCCTGAAGCCGGCATGGACACGCACGGTGCGGAATCGGTGAAGTCGTTGGAAATGCATGCCGTGAGCATTCCGGCTGCCTATCACGTGCGCAGCTATAACTACCGGCAGGCGCCATACCCGATCGAGGCGACCGAACAGATTCGCGCAAAGACGGACGACACCAGCACTTACGGCGAGGCGTCGACGGCCAGTCTGGCTATTGAAACCAAAGAGGATGCGCAACGCGAAGCACTATTGCGTCGCGAAGCCGCGGAGGCCGCGCAGATCGAATATCGCGGCACGGGCGATTCGCTGGATGCCACGCCCGGCACCGTCATCGCGTTCACCAATCACACGCTCGCGGATGCGAAATATGGCTTGTTGATCGTGAGCATGAAGTGCAGCGCTTCACGCACGCAAGGGTACAAGGTCGAGTTCACCGCGATTCCTTCCGATCGCCTGTATCGGATGCCTTTGCGTGAGTCGGAATGGCCGCGCATCGAGGGCACGATAACCGGAACGATTGCGTCGACGGAAGGTTATAGCGGTCCTTACATCGATCCGCACGGCGAATATATCGTTCAGTTCCACGATGACCGAGAGAAACGCGTCGCGGGTCTGAATAGCTGTCTGCTGCGACTCGGCAAGCCTTTCGCGGGGAAATGGCAGAGCGGCTTTCATATGCCCTATATACCCGGTACGGAGGTGGCCGTCGCGTTTTTCGCGGGTAATCCGGATCTGCCATATATCCTGCATGCGCTGCATAACTCGCAAGATACCGACCCGGTTCATCAGCAACACAAGTGGCGCACGCGTAACGTCGTCATCCACACGATTCGCAATAACACGATTCAAGTCGAGGATCGGGAGAATCAGGAACACATCAAGATTGCGACGGAGCCGGGTAAGTCGCAACTGAATCTCGGTCATGCGGTCAATAACGGAGACCAGCTTCGCGGACTCGGTTTTGAGCTTCGGAGTGATGCGAAAGGAGCCGTTCGAGCGGGTCAGGGGCTGTTGATTTCCGCCGAGGCGCAAAGCAAAGCGCAAGGACAGATCACGGATACGGCCGGTGCAACGGCATTGTTCGAACGCACACAAGCGCAAGCCGATGCGTTGGCGCAAGGTGCGGTTGCATCGAAGGCGGAAGTCGCGGATTTGAAGGCCGAGAATCAATGGCTCCGGGACGAACTCGCCGACATCAAGAAGCAGGTTATTGCGCTGTCCGCGCCTCACGGGATCGGGCTCGCTACGCCGGATCGCGTGATGATCGGCGCGGGCAAAGACGTGAGTGTGGCGACGTCTCGCGGATTCAATGTCAGCGCGTTCAAGAACGTGACGATTGCAGCGCGTGAGGTTTTGTCGCTGTTCGCGAACACGATGGGGATTCGCATGTTCGCGGGCAAGGGGCCGATCGAGATTCAGGCTCAGTCGGACGTGTTGGCGCTTGCCGCGCAGAAGGACGTGATCGTGACGAGCGCGAACGGCGCGGTGCATGTGCGCGCCGATAAGGAACTCGTGCTCGAATGCGGCGGTGCGTATGTCGAGTTGAAGGATGGCGCGATTACGCTTGGTAGTGCAAAGCCGTTGCAACTCAAGCTGCCGGGGATGAAGAAGGGGGCGCCGGAAGTACTGTACCTGAGTGGCCCGGCGTTCTCGCCGACCGTCGTGCCGTTCAGGACGAGCTGCAACGCATGGCTGAGCGGAAATCCGCGCCCGGAGCAAGTATCGCCTTCCGCTGAAGAGGTGGGCTTGGAGGGGTTTGCAAATGCGCCAGTAGCTACGCCAAAGCCGATCAGCAAGGTCAGTAGCAGGAGATCCACGCCGATCGAGCAGATAGAGCAGCCGCCGATAAGTGGCAACTCTCCCAACCATCCGAATGCGGATCATGACTCCGCTCATGAACCGAAGTCGCCAATCCAAAATGATCCGCTACCGCTGAAACTAGATAGTCCCGTCTTCTGCGACGGACAGTTCGAGGATATGACGGGTCAGTTTGATGGAACATTCGACTCCGCACCCTATGAAAAACTCGACGCATCCAAACAACCAATACTCGATGACTTAGGCAGCCCGACGATTACCGGATATCCCAAGGCAACGAGTTTTTCACTGCATTTTGACGCTGCGAAAAGAACGCTCTACGCAAGCGTTCATATAAAAGTGACTCCGGTTGAACTTATCAAGGTCGATGCCACGGGGAAGCCGGTTATCTCAACAAGCGGACAGAAGGAAGTTGTTCACTATGATTGCATGCTCCATTACTACGGGGTGCGCGCGGGAGCAGGAAAGATTTTCAACAATAACCTAGTCATGCAGCACCGTAGTGCCGTGCCCCCCGCCTTTCTTGCAGCGAAGAAGCAGGAGATCGAGGCCACACTCAATCGGCACCGAAGCATATTGATTTTGAACGGATGCTCGAAACATGCAGCTTGCGGTTGCCGAGTAGCAGTCGAATTCAAGGTTGATCTAATGGTTAACCTCTTCGACAACAATGCTGGAAACGATGCAAACACGGTTAGATTATTCACCACGGCGACACGCGCGGACTCGACTTCGTGGGGCGAAAAGAATATGAAACCCGACTCATCCGTGCCAGGGACATTCGTGGAAGCGGCAAGAGATAGTGTCATCGCGCACGAATGCGGTCACAATTTCAACTTCGTTGATGAGTATTGGGCTGAGGGCGGAATCGTGCATAAACGGTACATCAAGAACGGCCAGATCGATTTCGCGACCGGTGCGAGTTTCGCTGGACAGCAAGTCTGGCAACTCGAAAGCTCGGCCACGCTCATGGGTGGAGGAGCTTGGACTAGCAACCCAACGATACCGCCGTATCACCTCGAATACATCGCAAGGAAATTCTCGGAACTGTCGCAAAAAGATTGGAGGATAGGGTATGTCTAATCATAACTTTTCCTTACCGCTCAATTTCAAACTTAGGTTGAGAATCCTTACCACTACAGTTTTTCTTATTTTAATCATGCAACATCTTCATGCACAACCAGCCCCGTACCCTAGGGGACCAGGCTTCGGTGTTACCAGGCTCAGTGGTACGCAGAATGGTTCCAATGGCGTGGGAGTGTGGATGGACGGTACGGTTCAAATTGGGCTCTCCGACACCATCATCTCTGATGTGGTCGGAATTGGAGTCACAAGAACGCAGATCTCTCGCGACGATTTGCTTGAGGCTAGAAACCTACATACAGAGCTTTGCCTTGGCGCGAAGAAAAATCTCAATCCGAATGCCATTCTCACTGAGCCGGGAACTCAATTTACAGTGCGGTGCGTTGAGGACGGAAAAGAGATTGCCTATACCGGTCGAACTGAACAACTTACGGATGAATTGTCTCAGCGACTGCATTCGTTCAGCGCGCGCATGCAACAGAATTTCGACCGGGACAGTCGTGCGCTGGTTAAGCTCGATGCAAGAGTTGAAGGAATTGAAAAGAAAGATAATGGCCTTCTAGTCTCCGTCACATTCATCAACAGCGGACAGTTTCCGCTCAAAATGAAAACCCCCGATCAGTGGGATCCGTCTGGAGGGTGGTCTACTCAACTTACAGTGGGAGGATCAGACATTGAGAAAAACCACGGGTGGAGCGTAGATTTAGTTGGGGTACCGATAATCAATAAAGCCGAATATCCAGAGGAGTTCGTCACCATAGCTGCGCCAGGACGAGCTTCCTTTAAGTTCCTGGTGGTGCCGACTCAGAAAATTAATCGCGGGATCTATCTCATGAACCTGATGGTGGGCACAAGCATTACCGCTGACGAAGCTATCGCTCGCAGAGGCAAGGTCTTATTCCATTCCGACTATAAGAATCCGTACCGCATCACCTTCGACCGCGACTACCCCTCGACGCCTGAAGAATGGAAAGCGTTCGAAGCCCGCAAGGCCAAGCAGGTGTCAGCGCTTCCATCCGGCGCGATGGTTGCCGACTCCGGCTATTACCGCATGGTCTCGGTCTTCGGCCCTCGCAGCCAGTTCGTGACGAAGCTCGAAGCGGGCAAGGCAGCGCCAAAGCTCGACGTGAACACGTGGGACAAATGGGAATGGGAAGCGGACCTCGCACGCGCAACCATGTGCAAGCCCGCCGACGCCTGTACGCGTGACGGGACGTGGGTGCTTCGCAGAATGGAGTACGTGCCGAAGCCCACAGACGAAACGATTGCGAGCTATACGCGCCGCGTGCGCATGGGCGAGGCATTTCCCACGCCCAACGTGGCGGAGACATCGAAACTCTACTGGGAATGGCTCGGCGCGTGACTTGCCGCTGACCTTACCAACGCCGGGGCATGCCGCTCCGGCATCCTCATTTCAGTTCCAAATTCCAACATGAAACAACCCGTACGCAAGGGCGATTCCACTTCGCACGGTGGCGTCGTCAAAACGGCTTCGTCCTCATTCGACATCGACGGGCGCATGGTCGCGCTACTGCACGACATCGTGACGTGCCCCGAGCACGGCGACAACCCGATCATCGAATGCGGTGACGGCTACGAAGAGCACGGCCGCAATATCGTCGCGGACGGTTGCCGCACACAATGCGGCAGTATCGTCAAAGCGACGACGCAAGGAATGGACATCGCATGAGCATGGATTGGCGCATTCCTTCCATACCCGAGTTCAAGCACTGGAAATACCCTTCGCCGTGGATTCCGGCCGTTGCACTAATCGTTGTCGTCATCGCGGGCTTCATTCTCACGATCCTGAACTGGAAACAGGGCGAAGCGATCTTATCGGGCAAGTTCTTTCTCTTCGCGTTGGTGGTGCCTTTACTGCTGTGGGGCGCGTTCTGCGCCTTGCTGTATCAGTCCTACGAGGATTGGAACAAGGGTGTCGACTGGTGGAACTACCTGTGCAAGGACCATTTCGCCGACTGGCGTGATTGGGCGCGCTGGGATCTGGCCTTGCTCGATACCGTGACGGTGACGCCTGAAGTGCAACTCGCTGAGCGCATGGCCGCGCTGGACGGTATGCCGCCGGTGAACGGCGGCAAATCGCCGAAGCTGGCGCAGCGCGACTTCGCCGCGTTGCTTACGCAGCTTGTCGAACCGTTGATGCCGCATCTCGCGCGCTTCGCAGGGAAAAGCACCATCCACATTGCGCTTCAGACGTCACATGAGACGCACGTCGCGCAACTTCGCGGCGTGCTGCAAGCGCTCGAAGTGCCGAACCTCGAGCACATCGCTGTGACGCGCGTCGAAGCGAAAGAGTGTTCGGCGTTGCTCGATATGTGGATGACGAACCAGACCGTCCGCTATGACTACGACCATGACCGGCGCAAGAGAACGCCGGACCTGTGCCTTCTGCTCGCGTGTCAGCTTCAGGAGGAAGGCGCGGCACCTTGCACGGAAGCGGCCGTCGCGCTGCTGTTCGCTTCATGGAATCTGCTTCGCGAGAAGAAGCTCAAGCCCAAGGCGCGGCTCTTTCGCTCGATGCCCACGACAACAGACGACATACCTGACGCCATCAAGACGCTTGTCACTGCCGAGCCGACACCGGTCAAGCGCCTGAAGCACATGTGGATGAGCGGTCTGTCCAAACCCGACGGCCACGTGATGCGCGCAGCGGTGAAGGACAGCGAGCCGGAATTGACCTTGCACGACCTCGATCATGCAATCGGCCTTCCGGGACCGGCCAGCCCGCTGCTGATGCAAGCACTCGCGGCTGAATTGATGCAGTACGGGCAAGGTCCGCAGGTCGTAGTCACGCCTGCCGCCGAGGGTGTCCGGCTGAATTTGATCGGCAAGGACTATGCACCGATCGCGCGCGCCGTCGAGCCGAACCTGAGCCTGATTCAAATGTCGACTTCATACGGCTTCGTTTGCCTGACCGTGTTGCTGCTGATCCTGGGCGAAGCGGGCGAGTTCAGCCCTGGCTGGTTTTGGAGTATCGCGGCCGCGGGGCTAGTCTTTCTGTTGATAGTTCAGCCCGCTGCGCAGATCTTCAAGCGGCGCACAGTGACTCAGGAGTTCTACGAGCGAGCGCGTTCGGGGGGATGAAATCGATCAGGAAGAGCGGATGGATCGGCTGAGGTGGCGACGCGCGCTGTGGCGCGTCGATCGCTGAGCCAGCGCGTCTGCGACGGACGCGCTTGCGCGGTTTGAGGGACGTCATCCACCGATGCCGCCCCGTACGAGCGCAATGTTCTCAAACCCAAGAAATTGAAACCGAGCGGCAAAAGCCCTCAAACCACCCCCGCCCCCCGCCGCCGCAACAGCGCATAAAAGATGATAGCGCCGAACGTAGCCGTCCCGATGCCACCGAGAGCGAACCCACCGAGCTTCAGCGTGAAATCCCCGGTCCCGAGCACGAGCGTCACCGCCGCAACGATCAGATTCCGGTTATCCGAAAAATTCACCTTGTTGACGACCCAAATGCGCGCGCCCGTCACCGCGATAAGCCCGAACACGACGATCGACACACCGCCGAGCACCGGCCCCGGAATCGTCTGAATCAGTGCGCCGAACTTCGGCGAAAACCCGAGCACGATCGCGAACAGCGCCGCGATCACGAACACGAGCGTCGAATAGATCTTCGTGACGGCCATCACGCCGATGTTCTCGGCATACGTCGTCACACCGGTGCCCCCGGCAAAGCCCGATGCAATCGTCGCCAGCCCGTCGCCGATGAACGCGCGTCCGATGTACTTGTCGAGACTCTTGCCGGTCATCGCGCCGACAGCCTTGATGTGCCCGAGATTCTCCGCGACGAGAATGATCGCGACCGGCGCGATCAGCGTCATCGCCGGGGCTTCGAAGACAGGCGCGGTGAAGTGCGGCATGCCGAACCACGCAGCGTTCGCGACGATCGAAAAGTCGATCGGCTTGCCCATGCCCATCCCGTTCGTGAGCGCCGCATAAATGATGTACGCGATCGCGAGACCGATCAGGATCAGCAGCCGCTGCGCCATCCCGCGCGCGAACACCGCGACGCCGCCCACGCACAGCACGGTGACGAGCGCCATCCACGATTCGAAGCTGCTGCCCATCACGCCTTTCACCGCGATCGGCGCGAGATTCAGCCCGATCACGCAGACGATCGCGCCCGTCACGACCGGCGGCATCAGCGCTTCGATCCACTTCGTGCCGACCGCCGCAACGATCAATCCGATGATCGTGTAAGCCACGCCGCACGCAATGATCCCGCCGAGCGCCACCGGTATGTTCAGGTTCGGGCCATGACCGCTGTATCCCGTCACCGCGATCACGAGGCCGATGAACGCGAAGCTCGAACCGAGATAACTCGGCACGCGCCCGCCGACCAGCACGAAAAACAGCAACGTGCCGATGCCCGACATGAAGATGCACAGATTGGGATCGAAGCCCATCAAGAGCGGCGCGAGCACGGTCGAGCCGAACATCGCGACGACGTGCTGAACGCCCATCGCGATCATCTGCGGCCAGGCGAGGCGCTGGTCGGGCCCGACGACGCGACCCTCCTGGGCGTCCGGCTGGACCGGCCAGCGCGGGAAATAGGAATCGGACATCGGCGGGGCTCCTTGGCGGCGGTGAGGCGCCGCTCCGTGCGGCGCGCTCGATCTGAAAAAATCAGGCGCGAGTGTACGGAGCGGGCTCTCGGGTGGCAAGCGAGCCGATATTACGACCGTTTGGCCGTCGCATGCCCGCGACGCGTCACACTTTTCCCGCGCCGGAGACGTCGCGCTCCAGCTCGAAAACCGCGACCGCGCTCTTCAATTGCTCGGCCTGATCGGCCATCGCGCCCGCCGCGGCGGCGGCCTGTTCGACGAGCGCCGCGTTCTGCTGCGTCACCTCGTCCATCTGCGCGACCGCGCGATTCACCTGCTCGATGCCCGCGCTCTGCTCATGCGATGCCGACGAAATCTGCGCCATGATGTCCGTCACGCGCTGCACGGCCTGTGTGACTTCGGCCATCGTCGCGCCGGCACGCTCGGCGAGCGCCGCGCCGCTGTCCACGCGCGCCGTCGACGCTTCGATCAGCTCCTTGATTTCCTTCGCCGACGTCGCGCTCCGCTGCGCGAGCGAGCGCACTTCGCCCGCGACCACCGCGAAGCCGCGCCCTTCCTCGCCGGCGCGCGCCGCTTCCACGGCCGCGTTCAGCGCGAGTATGTTGGTCTGGAACGCGATGCCCTCGATCACCGCGATGATGTCCGTCATGCGCTTCGAGCCCGACGCCAGTTCGCGCATGTTGTCGACGACCTCGCCCACGAGCTCGCTGCCGCGCGCCGACACATCCGACGCGCCGCGCGCGAGCCCGCTCGCTTCGTCCGCGTTGCTCGCGTTCTGCCGCACGGTCTGCGTGAGCTGCTCCATGCTCGACGCCGTCTCTTCCAGCGACGCCGCCTGCTCTTCCGTGCGCTGCGACAGATCGGTGTTGCCCTGCGCGATTTCGCGCGATGCGTACAGGATCGAATCGCTCGAATGCCGAATCCCGCCGACGATGTCCGCGAGCTTCGCGCTCATGTTGCCGAGGCTCGCGAGCATGCTGCTGTCGTCGCCGGGACGCGTGGCGACGCGCGTCGCCAGATCGCCGCGCGCGATGCGGTCGGCGATATCCGCCGCGTACGCCGGCTCGCCGCCGAGTTGCGCCGACAGACGCCGCCCGATCAGCACCGCGAGCAACGCGCCCGCGACCATCGCGCCGAACACGAGCGCGAGCATCACGACGCGCATCGTTTCATACTCCGATGCCGCGCTGCTGCGCGCCTCGGTCGCGCGCTTGCGCTTGAAGTCGGCGAGACGCTCAAGCGATTCGCGCGCCTTCTCGCTCGCGGCGATCGCGCGCGCGATGAGGCCCATCTGATCGACGTCGACGGGCATCGCTTTCTTGCCCATCTGCATCAGCACGATGTCTTCCCACGCGGCGACGGACTTGCTGGCCGCATCGTAGAGCGCGAGGCTTTCTGCCGAGCGCATCGTCGGGCGCATGCGCTCGAACGCGCGGTGCATGCTGTCGAGCGATCCGGCCATGCCTTCCTTCAGCTTTTCCTTGCCGGCATCGTCGGCGAAAGTGAGGTTGGCGGCGGCGAGGTCCGTGTTGAGCTTGTGCTTGTTGATTTCCTCGACCCAATAGAGGCCGTCCATGTGACGGTCGCCGATTTCCTCGATCAGGAAGTTCATCTTCGCGAGCGAAACCACGCCGGTGGCGCCCACGCACGCAGTGAACAGAATCACGACCGCGAAAGACAGCAAAAGCTTGCTGAGCACGGACAGGCGGTCAAACCATTTCATCGAAGTCTCCTCTTTCACGCCCCGCGGACGACGCCCGCGGACGGCGCGGCGCAAACTTCGGTTCGCGCACAGAGTGGCTTTACGGCGCTCGCTGCAAAATTCTTGAGCGCGTATGAAGGAGATAACGCCGGCGAAATGGACGCTGAAACGAGGACGAAAGAACCGCGAAAGCTCGTCCGAAAGAAATCCGCAAATTGCTGCTAAGTAGCAGACAACCTAAGCAAATTCCTAATTGGGAATTTTCTGATTTGGGCGCCCAACGCTGCAACGTATGCTTTGTCCATGCGTGTTCCATGTACGCGCATGTCGTTGCAACTCTCCGATTTCCGCCCTTGGCACCCGGCTTGGGCGGTTCTTTTTTTTGGGCGCCCGTTTTCGTCGATGCGATTTTCGAACGCATCGATATCGAACCGACGCCCGAGCTTCCTCGGGCGTCATCCGCCTTACTGCCGCACCGGTTTCTTCGCCAATTTGCGCTGCAGCGTGCGCCGATGCATGTTGAGCGCGCGCGCCGTCGCGGAAATATTGCCGTTGTTCTCCGCAAGCGCGCGCTGGATGTGCTCCCATTCGAGCCGCGCAACCGAAAGCAACGTCGGGTTCTCGATCGCCTCTTCGGCCGTCTGCTCGCTCGCCTGCTCGTGCAGCGCGGAAAGAATCGACTCGACGTTCGCCGGCTTCGCGAGATAGTTGTCCGCGCCGTCCTTCACCGCCTGCACGGCCGTCGCGATGCTCGCGTAGCCGGTCAGCACGAGAATGCGCGCGTCCGGTTGCAGGTCGCGCAGCGGCGCGACGAGGCGCAGGCCGGAATCGTTGCCCAAGTGAAGATCGACGGTGACCATGCCGAATTTGTGCTGGTTGGCGAGTTTCAGCGCTTCGTCCGCATTGTGTGCCTGATGCGGCGTGAAACCGCGCCGTGTCAGGCCGCGGGCGAGAATGCCGGCAAAGACTTCATCGTCGTCGATGATCAGGAAGTTGGTATCGCTCATGTGTTTCTTCTCCAAAATGCCGCTCGCGTGCGCCTGAGTTCGAGTTCAGGCCGCGCCGCTTCGTTCAGTTCTTGCCGTCTGCGCGGGCGCCGCCACCGCGCCGCGATTCGGCAGGCGCAACACGGCGCACGTGCCGCGCGGCTTGCCGTCGATCAGTTCGATCGAACCTGCGAGCCGCGCCGCCGCCGCGAACGCCAGATATAACCCGACGCCGTGTCCGCCCTGCGTGCTGTCGACCGGTCCGGCGCCCAGCGTGCCGCGCAGCGCGGCGGGAATGCCCGGACCGCGGTCGCACACGTCGAAGCGCACGTAATCCAGTTCGTCGACGGTTTCCGCCGACGCCTGCAGCGTCACCGATTCGCTGCTCGCGCGCGCGGCGTTGTCGAGCAGGATCGTCAGAATCTGTCCGACGGCGACGGCATCGTCGATCGACGCATCCGCGGGCGTCCGGTCGATTTGCGCGAATTTCACCTGCGGATGCCGCAGACGCCATTGCTCGATGAAACTCGACAGCCACTCGTCGAGCGCCTGGCGGCTCGACGGCCCGGTCGCGCGGCTGCGCAGGCGCGCGAGCGCGGACGTGCACAAAGCCATCTGCTGTTCGAGCAATTCGAAATCGGCCGCGTAGGGCGCGAGGTTCTTGTCGTGCGCGGCGGAATCGCGCAATTCCTCCGACAGCATCGCGATGGTCGAAAGCGGCGTGCCCATTTCGTGCGCGACGGTCGCCGCCTGCACGCCGAGCGCGACGGCCCGTTCATCGCGAAGATGACGCTGCTGCGCGTCGGCAAGCGCGGCGTCGCGCACGCGCAGCGCCCGCGACATGCGCGCGACGAACCAGCCGATCAGCACGACGCTCACCATGAAGTTGACCCACAGGCCGGTGCGGAAATAATCGAACAGATTGGCCGGATTCTCGATGTTGAGCGGCACATAGTTGTAACTAAGCAGCGCGTAACAGGTGACGGCGAAGAGCGCGAGGCAGGTCATCATCGTCCACGGCAGGACGGCGGCGGCGATCGCGAGCGACGGCAGATAAAGCGTGACGAACGGATTGGTCGCGCCGCCGGACAGGAACAGCAGCGCCGACAGCGCGCCGAGGTCGACGAGCATCTGCCCGAACAGTTCGAGATTGGTTTCCGGACGCGCCCGCGCGACGCGCATCCAAGTGAGGCCGTTGAAGACCATTTCGAGCGCGATGACGAGCAGCATCGCGGGCAGCGGAAGCTTCGCGCCGAAGAATATCTGGACGACGGCGATGGTCGTCAGCTGGCCGATGATCGCGAGCGAGCGAAGCCAGAAAAGATGGCCGAGATTGACCCGTCCGGTGTTGGTTATGCGATGCATCTGATTGAGTGCGTGTTAGCGCGTGCGCGCTCCGTGCGACATTATCCCGTTTGCATCCCGCCTGCTGCGACATCTGGCGCGATTTGTCGCACCTCGGCACGCGCTCTGCTAACTGGAAGTCGTGCCGCGCCCGGCTTCCGTTGTGAGACACGCGGGACACAGACAACGAATGCCGGGCCGCAATCGATCCAGCGGCAACGCGGGCAGCGACGCGCACCAGCACGACGCATCGCCCGCGAGCGCGCCGCAGCGAAACGTCGCGCCGCAGCGTTCGCAAACCTGCGCGCCCGGCGCTTCGCGTTCGTTCGTTTCCGTGGATGGGTTCATCATCTTGTCATCAATCTGCCGAAACGATGATCGCACGCCGGAACGCCCGCCGGAAAACGTGGCGCGACCGCGGCAATTCGTCCTGCCGCGGAGCGTCGGTCCTGTACAATTCGGCGTGTTTAAACGCTCCTCGCCTCATTTGCCGCCATGTCCGAGCTACCCGACCTCACGCAAATCGCGCCGACCCTGAAGGCTGAAATCCTGGCCGAGGCGCTGCCCTACATCCGTCAGTATCACGGCAAGACGGTCGTGATCAAATACGGCGGCAATGCCATGACCGAAGAGCGCCTTAAGCAGGGCTTCGCGCGCGACGTCATTCTGCTGAAGCTCGTCGGCATCAATCCGGTGATCGTGCATGGCGGCGGCCCTCAGATCGATCAGGCGCTGAAGAAGATCGGCAAGCAGGGCACCTTCATTCAAGGCATGCGCGTCACCGACGAAGAGACGATGGAAGTCGTCGAGTGGGTGCTCGGCGGCGAAGTGCAGCAGGATATCGTCACGCTGATCAATCACTTCGGCGGCCACGCGGTCGGTCTGACCGGCAAGGACGGCGGCCTGATCCACGCGCGCAAGCTGATGATGCCGGACCGCGACAATCCGGGCCAGTTCATCGACATCGGTCAGGTCGGCGAGGTCGAGGCGATCAATCCGGCGGTCGTCAAGGCGCTGCAGGACGACGCGTTCATCCCGGTCATTTCACCGATCGGCTTCGGCGAAGACGGCCTCTCGTACAACATCAACGCGGACCTCGTCGCGGGCAAGCTCGCCGTCGTCCTGAACGCGGAGAAGCTCGTCATGATGACGAACATCCCCGGCGTGATGGACAAGGAAGGCAATCTGCTCACCGATCTTTCCGCGCGCGAGATCGACGCCCTCTTCGCCGACGGCACCATCTCCGGCGGCATGCTGCCGAAGATTTCGTCCGCGCTGGATGCCGCGAAGAGCGGCGTGCGCTCGGTGCACATCATCGATGGCCGCATCGAACATTCGGTGCTGCTCGAAATCCTGACCGAGCAGCCGTTCGGCACGATGATCCGCTCGCATTGAGCTCGTTCCCTTGCTAAAGACGCCCGCCTTCGCGCGGGCGTTCTTACGATAACGGCGCACGATGACCGCGCAACGCATTTCCCGCCGACGCCGCGTCAAGACGCGCGGCCCCGTCTGGCTCTTCGATCTCGACAACACGCTGCATCACGCGTCGCACGCGGTGTTTCCGGCGATCAATCGCGGCATGACGCAGTACATCATGGATCGCCTGAACGTCGACGTCGACGAGGCGAACCGGCTGCGCGTCGGCTATACCGTGCGTTACGGCGCGACGCTGCTCGGGCTCGTGCGGCATCACGGCGTCGATGCCGCCGACTTCCTGCACGAGGTGCACACGTTTCCCGATCTTGCGTCGATGCTGCGCGCCGAACGCGGCCTCACGCGCATGCTGCGCGCGCTGCCCGGACGCAAGATCGTGCTCACCAACGCGCCGACGCTCTACGCGCGCACGGTGCTCGCGGAACTGGGCATCGCGAAGCTGTTCGAGCGCGTGATTGCCATCGAAGACATGCGCAGCGGCCACCATTGGCGCGCCAAGCCCGATGCGCCGATGCTCCGCCACGCGATGCGCCGCGCGCACGTGCGTCTCGAGGACGCGATTCTCGTCGAGGACACGCGCGGGCATCTGAAGTCGTATCGGCGGCTCGGGATTCGCACCGTGTGGATCGTCGGACATCTGCCGGTCGCGAAAACGTCGAACGGCGGGCTGTCGATTCGCAAGCCCGGTTCCGGGCGGCCGCACTATGTGGATCGCACGGTGCGCTCGCTGCGCGCGCTGACGCAATCGCGCCGATTGCCGCTACATCCGAAATAAGCGGCGCGCGAGTATGTCTTCGAGGTCCGAGCGTGCATCGACGACGAGATGCACGTAAATCGTGTCGCCATCGACCTTGTAGATGATGCGGTTGGTGCCGCTCGGCACTTCGTAATAGCCCGACATGCGAAAGTCGACGAGCTCGGGCGGCGTCGAGCCGTTGCGCGGCGCGGCTTCGATCTCGGCAATGGTTTCCGCGAACTTGTTGCGCGTAGCGGCCCACGCCGTGCCGCCGAACTTGTTGATGACATAGCGCCGGAAATCCTGCAGATCCCGACGCACCGGATCCAGGAAAACGGTCTTCATTTGAAGCCTTCCTCGCGGTCCATGCGCTCGATCTCGGCGAAGACATCGCCGGCGCTCACGCAGTGGCCGGCTTCGATGGTCTTCTGTCCCATCGCGAGAATCTTCAGCAAGGCAAGCGTCTGATGCAGGTCTTCATAGGACTGCACATCCTGCACGACGACCCTGCCTTCACCGTTCTGCGTGATGAGCATCGGCTCGCGGCTCTCGACGATATTGCGGATCATCTCGGCCGCGCGGCTCTTCAGGTGACTGAGCGGTCTGACCCGGCTCGGTTTCATGTCCTTTCCTCGGGACGACGAGGCGATTAGACAATATAGACGCTAAAGCGGGCCGCATCCAAGGCGCGGCAGATGGCGGCATTATTGACGGCGTTATGACGTTTTCCGCTATACTTCCCCGCTAACGAGATTTTCTCGAACATGAACAGTGCGCCGATTTGCTGACTCGATTGCGGGCGCGCGAACCTCAGTGATCTTTCGCGGGGTTCACTATAAATGCGGCTAAAGAGGTCGTCAGCCGCGCTCGATTTCTCAGGCAGCGCATCGCCGACACCGTTTAGCCGCCAGGTCAAAGGCGGAATGAATGGAATCGATCGGCATCGTCACTCCCCAAACAATGCGCTTCACCGAGCCGCTGCGGATGCAGAACGGCTCGTCGCTCGGCGACTACGAACTCGTCGTCGAAACCTATGGCGAACTGAACGCCGCGCGCTCGAACGCCGTGCTCGTGTGCCATGCGCTGAACGCGTCGCATCACGTCGCCGGCATTCACGCCGATAACCCGAAGAACGTCGGCTGGTGGGACAACATGGTCGGCCCCGACAAGCCGCTCGACACGAACCGCTTCTTCGTCATCGGCGTGAACAATCTCGGCTCGTGTTTCGGCTCGACCGGACCGATGAGCATCGACGGCGCAACCGGAAAACCGTATGGCGCGAGCTTTCCCGTCGTCACCGTCGAGGACTGGGTGAACGCGCAGGCGCGTCTCGCGGACCGCTTCGGTATCGAGCGCTTCGCGGCCGTGATGGGCGGCAGCTTGGGCGGCATGCAGGCGCTCGCGTGGAGCATGATGTATCCGGAGCGGCTCGCGCATTGCATCGTGGTGGCGTCGACGCCGAAGCTGTCCGCACAGAACATCGCGTTCAACGAGACGGCGCGCTCCGCGATCCTCTCGGACCCCGACTTCCACGGCGGCGATTACTACGCGCACGGCGTGAAGCCGCGCCGCGGCTTGCGCGTCGCGCGGATGATCGGCCACATCACGTATCTGTCGGACGACGACATGGCCGTGAAATTCGGCCGCGCGCTGCGCCGTGCCGAAGGCGCGCTCGACGCGTACAACTTCAATTTCGATGTCGAATTCGAAGTGGAGTCGTATCTGCGCTATCAGGCCGACAAGTTCGCCGAATACTTCGATGCGAACACGTATCTGCTCATCACGCGCGCGCTCGATTATTTCGATCCCGCGAAAGCCTTCGACGGCGATCTAACGAAAGCGCTTGCCAATACATCGGCGAAATATCTCATCACCAGCTTTACGACCGACTGGCGTTTCGCGCCGGCGCGCTCGCGCGAGATCGTGAAGGCGCTGCTCGACAACAAGCGCACGGTGAGCTACGCGGAAATCGACGCGCCGCACGGCCACGACGCCTTCCTGCTCGACGACGCGCGCTATCACAATCTGATGCGCGCCTACTACGAACGCATTGCCACGGAGATCGGCGCATGAACCAGCACACTCTCGATTCCCTCGCGCTGCGCTCGGACTTTCGCGCGATCGCCCGCTGGGTCGAACCGCGCTCGACGGTGCTCGATCTCGGCTGCGGCGACGGTTCGCTGCTGTCGCTGCTCGGTGAAGAACTGGAAGTGAAGGGCTACGGCATCGAAATCAACGATGCCGGCGTGCTCGCGTGCGCGCAAAAAGGCGTGAACGTGATCCAGCAGAATCTCGAAGACGGCTTGCGTCTCTTCGAAGACGACAGCTTCGACTTCGCGATCCTCTCGCAGACGCTGCAGACGATCCATCAGACCGCCGCGATCCTGCGCGAAACGGTGCGCGTCGGACGCGAATGCATTGTGTCGTTTCCGAATTTCGGTTACTGGCAGCATCGGCTTTCGGTGATTCAGGGACGCATGCCGGTGTCGAAATCGCTGCCTTATCAATGGCACAACACGCCGAACGTGCGCGTGCTCACGATCAAGGACTTCGAGGCGCTCGCGCCGGAAGTGGGCATCGAGATTCTGGATCGCGTGGTGCTGCACGGCGGGCAGTCGGTCCGTTGGGGCGCGAACTGGCGTGGTAGTCTTGCGGTCTATCGCGTGAAGCGCCGGTAACATCGACCGGCGGGTTCCCGCATCGACAACTGCCCGTTATCTGACATGCCCGATACGCCACACGAGGCGCCCGCTCTAACTGCTCACGAAGATCATCCCGGATGGCGCGCGTTCCTCAACAAGCGCATCCTCATTTGCGTCTTTCTCGGCTTTACGTCCGGATTGCCGCTCTTCACGCTTTATAGCCTGTTGCAGGCGTGGCTCACGACCGCGCACATCAACGTCAAGGAGATCGGTCTCTTCGCGCTGATCGGACTTCCGTACACGTGGAAATTCGTCTGGTCGCCGCTGATGGACCGTTTCATTCCGCGCTTTCCCGGCTGGAGTCCGGGCAGGCGGCGCGGCTGGATGTTCGTCACGCAAGTGCTCGTGATGATCGCGATCGGCTCGTTCGGCTTCTTCTCGCCCGAGCAGAATCTCTGGGCCGTCGCCGCGATCGCCGCGCTCGTCGCGTTCTTCAGCGCGAGTCAGGATATCGTCATCGATGCCTATCGCCGCGAGCTCCTCGCCGACACCGAACAAGGGCTCGGCAACGCGGTGCACGTCAACGCATATAAGGTCGCGGGACTCGTGCCCGGTTCGCTGTCGCTGATTCTCGCGACCGTCCTGCCGTGGAAAAGCGTCTTTCTGATCACCGCCGCGTTCATGCTGCCGGGACTCATCATGACGCTCGTCGTGAAGGAGCCGCAGATTCATGGCGCGCCGCCGAAAAATCTGCGCGAGGCGATCGTCGAGCCCTTTCACGAGTTCGTCACGCGTGACGGCTGGCGCGCGGCGCTGCTCGTGCTCAGTTTCATCTTCCTGTACAAGCTCGGCGATACGATGGCCACCGCGCTCGCGACGAAGTTCTTCATCGACGTCGGATTCTCGCTCGCGCAGATCGGCGTGATCGCGAAAGCGGTCGCGTTCTGGGCGAGCATCGCGGGCGGCTTGCTCGGCGGCATCGCGCTCGTGAAGATCGGCATTGCGCGCGGCTTGTGGATCTTCGGCATTCTGCAGATCGTCGCGACGCTCGGCTTCGCATGGCTCGCGAAGATCGGGCCGTCGCCGTTCGCGCTCGGCGTGCTGTACGGCTTCGAAACCTTCGCGACGGGTCTCACGCTCGCGACCTTCACGGCGTATATCGCGAGCACGACCGACCCGCGCTACACCGCGACCCAATTCGCGCTCTTCACGAGCCTCGCGGCCGTGCCGCGCACCTTCGCGGCGGCGGGCAGCGGCTACATCGTGAATGAAACCGGCTGGTTTCCGTACTTCATGATCTGCGTCGCGCTGTCCATTCCGGGCATGTTACTGTTGCCCAAGATCGCGCCCTGGAGAATTCGACGATGACGGTTTCTTTCAAGCTTCGCGCCTTGGTTTGCGCATGGACATGGGCGTCGCTCGCGCCTTCGTCCGCGTATGCCCAGGACGAACAAAAGACGCCGCCGCCGTACTCCGCACCGAACAACCAGATCCGTTTCGGCAATACGGCGCTGTTTCGCAACTTGATTGCGCCCGCGACGCTCGAAGCGCAGGCCGCCGACGAATACGCGCAGGTCATCCACGATGCCGAGCGCAACAAGACGCTGCTCCCCGATACCAACCCGCTCGTCAAACGCGTGCGCGAAATCGCGAATCACGAGATTCCGTTCGCGCTCAAGTGGAACGATCGCGCGAAGAGCTGGAAGTGGGAGATCAACGTCATCAAGTCGGCCGACGAGCGCATGGTCTGCCTGCCGGGCGGGAAGATCGTCGTGTACAGCGGGCTGATCGACAAGCTGCATCTGAACGACAACGAGATCGGCATGATGATCGGCCATGAAATCGCGCACGCGTTGCGCGAACATGCGCGCGAGCGGCTCGGGCGGCAGCAGGCGGCGCAGCTCTCGTCGAACGGCATGCCGCAGCTTTTCGGCTTTTCGAATTACGCGTCGCAGCAGCCCGATATCGGCGATGAACTGCTGACGATGCGCTATTCCCCCGCCGACGAAACCGAAGCCGACGTGATCGGCAGCGAGATCGCGTCGCGCGCGGGCTACGATCCGCGCGCGGCCGTCACGTTGTGGAACAAGATCGATTCGGGCACGCGCCGCGCGGACGATGGCTTCATCTGGCTACATCCGTACGGGCCGGATCGCCGGCAGGATCTGCTCAAACGCATGCCGGACATGATGCCGCTCTATGCGAAGGCGGTCGGCAAGACCATCGATCAGTTGCCGAATTACGCGGGAATGGGGCGGTTCAAGAAGAGCGGGCGCTAGCTCACTTCTTCTTCGCGATCTTCCAGTCGTAATCGATCGTCAGCGGCGCGTGGTCGCTGAACTTGATATCCCGGAAAATCGACGTCTTCTTCGCGGTCGCGGCGACTTCCTTCGTCGCGATCTGATAATCGATACGCCACCCGACGTTCTTCGCATACGCCTGGCCGCGATTGCTCCACCACGTATATTGCTCGGGACGCTGATCGAGCGTGCGGAATACATCGACATAACCGACGTCCTCGAAAAGCTTCGTGAGCCACGCGCGTTCTTCGGGCAAACAACCGGAATTCTTCTGGTTGCTCTTCCAGTTCTTGATGTCGATTTCCTTGTGCACGATATTCACATCGCCGCACAGGATGACTTCGCGCTCCTTCGAAAGCGCGTCCAGATGCGGCATGAACTCGTCCATGAAGCGATACTTCGCCTGCTGACGCTCGTCGCCGCTCGAACCCGACGGCACATACACCGACACGACCGACAACTTGCCGAAACGCGCTTCGACATAGCGCCCTTCCGGATCGAACTCTTCCGAACCGAAGCCGATGATCACGTCATCCGGTTCGTGGCGCGTGTACAGACCGGCGCCGCTATAGCCCTTCTTCACCGCGTGCTGGAAATAGCCCTGGAAACCGTGCGGCGCGAGAAATTCCGGCGTCAGATCGTCCTGCGAGCATTTGATTTCCTGAACGCACACGACGTCGGATTTCTGCTCTCCGAACCAGTCGAAGAAACCTTTCTTGGCGGCCGAACGGATGCCGTTGAGATTGGCGGTTATCACGCGAAACATGTTCTTCCTTTTTGATCTTGATTATTCGACCTTCACGCCCTTCAGCGATTCTTTCGCCGGCGGGAATTCGAGCTTCATGTCCTGCATCGTGCGCAACAGCAGCTCTGCGACCATCACGTTGCGATGCGTCTTCGAATTGCCCGGAATGATGTACCAAGGCGCGTAATCCGTCGATGTCGCCGCGAGCGCGTCGGCGTATGCGGCCTGGTAGTCGTCCCATTGCTTGCGCGCTTCGAGATCGGAGACGTCGAACTTCCAGTGTTTCGTCGGATCGTCGATGCGCGCCTGCAGTCGCTCGCGCTGCTCGTCCTTCGAAATGTGCAGGAAGCATTTGACGATGGTGGTGCCGCTGTCAGCGAGCAGCGCCTCGAATTCGCGAATATGCCGATAACGCCGTTCGCATTCGTCGGCATCGATCGACTTCAGCACGCGCGGCACGAGCACGTCTTCGTAGTGACTGCGGTTGAAGATCGCGAATTCGCCGGCCATCGGCGCCTGCGCGTGCACGCGCCACAGAAAATCGTGCGCGGCCTCGCGCTCGGACGGCGCGCGAAACGGCACGATGCGCAAGCCGAGCGGATCGACATCGTGAAACACCGCGCGCACCGTGCCGTCCTTGCCGCTCGTGTCCATGCCCTGCAGCACGAGCAGCACGCGCCGGCGGCGCTGCGCGTGCAGTTTCTCCTGAAGATCGTCGAGTTGCACGCCGATCGCCGTGAGACGCTCGCGGTCGATGTCCTTCGTGCCGCTGGAAAACGGCTTCGCGGACGGATCGATCGCGCTCAGGTCGAATGGCTTGCGCTTCTTGCCGGCGTCGAAGAAAGGCACACGGAAGTCGTCGAGTTCGGGTTTTTTTGCCATATTTTTGTGATCACCAAAAAGAAAGGCCGTCGCCTAGCTTAACCGGCAACGGCCCTGTCTTTCACGCACCGAAACAATCAGCCGAGTTTCTTCTTCAAAAGCTCGTTCACCTGCTGCGGATTCGCCTTGCCCTTGGTCGCCTTCATCGCCTGACCGATCAGCGCGTTGAACGCCTTCTCCTTGCCCGCGCGGAATTCCTCGACGGACTTCTGGTTTGCCGCAAGCACCTCGTCGATGATCGCCTCGAGCGCGCCGGTGTCGGAAATCTGCTTCAAACCCTTCGCGTCGATGATGCGATCCGCGGCGGCCTCGTCGGTCGCCTTCTCTTCCCAGATCGTCTGGAAAATGTCCTTCGCGATCTTGTTGGAGATGGTGCCATCGGCGATGCGCTGAATGATGAGCGCGAGCTGCGCGGCCGATACCGGCGATTCGCTGATATCGAGCGATTCGCGATTCAGTTGCGCGGAGACGTCGCCCATCATCCAGTTCGCGGCGATCTTCGCCTGGGCCGCGCCCGCCTTCTGCACGAGCGCTTCGAAGTAGGACGCCATCGCCTTCGACGAAGTCAGCACGCCCGCGTCATACGGCGTCAAACCGTACGTGTCGACGAAACGCTTCTGCATGTCCGCCGGCAGCTCGGGCATCTCGCCCTTCACGCGATCGATCCACGATGCATCGATCACGAGCGGCATCAGATCGGGATCGGGGAAATAGCGGTAATCGTGCGCGTCTTCCTTGCTACGCATCGAACGCGTTTCGCGCTTGTCCGGGTCATAAAGACGCGTTTCCTGAACCACCGTGCCGCCGTCTTCGATCAGCTCGATCTGACGGCGCACTTCGTACTGGATCGCTTCTTCGAGAAAGCGGAACGAGTTCAAGTTCTTGATCTCGGCGCGCGTGCCGAATTCCTTCTGGCCGACCGGGCGCACCGAGACGTTCGCGTCGCAACGGAACGAGCCTTCCTGCATGTTGCCGTCGCAGATGCCGAGCCACACGACGAGACCGTGCAGTGCCTTCGCATACGCGACCGCTTCCGCGGCGCTGCGCATTTCCGGCTCAGTGACGATTTCGAGCAGCGGCGTGCCCGCGCGGTTCAGGTCGATGCCCGTCATGCCCGCGAAGTCTTCGTGCAGCGACTTGCCTGCGTCCTCTTCGAGGTGCGCGCGCGTCAGGTTGATGGTCTTCTCGTACGCTTCCTTGCCCGCCTTCTCGTTGGCCGGCACCTGAATCGTGATCTGCCCGCCCTGCACGACCGGAATCTCGTACTGGCTGATCTGATAGCCCTTCGGAAGATCCGGATAGAAGTAGTTCTTGCGCGCGAAGATGCTGCGCGGCGCGATGTGCGAACCGATCGCGAGACCGAAGCGGATCGCGCGCTCGACGGCGCCGCGGTTCATCACAGGCAACACGCCGGGCAACGCGAGATCGACGGGACTCGCCTGCGAATTCGGGCTCGCGCCGAACTGCGTGGGCGCGCCGGAAAAAATCTTGGAGACGGTGGAAAGCTGCGCGTGCGTTTCCAGACCGATGACGACTTCCCACTGCATGTTCACACTCCCGATGCCAATGCCGATGCAGGTGCCTTGCGGTGCCAGTCGGTCGCGCGCTGATAAGCGTCGGCGACCTGGAGCATCCGGGCTTCGTTGAAATAGTTGCCGATGATCTGCAGACCGACCGGCCGATTCGCATTCGCGCCCGCGCCGAAACCGCACGGCACGCTCATGCCGGGCAGGCCCGCGAGGCTCACGGAAAGCGTGTAGATATCGGCGAGATACATCTGCACGGGATCGTCGGCCTTCTCGCCGAGATTCCACGCGACCGACGGCGCGACCGGTCCCATGATGACGTCGCACTGCTTGAACGCTTCCTGGAAATCGCGCGCGATGATGCGGCGAATCTTCTGCGCCTGCAGGTAGTA
The DNA here is from genome assembly GCF_031451415.1 of Caballeronia sp. LZ028. Lineage (NCBI taxonomy): Bacteria > Pseudomonadati > Pseudomonadota > Betaproteobacteria > Burkholderiales > Burkholderiaceae > Caballeronia > Caballeronia sp. LZ028. Next base: position 349,532 of record NZ_JARUXN010000001.1, on the reverse strand, counting down.
CGCGTCGTAATAACCGTGCGACAGCACGTACGTGCCGACGAGAATCCGCCGCTTCACTTCCGGCCCGAAGCCTTCCGCGCGCGACTTCTTGTACATGTCGAGCAGATCGCGGTACTCGGCCGCGCGATGCCCGTAGCGCACGCCATCGAAGCGCGACAGATTCGACGATGCCTCCGCCGGCGCGATGATGTAGTACACGGGAATCGAAAGCTCGGTCTTCGGCAGCGACACTTCGACGAGCGTCGCGCCGAGCGCTTCGTATTGCTTCAATGCGGCGTCGATGGACGCGCGCACGTCGTCGGCGAGACCCGCGCCGAAATACTCCTTCGGCATGCCGATGCGCAAGCCCTTCAGCGGCTTGCCGGCATCATCGCTGCCGTTCCACGTCTTGCCGAGGTAGCGCGTGTAGTCTTCGTTCTCGCGTTGAAGGCTCGTGGAATCGCGCTCGTCGAAGCCGCCCATCGCGTTCAGCAGCAGCGCGCAGTCGTGCGCCGTTTGCGCCATCGGGCCGCCCTGATCCAGCGACGACGCGAACGCGATCATTCCATAACGCGAAACGCGGCCATACGTCGGTTTGATGCCGGTGATGCCGGTGAACGAAGCGGGCTGGCGGATGGAGCCGCCGGTGTCCGTGCCGGTCGCGGCGGGCGCGAGACGCGCGGCCACGGCAGCAGCCGAACCGCCCGACGAACCGCCCGGCACGGCCTTCATATCCCACGGATTCTTCACCGCGCCGAAGTACGAATTCTCGTTGGACGAGCCCATCGCGAACTCGTCCATGTTGGTCTTGCCGAGCGTGACCATACCGGCGTTCGCGAGGCGATCGACGACGGTCGCATCGAACGGACTCGAATAGTTTTCGAGCATGTGCGAGCCGGCGGTCGATGTCCAGCCGCGCGTGACGAAGACGTCCTTGTGCGCGATCGGCAAGCCGGTGAGCGCGCCCGCGCGGCCTTCGGCGATGAGCGCGTCGGCGGCTTTCGCCTGTTCGAGCGTGAGCGCGGCGTCGACGCCGATGAACGCGTTCAATTCCTTCGCGCCCTCGATGCGCCGCAGATACGACTGCGCCAGTTCGACCGCGGATACTTCCTTCGAGTCGAGCGCCGCGCGCAGTTCGGTCAAGCTTTTCTGATGCATTGCAGTTTCCTGATGAGCGCGGTGTGAATCACGCGCTGACGCTGAATGTTTGATGCTTATTCGATGACTTTGGGCACGAGATAGAGTCCGTCTTGCACGGCGGGCGCGCAACGCTGGAACTCTTCGCGTTCGACACGCTCTGAGACAGCGTCGTCACGCAGACGCAGCGCGACTTCCTCGATCTGCTCGATCGGGTGCGCGAGCGGTTCGATGCCGGTCGTGTCGACGGCCTGCATCTGCTCGACGAGACCGAAAAAATCGTTGAGCCGCGTGAGCGTGGGCTCGGCTTCGTGGTCGGGCAATTCGAGCCGCGCGAGGTGCGCGATGCGTTTTACGTCGGTCAGGGTCAAAGACATGGATTCACCGGAGAAAGCGTGGACAGCCTCAATCTCGAAAACTTTCGCTGCAGCAGCCAGTTGCGATCTTGAAAGGAGCCCTCGGAAACAGGTCTGGCGATGGCAAAAACTGCCATCCTTTTCCTATAGATACCCACAAATTATAAGGTATCATTACACGTTCGACTCACCTCTGGAACGGCTTGTCGGCGGCTTTCTCCCGCATTTGATGGATTCCGAGAAACGTTTGCGTCCAGCGTTCCGTTCTGCAGTAGATTTCTTCCCGGATTTGCCCTTCCCGGCGAGCGTTCGCCGCCCCGGCAAACCGTTATTTTTTCCGCTGCCGTCCCCGGCGCTCCTCGCGACGAACGGCCACCCAGCGAGACAGGATTTTTGAATGTTCGGTTTTTTGCGCAGCTATTTCTCCAACGACCTGGCGATTGACCTCGGCACCGCCAACACGCTGATCTACATGCGCGGCAAGGGCATCGTCCTCGACGAACCCTCGGTCGTTTCGATTCGCCAGGAAGGCGGCCCCAACGGCAAGAAGACCATTCAGGCGGTCGGCAAGGAAGCCAAGCAGATGCTCGGTAAAGTGCCGGGCAACATCGAGGCCATTCGCCCGATGAAGGACGGCGTGATCGCCGACTTCACCGTCACCGAGCAGATGATCAAGCAGTTCATCAAGACCGCTCACGAATCCCGCATGTTCTCGCCGTCGCCGCGCATCATCATCTGCGTGCCGTGCGGCTCCACTCAAGTCGAGCGCCGCGCGATCAAGGAAGCGGCACACGGCGCGGGCGCCTCGCAGGTCTATCTGATCGAAGAGCCGATGGCCGCGGCAATCGGCGCGGGCCTGCCGGTTTCGGAAGCAACGGGCTCGATGGTCGTCGACATCGGCGGCGGCACGACGGAAGTCGGCGTCATCTCGCTGGGCGGCATCGTGTACAAGGGCTCGGTGCGCGTCGGCGGCGACAAGTTCGACGAGGCCATCGTCAACTACATCCGCCGCAACTACGGCATGCTGATCGGCGAGCAAACAGCCGAAGCCATCAAGAAGGAAATCGGCTCGGCGTTCCCCGGCTCCGAAGTGAAGGAAATGGAAGTCAAGGGCCGCAATCTGTCGGAAGGCATTCCGCGCAGCTTCACCATTTCGAGCAATGAAATTCTCGAAGCGCTGACCGACCCGCTGAACCAGATCGTGTCGTCGGTGAAGATCGCGCTCGAACAGACGCCGCCGGAACTCGGCGCGGACATCGCGGAGCGCGGCATGATGCTGACGGGCGGCGGCGCGCTCCTGCGCGATCTCGACCGCCTGCTCGCGGAAGAAACCGGCCTGCCGGTGCTCGTCGCCGAAGATCCGCTGACTTGCGTGGTGCGTGGCTCGGGCATGGCGCTCGAGCGCATGGACAAGCTCGGCAGCATCTTCTCGTACGAGTGATCTGCTGCTTCGGGCGTCCGGATATCGACGCAACGCCGAAGCACGCTTGCAAGCACCCGCGTAACGCGACGCGCGCACGGCCCGGCCTCTGTCCGGGCCGTTGTCGGAACAGCGTAGGGCAGGTTTCGCCGCCGGCGAAGTGACCTGCAGCATCGATCCATCCGTTCACGCCCTCGGCGCCGACCATGGAATACAGTCCGCCGCCCCTTTTCAAGCAAGGCCCTTCCGCGCTCGCGCGCCTGATTTTCTTCGTGGTGCTCGCCATCGCGCTGCTCATCTCGGACGCTCGCTTCAGCACGCTGGAAATCGTTCGCGGGATGCTCGGCGCCGGGCTGTATCCGTTGCAGCGCGCGGCGCTGGTGCCGCGCGACATCTTCATGGGCGCCGCCGATCTCGCCGTGACCAGCGCGACGCTGCGCAGCGAAAACCGCAAGCTCAGCGACAAGAATCTGGAGCTTTCCGTCAAGGCGGGCGACGCGGCCCAGCTCGCCATCGAGAACGCGCATCTGCGCGCGCTGCTGAATCTGCAATCGCGCGCAACGACCGAAGAAACGCCCGCCGAAATTCAATACGACACGCGCGATCCGTTCACGCAGAAAGTCGTGATCGGCAAGGGTTCGCAGCAGAATATCCAGGACGGCGCGCCCGTCGTCACCGAAGACGGCGTGATCGGTCAGGTGACGCGCGTGTTTCCGCTGCAATCCGAAGTCACGCTGCTCACCGATAAAGACCAGGCCGTGCCCGTCCAGATCTCGCGCACCGGCTTGCGCAGCGTGATTTACGGCACGCCGAAGGGCGACACGCTCGATCTTCGCTTCGTGCCGATCAGCGCCGACGTCCAAGCCGGCGACGAACTCGTGACGAGCGGCCTCGACGGCATCTATCCGCCGGGACTGCCGGTCGCGAAGGTGCTGCGCGTCGACAAGCAGGCGGATACGGCGTTCGCGCGCGTCGTCTGCGTGCCGATCGCGGCCGTGCGCGGCGCGCGCCAGTTGCTCGTGCTGCACTACAACTTGAATCAGCCGCCGAATCCGGTCGAAGTCGAAGCAGCCGCGGCCGCCAAGGAAGCGAAGGAAAACAAGGGCAAGAAGAAGCCCGCGCCGAAGGCTGCGGCCGCAGCGGGCGCGAGCGGCGCTTCCGCTCCGGTGCCGGGTTCTGCGCCAGCGGCTGCAACACCGGCAGCGCCCGCGCCCGCGAAGCCGTCGGAGAAGGCGGCCGAGCCGAAAGCTGCATCGGGCGCGGCGGCGAAACCGTCGAAGAAGGCGCATGCGCCGAAACCCGCATCATCGGGAGCCGCGCGATGAACCGCCCGCAATACATCCTGCAGCCGGTCAATCCGTACTTCATCACGTTCAGCCTGGCCGCCGCGTTCCTGCTGAACCTCATGCCGTGGGGACGGCTCATCGGCGTGCCGGATTTCGTCGCGCTCGTGCTGCTGTTCTGGAACGTGCATCAACCGCGCAAGGTCGGCATGGGCATCGCGTTCATGCTCGGCATCCTGATGGACGTGCACAACGCGAATCTCCTTGGCGAACACGCGCTGGCCTACACGCTGCTTTCGTACGGCGCGATCACGATTCATCGCCGCGTGCTGTGGATGACACTGCCCGTGCAGATGTTCGTCGTCGCGCCGCTGCTGGTGGGCGCGCATCTCGTGCCTTTCATCATCCGCCTCATGACGGGCGCCGCGTTCCCCGGCTGGAGCTATCTCATCAACGGATTCGTCGAAGCGCTGCTCTGGCCGATCGCGAGCTTCCTCCTGCTGATGCCGCAACGCCGCGCCGCCGACCCGGACGATACGCGTCCAATCTGAGTCTTGCCGCGCGGCGCCGGGTCGGCGAAAAAACCGCCGCGCGCGAACTACACTTGAATCGCGAGCACACCGCGAAAGCTGCATGACCGAAATCAAGAACACCGAGCAACAGTTGTCGAAGTTCCGCCTGCGCGTCGCGGCGGCGGGACTGTTCGTGTTCATCTGCTTCGGGCTGATCGGGCTGCGCTTCCTCTATCTGCAGGTCTGGCATTTCAGCAAATACTCGTTGCAGGCAAACGAGAACCGCATTTCGGTCGCGCCGATCGTGCCGAATCGCGGCATCATCACCGACCGCAACGGGGTCGTGCTGGCGAAGAACTATTCGGCGTACACGCTCGAAATCACGCGCTCCAAGATCAACGGCACGCTCGACGAAACCATCGACGAGCTGTCGCAAGTCATTCCGATCGACGCGCGCGACCGCCGCCGTTTCAAGAAGCTTCTCGAAGACTCGAAGAATTTCGAAAGCCTGCCGATTCGCACGCGTCTCACCGACGAGGAAGTCGCCAAGTTCACGGCGCAGCGTTTCCGCTTTCCCGGCGTCGAAGTGCGCGCGCGCCTGTTCCGCCAATATCCGCTCGGCACGACCGCAGCGCATGTGATCGGCTATATCGGGCGCATTTCGCAGCGCGATCAGGAGCGCATCGACGACGCGAGCGACGCCAACGACGAAAGCTCGGATCACTATGATCCGCGCCTCGACGCCAACAACTACAAGGGCACGGATTACGTCGGCAAGATCGGCGTCGAGCAGAGCTACGAAACGGAGCTGCACGGCCTGACCGGTTTCGAGGAAGTGGAAGTGACCGCGGGCGGCCGTCCGGTACGCACGATGTCGCGCACGCAGGCGACGCCGGGCAACAATTTGCAGTTGTCGCTGGATATCGGCTTGCAGCAGGTCGCGGAGCAGGCATTCGCGGGCAAGCGCGGCGCGCTCGTCGCGATCGAGCCATCGACCGGCGACGTGCTCGCATTCGTCTCCGCGCCGAGTTTCGATCCGAATTCGTTCGTCGACGGCATCGATCAGCAAACCTGGGACGCGCTCAACAATTCGCCGGATCATCCGCTCTTGAATCGTCCGCTGCACGGCACGTATCCGCCGGGGTCGACTTACAAGCCGTTCATGGCGCTCGCCGCGTTGTCGCTGCACAAGCGCACGCCGGGCTGGGGCTTCCAGGATCCGGGCTACTTCACGTTCGGCGGCCACACGTTCCGCAACGACGTGCGCTCGGGTCAGGGCTGGGTGGACATGAACCGCGCGATCGTCGTGTCGAACGACACGTACTTCTACATGCTCGCGCGCGATCTCGGCGTCAATGCGATGGCCGGCTTCATGAAGCCGTGGGGCTTCGGCCAGATCACCGGCATCGATATCGCGGGCGAGGCGAAGGGCATTCTTCCGTCGACGGAATGGAAGCGCAAGGCGTACCGCAAGCCCGAACAGCAGAAATGGTACGAAGGCGAAACGATCAGCCTCGGCATCGGACAGGGCTACAACTCGTTCACGATCCTGCAACTCGCGCACGCGACGGCGACGCTCGCGAATAACGGCGTCGTGATGAAGCCGCACCTCGTGCGCAACATCGAGAATCCGATCAACAAGGACCTGCGCGCGGTCGTGCGCGATCCGAGCAACAAGATTCCGGTGCAGCAGAAGGACATCGACGTCATCAAGCACGCAATGGAAGGCGTCGTGACGAACGGCACGGCAGCGAAGGTTTTCGCGGGTGCGCCCTATCTCGCGGCGGGCAAGACGGGCACGGCACAGGTCTATTCGCTGCAGGGCGCGAACTATCGGGGCCACGGCGGAACGGCCGAGCATCTGCGCGACCATGCGTTGTTCATCGCGTTCGCGCCGGCGGAGCAGCCGAAGATCGCGATCGCGCTGATCGTCGAAAACGGCGGCTGGGGCGCGGAGTCCGCCGGTCCGATCGCGCGCAAGGTGCTCGACTATTACCTCGTCGACCGTCTCAAGCCGGGCGCGGAAGCGGCGGCGGTCGCAGCGGCGGCTTCGGCCACGACCGAAGCGACCGTGCCGGTCATCGGCGGCACGCAACCGCCCGCCGCCGTCGCGCTGCCCGCGTCGGTCGCGAATTCGTCGCCGGCGTTTTCGCCGCAAGCGGCGTCGAATCCGGATGCCGCGAAGGCGGCGTCGGCGCCTGCGGCATCCGCTCCGAAAGTCTCGAAACCGCGCGCTGCGTCGGCGCCGCCCGCTGCGCCTGCGGCTGCGGTGCCTGCATCGACGCCCGGCCGATCGCCCGCGCCGAAGAAGCGCCCGAGCGAGCCGACGCCCACCATGGTGCGCAGCAACGAAAACGACGGGGTGCGCGTTCTCGCGCCGTCCGGCGGCATCGACGAGTAAAGGAAACCGCCATGCAACTGCACGTCCAATTCGACAAGCGCGAGCTGCTGGACCGCGCCAAGCGCATGTTCGCGGGCTTCGACAAGCCGCTCGCGCTCATCGTGTTCCTGCTGCTCGGCGTCGGAATCGTGACGCTCTATAGCGCCAGCCTCGACATGCCGGGCCGCGTCGAAGACCAGTTGCGCAACATCATGCTGACCTTCGGCCTGATGTGGATACTCGCCAACATTCCGCCGCAAACGCTGATGCGCTTCGCCGTGCCGCTCTATACGGTCGGCGTCGCGTTGCTGATCGCGGTCGCCGCGTTCGGCCTGACGCGCAAGGGCGCGAAGCGCTGGCTCAATGTCGGCGTGGTGATCCAGCCATCGGAAATCATGAAGATCGCGATGCCGCTGATGCTCGCGTGGTACTACCAGAAGCGCGAAAGCAACATTCGCTGGTGGGATTACATCGTCGGCTTTCTCATTCTGATGCTGCCCGTCGGCCTGATCGCGAAGCAGCCGGACCTCGGCACCGCCGTGCTCGTGTTCGCGGCGGGCATGTTCGTCATCTATTTCGCGGGGCTGAGTTTCAAGCTGATCCTGCCGGTGCTGATCGCGGGCGTCATCGCGGTGGCGGGCGTCGCGACCTTCCAGGAAAAGATTTGTCAGCCCGAAGTCGTCTGGCCGATGATGCACGACTACCAGAAGCATCGCATCTGCACGCTGCTCGATCCGACTTCCGATCCGCTCGGCAAAGGCTTCCACACGATCCAGGCGGTGATCGCGATCGGCTCCGGCGGCACGCTCGGCAAGGGCTGGCTGAAGGGCACGCAGGCGCACCTCGAGTTCATCCCCGAGAAACACACCGACTTCATTTTCGCCGTGTTCTCCGAAGAGTTCGGGCTCGCGGGCGGGCTCGTGCTGCTCTTTCTTTATATGGCGCTCATCGCGCGCGGACTGTTCATCGCGGCGAACGGAGCGACCTTCTTCGGGCGATTATTGGCGGGATCGCTCACGCTCGCGTTCTTTACTTACGCGTTCGTCAACATCGGCATGGTGAGCGGGATTCTGCCGGTGGTCGGCGTGCCGCTGCCCTTCATGAGTTACGGCGGAACCGCGCTGACGACGCTCGGCGTCGCGGCCGGGCTCATCATGAGCGTCGCGCGGCAAAAGCGGTTGATGCAGAGTTAGCGGGCTATCTTCCGCCACATGAGCCGCGGCTTCGACCGCGGTTTTTTTTATCGACGCGCGCCGTCACTGCGGCTTTTGCTGCTCGAGTTCGGTGCTGAGCTGCAGATACTTGAGCTTCGCCGCCGGATCGCCCTGCGCGGCCGCTGCCGCGTAATAAGCTCGCGCGACATTCAGATTGCGTTCGACGCCATCGCCGCCGCGCTCGTAGAACGATCCCGCGACGTATTGCGCCGTCATGTCGCCGCCTTCCGCAGCCTTCTTGTACCAGGTGAACGCCTGCGTGTTGTCGCGCGCGGTGCCGCGTCCGTCGAGGAACTGGTTGGCGAGCGCGAGTTCGGCCTGCACGTGACCCTGATTCGCCGCGCGCAGGAACCAGCGATGCGCCTCCGCCGGATCTTTCTCGACGAACTGGCCGTCGTCGTACATCTTGCCGTACACGTATTGCGCGTGCGTCATGTTGGCGTCGGCGGCGCGTCGCAGCCATTTCTTGCCTTCGGGCACATCCGCCGGGCCGCCCTCGCCGTTGAGCAGCATCATCGCGTAGTTGAATTCGGCGAGGCGGCTGCCTCTTTGCGCCGCACGCCGAAACTCCGAGCGCGCCGCGACGAAATTGCCCGCGTTGTAATCGGCGACGGCGTTTTGCGTCGCGATGTCGGTCGGCTTCGGCGCGTTGTCGGCGCGGGCCGCACCGGCGAGCGCCAGCGCGATGATCGCAGCGGCGGCGGCTTTCATGATCTCGCCTCCTGCAACGCCTGACGCGTCGCCTTCAACAGCCACATTACATCCGCGCCGATCGCGACGAGCTTGACGCCCGCCTGCGCGTACTGCTTCGCGCTCGCGGCATCGAGTGCGAAGATGCCGCTCGCGATGCCCGCGCGATTCGCCGCGTCGACGATCTTCGTGATCGCCGCCTGCACATCCGGATGCTTGCCGTCGCCGAGATGACCGAGGCTCGCGGCCAGATCCGCCGGCCCGATGAACAGGCAATCGACGCCCGGCGTCGCGGCAATTTCATCGACGGCTTCGAGCGCCGCGACCGATTCGATCTGCACGATCGTCGCAATCTGCGCATTCGCGCTCGCCATGTAATCGCGACGCATACCGTATGCCGCCGCGCGCACCGCGCCCGCCACGCCGCGCAGGCCGTGCAGCGCCGCTTCGGTCGGATATTGCGTCAGCCTCACGATGCGCGCCGCCTCTTCCGCCGATTGCACGTTCGGGAACATCAGCGTGCGCGCGCCTGCGTCGAGCGCGCGCTTGACGAGCCAGCCTTCGTTCGCCGGCACCCGCACGATCGGCTCGCTCGGCAGATGCGCGGCGGCGATCGCGCGCAACTGGGCGACGACGTCGGCGCTATCGTTCGGCGAGTGCTCCATGTCGATGCAGAGCCAGTCGAAGCCCGCGTGCGCGAGCGCTTCGGCGGCATCGGCGCTGCCGAGCGACAGCCACAGGCCGAACAACGTGCCCGGTTCGGAGAAGCGCTGCTTGAGGGGATTGGTGAAGGTGCTCATCGCGCGTCTCCTTCGAGCGGTTGAAGGACGGCCACGCGCGGCCACTGGAAAAACGGATGAAGTGACGGCATGCGTGCGCTCCGTGTCTCGCCGCCTCGGAGGATGGGCGACTCATCGGACGATCATACCGTGACAAAAGCACGCGCGCCGGAGGTGCTTCCGGCCGCGCGCACGCCTGAAATCAGCCGCGCGCGACGTCGGCCCAGCAGTTCGGCGTTTCGTACAGACGCACGCGCTTCAGCTTGAGATTGACGCCGTAGTGCGCGTCATAGACTTCCGCGAGAATGTTGAACGCGACGGCCGCGAGGTTCTCGACGGTCGGAATGCGATCGAGCACGACGGTCTTGTGATCCGACAGCGTCTGCAGAAATTCGCGCACCTTGACATCGCCCTCGTAGACGATGAACGCGTGATCCCATTTGTTGACGAGATGCTCCATCGCGAGCGCTTTCACGTCGGCGAAGTCCATCACCATGCCGCGATCGGGCGCGCCTTCCACATCGACGAGATCGCCTTGCAGCGTGATTTCGAGCACGTAGCGATGCCCGTGCAGATTGCGGCACTGGCTGCGGTGATCGGGAATGCGGTGGCCCGCATCGAATTCGAGTTTTCGGGTAATCGTCTGCACGGCGTTCAGGGGATATTCAGGTATTTGTGCGTCTGCATCGACAGCCGCCACTTCGGATGCCGCTTGCACCAGTCGATCGCGAGCTTCGTGTTGATGTCGCGCGATGCGTTGTCCATCGGTTGCACGAGAAAGTATTCGAAGTCGAGCTTTTCGTACTCGGCAAGACGCTGGTTGTCCTGCGGCACCACGACTTTCAGCTCGTTGCCTTTGGTCACGACGAGCGGCGCGTCGGCTTTCGGACTCACGCAGATCCAGTCGATGCTCTCGAGCACCGGCAGCGAACCGTTGGTTTCGATGGCCATTTCGAAGCCGGCTTCGTGCAGCGCATCGACGAACGGCTGGTCGATCTGCAGCATCGGCTCGCCGCCCGTGCACACGACGAACTTGTGCGCCTCGCCTTCCGGCCACAGCGATGCGATCTTCGCGACGAGTTCCGCCGGCGTTTTGTACTTGCCACCGTTTTCGCCATCGGTGCCGACGAAATCGGTGTCGCAAAACTGGCAGACAGCGTCCGCGCGATCTTCCTCGCGTCCCGACCACAGATTGCAGCCCGCGAAACGGCAGAACACGGCCGGACGCCCGGCATTGGCGCCTTCGCCCTGCAACGTGTAGAAAATTTCCTTTACCGCGTACGTCATGACTGCTCTGTGAACCTCTAAAAAAATCAGACCGGCGCGGTATCGACCTGCTCGCCCGCGCGATACGCCTCATAACCACGTTTGCGCAGTTTGCATGCCGGGCATTGGCCGCAGCCGAAGCCCCAGTCGTGCAATTCCGCGCGCTCGCCGACATAGCAAGTGTGCGTCTCGACGCGCACCAGTTCGACGAGCGCCTCGCCGCCGAGCGTTTCCGCGAGCCGCCAGGTATCGGCCTTGTCGAGCCACATCAGCGGCGTTTCGAGCGCGTAGCGCGTTTCCATGCCGAGATTGAGCGCGACTTGCAGCGCTTTCATCGTGTCGTCGCGGCAATCCGGATAGCCGGAGAAGTCCGTCTCGCACATGCCGCCGACCAGCACCTTCAGCCCGCGCCGATACGCCACTGCTGCAGCAATCGTCATGAACAGCAGATTGCGGCCCGGCACGAACGTGTTGGGCAGGCCGTTCGCGGTCGCCTGAATCTCGATCTCGCGCGTCATCGCGGTATCGCTGATCGCGCCGAGCACGGACAGATCGATCATGTGATCTTCGCCCAGCCGTTCGGCCCACTGCGGAAACTCGCGCACGATCGCGGCGCGAAAGCCTTCGCGGCACTCGAGTTCCACGCGATGGCGCTGTCCGTAATCGAAACCGAGCGTCTCTACCGTCTTGTAACGTTCGAGCGCCCAGGCGAGGCACGTGGCCGAGTCCTGGCCGCCGGAGAACAGCACGAGCGCGCTGTCTTTAGCGTCTATCCGAGTCACCGTGAAAACTCCGTACTCCGTGAATTTGATGGCGTCGCACGCCGCACAGGCAGTCGGAGTGACCGGACTTCGCGACGAGCGGCGCGGGCAAGACGCCCGCGAGTCCAGTATAGGCCGGCGGCCTTCGCCCGGAAGCGCACGCCTTTTATGCCGCCGATAGCGGAATGCGAGACGGATGACCAGCGCCGGACGAATGTTCCGGCGCGTCGCACGAGCAATTCGGAGCGCCGAAAAGAAAAGGACTTGCGGGGTCCGAGGACGAGGCAAGTCCTTAATTCGGCGCGAATTTTAACACGGAGGGCGGTTGTTCGCCGAGCTCGGCGCGCTGGCGCGCGGGGAAGCGGTAATTCGTGCCATCATCGGAAGAAATAAATCGGCAATTCCGACGAATTCTCTAAACCCGCCAACACGCGCGCCGTTATACATGTAACAAAATGGCGCGGCTCGTTACAGTTTCAGGTATTTTTTCCTTTAGTTGCAGGACACTGGCGCGCCATCAAAGCCCCGTCGACTGACGGCCGCCGTTAATTCGCACCTCGAAGTTACTCGGCTTGAAACCCTCCCGCAGGGTTAAGCGGGACCGCAGGTCCGTTTCCGATCCGCCCTTTCGGCTCGCGGCGCTCCTGAAGACGTACCTACTTCACCGATACACAACATCTCCATTAGTAGTACATACAATGAAAAAATACATTCAGACCAGCTTGCGCGTCATTGACGCATTACGGGCACCCAAGGCGAGCCTTATCACCGCTGCCGTGGCAACCAGCGTGTTGCTGGCAGCGTGCGGAGGCGGCGGCAACGACGCGCTCGACACCGCATCGACCACAGCCGCGGCGAGCCGCAAGGCGGCGGCCGCGACAACCACGAGCACGATCTTCTACGGCGCCAACGGCCACAACAACGAAGGCGGCGCGTACGACATCTCCAGCCCGGCGCTGCAGCTCTCGCAGTTGCAGGATCTCGGCGTGAAGCTGTATCGGAACGAGGTGTACAACCAGTCATCGGCGAACAAGCTGGCAGGCATCGCGAAGACGATGGCAGCGGGCGGCGTGACCGTGTATCCCGTCATGCTGATGAGCATCGACTTCAACACCGAGACCGACGCGTATAACGCCGGCTATCAGTTGGGCGTCTGGACGGCCACCGCCTACAAGTACCCGTACTACGAAGTGTCGAACGAACTCGACGCGATGACGATTTACAACAACGTCGACGGCGTCTATCCGCAGCAGTTCGACAACGCGAAATTTCAGATCGCGCGCGGCGTCATTCGCGGCATGATCGCCGGCGTGAAGTCGGTCGATACGAACGGCAAGATCATCATGGGCGGCGGTACGTGGATGCATTACGCCGTGGATCAGATGCTCGCGGCCGGCACGCAGCCGGACGGCACGACGGGGCACCCGGTCGTGAACTGGGACATCACCGCGTGGCACTGGTATTCGGATATGGGCGACATCACCAACGCGTGCGGCGGCACGGGTTGCCATGACGTACTCGGAACACTGCAGCAGTTCGGCAAGCCGATCTGGCTCAACGAATACGGCGTGCGTCCGTGGTATGGCTCGGATCAGCAGATCGCGTCGTATCTCGTCGGCAACAAGATGATGGCGCAGTTCGTCGCGCTGGCGTCGAAGTACAACATCCAGGCGATTCAGACGTACCAGTTGTATGACGATCCCGCAGGCGGCGAAGGCGCGTACGGCCTGCTGAAGAACGACGGCAAAACGCAGAAGGCGTCTTACACCGCGTTCAAGAATTTCGTCGCGGCCAATCCGAAGTAAGCGCCGGATCGCTGAAAAAAGAACGCGCAGTCGGCTTACACGGACTGCGCGTTTTTCACATGCGAAAAATGAAAAAGCCCGAGAGCGATAACACTCTCGGGCTTCTTGCATTCTGGTGGCCTGGGACGGAATCGAACCATCGACACGCGGATTTTCAATCCGCTGCTCTACCAACTGAGCTACCGGGCCAACGAAGAGGTGAAACTATAGCAGAGACTATCCCGCGCCTCAAGCCCCTTTGCGCATTTTTCTGAAAATGTCCGGGGCCGCGCTCACACCTCGTTCTTGTTCTTCCCAAGATCGACGCCGAGCTGCTTCAACTTGCGATACAGGTGCGTGCGCTCCAGCCCCGTCTTTTCGGCGACGCGCGTCATGCTGCCGTTCTCGCGCGCAAGGTGATATTCGAAGTACGCGCGTTCGAACGCATCGCGGGCGTCGCGCAACGGAATATCGAACGAGATCGACGCCGTCTGCCCAGGCTGATTCTGCGCCGCGCCGCTCGCCGCCGCATCGTTCGATGCATTCAGCGCCGATGCCGTCGGCAGCGCAGCCGCGACCGGCACGCCCGATGCGTTCACGCTCGACGGAGGCTTCGCCGCCGTCGCCGCGGGCGCCGCCGCAGTGCCGTGCGCGAGTCCCTGCTCGACGGCCTTCAGCAGTTTCTGCAGCGCGATCGGCTTTTCGAGGAAGTTGAGCGCGCCGATCTTCGTCGCCTCGACGGCCGTGTCGATAGTCGCATGCCCCGACATCATGATGACCGGCATCGTGAGCTTGCCCTGCGCGGCCCATTCCTTGAGGAGCGTTACGCCGTCGGTATCGGGCATCCAGATGTCGAGCAAAACGAGATCGGGCGTTTGCTGTAGACGGTAGTCGCGCGCGTGCTGCGCGTTTTCCGCCACTTCCACAACATGGCCTTCGTCGCTCAGGATCTCGGAGAGCAGTTCCCGGATCCCCATTTCATCGTCTACCACCAGGATGGTTGCCATTTACGCTGCCCTTGTCTGCACTGTTGCTTTTGTCGTTCCATGATTCGCCGGCGCACCGGAGCCAGGCGTCGCGCCGGGCGCCGCGGTATCGTCCGCGAGTTGTAGAAACAGAATCGATATCTGCGCGCCTTCGATCACATCCGCGCTCTTCGAGCGGTTGCGTATGTCGATGCGCGCGCCGTGCTCGTCGACGATCTTCTTCACGGTCGCAAGTCCCAGGCCCGTGCCTTTCGCTTTCGTCGTCACGTAAGGCTCGAAAGCACGCGAAAGAATACGCGCCGGAAAGCCCGAGCCGTTGTCCGACACAGTCAGGCGAACCGCGACGCGCGCATGACCCGATGCATCGGGCTCGCCATATTCTACTGTCCTCGTTTCGAGCAGCACGCGCGGCTCCGCGACTTCGGCCACCGCATCCTGCGCGTTCTGCAACAAGTTGTGGATGACCTGGCGGATCTGCGTCGCATCGCCGCGTATCACCGGCAGCTTCGCGAGATCGACTTTGATCGGCGTCTTGCCGTCCTCGATGCCGTACAACGTCAGCACTTCCGCGACGAGATCGTTCAGTTGCAGATTGCCGAGCACCGCGGGCGGCGTGCGCGCGTATTCGCGGAAGTCGTCGACCATCTGCTTCATCGCCTGCACCTGATTGACGATGGTCGTCGATGCGCGCTTCAGCACGTCCGCATCCGGCGGCGCGAGCTTGTCGGCGAGCTTCATCTGCAGACGTTCGGCTGAAAGCTGAATAGGCGTGAGCGGATTCTTGATCTCGTGCGCGAGACGCCGCGCGACTTCGCCCCACGCGACGGAACGCTGCGCGGAGATGACGTCCGATATGTCATCGAACACGACGACGTAGCCCGTGGTTTCCGCGTCGTCGGTGTCGCTTTCGGTCACGCTCAACAACTGCGTGCCGCGCACGAGCAACGTGAGCGGATCGCTCTCGCCCGGCACCGTCACCGCAACCTGCTGCTGCCAGTGACCGCGATCGCCGACAGGATGATCGCTGCCGACCGCCGCCGCGTCGCGCTCGGCGAACGCCTTTTTGACCATCGCGCCGAACTCGGCGAGCACCTCGATCTGATCGAGCGGCTGATTGAGCAACGCGGCGAACGGTTGGCGGAAGATGCGCTCCGCGCCGCGATTCGCGGTGGAGAGACGGAACTGCCGGTCGAACACGAACACGCCCGCGGTGAGGTTCGCGAGAATGCTCTCCAGATACGCCTTCGAATGCTCCAGTGCGATGCGATTGTTCTCGACCGCCGCGCGCGCCTCGGAAAGCTGGCGCGTCATCGCGTTGAAGGACTGCGTGAGAAAGCCGAGTTCGTCGCGTGAATTGATCTCGCGTTTGGGCGTGTAGTCGCCTTCGGCCACTTCCTTCGTGCCCTGCGCCAGCAGGAACAACGGCCGCGCGAGCTGATTGCCGAGCGCGAGCGCGAGCATCATCGCGATGAAGGTCGCGAGAAAAAGCGCGAGCGTCAGCGTGCCGATATACATCTTGCGCAAGCCGGTGCGCCCGAGCCGCTTCTCCTGATATTCGCGATACGCGCGCTGCACGGCGTCGGCGTTGCGCGCGAGCTCCTGGCTCACGGGCTGCTCGATCTGCAGGAAACGGTCGACGTGCTGAAATTCCGTGGTCGTCGTCGGATCGGGAATCTTCGTGAGCACGCGCAATCGCAATGCGCCCTTCGGCCCGTTCGATTTCGGATCGCCGTCGATCTCGCCTTCGATCGCGCCGTACGGATGATCCTGCGCCTCCCGCAGCATCGTGCCGGTCGGCTCGTTGGCCGGCAGGAGCGCGTAGTAATTGCCCGATGCCTGCGCGACCGTGCGCAATCCGGGCACGCGTTGCGAACTGTTGTTCGCCGCGAGATCCTCGCGGTTGTACTGATCGCGCGGCCGCTCGAACACGACGGCGTCCTGCACGCCGTACTGATCGCGCAGCCGCAAAAGCGACAGCGTGAGACTCGATGGATCGGCGCTCGCGAGCTGATCGCTCATCTGCCGGCCGCGGTTCTTGAAATCGGCGAGCGATGTCTGGAGCATGCCGCGCCCGAGCGTCAGACCGGAGGTGAGCGCGGTTTCGACATTCACGTCGAACCACGACTCGATGCTGCGCGACACGAACTGATACGAAACCACATAGATGATCGCGCCCGGCACCACGCCGACGAGCGCGAAGATGAACGCGAGCTTGGCGAGCAGGCGCGTGCCGAAGCGCCCTTGCCTCACCCTCGACACGATGATGATGAACAGGCTGATGACGATCAGCATGAAGACCATCGCCACCGCGACATTCGCCGCGTAGAGCCAGCCGTAGTAGCGGTCGAAGAACTCGGTGTTCGCGCTCGCGAGCGCGAGCATCACGAGCAGCAGGACTGCCGTGAGCGCCACCGTGGAGACCAGCAAGCGGACGACGAAACTCTTCATGTCCGTGCGGCCGCGTCGAAATCTATTTCGCACGTTCTGCCGCCGTAAAAGTAAAACGCTTCCAGTCCGAGGAAAGGTTCCAGTCGCGATTGTTCACCGCGTCGATCTGGAACGGCTTGGGCATCAATGCGATGTCGAGCTGCATACGCACCGATGCGGTATAGGTTTCGCCGCCATGCACCTGATTACGGTCGATGACATGCCACGAAGTCACATGCTTGATGACCGCGAGCGCTTCGTTCAACGATGCGAAGCGCAATTGCAGGCCGCCCGTCGACACGCGATATTCGTTCGTGAGCGGTTGAAATGACAGACGGATGCTCTGCGACACGTTGACCGGCTCTTCATCGAACCAGTACCAGCGCGGTCTCGACAGGTTGAAGTCGATCGTGAAATAGAGCGGCACGCTGCGGTTCACGGCATCTTCGAGGCTGTTGTTCAGGTCGAAGTCGAAATGCGCGTCCAAGCTCCAGCCGGCATTGTCCGCTTGCAGCGACGCGCGCTGCACGGCGATCGTCTCGGCGAACGCGGAATCGGCCGCGGCGAACGTCAGCCAGAGCGTCAGCGCAGTCCAGATGACGGCCGCGAGCCGAAGCGGAAAAAAGCGTTTGATCGTCACCGTTTCTGAAAGCGCGCGTAGAAGAATCCGTCGTGGTCCGCGAGAGTCTCCGCGTCCCGATGCGGGTTCGCGAGATTTGTACTGTCCGGTGAACCTTGCGCCGCGACCGCGCTTGCGCGCGCCGCTGTCGGCAACAATTGGCCCGGCGCGTCCAATCGTACCGCATCTTCATGTGCGGTTCCAAACCAGCGGGCCTGCTCTTCGCCCTCCTCGGGAAAGATGGAGCACGTCACGTAGAGCAACTCGCCGCCCTTCGCGACGAGCGGCCACAGCGCGCTCACGATGCGCCTTTGCTCGGCGACGAGCGCATCGATATCCGATGCGCGCCGCAGCCAGCGGATATCCGGATGACGCCGCACGATGCCCGAGGCCGAGCACGGCACGTCCGCGAGAATGCGGTCGAAGGGCGCGCCGTCGAACCATTGCGCGGGATCGCCCGCGTCGCCGATCTTGATTTGCGCGTCGAGTTTCAGACGCTGCAAGTTTTGTCCGATGCGGCCAGAACGCTCGGCGTCGCTTTCGAGCGCGATCAGATCGACGTTCGCGAGTTCGAGAATGTGGCCCGTCTTGCCGCCCGGCGCGGCGCAGGCATCGAGCACGCGCATGCCGTCCTTCACGCCGAGCAGTTGCGCGGCGAGCTGCGCGCCGGCGTCCTGCACCGACACGACGCCTTCGTCGAACCCGGGAATGCGATCGACGGGCATCGGCGTTCTCAGGCGCACCGCGTGCAGGCCGGCGGCGTCGGCTTCGATATGCCCGTCGCGGAGGCGCGCGAGATAGTCGTCGACGCTCGCGTGCCGCGCGTTCACGCGAAGCGTGAGCGGACCTTGCGCGTTGCCCGCTTCGAGGATGCGCTCCCAGGCATCCGGCTGGCCGCGCTTCACCGCGTCGATCCACCATTGCGGATAATTCCAGCGCGCGACTTCGCTTGTGCGCGTTTCGTCGATCAGCGTGTCGCGCTCACGCAGAAAATTGCGCAGCACCGCGTTCACCAGGCCCTTCGCAAACGCGAATTCGCGGCGCGCGGCGATCGCGCTCACCGCCTGATCGACCACGGTGAAGGGCGAGTAAGCGGCATGCGCTTCGTCGTCGGTCAGCAGCGCGAACGCGCAGACGAGCACGTTCGCCACATGCGGCGGCGGCACCTTCTTCACGAGCCTGTGCAGCAGCGCATCGGCGAGCGCGAGACGGCGCATGGTCCGATACGCGATGTCCTGCACCGCCCCGCGCGCGCTCGCGTGCTTCGCCGACGCGACGACCGTCTGCAACGCCGCCGGCAGCGCCGAGCCCGCGCGCACCGCGCCGACGGCCTGCGCCGCGCTGTCGAGCGCGAACGCGAGCGAATCGGGCGCGAGACGCAACGCGCTCAGACGGAAATGCGCGGCGGCGGGCCGGCGGGAAGGCTTGTCGGTCATGGCGAAACGGGGACGGTCAACGGCGACGCGCAGAGTTCGCGCGAACGGGGAATTGTAACGTGCGGGAATTGCGCGCCCGGACGGCGGCGGCCGAACAAGAAAAAGGCCGCTCCGGCGTAACCGGAACGGCCTTGCTTTACGACGTTGCAGGTTTTAGAAGCGGCCGGTGCGCGCCATTTCCATCAGGCGGGCGACGCGCTCTTCGGTCGCCGGGTGCGTCGAGAACAGATTCGCGATGCCGCCGCCCGACAGCGGATTCATGATCATCATCTGCGCAGTCGCCGGATGCTGCTCGGCGGTCGGGAACGGCACGCCGGTCGCGTATGCGTGAATCTTCTCGAGCGCACTCGCGAGCGCTTGCGGATCGCCCGAAATTTCCGCGCCGCCGCGATCGGCTTCGAATTCGCGCGCGCGGGAAATCGCCATCTGGATCAGCGCACCCGCGATCGGGGCGAGAATCGCCACCAGAATGCTCGCGATGGGATTCGCCGGACGACCTTCGTCGTCGCGACCGCCGAAGAACATCGCGAAGTTCGCGAGCGCCGAGATCGCGCCGGCCATCGTCGCGGAGATGGTCGAGATGAGGATGTCGCGGTGCTTCACGTGCGCCAGTTCGTGCGCCATCACGCCGCGCATTTCACGCTCGGACAGCACGCGCAAAATGCCCGTGGTCGCCGCGACCGCCGCGTGCTCGGGATTGCGGCCCGTGGCGAACGCGTTCGGCGCGTCTTCGTTGATCAGATAGACGCGCGGCATCGGCAATTGAGCGCGCGTCGCGAGCTCGCGCACCATGCGATAAAACTGCGGCGCGGTGGTTTCGTCGACTTCCTGCGCGTTGTACATGCGCAGGACCATCTTGTCCGAGAACCAGTACGAAAAGAAATTCATGCCGAGCGCGACGATCAGCGCGAGCATCATGCCCTTCGATCCGCCGATCATTCCGCCGATCACGACAAAGAGGGCCGTGATCGCAGCCATCAGCATCGCGGTTTTGACCCAGTTGAACATGTCCGGAGCTCCTCTCCCTGTATGCAGTGCGCGAAGTGCGCGGTTGCCCCGGCCAACATGACCGGGACGACAATTGTAAGCAAAATGTTAGATAGTGGCAGCCGGCAATAATTCAATCCGAGATTGCGCGATTTATCGATGCGTCGTCGCGAGTTTGATACCGAGTCCGACGAACGCGCTGCCGACCCCGCGATCCAGCCACTTCTTCACGCCCGATTTGCCCGCGAAGCGCTCGGTGACGCTGCCCGCGATCCACGCGACGAAGCTGTTCCAGACCGTGCTCATCGCGATGAACACGACCCCGAGCGCGAGAAACGCGAGCGTCTTGTGCTGGCTGTCGGCGGCGACGAACTGCGGAAAGAACGACACGAAGAACAACACGACCTTCGGATTCAGCACGTTCGTGACGAAGCCTTGCGCGAAAAGCTGGCCGAGCGATTTCGGCGTGGCTTTTTCGTTTTGCGTCTCGCGCGCGGTTTCGGTGTCGTCGTGCTTCGCGAAAATGAGGCGCACGCCGAGATAAATCAGATAAATCGCGCCGGCAATCTTGATGACCGTGAACGCCGTCGCCGATGCAGCGAGAATCGCCGTCAACCCGAAGGCGCACGCGAGCGTATGGACGATGCAGCCAGCGGAAATCCCGAGCGCCGAAACGATGCCCGCGCCGCGCCCTTGAGCGACGCTGCGTCCGACGATGTAAGCCGTATCGGGGCCGGGCGTGACGTTTAGAAGAAAGACGGCGACGAGAAAGAAGGTGAAACCGGTAATGCCGAGCATCGAAAAACTCCAGACAGACAGGCGCGCGTTGACAACGATTTATTTTAGCGCTGCGTCTGTCCTGCCGTCCTTCACTGCAGCGTGAAACGCTGGCCCTTCGCGAGCGGCGCGCCCGCGAGAAATTCCCGCGCGGGCAAGCGCTTGCCGCCCGGTTTCTGAAGTTGCGTGAGTTTGAGCGCGCCGCTGCCGCACATAACGACGATACCGTCCGGGGAAACATCGGCGATGGCGCCCGGTTCGCCCGCACCGTCGACCGGTTGCGCCGCCCAGATCTTGATCGGCGCACCGTCGAGCGTGCCGAACGCGCCGGGAAACGGATCGAACGCGCGAATCTGGCGCGCGAGCTCTTCCGCCGGACGACGCCAGTCGAGCGCGGCTTCGTTCTTCGCGATCTTTTCCGCGTAGGTCGTGCCTTCGTCCGGCTGCGGCGTGGACGGCAATGCGCCATCGCGTTCAAGATCGCGCAGCGCGGCGACGATCAATTCCGCGCCCATCTGCGCGAGCCTGTCGTGCAGCGTGGCGGTCGTGTCGTCGGCGAGAATCGGCGTGCGCGCCTCACGGATCATCGCGCCGGTGTCGAGGCCGGCGTCCATCTGCATCAGCGTGATGCCGGTTTCTGCGTCGCCCGCTTCGATCGCGCGATGGATCGGCGCCGCGCCACGCCAGCGCGGCAACAGCGAAGCGTGAATGTTGATCGCGCCGCGCGGCGGAATATCGAGCACCTCCTGCGGCAGGATGAGCCCGTATGCGGCGACGACCATCACGTCGTGCGGCGTGGCCTTCAGCAAATCGATGGCTTCCGCCGCTTCCTGCGGATACTTGCCCGCGCGACGCAGCGACGTTGGCTGCGCGACCTTCAGACCATGCTCGACGGCGAAGCGCTTGACCGCACTGGCGGTCAGCTTCATGCCGCGTCCGGCGGGCCGGTCGGGCTGCGTCAAAACCAGCGGCACGGAAAAACCGGCTGCGTGAATGGCCGCGAGCGCGGCGGCAGCGAATTCCGGCGTACCGGCGAAAACCACGCGCAGCGATTGAGTCATCGGTTACAGCGCCTTTTCCAGCTTTTTCATCTTGCCGCGAATGCGCGTCTGCTTAAGCGTCGACAGATATTCCACGAAAACGTGGCCAGCCAGATGATCCATCTCGTGCTGGATGCACACCGCGAGCAAGCCGTCGCAATCGAGCTCGAAGGTTTCGCCCTTCTCGTTCAGCGCCTTCACGCGCACCTTGTCAGGGCGCTCGACGAAGTCGTAAATGCCCGGCACCGAAAGACAGCCCTCTTCCCATTCCTTCTTCTGCTCGCTCGTCCAGACGAGCTCAGGGTTGATGAAGACCATCAGCTGGTCGTGCGCGTCCGAGACGTCGATCACGATCACGCGCTCGTGCACATCCACCTGCGTCGCGGCAAGGCCGACGCCGGGCGCGGCGTACATCGTCTCGGCCATGTCGGCGACGAGCTTGCGGATGCGGTCGTCGACCACGGCGACAGGTTTCGCCACCTTGTTCAGACGCTTGTCCGGGTAGTTGAGTATCTTGAGCAGAGCCATGATTCGGATTGTCTACGCGCGCCGCGACGCGTGTAAATCGGCCATTCGGCCAGGTTGCGGGTAATGGGGCGGCATGCCGAAGATATGCGGGTGAATCCAGTGGATTCAACGCCGCCGGCAAGCGGCCGATGGGCGTCGCTGCGGGCTTTCAAACGTGCCTGAGCGACCTTTCTTTATCTATTCCGGATCAAAAATCTTAACATGACGACCGCCGACCTGCCGACCGAGGAAGCCGCCTCCACACTCGATGCCGACGAACTGCGCGCCTGGCTGCGGCTCGCGCACGCCAAAGAGCTGCGCCCGCTCGCGCTGCGCACGTTGCTCGGTACTTTCGGCGGTCCGCGCGAGGTTTTGTCGGAGAGTTTTGCGACGCTCGCGGAAACCACCGACGCCCGCACAGCCGAAGCCGTGCTCGCGCCACCCGCGGACATCGAAGGCGTTTCGTTCGACCACTATATTGAAGCGGCTTCGGCGTGGGCATCCGAACCGGGCAACCACGTCCTGACGCTCGCCGACGCCGCCTATCCGCAAGCGCTGCTGACGATGCCCGATCCGCCGCCGTTGCTCTATGCGAAGGGCCGGCTCGATCTGCTGCAGGCGCGCGCGGTGGCCATCGTCGGCAGCCGGCATGCGACGCCGCAAGGTCTGGAGGACGCGCGCCGCTTCGCCCGCGTGCTGTCGGATGCGGGACTTGCGGTCGTGTCGGGGCTCGCGCTCGGCATCGATGCGTCCGCGCATCGCGGAGCGCTGGAGGGTGCGACCGGCACGGTGTCGGTCATCGGCACGGGCGCCGATCTCGTGTATCCCGCCGCGCATCACACGCTCGCGCACGAAATCGCCCGCGACGGCGCGATGCTCTCCGAATGGCCGCTCGGCACGCCCGCGCGCTCCGCCAACTTCCCACAGCGCAACCGGCTGATCGCGGGATTGTCGGGCGGCGTGCTGATCGTCGAAGCCGCGATGCGCTCCGGCTCGCTCATCACCGCGCGGCTCGCCAACGAAATGGGGCGCGATGTTTTTGCGATGCCTGGCTCCGTCCACGCGCCGCTTTCGCAGGGTTGTCATCGGCTGATAAAGGAGGGCGCGAAGCTCGTCGAAACGCCGGAAGAAGTGCTCGAAGAGTTCGGTTTCTCGTCGGCGCAGGCAAGCGCGGCGGGGTCGGCGGCAAAGCGCGGGAGGCTGCGGCCGGTGAGCGCATCGTGGGCATCGGCGGCGCTGCACGACACGCCGATGAACGCCGATGCCGCGCGCGTGCTCGGCGCGCTCGGCCATGCGCCCGCGACGCTTGAAATCCTCGCGACGCGCACCGATCTGGACGGGGCGGCGTTGCAAGGCGCGCTGCTGCAGCTCGAATTGTCGGGCCAGGTGGCCGCGCTCGCGGGCGGTCGCTACGCGGCGGTGCAGCGCTCGTGATTCCTCGTCGTGCTACATTCGCGGAAAAATGAGCCGTCCCCGCAGCCGACACCAATAAGGATCTCGCACCCGTCATGTCCGCGCTGAATCTCGATACCGACGCCGATCTCATCGCGGAACGCATCGCCGTGCCCGGCACGCTGTTCGTCGCCTGCCTGTGCGCGGAATGGTGTGGAACGTGCCGCGAGTATCGCGAAGGGTTCGACAAGCTGGCGGACGCGCATCCGGACGTCTGCTTCGCGTGGATCGACATCGAGAATCACGCCGACCGTTTCGACGATCTCGACGTGGAAAATTTTCCTACCATCCTGATCGAGGACTCGGTCACGACGCGATTCTTCGGCACGGTTCTGCCGCAGGCTTCCATCGTCGACCGGATGCTCACCGATCTGACCGCGCTGCCGGGCATGGTCGGTGCGCCGAAACTGCGCCCGGCGCTTGCTACGGCCTGATTGCGACGCCCGCGAAACGCACCTTTCGCGTCTCTCGCAACGCGCTTCGCGGGCCGGATATCGAAACGCCCGGATTCGCGGTTCGGCGCCCGCCGCGCAAAGCGTGTGCTATAAAGCGGTCGTTAAAGCAGTCCAAACCGGGCCGCTGCCAGTTACCAACCCTTTTGAGTCATGTCCAAAGCCCTGATCATCGCTGAGAAGCCTTCCGTCGCGAACGACATCGCGCGTGCGCTGGGCGGCTTCACCAAGCATGACGAGTACTACGAGAGCGACGACTACGTGCTCTCGTCCGCGGTCGGCCATCTGCTCGAGATCGCGGCGCCCGAGGAGTACGACGTCAAGCGCGGCAAATGGAGCTTCGCCAATCTGCCGGTCATTCCGCCGCATTTCGACCTGAATCCCATCGCGAAAAGCGAGTCGCGCCTCAAGGTGCTGACGAAGCTGATGAAGCGAAAAGATATCGACCGCCTCATCAACGCATGCGACGCGGGGCGCGAGGGCGAGCTGATTTTCCGTCTGATCGCGCAGCATGCGAAGGCGAAGCAGCCGGTCCAGCGCCTGTGGCTGCAGTCGATGACGCCTGCCGCGATCCGCGAAGGCTTCGCGAACCTGCGCAGCGATGCCGACATGCAGCCGCTCGCCGACGCCGCACGCTGCCGCTCGGAAGCGGACTGGCTCGTCGGCATCAACGGCACGCGCGCGATGACCGCGTTCAACAGCAAGGGCGGCGGTTTCTTCCTGACGACCGTCGGCCGCGTTCAGACGCCAACGTTGTCGATCGTCGTCGAACGCGAAGAGAAGATTCGGCGATTCGTGCCGCGCGATTACTGGGAAGTGCGCGCCGAGTTCATCGCCGCGAAGGGCCTGTACGAAGGCCGCTGGTTCGATCCGAAGTTCAAGCGCGTCGAAAACGATCCGGAGCAGCGCGATTCGCGCCTGTGGAGCCTGCCGGCGGCGGAATCCATCGTCGCGGCGTGCCGCGGCAAGACCGGCACCGTGACCGAGGAATCGAAGCCGTCGACGCAAATGTCGCCGCTGCTGTTCGATCTGACCAGCTTGCAGCGCGAAGCCAACAGCCGCTTCGGCTTTTCGGCGAAGAACACGCTCGGCCTCGCGCAAGCGCTGTACGAAAAGCACAAGGTTCTCACCTATCCGCGTACCGACGCGCGCGCGCTGCCCGAGGACTACCTGAACACGGTCAAAGACACGATGACCATGCTCAAGGAGAGCAACAACTATCTGCCGTTCGCGAAGCAGGTGCTCGACAAGGGCTGGGTGAAGCCGAACAAGCGCATCTTCGACAATTCGAAGATCAGCGACCACTTCGCCATCATCCCGACGCTGCAGGCGCCCAAAGCGCTGTCCGAGCCCGAGCAGAAGCTGTATGACCTCGTCGTCAAGCGCTTCCTGTCGGTGTTTTTCCCGGCGGCCGAATATCTCGTGACGACGCGCATCACCGAAGTTTCCGGGCATCACTTCAAGACGGAAGGCAAGGTGCTGGTCGAGCCCGGCTGGCTGCAGGTCTACGGCCGCGAAGCCGCGGGCGAGGAAGGCAATCTCGTGCCGGTGCAGAAGGACGAAAAGGTCGATGTCGAAAAGGTCGAGGCGCACGGTCTCGTGACCAAGCCGCCCGCGCGCTACAACGAGGCGTCGCTGCTTTCGGCGATGGAAGGCGCGGGCAAGCTCGTCGAAGACGAGGAACTGCGCGACGCGATGGCCGCGAAAGGTCTCGGCACGCCGGCGACGCGCGCGGCGATCATCGAAGGTCTGCTCGGCGAGAAGTACATGGTGCGCGAAGGCCGCGAGCTGATCCCGACGGCCAAGGCATTCCAGTTGATGACCTTGCTGCGCGGTCTCGGCGTCGAGGAGCTCACCGCGCCCGAATTGACGGGCCAGTGGGAGCACAAGCTTTCGCAGATGGAGCGCGGCAACCTGCATCGCGATGCGTTCATGCAGGAAATCGCGCGCATGACGCAAACCATCGTCAAACGCGCGAAAGAGTACGACTCCGACACGATCCCCGGCGATTACGCGACGCTCGAAACGCCCTGCCCGAATTGCGGCGCGCAGGTGAAGGAGAACTATCGCCGGTTCGCGTGCACGAAGTGCGAGTTTTCGATTTCGAAGATTCCGGGCGGACGTCAGTTCGAGATTCCTGAAGTCGAGGAATTGCTGCGCGAGAAGACCATCGGGCCGCTGTCGGGCTTTCGCAGCAAGATGGGCCGTCCGTTCTCGGCGATCCTCAAGCTCGCGTTGGACGACGAAATCAAGAACTACAAGCTCGAATTCGACTTCGGTCAGGATTCCGGCGGCGAAGACGGCGAACCGCCCGATTTCTCCGAGCAGACGCCGGTCGGCGCATGTCCGAAATGCCAGTCGCGCGTGTTCGAACACGGCATGAGCTATGTGTGCGAAAACTCGGTGTCGAATCCGAAGACTTGCGACTTCCGCTCCGGCAAGGTGATCCTTCAGCAGGAAATCACCCGCGAACAGATGGAAAAGCTGCTGGGCGCGGGCCGCACCGATCTGCTGACGAACTTCAAGTCGTCGCGCACCGGACGCAACTTCAAGGCATTCCTCGTGAAGCAGCCGGATGGCAAGATCGGCTTCGAATTCGAGAAGAAGGAGGCCAAACCGGGCGCGAAGACGGCGGCGAAGCGCGGCGCGACAGCGGAAGCTCAAGCCGACAGCGGCGACGACAACGGCGACAGCGATGTCGCAGTCGCCGCCAAGACCACGTCCGCGAAGACTGCAGCCAAGAAAGCGCCCGCGAAGAAGGCGGCAGCGAAGAAAGCTCCGGCGAAGAAGACGAGCTGATCGTTCTCGGAGTCCGTCAGAAAGAAAACCCCCGCGAGAAACGTCGCGGGGGTTTTTTATTTGCGCCTGGCGCGAGCCTTTCAGAAAGGCGATGCCGCCGGCACACGCCCTCGCGTACGCGACGGTTTCGATAGCTTCGGCGCGAGTTCGCCGTCGATCGGGCGCGCGCGCGGCGCGGGCGTCGCCGGTTCGTCGGCGTGCTCGTAGTGCGAATGCGCCACCGGCCTGCCGCGGCCATCGCGAATCCACTGCTCGCCGAGTTGATGATTCGGCGTCTGGCTGAAATGCTCGACGAGGTGATCGATGAACGTCCGCACCTTCGCCGGCAAATGACGGCGGCTCGGATACGCGACGTTGATCTCGACCTGCGGCAATTGATAGTCGCCGAGCAGACGCACGAGCTGGCCGCGCGTCGTGTCGTTGCCGATCAAATAGCTCGGCAAAATCGCGATGCCCATGCCGAGCAGCGCGAACTGCCGCAGCATCTCCGTGTTGTTCGCGATGATCACGTTCTGCGGCCGCACACGCACTTCGCCTTCCGGACCGGTGAACACGCGCTCGTCGCCCCAGTATTCCGACGGCAAGCTCAGGCACGGATGCTCGAGCAGATGCTCGGGGCGCGTCGGCGTGCCGTGCGCTTCGAGATACGCGGGTGTCGCGCAGACAGTCATGCAGCCCGTCGTCAGACGCCGCGTGACGACGCTTGCGCTTTTCACCTGCCGCGCGATCACGATGCCGACATCGAAGCCTTCCTCGACCAAATCGACCTGACGATCCACCAGCGTCACGTCCGGCACGACTTTCGGATAACGCTGCGCATACGTCTGTAGCACGGGCGCGAGATTATGCAGACCGAACACGACGGGCGCGACGATCCTGAGCGAACCGAGCGGTTCGTGATTGCGCGCCACCACCATTTGTTCGACGTCTTCCAGTTCGTCGAGAATTTGCCGCGCCCGCTCCAGATAAACCTGGCCGGACTCGGTGAGCGAGAGGCTGCGCGTCGTGCGGTTGAGCAAGCGCGTGCCGAGGCGTCCTTCCAGGTCCGCGACGTGCCGCGTAGCCACCGCATTGGAGATGTCCATCGCGCTTGCGGCACGGGCGAAACTCCCGAGATCCGCGACGCGGACGAACACTCTCATCGACTGCAAATGATCCATAAGACAACTCCTGCCGCTAGACGGCTCGAATTCTGCTGCAAAGCAATTCAGGATTATCCTAGGACCGGCGTTTTTGTGCAGAAGTTGCCCGGAAGCACAAAAAAATCGAAAAAAATCTGGATGTTAGGCGCGTTACGCGGATGAAAGATCACCGATTGTTGCGATTTGCACAACACCAAGATCAGTGCAATCCGATTGATGGAATTTTGAAAGCACTTGCCGCGTCAATTTCGGCGGTGTACGCGAGGAGCAAATCGGGCCCGTCGCTGCGGGCCCGATAAAAAGGGATTGATTCAGTTTTCGATATAAATACGGCGCGCGAGCGCGCCGGATGCGACGCTTATGCGGCGAGGCGCTTCTCCATACCGGCCTTGGCGTCCGGCAGAGCTTCCGGCAAACCGTGCTTGAGCTTCGAAAAAAGCTCGTCGTGGAGCGCGAGTTCGTCGCGCCAGGCGGCATCGCTGACGGAGATGACCTGCTCGAACTGCTCGCGCGAGAAGCCGA
This sequence comes from Caballeronia sp. LZ028, assembly GCF_031451415.1. Classification (NCBI taxonomy): domain Bacteria; kingdom Pseudomonadati; phylum Pseudomonadota; class Betaproteobacteria; order Burkholderiales; family Burkholderiaceae; genus Caballeronia; species Caballeronia sp. LZ028. The sequence continues at coordinate 320,825 of NZ_JARUXN010000001.1, read as the reverse complement.
GCGCGCCCCAGTCGATGTCCTCGTAGCGCGGCGAAATGCCGAACGCGTGCTCCTCGCCCTTCGCGGTGCCTTCGATACGGCCGATCATCCAGTTCAGCACGCGCATGTTTTCGCCGAAGCCCGGCCACACGAACTTGCCGTCGTCGCCCTTGCGGAACCAGTTGACGCAGAAGAACTTCGGCGCTTTCGCGTTCGTCGCTTCGAGGCGCTCGCCCATTTTCAGCCAGTGGCCGAAATAATCGGCCATGTTGTAGCCGCAGAACGGCAGCATCGCGAATGGATCTCGGCGCACGACGCCTTGTTGCCCCGCGGCGGCGGCGGTGGTTTCGGAGCCCATCGTCGCGGCCATGTAGACGCCTTCCTTCCAGTCGCGCGCTTCAGTGACGAGCGGCACGGTGTTGGAGCGGCGTCCGCCGAAGATGAACGCATCGATCGGCACGCCAGCCGGATTTTCCCAATCGGCATCGATCGACGGACATTGCGACGCCGGCGCGGTGAAGCGCGCGTTCGGATGCGCGGCTTTCGCGCCGGTTTCCTTCGCGATTGCCGGCGTCCAGTCGCGGCCCTGCCAGTCGATCAGATGCGCGGGCGGCGTGTCGGTCATGCCTTCCCACCAGACATCGCCGTCGTCGGTCAGCGCGACGTTCGTGAAGATCACGTTTTCCTTCAACGTGGCCATCGCGTTGAAGTTGGTCTTTTCGCTCGTGCCGGGCGCGACGCCGAAATAGCCCGCTTCCGGATTGATTGCGTAGAGACGCCCGTCGCGGCCCGGCTTGATCCACGCGATGTCGTCGCCGATGGTCGTGACCTTCCAGCCGTTCAGGTCGCTCGGCGGAATCAGCATCGCGAAGTTGGTCTTGCCGCACGCCGACGGAAACGCCGCCGCGACGTGATACTTGCGCCCCTGCGGCGAGGTCACGCCGAGAATCAGCATGTGCTCGGCGAGCCAGCCTTCGTCGCGGCCCATCGTCGAGGCGATGCGCAGCGCGAAGCATTTCTTGCCGAGCAGCGCGTTGCCGCCGTATCCCGAGCCGAAGCTCCAGATTTCGCGCTTTTCGGGAAAATGGACAATGTACTTCGTGTCGTTGCACGGCCAAGGCACGTCCTTGCGCCCATCGACGAGCGGCGCACCGACGGAATGCACGCACGGCACGAACTCGCCGTTCTCGCCCAACACGTCGTACACGGCGCGTCCCATGCGCGTCATGATGCGCATGTTCGTCACGACATACGGGCTGTCCGACAATTCCACGCCGATATGCGCGATCGGCGAGCCGAGCGGGCCCATCGAGAACGGCACGACATACATCGTTCGGCCGCGCATGGACCCGTCGAACAGGCCGTCGAGCGTGACGCGCATTTCCTGCGGATCGATCCAGTTATTCGTGGGGCCGGCGTCTTCGCGCCGCTGCGAGCAGATGAACGTGCGATCTTCGACGCGCGCCACGTCCGAGGGATCCGACCAAGCGAGGAAGGAATTCGGGCGCTCCTCGGGATTGAGCTTCTTCATCGTGCCGGCTTCGACCATCTGCTGGCAGAGCCGATCGTATTCTTCCTGCGACCCGTCGCACCATTCGATGCGATCCGGCTTGGTCAGGGCCGCGATTTGCTGGACCCATTCGATGAGTCTTCGGTGCCGGACATAGGCCGGCGCTTCGATTTCGACGGCGTTTTTTTGGTTGTCTTCGACTACTGCGGGCTGGTTCATCGAGCTGTCTCCGTTCTTCTGCAATGAAAACCAATGGCCCCACTGACGCTGCATGCGAGAGGCGTGTGCGACTCGAACCGCCGGGCGCTTTCGTGCATTTTGCAGCGCTGCTTTACGCGCTTTCATCGCACGAAATGCGGTTCGCGAGCCAATGCGGCGTCACGGGCATGAATCCTTACGCAGCAAACCGTACCTTTTCGCGGCTTGCGTCGCAAAGGAACAAACTGTTAAAAAGAGATACTAAGTGGCCTGTCTCCTCGCGGATCATCGTGTTTTCCGCTACTTGTGCCGAATTTCTTTATTTTGGCGCGGCCTGACGAGGCTCCTGAAAAATGGGAGTCAAGCATAACACTGCATTGCATGAACTCGTTGATGCAGCGCAATAACGACGAATAGAGCGCAATTTATCGGTATTTACCCGAACTTAGCGCTACATTCTCGCCTTCGATTAAAAAGCAGCACGTTTGATGCCTAACAAAAGCCACCCAATGCCCATGAAAATCGCCATTCTCGACGACTACCAGGATGCCGTCCGGAAGCTCGATTGCTTCCATCTGCTCGATGACCATGAGGTGAAGGTCTTCAATAACACGGTGCGTGGTCTTGGACAGTTGGCCAGCAGATTGTCGGAAGTGGACGCGCTCGTGCTGATTCGCGAACGCACGCGCATCAGCTCGCAACTGCTCGACAAATGTCCGAAACTGCGCATGATCAGCCAGACGGGACGCGCGGGCGGCGGGCATATCGATATCGATGCGTGTACGGAACGCGGCATCGCAGTGCTGGAAGGCACAGGTTCGCCGATCGCACCCGCCGAACTGACGTGGGCGCTCATCATGTCGGCGCAGCGGCGCATTCCGCAGTACGTCGCAAACCTGAAGCAAGGCGCGTGGCAGCAGTCGGGGTTGAAGACATCGGCGCTGCCGCCGAATTTCGGCTTGGGCCAAGTGTTGCGCGGACAGACGCTCGGCATCTGGGGCTACGGCAAGATCGGCAAGCTCGTCGCGGGCTACGGCAAAGCGTTCGGCATGAACGTGCTCGTCTACGGACGGGAGCATTCGGCAAGCGCCGCGCGCGAAGATGGATTCGCGGTCGCCGAAAGCCGCGAGGCGCTTTTCGAACAGAGCGACGTGCTCACGCTGCATCTGCGTCTGACGGACGAGACGACTGGCATCGTCAAGCAGGACGATCTGATGCGTATGAAGCCGACCGCGCTGTTCGTCAACACGAGCCGCGCCGAACTGCTCGAAGAGAACGCGCTGCTCAACTCGCTGCACCACAACCGGCCGGGCATGGTCGCCGTCGATGTGTTCGAAAGCGAGCCGATTCTGCAAGGCTACGGCCTGCTGCGTCTGGAGAACGTGATCTGCACGCCGCACATCGGCTATGTGGAGCGCGAGAGTTACGAGCTGTATTTCGGCGCGGCGTTCAGGAACATCCTCGCGTTCGATGCGGGCGATACCTCGAGCGTTTTCAACAAGGAAGCGCTTCACCACGCGCGCCGCCGTTGAGTTTCGTCGCGGCGAAGATCAGAGCGTCGACATTTCGATCGACGGCTCGCAGCGCACCGGAAAATTCACCGAGTTCGCGATGAAGCAAAAGCGGTGCGCCTCTTCGTGCAGGCGCGCCGCGAGACCGGCGTCGCTGCCCGCGCCGATCGTCACCTTCGGACGCAGCAGCACATCGACGAAACGTCCGTCGCCCTTCGATTCCTCCTGCATCGTGCCGATGGCTTCATCGACATAACCGGTCACCGCGATCTTGTTCGTCGCGCACAAGTGCAGATACCAGAGCATGTGGCACGACGAGAGCGACGCCACGAACAACTCTTCGGGATTGTGACGCGCGGGATCGCCGCGAAACGCCGGATCGCTCGACGCCTCGATCGCCGTCTTCGTGCCGACGCGCACGAGGTGATCGCGCGAATACGCGTCGTAAGCCGATGTGCCGGAACCGAGATTGCCGGTCCAGTCGACGGTCAGTTCGTACGTGTGTTTCTTCGCCACGGTCTGCTCCTCAAGCGAGATGCGAAGCGGTTTCCATCAGGCGCGGAAGACGTTCCAGGAAGTCTTCGCCGTCCGCGCGGCCCAGATCATAAGCATGTTGCATTTGCGCCGGACTCGTATAGTCCCAGCTCGAAATCGGCACTTTGCGCGACGGCTGGATGTAAAGGCGCTTCTGCTCGCCGTGCGGCACGACGAACATGCGCTCGCGCGGATAGAGGCGCGTGACCATCACGAGGACGAGTCCCGGCGATGGATCGAGCGCGGAGACGGGCACGTTGTCGACCATGCCGCCATCGAGAACCGGGCGGCCGTTGCGCCGGAGGATCGGCGTGAACGGCGGCGTGCTCGACGATTGCAGGATGAGATCGGCGAGATCTTCGATCGTCGCGCATTCCTGCGCCTTCACGAATTCCGGATGAAAGCCGAGCGCCTGGCCGAGCGTCGGATGCAGCGTCTTGCGCACGTATTTTTCGATGTTGTACGCGATGAGGCCCGCCGCGACCGCGCTGCGCGCGCCGAGCCAGCGCGGCAGATGCGACACGCCGATGCGGATCTCGGGCGCCGACGCGAGTTCGTGGAAGCGGTTCGCGAAGATGTCGAGCAGCGCCTGGCGATAGATGCGGTAGTGCGGAAACACCGATCGGCCGCGCAGCAGGTTGCCCCAGTAGGCGTTGCGCGTGTTGTCGCGCAGGGCGTGGGCGTAGTAGTCCATCACCCAGCGCGACTGGTTCGTGTAGAGCATGCACGCCGTGGCCGCGCCCGCCGATATGCCCGCGATGATGCGCGGCCTGAGATCCAGTTCCGGCTGGATGACGTCCCAGAAGCCGGCTTGCCACCAGCAGCGGTTTCCGCCGCCGGCGAATACGACTTGGTCGAACATTTATTTGTCGTTCACTTGTTGATGAGCGCGTAGGTAGTCGTGGCGTGCGCGGCGAGTTCGCCTTGTTCGTCGTGCATCTCGATTTCGCAGAAGACGAGATTGCGGCCGCGGCGCTGGATGTGCGCGGTGATCAGCACGTCGCCGGTTTTGACCGGGCGCATGAATGTGGTGTTGAGGGAGACGGTCGTCATCGGCTGGAACCCGCCGAGAACGTGCGAGGCGGCGATGACCATCGCGGTGTCGGCGGCGGCCATGAAAACTTGCCCACAGATGACGCCGCCCGCGTGACGCAGATGATCCGAATACGGCAAGCGCAGCGTGACGGCGTTTTCGGCGATGGATTCGGGCGCGAGGCGCAGTTCCTTGACCCACGGCGCGAGGATGTCGTCGAGCAAGGCGCGGATGGCGGTTTCGTCCATGGTTCTTCTTTCGCGATGCGGTGGCTGAAGATGCGTCATGATACCGGGGCGTCGCGCGCTCGCAGACGCCCTTCAGGGACGGTTTCGTCAGAAAGTTAAGAATTTTCGCTGCGAGGGCTTGCGCTTCTGCAAAAGCTCCCGCTATAATTTCGCTTCTGTTGGGGCGTTAGCTCAGTTGGTAGAGCAGCGGACTCTTAATCCGTAGGTCGAGTGTTCGAGTCACTCACGCCCCACCAAGCATTACGAAGCCCGGTTAGCGAAAGCTGACCGGGCTTTGCTTTTCGTGCGCGTCGGATCAGCACGGCGTCTTTCTCATGCAACGACCGTCGCGCGCGCAGTGCATCGCAAACCCGGCCGAACGTAGCGACCTCCAACCGGGTTGATTTCGTTTGTCAGTTGTCGCATACACCTCGCCGACAACCTACGCGTCGACAATTCTCAAAGCACTTCGAACCAGGCCTTGATCTTGAGGGCCATCAACTTTCGACGCTCCTCCAGAAAGACGTCATATTCGTCGACATTTCCATACAGCATGGAGACCGGAACGCAGTTGGCTTCAAGATTTGCGATGAGATCCTCTCGTTTGTCGATGCACTACTAACTACTTGCCCCATCGCGACATCCGTTCCGGTTGAATTCAGACATCCGAATCAGATTGCCGACGCGCCCGCCCCGCCGCGGGCGCTCACGTGAAGCCGAATTATAGACTCCGGCTCTGGAGTTATCGGACTCTCAAACCACCTCCGCCCCGCGCGCCTGCAACAATTCCCGCAACACCGAGCGATGACACCGCGCCTCATCCTCGCAATAACACCCGACCGAAAAGTTTGCGGTATGCGACAACGCCGCCAGCAAATCGAGCGTCTTGCTCGCATCCGACTCAGCCATCTCCGCTTTGAACTTCTTCACGAACGCGCGCCAATCCTTGTCGTTCTCGGCATGAAGCGCCTGCGTCACCAGTTCCGGCGTCGGCGCTAGCACCGGATACCACACGTCATAAAAATCGCGCTTCGCGAACTCGGCCTTCGGCACGCCGCGCGGCGGCCGCCGCACCGTGCCGATCCGCAATCCCTCGTTCTCCGCGCGCGGCGTTCCCAGTCTCACGATCCGTATCGTCATCATCGGTCTCCTTCGATGAACCAAAGCCGTAAAAGCATAACCGCTGACATCGCTTTGAAAGCTCCCGGGCACCCATCCAGCGAAACCGCCAATCTTCCCGTATCGTTTCGGATTATTCTCCGTCCGCTTACATCCGGAATGCCCGTCGTGCTCACCGAAGAACGCCCGCAAGACCTGCCTCACGATCCCGACGCCCCGATGACCCCGCTCGAGCGCCGCGGCATGGCCGCGATCCTGCTCTCGGTCGCGCTGGCGACGCTCGACACCGCCATCGCCAATACCGCGCTGCCCGCGATCGCCGCCGATCTGCACACGACGCCCGCGGCCTCCGTCTGGATCATCAACGCCTATCAGCTCGCGATGGTCGCGACGCTGCTCCCGTTCGCCGCGCTCGGCGGCATTCTCGGGCATCGGCGCGTCTATCTCGGCGGGCTGATCGTGTTTCTGATCGCGTCGGCGGTATGCGCGTTTTCGTGGTCGCTGCCGACGCTCGTCGCCGCGCGCCTGCTGCAAGGCCTCGGCGCGAGCGCGATCATGAGCGTCAATGCGGCGCTCATCAGCGCGATTTTTCCGCCGCACCGGCTCGGACGCGGCGTCGGGCTGAATGCGCTCGTCGTCGGGATCGCGTTCGCGATCGGGCCGACGGTCGCGTCGATCGTCCTCTCGCTCGGCACCTGGCCGTGGCTCTTCGCGGTCAACTTGCCGGTCGGCGTGTTCGCGTTGATGATCGCATGGCCGTCGCTGCCGCAGACGAAGCGCGCAGCGCACGGCTTCGATCGTTTCGCGGCGCTGCTCAACGTCGTCACGTTCGCGTCGCTGATTTTCGCGCTCGGCGAAGCGGCCCAGCGCGCGCCCGCGCACACCGTGCTCGCGTCCTTCGGCGTCGCGCTCGTCGCGGGCTTCCTGCTGCTGCGACGCGAACGCGGCCATCCCGCACCGATGCTGCCCGTTGATCTCTTCCGCCGCCCGATGTTCGCCCTTTCGACGATGACCGCCATCTGCTCGTTCGCCGCGCAAGGGCTCGCGTTCGTGTCGCTGCCGTTCTTCTTCGAAAGCGTGCTCGGTCGCAGTCAGGTCGAAACAGGATTTCTGATGACGCCGTGGTCCGCGCTCGTCGCGCTCATGGCGCCGATCGCCGGACGTCTTTCCGATCGTCACGCGCCCGGTCTGCTCGGCGGCGTCGGGCTGGCGATTCTATGCGTGGGAATGGTTTCGCTCGCGATGCTGCCCGCAGAGCCGCATGCGCTGGAGATCTGCATTCGCATGGCGATTTGCGGCGCGGGCTTCGGTTTCTTTCAGTCGCCGAATCTGAAGGCGTTCATGTCGAGCGCGCCGCGCGAACGCAGCGGCGGCGCGAGCGGCATGATCGCGACGTCGCGTCTGATCGGACAGGCGACGGGCGCGGCGCTCGTCGCGTTGTGTTTCAGCATCGCCGGAAAGCATGGCCCGGCGCTCGCGTTGTCGCTGGGCGCGGCGTTCGCGGGCGCGGGAAGCATCGCGAGCGGATTGCGGCTCGTCACGCGCAAACAGTCGTCCGAACGCATCGTGGGAGACGCGTCGCGCGAGGCGTGAGCGCGATCACATCCGGCGCACTTTCACTTTGCGGCCTTTGAGCTTGCCCGCGCTCAGCTTGCGCACGGCGTCGTCCGCGACCTTTCGCTCGACGGCCACGTAGGTGACCATGTCCATCACGTTGATCTTGCCGATCTGCTTGCCGTCGAAGCCCGCTTCGCCGGTGAGCGCGCCGAGCACGTCGCCGGGGCGAATCTTGTCCTTGCGGCCGCCGAGAATTTGCAGCGTCGCCATCGGCGGCTTCAGATGACCCGGTTCCGCCGACGTCAGTTCGTCGAGCGGATGCCATTCCACTTCCGCGCGCTGCGCCTCTTCGATCGCGCCGACGCGCCCCATTTCGTCCATGCTCGCGAGCGACAGCGCCCAGCCTTCCTCATCGCCGCGACCGGTGCGGCCAATGCGATGCACATGCACTTCCGGGTCCGGCGTCACATCGACGTTGATCACCGCTTCCAGTTGCGCGATGTCGAGCCCGCGCGCGGCGACATCGGTGGCGACGAGCACCGAGCAACTGCGATTCGCGAACTGCACGAGCACCTGGTCGCGCTCGCGCTGCTCCAGTTCGCCGTGCAAGGTCAGCGCTTCGAAGCCTTGCGCGGACAGAACGTCGAGCAGATCGCGGCATTGCTGCTTCGTGTTGCAGAACGCGATCGTACTGACCGGGCGATAGTGATCGAGCAGCAAGCCGACGGCATGCAGGCGCTCGTGATCCTCGACCTGATAGAAGCGCTGCTTGATCTTCGCGTTGCTGTGCTGTTCCTTGAGCTTGATTTCGCGCGGATTGCGCAGGAACTGCTGGCTCAGTTTCGCGATGCCTTCCGGATACGTCGCCGAAAAGAGCAGCGTCTGACGATCTTTCGGGCATTGGCGCGCGACCGACGCGATATCGTCGAAGAAACCCATGTCGAGCATGCGATCCGCTTCGTCGAGGACGAGCGTGCGGACCGCATCGAGCGAAAGCGTCTCGCGCTGCAGGTGATCCATGATGCGTCCCGGCGTGCCGACGATGATATGCGCGCCGTGCTCGAGACTCGCGATCTGCGGGCGCATCGGCGTGCCGCCGCACAGCGTCAGCACTTTCACGTTCTCTTCCGCGCGCGCCAGGCGGCGGATTTCCTGCGTGACCTGATCGGCGAGTTCGCGCGTCGGACAGAGAACGAGCGCTTGCACCGCGAAGCGGGTCGCATCGAGTTTGGCGAGCAGCGGCAGCGTGAAAGCAGCGGTCTTGCCGCTGCCCGTTTTCGCCTGCGCGATGAGATCGTGGCCCGCGAGCGCCGGCGGCAGGCTCGCGGCCTGGATCGGCGTCATCGACAGATAGCCGAGCTGCTGCAGATTCGACTGCATCGCCGGCGAGAGCGGCAGGCTGCTGAAAGAGGTGTCGGTGGTCATGTCGGTTATCGCTTGCCGTGCGGCGTGATGTCCTGGACTTGCTCGTAGGTCACGTCGCCGTCCTTGGTCTCGTGGCGCGTGATGTAGTTGCGCGCGCCGCACATCGGGCAGCGGAACAGCAGGCCTTGGCCCTCGTTGTGAATATCGACGTCCGACAGCGCCCAATCGGCGCCGCAGGACTGGTTTCGGCAGGTGAACATGTTCGTATTTCTCGGTTCGTGGCGCGTTCGTGCGCTCAAAGGCGAAAGTGTACGCGTGTCTCGTGGCGGCGCGGTCGGCGCAAGTCCGCAAGAAATGCTAAAGCGGGTCGTGCTACGTTTCCTGACATCGGGTTCTCTTTCCTTTCGGAGCTGGCGATGAGCGAAAAGTCTTATGAGACGCGGCTCGCGCGCGTGGTCGCGTATATCCACGATCATCTCGACGACGCGCTCGATCTCAATCGGCTCGCCGAGGTGGCGTGTTTGTCGCCGTATCACTGGCATCGGATTTATCACGCGTTTTATGGAGAGACGGCGGCGGCGACCGTCCGACGCTTGCGGCTGCATCGCGCGTCGAACGAGCTTTTGCAGGGCGCCCTGCCGATCGATTCGATCGCCGAACACGCGGGTTACAGCAGCGTGCAGGCGTTTTCGCGGGCGTTTCAGGCCAGTTATCGGATTCCGCCGGCGCAGTTTCGCAGTGAGGGCGGCGCTTCGAGATTCGTTCCTTTGGATGAAGTTCGATCAGGAGATACGGCGATGCATCAGGTCGATATTCGTAGTCAGCGTGGATTTACGGTCGCGGCGATGGAGCATCGCGGGTCGTACATGAATATCGGGCGGGCGTTCGAGATGCTGTTTCACTGGCTTGCGGTGCGCGGGCTGGTCGATCCGCGGGCGCGCTCGCTCGGGATTTATTTCGATGATCCTTCCGCCGTCGCCGAAGACGATTTGCGCTCGATCGCTTGTTGTGAGCTCTTCTCCCCCGACGATGTGAAGTTCGAAGCGCCGGTTTCGCGGGTGGAAGTCGCGGGTGGGGAGTTTGCGGTGCTCACGCATATCGGGCCGTATGCGCAGCTTTGTTTTGCGTATCAGTGGTTGTATGGGGAATGGTTGCCGCGCTCCGGGCGTGAAACCGGAGAGGCGCCGGTTTTCGAGGTTTATGTGAATGATCCGAGGGAGACCGCGCCGGGGGATCTGGTGACGGAGATTTGGTTGTCGTTGCGGCAAAGCGCGTGATGCGCGAAAAGAAAAACCCGAGCCGCTTGCGCGGACACGGGTTTGGATGATGCAGAGACAATCAGCAATCAAACATCAATATTCCCCGCCCGCAGCGCGTTATTCTCGATAAACGCCCGACGCGGCTCGACATCATCACCCATCAGCGTCGTAAAGATGCCATCCGCCGCGATCGCGTCCTCGATCTGCACTCGCAGCAAACGCCGCACGTTCGGATCCATCGTCGTTTCCCACAGCTGCTCGGGATTCATCTCGCCCAAGCCCTTATAGCGCTGCTTCGAAACGTTGCGCTCGGCATCCGCGATCAGCCACTTCATCGCGCTCTTGAAATCCGTCACCGCCATCGAGCGCTCGCCGCGCTTGATCAACGCGCCTTCGCCGATCAAGCCCTTGAAGGTATCCGCCGTCGAAACAAGCTGCTTGTAATCCGCGGTCAGCTGCAGGTCTTCGTCGAACACCGTGACCTTCACGTTGCCATGATGACGCCGCTTGACATGCAGCGAGCGCAGCTCACGCACCTGATCGTAAGCCGGTTCGACGCTCACTTCCGGCTTCAGCGGGTCGGCACGCAGACGCTCTTCCAGACGCTTCGCCGATGCCTCCGCCGCTTCTTGCGACGACAGATCGATCACCACGCCGTCCATCACGGCCTCCAGCGAAGCCGCGTCGTAAATGCGGCTGAGACGATCGACGACGGCCTGCGCCAGCAAATAAGCACGCGCGAGCTCGCCCAACGCATCGCCGGAAATCGGATCGGCGCCTTCGCTCGGGATGAGTTCGGACCCTTGCAACGCCAGCTTCAACATATGCTGATTGAGCTCGTGCGCGTCCTTCATATAGCGCTCGTCCTTGCCCGCCTTGATCTTGTAAAGCGGCGGCTGCGCGATATAGATGTACCCGCGCTCGACGATCTCCGGCATCTGCCGATAGAAGAACGTGAGCAGCAGCGTGCGGATGTGCGCGCCGTCGACGTCCGCATCGGTCATGATGATGATGCGGTGATAGCGCAGCTTGTCGAGGTTGTAGTCGTCCTTGCCGATGCCGCAGCCGAGCGCCGTCACCAGCGTCACGATCTGCTCGGAAGACAGCAGTTTGTCGAAGCGCGCCTTCTCGACGTTCAGCACCTTGCCGCGCAGCGGCAGGATCGCCTGGAACTTGCGGTCGCGTCCCTGCTTCGCCGATCCACCCGCCGAGTCGCCCTCGACGATATAAATCTCGGACTTCGCCGGATCCTTCTCCTGACAATCCGCGAGCTTGCCCGGCAAACCGATGCCGTCGAGCACGCCCTTGCGACGCGTCATCTCACGCGCCTTGCGCGCGGCATCGCGAGCACGCGCGGCATCGACGATCTTGCCCGTGATGATCTTCGCGTCGTTCGGCGTTTCCTGCAGATAATCTTCCAGCGCCTTCGCGACGATTTCCTCGACCGGCGCGCGCACTTCCGACGACACAAGCTTGTCCTTCGTCTGCGAGCTGAACTTCGGCTCCGGCACCTTCACCGACAGCACGCACGACAAACCTTCGCGCATGTCGTCGCCGGTGGTCTCGACCTTCGCCTTCTTCGCGATGTCGTTATCGGTGATGTACTTGTTGATGACGCGCGTCATCGCCGCGCGCAGGCCCGTCAAGTGCGTGCCGCCGTCGCGCTGCGGAATGTTGTTAGTGAAGCACAGCACGCTTTCGTTGAAGCTGTCGTTCCACTGCATCGCCACTTCGACGGTCACGTTCTCGCGCTCGCCGACCGCGTGGAACACGGTCGGATGCAGCACCTGCTTCGCCTTGTTGATGTACTCGACGAAACCCTTCACGCCGCCCGCGAACGCGAAATCGTCTTCCTTGCCGGTGCGCTGATCCGTCAAGCGAATCCGCACGCCGTTGTTCAGGAACGAAAGCTCGCGCATGCGCTTGGCGAGAATGTCGTAGTGGAATTCGACATTGCCGAAGATAGTCGCGTCCGCCAGAAAGTGCACTTCGGTGCCGCGATTTTCCGTTTCGCCGACGACCGGCATCGGCGAATACTGCACGCCGTCTTCCTCGACGAGCTCGCGGTTCTGCACGACGCCGCGCGCGAACTCCATGAAGTGCTTCTTGCCGTCGCGGCGCACGGTCAAGCGCAGCCATTCCGACAGCGCGTTCACGCACGACACGCCCACGCCGTGCAGGCCGCCCGACACCTTGTAGCTGTTCTGGTCGAACTTGCCGCCCGCGTGCAACTCGGTCATCACGATTTCGGCGGCGCTACGCTTCGGATCGTGCTTGTCGTCGCGCTTCAGACCCGTGGGCACGCCGCGGCCGTTGTCGGTGACGGAAATCGAGTTGTCCGCGTGAATGACGACGTGAATGTCGTCGCAATATCCGGCGAGCGCTTCGTCGATGGAGTTGTCCAGCACTTCGAAAACGAGGTGATGCAGACCGGTGCCATCCGACGTATCGCCGATATACATTCCCGGCCGCTTGCGCACGGCCTCCAGACCCTCGAGGATCTGGATCGACGATGCGCCGTAGCTGTTGTCAGGCTTGTTGTCGGGTTGCGAATTTGTGTTTTCAGTCATGGATTTTTTCCGGTTCTGCGTCACTGCTTCGACACTGCTTCGATAACGCTGCGATTACTGCTCGAACTTTTCAAAACACCTTAAAAACGCCAAAGGGGCGCGCCGCCCCTTGGAGTGTTCTCGGTATTGCGTGCGTCAGATACGCATCGGCATCACCACATACTTGAATTCCTCGTTCTCGGGAATCGTGATGAGCGCGCTGGAATTGGCGTCGCCAAGGCTCACCTTGAGCGTGTCGACCTTCAGATTCGCGAGCACGTCGAGCAGATACGTGACGTTGAATCCGATATCGACGGAATCGCCCTGATAAGCGATTTCCAGTTCTTCCTGCGCCTCTTCCTGGTCCGCGTTCGTGGACATGATCTTGAGCTGGCCCGGCTCGACGAGGCAGCGCACGCCCTTGAACTTGTCGGACGTGAGAATCGCCGCGCGCTGCAGCGAGCGCTGCAACTCTTCGCGGCCGATCTCGAACGTGTTCTTGTGCGACTTCGGAATCACGCGCTGGAAGTCGGGGAACTTGCCCTCGACGAGCTTCGACACCAGTTCCACCTGACCGAAGCTGAACTTCACCTGCGTCGCGGCGATGTCGATCTTCAACGAGTCGTCGATGTCTTCGAGCAGGCGCTGCAACTCGAGAATCGTCTTGCGCGGAATGATGACTTCCTGACGCGGGAACGAACCTTCGATCTTCATCGACGAGAACGCGAGACGGTGGCCGTCGGTCGCGACCGCCATCAGCTGGTCGCCATCCACCACGAGCAGCATGCCGTTCAGGTAGTAGCGGATGTCCTGTTGGGCCATCGCGAAATAAACCATGCCGAGCAACTGGCGGAACGTCTTCTGCGGAACCGAAAGGCTCGCGCCGAAGTCAGTAGCCTGGTTGACCGTGGGAAATTCGTCGGCGGCGAGCGTCTGGAGCGCGAAGCGGCTCTTGCCCGAACGCACCGTGAGACGCTTGTCGGAGAGGTCGAGCACGACTTCGCCCGAAGGCATCGCGCGCAGAATGTCGAGCAGCTTGCGCGCTGCGACCGTCGTGGCGACCTGATCGCTGCCGACGCCGAAATCGGCGCGCGTCGTGATCTGGAGTTCGAGGTCGGTCGAGAGGAACGACACATCGGCGCCGTTCTTGGTGATGAGCAAATTCGCGAGGATCGGCAACGTATGGCGGCGTTCTACGATGCCGCTCACGGTTTGCAGCGGCCTTAGAAGATTATCTCGTTCGGTCTTGACCAGTTGCATAGAGTTCCTTCGTTGATGTGACGGCCTGTCCGCCGGTTTCGCCACCAGATTTGCCCGACGGACAACCTCGTAACACGCGTTGCCGGCCCCCGCCGGTCACTCGCGAAAACTGCGCTCGAATGCCGCCCAGGCCACGGACGGCTAAACCTATATTGTGCCTCAAAACGGAACCGCTCCCTAAAAATGGGGACGTTTTCGTTAAAAAACAGGCCGCCGGGCGCAATAAATGACGCGTGCGTTCCTGGCAAAGCGTCGATCGGTCGCTTAGCCCTTCAGCGTCTGTTCGAGCACGTGCAGTTCGTGGTTCAACTGCGCATCGGTGCCGCGCTCGGCCGCGATCTTGCGCACCGCGTGGAGCACGGTCGTGTGATCGCGTCCGCCGAACAGTTCGCCGATCTCGGGCAGGCTCTTCTGCGTCAGTTCCTTCGCCAGATACATCGCGATCTGGCGCGGGCGCGCAATGTTAGCCGGCCTCTTTTTCGAATACATGTCGGCGACCTTGATGTTGTAGAAATCGGCCACCGTCTTCTGGATGTTCTCCACCGAGATCTGCCGGTTCTGCACCGTCAGCAGGTCTTTGAGCGCTTCCTTGGTCAGTTCGATCGTGATGTCGCGGCCATGGAACTTCGAATACGCGAGGATCTTGCGCAGCGCGCCTTCGAGCTCGCGCACGTTCGAGCGCAGATGCTTCGCGACGAAGAACGCGACGTCCTCCGACAGGCTCACGCCTTCCGACAGCGCCTTCCTCATCAGGATCGCGACGCGCATTTCCAGTTCGGGCGGCTCGATCGCGACCGTGAGACCGGAGTCGAAGCGCGAGATCAGGCGATCGTCGATGCCGGAGATTTCCTTCGGATACGTGTCGCTCGTGATGATGACCTGCGCCTTGTTCGCGACGAGCGCCTCGAACGCGTAGAAGAACTCTTCCTGCGTGCGCGACTTGCCGGAGAAGAACTGAATATCGTCGATGAGCAGCAGATCGAGCGAGTGGTAATAGCGCTTGAAGTCGTCGAACGCCTTGCGCTGGTACGCCTTCACGACATCGGACACGTATTGTTCAGCGTGGATGTAGCGGATGCGCGCGCCCGCCTTGTCCATCAGCAACTGATTGCCGATGGCGTGAATCAGGTGCGTCTTGCCGAGACCCACGCCGCCATACAGAAAGAGCGGGTTGTACGAAATGCCGGGGTTGTCCGCGACCTGAATGGCCGCCGCGCGCGCGAGCTGGTTCGCCTTACCGGTGACGAAGTTGTCGAACGTCAGCACCGGATTCAGCTTCGAGCGCTCGTAGGCGGAATCGTTTTCACCCGCGGCCGAAGGCGCGCCGCCCGGACGCCACGTGCGTCGGCCGGCAGCGGCTTCGTTGGCGTCGAGGCTCGGCAGGTCGAGATCGGCCTGATCTTCCTGCGTGGCTTGCGCCTGCTGTGCCGCTTCTGCGGCGAGCGCGTTGATGTGCGCGGTGGCGTTCGCATGCGCAACGACCGTCGGCGACTGAGGCGCGGCCGCAGCCGGCGCCGGGGCGCGCGGCGCGACGGGCGCGCTCGCGGTCGGACGTGGCGCGGCATTCGGTCCGCCGCCGATGGCGTTGCGCGCGGTCGCTTTTGGATCGAGGACGAATTGCACGTCGATGGGCGCGCTGAAGAAGTCGCGCGCCACATCGGCGATGCGGCCCGAGAACTGGCTCTTCACCCAGTCGAGCTTGAAGCGATTGGGAGCGGCGATGCGCAAGGTGTTCGCGCCGGCATCGAAGTCGACCGGGGTCAGCGGCTTGATCCACGTGACGTACTGCTGCGGCGTGAGTTCGCGCGCAAGCAGTGCGGAACAGTGTTCCCAGAAATCGTTCATCGAATGCGGTCGTTATGGTTTGCTCCGCACCTGCGGGCCGTGCTTGCCGAACGTTCGGACAAGTCCCGGCACGGCCGAGCAGGGATGCTCCGGAGGCTTACGCCGCAAGGGTTTGCGGGCGGACGGCGGGCCGAAGCAGCGGGCGGATATTTGGGAGTAAGGCGAGATTCTAACGCCAAACGAGGGTGGCGCGCGAGTTATCCACAGGGTCAAATCAGCACGTCGGACGCGGTGGAAATGCGCCGGAATACGCGTTCGGTGGCGCTAAACTATTGACGGTCAATAGGAAAACGGTTTAAATAGCGGGTTCCGCGAAAACAGAATTCCTGAACCTCCGGCCATCGCGCTTGCAGTGACCACACTGGAGCCTTAGCCCGCGCGGTCAATCAACTCAAGTGAGAGCACCATGAAACGTACTTACCAACCTTCCGTTACCCGTCGCAAGCGCACCCACGGCTTTCGCGTTCGCATGAAGACCGCTGGCGGCCGCAAGGTCATCAACGCTCGCCGCGCGAAGGGCCGCAAGCGCCTGGCCATCTAAGTCTGCCGAGTGTTCGCTCGCGGTTGGATGTCGCACTCGACGGCGAGCCGCTCACGCGCCGCATAGAAGTCTTGAGACAGGACATCGTTCAGTTGCCGGCGCAGGCCGCGTTCCCCAAGGCCGCAAGGCTGCTGAAAACGGATGAGTTCTCATCCGTTTTTCGTTTGCGCCCCTGGCGCCGTTCGCCGCATTTCGTTCTGTACGGCAAGCCGTCCGGAAAGGAAGCGCGGCTCGGGCTGGTGATCGGCAAGAAGCAGGCGCCGCGCGCCGTCACGCGCAATCTGATCAAACGGCTTGCGCGCGATGCGTTCCGGCTGCGTCGCACGCAGTTGGACGGATTCGACATTCTCGTGCGGCTGCACGCGAAGATCGACCGCAAGGCAATGCCGAGCGCGAGCTCCCCGCCGCTTCGGGCGCTCGTCGGCAGCGAGCTGGAAACTTTGTTCGACCGTGCCGTGCGCGAAGCCGCGCGCCGCAGGGCCGAAACCGTGGCGGCGCCGCCCGAGGCGCCCGCCGTCGACGAATCATCCGGCCCGTCAGGGTCATGAAGCGCGGATTGCGCAGACTCGCCTCCACGGCAAGTCCGGCGCGCGGCGCGAAGCTTATGCAAACGGCACTCATCGCGTTGTTGCGCTTCTACAAGGTTGCTGTGAGCCCTCTGCTCGGCAACCGGTGCCGCTTTTATCCTTCCTGTTCCGACTACGCGCGCGAGGCAATCCAGTATCATGGCGCCGCGCATGGCACGTATCTCGCCGTGAAGCGGCTTTGCCGCTGCCATCCTCTTTCGGCGGGCGGCGTCGATCTCGTGCCGCCTCCCAACGCACAAGAATCTGGCGCGGACGCCGCAAGCCCCGGGCAAGACAAGCTTTCAACACCAAACGGCGCTAAAGCGCTTTCCGATCGACACTGAGACAACGCATGGATATCAAACGCACCGTCCTATGGGTCATCTTCTTCGTGTCAGTTGTCCTGCTGTTCGACAACTGGCAACGCGACCATGGGCGCCCGTCGATGTTCTTCCCGAGCGCGACGCAACCGGCGAAGACCGCCAGCAACCCGGCACCGGGCTCGGCCGCATCCGGCGCGCAGCCGTCCGAACTGCCGAACGCGCCCGCGGGCACGGCCGCTCCCGGATCGACGACGCCGCCCGCCACGGCGCAATCGCAGCTCGTCAAGTTCACGACGGACGTGTATTCCGGTGAAATCGACACGCGCGGCGGCACGCTCTCCAAGCTTTCGCTGGTCAAGGAAGGCGACGGCAAGCAGCCGGACCTTTACATCACGCTGTTCGATCACACCGCGAACCACACGTATCTCGCGCGCACGGGCCTGCTCGGCGGCGATTTCCCGAATCACAACGACATCTTCACGCCCGTTCCCGGCCAGACTTCGCTGACGGGCGACGAAAAGACGCTGAAGATCGCGTTCGAATCGCCCGCGAAGGGTGGCGTGAAGGTCATCAAGACCTACACGTTCACGCGCGGCAGCTATGTGATCAACGTCGATACGAAGATCGAGAACGTCGGCACCGCGCCGGTCACGCCGAAGCTCTACATGGAGCTCGTGCGCGACAACACGCCGGTCGAGACGCCGCGCTTCTCGCATACCTTCATCGGGCCGGCGGTCTACACGGATCAGAAGCACTTCCAGAAGATCGACTTCTCCGACATCGACAAGAACAAGGCAACGTTCGAGACCTCGTCGGATAACGGCTGGATCGCGATGGTGCAGCACTATTTCGCGTCCGCGTGGATTCCGCAGCAAGGCGTGAAGCGCGACATCTACGTGCAGAAGATCGACCCGGACCTGTACCGCGTCGGCGTGACGATGCCCGCGCAGACCATCGCGCCGGGACAGACCGTGAACGTCGATGCGCGTCTCTTCGCCGGTCCGGAAGAAGAGCGCATGCTCGAAGGCATCGCGCCGGGTCTGGAGCTGGTGAAGGATTACGGCATGGTGACGATCATCGCCAAGCCGCTCTTCTGGCTGCTCGAGAAGATTCACAGCTATGTCGGCAACTGGGGCTGGGCGATCGTGCTGCTCACGCTGCTCATCAAGGCCGTGTTCTTCCCGCTGTCGGCGGCGAGCTACAAGTCGATGGCGCGCATGAAGGAAATCACGCCGCGCATGCAGCAGATTCGCGAGCGCTTCAAGAGCGATCCGCAGAAGATGAACGCCGAACTGATGTCGCTGTACAAGACCGAGAAGGTCAATCCGTTCGGCGGCTGTCTGCCGGTCGTCGTGCAGATTCCGGTGTTCATCTCGCTGTACTGGGTGCTGCTGTCGTCGGTGGAAATGCGCGGCGCGCCGTGGATCGGCTGGATTCACGATCTGTCGCAGCAAGACCCGTATTTCATCCTGCCGGTGCTGATGGCCGTCTCGATGTTCCTGCAGACGAAGCTGAACCCCACGCCGCCGGACCCCGTTCAGGCCAAGATGATGATGTTCATGCCGATCGCGTTCTCGGTCATGTTCTTCTTCTTCCCGGCCGGTCTCGTGCTGTACTACGTGGTGAACAACGTGCTGTCGATCGCGCAGCAGTACTACATCACGCGCATGATGGGAAAGAGTAAGAAGGCGGCGTAAGCGCTGCGTCTGCTTTTGATGCGAAAACGCCCGGCTCTGGCCGGGCGTTTTGTTTTGGTGAGTGGAAATTTACCGCTTCATCGATCCGTAGAACTGCTCGACGAGCTCCTCGAGCAAGTATCGATGATGCGGCGACAGCGCTTCGATCTTCGTCGCCAGTTCGAGCGTCTCCTCGGACGCGGGATATTGCTCGTCGCGCGCAAGCGGCTTCGGCGTGACCTGCGGATTGCCGCTCGGCGGCGGCCCGTAGTGCAGCCAGTGCTGGTCGACCTTGAACCAGTCGGCGAGCGTCTTCAGCTTGTCGGCGGTCGGGATCGAACGCGCGGTGAGCCACTTGTGCGCCGTCTGCGGCGAAACGGGCTCGCCTTGATAGCGCAGGTTGAAGTGCAATGCGAGATCAGTCGCTCCGCGCATCTTTTCGGGTGCGCGGGTCATCGAGAATTTGAGCCGCTCGGAGAAATCGGCCTTTTCTTGTGGTGTAGGCATGGGCTGGATTGTGCGAGGCAATCGCTGCTTACCAGTCAACCAATTGCGCTACTTTTGGCGCGAGGCTGCGCCTCTTTATCTTGATTAAGTGTTGTTGTTGATTGCCGTTTGGCAGCGAGCTTGCATCATATCGCCAATCGCTGCGCGGCTTGCGTTCTTCAATGCACGAAGTTTCGCTTTCCGTTTCGTTGGGATCCTCTATCTCAAAAAAGATAATTCATACGGGACGCTTCCGACAGCGCTGGACAAAGGGAATCAGACGCCGCGATACAATGCCCGCACTTTGAAACCATCACATTGCGCATCGACATGCTGAGCAACGACACCGATCCAATCGTCGCAATCGCCACCGCACCGGGGCGTGGCGGGATCGGCGTCGTGCGGCTGTCGTTCGGTCGCGCAGGCGAGGCCGCCGCGCAAAAGGCGATGCACGCGTTGTGCGGCCAGGCGCTCGCGCCGCGTCATGCGAGCTACGTGCCGTTTAGCGACGGCAACGGCGAAGCGCTCGACCGCGGCATCGCGCTCTATTTCCCCGCGCCCAACTCCTACACCGGCGAGCATGTGCTGGAGTTGCAAGGACACGGCGGCCCGATCGTGCTGCAACTCGTCCTGCAACGGGCGATCGAAGCCGGCCGCGATTTCGGCCTGCGGCTCGCCGAGCCGGGTGAATTCACGCGACGCGCGTTTCTCAACGACAAGCTCGATCTGGCGCAGGCGGAGGCCGTCGCCGATCTGATCGAAGCGAGCACCGAAGCCGCCGCGCGCTCGGCCGGGCGTTCGCTGGAAGGCGCGTTCTCGCGCGAGATCCATGCGCTGGTCGAAGACGTGATTACGCTGCGCATGCTCGTCGAAGCGACGCTGGATTTTCCCGAGGAAGAGATCGACTTTCTCGAAGCCGCGGACGCGCGCGGGAAGCTCGCGCGCATCCGCGAGCGGCTCGACACGGTTCTCGCCGACGCGCGTCAGGGCGCGCTTTTGCGCGAGGGTTTGTCGGTCGTGCTCGCGGGCCAGCCGAACGTGGGCAAGTCGTCGCTGCTGAATGCGCTCGCGGGCGCGGAACTGGCGATCGTCACGCCGATTGCCGGAACGACGCGCGACAAGGTCGCGCAGACGATTCAGGTCGAAGGCATTCCGCTGCACATCATCGACACGGCGGGGCTGCGCGAGACGCAGGACGAGGTGGAGCGCATTGGCATCGAGCGCACGTGGGGCGAAATCGAGCGCGCTGATGTCGTGCTGCATCTGCTCGATGCGCGCGAAGGCGTGACGCCGGAAGATCAGGCCATCGCGGCGCGCTTTCCGGCTGGCGTGCCCGTCGTGCGAGTGATGAACAAGACAGACCTCGCGGGCGCGCCGTCATCTGTGCGCGATGCGGAAGGTCACGCGCGCGAAGTCAATCTGTCGGCGAAAACCGGCGATGGCATTTCGCTGCTGCGCGACGAGCTGCTGAAGATCGCGGGCTGGCAAGCGGGGGCGGAGAGCGTGTATCTCGCCCGCGAGCGTCATCTGATCGCGCTGCGCGAGGCGCGGGAACATCTCGCGCTCGCCGCCGGACATGCCGACCAACAGTCGCAAGTGCTCGATCTTTTCGCGGAAGAACTGCGGCTCGCGCAAGACGATCTCAACGCGATCACGGGCGAATTCACTTCCGATGACTTGCTCGGCGTGATTTTTAGCCGCTTCTGCATCGGAAAGTAGACGTCCAAATAACTACGCGCCCGCCGGTTTGCCGAGCTCGCGCAATTCCACGCTGAGCTTTTCGCTTTCTTCCGGCCGTCCGTGAAACGCGGCAGGCGTGTTCTGGAACATCTCGATCCGGTACACGCCATCGCAAAGCGACAGCACCATCGTCTGAACCGCGCTCAGACTCGGCTCGAGCGCCGTCGCGCCGCGCGGCCACATGCCCGCGACGGCACGCAGCAGCAACGTCTGCCCGTTCGCCATGCGCCTCACCTCGCGCACCTTCGCGACGAAACGCGGCGTCGGATGCTGGGCGAAAATCGGCTGAAGATGCGCCTCGATGCAGGCGCGCCCGTCGATGGCGCTGCCGTCGAAACCGACAAGACTGCCGCGCTCCGTGAAGCGCGCCGCCATCGCGGCCGCGTCCTGCCTGTTCCAGTCGTCGAGCAGGCCGAAATACACGCGCCGCGCGCTTGCGGTCCAATCGTCCGGCTGACTCATGCTGCTTTTTTCCATGCCGCGGCGAAAATGCCCGCGCCCATCAGGAGCGCGCCGCCGGTGCGGTTCACCGCGCGCTGCACGGAAGCCTTGCGGATCGCCTTGCGCGCGCCGGACGCGAGCAGCGCGTAGGCGAACGCGTTGGCGGCCGCCAGTCCGACGAAGGTTGCTTCGAGAATCGCGATCTGCGACACGCTCGCCGCGTGCGGATCGACGAATTGCGGCACGAACGCGACAAAGAAAATGATGCTCTTCGGGTTCAACGTCGTGACGGCGTATGCGTGGGCCATGATTCGGCTCGTGCGCAGTTCGCCGGTAGGCTGGACCGCGTCCGTATCGACCACCGGCGCGCGCCAAAGCTTGATGCCGAGGTACACGAGATACGCCGCGCCGATCCACTTCACGACCATGAACAATTCAGCCGATGCCGCCAGCACCACGCCGAGGCCGAGCATTGATGCGGTCATCGCGGTAAGGTCGCCGAGCGCGACGCCGATGGTCGTCGCGAATGCGTACTTGCGGCCGTGGCCGAGCGCGTAGGACACGACGAGCAGCACTGTCGGGCCGGGAATGGCGACGAGGATCGCCGACGCGATCGCGAACGGCAGCCATTGGGCAAGGGTCATGCTTGATCTCCAGAGTTCGATGCGTCGATTTATCCATGAACGCCGAACGCTTGCAATAGGCCGATTGGCCATCTTGACGCGCGCAGAGCGCATCGGTCGTTATGTGTTGGATCAGTCTCACGGGCGTCTAATGCAACGCACCACGCGCGCGCGGGAGGCAAATTGTCGCAGTCCTTCCGGCATAAGAGCGAGCTTTCATTTCTTTTCGCGCTTCGTTTTCGCGATTTTTAACTGGATTTCAATCGCCGCTTCACTTGAAAAGCGCCTGCGACATTCTGACGTGTTGCGGTCGCACATAACATATGCTTGCAAGTTTGCCTCCGTCAACTAGCATGAGTTTTGCGGTCAGCCGCTTTTAAATACATAGCTAATTTCGAAACGGTTTCGTTTGGGGGTATACATGAAAAGACGCGTCGGTATTCTCTTCGCGATGATGGGTTTGTTTGCAACCGTTTCCGCAGCGCAAGCCCAGGACGGCGTTATTCAGCCTCAGCAGACGTTCACTTTCAGGCCAAACTCGTATGGCTGCTTATCCAAGGACAAGTTCGATTCGGCCGATCAACACGCGAAAGCCGGCGAGCATCAGAAGATGCAGCAGTTCTTCGAGGGTTTCGAATGCATTTCGACTCCGGTCGATTCGCATTTTCGCGTGATTCGCGTGGTGGGCCATGACATCGAATTCGTCAACGCCTCAAATAGCGACACGCAAGGTATGTGGACCGCGGATCGTTTCATCGATCAATAAGCGGTTCCTCGCAGAATATCCAGCCGACGATCCGGCGCGATTATTGAATTGCGCCGGAAGCGGGATTTATCCGTGAATTAATCGTCGGCAACAGGCCATCGATCCATTCCGCCGCGATCGAAGCACGATCGTGCGCGTCGGCGTCTTCCAAATTTCCTTCGATTCCCCGCACAATGTCGGTTTGGCGCGCAAACGCTCGCGCCATCTCGACAATTCTTTTCCGCTGGCCGAAAGACCGGCGTCCGATGCTGAATGGCTCTCAAATCCACGATCTACAAGGCAGACCTGCAAATTGCCGACATGGATCGCCACTACTACGGCGATCATTCCCTGACCATTGCGCGCCATCCCTCGGAGACGGACGAACGGATGATGGTGCGCGTCGCCGCGTTCGGCATGTTCGCCGACGAGCGTCTCGAATTCTGCAAAGGCTTGTCCGACACGGATGAGCCCGATCTGTGGCAAAAGGATCTCACCGGGCAGATCCAGACGTGGATCGAGGTCGGCCAGCCGGACGAACGGCGCATCTCGAAGGCGAGTGGCCGCTCGGAGCGCGTGATCGTGATCGCGTATGCGGGAAAGACCGCGGATATCTGGTGGAACGGCGTGAAGGGCAAGGTCGAACGGTTGCAGAACGTGACGGTCTGGTCGCTCGCGGATGGCATCGCAGAAGCGCTCGGCAAGCTGGCCGAACGGACGATGCGTTTGCAGATGATGGTGCAGGACGGCGACGTCACGCTAGGCAGTGAGACTGCCGACGCCGTCGCGATCCGCTGGAACGTTCTGAAGGACGGCGCGGCCTGAACATCAGACGTCGGGCCGACCTTTGAACTCGATCATGTTGCCTTCCGGATCGAAGAAATAGAGCGACGGGCCGAAGCCTTCGGCGCCGTATCGTCGCGCCTCTTCACCGATGCGCGCGCCATGCTTTTCGAGATGCGCGCGTAACGTGTCGGCATCGAACGGTTCGACGCGCACGCACAGATGATCCATATTGCGACCCGCGCCGGGCTGACCGCTCTCCGGCCGATCGATTTTCGCGCCGACGGCCAGCAGATCGATCAGCGAACGGCCCGCGCGCATCTGCACGAGGCCGATATCGCGCTGCTCCTTCTCGACCGGACAACCTAATACGACGCGATAGAAGTCCACCATGCGGTCGAGATCGGCGCAGCGGATGACGACGTGGTCGATTTCGCGGATTTCGAAGTGCATGCGGGCCTCGCATGTTTTGTATGGCGATCAGTTTAGCCGGTTGGGGAAGTGCAGATGGGTGCAGAAATGGGAAAGGGCCTGGGGTTTGCGACAGGCCCTTGGATTCGTGGTGAGGAGGAGGATCGAACTCCCGACCTTCGCATTGCGAATGCTAATTTCCTAGATATTCGCCATCAACAAAGCCGCTGTTTCTTCAGAGTTATCTCGGGGGAATCCAAATTTCTGCCAATTCCCGGGAAAAAAATGGGAAAATAAAGCCGACCCACCACTTCCAGCAAGTCTCTTGTGATGACCTCAGTGCAGACGAAAAACAGAACCCGAAATAACACCTATGATCGTGGCACATCGTTTCAAGTCAAGATCAAGCGCCGGGGCGTTCTCGTCGATAAGTCATTTCCCTATGACCCCACCTCCCGCCAGAGCAAGAGCAAAGCGCGCTCGGACGCGGTGAAATTCGCGCACGAGCAGCGCGAGAGTCTTATTACTCATGGCGCAGTAAAGGAGCACACATCGAAAACCGACACACTGCGGCCATTTTTTGAAAAGTACAGGAACGAGGTGACGCCAGGCAAGAAAGGACGGGTTGCTGAAACGAGTCGGCTCAATCAACTGCTTGCGGACGGCGGCGGCCTGTCAAAGTCTGCCGAGTGGCTCGATACACCGATCGAGACGCTGAAACCCTGGCACTTTTCTGCTTGGCGCGACCGCGTCAAGGAAGAAAAAGCTTACGAGAGCAGCACGGTAAATTCGTTTCTGTCAGTCATATCGGCTGCAATCGAATGGGCGCGCAAGCAACCGGGCAAGTCGTGGATTGAGAATTGCGCGCGTGGACACGCGCTCCCGGTCCGTGACGCACGCGACCGCACAGCGCAGGATAGCGACGTAGAGCGGATAATCGCACGTGCCGGCAGTGCAATGACGCGCTTGGCGGTGCGCTTACTGCTCGAATCAGCTGCGCGACGCAGTGAGATTGCAAGTCTGCGTTGGCAAAACGTGGTTCTTGACCCGGCAGACGATGGCTGGCCTCATATGACCTTCGTTGACACAAAGAACGGGGAAGCCCGCACGATTCCGCTCTCCCCTGAGTCGGTCACGCTTCTGTCAGCGATACCAGCAGCGGAGCGGACAGGGTTCGTCCTGAAGGGCACAGGCGGAAATCCGGGGGAGGAACGCCACATTCGGCCGGACTCGATTACGCAAGCTTGGATTCGTGGCCGAGACAGACTCGCGGAGGAAGATCCAGCTGTCCTGGGCTTGCGCCTACACGATCTCAGGCACACGGCGACGACGCGCCTCGCAAAGCGGGTAGACGCCCTACGCCTGGCGAAACTCACAGGGCACAAAGACATGCGGATGCTGCAGCGCTACTACAATCCGACCGCTTCGGATCTGGCAGAGCACCTAGGTTGGAAGCCGGTCGCGAAACGGACCACCCCCTCGAAGTCCTGACCCGTTAGCATGTTGAATAACGGGTATTAAGTGTGGCATTGTGAAGTCCGATGACTCCCCTTCGATTATCAGTACATCAGAAAAACCCAGCTTTGGCGCGGCATAACGGCATAACGGGAAACAAGCCACAATGCAATGCGATGCAATTTGCCCGTACCGCAGCTGGGCTGATGCCTAGAGAAAGAAGACTAGGTCACTCCATCGTCTTAAGCACATCACCAAACGACGTGGCCACGAGATAGCGGGCAGGGTTTTCGCCAGCTCCCAGCGCCGCAAAGTGCGCTTTGCCGCACTCGATCTTGGCGTCCTCCTTGCTGCGCAGATCATCGGTGAACAAACTGCTCTTGGTCTCCACGACGAAATACATGCGTTGCGTGCCTTCCAGGTCAAACAGGATGGCCCAATCCGGATTGTATGGCCCCAGCGGCGTCGGCACCTGGAACCAACTTGGCAGCTTTGCGTACAGCACCACGCCATCGTTCGTTTCCAGCGCCTCCGCGAAGTTGCGTTCGGTGTCTGAGTCGTAGATGACGTGGTCATAGATGGACCGTTTCGTGTCCAACAGCATGTTGCGCAGATAGCCCGTCAGCTCGTCGTTGGCGAACAGCTCCTGGGCGTAGAAATGGTCGTCGCCAATCTTTTGGTACTTGATACCGTCTACTAGCGCCAGACGCTTGCAGCGGTTGATGATCTCCGCCGTCAGCTCAATGAACTGCTGCGGGTTGCGCTTGAAGTCGTCCAGGCGGCCGCTGCCGGTCAGGATGGTAATGATGCTCCGGCGCGTCAGTTGGGTGCGGTCCTGCAGGTCGGTCAGCAGGTCCGGTAACTCGATATCTGTCTCGTCCAGCACGACGGTGGCTGCACCCTCCTTCTCGGTGGCCTCCACGCCGGCCTTGCCAATTGCAATTTCGGCCTTTCGCCACTGCAGTCTCGCCCTAGCAATGGCTGGGGCCTTCTTCAGACCAGCGATGCATGCATCCAACAGCTTGGCGTTGTCAAACTGGACGCGGTAGGTCGTCTGGTGCTTGATTCGATCCCACAGCGCCTTAAACTCTTCGGACAGATAGACCGCCTTGCCATCCTTGCCTTTACGTAATGGCACATCCCTGCGCTCGTCAGCGTTCTTGACTTCGAGCCGGCCTGACACCTTGCGCAGCACTTCTGCAATCTGATCGCGCTGGGCCTCAAAGGCCTCAGGCAGCGCCAAGGTTCCGTTCTTCAGGGCGAGTTTCAGCGAATTCTGTACCTTGCCCTTTGCGTCGACGTGCCCAGCCGCTTTCAGGTGCTCCCACAGCGCCTTGGACTGGTCCACGCCCAGCGGCGTCAGCGTGCCATCAGCCGCCTTGACGGTGATGGCAGCAAACTGGTGCTGCTCCAGCACGCCGAAGCGGATGCCCGTATCGGCCTCTATTTCCTTCTGCAGGTTCTCGGCGAATTGCTCGTATGACTCGGTGGCGATGACCGTCAGGCGGTTCACCTCGAAGCCGCGCACGCGCTCGCCGCTCTGGTCCACGCAGAGCCGCAGCCCCCGGCCAATGGTCTGCCGGCGCTCGCGCTCGGAGCCCATTTCCCGCAGGGTGCAAATCTGGAACACGTTGGGGTTATCCCAGCCCTCCTTCAGCGCTGAGTGCGAGAAGATAAATCTCAGCGGCGTATCGAAGGCAAGCAGCTTCTCCTTGTCCTTCATGATCAGGTTGTAGGCCCGCTCGGCATTCTCACGGTTTCCGGCGTTGTTCTCGGCCGTATCTGACCAGCCTCCCTTTTTGTCGATGGAGAAGTAACCGTCATGCACCTCTTCTGCGGCATGCGCCAAATCAACTTCGGCAAACAGACTCTGATAGGCCGGTAGCTTGGCCGCGCGCCGGTACTCCTCCTCAAAGACGCGAGCGTAATCGCCCTTCGCTGCGTTGCCCTCGGCATCGTACTGGCGGTAACGCTCCACGGCGTCGATGAAGAACAGGGACAAGACCTTGATGCCCTTCGGGCGGAGAACCTTCTCCTTCTCCAGGTGTTCGCGGATGGTGCGGCGAATCATCTCGCGCTGCACTGCAAGCGCATCGACATCGCCATAGGTCTGGCCAATGGCCAAAAAGGTTTCGCCACCGGGGTAGCGCAGCTCCAAGAACTCTCCGCCCTTGGCCGCGTTTATTTCCCCCACGCGGAAATCGGCATAGATATCACGCTTGGTGGTTTGCTGCAGATCGTCCCCATCGCTAACCATCATCTCTTGTCGTTTCACGCCGGTGGCGGCATTCACATCCAGCTCAACCTTCGCGCTGACGCTGCCGCGCTTGTTGCTGACCGACACCAGCCGCACGAAGGCCTTGTTGTGGGCGTCCTCAATAGTGGCCGCCGCCACCTCGATCTGCTTGACTAGCTTGCGTTCATAGGCATCAAGCGCATCGAGCCGGAACACCATGTGGTGCTTGTCGGCGTGCGTGGCCGAGTAGCGCAGCGTGCACAGCGGGTGCATGGCGTCCAACGCGGTCTTGCCCGCGCCGGTCAGGCCGCCGTCCACGCTCTGTGGCTCGTCCACGATGACTATTGGCCGGGTCGCCTTGATCAAGTCGATGGGCTTCTCGCCGCCTGTCTTCTCGCTGTCTTTGTAGAGGTTGTTCACGTCCTTCTTGTTGATGGCGCCGACCGTCACCACCATCACCTGGATGTTAGAGCTGGTGGCGAAGTTGCGCACCTGTCCCAGCTTGCTCGAGTCGTACAGGAAGAAGTCTACTGGCACGCCAGCATAGATTCCCTTGAAGTGGTCTTCGGTAATCTGCAGCGACTTGTAGACGCCTTCCTTGATCGCCACGGAGGGAACGACGATGACGAACTTGGTGAAGCCGTAGCGCTTATTCAACTCGAAGATCGTGCGCAGGTAGACGTAGGTCTTGCCCGTGCCGGTCTCCATCTCCACAGTGAAGTCGCCAGACGCCAACACGCTGGACGGCGCTAATCCGCCGCGAAGTTGCACATCGCGTAGATTCTGAAGAAGTTGGTCGTCCAGCAGTGTCAGCCGGTTGCCGACACCAAGGTCGGTCTCCGCCACACCCAGGGACAGTTGCTGGTCCGGCAACTTCATCGTCACCGTGAACTCGGTACGGCAAACCTCCTGTCCCCTGAACAGGTCGCAGACGGCCTCGATGGCCTGGAGCTGGTAGTCAAGGTTAGGCTCGAAGTGAAGTTTCATCGACCGAGCCTCACAGACTGCGCACGTTACGAATGCCGTTCTGCTCCAAGATCGCGGCCATATTGGTTTTAGCCACGTCGTCGGCGAAGGCACTGTCGCGAAACACGCAGGTGGTATCGCCGGCAGTCGAAAGTTCCTTATGCCAAGCAATCAAGCCTAGTGCGAGGTTCTCTACGCCCTCTCGTTCAATTGCGGTGCTCAAGCAGGCCATCAACACGCCACCGCCTACCGAATTCACCTTGTAGCCAGCGATTGCGCGTTGCTCAATGGGCACGCACAGATCCAGTCCGAGCTTGAGGAGCAGCTCATAGAGAATATCCGACTCTGAGCGCCCCTCGACCAGGTGATCCTGATGGTCAAGCAATGTTTCTGCAAGGTTATCAGGGCTGGGATTCCACGCACAGATATTGGAATGGTCAAGTTTCAAAGCACGAAAACCAGCATCCCCTGCAAACAAGGGATTCTCAGAGCTAACCTTGACAGCTGCGCGGCGCAGACGCTCCTTCGTCAGCTCCGCAATGTTCCTGGGCTTGTCGAGTGAATCGCACAATGACGCCGCGTCTTTTTGATCCTTGTTTTCGATGTCAAGCGGCTCTGGAAGTTGAACAAGCAAATAGCGAAGCTTGCTCCCCGCAGAGACGTTATGCCGAAGGACGGCTTCACCAGTGGTACCGGATCCCGCGAAAAAGTCTAGCACTAGATCCTCTCCGACCGCCCCCGAGAGCGAGATAAAGTGGCGAATTAAAGCTGTTGGCTTGGGCGTATCGAACGGAACGCGGCCATCAAAGAGAGCCTTCAATTCGCTCGCGGCATCGCGCGTTGTACCGACTTCCTTTCCAAAGAGGACAGTCTCCGGCGTCCTCCCTTCAAGCGAGTTGAGATAAATTTTTCTTATGATTCTTGTCTCATCGGGGGAGAAGATAATCTCGCCCGTCTTCATCTTTTGGGCGACCGTTTCTTTGCTCCAACGCCAGCCGTTCTCCGGTGGCTCGATAAATTTACCCGACGGCGTTTCGATCCTGTAAATCAGGTTCGGACGGTAAAGTGCATTCCGGACGTCTCCCGTGCGCCATGGGCCATTCGGATCATTGTCAGGGTTCGAGTAGTTCTTATTGTGCTCATCAGTACGCTCCAGATTCGCCAACTCGAAATCCTCGCTCTTTTGGTAGCAAAGAACGTAGTTGTGATGCACGGAGAATGTTCCCGAGTAGCCCTTGGGCTGAAGACTGTGTTGCCAGATTAGGATGCCGAGCAGATTCTCCTCGCCGAAGACGTCGTCGCATATCGCCTTTAGATTGGCAACCTCATGATCATCGATAGTGATAAAAATGACTCCATCCGCTCTTAGGAGGCTCCGGGATAGTTTGATTCGCGGATACATCATGTTCAGCCAATCAGTGTGGAACCGTCCGCTCGCTTCTGTATGCTGCTGACCTTCTGGCCGCCTTCAACTTGCCCAGTCAACTCCAAATAGTTCTTGATATTGTCTTGAAAATTGTCTGGGTACACGAAGTCCTTCCCCGTGTTGTAAGGCGGGTCGATGTAAATCAGCTTCACTTTCCCCGCGTAACTCTTCTGCAGCAGCTTGAGCACTTCGAGGTTATCGCCCTCGATTATGAGGTTCTTAGTGGTGTCCCAATCGACACTTTCTGCCGTGCAGGGGCGCAGCGTGCCGGTGCTGGGCGTCAACGCAAGTTGACGCGCTCGGCGCTTACCGTGCCAGTTCAGGCCGTACTTCTCTTCGGCATCGGTGGCGGTCTGGTCGCCCACTAGCGTCTTGAGCACGTCCACGTTCACGGCCACGCCGTTGGTGCCTTCGATAATTAACTCGGGAAACAAGGCCTTGAGCTGTTCGATGTTGCCTGCCACCAAGTCCGCAGACTTGGCCTCCGGACTGGTCGCTTCTAGCTTTTGCAATTTTTTGTCCATCACTTCTGAGATCTTTAAAGTTGTTCGCGCGCCGATGCCAGCTCGGCGCTGATGCGCTTGAGCGCGAGGTTCAGGTCCACCAGCTTGGCCATCTGCTTTTCCTTGGCTGCCAGCGCACGCAGGCGGGCGCTTTCCAACTCCAACCGTTGGCAGTTGCGCAGGGCTTCGCGGTGTGCAGCGGCTTGGGCCGGAGTATCGGTCGCCGTGAAAGTGCCTGTGTATTGCGCGACCTGCCAGGCGGTCAGACAGTCTATCCAGCCCTGGTACAGGGCCAGCAGACTGGCCTGGGGCTGGCGAGCTAAAGCCAGAGCCTGAGCGAAGGGGTGTCCAACTGTCAGATCAAGCGCCAAGTCTGCCGTGACTGGCTCGCCGTCTAGCACCACCTTGCCGGCCTCGTTGTGTGCCCAGCGTTTGTGCGCCAAGGAGATGAACACGCCCTGCGGCGCGGCCAGCAGTAGCAGCACGGGGTAAGGCACGGCGCGGTGCACCAGCTCGGCTAGCCGGGTCGTGTTTGGTGTCTTCTTCGCCGCACCGCCACTGTCGCTCTGCGCCGCAAGGCGGGCAACGATGCTCAACACCGCCACCTCTAGGTATTCGCGCTCGTTGTCGCGATATTCGGCCACGCCCACTGTGTAAGGTTTCAAGGCCGCTATCCATTGGACCTCTTCAACCGTGTCGTTGATGAGGCGCTTGTCCGCGCTGGTCGGTGCGCCGTTCTCAACCAGCATCTTCTTCGGGACGCGCTGATCCACGCGGCAACTGACCGGCAAGGCCAGCGACGAAATCAGCATGCTTATCAGCTCGTGCACCGTCACGCAGCGGCTCCGGGCAGAATCACCAAGAAGGCGGCCACCTCAAAATCATTGCTGCCGGCGAATTCACCCTTCATGGCGTAAGTGCCACCGGGCGAAAACAAGCTGGCTACCGCGCGCTCCTCGTTTTTGCCCACCACAGACGCAACGGCAGCAGCCAATAGCTTCTGCGCGTGGCGCATGTCCTCGCCCTGCCGCGTGCCCTTATCGAAGCTGGCGCAGGCAGCGTCATCAGGCAGCTCGCGCCCGAGGGCCAGACGCTTGAGCCGGTCAAGGATCCGCTTGGCCTGAGGATACGGCAGAAGCACGGCACCGTCATCGCCCACATGAGTCAGATAAATCGGTGCCAGGGGGTAGTCGGAATGCTGGCCACTTTTGCTCATTTTGGCAGCTGCTGCTCCCTCGGCTCGCAGGCAAAAGATGACGCCCGGAGGAATGTCGGCGTCAATACTGGTGGTGACGGCGTAGGTGCCCAGCGGCAAGCTGTCGAGCTGACCGGGGTGTTCTTTGAGGTACTGCGCCAGGTCGATGCGGAAGTCGGTCAGCGTCAAGTCGGTGATGGACACGCCATTGCTCAGGTCTTCGATATCGATAACCGTATCCTGCAGCTTAAGCAACTGCTTGCGCCGGTACTCCAGGTCGTTCATCTGGTCGCCAGACTGCTGTTCAATGAGGTTTTCTTCGCCCGTGGCCGAAACATCAAGCAACACCATGCGCCCGCTCACCCGCTGTTCCAGGCCGATGTATTCCTCCAGTTCCATATTGGGCCAAAAGTTCACCAACTGGATGTTCTGGTTAGGCGAGCCAATTCGGTCGATACGACCGAAGCGCTGAATGATCCGCACCGGATTCCAGTGGATATCGTAGTTAATCAGCCAGTCGCAATCCTGCAGGTTCTGACCTTCAGAGATGCAATCCGTGGCGATGAGCAAGTCGATTTCTCCCTCTGCCGCCATGTCTGCCGGGCGCTCCTTGGCGCGCGGCGCGAAGGCCGACAACACACTGCTCATGCTCTTGCGCAAACCGGGCACGGTGGTCTGGATGCCGGCGCTGCCGGTGATCAAGCCAGCATCCACGCCAAGGAAGGACTTGGCCCACGGAGCGAGGTTAGCGTACAGGTATTGCGCCGTGTCAGAGAACGCGGTGAAGACAATGATCTTGCGGTTGCCGGCGTTAATGGGCGCACGGCACTTTTGCTCGATCATATCGCGCAGTTTGGCCAGCTTGGCGTCGCGCCCCGCGTCCACCTGCTGGGCAGCGGCCAGCAATGTGGCCAAGCGATTGCGGTCTTCGATCAGGTCTTGCTTCCACCGAATCAGGTCCACGTCGCTGAGAAGCACCTTAACCTTGCGACCTACAAGTAGTGGTTCATATGCAGGGTCGTCGATATCCACATCGGCGATGTCGATTTCCTCGATGCCCTCGGCGTGGTTCTCGATGTGGGCCAGCACAGCTTCAACGTCTTTGAGCTGCCGTTGCACGGTCAGTGAGAATGAGGAAACCGCGCTCTCCATGCGCTTGAGCACGTTGACCCGCAACAGGTGGATGAGGCTCTCTTCGCGGTCAGCCTGGCGGAAGAAACTCTCGCCGCCCCTGATTTCGGTGCTGTATTTGGCGTCGTAGGCGGCCTGCTTGTGCGGCAGCACATAACGCAGCGGCGCGTAGCTGGCCAGGTTTAGGCGCCGGATTTCGAGGTTGATGTCCTTGATAGCGCGGAATTGACCAGCCAGATCTACGTCGGCCTTGATATTTATAGGCGGCAGCCGGCCCGGGAACTTGCCGGTCTCGTCCGTACCGTAATACTTCTCTACATGTCGGCGCGAACGCGCGATGGTAAGGTGATCCAGCAGCGTGAAGTAATCAAAGCCCAACATCTCGACCAGGTGGCCGGGCGTACGCTCGGCCTCGTCCATGTCGAGCCAGCGGTTGAACTGGGTTTGCGCTTTGCGCGTGGTCTGCTCGATGCTCTCGATGCCGTGCTCAACCAAGGCGGTGTCGTCGCCCTCAGTGACAAAGGCAATTTGATTTTTCAAATCTGCCAAGCGGTTGTTGACTGGCGTTGCCGACAACATAAGTACGCGCGTCTTGACGCCTTCTTTGATGATCTTGCGCATTAGCCGGTCATAGCGGGTCTCGGTGCCCTGGCGCGGCGACTTCTTGTTGCGGAAGTTGTGACTCTCGTCGATAACCACAAGGTCGTAGTTGCCCCAGTTCACATGGCACAGGTCGATATCGCCGGAGTGGCCACCGTCGCGCGACAAATCCGTATGGTTGAGTACGTCGTAATTAAAGCGGTCTGCCGCGAGCGCATTGCGTTTGTCGTTGGCCTTGTACAGCGTCCAGTTGTCGCGCAGGCGCTTGGGCGCAAGCACCAGCACGCGGTCGTTGCGCAACTCGTGGTACTTGATGACGGCTAGGGCCTCGAAGGTTTTTCCAAGCCCCACGCTGTCCGCAATAATGCAACCACCGAAACGCGTCAGCTTGTCAATCGCCCCGATGACGCCATCGCGCTGGAACTTGAACAGCTTCTTCCAGACAACGGTGTTGCGAATACCGGTGGCCGATTTGACGATGCGCTCCTCGTCCATCTCTTCGCCGCGGTTCCCGAATAGGTGATTCAGGATCAGTGCGTAGAGCGTGAACGGCGCATGGTGCCGCCCCATGCTCAGCAGGGCTTCAACCAGGGCCGGCCGGCTGTCAGGCTGCGTCTGGAGCGCGGACCATTGCTGATCGAACCAACGGGCGAGCTGTGCCGCCTCGTCGGCCGATTCGGACGCCTGTATCAGATTCAAGGGATTGCCCGGCGCCAGGCCCAGGCCATCTGTACTGAACGCGAACGAACCCATCACTACCTGGTCAGCAGTGCCGTTCGGTGCGCGCATGACTGCAGCGCCTTGCGGCACGCGGCCGTGCGCGCGGCGCAGTTCAACACGGCCATCGAGCCACTTGGCGCACTGGTTGGCGAGCCAACGGGCTTGCAGCCGATTTCGTGCGGCCCGGTCCCCCTCGCCGCCAACGAAGTCCAGTCTGTCATCTGCCGGAGGGAGGATAAGCTGTACCCGTTCAAGCGTCGCGAGAACATCGCGTAGTTCAGCGAAGGCGAACAACGAGAACAACGGCGTGACGCAATCGAATTTGCGGCCCGGCTTCAAATGCGGGCGCATTAGATCGATGACCCGGTCTAATCCACTGTTATTTACGAGTTTCACGACTGCTAATTCCCCCGCTGACTCCGAATTAAGTTGCGTCTGAACTCAACCAGAAGCCGCGAAAACCTGGAAGACCAGTTTGCCGGCCGTGCTGGAGCTCTCGATCTTTTCGACGATGCGCTCGAAAACCGAGATTTCTTCCAACTTCGCGACGATTCGGACCAACTCAGTCAGGCCGCGCCTAATCCGGTCCAGCCGCTCCATTATTAACGTCACGAACGTGCTGCGCCTTTAGGGGCAGTCAAGCTCCCGCTGGCCAGCATCGTTACCAAATTGCCTTCCTTCCTAGATGCAGTGGACTTCGGAAACGCTCAGCGCGTCACGCTGCGATTCCGGGTTCTGGCCATCTGTCGAAATTTGGGCCATGCCAAGCCATTGATTGATTGATGATTTCCGGACGCTGACAAAATTGACGGGGATTTTAACAGCCGGGTCTCCAACAGGCATCCGGCAAAATGATGCGGTGTCCCAGAAATTATGGTTTTTGCTGCGCGCAAGCGGTGCTGGCAGCCTATCCGAGCCGCCAGCGCGCTGACCGTTGGGCGGCGATTCGACGCGGGCCGCCTCCCTTGCGCACATCGGAATCGCGGGCGCAGATTGAGTAATACGATGTGTGACGCGCTAAAAGGCAAGCTCTTTAGTGCGGCCTTCGCACAGCTTCTGAATGACTTTAGCCCGAGCGCGCTTTCCGTGTCTTCCGGTCCAACTTCCTCACCTGTTTCTCCAGCGCCTCAATCCTGACGAGATAGGGCCGGAGCTCATCCATAATACGAATCTCCCGTTCCCGCAGTTGCTGGACCGCGAACGCATATTCCCGTTCGTAGCGCAGCCTGGCAACCCGCGTATCGGACCATGCACGATCAAGGGGCGCGCATTCTTTTCGGAGCTTGCGCAACTCGCGGATCGCCGCCTGGAGTCGCGCCGCGTCGGCCAATTCAGCGGCCAGTTCGGGATTTATCATGAGCCTTTTGCACGCACGAATCGATTGTTTGGTCGAGGCGGGATCCCTTGACCTTGATGTTGCGAACACGATATCACCCGAGCATCGAGACCGCCGCCGCGAGGCGGAAGGCTTCCGGCCTCTGGTCAGTTGATCTTAGCGATGCCCGCTTGGAACTTCACGAGCTATTGGGAGAGCTTGCGTATTGTGTGCAAGCTCCCCCACGTCACGAAAACGACCAGTGAAACATACCAGCAGTCTTGCGGCACGGAGGTAACGAGCCCGCCCCAGCAAGTCCATGCTTCCACGCCGGTCAGGAGCACGGCGGCGAAGAGGATGGGGATAACGATACCGTACATGTTCAGGCTCCTAGGTCGGTGAACCGCGTTTCTATCGGTCGAAAGTACGGGTGGAGAAATACCCGGCACAAGGGCAGCTCGCTCTTGCCGTCGAAGCCTGCAACGATCGCCTGGCCGGTCGGCAAGTTCCGGAGCACTTCGGGCGGCACGATGTGTTCACGCTGTTCCCGGACATTGAAACTCTGCGCGACGGTCGAATCGCCCGCAAACCGGCCTGCGGCCGTCAGGGCGGCGTCGGTCACGGTCTCGTTTATGCTCGTTTCCACGAGCCTGCGATTGTGTTGGCCCAACAAGTCGGCGACCTTGTCGGGCGCGGTCTGAGTAAGCACGACAAGATTCCGCAAGCTCTGCACGAGCACGCGGGTTGCGACTTCCCCAAGCCGCTGCTCCAGGCTGGGGATGCCCTGTGTTGCGTAGATGGTGATGGACCGCGCCGCGCGGGCCAGCGCTTGGAAGGCTTCATCGCCCGCCGTAACCATGTCTTGCGCCTCGTCGATGATCAGCAACATGGCGCGCTCCTCCGGCTCCAACCCATCCCGGCCAGCTAACCGATTTAGAATCGCTTGCTGGTAACCCAGTTTCAGCGTCACCCCGAGCAATTGGGCGAGGCCAGGCGTTTCAAACAGCGAGCAATCGAGGGCGACGATGAGCCCTTGGTCGATAACCGTCGGCCAATCTGGAAGCGTGATTTCGGACTCTGGAGGGTTATAGACTTGTCGTGCGCCCGGCGCAACGAGTGGCGTCAGCAACTGATAGATTTCGCTCAGATATATCGCGCGAAGCTTATCCTCCTCAGCGAAAACCTGAACGAGCCGGTTCTGGTAGTAGTCCTGCTGCTCTCGTTTCTCTTCATCGAACTCAAATCCATCGCAAAGCGCGATGAGAAACCCCTGCGCGGCTTTGCCCGGCTCATCATTCCCCTGTGCGAGCAACTGCAACTGCTGGAGCAGCATTAGCACGGCCTGCGCCGTGACATACCCGGCGTTCGTCAGCCGGAGGATACCGATGGCGCCCTCCAAAAGTGCGCGTGCGCCGTGTCGGATCCAGCGTGACGCAGGTTCGAAGCCGCCGCCGTTAATCGCCTCCAACGCTTGCATAAAGCTCTCCGCCAGGGTCGCAGGGTCGTCTGCGGGGCGATGCAGCGGATTCCACCTGGTCTCTGGATGCCGTAGACCAACGACACGCAGATCGTCAAGCCGGCCGGCCTCATGCAGGCTGCGGACTAGTGGACCAATCAGCGCCGCCTTGCTATCAGCAACCAGTGCACCCGGTCGCGAGCCGTGTCCCAGGAGACGGAAGACAGCCGACTGGATGAAGTACGCTGTCTTGCCGCTGCCTGTCGCGCCCAACACCAGAATCCCAGTTACAAGTCCCGCGAGCGGTAACGCAAACCACTCAGGCTGCGGCGCGAGCTCGGCACCCGTGCCATAGGTCAGGCGGTGGCCGTCGCCCGAATAGCTCCGCGTCGGATGTACTTCACCGACGACCAGCGTGGGCGACTCCTGCGAGTCGAGCAGTGGCGGCAGGCGATAGTGCTGGGCGATAAAATGCTGCGACTGCTTGCTCGCTTTCCATACAAGCCTCAGCCGCGCTGCGGTGCCGCCGAGCAACGCGCCAAGCCCGTCGTAGGCAATCGCCGCCACGGATACGACAACGATGAAAGTCACACGGAGCGCGTGGCCGAAAGTCTGCTCTGGCCAAATAGTCGGGACCACAAGCCAGACTGCCTGACAGCCAAAGGCCAAGCTGATAATGACACGCAGCCAAAACGGAAGATCGAATTCGAGCAGTTCCCGCGCCCGCTGACGCGCGGCTGTCAACGAGAGCGAGCGGGGTGTCGTTTGAGTCGGAAGCATGCCGTCACCCTCGCGGATCAACGGTAATGACATCGCGAGATAGCCACGGGAACTCGACCGAAACATCCGCCTGTGCCGTCATCAGTTCTGCCCGGCGGCCGGCAAGCCTGATGCGACTGACCCCGGTTGGATCGGCGGAAATCTGCGCGTCTATTTGAGCAAGTTCACGTACCTCGTCGCCCGGAGCCACGCCGAACTCACGCAGCGTTGCGCGCAGGCACTCAGCCTGCCGACCGGCCCGAGCGACAAGGAGGAGCCGGCCGTTCTGCTGTTCGAACAGCGGATGCCAGCGAGCCACAATACTGGCGACTGCATTGAAAGCCGAGCGCTCTGCGGACGGCGGTATGGGTGCGAACACCGTGTATCCACCGTTATCCTGCAAGACCAGTGGGATAGCGTACCCCGATGTCGGGATGCCGGTCTTCACGCACAAGAGCGTAAGCTCTCCGGTGGTCAACCAGCGGCCCGCCGGGGTGCCACGGAAGGCGACGCCGCCGCGCAAAAGACCGCGCCAAAGAGTGTCCAGAGACTGCCCCGCCCGCAGAAATTTCGGTGCTCTCGTAGCGTCCAGGCCGATTGATTTCGGTGTGGGCTGGTAGACCGGCGTGTTCCCGAGTCCCGGCAATAGCAGGCGACGAAAATAGCCTGGCGCGACGGCTGCGCGCAGCGCGTCGGCAGCAGCTTCGGGCGTGAAAGACAGCGCAGCAGCGGCAAGCGACGGCGTTGTGCAGCAACGCAGCGACGCGCAGGCGGCGGCGTGCTCAATGATGTTGGGGTTGTGCATGACGATCTCCAGCGGCGCGAAAGTGCGCCTCGCTCCGTATAGCGTCGACTGACCCGAATGCCCGGTGCATACCACTGGGCTTACACACCGAGGCGAGTAGGCAAGACACCGTGGGCTAGAGACAAAAAACTCCGCGCCGAGACAAGCCTTGTCGTGGGGCGCGCACGGCGCGACATGGGACAAGGCGAACTCGCGTCAGCGAGTTCTGGGCGACGGCGCAAAAGCGACCGAAGGGCGCGCGCCAGGACGCGTCAGCGTCAGCCCATGACCACCAGAAGGACGGCGAGCGTGATGCCAGCAGCGAAGCTAGCAAGGCGTTCAGCGGGAGACGAAAAGGGTGCTAGCCGCCGGCTGGCGAGCGTGCCGAACAGCGACGCGTGACGCTAATGCGAGGTTGCCTGCGAGGACGACAGCGAGAACACTGGCCGAAACACCGGCATGGAGAACATGCACGATGCCGAACAGGACACCGGCATCTATCACTGTGGCGACGATTGCAACGCTCAGCGTGGCGACAGCGTAGACAGCGCTCCGACATCCCTGGGAGGTAATGGCTTTCATCTTTCCAGCGCCTGATTGGAAGTACGCTGAACGGTGGTGCTGGACATTGGTCTGCAGGCCGGCTCAGCATGCTGAGACAATGCTGGGCCGGCGTCGGTGGCACGCGTAATCGAAGGGTCGAGGTATGTATCGCCGCGTGCGAAGCGAGGAAGCGCGTCGCCGACCGCATCGATAGCTGCTCGGCGACCCGTTCGCCATTCGTCAATCGGTTGCGGAGCCGGAAACATCGCCCGCTCTGCCATCTCCATGAACGCGTCGAAGTTCGGGGAAAGGACACGCTCTGCGATAGCGGCGTCCTGTGCCGAAGCGCTCGCCGAGCGGAACGCTTCGCGCGCCAATGACGCCCGCAAACGTCCGGAATACAAACCAGCGAGAGGGTCATGCGAGTCCAATTCCGGTGAGCGCTGCTGATGCTCGTGAAGACGGTCGGGGTCAAAGTTGCTGTGCCTTGCGGCTGCCTCGCCGCCACGGTCTATGGCAGCAGCGGTATCGTGCGCGCCGCCGCCGTCGATGTCGTCAGGGTGAACGCCATGCCCAGCGTCCGGACCACCAGGATTTCCTGGTGTTGCTGACGGCTCGGCGCCCCGTGCAGCAACACCAGGGTTCACGCTCGCGCGCTCCCCACGTCCACCGACTCTCCGGTCATCGTCGTGGCCGTACGACGCCGAAACGCCGGCCGGTGCCGAGCCAGATGCTTCCCCAGCATGGACAGCTTCATGAGTATCAGCCTCGTCATGAAGACCGCGCGAACGCAGGCTTTCCACAAGCCATTCGAGGATTGGCATATTTTCTCCTTAGCCATATTTGCTTTGACTGCGCTGCGCTCGATGCCCGAGGCGGGTGGATATCTCGCCGCGTGGCGTGCCGTCGAGCTTCAGTCGGCGCGCCTCGCCGTGGCGGAATGTGTAGGCGCTTACGTGTGGCAAGCCGGCTCGTTCCGCCGCACGCGCGACGCGCTCGCGGAAGGCCGCGACTGTACCGGCATGCGTGATCGTCCGCTCCGACCGGTTGCCGAGCCACGCGAGCAGGTCGCGGCCTGCCTCCGTTCCCGCCAAATCGGAACGGACGAAAGACAGCGTCCTGCTCTCCACACCGCGATTGTTGTCGACCTTTGCGCCTCGAATCGATAGCGCAATCTGGTCGCCGTCCTGCCGCACCTGAACGCCTTTCACCTCGGCAGGGCGCGCTCCGGACAGCGCCATCACAGCGACAGCCGGTCGGTCTGCATCGCGCACCTCGCGTTGCACGAGGTCCCGCCAGTCTGATGGCAGGCCGGCCAGGGAGGGACGCTTTCCGTTACTAACCTGTGCTTGAGCTGGGCCGGTGTACACGCTTTTCCGCTCCATATCGGCCTCTCGGTCCCCCGTCGAAGGGGGAAGTCGGCGCAGCGTCTCCAGGCCCTCACGAATTCGCAAATACGCATCAGCCGCCCGATCTATTTCGCCGGAGCGCTTGAATCGATCCAAGTCACGTAGCGCAGTTTTCACCTCGTCGCGCGTTACATGCACGAGCGCGGCACGCCGAAACTGAAAGTTCGCCCGGCTCGCGGCACGCTCCGGCTGTTGGCCGGTCGTGCGCATCTGATCAACGACGCGCGAGTAGCGGGCATGGGTGTCAGCAGAGACCTCGCGCGCGTTGAAGCCGCGGACAAAACCACGCGCCTCCCTGACGTCGGTGCGAAGCTGCGCAGCCTCGCGGGAGTCGGCACGTGCTTCGAGACGGTCACGAAGTAGCGCGACGCGTTCGTCCAAGTGCAGGCCGGCAGCGGACTGCCGATCAGGTTGGCGCTCACGAACCCGAACGGCGGCGGTCGGGACGCGGTGCCCTGCTACTGCCATCGCGATCTT
Organism: Caballeronia sp. LZ028; assembly: GCF_031451415.1. Lineage (NCBI taxonomy): Bacteria > Pseudomonadati > Pseudomonadota > Betaproteobacteria > Burkholderiales > Burkholderiaceae > Caballeronia > Caballeronia sp. LZ028. Next base: position 279,569 of record NZ_JARUXN010000001.1, on the reverse strand, counting down.
CAACAGTGGTTAGAAGACGCGCGATGACGGCCAGCACAGCGTTCGTGCGATCAGCATCACGCTTGGCGGGCAGCGCAACGTCTTCCGGGCTTTCGGCCGGTCTGGCGTTCTCATTACCGATCTCCGAGCAGCAACTGCGCCGCAGACTTCGCGCCGACGTTCTGGAACCTGACGTAGCGGCCTGCCTGCAAGACGCGGCTGTCAACGCTCGCCACAGCGAGCACGGTGAACGTTCCCGCCGATAACGGATGTACGACCAGAAGCGTGGAGAGAAGATCGAGAACGCGCGGCGCACACTGATAGAGGGCGATAGTGCCCACGATGCAGACAACCGCGGCAACCAGATACGGCAATAAAGAAGTGAAGATTATTCGGAGCATTTGCACACGCTTAGAGAGCCTTTACGCGGTTGTATAGCGTGTGCGAGGCAGATGACAGACCCGCTCGCCGCCTGCCTGGGCCCCTCCCTATCAAGATCGTGGAGGAGATGGTCTGGCGGGAGATCGATTTTGAGCTCGGAAATATGCGGACGACGTCCTATCTTCCACCACTCCGGTGGGTTGGAGGCTAGCTACCCCTTACCCAGCGGTCAGCAGCCGCTCTAATGCGGTTTTATCCCGTTTGGAGCACTTGAGGCTGACTGAAGCATGAAGGGTAGCATTGGTCGGATAAAACTGCTTACGCCGGGACCGGAGGAACTGCGCGACCAGGGCGGGGAATGCGCTGCTTTGCGCTGCTGCTTTGCGCTGCTTGGGATAGTGCAAGCTCTGTTTCTCAGGCGTCCAGGGTAGCTACCCGTGGGGCTGAAAACGCCGAACTACGACTGCTTCGGTCGGGACCTGCTGGATTGCGCTGATAGGCTGGATTTAGCTGACTGGAGCCCGAGCGCGAAAATGCCGAATTGCGCTATTAAGCTGGATTGAGCTAAGCGGATCCCGAGAGCTAAACTGCTGAGTTGCGCTATTAAGCTGGATTGAGCTGACTGGAGCTCGAAAGCGAATCGCTAGAATTGCGCTGTTAAGCTGGATTGAGCTGACTGTGCCTCGACAGCGAAATCGCTGAATTGCGCCGTTAAGCTGGATTGAGCTTACTGTGGCACCAATGGCGAAATTGCTAGATTGCGCCGTTAAACAAAGATTGAGTAACTCAATATTGAGTTTGAGGCTCAACCTTGCTGAGATCTCTGGGTTTGAGTTCAATATTGCGTTACGCAATCGTGCATCAAGGGCGGTGGGTTGAGCCGGGCCCTCCCGACATGATCGGGATAACCCTGCTCGAGCTGACCTGGGAACCGCCGGGTCTGTCTACCCTTCCCAACCTTTTCATCAAGGTACGGAGCCGTCTCGCCGCCTAGACTTACCTGTCCGCGCCTCTAGGTGAGCCAGCGCGTTCTGCTTTTTCAGACAGTATCCCGTGGTAGCAGTTATCCCGGCCGGCGCGCCACTGTGTTGTCCCCATCCACGCCGGCGGCACGATTTCGACAACCGAGGCCGGCTGGTTCCGGCGCACAACCACGGACTGCCGTGGCGCGGTATAGGCACAACCGGCTTCTCACCGGTGACGATCGCGTTGCGCTGGTCGCCGCCCTGTCTACAACATGCAGTGTCAGTATAGCGACAGTTTTTTCGTGCCGTTAGCACCCAACACGTTCCCCAAGATACTGCAGCGGAAACTCGTTTACAAACCTGCCAATATTTCTATCGAATCGAAATGTTATTTAGAAGCCCGCGTTAATGTGAAAATGTTATAGGTGCAGAAAATTACCATATACCGGCGGTTGTTTTCCCACGAGTAGCTTTCCGTTTAAAGCACGACCGCCATTTTAAGTCACATCCCACGCTAAACTTCTCGCGGCGTTACAAGTTGCGGGAATTCTCTCCGCCGCAATCAAGCGTCACAAGAAACAGTGATCGAAATGATTACCGTCACTCGTAACGGTTACACGCGTCGATCATGCGGACGATTTTCGTTTCAGTTACCACATTGCAAATAATCGTCACATCTGACGACAAAAGAGACTCAATGAAAGATCCAGCAGATAACACGACTCTCGACTTGTTCGAGCCTGCACCGCGCAAGCGCGGTCGACCGCCAACAGGCAAGGCCTTGAGCGGTGCTGAAAGGATGCGCCGCTATCGGGAACGGCAGAAAGCGCAAGCTGCTACGAGCCCGATAAGCCCGCCGCCACTCAGTTCGAGAGTAATTGACCTGAGTGAAATTCCAGCCTGGCGGCGAGCTCGAAATTGACGACTAGCCTTGAGGTTCTCGACAATCTCTTTCCTGGAGTCGCGGCGCTAACACCCGAACAAGTCGGTCAAGCGCTGGGAAAGACCGGGCCGGGTGCACAGAAAACGATTCTGAATCAGATCTCGGACGGCCGGTTTCCCATCCGGGTTGTGAAGATTGGACGACGATGGTTGTGTCCAAAGGCAGCATTGGCCGACTACTTGGATGGGAAGACTTCCGAACCAATGCCTCAGGACTCCCCGGTACAGAATCCGCGTCGGAGGGGGCGGCCGACGAATGCCGACCAACGACTAAATGCGAAACGTGCATTCTGGGCGAATACGGGGCGGGCGCTCGGCGACTGGCAACGTCAGGATTTGCAACGTCAAATAGAAGAGGTCGATGGTGACTCTGACGGAGTGCAATTGACGCATGTGCTGAGGCTAGCTTTGCGCAATGTTGGGCAGAGAGCCTGAACGGCGGCTCTGAAGTGCTGCGACGGTCGAAGCGATGTGCGGCGGCGCCCTCCTCCGGGTGTCGGGCACAGCAGAGACTGCGCGGGAAAGTTCTGGGAAAATTCGGCCGGGAATATCGTGGAATGCCGGGGGCTTGAATGGAACTCCGTGGAGCCACAAAAAAGCCCGAAAGTCTTATCTGATAAGGCTTTCGGGCTTGTATCGGTGGTGGAGAGGAGGAGGATCGAACTCCCGACCTTCGCATTGCGAACGCGACGCTCTCCCAGCTGAGCTACCCCCCCAACGAATCAAAATTGTACCACAGCAAAATCGCCGTCAGGCAAGCCTTCAGACGACTTCAATCAACACTCACTTCTGCGGCGCCCCCGCCAGAATCCAAGACACGACCGTCTTGATATCCGCGTCGTTCATCTTCGGGTGCGAAGGCATCGGAATCGAGCCCCACACCCCCGCGCCGCCGTTCTTCACCTTCTTTTCAAGCATCGTGCTCGCCTGCGGATCGCCCTTGTACTTCTCGGCGACCTGTTGAAACGACGGCCCCACAAGCTTGCGATCGATCGCATGACAACCCATGCACGCGTTGCTGCGCGCGATCGCCATCGCATTCGCGGATGAACCCGTCTGCTCCGCAGCAGACACACCAAAAGACGCGGCAACGATCACCGCGCCGACAATCAAACGCATCATGTTCATTTCACCGTCGAAGCCGGATTGGCATTCCCCGGACGCACATCCGAGTTCTTCACGGGCGCGGGCGATTGCGTATCGAGCGGACGCGACGTCACGCCCGAATCAGGCACCGTGCCAACCGTCGCCTCAGCCGGCGCGCTTGCCGCCGGCGCCACGCTCGTGCCCGACGCGGCCGCCGCTTCCAGCGCTTGCGCCTCTTCAGGCTTGATGTACTGGAACACCTTCACGACCTGCTCGACGCCCGGCACGCGCGCGGCGACATCCGCGCCATGCGCGCCTTCGTCCGGCGTGACGAGCCCCATCAGATAAACGACACTGCGCTCGCACACCACCTTGTAGTCGTTCGCGTGCAAGTCCTTCTCGCCGACCATCGCAGTCTTCACGCGTCCTTCAAGGTAGGAATCGTTCGCGCGCGATGAGTACGAACTCGCGCCCTGCACCGACAGCTCGTTGACGATGCTGCCGACGTTATTGATGTCGCGCACCACCGCCTCGGCCTTCGCCTTCGATGCGTCGTCCGGCACTTCGCCCGTCAGCAACACGCGCCGGTTGAACACGGTCACGTTGACATGCGACGTATCGGGCACGTTCTCGTTGATCCGCGAAAGCGCCTTCACCTGAATCTCGCGATCTTCGGTCTGCGCGCCGAGCGTGCGGCGATCCGTGGCGATCAACGTGCCGCCGGCCGCCGCGCCGACGACCGCGAGCGCGCAGCCCTGCAACGTCAATGCAACTCCCGACAACATGCCCACCATCAGCGTGGCCTGGGCCAGCGTCGCCTTGACGCGTGTCTTGTTCATCAACTCCGTTCCCCCTTTCAGTTTCAGTCGTCGCCGAGCAGCATCGCATCGATGCCGTCGCACAGACAATGAATGGTCAGCAGATGGACTTCCTGGATGCGCGCCGTTCGTTCGGCCGGCACGCAGATATGAATATCGGTTTCGGCGAGCACGTCGGACATCGCGCCGCCGCCCTTGCCCGACAACGCGATCACGATCATCTCGCGCTCGTGCGCTTCCTGAATCGCAGCGAGCACGTTCACCGAGTTGCCCGACGTGCTGATCGCAAGCAACACGTCGCCCGACTGGCCGAGCGCGCGGACCTGGTTCGAGAAGATCTGCTCGAACGCATAGTCGTTGCCGATGGCCGTGAGTATCGAGGTGTCCGTGGTCAGCGCAATCGCCGGCAAGCCCGGACGCTCGCGTTCGAAGCGGCCGATGAGTTGCGCGGCGAAGCGCTGCGCATCGGCAGCCGAGCCGCCATTGCCGCAAACGAGAATCTTGTTGCCGTTCGCGAGCGCGCCAAAAAGCGTATCGACGGCGGCCGCGATCGGAACCGCCAGCGCGTCGAGTGCTTCGAGTTGAAGTGCCGCGCTGTCGCGGAATTGCTGTTGAATGCGTTCGACTGACATCGACTCTCGATCATCGGCCGCGACGTGCGCGGTGTGTGGCTTGAACGCTCAAGGCGTCGGTTGTTGCGCAGTTTACCGCATGCATCATGCGATGAACCGCAGTCACGCCTCGTCGGCGCGAAACGCATCGGGCAGCCAATGGATGCGGCCCGCATCGAACGCGACGACGTCGAAACGGCACGCAGGCAACGCGCCGCGCCATGTCGTCAGGAAATGCTGCGCGGCATGTACGAGGCGCGCGCGCTTCTTCGCATCGACGCTTGCGACGGCATTCGCGTAACGCCTGCTTCTTCTCGCGCGGACTTCGACGAACACGAGCGCGCCGCGTTCATCGAGCATCACGAGATCGATCTCGCCGCCGCGACACGTCACGTTGCGCGCGACAAGACGCATGCGCTGCCGCTGCAGGAACGCGAGCGCGTGCGACTCGAAAGCGGCGCCGAGCGTTTTGGACACGGCTCCTCCGTAAAAGTTGTCGGCGGGCCACCGAATCGCGCATGGCAAAATGACGACCTTTCCTTCGACGCCCGCGCTCATGCTTCAGATCTCCGAACTCGCCGCTGGGCAGCACTATCCGACAGGCGCGCTGTATATCGTCGCAACGCCGATCGGCAACGCGGCGGACATCACCGTGCGCGCGCTCCACGTGCTCGGACTCGCGGATCGCATCGCCGCCGAAGACACGCGCAACACCGCGCAACTGCTCGCGCGCTATGGCATTTCGAAGCCGTCGATCGCCGTGCACGAGCACAACGAGCGCAGCGCCGCCGAACGCGTGATCGAGCATCTCAGGAACGGCGAGCGCATCGCGTGCGTATCCGACGCGGGCACGCCCGGTATCTCCGATCCCGGCGCGCGTCTCGTCGATGCCGTGCGCGAGGCCGGCCTGCCGGTCATCCCGCTGCCGGGCGCGAGCGCGCTCACGACCGCGTTGAGCGCGGCGGGCGCGTTCGTCGGCGGCTTCTCGTTCATCGGCTTTCTGCCGACGAAGGCGAAGCAACGTGCGTCGGAGCTGAAGAAACTCGCAAGTCTTCCGATGGCGCTGGTGTTCTACGAGGCGCCGCATCGCATCGTCGAAACCGTGCGCGCGCTCGGCGACGCGTTCGGCGGCGAACGGCAACTGCTGATCGCCCGTGAGCTGACGAAGTTACATGAGAGCCTGCATCGCTGCACCCTAGCCGAAGGGCCAACGTGGCTCGAAGCCGATGCGAATCGTCAACGCGGGGAATTCGTCCTGGTCGTCGAAGGCGCGCCCGAAGCGCACGACGCCGACGACGCCCACGACGCGCTGCTGTCGACGCTGCTGGAAGAGTTGTCGGTGAAAAGCGCGGCGCGCATCGCGGCGACATTGACGGGCGCGTCGCGCAATGCGCTGTATGAACGCGCGCTGAAGCTCGCCAAACGCGACGAGAAATAAAAACGGGCCGTTGCGATAACGGCCCGTCGGGTTCTGCGAAGCTGTCGGCGAGATCAGTTCACGCTGTCGTCGGCCAGCGCCTGAGCCTGCTCTTCGCGCGCCGCACGCGCTTCCTGCTGCGTGAGACCTTCGATCTTCACCTTCTGCGTGCCGGCGCCGCGCATGCCGAGCACCGCCGCCGCTGCATACGACAGATCGATCACGCGTCCGTGCACATAAGGGCCGCGATCGTTGATCTTCACGACGACGGTCTTGTGATTCGCTTCGTTCGTCACGCGCACCCACGACGCGAGCGGCAGCGTGCGATGCGCTGCGGTCATCGCGTTCATGTTGAACTTCTCGCCGCTCGCGGTCTTGCGACCGTGGAACATGCGTCCGTACCACGACGCCTTGCCCTTCTGCTCGAAGTTGCTGGCGTCGGGACCGGTCGTGATCGGCTCGGCGTCGGAAAGCGACTGCGCCGGTTGCGCCGGCTTCTCGGCGGGCAGCGCGGAAAGGTGCGAATCGAAGGCGAGCGGCGCCGTCGAGCGGGCACTGCTCGTGCTGAAGGGGTTTGTGTTCTGAGGATTGGATGCGACATCGCCCGAACCCGGCGCGGCGCAACCCGCCAGCACGCCAACTGCTAGCAGGCTCCCGACATGTCGAATAAATCGAGCATTCATAGACGTGTTTTCAACGATAAAGGAGCGGCCGCGCTGCGCTGGTCGGCGCGCGCAAGGCTGCTCGAGGCTTTGCCGTGCAAAGCAGAACGCCGCTCGCTGAAGCGAACGGTGAACTGTGCTCGGATGCGGCGCACTCGTGCCGCAAACGCCCGGTTATTGTTCACGTCTGGCGCAACCTGTCCCCGGCAGCCTGACCAGACCCCACAAGCCGCCATCGAACGTGGCATCACGTTCGTGCGCTGGTGAAGCCAAGTGAGCGCAGGAACGGCGGCGTAGGCCCCATCCGGCGTGACGGCGGCAAAGGCCATCTGACAGACGCGCGGCGTCTGGCCGGACAAGACGTGTGCACCTACTGGAGGTGCGTGAGTTGCAATTGCGAGGCTTTTGGCCCCCAACAGCGTACTGACAGCGATTGTAAAAACGCACTAGCGTTTTGGCATTCGCCCAATGACGGCATGGTTTGATCCATGCACAAGTAGTGCCATTATACAAAAAAACCGTGGTCCGGCTCATCGGACCCATCGAATTGTCATTGATTTTCGCTATGAGCGTAAGAATTGCCGCTTTTTTGAGCAACGCCGTCGCGGCGCGCGCTGCCGTCGGACCCGTGGTCGCACCGGTACAATGAACGTTTTTACAGGCCCGCGCGCATCGACGTCAGTCATATGAAAGTCATTCTCGTTCCCGTAACGCCCTTTCAGCAGAACTGCTCGATCGTGATCTGCGAAGCGACCCAGCGCGCCGCCATCGTCGATCCGGGTGGCGACATCGAACGGATCATCGCGGAAGTCGAACGCCAAGGCGTGACCGTCGACAAGATTCTTCTCACGCACGGCCATCTCGATCATTGCGGCGGCGCCAAGGCGCTCGCGGACCATTACGGTATACAAATAGAGGGACCGCATCGCGAAGATGCGTTCTGGATCGATCAGTTGCCCGCGCAGACTCAGCGCTTCGGTTTTTCGAACGCCGAAGCCTTCACGCCGGAACGCTGGCTCGACGACGGCGACGCCGTGCAGTTCGGCAACGAGTCGATGGAAGTCTATTTCTGCCCAGGCCACACGCCGGGTCACGTCGTATTTTTCAGTCGGGAGCACAATGTGGCGTTCGTCGGCGACGTCCTGTTCGCCGGTTCGATCGGCCGGACCGATTTCCCGCGCGGCAATCAGGCGGAACTCATCCGCTCGATCCGCGAAAAGCTCTGGCCGCTCGGCGACGATATCACCTTCGTTCCCGGACACGGCCCGGCATCGACGTTCGGCGAGGAACGGCGCAGCAATCCTTTCGTGCGCGACGGCGCGGCAACGGGTGCGACAGCGTGAACGCAATCCCCGAAATCTACGTCAGCACCGATGTCGAGGCCGATGGCCCGATTCCCGGACCGCATTCGATGCTGAGCTTCGCGTCCGCGGCCTACACCGCGGACAAGCAGCTCATCGGCACCTTCTCCGCGAATCTCGAAACGCTCGAAGGCGCGACGCCGCATCCGGTTCAGGCGGCATGGTGGAAGACGCAGCCCGACGCGTGGGCCGCATGCCGCAAGGACCTGCAGAAGCCGGAAATCGCCTTGCCGGCCTATGTCGAATGGGTGGAAGCGCTGCCCGGCAAGCCCGTGTTCGTCGCGTATCCGGCGGGCTTCGACTTCACGCATATGTTCTGGTACATGATGCGCTTTGCCGAGCGCTGCCCGTTTTCGTGGTCGGCGCTCGACATCAAGACGCTCGCCTTCGCGATGACCGGCCTGCCGTATCGCAAGGCCATCAAGCCGCGTCTGCCGAAACACTGGTTCGACGAGCTGCCGCATACGCACGTCGCGCTGGACGACGCAATCGAGCAAGGCGCACTCTTTTGCAACATGCTGGCCGACCTGCGGATCTCGCAGGAGAAGCTGGCCAGGCTTGCGAAGGAATCCGGCGACGACACTGAAGGTAAAACCGCGCCCTGAGGCGGGGGAGTTAGGGAAACTCCCTCAGTGCGGGCGCGTTTGCATTGCGTTTCTTTTTCGACGCCTCTACTATGAGAGTCAAATCGCGACCGAACGGAGGCGCAGTTGACTCTCGATACATTCTCACAAAAAATCTTGCGTCTCCTGCAGCTGGACGCACGCCGCTCCGTTCAGGAAATCTCCGACCAGGTCGGCTTGTCGAGCACGCCGTGCTGGCGTCGCATCAAGGACATGGAGCAATCGGGCGTCATTCAGCGCTATACCGCGCTGCTCGATCGCGAAAAGCTCGGTCTGCATGTCTGCGCGCTCGCGCATATTCATTTGACACGGCATACGGAAGGCGGCGTCGAGCAATTCGAACGCGAAATCGCCACTTGCCCGGAAGTCACCGAGTGCTATAGCACGACCGGCGAATCCGATTACATCCTCAAGATCGTCGCGCCCGATATCAAGGCTTACGACGCCTTTCTCCACGATCGCATCTTCAAGATTCCTGCCGTCGCTCAGGTGCGAACGAGCGTTGTGCTCCGAGAGATCAAGTTCGACACGCAATTGCCGCTCTGACGGATTGCGTTTAGCGCCGCGTTTCTAATGCGCGCTTGGACCGTTGGTTCCAGCGCGCGGAATCGGTGCGTCCGTTGGAAGAGCCTTGTAATGCAATGGGCGACCGCGCATCCAATTCCCTTTCAGCCAGTCGATAAAAATCAAACTACCCAGCACGCCCGGCCTGATACGGGCGAAATATCCTGATGGTTGGCGATCCAGGTTCGCTCGCGAGCCAGCATTGCGGCGCGAACCGTGAACAGCAATCCGCCGAGGAAATTAATGCCGAAATTCGACGGCAGAACCACGATGATCCGAGTTGCCGCAAGTCCGCTATCTGGCGCAATATTCCTTCAGGAGACGTCCCGGTTTTCGGCCTGCGCGCTGTTGACGCAAGCGCGGTGTAATGTGTCTCCGGTCTTCGAACTTCGGCAAATGACGAAACACCGTTCATCTGATCGCACAAATGAAAAAGCCGCGTCACGTAACGCGGCTCTTCGAATGCATCGATTGATGCTTTGCAATTACTTGCCGATCAGAAAATTATCCCGATCCTGCCCGGCGATCCACTTCGGCGGCTTGCCGCGACCCGACCACGTGCTGCCACTTTCGGGATCGCGATATTTTGGCGCCACGCCCGAGCGGCTGCGCGCGGCCTTCGCGCCTTTTGCGCCACGGCCGCCAGCCAGTTCCTGAAGCGTGATGCCATAATCCGACATTTTCTGCTTGATCTCATTAAGCACTTCCGCGTATTCGCGCGACTTCGCTTCTTCAATCTGACGTTCGAGAGACTCGCGTTGTGCGAGGAGTTCCTTGTATGAAGGCATGGCAATTCCCTAAGTGGTTTGCTGACTTGCGAATCGGCGCGCTCGCTTTCAGTTATCAGTATAGCCTCGGACTGGCACGCAGATTAACACAGTTCCCAATAACGCGGCATGTGCGAATCGCCACTTATTAAAAGTTTAGCAATTTTCTTCGTAACAATTGCCGAAAGCTCAGAAGGTTCGCTTGTTCGCTCTTCGGACTTAAAAAGCTCTGCCAGTCGCGACGACGACTCGACGATGGCATCGGATGAAAACAAAGACAAACGAGTCAGTCGCAAAGTTTCATGAGATGGCAACTTGCCACGAAAAAGCCGCTCTGCAGCGCGTTCCATGCGGTTGAAATCGGGTCGCAACGTCTCGGATTTATCTCGTTCAAATATTACGTTGACGCTCAAAACAATCGATAACCGCGGCCTTCAAATCCTCGTTCGTCAGTTTCGGGTAATCGAATGTAAAACGATTGCGGATGTCGGCGAGCAGCAAATCGCAGCCGTACCGGTCTATCCCCAATAATCGGAGATTCTCCGGACGGCCGCTGTAAGCATCGAAATATTTGCATAACGACGATTCGTCGTCCGCCGAAAGCGGCGGCAGCGAATCCAGTTCTTCTCCGCCGAGCCATCCCATCGCGCCGAATCCGCCTATATAACGCATGCGCTCGAGCGACATCACCCAGAAGGAAAAATCGCCGAGTTTCAGATAGCGTGCCGCATCCGGGTGATAGCGCAAATAGCGCCGCGCGAGCTCATCGCGATCTTCGGGCGCGGCGGGCGCGAAACTGCCGAGCATCGTCAGGCGCTGGCCTTCCAGCACGCCGCCATCCGCCGCGTGGGAAACCAGAAACCCCGCGCGCGCATCGGCCTGAAGATTGCGCGTGTGCTCGGCGAGATGGCTGATGAGCACCATCGGCACATGGCGCTCGGTCGGCGCGAACGGCAGCGCCGTCGGATAGGGAAAGCCGCGCGGCTCGCGGGTAAGCGTGGCGAGCGTGCCTTCGGAGACGCGATGCAGCAGATGCAGCGGCGCTTGCGACGGGATGTTCATCCGGGCCTCGTGCGTGGGTGAATGGTCGGACGATGGTAATGCAGCAGGTCCGAGCGTGTCGCCTGGCCGTTCGATAGAATCGAAAGCCTTCGCGTTCGATGGCAACATGTCCGGTTGTCATCGCATCCCGCGCAACTTCAAAGAACGATTTCATTCGTGTCCGATTCGACCACTGCCTCCGCCGCCTGCGAATCCAATCCGACGCTCGCGCTACATCGCACTCTTCCGCATGCCACACGCGTACGCGCGCGCTACGCGACGATGGCCGTCTTCTTCATCGCGGGCATGATGTACGCCTCCTGGGGCGTGCACGTTCCCACCGTGCGCGACAAGTTCGCACTCAGTCCCGGCATGCTCTCGTTCGCGTTGCTGGCGGTCGCGGGCGGCTCGATCTTCGCGATGCTCACCGCCGGATCGTGGATCGCGCGCGCCGGCACGCGCACCGCGTGCATGGCGGGCGGCATCACGATGATGATCTGCGGCTCGCTGATCCTCGTGACGCCTTCTTACTGGATGCTGCTCGTCGTGCTCGCGATTTTCGGCTTCGGCATGGCGACGCTCGATGTCGCGATGAACGCCGAGGCCAGCGCGGTCGAGCAGGCTCTGGCGCAGCCGATCATGTCGTCGCTGCATGGCATGTTCAGCATCGGCGGGATGGCGGGCGCGGCCGCGGGCGGCGCATTGCTCGCGCACGGACTCGCGCCGGCGGCGCATCTCGCGCTCGCTTCCGGTGTGAGCCTGCTCGTACTGCTCGTATCGATGCCCGCCGTGCTGCCGCACGTTCCGCATCACGACGAGCACGCGAAGGCGTCGTCATCGAATCGCTGGCGCTCGGGCGCGCTGTGGGCGCTCGGCGGCCTCGCGCTCGTCGCGCTGATCGCGGAAGGCGCGATGTACGACTGGGCCACTGTATATATGCGCGATGTCGTCGAAGCCACGCCGTCGGTGTCGAGCGCCGCTTACGCCGCGTTCTCGGGCGGCATGGCGGCAGGCCGCTTCGGCGGCGACGCGGTGCGCGCGCGTTTCGGCGCGCCGCAACTGATCTTCGGCAGCGCGGGGCTTGCGTTCATCGGCATGGTGATGGCGCTCTTGCTGCCGAACACCATCGTCACGATGACCGGCTTCACGCTGATGGGCTTGGGCCTCGCGAACATGATGCCGGTGCTGTTCGCAGCAGCGGCGCGCGTCGAGGGCGTGACGCCCGCGGAAGGGCTCGCGCAGGTCGCGGGCCTCGCGTATTTCGGGCTGCTGCTCGGGCCGGTGTTGATCGGCGGCGTTGCACAGGTCAGCAATCTGCCGATCGGGCTGTGCGTCGTCGCGGCGTGCTGCTTCGTCATCACGCTCATCGGACCGCGCATTCTCAGGCGCTGGAAGATATGAAAAAGCGCGCGGTCCTTTCGGAACCGCGCGTTTCTCTGGACTTCGAGAAGTCCGAAGGAAATTACATCTTCACGACGTCGAGCAGCGTCTTCTTGCCGCCCTTGTAGTTGTACAGCGAGATCACGCCGTGCTTCAGATCGCCCTTCGAATCGAAGGTCGTCTCGCCGATCACGCCCTTGTAGTCCGTGTTCGGCATCGCGGCGACGATCTTCGCCGGATCGGTCGAGTTGGCGCGCTTCATCGCGTCGACGATGATGTACACCGCGTCATACGTGAACGGCGCGTAGATCTGGATCGGCTGGCCGAAGCGCTTCTGGAACTTCTCCGCGAACTGCTTGCCGCCGTCCATCTTCTCGAGCGCCATGCCCGCTTCCGAGCACACGACGTTGTCGGTCGCATCGCCTGCGAGATCCGACAGCTTCTCCGTACAGACGCCGTCGCCCGCGAGAACCTTGGCGCGCAGGCCGAGCTGCTTGGCTTGCTTGGCGAACGGGCCGCCGGTTGCGTCCATGCCGCCGTACATCACGGCGTCGGGGTTCTCACCCTTGATCTTCGTCAGAATCGCGCGGAAGTCGACGGCCTTGTCGTTGGTCGCGTCGTGCGAGATCACCTTCAGGCCGAGCGACTTGGCGGTCTTTTCGAACTCGTTCGCGAGACCCTGGCCGTATGCCGTCGAGTCGTCCACCACGGCGACGCTCTTCACCTTCAGGTTCTTCGCGGCGTAGTTGGCGAGCGCCGGACCTTGCTGCGCATCGGTCGCGACGACGCGGTACGTCGTCTTGAAGCCTTGCTGCGTGTAGGTCGGGTTCGTCGCCGACGGGGAAATCTGCACGATGCCCGCGTCGCTATAAATCTTCGACGCCGGGATCGACGTGCCGGAGTTCAGGTGACCCACGACGCCAACGACCTTGTCGTCGACCAGCTTCTGCGCGACTTGCGTCGCCGTGCGCGGGTCGGCCGCGTCGTCTTGCGCGTCGAGTTCGAGCGTGACCTTCTGGCCGTTGATCGTCAGGCCCTTGGCGTTGATCTCTTCGACTGCGAGCCGCGCGCCGTTTTCGTTATCCTTGCCCAGGTGAGCAATGCCGCCGGTCAGCGGAGCGACGTGACCGATCTTGACGACCTGGTCGGCTGCTGCGGACGTTGCCAACGTCGCGAAGAGCACGGCTGCGGCGCTGATCGGCAACAGTTTGTGAAGCTTGGTGTTCATGTAAGTCTCCAGTTTCGGTCCCAAAAACAACGTAATCGCCCTGTGCCCCGTCTTTCATCACGATCGCTCAGTCCCGTGGACGACCACGCCGGATGCATCGTCATGCACTTGGCAAGTCCTTCCGGCAGGCCGTTCGTGGCAGCCGCCATCCGCACTGCGCGCAAGTGTAGGGTTGTCAAATTAATTTAGGGAAGTTTTTTAAGATAGTGGTGTCACTACCAATTATCGGCCAGTTGTGATGCGCCGCCGTTTGTGGTGGCGTTCGCGTGAAGAAGCCCTGTGCATGCGGGTTTGCGCGACATCGGCGCGCAAAGGTTTGGCCGTCATTCGAGTCCGGCAGACGCGCGCCGATAATCCCTGCCCATCGGCACCATTAGCCTGTTTTTTAATGACTGTTTTTAGCTGGCGTTTAGATCGGCGCCTCTAAAAACCGGCTGCGCCTCAAAGCGCGTGCCAGAGGGCGCGCGGACGTTCAGGGCGACTGAAAGGGAAAGCTGGCAAACTCACACGCCTGCATTCCCACACACAAGGAGTTTGACGTGACCGTTTCCACGACTTCACGCTGGATCGACATTCCGGCCGATGGCGGCAGCTTCCAAGGCTATCTCGCGCTGCCGAAGACGGGCACCGGACCCGCCGTGATCATCCTGCAGGAGATCTTCGGCGTGAACGGCCACATTCGCAGCGTCGCGGATCAATACGCCGCCGATGGCTACGTCGCCCTCGCACCCGATGTTTTCTGGCGCACGCAGCCGCGCGTCGAGCTGGGTTACGAAGGCGCGGATCGCGAAAAGGCGATGGAACTGCTGCAAAAGACCAAGCTCGATGCCGCTGTCGCGGACGTCGGCGCGGCTGCGAAAGCGCTGCGCGCGCTGCCCGAAGTGACGGGCAAGATTGCGGCGATCGGCTATTGCTTCGGCGGCCGGCTCGCGTATCTCGCGGCGGCCGAGGGTTCGGTGGATACGGCGGTGGCCTATTACGGCGGCGGCATTCAGAACGCGCTCGACAAGGCCGATCAGGTCAAGGTGCCGATGCAGTTCCATTACGGCGAACTCGACGCGCACATTCCCGCCGATGCCGTCGATGCCGTCCGTCAGAAGTTCGCGGGCCGCGAGGATTCGGAACTGTATGTCTACGCGCAAGCCGACCACGGCTTCAACTGCGGCGATCGCGCGTCGTATAACGGGAAGGCGTCGGCGCTCGCGCACGGACGCACGCTGACCTTCCTCGGCGCTCATCTGTAATAGAAGCACCTTTCGCAAGCGCGCCCTGAACGGCGCGCTTGCTATATCAGCGCGGGCAATCCTTCGACGAGCAGAAAGGCGGCGAGCACACCGAGCAATGCGCCGAACACGCGCAGTACGTTGTTTCTCAGATGCGTCGCGCAGGGAATGGCCCCGAGGAACAGCGCGCCAGCGAGCGCCATCGGGATGATCAGAATGAAGTCGCCGATCGTGAAATACGTCGTCATGGTGCGTCTCCCATCGTCCTGCTTCTGGCTTTATCGTCGCGTGTGAAAAGCTGCATCGACGATTCGAGTATAGGCCGCGCCAACGAAGGCGTTAGCCCAACTTCGTGCGACGGCAAACCACGAAAACGTACGAAAGCCTTGCGCGACAAGGACTTGCAGGCACCTATTTTTAAGCGGACGCGGAAAAACCCTTAGCTTCGGCTTATTTCAATCGGCTTTCGATTGTTCAGACGACAGCGTGCTCGCGCCGGTTCAGATGCACCGCGCCCGCAATCCCGACGAGCAGCAGCGCGCCGATCAGCCCGGCGACGCCCTTCCATCCGAATGCGGTCCAGAAGTGCCCTCCGTACGATCCGATCAGACTCGACCCGATGTAATACGCGAGCAGATAGAGCGCGGCCGCCTGGCCTTTCGCTTGCATCGCGAGCCGTCCGACCCAGCCGCTCGCGACCGAGTGCCCTGCGAAGAAGCCGAACGTCAGGCACGCGATACCCGCAATGATCACCGGCAGCGCGTTCGACAAGGTCAACGCGATGCCGAGCATCATCAGCACCAGGCTTGCGATCAGCACGCGGCCGCGCCCGAAGACATCGGCCATCTTGCCGGACCACGGCGACGCGACCACGCCCGTCAAATACACGGTGAAGATCGCGCCGATCTGCGTCTGATTCAATTCGAACGGCGCGCCCAGCAACCGATATCCGACGTAGTTGTAAAGCGTGACGAAACTGCCCATCAGCACGAAGCCGATGAGAAACAGAAACGGCAAACCGCGATGCCGCAGATGCCCGCCGAGCGAGCGCCGATGATGCGCGAACCCGACGCCGCGCCGCGGCTTGAAGCGTCGCGACGGCGGCAGCAGCGAACGGAACGCGAGCGTGGCGAGCAGACCCAGCAGCCCGATTCCGCCGATCGCAACGCGCCAGCCGAAAAGATCCGCGAGGATGCCGCTGATCACGCGCCCGGCCATGCCGCCGATGGCCGTCCCGCCGACGTAGAGTCCCATCGCGAGACCGAGGCCTTCGGGATGCACTTCCTCCGCGAGATACGCCATCGCGACCGCGGGCACGCCGCCGAGCGCGAAGCCTTCGAGCGCGCGCACGACGAGCAGCGCGTGCCAGTCCGGCAGCACGGCGGCGATCACCGTCAGCACCGACGACGCGAGCAGCGAAAGCGTCATCAGCCGATGACGGCTCCAGCTTTCCGAGACGAATCCCGCGATGAAGATGGCGATCGCCAACGCCGCCGTGCTCACCGACACCGCGAGCGCGCTGACCGCCGGACTGACGCCGAACGCCTTCGTGAACTCGGGAAGCAACGGCTGCACGCAGTAGAGCAGCGAAAAAGTCGCATAACCGGCGAACAGCAACGCGAGCGAAGCACGCCAATAGGCGCGCGAGCCGCGTTCGAGATACGGAGCGGCATCGGCGGCCCGGTTTGCGTTAGCATCCACGAATGAAGTCTCTGCTGAAAAAAACTCTCGACGATACGCCGATCCTCAGGGTTTTGCCTGATAAGCAAGCCGCGATCCGGCCACGTAGCCCATTAATTGCTGCTATTCGTCTGCGATCGGCAACATAACGAAGCGAATGGCGTCGCGCCGACGCGCCGCCATGCGCTAAAGTTAGAGCACAATCGTTCATGAAAGCCGCGCGTGTCGCGCTTCCCGCAACAGCGACGCGGCGATTGTCTGGTGCACGAGCCGTGAAAAGCCTGTGCTTGGTGAAAACATATGACCGGCGCTTCAATCCCAGCCGGCGTTGAAACGGGGATTCATCATGCAAATCGGTTCGATTGTCCGCTCCGTGCATATTGCCGTGCCTCAGGGCGCGCGCGGCATCGTGATGCGCATTCTCGGCGACATGGCCATGGTCGCCTGGTACGCGGGCGAGCCTGGCGTAACCAAACTGCTCAATACCGAGCCGTTCTTTCTCGAAGACCTGATCGATACGGGCGATGTCGTGCGCCCGTCGAACACGGTCGTGCACTGAGAAGCGACGCGCCGCATTGCGGCACAATGCCGGGATGAACTCGATCCATCCCGACTCCCAGGGCGCGCCCGCCGACGACGCGCCGCCCTTCTCCGGCCTCACGCCCGATTGCGTACTCGATGCAGTCGACCGCGTGCTGATGCCCGCAGGCGCGCGCACCGATGGCCGCCTGTTGCCGCTCAACAGCTACGAAAACCGCGTCTATCAGGTGGGCGTCGAGGACGGCGCACCGATCGTCGCGAAGTTCTATCGGCCGAAACGATGGTCGAATGCGGCGATTCTCGAAGAGCACGCGTTCGTCGCGAGTCTCGTCGCGCGTGAGATTCCGGCCGTGCCCGCGCGCGCGCTCGATGGCACGACGCTGCACGAATTCGACGGCTTTCGCTTCTCCATCTTCGAGCGGCGCGGCGGACGCGCGCCCGACCTCGATCGCAGCGACACGCTCGAATGGCTCGGGCGCTTCATCGGGCGGATTCACGCGGTGGGCGCGGTCGAGCCGTATCGCGAGCGGCCGACGCTCGATATCGACACTTTCGGCTATGAACCGCGCGAGTTCCTGCTGACGCACGGCTTCGTTCCCGCCGATGTGCGCGAAGCGTGGGAAGCCGTCGTGTCGATGGCGCTCGAAGGCGTCGCGCAATGTTTCGAGCGCGCGGGCGATGTGCGGCACGTGCGTCTGCACGGCGACTGTCATCCGAGCAACGTGCTGTGGACCGACGCGGGCCCGCATTTCGTCGATTTCGACGACAGCCGCATGGGCCCGGCCATTCAGGACTTGTGGCTGCTCTTGCCCGCCGGACGCGCGGATGCATCGCGCGCGCTCACCGATCTGCTCGCCGGTTACGAAGATTTTTGCGAGTTCGATCCGCGCGAACTGCATCTGATCGAAGCGCTGCGCACGCTGCGGCTGATTCATTATTCGGCGTGGCTCGCGCGCCGCTGGAACGATCCGGCGTTCCCCGCCGCCTTCCCGTGGTTCAACACGCAACGTTACTGGGAAGACCGAATCCTCGAATTGCGCGAGCAAGTCGGCGCGATGCAGGAAGGCCCGCTTTGGCCCGTTTGAAATTTTTTGTGACATTCGCGGACTGTCAGGCGATCGCAAAGCGTTGAAAAGCGCTTTTCGGCATGTAATGATAACAATTCTCATTTGCCCGCCTGACATCGATCGCCGCGCGCGCGTGCGCGTTTAGCGATCGGGGCGCGGCTTTGCCTGCCAACGCCCGAATTCTGGAGAGACGCGTGAACGCGCCTGAAACCCTCAATACGCCGCCGTCCGCGACGGGCGGCTCGACGCATTACCGTCCGCATGGGCGTCTCATCGACGATGCCGAGCAGATCGTCCGCAAGAATCGCTCGCGCCGCTCGACCTTCCTGAAGTGGCTGCGCAAGGTGCATGGCTGGGTCGGTTTGTGGGGCGCGCTGCTGGGCCTGCTGTTCGGCGCGACGGGTTTTCTGCTGAATCACCGCGCGCCGCCGCTGCGCATTTCGACCGGCGAGCCGCAGGTTTCGCAGATGCAGATGCCGCTGCCCGCCGAAGGCTTCAAGTCGCCGCGCGACATGGGCGCGTGGCTGAAGAAGGAACTGAAGATCGACGGCAATCTCGGACGCGCGCGCAAGGAACCGGCGCATCCGGTCGGCTGGGGCGACAAGAGCACGATGCAGCCGGAACAATGGTCGGTGATGGTGGCATCGCCGGGCGGCAGCGTGATGGCGGAGTACTGGGTCGGCAACAATTTCGTGTCGGTGAAGCGCACCGAAAACACCTTCCTCGCGATGATGACCAACCTGCACAAGGGCGTTGGCCTAAGCGTGGGCTGGGTGCTGCTCATCGATACGTTCGCGGGCAGCATCGTCCTGCTGTCGCTTACCGGCGTGCTGCTGTGGACCGAGCTGAACAAGAAGCGCACGGCGGGCGTGGTGATCGTGGCGGCGTCGCTGATCGCGGCGATTGTTTGCGGGTTGATTTGAGGGATTCGGGACGTCCATCACGCGGCCGACGTCCCCTTCCCCTTCCGCGGGTTATGCCGCGTCAGCCACAAATAAAGCCCGCTCCCGAGCACGACGATCGTCAGCACATCGAACGCGGCCCAGAAAATCTTCAGCGGCATGCCGCCGAAATCGCCGAAATGCAGCGGCTGCGAGCCGAGCAGCACCTTCAGATACCACGGCAACTCGCGTGAATCGGTGAGCGCGCCCGTCGATGCATCGACGAGCACAGGTCGCATGATCCGCGTCGTCAGAATGCCGTCGCCGCGCATCCACACGGCATAGTGATGCGGGCTCGCGAAGCGCGTCCCCGGAAACGCGACGAACGACGGAATCATCTCGGGCGCGACGCGTTGCGCTGTCTTCACGGCATCGTCGATGGAAGCGCGCACGACGACCGGCGGCTTGTCACGATACGGCGCGACCATCTGCGCGAGCTGATCGTTGCGCCATGCTTCGAGCATGAGATCGGCGAGCGTGTTGATCGAACCCGTCGCGCCGACGAGCAACGCCCACGCGAGCGTCAACATGCCGATGGCGTTATGCCAGTCGAGCCACACGATCCGCCGCTTCTTCTTCAGGCGCACGCGCCCGAGCCCGACCTTTCGCCAGAACGGCAGATACACGACGATGCCCGACACGATCGCCGCGAGAAACACGACGCCCATCGCGCCGAGAAAGAGCTTGCCGAAGAGCCCGGCGAACATGTCGACGTGCAACTTCAGCAGCACGAACTTGAGCGAGCCTTTGCCGGGCGGCATGCCGAGAGGCTGGGCGGTGCGCGCATCGACGGTCGTACTGAGCGTATCGTCGGGCGGCGTGTCGGCTTTCGGCGCGGTGACGACGACCGGCAAAAGCGGATCGTCCGGCTCCCAGATCATGTATTGCGGCACATGGCCCGGATGCTCGGTCAGCGCCGCGCGCAACACCGCGTCGTAGCTCGCGTGCGCATTCGCCTGCGATGCAGGCAGCGCTGGCGCTTCGATCGCATCGCCGGTGAGGATGTCGAGTTCGTGGCCGAACACGAGCGGCAAGCCGGTCAGACACAGCAGCAACATGAACGCCGTGCAGACGAGACTCGTCCACCGATGCACGATCGACCATACGCGCAGCGCGCGCTGGCTCATGTGGCGCTTGTTCGCGGACGAGCGCGAGTCGGGCGATGCATCGGCGCGGGCGGCTGCGCGCTGGTCATCGCCGGTCAAAAACTTGCCGGGCATTCGACTAAATCGTTGAGCTGAAAGGGAAACGGCTGCGCGTCAGCCGAAGCCGGCCACGCAAATGAGAATGATTATTATATAGCCGTCGCGCCCGTCCGGGCCGCGTTTCGTCAGGATTTTGTAATAATCAGACGCCGCAGACTTCGCCTTTTCCGGCAACCTCGCGCGCCGCTTTCGCGCCTTCCACCTGCAACAGTTCGGGCAACGACACGCCGTTCTTCGCCGCCGTGACTTCCGCGAGAATCGACACCGCGATTTCCGGCGGCGTCCGGCTGCCGATATAAATGCCTACCGGCCCATGCAACCGCGCCAGTTCGGCCTCGCTGAGATCGAACTCCTTCAGACGCTCGCGCCGCGCCGCGTTGTTGCGCCGCGAACCGAGCGCGCCGACGTAGAACGCGGGCGTCTTCAGCGCTTCCATCAGCGCGAGATCGTCGAGCTTCGGATCGTGCGTGAGGGCGATGACCGCGCAGCGTTCGTCGAGCTTCATCTCCATGACCGTGTCGTCGGGCATGGTTCGCACGATCGTCGTGCCGGGCACATTCCACTCTTCCGTGTATTCCTCGCGCGGATCGCACACGGTCACCTGATAATCCAGCCCGACCGCGATACTGCACAGATAGCGCGACAACTGCCCCGCGCCGATCACGAGCATCCGGTAACGCGGGCCGTGAATCGTCAGCAGATGCGCGTCGTCGAAGAGCACGCCGTCGGTGGCCTGCGCCGGTTCGAGGCGCGCCGCGCCCGTGGCCATGTCGAGCGTGCGCGCGACGAGCCTGCCGCTTTCCACCGCCGCGCACAATTCCGAGATGCCGCTTTCCATCGTCAGCGGCTCCAGCACGAGCTGGATCGTGCCGCCGCACGGCAAGCCGAAGCGATGCGCCTCTTCCGCGCTGATGCCGTACTTCACCGCTTCCGGCTTCGTCTGCTCGATGCCCCGCTGCCGCACGCGATCGATGAGATCGTCCTCGATGCATCCTCCCGACACCGAACCGACGACGTGGCCATCGTCACGCACGGCGAGCATCGCGCCTTCGGGTCTCGGCGACGAGCCCCATGTCTTCACGACCGTCACGAGCAGCACGCGATGTCCCTCTTCGAGCCATCGCGCGCTGTTCTTCAGGACTTCGAGATCCACGCTGTCCATGATTTCTTTCCCTTTTCCTTCTCTTCTGCGCCGCTTTCGTCTTGGTCGGCGGCTGCATCTTGCGATTCCTGGCCGCCTTGCAGCTGCGCGCTGAATCGCTTGAAGAATTCTCCCGCGATCTTGCGCGCCGCGCCGTCGACGAGCCGCGAGCCGATCTGCGCAAGCTTGCCGCCGACCTGCGCGTTTGCACTGTAACTGAGCTTCGTCGTGTCGGCTTCGTCGCCGGGTTCGAGGTTCACGGTCGCGCTGCCCTTGCTGAAGCCGGCCGCGCCGCCCTGCCCTTCGAAGACGATCGTGTAAGTATGCGGGGCGTCGATATTCGTCAGCTCCATTCTTCCCTTGAAGCGCGCTTTCACCGGACCGACCGCCGCCGTCATCGCGACGTTGTAGCCGTTCTCGCCATCGGCGTCGATGCTGTCGCAGCCCGGAATGCAGACCTTCAGGATCGACGTGTCGTTCAGCGCTTCCCACGCGCGCGCCTGCGGCACCGGCAACGTGTGTGTTTCGGTCAGTTCCATCTCGTGTCTCCAGTGTGCCGTGACAGCGCGGCCAGTTCGGCTCCGACCGCGCCGAGGCTGTCGAGGTTATGTGCCGCGAGCATTGCATCGACGTGTGGCAGGATCGCGCGCACGCCTCGCGCGCGCGGCGTGAAATCGGCGAAACGCAGCAGCGGATTGAGCCACACCAGCCGATGCGCGAAACGCCTGAGTCTTTGCATCTCGGCATCGAGCACGTCGATGGCTTCGTGATCGAGGCCATCGGTGACGAGCAGCACCGTCGCCCGACCGGCCAGCACACGCCGCGCCCAGCGCCGATTGAACTCCGCGAGCGTCGCGCCGATGCGCGTGCCGCCGGACCAGTCCGCGACGTTCTGTCCGAGCGCGGCAATGGCGACATCGGGATCGCGTTCGCGCAAGGCGCGCGTCGCGTTCGTGAGCCGCGTGCCGAACAGGAACACTTGCAGACGCTCGCGCGATTGCAATAGCGCGTGACAGAAGTAGAGCACGGCGCGCGAATACGCGCTCATCGAGCCGGAAATGTCGAGCAGCAACACGAGCGGCGGTCTGCGCTCGACCGCCGCGCGATATTTCCACACGGTCCAGTCGCCGCCCGAGCGCACGGCGTGTCGCGCGCTCGCTTTGAGATCGGCATGCGTGCCGCGCGAGCCCGCCTTCAGCCTGCGCGTCGGTTCCGTCGCGAGCGGCATCCGATGCGCGCGAATCTGATGCCGCAGCGTGCGCCATTCGTCGGCGCTGAGCGTGTCGAAATCGCGATGGCTCAAGCGTTCCTGCGCGCTGAACGTGATGCGCGCGTGCGCCTCTTCCGGCTTCGATTCCCGCGGCGGCGTTGTCGACGATGCCGCCGCGCGCGTCGCCAACGCATCGGCGAGACGGTTGTTGCGCTTCGGCGGCGGCATGCCGCTCTTCACCTTCGGCAGCAACAGCGCGCGCAGCTTGCCTTCCCAGTCGGGATCGCGCCAGAAAAGATCGAACGCCGCATCGAAGATGTCGCGTTCGTCGCTCGCGTGGACGAGCAAACACGCGAGCGTCGCGCGCACATCGTCGCGGCGATTCAGATCGACGAAGCGCAACGCGTCGAGCGCATCGACCGCGTGCGCCGGCGACATGCCGAGCCCCGCGCCGCGCAGAAGCCTCACGAAATGCACGACGTTGCGCGCGAACGGTTCCATCGTGGTCGTCATGGCGTGGCCGCGAGGCATTGCGCGAGCGTATCGGCGTCCATGCGCGCGAGATCGTCCTGATACTTCAGCAGCACGCCGAGCGTGTTCTGCACCGATTGCGGATCCAGTTCCGTCACCGACAACGCCGCGAGCGCGCGGCACCAGTCGATCGTTTCCGCGACGCCCGGCGCCTTGAAGAGATCCAGCGTGCGCAGCTCGTGCACGAACGCGACGGCGCGCTGCTGCAACGCCTGCCCCGCTTCGGGCGCGCGCGCCGCGACGATCGCCAGTTCGACATCGCGCTGCGGATAGCCGATCCACTGATAGAGGCATCGCCGCTTCAACGCATCGTGGACTTCGCGCGTGCGGTTCGACGTCATCACGACGAGCGGCGGTTGCGCCGCGCGCACCGTGCCGTACTCCGGAATCGACACCTGAAAGTCCGACAGCAATTCGAGCAGAAACGCTTCGAACGGCTCGTCGGCGCGGTCGATTTCATCGATGAGCAGAACGCGGCGCGCGTCGGGATTCGACGCATCGGGCAGCAAGGCCTGAAGCAGCGGACGCTTCAGCAGAAACTCGCTGCGATACAGCGAATCGTTCGACGGCGTTTCGCCCGACGCCTCCGCGAGCCGCAGCGCCATGATCTGCCGCGGATAGTCCCACTCGTATAGCGCGCTCGCGGTATCGAGCCCTTCGTAGCATTGCAGGCGCAGCAGCGTCGTGCCGCACAAGCCCGCCGCCGCCTTCGCGAGTTCGGTCTTGCCGACGCCCGGCTCGCCTTCGAGAAAGAGCGGCCGCTGCATCTTCAGCGCGAGAAAAAGCGCCGTCGCGAGCTCGCGGTTCGCGAAGTAGCGATGCTCGCGCAAGCGCGCGAGCGTCTCGTCGATGGATTGCGGCGCCTGTTCCGTCATCGCGGACTAGAACGACATCGCGCGCTCGATCGCGCGGCCCGCGAGCACCGGAATCAGATGCGCGCGATATTCGGCGCTCGCGTGCATGTCCGCGTTCAGCTCGTTGGGCGAGA
Organism: Caballeronia sp. LZ028; assembly: GCF_031451415.1. Lineage (NCBI taxonomy): Bacteria > Pseudomonadati > Pseudomonadota > Betaproteobacteria > Burkholderiales > Burkholderiaceae > Caballeronia > Caballeronia sp. LZ028. Next base: position 255,218 of record NZ_JARUXN010000001.1, on the reverse strand, counting down.
TCGTCACGCCGCGCGCCGATGCCACCGAAAAGTCCTTCGACAACGCCGCTTCCAGCTCCGCCGGACGAAACACCGAAGACGCCGCGCCCGTCACGCCGACGCGCACGCCGTCCTTGAACTTCGCGACGAACACGCCGACGAGCGCGAAGTGCGACGCGGGATTGCGAAACTTCTCGTAGCCCGCGCGCTCGGCCAGCGGAAACTCGACGGCCGTGATGAGCTCGTCGGGTTCGAGCGCGGTCGTGTACATGTCGATGAAGAAATCGTCCGCGGCGATGCGCCTTCTGTCGGTCACGACCGTCGCGTTCAGCGCGAGCACGGCTGACGGATAGCACGCCGCCGGATCGTCGTTGGCGAGCGAGCCGCCGATCGTGCCGCGCTCGCGAACCTGTCGATCACCGATGCGTCCCGCGAGATCCGCGAGCCCCGGCAGCGCGCGCTGCACATCCGCGTTCGATGCGACCGCCGCATGAGACACCGCGCCGCCGATCGTGAGCTTGTCGCCGTCGAGCGTGACGTTTTTCATCGACGCGATGCGCGTCACGTCGACGAGCGCCGAGGGCTGTGCGAGCCGCAGGCGCATCGTCGGCAAGAGGCTTTGGCCGCCCGCGAGGAACTTGGCGTCGCCGTTGGCGGAAAGCACCGCGACCGCCGCCTTCGCTTCGTCCGCTTTCTGATAGTCGAATGAGTACATTTGCCGGTCTCCTCAGGCGCGTTGAGCGTTATGCATCGCGGTCCACACGCGATGCGGCGTCGCGGGCATCTGCAAGTCCTTCACGCCGAGCGGCGCGAGCGCATCGAGAATCGCGTTGATGACCGCCGGCGGCGAACCGATTGCGCCCGCTTCGCCGCAGCCCTTCACGCCGAGCGGATTGTGCGTGCACGGCGTGCCCTTCGCGGTCTCGACGGTGAAGTTCGGCAGATCGCTAGCGTGCGGCATCGCGTAATCCATGAACGAGCCGGAGAGCAACTGGCCGGTGCTGTCATCGTAGACGCAGCGTTCGAGCATCGCCTGGCCGATGCCCTGCCCCAGCCCGCCATGCACTTGCCCTTCGACGATCATCGGATTGATGACGTTGCCGAAGTCATCGACGGCCGTGAACTTTTCGATGCGCGTTTCGCCGGTGTCCTGATCGACCTCGACTTCGCACACATACGCGCCCGACGGATACGTGAAGTTGGTCGGATCGTAGAACGCGTTTTCGTTGAGGCCCGGCTCCATGGTTTCGAGCGGGAAGTTGTGCGGCACGTACGCGGCGAGCGAGACGTCGACGAACGATTTCGTGCGATCGGTGCCCTTCACGCGGAACACGCCGTTGGTGAACTCGATATCTTCCGCCGACGCTTCCAGCAGATGCGCCGCGATCTTCTTCGCCTTCGCTTCGACTTTATCGAGCGCTTTCATGATCGCGGAGCCGCCCACCGAAATCGAACGCGAGCCGTACGTGCCCATGCCGAACGGGATGCGCCCCGTATCGCCGTGAATGATCTCGACGTTCTCGATCGCGATGCCGAGCCGGTCCGCGACCACTTGCGCGAACGTCGTTTCGTGGCCCTGTCCGTGACTGTGCGAACCGGTGAAGACGGTGACGGAGCCGGTGGGATGCACGCGCACTTCGCCCGCTTCGAAGAGACCCGCACGCGCACCGAGCGCGCCCGCCACGTTCGACGGCGCGAGCCCGCACGCTTCGATGTAGCACGAATAGCCGATGCCGCGCAGCTTGCCCTTCTGCTTCGATTCGTCGCGCCGTTTTGCGAAACCCGCGACATCCGCGAGTTCCAGCGCGCGATTCAGGCACGCGTCGTAATCGCCGATGTCGTACGTGAGACCGACCGGCGTCGCGTACGGAAACTCGCGGATGAAATTGCGCCGCCTCAATTCGACGGGATCGATGTTCAGCTCGCGCGCCGCCGTCTCGACGAGCCGCTCGACGACATACGTCGCTTCCGGCCGGCCCGCGCCGCGATAGGCATCGACGGGCACCGTGTTCGTGAAGACCGCTTTCACTTCGGCGTAGATCGCGGGCGTCGTGTACTGGCCCGCGAGCAGCGTCGCGTAGAGCACGGTCGGAATCGACGATGCGAACGTCGACAGATACGCGCCCATGTTCGCCGTCGTATGCACGCGCATGCCGATGAACTTGTTGTCCTTGTCGAGCGCGAGTTCGGCCTTGGTCACATGATCGCGGCCGTGCGCGTCGGAGAGGAAGGCTTCGGAGCGCTCGGCCACCCACTTGATCGGACGCCCGACTTTCTTCGATGCCCACGTCAGCGCGACATCTTCCGGATACAGGAAAATCTTCGAGCCGAAGCCGCCGCCGACATCCGGCGCGATCACGCGCAGCTTCGATTCCGGCAGCGACAGCACGAACGCCGCCATCAGCAAGCGCTCGACGTGCGGGTTCTGATTCGCGACGTAGACCGTGTAGCTGTCGTCGTGCTTCGAATAGCTCGCGTTGACCGCGCGCGGCTCGATCGCGTTCGGCACGAGCCGCTGATTCACGATATCGAGCGTCGTGACGTGCGCGGCTTTCGCGAACGCGGCGTCGGTCGCGGCCTTGTCGCCGTGGCCCCAGTTGTAGCAGACGTTGTTCGGCACGCTGTCGTGCACGAGCGGCTGGCCCGCGTCCGATGCGCTCGCCGTATCGACCGTCGCGGGCAGTTCGTCGTAATCGACCTCGATGAGTTCGAGCGCGTCCTTCGCCTCCTTCACCGATTCGGCGACGACGAGCGCGACCTGATCGCCGACGTGCAACACCTTGTCGTGCGCGATGACGGGATGCGGCGGCTCGTGCATCGGCGAGCCGTCGGTGCTGTGGATGAGCCAGCCGCACGGCAGTCCGCCGACGTTCTCGCCCGCCATGTCCTTGCCGGTGAAGATGCCGATCACGCCCGGCGACTTCAGCGCCGCTTCCATATCGATGCGCGCGATCTTCGCGTGCGCGTGCGGCGAACGCAGGAACACGCCGTAGCTTTGCTGCGGCATGACGACGTCGTCGGTGTACTGGCCCGCGCCCGTCAGGAATCGATAGTCTTCCTTGCGCTTCACGCCAGCGCCGATCAGTTTCTGTTGCTCAGGGGCATTCATCGCGATCTCCTTGGTCAAAGGCGCGATACATCGTGTGAAATGTGGATTGACGCGGAATCAGGCGCCCGCTTTCATGTTTTGCGCGCCCTGCAAGACCGCCTTGACGATGTTGTGATAGCCCGTGCAGCGACACAGATTGCCGTCGAGCTGCTCGCGCACTTCTTCTTCGGAGAGATTCGGCGATTGCGCAGCCAGCGCGCTCGCGCTCATCACCATGCCCGGCGTGCAGAAGCCGCACTGAAGGCCGTGACATTCCCTGAACGCCGCCTGCATCGGATGAAGCTGGCCGTCTTTCGCCATGCCTTCGATGGTCGTGACTTCCATGCCGTCCGCCTGCGCGGCGAGGATGTTGCACGACTTGATCGCGCGGCCATCGAGATGGACGGTGCACGCGCCGCACTGCGCCGTGTCGCAGCCGATATGCGTGCCGGTGAGCCTGAGTTGATCGCGGAGAAACTGGACGAGCAGAACGTGCGGTTCGACGGTGGCGGTCACCGGTTTCCCATTGACCGTCAGGCTGATGCTGAGCGCCATTTTCACTGTCTCCTAAGTGAGGACGATCCAGCTTCACGCCACGCACCTGCCATCTGCCGCCGTGAGCGTTCAGCCGGAATTGGTGTTATGTGTTTGTGACAATGAGTAAAACACAAATCGGCGGGCGTCGCTATCGGCGCGAACGTCCGTCCCAAACTCAAGGTTTTGCCGCTGCAAATGCAAAGCGCCGCCTCGAGGGCGGCGCTTTTGTGTCGAGCAAAGACGCTCAGTGCGTCACGGTCTCTCGCTGCTCGTGCGTTCGACGTCCGAGCACCGAATGGCGTCGCGAGTACAGGAAATAGATCGCGAGGCCGATCACGAGCCACAGCACGAACGCGATCCACGTCATCGCCTGAAGATTGACCATCAGGAACAGACACGACGCCACCGCCAGAATCGGCACGACCGGCACGCCGGGGCAGCGGAACGCGCGCGGCAAGTCAGGATGCGTGCGGCGCAGGATCAGCACGGCGATGGAGACCATCGAGAACGCGGCGAGCGTGCCGATGTTGATGAGCTCGGCGAGCACGTTGAGCGGCACGAGCGCGCCGATCAGACCGAAGAAAATGCCGACGATCCACGTCGTGAGGAACGGCGTCGCGTAGCGCGGATGCACCTTCGAAAGCCGCGCGGGCAAGAGGCCGTCGCGCGACATCGCGTAGATGATGCGCGTCTGGCCGTAGCTCATCACGAGAATCACGGTGAGCATGCCGAGCACCGCGCCGAGATCGATGAAGCCCGCGACCCAGTTCTGACCCGCGACTTGCAGCGCGAACGACACCGGATGCGGATTGTTCGCGAACTGCGGCGCGGGCACGATGCCGGTCACGACGGCCGCGACCGCCACGTACAGCACGGCGCACACCGCGAGCGACGAGATGATGCCGATTGGCAGATCGCGCTTCGGATTCTTCACTTCCTCGGCCGCCGACGACACCGAATCGAAGCCGATGAACGCGAAGAACATGACGGCCGCCGCGCCGAACACGCCGGACCAGCCGTTCGGCATGAACGGCTGCCAGTTTGCCGGCTTCACATGGAACACGCCGACCGCGATCACGAGCAGCACGATGGTCACTTTGATCGCGACCATGATGTTGTTCAGGCGCGTCGATTCCTTCACGCCGACCGAAAGCAGCCAGGTGATCGCCATCATCACGAGGAACGCGGGCAGGTTGAAGAACGTGACCTCGCCGGGCAACGCGCCGGGCGCGGCGGTCAGGGCGGTCGGCAGCGAGATGCCGAAGCCGGCGAGCAGCGACTGCAAGTAGCCCGACCAGCCGACCGAAACGGCGGACGTCGCGAGCCCGTATTCGAGCATCAGATCCCAGCCGATGATCCACGCGGCGAGTTCGCCGAGCGTCGCATACGAATACGTGTAGATGGAACCGGCGACCGGAATCGTCGACGAAAATTCCGCGTAGGCGAGGGCGGCGAAGCAGCACGCGATCGCCGCGATGATGAACGAAATCATGAGCGCCGGGCCGGCCTGGACGGCGCCGGTGCCGGTCAGCACGAAAATGCCCGTGCCGATGATCGCGCCGATTCCGAGGAACGTCAGATCCAGGGCGCCGAGCGTCTTTTTGAGCGATGTGCTGTGCGCGCCGGCCAGCATGTGCTCGATGTTTTTCTTGCGGAACAACGACATTGCGATGAGTCTCCTTCTGGCGCGCGCGAGCGGCCGTTACCTCGGGAAAACCCGATATTTTATCGGAGACTCAGAGATTGCCTATCCATTGAGCATGCAACGCAGAATTGCGGCAATTTGTTACGATCCACCCGTTTTATCTAGCACGAGATAAAACCTACCCGGCGATGGCGGGATTCATGTCGACGAGACGGTTGCTCATCACATAGAACGTAAGCTCTGCGTTGTTGGCGAGCTTCATTTTCTCCAGCAACCGCGCGCGATAAACACTTACGGTCTTAACCGAAAGCGATAAGGCGTTCGCGATATCAGTGAGCCGTTTTCCCGAAGCAAGCATGCACAGCGTCTGATATTCGCGGTCCGATAGCTTCTCGTGCGGCAACCGGTCCGTATCGAGCGAAACGTAGGTTGCGAGGGCTTCGGCCATTTCAGGGCTCACGTATTTTCGGCCTGCGGCGACTTGCTGAATCGCGCCGATCATCAGCGCGGGGTCCGCCGTCTTCGACAGATAGCCCGCCGCGCCCGCCTTCAACGCGCGCACCGCATATTGATCTTCGCGATACATCGAAAACATCAGCACCGGCAGACGCGGGCTTTCGCGCTTGAGACGCTTCAACACGTCGATGCCGTTGATGTCCGGCAGCGAGATGTCGAGCATCGCGACATCGAGCGGGCGACGCGCGGCGAGCGCGAGCGCCTGCATGCCGGTCTCGGCCTCCAGCACTTCGGATGCGACGCCGCGTTCCAGCAGCAATTGCGCGACGCCGCGGCGCACGATGCCGTGATCGTCGGCGAGCAGGATTCTGAGCATCGCGGCGGCCTCAGGCGTTGACCACGCTGAGCGTGAACAGGCCCGGACCCGCCGCAGCCCACGGGAAACGCGCGCGCACGCAAGTGCCGGCAGGCTTCGCCGCCGCGACGCGCAGATTGCCGCCGAGCGCCTCGCAGCGCGCGCGCATCCCGGAAAGGCCGAAGCGTCCGCTCTTGCGACGCGCCGCCGCGCTGATGCCGACGCCATCGTCTTCGACGAGCAGGATCACGCCTTGTCCGTCGAGCGCGACGGACACGCGCGCATGCCCGGCGTGCGCGTGACGCGCGACGTTGCCGAGCGCTTCCTGCATCACGCGAAAGAGCGCGAGCGACATGTCGTGCGACATGCGATCGAGACGCGCATCGTCGGGGCAGGAGAAATCGACGGCGATCGCCGTGCGCGCGCCGAAATCCGCGATCCAGCCGGCCAGCGTGGCGGCGAAGTTGGCATCGAAAGTCGGCGTCTGCAATCCCTCGACGATGCGATGACTCGTCTCGCAGACATCCGCGAGCGCCGCGCGCGCCTGATGCAGCGCGTCGTCGAGCGCGGCGGGCGCATCGGCGGGCAGCCAGTGCTCGGCGCGAGCGAGCGCGATATTCGCGACGGTGAGCGCGGCGCCGCTCGCGTCGTGCAGGTCTTGCGCGAGCGCCTGACGCGCGCGCTCTTCCGTGGCGGCGAGCAGCGCGGCGAGTTCCTGGACGCGGGCGGTGAGACGCTGAATCTGACGGTCGCCCTTGAGCTTGGCGTCGATCAGCGCGGAATAGGGTGAGGCAAACGACGCGCCGGAGCATTCCGGCGACGGTGATGGAACCGCGCGCAGCGGAGCGCGGCGAATCGGGTTCTCATCGAGCGTGATCGTGGCCGACGGGTTCATTCACTATCCTCGCTTCGAGCGCAACTGGAGCTACGTCCTCGGGTAACTCACGAGCGGCGTAACCGAATTTACACTCAGTAACATCGTTGACGGACTACGGGATGGCCTGCGCCGTCAAAAAGTAAACGCATCATATCTCAAAAAAATGATAAATCCATGTCGCGCAAGGCTCCGGCGGTCGAACTTCATGTCGTTTACCAAGTCCGCTGCGCATAATGCGTAGGAAAAAGACCTACCGACCGTGGTCAATTTGTAACAGCGACGCGCGTATGGTGATTTCGTCGAGGCGAAAAAAAACCGGAGCGCGAGGCTCCGGTTTGTGCAATCGCGACGTCGAGACAGCTTATCCGACGAACGCCTTTTCCACGACGTAGTGGCCAGGATGGTTGTTGCTGCCTTCCTGGAAGCCCATCGCGTCGAGCAGTTCGCGCGTGTCGCGCAGCATGTGCGGGCTGCCGCAGAGCATCACGCGGTCGTTTTCGACCGAGAACGGCTCGACCGAGAGATCGGCGAACAGCTTCTTGGTCTCGATCAGATCGGTGATGCGACCACGGTTCGCGAACTCCTCGCGCGTGACCGTCGGGTAATAGACGAGCTTTTCGGACACGATTTCGCCGATATGCTCATGCGCCGGCAAGTGCTCGGTGATGAAATCCTTGTACGCGAGTTCGTCGACGAAACGGCACGTGTGCGTCAGCACGATCTTCTCGTAGCGGTCGTAGACGTCCGGGTCCTTGATGATCGACATGAACGGCGCGAGGCCCGTGCCGGTCGACAGCAGCCACAGCGTCTTGCCGGGCAGCAGATTGTCGGCGACGAGCGTGCCCGTCGGCTTCTTGCCGATCAGCACGGAATCGCCCACTTTCAGATGTTGCAGGCGCGAGGTCAGGGGGCCGTCCGGAACCTTGATGCTCAGAAATTCGAGATGCTCTTCGTAGTTCGCGCTCGCGAGGCTGTACGCGCGCAGAAGCGGCTTGCCGTCGACTTCGAGACCCACCATCGTGAACTGGCCGTTCTCGAAGCGGAACGAGCTGTCGCGGGTGCAGGTGAAACTGAAAAGCGTGTCGGTCCAGTGATGGACGCTCAGAACGGTTTGAGAATTAAGGTTGCTCATGGCTTCTTGAACTGTGCTCTAACTGTGCGAAAGCGGTGACGCTCTGACGCTCGCGCCTGGCTGGCGGCGGATGCCACGCCGGGCCGATGTCGAAAACAAAGCGCGCTACGAGGGCGCAACGAGGGGCGCTGCGCTGTCCGAACGGGACGATCGAATGGTGAAGGTCGCCGATTGATCCGAAACCCGCGATGCGAGGACAGCGATTCACGCCGCGCCACGCGTGAACTTCGCGCAAAAAAACTGACAGCCCGGCGCAATCGGCTATTTTAACCCGATAGTCGTTTCGCGGTCCGAACGTCGATACGGCGGCGGAGGCGCGCACGCGCGCCTCGTGGGCGAACGTGCGTGCAGAAGAAATGCACTTTCGGCTGACTGCGCGGCCGGTGGCCGGCCTCGGCGGCAACTCTTATCGCTGCGGAAAAGCCGCCGAGTCCGCATGATAGCAACGGATGCCGCGCGTATCTCGAAATACCCTTCTGGCGAAAGGCCGCACGCGTGTCAGATGCGCTGATCCGTCGACGGTTTTTCCCACAGGTTGATGCCGCCTTCCTTCGCGTGCTGATCGATTTCCGCGAGTTCTTCCTTCGAGAAATCGAGATTCTTCAGTGCGCCGACGTTCTCGACGACTTGCTCCGCGCGGCTCGCGCCGATCAGCACCGAGGTCACGCGCCCGCCTCGCAGCGCCCACGCGAGCGCCATCTGCGCGAGGCTCTGGCCGCGCTTCTGCGCGAGATCGTTGAGCTTGCGGACGTGCGCGAGGTTCGCATCGCTCAGATGTTCCTGCTTGAGCGAGCCGCCGCCCGGTTTGTTGACGCGCGCGTCCTGCGGCACGCCATTCAGATACTTGCTGGTCAGCAGACCTTGCGCGAGCGGCGTAAACGCGATGCTTCCCGCGCCGATGTCGTCGAGCGTGTCGAGCAGGTCTTCTTCGATCCAGCGGTTCAGCATGTTGTACGACGGCTGATGGATCAGCAGCGGCACCTTGTGCTCGGCGAGCAGCTTGGCCATCTCGCGTGTTTTGGACGCCGAGTACGACGAGATGCCAACGTAAAGCGCCTTGCCCGAATGCACGGCCGTCGCCAGCGCGCCAGCGGTTTCTTCGAGCGGCGTATCGGCGTCGAAACGGTGCGAATAGAAGATGTCGACGTAATCGAGGCCCATGCGCTTCAGGCTCTGGTCGAGGCTCGCCAGCACGTATTTGCGCGAGCCGCCGCCTTGGCCGTACGGACCGGGCCACATGTCCCAGCCTGCTTTCGAGGAGATCAACAGTTCGTCACGATAAGGGCGGAAGTCGTCCTTGAAGATGCGCCCGAAGTTCGTTTCGGCGCTGCCGTACGGCGGGCCGTAATTATTCGCGAGATCGAAATGCGTGACGCCGAGATCGAACGCCGTGCGCAGAATTTCACGTTGCGTGGAGATCGGCGTCGTATCGCCGAAGTTGTGCCACAAACCGAGCGACAACGCAGGAAGTTTCAACCCGCTCCTGCCACAAGTGCGGTATTGCATCTGCGTGTAACGCTCGGAGGCTGCTTCGTAGGCCATGACGGATTTCCTCTGCGGATGGCGAATTGAACGGACTGGAACGGACAACGTGCATTTCACGCGACACGCGCGGACACGCACGCTGTCGAGGGCGTCAATGGTAAGCCAATCGGGGCTGGGCGCGCACGGCACGCGATGCCGTCCCGCTATTCGGTATAGGCCGGATGGCCAGCAAGGGGAACGATCCAACGCGATCGCGGACAAAAGCAGATTCGTTTTGAAGGACCGCTACCCATGGATTCGATCGACAGACTTCGCCCCGCTTACGATTCGTTTAGTGCAATTGCCGTGACTTACGGCATTGATATTCTGCTGGCGCTGCTGATTCTCGCGGTCGGCTGGTGGATTTCGAACGCCGTCGCGAACACCCTGCGCCGCACGCTCGCTCGCACCAATGTCGATGCCACGCTCACCCCGGTGCTCGCCAGCCTCGCGTTGTGGGCGATCCGCGTCGTCGCGATCGTCGCCGCGCTCGGCAAGCTCGGCATTGCCGCCGCCAGCATCCTGACCGTGCTCGGCGCCGCCGGCCTCGCCATCGGCCTCGCGCTGCAGGGCACGCTGCAAAACATCGCGGCCGGCCTGATGCTCCTGCTGCTGCGTCCGTTTCGCGTCGGCGATTACATCGAAGGCGTCGGGACGACGGCGGGCACGGTCAACGAGATCGGACTTTTCACGACGCGCCTCACGAAAGCCGACGGCATCATCATGTTCGTGCCGAACAGCCTCATTTGGGCGAACGCCATCACGAACTACAGCGCGAACGATCGGCGTCGCGTCGTCATCAACTTTCAGGCACAGCATGGGCTGAAGGTCGAGCGTGTGCTCGAGGAACTGCGCAAGCTGATGAGCGACGATCCGCGCATCGTGCAGGACGGGCCGTCGGCGCCGTGGGTCGCCGTGACCGATTACACGGACACCGGCGTCAAATACAACCTCGGCGCGTGGACGAGCAGAAGCGATCATCAGTACGTGATGGCCGACCTCCTGCGCAAGATTCAGCCGTACACGCGCGAGCAGGCGCAGGCGGCGTGAGTGGACGCGCGAGCGCCGACCCGCTAACCTGACGCGCTTTTCCAGCCAAGAGACCACGCCATGACCCGAGCGATTTCCGTTGCGCTGCTAGTCGGCGGCGTCGTGCTGCTGTATTTCGGCGGCCAGTCGTTTCATTCGCTCTCCAGCGACGTCGCGCGCTTCTTCACCGGCTCGCCCACGAACAAGACCATCTGGCTGATCGCGGGCGGCATCGTCGCGTCGCTCGCCGGGCTGATCGGCCTCACGATTCCGTCGAAACGCTGAAACGCTGCGACGTCAAACGAGCGGCACTTCCGGCTTCGACGCCGAGCGCGTGCCGGGCAGCGCCGCGTTGCTCGCGCCGCGATACGTGAACACGAGCGAGAACTTCACCTGATCGGTGAGGTTCTTGCCCGCCGAATGCAGCGTGTTGCAGTGGAAGAACACGACGTCGCCCGGTTCCAGCGCGGGCGACACCGCCGTGCGGATCAGCGCGGCATTCTCGGGCAAGTCGGAGCGGAAGAATTTCGCGTCGTCGAAGCGATCCGATGTGAACGGCAGCTTGTGCGACATCGGCACGAACCACAGCGCGCCGTTTTCCACCGTTTCGTTGCCGAGCGCGACCCACGCGGAAACGAGATCGTCGCGCTCGAACGCCCAGTAGCGCACGTCGCGATGCCAGCCGGTCAGGCTGCCGTACGCCGGGTGCTTCGTCATCATGCAGTTGTGATGCGCGCGCGACAAATACGGCGTCTCGCCGAAATACAACTCCATCCATCCGCGCACTTCCGGCGATGTCGCGAACTCCGCGTAAAGCGGATGCCGCGCGTAGGCGTCGAGCAGGCGGCGCACGGTGTGTCCGCCGGGCGCGTCCTTCGAATCCGGCGCGCCGGGATATTTCAGATCGGCCTCGAACTCGACCGGCGCGGCGGCCTCGGCGAGTTGCCGGCGCGCGACTTCGAGCATCGCGTCGCGGCGTTCCTGCCAAACCAGCCCTTTCACGATCACGTAGCCGTTTCGACGCAGCTCGTGCACCTGTTCCTTCTTCGATTTCAGCAGGTTTTGATCAGACATTTCAGTTCTTGGCTCCGGCGGCTTTCGAATTTATTCATGCCGTCGACGCTATATCCGGAATTGGGGCGAATACGGGGATTGTAAATCCGGCAGCGCAGGAAGGCCCATGCGAGAACGCTTCCGCCGATTTTTATAAGCAGCCGCTTCATGAAACGGCAGGGAAAACGCGGACTTACCCGGGTAATACGGGTCCTGTACATTGATCCGCATCAATTCGGTGCAACTTCGCAAATGCTGTTGAATCGAAGCGTTGAACTTCATTTTTGAGACGACTATCGTCGAGTCTGCTTCCACGCAAACCGACCTTTCCCGCCGACATGAACCACCGAATCGCTATCGGACTTACTCGCGTCGCATCGCGAGCCGCGCGTCCTGCGCGCCGCGGCATGATCCGCGCGCTGCGCCATCACTCCACCCGCACGCAATTGCTCGCCGAGCAACTGAAGAACGTGCATCCGGTCGACGGCATCCGGTCGTGGTTCCGCGGTTTCTTCTTCAATTTGCGCGTGCGCGCGGCCTCGCGCCGGGTGTCGTTGCGCGCGCTGTTGCGCCGTCCGGTGCAGTTGCGCGCGCCCGCGCCGAAGCCGAAAGCGGCTGCGCTGACGAGCCGTCGTCCGCGTCGCGTGTCGGCGACGAGCGCCGGCTGGTACGCGTTCGCGGCGCGCTGAATCGCGCAATCGCGCAATCCCTCACTTGCGCTCGGCCTCGTCGAGCGTCGGATAGTCCGTGTAGCCTTTCTCTCCGCCGCCGTAGAACGTCGCCTCGTCGGGCGCGTTGAGCGGCGCGTTCATCCTGAAGCGCTCGACCAAATCCGGATTCGCGAGAAACGCGCGACCGAAAGCCACGGCGTCGGCTTCGCCTCGTTCGATGCGCGTATTGGCTTCTTCCGCGGTGTATTCGCCGCAGACGATGATCGCGCCGTCGTAAGCCTCCCGCAGCGCGTCTCGATAGCCGTCCGAAAGCGGCGCGCCGCCCGCCCAGTCGCCTTCCGCCAGATGCAGATACGCGATGCCGATGCGCTTCAGCTCGCGCGCCAGATACAGCGATGACGCTTCGCCTTCATCGTCGTGCAGATCGAATCCCGTGAAGTTCGGCGATATCCGGATGCCGACGCGATTCGCGCCCATCACGCCCGCGACCGCCTCCAGCACATCGACGACCAGCCGCACGCGATTTTCGATGCCGCCGCCGTACTCGTCGGTGCGATGGTTGGTGCCCGTCGCCATGAACTGATGCAGCAGATAGCCGTTGGCCGCGTGGACTTCGATCATGTCGAAATCGGCGCGCTTGGCGCGATGCGCGGCATCGACGAACTGCAGCACGATGCCCGGCAACTCGCCGATCTCAAGCGCGCGCGGTTCGTCGGCGTCGGTCATGCCATAGGTGCCGTCATCGTGTCTCACGAACACTTGCGTGTCGCGCGCGCGGATCGCGGACGGCGCGACGGGCGGCGCATCGCCCTCCTGCAGCGATCGATGCGACACGCGCCCCACATGCCACAGCTGCGACGCGATGCGCCCGTGCCGCGCGTGAACCGCGCCCACGACGGCTCTCCATCCGGCTTCCTGCGCGTCGGAATAGATGCCGGGCGTCGCGACATAACCCTGACCTTGCCGCGAAACCTGCGTCGCCTCGGTCACGATGAGTCCCGCGCCCGCGCGCTGCGCGTAATAGTGCGCGTTCATTTCGCTGGGCACGTCGCCGGGCTGCGACGCGCGATTGCGCGTGAGCGGCGCCATCACCACGCGATTCGGCAGTTCGAGATTGCCGATTGTGACGGGAGAAAGAAGCGTTTCGAACGGCATGACGGCTCCGTGGATGATCGGTTTTGCCGTCCGGTTCGGTCGCAAGAAACGCGCCGCGCAGGCGAAAAAAAACCGGCAAGCGCGATGCTTGCCGGTTCTTGTCCCGCGCGTTCGGCGAATGGCGTTACGCCACGCTTGCGACCGGCTCCGTGCCCGCCGCTTCGGCCAGCATGAGCGCCTTGTCGGTGGCTTCCCACGAGAATTCAGGCTCTTCGCGGCCGAAGTGACCGTATGCCGCCGTCTTTTCGTAGATCGGGCGCAGCAGATCGAGCATCTGGATGATGCCCTTCGGACGCAGATCGAAATGCTCCAGAACGAGCTTCGTGATTTCGGCATCCGACACGCGGCCCGTGCCGAACGTGTTCACCATCACCGAAGTCGGACGTGCCACGCCGATTGCGTACGAAACCTGGATCAGCGCGCGCGATGCGAGACCGGCCGCGACGATGTTCTTCGCGACATAACGTCCCGCGTACGCCGCCGAGCGGTCGACCTTCGACGGATCCTTGCCCGAGAACGCGCCGCCGCCGTGCGGAGCCGCGCCGCCGTACGTGTCGACGATGATCTTGCGGCCCGTCAGACCGCAGTCGCCCTGCGGACCGCCGATGACGAAGCGGCCCGTCGGATTCACCAGAAACTTGATGTCGCCCTTGATGAGTTCCTTCGGCAGCGTCGGCTTGATGACTTCTTCGATCACCGCTTCGCGCAGTTGCGGCAGGTCGATGTCCGGCGAATGTTGCGTCGACAGCACGACCGTATCGATGGAATGCGCGCGGCCATCGACATAACGCACGGTGACTTGCGACTTCGCGTCCGGACGCAGCCAGGGCAAACGGCCATCGCGACGAAGGTTTGCCTGACGCTCGACGAGGCGATGCGAAAGGTGGATCGGCAGCGGCATCAGTTCGGGCGTTTCGTCGCAGGCGTAGCCGAACATGAGGCCCTGGTCGCCCGCGCCCTGATCGAGATTGTCGTCGTGCGCCTTGTTCACGCCTTGCGCGATATCCGGCGATTGCTTGTCATACGCGACGAGAACCGCGCAGCCGCGATAGTCGATGCCGAAGTCGGTGTTGTCGTAACCGATGCGCTTGATGGTGTCGCGCGCGACCTGGATGTAATCGACGTTGGCGGTGGTCGTGATTTCGCCCGCGAGGACGACGAGACCGGTGTTGCACAGCGTTTCCGCGGCGACGCGCGAATATTTGTCCTGCGACAGAATGGCGTCGAGGATGGCGTCGGAGACTTGGTCGGCAACCTTGTCCGGGTGGCCTTCGGAAACGGATTCGGAAGTAAAGAGGTAGTCGTTCGACACGCTTCAGACTCCAATAAAAGTACGGTTGATATTCACGTAGCCGTCTTCTTTTGGAGTCTGAAGCGGCGACGCTTTAGCGGATGTGCTTCCAGGCCGGCGCTTCTCGAAAGTAAGAAGACTCCGACCCGCTTCGCCCCGCAAGTTGTCCATTAACTCGGCGAAGGTTTTATTATACCGGTTTCCTTAGTTTTCACAGAATTGACCCTTTTGACTTCCTCGGTCCCGCTCCACTCGTCCGCCCGCCGGAGCGAGTCATGCTAGGTCGTATCGGCGTGGCGCTCGCCATCGGTTTTCTCAAATTCCTCGCGGTGATTCCATACGGCATCACCGCGCGTTTCGGCGACGGCCTCGGCTGGCTGCTCTATCAGATTCCGAGCCGTCGCAAGCGCATCGTCCATACGAATCTGAAGCTGTGCTTCCCCGAGTGGTCCGACGAAAAACGCGAGGACATCGCGCAGAAGCACTTTCGGCACGCGATCCGCAGTTACGTCGAGCGCAGCGTGCAATGGTTCGGCTCCGCGAAGAAGCTCGAAAAGCTGATCGAAGTCGATAGCGCCATCGATCTCACCGATCCCGATCGTCCGCCCACGCTCTTTCTCGGACTGCATTTCGTCGGCATCGAGGCGGGCTCGATCTTTCTCAACTACTCGCTGCATCGGCGCTGCGGTTCGCTGTATCAGCCGTTTTCGAATCCGCAGATCGAGGAACTGGCGAAGAGACAGCGCGCCCGTTTCGGCGCCGACATGGCGAGCCGCGCCGACAGCGCGCGCATCGTGCTGCGCTGGCTGCGCGATCGCAAGCCCGTGATGCTCGGCGCGGACATGGACTACGGCATGCGCAACTCCACGTTCGTGCCGTTCTTCGGCATCCCGACGTGCACGCTGACCGCCGTCGGCCGGCTCGCGAAGACGGGCAAGGCGCAGGTCGTGCCCTTCATCGGAGAAGTTTTGCCGAACTACAAGGGTTATCGGCTGAAAGTCTTCAAACCTTGGGAAAATTATCCGAGCGGCGACGACGAGGCCGACGCGCGCCGCATGAACGCGTTTCTGGAAGAGCAGATTCCGCGCATGCCCGAGCAATATTATTGGGTTCACAAGCGCTTCAAGACGCGCCCGCCGGGCGACCCGAGCTTTTATTGACGCCTGAATCGCGCGAAACGCGGCATCGCGGCTCACATACAATAGCGGCCATGAAACTGAAATTCACAAAAATGCAGGGCGCGGGCAATGACTTCGTCGTGCTCGACGGCTACACGCAGGCGCTCGATCTGTCCGCCGAACAGGTGCGCGCGCTCGCGAACCGTCATTTCGGCGTCGGCGCGGATCAGTTGCTGCTCGTGGAAAAGCCGACGATCGAAGGCGTCGACTTCAAGTACCGCATCTTCAATTGCGATGGCGGTGAAGTCGAGCATTGCGGCAACGGCGCGCGCTGCTTCGTGAAGTTCGTCCGCGACCGGCGTCTGACGGATGCATCGACGGTGCGCGTGCAGGTGCAAAACGGCGTCATCACGCTGACGATGCAGGAGAACGGCGAAGTCGTCGTCGATATGAGCACGCCGGTGTTCGATCCGCCGAAAGTGCCGTTCGACGCGCAAGGCCTCGAAGGCCGGAAGGAAGGCAACGACACGCTCTGGCCGCTCGACGTGAACGGCTCGATCAACGACCGGCGCTGGATTTCCGTCGTGTCGATGGGCAATCCGCACGCGGTCCAGATCGTCGATGACGTCGAGGCGTATCCCGTTCTGACCGAAGGTCCGCTCGTCGAACGTCACGCGCGCTTTCCAAAGCGCGTCAATGCGGGCTTCATGGAGATCGTCGATCGGCATTCGGTGAAGCTGCGCGTCTACGAGCGCGGCGCGGGCGAAACGCTCGCGTGCGGCACGGGCGCGTGCGCGGCGGTGGCGGCCGGCATTCGCCGCGGCCGGCTCGATTCGCCCGTTCGCGTCGAGACGCACGGCGGCACGCTCACGATCAGCTGGGACGGCGCGAAGAACGAAACCGCCGCGCTCTTCATGGCCGGGCCCGCCGCAACGGTCTTCGAAGGCGAGATCGAGCTCGATCGCATCGTTTAACGCATACACGTCACCATGAATCCACGCGAAGTCGCCGACTATCTGCTCGACAACCCTGATTTCTTCGTCGAGCACGCGGAACTGCTCGGCACCATCCGGCTTTCGAATCCGCACGGCAAAGCGGCCGTGTCGCTGCAGGAACGCCAGATGGAAATGCTGCGCGACAAGAACAAGCAGCTCGAACGGCGTCTCGCCGAATTGCTGCGCTACGGCCACGAAAACGACAGCATCTCGACCAAGTTCAATCGCTGGACCGTGCGCGTAATCTCGCAGCGCGATCCGTACGCGCTGCCCGCGACCATCAGCAAGGGGCTGTGCGAAATCTTCGACGTGCCGCACGCCGCGCTGCGCGTGTGGGATATCGACGAAGCTTATCGCCAAGCCGATTTCGCCCGTCAGGTCGGCGAGGAAGTACGCCTTTTCACGACCGGTCTCGCCGCGCCGTACTGCGGCGTGAATACCGGCTTCGCCGCCGCGCAGTGGCTGGGCGCGGCGAACTCGGCATCGGCGACGGTCGCGCCGAGCGACGGCCCGTCCGACATCGACCGCAAGATCGAATCCGTGTCGCTCATCGCGCTGCGCGATCCGCAAGCCGGCCCGGATGCGCCGAGCTTCGGCCTGCTCGTCATGGGCTCGCCCGATCCGCGCCGCTTCCACGACGGCATGGCGACGGATTTCCTCACGCAGATCGGCGCGCTCGCGAGCGCCGCGCTGTCCCGCCTGCTGCCGCATTGACGATGAACGCCGCCGCCGACGTGATCGCCGACTATCTCGCGATGCTCGAGCATCAGCGGCATCTTTCCGAGCACACGCTGCGCGGCTATACGCACGAGTTGAGCGAGCTGCGCGCGCTCGCCAAGGATCGTCCACTGGAATCGCTCACATCCGCCGATATTCGCGGCGCGGTCGTGCGCGCGCACGCGAGCGGATTATCGTCGCGTTCGATCGCGCATCGGCTGTCGGCATGGCGCGCGTTCTATCGATGGCTCGCCGAGCGCGTCGAGATGCCCGCGAATCCGGTCGCGACGGTGCGCGCGCCCAAGCGCGAAAAGACGCTGCCGAAGGCGCTCTCCGTCGATGACGCCGCGAGGCTGATGGACGCGCCGCAAGCCGATACGACCGAAGCGCTGCGCGATCACGCGATACTCGAACTGTTCTACTCGTCGGGTCTGCGGCTCGCGGAACTGGTCGGGCTGGACGTTCGCCACGTCGACACTGCCGAACACCGGTCCGAAGGCTGGATCGATCTGGAAGGCGCCGAAGTCACGGTGCTCGGCAAAGGTAAGCGGATGCGCAAAGTGCCGGTCGGCAGCAAGGCGGTCGAAGCGCTGCGCGCCTGGATCGCCGTGCGCGACGAATTCGTCAAGCTCGAACCGCACGCGCTCTTTCTCTCGGTGCGCGGCAACCGCATGTCGCCCGGCGTGGTGCGCGAACGCGTGAAGCGGCTCGCGCTGCTCGCGGGCATTCCGTCGAATGTGCATCCGCACGTGCTGCGGCATTCGTTCGCCACGCACGTCCTGCAATCGAGCGGCGACCTGCGCGCGGTGCAGGAACTGCTCGGCCATGCAAGCATCACGGCCACGCAGATTTATACATCGCTCGATTTTCAGCATCTCGCCCGCGTCTACGATGCGGCGCACCCGCGCGCGAAGAAGCGCGATTAACTCCGCGAGCGCCCTGCGCGCCGCCTCGGCTTGCAATGGACACCATCACGCTCAAACCGGCGAAGGACAAGTCGCTCGTCCGCCGCCATCCGTGGATTTATGCGAACGCCATCGCGCGCATCGACGGCAATCCCGCGCCGGGCGCGACGGTCGTCATTCGCGCGGCCGACGGACGCTTTCTCGCGCGCGCGTCGTACAGCCCGCAATCGCAGATTCGCGCGCGCGTCTGGACGTTCGATGAAAGCGAGCCCATCGACCACGCGTTCTTCAAGCGCCGCGTGCAGCGCGCGGTCGCGCATCGGCGCACCATGGTCAAGGACACCGGCGCGACGCGCCTCATATTCGGCGAAGCGGACGGCTTGCCGGGCCTGATCGTCGATTACTACGTCGCGGATACCGGCGATCACGCACAGCTCGTCTGCCAGTTCATGGCGACGGGCGTCGAGTCATGGAAAGCCGCGATCGTGCAGGCGCTCGTCCATGCGACCGGTTGCGCGAACGTCTACGAGCGCTCGGACGTGTCGATCCGCCAGAAGGAAGGTCTCGAACAGACGACCGGCGTGCTCGCCGGCGACGCGCCTCCGGCGACGCTCATCGCGAACGAATGCGGCGTGCGCTATCACGTCGACGTGCGCAATGGCCACAAGACGGGCTTTTACGTCGATCAGCGCGACAACCGCGTGCTCGTTGCGCAGAACGCGCAAGGCCGCGAAGTGCTCAACTGCTTCTGCTACACGGGCGGATTCTCGCTGGCCGCGCTGAAAGGCGGGGCGACGCGCGTGGTCTCCGTCGATTCATCGGGCGAAGCGCTCGCGCTCGCGCGGGAGAACGTGAAGGCCAACGGCTTCGACGCGGAGAAAGCCGAATGGCTCGACGCCGATGCGTTCAAGACGCTGCGCCGTCTCTACGACGAAGGCCGTCGCTTCGACCTGATCGTGCTCGATCCGCCGAAGTTCGCGCCGTCGAAGGAAACCGTCGATCGCGCCGCGCGCGCGTACAAGGACATCAATCTGAGCGGCTTCAAGTTGCTGCGTCCAGGCGGCCTGCTTTTCACGTACTCATGTTCCGGCGCGATCGATGCCGACTTGTTCCAGAAGATCGTCGCGAGCGCGGCGGCCGACGCGCGCGTCGATGCGCGCATCCTCAAGCGGCTCGGCGCGGGCGTGGATCATCCGTTGCTGACGGCGTTTCCGGAAGGCGAGTATCTGAAAGGGCTGCTGTTGCAAATCGCGTGATCGGCCTCAGTTAAGGGCGATTCGCAAGCGAAGGGCGCACGAAGCGTCGGCTCCGCAAATATGTTCCAATATTCGATTCCGCGCGTTTCCCGAACTTAAAAGGCGACACCATGATTCCCGTAACCATCCTGACCGGCTTTTTGGGCAGCGGCAAAACCACGCTGCTCAAGCGCATCCTGAACGAGAAGCACGGCATGAAGATCGCCGTGATCGAGAACGAGTTCGGCGAAGAGAACATCGACAACGAGATCCTCGTGCAGGAGACGAACGAGCAGATCATCCAGATGAGCAACGGCTGCATCTGCTGCACGATCCGCGGCGACCTCGCGCGCGCGCTCGAAGACCTCGCGAACCGCAAGAAGGCGGGCACGCTCGATTTCGACCGCGTCGTGATCGAAACCACCGGCCTCGCGAATCCGGGTCCGGTCGCGCAGACGTTCTTCATGGACAACACCGTCGCCGACGAATTCCTGCTCGACGCGATCATCACGCTCGTCGACGCGAAGCACGCGAATGCGCAGCTCGACCAGCACGAAGTGGTGCAGCGTCAGGTCGGCTTCGCGGATCGCCTGTTCATCACGAAATCCGATCTCGTTTCCGCCGACGAACTCGAAGCGCTGAAGCATCGCCTGCTGCACATGAACCCGCGCGCGGCGATCAAGGTCGTGAATTTCGGCGACGCAGACATCAAGGAAATTTTCGATCTGCGCGGTTTCAATCTGAACTCGAAGCTCGAGATCGATCCGGATTTCCTCGCGGAAGACGATCACGATCATGACCACGCGCATGACCATGATCACGATCACGATCATTCGACCTGCGGTCACGACCACAGCCACGATCACGAGCACGGGCATCACCATCGTCATCACGCGCATCACGACGACAAGATCAAGTCGTTCGTGTATCGCAGCGACAAGCCGTTCGATCCGAACCGCCTCGAAGACTTCCTCGGCGGCATTCTGCAGATTTATGGCGAGCGCCTGTTGCGCTACAAGGGCGTGCTCTATATGAAGGGCGTCGATCGCAAGGTCGTGTTCCAGGGCGTGCATCAGATGATGGGCAGCGATCTCGCCGGCAAGTGGATGCCGATCGAGAAGAAGAACAGCAAGATGGTGTTCATCGGCATCGAACTGCCGAAGGATCTGATCACCGACGGCCTCGACGCCTGCCTGGTGAAGTAATCCGGCATGCATCTCGCTTGGATTGCCGCGAATCACGCGGGGCGACAAAACGGGCACTGACACAGAACGCCGCCGCGAAGGGCTCGCGCGCGGCGTTTTTCATGTCCGACTTTCGGTGCGCGTATGTAGTCGCGCCCACCAAGCGTCATCGCTTTTTGCGCGTTCAGGCGTTATATTTTTGAAATTCCGGCGCAAATCGACAGGGTTTTCCGTAGGTTTAGTTGGAATTTGCGGTTCAGTTACAATACAGCCCCACTGGAGAAGGGCAGTTCCGCTGAATGCGCGTCTTCGAGGCGCTCGGCCAGCGGATCTTGGGAGAAGGGATGTCCCGTCGGGACGATGCCTCGATTTGCCGGGGGAAGGCAAATCAAGTCAAAGCACCGGGGCCGGAAATCCGGGGCCATGCGAATGCGCCCGGTCTTCCGGAGCATCATCCAATATCGGTTTCCAGAGGAGTTCGGCCCCGCATCGACGTGTCGCGTAGCCCCTAGCGTACGGATGCGCTGAATGCGGGTAACGCAAGTGCGGGCGTTGCGAAGACATCGCCCTACATTGAAGAAGCAAGCTGATGACAACGAAACTCTTGACCGAAGCCGAAATCCTGAAGATGAGCGAGAAGGACTACATGAACGAGGATCAACTCGCCTTCTTCAAGAACCGGCTCGAACAGTTGCAAGCGGACATTCTGAAGAATGCCGGCCAGACGACCGAGAACCTGCGGGAAACGGTGATCGTGCCGGACCCGGCGGACCGCGCGACCATCGAGGAAGAACATGCACTGGAACTGCGCACGCGCGATCGCGAACGCAAGCTTCTGAAGAAGGTGCAGCAGTCGCTCGCGCGCATCGAGTCCGGCGATTACGGCTGGTGCGAAGAGACCGGCGAGCCGATCGGCATTCCGCGCCTGCTCGCGCGTCCGACCGCCACGCTGTCGCTCGAAGCGCAGGAACGCCGCGAACTGCGTCAGAAGCTGTTCGGCGACTGAAATCGCTGTCGGCAGGCGAGCGTCGCGGGACCGCCCGCAACGGGGAAGACGCCGCCGCAAAAAAGTTGTGCAGAAGCAGTCGCATCGGCAAAAAGGCATCCAACGAAGGGATGCCTTTTTTGCTTTGTGCCCGGTAAAAACGGCGAGCGCCGATACCGTACGCCTTGATAAATCCGGCGTCGCCCTAAAATGAATCCGACGCGCGCCGCAAAAGCTTCATCGCGGCAAGCGCGAGCGCGGCGCCGTCCGCCTCGGGCCTCACGCCCGACGGAACCCCGCGCCGTGCACTCCATCGAATTCTCGACTGCGCGGCGGACTTTCATCGCCACGCATCGTCTGTTTATCCAAGGAACGCACATGGAACAATTTCACGGCACGACCATCGTCTCCGTGCGCCGCGACGGCAAGGTCGCGCTGGGCGGCGATGGTCAGGTGACGCTCGGCAATATCGTCATGAAAGGGGGCGCGAAGAAGGTGCGCCGCATCTATGGCGGCAAGGTGCTGGTCGGCTTCGCCGGCGGCACGGCCGACGCGTTCTCGCTGCTCGACCGCTTCGAAGCCAAACTCGAGAAGCATCAGGGCAATCTGACGCGCGCCGCCGTCGAACTGGCGAAAGACTGGCGCACCGATCGCATGCTGCGACGCCTCGAAGCCATGCTCATCACCGCCGACAAGGACAACACGCTCGTCATTACCGGCAACGGCGACGTGCTCGATCCGGAGCACGGCATCGCGGCGATCGGCTCGGGCGGCGCCTATGCGCAGGCTGCGGCGCAGGCGCTCATTGAGAACACCGATCTCTCGCCGCGCGACATCGTCGAGAAGGCGCTGACCATCGCCGGCGACATGTGCATCTACACCAACCACAATCGCGTCATCGAGACGATCGAATAAAGGACTTTTGCGATGACCACCATGACTCCCTCCGAAATCGTCTCCGAACTCGACAAGCACATCATCGGCCAGGGGCGCGCGAAGAAGGCGGTTGCCGTCGCGCTGCGCAACCGCTGGCGCCGTCAGCAGGTCGCCGAGCCGCTGCGTCAGGAGATCACGCCGAAGAACATTCTGATGATCGGGCCGACGGGCGTCGGCAAAACCGAAATCGCGCGGCGTCTCGCCAAGCTCGCGGACGCGCCGTTCATCAAGATCGAAGCGACCAAGTTCACCGAAGTGGGCTACGTGGGCCGCGACGTGGACAGCATCGTGCGCGATCTGATCGAGATTTCCGTGAAGCAGACGCGCGAATCCGAGATGAAGAAAGTCCGCACGAAGGCCGAAGATCGCGCGGAAGACCGCATCCTCGACATTCTTCTGCCGACGGCGCGGCCGGTCGGATTCGGCGCCACGAACGCGATCGAGTCTTCGGGCAGCGAAGGCGGCGACAACGCCACGCGTCAGACTTTCCGCAAGCGCCTGCGCGAAGGCGCGCTCGACGACAAGGAAATCGAGCTCGATGTGGAAATGCCGCAAGTCGGCATGGACATCATGGGGCCGCCGGGCATGGAAGACATGACCGAACAGATTCGCTCGATGTTCGCGAACATCGGCGGCGGCAAGAAGACGCGCCGCAAGGTGAAGGTCAAGGAAGCGCTCAAGCTGCTGACCGACGAAGAAGCCAGCAAGATGCTCAACGACGAAGAGGTCAAGAGCAAGGCGGTGCAGAACGTCGAGCAGAACGGCATCGTGTTTCTCGATGAGATCGACAAGATCGCGTCGCGCAGCGAGACGGGCGGCGCCGAAGTCTCGCGCGCGGGCGTGCAGCGCGACCTGCTGCCGCTCGTCGAAGGCACGACCATCAACACGAAGTACGGGATGATCAAGACCGATCACATCCTGTTCATCGCGAGCGGCGCGTTTCATCTCGCCAAACCGAGCGATCTGATTCCCGAACTGCAGGGGCGCTTTCCGATTCGCGTCGAGCTGGATTCGCTGTCCGTCGGCGATTTCGAATCGATCCTGAATTCGACCGATGCGAGTCTCGTCAAGCAGTACAAGGCGCTGCTGGCGACCGAAGGCGTCGAGCTCGACTTTGCGGAAGACGGCATCCGGCGCCTCGCGGAAATCGCGTTTTCGGTGAATGAGAAGACCGAGAATATCGGCGCGCGGCGGCTGTATACGGTGATCGAGAAGCTGCTCGAAGAAGTGTCGTTCGCGGCGGGCAATCATGCCGGCAAGCCTGTGCGAATCGACGCGCCGTATGTGGAACGCGCGCTCGGCGATGTGGCGCAAGACGAGGATTTGTCGCGCTACGTGCTGTAACGGCGGCGGAATCGTCTACGAGAAACCGGGCCACGCGCCCGGTTTTTTTTTGCGCTGACGTTTCGAACACGCAAAAACCACGGACGAAAAAAAGCCCGCCTTAGTGGGCGGGCTGAATCCATATCAGGAGGAGACATGGAGGAGACAGTTCCAATCATACACAGCCACTCGATGCGACGCAATAGAAATTTCGGTAAAAACCCCTATGGCGTCCCTTTGTGGTATCTGAACGTCACTTTTCGGATTTCGCGGACCGATGACAGAGCAAGAATCGGCGCGTAACCTCAGTTGGGCGGCTCTACAGTGGTCACGTACCCAAGAGCCATCGAGGTCGTCATGAAAACCGTCACGAACCCTGTTTTTTCCTCCGATGAAAGCCGCTGGCAAGCCGTCGTCGATCGCGACGAGCGCGCCGACGGTGCCTTCTTCTTCGCCGTTCGCACGACCGGCGTGTTTTGCCGACCGTCGTGCGCGTCGCGTGCGCCGCGTCGCGAGAACGTCGAATTCTTTCCGACGACCGACTCCGCCGAACAAGCCGGATACCGCGCGTGCAAGCGCTGCCAGCCGACGAGCCTGCCGCGCGAACTCGCGATCGTCGAGCGCGCATGCAAGGTGCTCGACGCCGATCCGCAGCAACGCATGACGCTCGCGCAATTGAGCGACGCCGTGCACGTCAGCCCGTTTCACCTGCAGCGCCTGTTTTCGCGAATCGTCGGCATTTCGCCGCGTCAGTATCAGGCGGCGCAGCGTGCCGGCGTGCTGCGCGATGCGTTGCAGCGCGGCCGCGACGTCACGCGCGCGACGCACGACGCCGGTTTCGGCTCGCCGTCGCGCATGTACGAGGCCGTGCCCGCGGAACTCGGCATGACGCCGTCCGCATATAAGCGTCAGGGCGCGGGCCTCACCGTGCGTTACGCGACCGCCGCGACGCCGCTGGGTGCCGTGCTCATCGCCGCGACCGACATGGGCGTCTGCAAGATCGCATTCGGCGACGACGCGCCCACGCTCGTCGATCAGCTCGCCGCCGATTTCGCGCAGGCCGAACGCGTCGAGGATGCCGCGAAACTGGAGCCGTTCATCGCGCAGATTCGCGCGTATCTGCAAGGCACGCGCGAGCGCTTCGATTTGCCGCTCGACATCGGCGCGACCGCATTTCAACGGCGCGTGTGGGACGCGTTGCGGCGCATCCCGTATGGGCAGACGCGCAGTTACACCGAGATCGCCGAATCGCTCGGCGCGCCGCGCGCGGTGCGGGCGGTGGCGAATGCGTGCGCGTCGAATCCGGTGGCGCTCGCGATTCCGTGTCATCGCGTCATCGGCAAGGATGGCGCGATCGCCGGCTATCGCTGGGGCACGCCGCGCAAGGAAACGCTGCTCGAAACCGAACGCGCGCGTAACGAAACCAACAAGGTTGCATGAAGCAGGCGCGCTCGCCGTCGACATGACGCGCGAGCGCTTCAATGTCCTCGCGAGCCGCTCCAAGCGGCTCCAAAGCGCACCGCCGCGTATTCCGCGGATCTCCCGCGAATCTCCCGCGAATCTCCCGCGAATCTCCCGAAAAACCCGCAATCCCTTGCCTGGTCTGGGCCCAAGCACGCCATACACCGAAATGTTAAAGTGCCCGCTACCCTAAAAATACGACCGCGCGCACACGCGCTCGCGCTCCTCGCAGAACGCTTCAATGGCAAACAAGAATCCCGCTCACACCAAGGCCGGCGCTTTCGAGCGCAGGCTTGCCGCGCTCGCGTCCGGTCCGCATGCCGACGCGTTGCGCCAAGGCTTGCGCGGCATCGAAAAAGAAAGCTTGCGCGTGACGCCGCAGGGCAAGCTGGCGATGACGCCGCATCCGCGCTCGTTCGGCTCCGCGCTGACGCATCCGCTCATCACGACCGATTACTCCGAGGCGCTCGTCGAGCTCATCACGCCCGCCGAATCGGATGTGGCGATCACGCTCGATCGCCTCGACGCGCTGCATCGCTTCGCGTACGCGCACATGGGCGACGAGTTGCTGTGGAACAATTCGATGCCCAACTCGCTGCCGCCCGAGGACGAGATTCCGTTCGGCTATTACGGCACGTCGAACATCGGCATGTTGAAGACGGTGTACCGGCGCGGCCTCGCGCTGCGCTACGGCCGCACGATGCAATGCATCGCGGGCATCCACTACAACTATTCGCTCGATGAAAACGTATGGCGCGCCTGGCAGGCGCTCGATGCGACGAGCACGCTGTCCGCGAAAGACTTTCAGTCCGAGCGCTACTTCGCGCTGATCCGCAACTTCCGCCGCACGAGTTGGCTCCTGATGTATCTGTTCGGCGCGTCGCCGGCGCTGAACAAGCGCTTCGTCGCCGGCAAGAGGCATCATCTGGAAACGTTCGATGCCGACACGCTCTATCTGCCGCACGCGACCAGCCTTCGCATGAGCGATCTCGGATACACCAACAATCCCGCGCAGGCCGATCTGCTGCCGAGCTACGACAATCTCGACGCGTATCTCGACGTGCTCGCCAAAGCCGTGAGCCAGCCGTATGCGCCGTATGAAGCCATCGGCACGCAGCGCGACGGCGAATGGGTGCAGATCAACACGAACGTGCTGCAGATCGAAAACGAGTTCTACTCGACGATCCGCCCGAAGCGCGTCACGCATTCGGGCGAACGTCCGCTGCATGCGCTGGCCGAGCGCGGCGTGCAGTACATCGAAGTGCGCTGCCTCGACATCGATCCGTTCGTGCCGACGGGCGTCTCGCTCGAAACCGCGCGCTTTCTCGATGCGTATCTGCTCTATTGCGCACTGGAAGACAGCCCGCTGTTGCCGCCCGGCGCGAGCATCGAAGCCAACGCGAATTTCATGACGGTGTCGAAGGAAGGGCGCAAGCCGGGTCTCGCGCTGCAACGCGACGGCGCAAGCGTGCCGATGCAGCAATGGGCCGAAGAACTCTTCGATGCAATCGAACCGGTCGCGAAGACGCTCGACACGCTAAACGGCAACGGCGATCACACGCGCGCGCTGGAAGCGCTGCGGCCGCGCATCGCCGACGCGTCGCTCACGCCGTCCGCGCGCGTGCTGCAAACGATGCGCGACAAGCAGCAAACCTTCGACGAGTTCGCGCTCGATCTCAGCGCGCGTCACGCGGAAGATTTTCGTGCGCGTCCGCTTTCCGTCGCAGAAGAGCGCGTGATGAACGAGCTTGCGGCAAAATCGCTTGTGGAACAGGCGGTCGTCGAAAGCAGCGACACCGAAACGTTCGACGCCTTCGTTGCGGCGTATCAGGTCTACAAGCTGAACCCCGCGAACGCGTGAGGCGATTTTTCCGCTGCGGTGTCAGCGCGCGGCGGAAATTGTTTCCGGCTTATGCAACAGAGGGAAACGCGTCATCACATCATCCGATTTGAGGGGTCAAAATATGGCCGACTTTTCGACGATCGGGGGAGTAATGAAGAAGAAGTACTTCGCCGCCGCCGCGCTTGGGGCTGCATGGCTCGCCCTTTTTAGCGGCTGCGCCGTGCAGGACCAGGTCAGCAGCACGACGATGGAGCAGGCCACGCAACCGCTCACCTGCATGAGCAAGCCGGAATGCGACGCGTGGTGGGCGCGCGCCCAGGTCTGGGTGACGAACCATTCCGAATACAAGCTGCAGACCGTCACCGATTCGATCATCCAGACGGCGGGGCCGTCGAGCGGCAAGCGCGCGCTCGCGTATCAGATCACCAAGACGCCGACCAACGAAGGCACCGCGACGATCGGTTTCGCCGCGCATTGCGATAATCCGCTCGGCTGCCAGCCGAATCCGTGGCAGGCGGGCGCGGATTTCAAGCAGTTCATCAAGAATGGCCCCGGACTGCGCAAGACCGAAACGCCGCAAGCCACGCAGACCCCGCCTGCACCCGCGCCGAGCGGCGTGCAGGTCAGCCCGCTGGATCAGCCGGTCCCGCTCAATCTGGAAAACCAGCCGGGGCAGTCGGTCACGCCGCTCACGCCTCAGTAGTTCAGTGTCCCATCGAGGCTGACGCGCCCTTCTTCGGCCGCGTCAGCCAGACCATCGCGGCCAGCACAAGAAACGCATAGAACGAAATGCGGAAGAAGTCGTTGGTCGACATCATGTACGCCTGCGCCGACACCACGCGATCCAGTTGCGCGGTCAGCGCCTGTCCCGACAAGCCGAGTCCCGACAGCAGGTCCGAATACGCGTTCGTGCCCGCCGAATAAGGCGTGACCGATTCGGTCAGACGCGCGTGATGGCGGATCATGTCGTTTTCCCAGAACGTCGTGCTGACCGCCGTGCCGATCGCGCCCGACAGCGTGCGCAGGAAGTTCGACAGGCCCGCGGCGCCCGCGAGCCGTTCGTCGGAGACGCTGGAGAGCGTGATCGTCGTCATCGGCACGAAGAAGCACGCGACGCCGATGCCCTGAATCAAGCGCGGATAGATGATCTGGTCGAACGGCGTATCGAGCGTGAAGGTCGAGTTCCAATGCGACACGAACGCGAACGTGAGGAACGCGAAGCTCGCGACCACGCGCAAATTCAGCCGATGCATGTTCTGCCCGATGATCGGCGACAGCACCAACGCGAGAATCCCGACCGGCGCGGTGGCGAGACCCGCGAGCCACGGCGTGTAGCCGAGCACGGTCTGCAACCACAACGGCAACACGACGACCGAGCCGAAGAACGCGAGAAAGCCGAGCGACGTGATGAGCACGCCCATCGCAAAGTTGCGGTCGCGAAAGAGCGAAAGGTCGATCACCGGTTCCTTCTCGGTCAACTCCCACGCGAACATGAACGCGAGCGAGACCGCCGACACGATCGCCAGCGTCACGATGAAGTTCGAGTTGAACCAGTCGTGGTCCTTGCCGAGGTCGAGCATCATCTGCAGGCTCGCGACGCCGATCACGAGCAGCGCCAATCCGACACCGTCGATGCGCTGCTGCGTCGTCTTCGTCTCGTGGCCGCGCAGCAGGAAGTACGCGATCGCCGCCGAGAACACGCCGATCGGCACGTTGATATAGAAGATCCACGGCCAGGTGTAGTTGTCGGTGATATAGCCGCCCATCACCGGGCCGAAGATCGGCGCGACGATCACGGTCATCGCCCAGAGACCGAGCGCGAGGCCGCGCTTTTCGGGCGGATAGCTGCGCATGAGGATGGTTTGCGACAGCGGGACCATCGGGCCGGAGACGAGGCCTTGCAGCAGCCGGAACGCGATCAGCGATTCGAAGTTGTGAGCCAGCCCGCACAGCGCCGACGCGATCGAAAACAGCAGCACGGAAATCGTGAAGAGCTTCACCTCGCCGACGCGCCGCGCGAGCCAGCCGGTCAACGGCACCGCAATCGCCGAAGCGACCGAGTACGACGAAATGACCCACGTGCCTTCGCTCGTCGCGACGCCGAGGCTGCCCGAAATGGTCGGCACGGCGACGTTCGCAATCGACGTGTCGAGCACTTCCATGAAGGTGCCGAGCGCGAGGCCCATCGTCAAAAGGGCGAGGATGCCGCCCGTGAGCGGCACGGGCGTGGGCGGCGTGGCGGGCGTGCCCGCAGTGGATGTGGACATCGAAGGTTTCTCCGGCGCGCGGCGCTCGAAACGCGCATCGCACGCAAACTTTTTCTTGTCGCGGCATTCTCTGCCGAGACAGTGAAATCGGCGCAGAAATGCAGGTTAATTCCGATGAATCAGGGCAAGTCGTCGTCGAGCATGCATGGCGCGCAGTCGCCCATCGGCGTATTGCCGACGATGCGCGCGAGCATCGCGATCAGCAGATCCAGCTCGGCGCGGGTAAAGCCGTGCAACTGCTCGTTGAGCACGGCCGCGCCGATCACCGGCAAACGCGCCGCCGCGTCACGTCCGCGCTCCGTCAGACTGAGTTCGACGATTCGCCGGTCCACTTCGCTACGCGCGCGGCTGACGAAACCCTTCTTCTCGAGCCGGTCGAGCATGCGCGTCATCGAGCCGCTGTCGTACGACAGCTCGCGCGACAGTTCCAGCGGCGTGCGCGCCCGCCCCGACGCGAGCAGCAGAATCACGCCGATCTGCGGCGACGTGAGTTCGAGCGGCTTCAACGCCTGATCGGTTCGCATGACGAGCACGTTGCGCGCCTTCGCGAGGTAGTAGCCGAGGCTCGTTTCGAGCTGGATCGTCGCGGGATCGTAAAGCGGTTCGCCGTTCATGCGACATCGGTCAAACCGCGGATGCAAAAGTGTGACACTGCGCCGCGTCTCCTAAAGGCAACAATTGCGAAAAGCAATCAGCAGTATCTTGAAAAGTAGTTGCACAGTCAATATTATTCTATGCAACGAGTTACGCGCTTCATGCGCCGCCCGAGACCATGTTCTGACCGCCCGCCGTCGCTCGCCGACGCCCGAAGGACCTTTCGATGACCCGCTTTGTCCGTACCGCCCGCCGACGCTTCGGCCCCATCAGCAGCAAGATCGCCGACGCCTCCCGTCACTTCGTCCCGCCGAAGCTGAGTTCGTGGAAACTCGCGTTGTATCTGATCGTGTTCCTGCTGCCGGGCGGATCGTTCGTCGTCTTGGGCATGGGATGGTTCGAGAACCGGCAGCGTCGCAAGGCGGCGGCCGCGCCCGCGAAAGCGCCGGCGCGACCGTTGCTCTCGGCGCCCTGCTCGCCGTGTCCCGGTAGCGGACGATAATCGTCACCGTAACGCGTCGTAACCGATTCCACCCGCTGCGTAACACCCGCCTTACGGCGAACCCGTTACGCTAACGTCTGCCTGACGCGCGCGCCGCACGAGCGCCCGTCGCGTTCCGTTACCATTTCGGCTTGCCGCGTCCGTCATATCGAACGGCGCGGCGCCGACAGGAATTCCGACAAGCAGATGCCGTATCGCCCCGCCTTTCCCGCTTCCGCCGCCGCGCGCCTGACCACGACGGCGCTCGCCGCCATGCTCGCGATGTTCATCGCCGGCTGTGCTGTCGGGCCCGATTATCAGCGCCCGACGACGGCGGTCCCGGCCAGCTACAAGGAAGCGCCCGAGGGCTGGAAAGTCGCCCAGCCCGCCGACCAGGCCGATCGCGGCGCATGGTGGAGCATCTATCGCGACGAGCGCCTCGACGATCTCGAAGCGCGCCTGAATCAATCGAACCAGACCATCGCGCAATACGCGGCCGCGTATCGTCAGGCACGCGCGCTCGTCGGCGAGGCGCGCGCGGCGTATTTCCCGACGATCGGCGCATCGGCTTCGGCGGCGCGTTCGGGAACGGGCGCGGGCAACCGGTCGACCAGCAGCTCCAGCCTCGGGCAGACGGGTGCCGTCACCAACCAGTTCAGCCTTGCGCTCGACGCATCGTGGGAACCGGATCTGTGGGGCAGCGTGTCGCGCACGGTCTCCGCGCAAAAGGCCGGCCAGGAAGGCGCCGCCGCCGATCTCGCCAACGCGCGGCTGTCCGCGCAGGCCACGCTCGCGCAAACCTATTTCCAGTTGCGCTCGCTCGACGCGCAGCAAAGGCTCCTCGACGACACCGTCGCGGCCTACGAGCAATCGCTCAAGCTCACGCAGAATCAGTACGCGCAGGGCATCGTCGCGCGTTCGGACGTGATTCAGGCGCAGACGCAGTTGCAGTCGGCGCAGGCATCGGCCATCGATAACGGCGTCGCGCGCGCGCAATACGAACATGCGATCGCGGTGCTCGTCGGCGAGGCCGCTTCCACGTTTTCGATTCCGCCGATTCCGCTCGACGCCACGCCGCCGACCGTTCCCGTGCAGATGCCATCCGCGATTCTCGAGCGCCGGCCCGACATCGCGTCGGCGGAACGCAAGGCCGCGGCGGCGAACGAGCAGATCGGCATCGAAATGGCCGCGTACTTCCCGACGCTCACGCTCTCCGCGCAAGGCGGCTTCGAAAGCTCGGTGCTGTCGCAATTGCTGCGCGCGCCGTCGCGCTTCTGGACGCTCGGGCCGGACATCGCCGCGACCATTTTCGACGGCGGCCTGCGCTCCGCACGCACCGAAGCCGCGCGCGCGACTTACGACCAGAACGTCGCGACGTATCGGCAGACGGTGCTGACCGCGTTCCAGGACGTCGAAGACAATCTCGCGTCGCTGCGCATTCTGGAGAAGGAAATCGTCGTGCAGCAGCAGGCCGTGGAATCGGCGCAGCAGGCGCTCGCGATCATCAACAATCAGTACAAGGCGGGAACGGTCGCGTTCATCAGCGTGCTGACCGCGCAGACGACTGCATTCACCGCGCAGCAGAAGCTCGCGAACATCGCGGGACAGCGGATGGTGTCGTCGGTCGGACTGGTGAAGGCGCTCGGCGGCGGCTGGGATGTCGGGCAGATGGATCGCGAAACGGGCGCGGTTCAAGCGCCCGCGCCCGCGTCGAGTCCGGCGCAAACCGCCAGCCGCTGATCAACGCATGAAGGTCAGGGCGACCGTGTCCGGATCGGTGTGACGGCCGAGCAGGTTGAGCAGACCCGCGAGGTTTTCCCGCTGATCCGGCGCGGCCGTCGCCGTGCCTTGGAACGACGTCGATTCCGGTGAGATCGCGCCGTTGCCGGTGAGCATCAGCGGACCTTTGCTCGTCGAAAGATCGATGGTCGCGGACGCGCCCTGCGCCTGCAACGCGACGCGATACGAACCGAGCGGCTTCACGCGCGAGACGCGCGAAGCCATGTCATCGAGCGTGACGACCACTTGCCCGTACGCATTGCGGTTCAGCAGGCGGAACTCCGTCCACGAGAGCCGCACGCTGCCGTCGAAATCGAGCGTATTGAACGGCGCGCCGAGGCCCGAGAGCAACGTCGCGGGCACGGCGATCTGGCCGGCGGTGATAACCGCGCCGCGCGTGGTGGCGTCGACGATCACGGCATCGGGCATCGCTTCGGTCTGACGCATGGTCATGTGAACGCGGCCGGTGAAGAGCGGCAGAAACGCCGTCGTCCATTCGATGCGCCCCG
Organism: Caballeronia sp. LZ028; assembly: GCF_031451415.1. NCBI lineage: Bacteria > Pseudomonadati > Pseudomonadota > Betaproteobacteria > Burkholderiales > Burkholderiaceae > Caballeronia > Caballeronia sp. LZ028. Next base: position 222,094 of record NZ_JARUXN010000001.1, on the reverse strand, counting down.
GCAAGAGCGTCGCGCCCGCGCCGTCGCTGCCCGCGGCGAGCATCAGCGTGGCCGAGCCGCTCCACAGCGAGCCCGCCGGATCGACCAGATTCACATGGCCGCCCGTTGCCTTCGAGAACTGCGGCACGATCCACGCGGCGGGCATCATCGCGAGCAGCGTGCCGGCGACCGAAATCACGATCACGAAAAGCGCCGGCAACGCGAGCCGGATTCGTCGCGTCCAGTAACTCATTTCGTGCCGGCCGGTTGCAGCGATGCCGTCAGATCGACCTGGCCATCCGGCTTCAGCGCCGTGACGTGCGCCTCCGAGACCTGCACCTTGAACTGCTTGCGGGCGTCGTCGAGCCACGCCGTCCAGTTCGGAAACGACGCGTTCTTCAACTGAATCTGCACCGCCGCGCCGATCACCTGAACCTGCGTCGGCTGCATGCCGTTGTCGGCGAGCGACTTCGCGAGCGCATCGCGCAACGCGGCGCCGGTCGGCATCACGCCTTCGGCGGCGGGCGCGAGCGAGCGCGCGTCGTTGGCCTGCGCGGTCATCGTCGCGAGCTGGCGCTGCATCGTCGGCAGCGATTCGCGCAGCCGCGCGCGGCCTTCATAGGCGGGCGCCCACAGCACGAGATAGACGAGCGCGAGCCCGACCGCGATGCCGCCCCACATGAGAATGGTCTTCTCGCGCGGCGTGCGCGCTTCCCAGAATTCCGACAGGGAACGTCCGATTTCCGCTTTCATTGGCCGCTCCTGATCGTCCATTTGCCTGTGTTCGTATCGATCGATCCGTTCAGGCCGTTCGCGGCGAGGCGCTTCGAAAGATCGGGATCGACCTTCGTCTCCGGCTTGAAGGTCACTTCCAGCCGACGCTCGCGATAATCGAGCCCCGCGACGCCGTTCACCGGCACCGGACCGAGCGAGCGCGCGAGGCCGTCGGCGAGCGACAGGAAATCCGACGGCGACAGCTCGCCCGATGCCACGCGCAGACGATCGAGATTGCGCGTCATCTGGTCGGGCGCATCGAGCACGGTCGTCGTCTTGGGGAAGGCGTTGAGCAGGAGCTCGGTTTCCTGCGCGCTGATCGCGTCGCGCTGACGCGCAAGCTGCAGCCATTGCACGTTGATGCCGATGATCGACACGACCACCGACGCCGCCACGAGCGCGATCGGCACGCGCAGACGCCGCATCGTCGCGCGGTCGAGCCGCCACGGTTGCGCGGCGAATTCGAACTGGCACAGGTCGAAGCGGCACGCGAGCGCGTTGCGCGCGAGCGCCTCGAACGTGATCGGATGCGCGCCGGCGATGGCCGCCGCAGCATTGCGCGAACCGGACAGGCGCGGTTCGTCGCCGGGCAGATCGGCGAGCGAATAAAGCGTCACGGGTTGATCGCCGGCGAGCGCGGCGAGCGTTGCCTCGATCGAATCGGCGGGCAGCGCGAGTCCTTCGCCGAGCGCCGCGCGTTCGCCGCGCGCAATCGCCACCTCGATGCGCGGCGCGCCGAGCGCGGCGGGCGAGGGCGCGGCCATTTCGCCGATCAGCGCGGGCGCGGTCGACACGACATGACCGAGCAGCCCCGCGATAAACGGCTGCGGCGGCGCTTCGATCTCTTCGGCTTCGCCGGTTTCATCGAATGGCACGGCGGCCGGAACCGGCAGGCAGCGCATCGCGGGCACGGCCTTCAGATTGCGATGCCCCGCGCCCGAAAACGCACCGACCACGAAGCGGAACCAGCCGCGATCGATCACGCCGACGACGCGCTTGCCATCGGCGAGGGCGACCGGATCGACGGCGATGTGGCACGTCTGCGGATCCTGGATCAGCTGATCCTCGACGACGTTCGGCAGCGCCTGCCGCAAGCGCGGCCCCTTGAGTGGCGGCACGGCAGCGGCGAGCAGAAGCGTGTCGCGCGCAGCGACGATCAGCACGGTCGCACTCGCGCGCGGCAACAGCCCGATCGCCGCGCGGCCGATGCGTTGCGGCTCGCCGCGCTTGTCGAGCAGCAGAAACGGCAGATCCGGCAGATGCCACTCTTCCGAGCGCACCGCGGGATCGCGCGGCGGTAACAAAACGATCAGTGTGCTCAAAGGCCACTTCCTCTCATCAATAACAGCGCATCGGTTCTACAGCGAATCACGCGTGTAGACGATGCGCGTCGTATGCGTCGTCGGATCGCGATACACGAGCGTCGTGCGCTCCAGTTGCGCGCGCTCGTGTTCGACGCGCCCGTGGATCACGAAATACTTCGTCGTGACGTCCATCTCGTTCGAATCGATCGAGACCGTCTTGACGCCCGCGCCGGTCAGCGCGAGTTGCACGTTGCCGATGTCGTGAAAGAACACCGTCTCGCGGCGCGCGACGAACGCTTGTCCCTGCGACAGATTCATGCCCGGGATCAGCGCGGCGATCACTTCGGCGGGCGCGGTGTTCATGTTCACGGCGGTCGTCGTCGGCAGCACGGTGACGAACGGCCTCAGCTTCGCGACCGCTTCCGCGGAAAAACCCGGCACGTCGAGCAGCGAATCGACGGTGATCATCTGCAAGGGCGCGACCGGCGCGTTGCTGTCCGCGTCCTTCAGGCCGGGATCGTCGGTGAAATTGCCGCCGCCGGCCGCGCCGCCGCCCTGCGCGATCGCCGCGAGCGTCGTCGATTCGTTGTTCTGGCCGCTCGCCGTGGTCGCGCTGTTGCCCGTTTGCGTCTGGAAGCGCGTTGCGGAGCGCGCGAGGCCGGCGCGCATCTGCAGCGCGACCGTCTTCGCGAGCGAACCGTTGATGCCGAGCATCGTCAGCAGCCGCTGAAACGCCTGAATCTGCGCGACGTTGATCGTCAGCACGCCGGGCGTCGGCGTCGACACCAGATTGCGCAGGTTGAATTTCGCCTGCGCGTCCTCGATCGAGCCGGACAGATACGTCGACGCGCCTTGCTGCGCGCGCACTTCACCGATCTGCCCGAGAAAATCCGACAGCTTCGTCCGCGCGATCGGCACGCCCCACACGCCGCCGAGATACGTGACCGTCGGCGAAGTATCGGCTTCCGAGCGCAGGATGAGACGCGTCCAGTCGAGCGCGCTGCGCGAAATCCATTGCGCCTGCGCGAGCAGCCGCTGATTCTCGATGCGCCGAATCTGCACCTGCTGACGCCACAGCATGCCCGAGACGAGAATCGCCGTGAGCGATACGACGAGCAGCGCGCTGATGATCGCGACGCCGCGCTGCTTCTTCCGGTTCGGAGCGCGCATGTTCATTCTCCGACCAGAAAGACGCGCGTGATCGGCGTCGCCAGCGTGCGCGCGCCGACCGCGACCTGAACGCCCGACACGGCGCGCGCCAGCGGCGCGTTGCCCAGTTGCGGCACTTTCAGGTTGTTGTCGTTCTGGTTGATCTGCGCGAACACGTCGCCCATGCGCGTCGTCCAGCCTTTTTCCGGAATGTAGACGCGCGTCGCGAGCGACGCCACGCCGCCCATCAGCGGAATCGATGTCCAGCCGTCACCCGAATCGCCCGACTGCAACGCGCGCCGCACTTCGCCGACATTCGACAGCGGCGGCGATGCATAGCGCACGATCCGCCCGTTCGACAGCCTGTAGCGCACCACTTGCAGACGCGGCGCCGTACCGGGCGCGAAGACGCCGCGCACGATCTGCAGCGAGCCATTGCCGATCTGCACGGCGGGCTGGCCGGCTTCGTCGTCGGTTGCGGCCTGGCGCGCGTCGATACGCATCTGGTCGAACAATTGCGCGACGATGCGCTCGTCCTGCATCGCGTTCTCGATGGTCGCACGGCCGCGAATCACCGAATCGAGCCCGCGCCACGACAGCACCGCGAGCACCGCGAGAATCGCGATGGCGATCAGCATTTCCAGCAGCGTGAAACCGCGCTGACTGGTGCGGCGGTCAGAGCGAGCGGTTCGTTTCATTCGCCACCACCGTGACCATTTGCGCCAGATAGCCGGAGCGGCCCGGCGTCGTGACCAGCATCTCGACGCGCCGGAAAATCGGATTGGGCGTCTGGCTCACGCGCTGCGTGCACGAGAGTTTCAGATTGCCCTGCGAGCAGTCGAACGTGCGCGAGCCGATCGCCGGAAACTGATGCGAGAGCCTGAGCTGCGCGAGTTCGTTGTCCGCGCTCCAGCCCGCGAGCAGCCGCCGATGAAGCTCCGCTTCGCCCGTCGCGAGCGAGCCGACCGCGCGCACCGAGGCGGCGAGCGCCACCGCGATGATCGCCAGCGCGACGAGCACTTCGATCATCGTGAAGCCGCGTTGATGACGACGCTGGCGCATCACTGCACCTGATAGCGGCCGTTGCCACTGCCGACGATCGTCACGCGGCCTACCGCCGAGAACAAGGTGATTTCCATGGGCGAGTCGATGGCCTCCGTGCCGAACACGAGCCGGCCCGCCGTTTTGTCCGAATCGAGGAACCGGATGGATACGCCGGTCACGCCGCCTTCCCAGCGCCGCTGACGCAGGAGTTCGTCGCGCAACGGACGCCAGCCGTCCTCGGTGCGGACGTCGAAGCGATACCCGCCGTCGATGGGCTGCCACGCGATCGGCCGCGCGCGCACCTGCGCTTCGTCGCCCGCCGATTCGAACAGCAGCGCGAGACGCTGCGCTTCTTCCTTCAGATCGGTGCGCGGGTTGCGGGTGAGTTGCAGCGACGCGAGCGACACGAGCAGGCCCGCGATCACCAGCACGACGAGCATTTCGAGCAGCGTGAAGCCTGCCTGACGCCGCGCCGCCGAATGCCCGTTCACGATTCAAGCCGCCGATTTACTGCCAGGAGCCGACGTCGGCATCGTTGCCTTCGCCGCCGGCCTTGTTGTCCGCGCCGTAGCTGAACACGTCGACTTCGCCGTGCACGCCCGGATTCAGATATTGATACTGGCCGCCCCACGGATCGGCCGGCAGGCGCTCGAGATAGCCGCCGTCTTTCCAGTTGTTCGGCACCGGCTCGGTCGTCGGCTTTTCGATCAGCGCGCGCAGGCCTTGCTCTTGCGTCGGATAACGGCCGTTATCGAGGCGATACAGCTTCATCGCCTGCATGATGGTGCCGATGTCCTGCTTCGCGGCGACGCGGCGCGCCTCGTCCGGGCGGCTCATGATCTTCGGCACGATCAGCGCGGCGAGAATGCCGAGAATCGCGATCACGACCATGATTTCGATCAGCGTGAAGCCGCGCTGGCGGCGTCCTTGCGCCTGAGCTTGTTGAATTCGCATGCGGCGTTGGGTCCACAATTGCATGACTGCTACCTCTTGAATTGAAAATATTGTTTCCGGGTCTTGCCCGGTGATTACAAAAATCGCGCGGCTTTCCGCCTTGCCGAAGCCGCCGGTCATTCTATCGATCCGCTTTCGTCGCGTGATTCGGCCGCAAGCGAGGCATCGCGTCGCGCTCAACGCACCCAGATCGTCGGGCCGGGCGGATTCTGCGGCAGGAAAATCTCCGACTTGACGCCGTTGCGCTCGATGATGATCGAGCGCGCGCGCACTTCCGAAAGCTTCACGCCTTGCGTGAGCGGACCGCCCAGCGACACGGCTTTCGCCGCCTCGCCGCCGTAGCTCACGATGGCCGCCGCGCCGCCCTGCAGCGCGAGAATGCCGAACAGATGCACGTCCGAATTGGCCTGACGCTCCAGCCGTCCGCCGAAAATGGTCGCAGCCTGCTCGACCGACGGCTGGCGCGTCGCCGCCGCGGCGGGCAGCGGCGCGGTTTGCCGCGAAGTCAGCGTGACGACCCAATACGTCACCGTCACGCAAAAGAGCGCGAGCGCGGCGAGCGTCAGTAAGCGAGTTTGAAGGGCGTTCATCACTGCACCAGATTATTCAGTTCGATGATCGGCAGCATCACCGCGAGCACGATCACGAGCACGACGCCGCCCATCGCAAGGATAAGCAGCGGTTCGAGCAGGCTCGTGAGGAACATCGTGCGGCGTTCGAGTTCGCGCGCTTCGCCTTCGGAAGCGCGGTCGAGCATCGTGGTGACGTCGCCGGTCGCTTCGCCCGAGCGGATCAGGTGAACCAGCACCGGCGGAAACGTCTTCGTGTTGCCGAGCGCGCGCGACAGCGACGAGCCTTCGCGCACGCGCACGATGGCGTCGTCGACGTTCTCGCGCATCGCCGTGTTGCTGAGCGTTTCGCCCGCGGCCTGCAGCGCGCGCAGGATCGGCACGCCGGCGGCGGTGAGGATCGCGAGCGTGCTGGCGAAGCGCACGGTGTTGTAGCCGCGCACCAGCTTGCCGATGAGCGGCGCGCCCAGCAGCCAGCGGTCGAACGACATGCGCGGCCCGGGCCGCGCGAGAATCGTCTTCACGAGCCACGCGAAAATCACGACGCCGATCAGCACCGCCCACCAGTAACTTCGGACGAAGGCGGAGAGCGCCATCATCATGACGGTCAGGAAGGGCAGCGCCTGCTTCGTGCTCGCGAACACGTTCACGACCTGCGGCACGACGTAACTCAGCAGGAACGTGACGATGCCGAACGCAATGATCGTCACGATGCCCGGATACGTGAACGCCAGAATGATCTTCTGCTTCAGCGCATTACGCTGTTCGATGTAGTCCGCGAGACGCGACAGCACGAGGCCGAGCTTGCCGGTATGCTCGCCCGCCGCGACGAGCGCGCGGTAAATCTCCGGAAAGTCCTTCGGATGCTGCGCGAGCGCGTTGGCGAACGAATGGCCGCCGAGCACTTCGGCGCGGATCGCGGCCATCAGTTCGCGGATGTAATCGCGCTCGGATTGCTCGGTCAGCACCGCGAGCGTCTCGCCGAGCGGCAAGCCCGCGATCAGAAGACTCGCGAGCTGACGCGTGAGAATCGCCTGTTCACGCTGCGACAGCCGCCGCCCGAGCGACAGGCGCTGCTGGCGCTCGCCGCGCGTGCGCGAGCCCGCCGCCTCGACGACGAGCGGTGTCAGCCCTTGCGTGCGCAACTGGCTGCGCGCGGCGCGGGCGCTGTCGGCGTCGAGCACGCCTTTTTGCGTCTTGCCCGCGTGATCGATCGCCTCGAAACGGAATGCCGGCATCTGCTTATTCTCCGCCCGTCACGCGCAACACTTCTTCCAGCGACGTCACGCCGGCCGCGAGCCAGCGATCGCCGTCCTCGCGCAGCGTGCGCATGCCTTGCTTGCGGCCCGCTTCGAGAATCTCGGCATCGGCCGCATTGCGATGGATGAGCGGGCGGATCGCGTCGTCGATCAGCAGCAGCTCATAGACACCGCGACGGCCGACGTAACCCGACTGGCCGCATCGGTCGCAGCCGACCGGATGGTAATGCTTCGTGCCGTCTTCCTCGACGCGCTCTTCCTTGCACACCGGACAGAGCTGGCGCACGAGCCGCTGCGCCAGAACGCCGAGCAGCGACGACGCGAGCAGATACGGCTCCACGCCCATGTCGGTGAGACGCGTGACGGCGGAAGCGGCATCGTTCGTGTGCAAAGTGGCGAGCACGAGGTGGCCGGTGAGCGAAGCCTGCACCGCGATCTGCGCGGTCTCGAGATCGCGGATTTCACCGATCATGATGATGTCCGGATCCTGACGCAGAATCGACCGCAACGCGCGCGCGAACGTCATGCCGATGCGTTCGTTCACCTGCGTCTGGCCGATGCCCGACAGGTCGTATTCGATCGGATCTTCCACCGTCATGATGTTGGTGGTCGTCGTCTCGAGGCGCGACATCGACGCGTACAGCGTGGTCGTCTTGCCGGAGCCGGTCGGGCCGGTCACGAGCACGATGCCGTGCGGGCGGCCGATCAGCTTGTCGAACTGGACGAGCGTGTCGCGCGCCATGCCGAGCGTTTCGAGATTCAGGCGTTGCGCGTCCTTTTCCAGGAGACGCAGCACCGCGCGCTCGCCGTGGCCGGTCGGCAGCGTGGACACGCGCACATCGACCGGACGGCCGCCGACACGCAACGTGATGCGCCCGTCCTGCGGCAAACGTTTTTCGGCGATATCGAGCTGCGCCATGATCTTGATACGCGAGATCAGCGCGCCGTGCAGCGCCTTCTTCGGCCGCACGACGTCGCGCAGCGTGCCGTCGACGCGAAAGCGCACGACCGACGCGTTCTCGAACGGCTCGATGTGAATATCCGATGCCTGTTCGCGCGCCGCCTGCGTGAGCAGCGCGTTGATCATGCGGATGATCGGCGCGTCGTCTTCCGATTCCAGCAAGTCTTCGACTTCCGGAATGTCCTGCATCAGGCGCGACAGATCGACTTCGCCTTCCACTTCGCCGACGACCTGCGCGGCGCTGCCGTCGTTGCGCGCGTAGGCCGAGTTGATTGCCGCGGCGAGCTCGTCGGCGGGCTTGCGGATGATCGACAGCGCGCCGAAATTACGCGCGACTTCCGCGAGCGCCGCGTCGGTCGTGCGCTCGCTTATCCAGACTTCGATGCTGTCCGCGTGCTGATGCGCGAGCAGAATCTGCCCGCTGCGCGCGAAGCCGTAAGGCACGAGCCGGGCCGCCAGCGGCGACGCCGCGGTGCTCGCGCTCTCGACTGCATCGTTGACCGTGCTCACGGATGGACTCCCGTTGCGGCATTGCCCGGCATGGCGTTGGTCGCGCCATTGGCCGGAATCGCGTTCGTCGCGCCGTTCGACGGCGCCGGATACGTGCTTTGCGGCGGCAGCGTCGATTGCGGCGCGGTCTGCGTCGGTTGCGGCGCGGGGCCGGCATCCGGATTCTGTGGCAGCGTCGTGCTCGGGCCGGGACCGCGCGTCGTATCGCTCCAGTCCAGCAGATTTTGGGCCGGCGGTCCACCGCCTTCGGAAGGACCGAGCGGTTTCGGCGGCATGACCGGCACGTTCTGATCCTTGATGATGCGGTTATCCGTCGTCGAGCCGTATTGCTGCTGACGCAGATAGTCGTAACGCGTGTTGGCGATCTGCGTGGCCGTCGCCTGGTCGCGCACGATCACCGGACGCAGGAACACCATCAGGTTGGTCTTCGTGCGCGTCTTGCCTTCGCTGCGGAACAGGCTGCCGATGAACGGAATGTCGCCGAGCAGCGGAATCTTGCTGTTGTTGTTGTTGTACTGATCCTGCATCAAACCGCCGAGCACGACGATTTCGCCGTCGTCCGCGAGAATCGTCGACTGCACCGAGCGCGTGTTGATCGTCACGCCGCCCGGATCGTTCTTCGTCGTGGAATCGACGCTCGAATCTTCCTGATAGATCTGCATCTTGAGCACGCCGCCGTCGGTGATCTGCGGCTTGACGTGCAGGGTCACGCCGACGTCGCGGCGGTCGAACGTGTTGAACGCCGTGACCGACGTGGCGGCGTTGGCGGTCGGCGTCGCGTACGAACCCGTCACGACCGGCACGTTCTGGCCGACGACGATCTTCGCTTCCTCGTTGTCGAGCGTGATGAGGTTAGGCGTCGAGAGGATGTTCGCATCCGCCGATGTCGACAGCGCCTGCAAGAGTCCGCCGAGACCGAAGAGATTGCCGAAGCGGTGCAAAAGGCCGATGTTCAAGCCTTGCGCGAGCAGGCCGGACGTCGACGTGAGCGACGACGGATTCTGCGCGATCGCGTTGCCCTGCAAGGTCAGATCGACGATGTTCGTATTGCCGGCGCCGAAGCTCGAGCTGCCGTAGAGCGCGTTGTTGCCGCTGTTGGAAAGCAGCGCGCCCTGCCACTGAATGCCGAGATTCGAACCGCTCGTCGCGGAAAGTTCGACAATCAGCGCTTCGATGTACACCTGCGCGCGACGCGCGTCGAGCTGGTCGATCACGGTGCGCAGGTTCCGATAAACCGGATCCGCCGCGGTGATGATCAGCGAATTCGTCGCGGCATCGGCCTGGATCATGCCGCCGCCCTGGTCGTTGCCGGAATCGTTGTCCTTATTCGACGAGAAACTCGAGTCCTTGTTGCCGGTGCCGCCCGACATCGGATTGCTGCCGCTGCCCGAACTGCCGCTGAGTCCGCCCGGCAGCGGCGGCGTGCCGGACGTTCCGGTGGACATCGACGAATTGCCGAGACCGCCGCCGCTCTGACCGAACGTGTTCGAGCTGGTGTTCGACGTGTTGTCCGAGCTGTTGTTGCCCTTGCCGAGCATGCCTCGCAGCGTCTTGGCGAGACGCGTCGCGTCGGCGTTGCGCAGCGCCACGACGTGCATGTTGCCGGGCTGGGTCGTGGGCGCGTCGAGCTTCTGCGCCAGTTGCTTCGCCGCGGCGAGGCGCGAGCTGCTCGATGCGCGGAACATCAGCGAGTTGGTGCGGGCATCGGGCGTGACGGTGACTTTCAGCGTCGCGTCCGTGCTGCCGATCGCGCCGGGATCGAGCAGCTTGTTCATCTGCTCGGCGACGTCGATCGCATTCGCGTTCTTCAGCGTGACGATGTCGACGGAGCGGCCCGCCGCTGTATCGACGCCCGCGATGATGCCCGCGATGCGGCGCACGTTGTCCGCGTAATCGGTGACGACGAGCGTGTTGTTCGCCGGATACGCCGCGATCGTGTTGTTCGGCGAGATCAGCGGACGCAGCACCGGCAGAAGGTTGTTCGCCGATTCGTTGTGCAACTGAAAGACCTGCGTGATCACCTGATCGCCGCGCGCCGCCGGCGCATTGCCGACATACGTGGGCACGCCCTGCAGCTTGGCGTCGGCTTCGGGCACGACCTTCAGGACGCCGTGATCCTGCACGAGCGCGAAGCCCTGCATGCGCAGCGACGACTGGAGCGTCTTCAGCGCTTGGTCCTCGGGAACCGAATTCTCCGAAACCAGATTGAGTTGCCCCTTGACGCGGGGATCGACGATGATCGTTTTGCCGGTAGCGGCGCCGATCGCTTTCGCGACCTGGTCGATATCCGCATTGACGAAATTCAACGTCACCTGCGCGTGCGCGGCTTGGGCGACGATAAGTCCCGCCGCCAGCATTGCCGTCGCCAGACGACGCAGTGCCATAGGTTGTCTTCTCATGGGTTTGATGTCAGAGCCGGGTCTTCGGAGCCGGCTGAGGCAGCCCCGCTCGTCAGCCGAGAGCGCCGCCAACCGCGGTGTGGAACGGGCGGGCCCGACCCCTCGCGGTTATTTTAAAAAATATGACGATAGCAGCTTTGTGTAACGGAATTGTGCCAATTCGTTCCGGATCACGTTGCCCTAGGCTGCCACGTGCGATACAAAATCCAGCGCTCTCAAGCTTTCGAATAACTTGCCGATAGACCGTATCTGAACGATTCCGAGACTCGGCCGATGTACGCGGGAGCCGAATTGTACAACGTCCAGAAGTCTTATTATTCAGACATTTAGAACAAGTCCGATCAATAAGCCGGTGCGCCTCGCGCGCATGCGGGTTTCGGAGCGCGAAACGGGCGTATGTCTGATAGCCAACTTTTGGGCGGATTCGTCAGCCGGTATGATACGGTCGGTTCCGCATTCCGGGCGGTTACAGAAAGGGTGGGTTTTCCCCATGCACGCCCGGCCGCGGACGTTGATTTGTTGGCGTTGGCGCCAAGGCGCCGCAACGGCGGCATGACGTTCCGCGTGCGCGGATGGAGCAGAAGGAAGATGAAGAGAATATTGCGATCACTGGCGATATGCGGGCCGCTCATGGCGGCCGCGGCCGCGCACGCAGACTGCTTCGACGAAGCGGCGAAGTATCAGAAGGTCAATCCGCTCATCCTGCGCGCGATCGCGTGGCAGGAATCGCACAACAAGCCCGACGCCATCAACAAGAACGCCAATGGTTCGACCGATTACGGGCTGATGCAGATCAACTCGATCCATCTCAACACGCTCGCCCAGTACGGCATCTCGAGCGGCACGCTGATGGAGCCGTGCAAGAGCGTCTATGTGGCCGCGTGGCATCTGCGTCAGAAGATGAACAAGTATGGCAATTCGTGGCAGGCGGTCGGTGCTTACCATTCCGAAACACCTGCGCTGCGCGACAAGTACTCGGCGCAGATCATCGAGATCCTGCGTCGCTGGAAGCTGCTTCAGGCTACGCGCTGACCTTCGCCCGCGCTTTTCCGCATGTGCGCCGCGCACGGCGTGCATTTGATGCAAAATCCCCTATTCGATCGCCCGCGCCGCCCGACCGGCAGCGCGGGTTCGCGCTCGTGCGCTCCGTTCCCTGTCACGCTCCATTGCGATGAATCAGATGCCATTGCCCATTACCGTGCTATCGGGATTCACCGGCGCGGGTAAGACCACGCTCGTCGATGCCTTGCTCGCGAACGCCGCAGGCGTGCGCATCGGCGCCGTGACGTGCAGCAAAGCCGCTTCCGGCGCCGATCGCGAAACCACCGAACTGCCCAACGGCTGCCTGCTTCTGACACTCGGCAGCCGGTCGATGCAAGCGCTCGAAAGCGCGATCAGCTGGATCGCGGAGCAGCAGCGCTTCGATGCGATCGTCGTCGAAACGTCGGGCATCGCCGAGCCGATGACCATCGCCGAGCATCTCGCGTTCGGCGACGACGACGACGCGACGCTCGCGGGCCACGCGCATCTCGACACATTCGTCACCGTGATCGATGCCGCGAGTTTCCTGCGCGATTACGCGTCCGCGGATTCGCTCGCCGAGCGCGGTCTGTCGCCGGAAAGCCATGACGACGAAGACGATCGGACGGTCGTCGAGACGCTCATCGAACAGATCGAATTCTGCGATGTCATCGTCATCAACAAGATCGATCTCGCCAGCGCGGATGAAATCGAAAAGGTCGCGCGCATCCTGCATGGTCTCAATCCGCGCGCGCTCCAGGTCCGGGCGCAATCGGGCGACGTTCCCATCGGCGACGTGCTGAACACCGGCCGTTTCGATTTCGATGCGACCGCGAGCGCGCCCGGCTGGCTCGCGATCCTGAACGGCGAACATCCGTCGGCCGACGAACCCGATGCGTTCGGCGTGGGCCATTTCGTGTATCGCGCGCGCCGGCCGTTTCATCCCGAGCGTCTGTGGAATCTGTTGCATCAGGAATGGCCCGACGTGCTGCGCGCGAAGGGCTTCTTCTGGCTCGCGACGCGAAGCGATGTAGGCGGCTCGCTGTCGCAAGCGGGCGGAACGGTCCGGCATGGACCGGCGGGACTATGGTGGGCCGCGCAGGATCGCAGCGAATGGCCGACTGACGATCCCGAGCTCGAAGCCGAAATCGTCGCGGAATGGTATGGCGATCCGGATGACAACAGCATCGGCGATCGCCGGCAGGAGCTGGTACTGATCGGATTGAATCTCGATCCTGCCGTCTGGCAAGACCGCTTCGACGCATGTCTGCTCACCGACGACGAATGGGCGCGCGGTCCCGACGCCTGGCGAAGCTTCGCCGATCCGTTCCCCGCGTGGGAAGTCGAGGACCACGATCATGAGCGCGACCACGACCACGGTCCCGACTGCGATTGCGACGATCATCGGCATTGATGCCGGACGAAAAAAAACCCGCCGAAGGGCGGGTCATGTACATCTGGCTACTTCGAGTAGCCGCACAATCGGCAAGATGCTTACCGCTTGTTCACTGCGTCCTTGAATGCCTTGCCAGCCGTAAACTTGACCGTCTTCGCGGCCGGAATCTTGATGGACTCGCCGGTCTTCGGATTGCGGCCGGTGCGCGCTGCGCGCTTTCCCGAGCCGAAGCTGCCGAAGCCGATCAACTGCACTGCGTCACCTTTCGAGACAGCCTTCTTGATCACTTCGAGCAACGTGTCCAGCGTTTCGCCGGTTTGAGCCTTGCTGGCGCCGGTCTGCGCGGCTACGGCGTCGATCAGTTCCTGTTTGTTCATTAAGGTTCCTTTATCAGTTTAGGTTGACACGAACAGCGCGAACGCGCCGATTATACGTGCGCAAACCGTGCAGTCGAGTAGGGACGGCCTTCTGGCGTGCCTCCCCGACGATTCGGCGTTCTTGCGCGGCATCTCACCGGCATTGCTTCACTTCGTCGCCTTCGCGCCGCCTCTATACGCGGCGCTTGGTATGATAGCGCAGCGCAAACCCAATCAGGATAAGGGTTTCAAAGATTTACCCTTATATTTTTGAGGCTCCCGGCCGCTTTTTTGGGCGTAGAACACCAGGGCGCGAACCATGCTACGCGAGCTGATCATCGAATACGGCCTGCCGTTGGTTTTTGCCAACGTTCTGCTCGAGTGCCTCGGCTTGCCGCTCCCAGCCTTGCCCACATTGGTTTTGACGGGAGCGATCGCGGTCTCCGCGAGCTTCGCTTCGGCGTCGGGTTCGGGGCTTGCAACGAGCTTTCCATCGGCGGTGTGGGAGGCGCTCGCGGCCATCGTGGCCACGGCCAGCATCGCGGCGCTCATCGGCGATGCGCTCTGGTTCTGGCTCGGGCGCCGCTACGGCAGCCGCGTGCTCGCCTTCATGTGCAAGCTTTCGATCTCGCGCGATACCTGCGTGAACCGCAGCCTCGACTTCTTCGGCCGCTTCGGCGTACGCATTCTCGCGGTCTCGAAGTTCATCCCCGGCTTGTCGACGTTGGCTATTCCCGTCGCGGGCGCGACCGGTATCGGCATCGGCAGCTTCCTTCTCTATGACGCGCTCGGCGCGCTCTTGTGGTCCGGCATCGGCGTCGCGTTCGGCGCGATGTTCGCCGATCTCGTCGATAGCGTGCTCGCCTGGCTCGACCTGTTCGGACGCGGCGTGATCGCGATCGCGGTCATCGCGCTCGCGCTTTATCTCGCCGTGCGCTGGTGGCAGCGCGTGTCGCTGTTGCGCAGGCTGCGCATGGCGCGCATCGATATAGCAATGCTCCGCACGCTGCTAGAAGGCGAGCCGCCGCCGCTCGTCATCGACGTGCGCCGACGCGAACGTCGCGCGATGGATCCGTTCGCGATTCCCGGCGCGCTGCTCTTGCACGACGACGCCGCATCGCAACTCGCCGGCATATCGCGCGATCGCAAGCTCGTGACCTACTGCGATTGCCCGAGCGAAGTATCGGCCGCGCTCGCCGCCAAAGAGCTGACGGCGCACGGCTTCACCGATGTCGCGCCGCTGCTCGGCGGCCTCGAAGCATGGCGCGCGGCGGGCTACGCGCTCGAACCGCTGATGATCGAAGACGCCGCGAACGGCATGGCGCCGGCCATCGCCAAGTCATCTTCGGCTTGATGTTTCCCAATCTTTCGCATGACCGAATCCCTGCTTTTCGCGCCGCACGATCTGCCCGTGCGCTGGCGGCATGAACGCATCTTCACTTTCGTCGATACGACGTTCAGCGCCTTCCTTCCGCTCTGGCAACGCTGGCGCGACGACGAAGCGCATTGCGAGCGGCTGCATGTCGTCGCTATCGCGCAGCCGAATGCGCTGAACGAACCGCCTTCGGCCGACGATCCATCGCCGCTCGCCGCCGAACTCGCGCGCGCCTGGCCGGTGCGCGTGCCGGGCGTGCATCGCCTCGAGTTCGATGATGGGCGCGTCGTGCTGACGCTCGCCATCGGCGATGCCGTCCACGAGATGCTCGCGAAACTCTGGCTGCGCGCCGACGCGTTTCATCTCGATGCGCCGGACGATCCGCGCAAGCTGTGCAAGACGCTCGCGCGCTTTGCCGGCGACGGCGCGACGGTTTGCGCGAACGCCTCTCCGGCGCATCGTCCGACGTTGCGGCGCGCGCTGGCATCGTCGGGTTTCGACTGCTCGCCCGACGCAACGGATGCGCCGCTCGTTGCGCGCTTCGCACCGCGCTGGCGTGTGCGTCGTCATGAACCGCCGCTGCGTTGCGACGCGAGCGCGCGCGAAGCCATCGTCATCGGCGCGGGGCTCGCGGGCTGCGCGGTGAGTTCGCGGCTCGCCGCGCGCGGCTGGCACATCACGCTGATCGATCGTCATGCGGTCTCCGCGCGCGATGCATCGGGCAATCCGGCGGGCGTGTTTCATCCGATCGTCTGGCGCGACGACAGCGTCGCCGCACGCCTCACGCGCGCGGCATTTCTCTACGCGTTACGCCGATGGCGCGCGCTGGAAGACGCGAATCACGAGTTGCATCGCAGCGGCGCGGGTCTGCTTCAGATCGCCGATACGGCCGACGACGCCGATGCGCTCGCCGCCACCATCGCGCGATTCGCGTATCCATCCGACTACGTGCAGGCTATGACGCGCGCGGATGCATCGCGCATCGCGGGCGTCGATGTCGCGCGCGGCGGCTGGTTCTTTCCACGCGGCGGTGCGATCTCGCCCGCGGCCGTGTGCGCGGCGCAAATCGATGACGCTTCGGCGCGGATCACGGCGCGCATGAATACCGAAGTGACGCGCATCGAACACGATGGCCGCATCTGGCGCGCGTTCGACGCGAGCGGCGGTGAGATCGCGAGCGCGCCGGTCATCGTGCTTGCGAACGCGCACGATGCGGCGCGGCTCGCTGGCCTGTACCGCGAACCGACGCGCAGCGTGCGCGGCCAACTCACCGTGCTCGATAGCTGCGCGCTCGATCCTCTGCGCATGCCGGTGATCGGCGAAGGCTACGCGGTGCCGCTCGGCGCGGGCGGCACGCTCGTCGGCGCGACGTATGACATCGACGATCCCGATCGCGCGATCCGCGAGGCCGGACATCGGGAGAACATCGGGCGCGTGGCGGGCATGTTGCCGGACCTCGCGCTGATGCCGGGCACAGTACGCGCGGGTCGCGTCGCGTTTCGCTGCGTGACGAGCGACCGCATGCCGATGATCGGCCAGCTCGCCGACGAACACGCCGCGCGCCGCGATGCGCGTGAACTGTCGGGCGCGTGGCCGCTCGATCTGCCGCGCATCCCGGGTCTCTATGGCGCGTTTGCGTTCGGCTCGCGCGGACTCGTCTGGGCGACGCTCGCGGCCGAGCTGATCGCTTCGCTCGTCGAAGGTGAACCCTGGCCCATCGAGCGCGAACTGGCCGAAGCCATCGATCCAGCCCGCTTTTTGCTAAAGGCGTTGAGGCACGGCGAGATATCCCCGGCAAGTTGTGGATAAGCCGTCGAATTGCGTGTGAAAGTCGTGTGAACGCGTTGTGCACGTAAACGGGACAACTGAGGCGTCCGGTTTACGCGGCCAAAAGTTGTTCCGCGTTCACCGCGCGGCGCCAACATGTTTACGGCCCGCTTCTGCTTTCTCCAAATGATTGAATGAAAAGACAAAACCCATGTTATCCACAGAAAAGGCGTTGCTTTGTTAACCACTACTACGTTTATATACAGTAAACCTGTAAACACCTGACGGCGAGTTCATCGGCCGGCCGTAAACGTGGAAGTCCGATCGACGGGCAAGCCGGTAGCCGGTCAGGTTTGCCATTCGCGTTCGAGCCTGGCAGTCGCTTTTACTTCATAAGAATCATGAGCTTGGACTTTCTGCCGGGCGACGCGAGGTATGGCACAATCGCGCTTCTTCCTGCGTTGCGCCCTCTCCAAGATGGCGTCCGCTTCAATGGAACGATGGTTGCGAGCCAAGAATCTGATCAACGAAGCCGCAACCGTCGTTTGCTGCGTTCGGCCCGGCATCCGAGCGGGCGCCGCATGCGCCACTCATGTCACACGGATCGGAGATGTCCGGTGCGACATTGAGGGCATGCAAGGCGTCTCGTGGTCAGCCGGACGCGTCGTCTAATTCGTGCACGGTTCCGCCGTGACGCCGTGTTCGTTCGCATTTCGATTCGCCTGAATGAACCAACGCTCGCGTAGCCGGGCGGATGCGCCTCGTCCGCGAGCGCGCGCCGCCGATGCGAGTCACGCAACGGAACGTGCACGCTCTGCTGCAGCACCGAAGGAGAATCCCATACGATGAATTCGGCATTTTCATTTTTGCCCGCCTGGCCGCTCGAACCCGACGCGATTCTCTGGGCCGGCCTCGCGCTCGTCACGGCGGGCCTCGCCGGCGAGTTGCTGTGGCGCGCGTGGCGCTTGCCGCGCATCACCGGTTTCGCGGTGATCGGGCTGATTGCCGGCAACGCGGGCCTCGGCGTCATCGACGCGAGCGCGGGCGGACTGTCGCGGCCGCTGCTCGATGTCGCGCTCGGGCTCTTGCTCTTCGAACTGGGCGGACGGCTCGACTTGCGCTGGATTCGCCGCAATCCGTATCTGATTCTGTCGAGCATCGCCGAATCGACGCTCACGTTCGGCCTCGTGCTGATCGCGCTGACGCTCCTCAACGTGCCGACGATGCCTTCGGTCGTGATCGCATCCATCGCGATGGCCACGTCGCCCGCGATGGTCATCCAGTTGAAGACCGAATTGCGCGCGGAAGGCCAGGTCACGCAGCGCCTCCTGACGCTGACGGCGCTGAACAGCATGTACGCGGTGGTCGTCGAGAAGCTCGCGGCCGGCGTGCTGCATCAGGAAATCTACGGCAATGCGTTTGCGACGATCCTGCAGCCGCTTTATCTGCTGATCGGTTCGCTCGTGCTCGCGTTCCTGCTCGCGCGCGCGTGCAACATGCTCGTGCGGCGCCTGCCCGCGAACGACGAGCATTCGTTCGTCGCGCTCTTCGGGCTCGTGCTGCTGGCGATCGCGATCGCGCACATCTTCAAGCTGTCGACGATTCTCGCGCTGCTCGCCGCGGGCATCATCGTGAAGAACGCCGATGAACGCCCGCAACTGTGGCCGTCGCATTTCGGTTCCGCCGGATGGCTGCTCACCGTGATCCTGTTCGCGCTGACGCTGACATCGTTTCACTGGCGCGACATCGCGCTCGGCGGCGTTGCGGCGGTCGGGCTGATCGTTGCGCGTTTCGTCGGCAAGCTGGTCGGCGTGCTGATTTTCGCGAAACCGAGCGGCCTCAACTGGAAGCAGGGCGCAGCGCTCGGCGTCGCGCTCACGCCGATGTCCGCGCTCGCGTATCTGCTCGTCGACGACATGTACGTGCTCTATCCGGACTACGACCCGACGCTGCGCGCGATCGTCATGTGCTCGATCGTCGTGTTGCAGATCGTCTCGCCTTTCGTCGTGTACCGTAGCCTGTCGGCGGTGGGCGAGCGGCGCGAGTAAGCGCCCGTACTCTTCAAGCATTGTTCATTCAAGAGGCGCCATGGCACTCGAACCTTTCATCAACTCCGAACCGTTCACGTTCGGCGTCGAGCTGGAGATCCAGGTCGTCAACACGCATGACTACGATCTGACGCGCGCCGCGTCGGACCTCATGCGTCTCATCAAGGACGAAAAGATTCCGGGCAACATCACGCCCGAAATAACCGAAAGCATGATCGAGCTGTCGACCGGCATCTGCACGACGCACGAGCAGGCCGTGACCGATCTGCGCAAGATCCGCGACGTGCTCGTCGCCGCGGCGGACCAGCTGAACGTCGGGCTTGCGGGCGGCGGCACGCATGCGTTCCAGCAATGGAGCGATCGCCAGATCTATGACGCGCCGCGCTTTCAGTACATTTCCGAGCTGTACGGATACCTTGCCAAACAGTTCACGGTGTTCGGGCAGCACGTACATATCGGCTGTCCCGATCCGAACAGCGCGCTCTTCCTGCTGCATGCGATGTCGCGCTACATCCCGCATTTCATCGCGCTTTCGGCGTCGTCGCCTTACATTCAGGGCGTCGATACGGGCTTTCACTCGGCGCGTCTGAACTCGGTATTCGCTTTTCCGCTGTCGGGACGCGCGCCCTTCGTGCTGACCTGGGACGGCTTCGAGGAATATTTCTCGAAGATGGTCAACACGGGCGTCGTCAATAGCATGAAGGACTTCTACTGGGACATCCGGCCGAAGCCCGGCTTCGGCACGATCGAAGTGCGCGTGATGGACACGCCGCTGTCCGTCGACCGTGCCGCGGCGATCGCCTGCTACATCCAGACGCTCTCGCGCTATCTGCTGCTGGACAAGCCGCTGACGCCGCGGGAGGACGACTATCTGGTCTACACGTTCAACCGTTTCGAGGCGTGCCGCTTCGGGCTGGAAGGCACCTGCATCCATCCGCAGACGGGCGAGCGGCAGACCATCGGCGAGGACATTCTGGCAACGCTCGACGTGCTCGCGCCGCACGCCGAAGCGCTCGGCTCGCAGGCCGCGCTCGCGGAAGTCGCGGACATCGCGCGCGGCGTGAACGACGCGACGTGGCTGCGCGGCGTGGTCGACAAGGAGAAGTCGCTGCACGAGGCAGTCAGACAGCAATGTCTGCAATGGCGTCGATAACGCAGCGCTTACGCTTACGCTGATGCAATTCAGCGAATCATGACGAAAGGCCGCTTCGAACTATTCCGAAGCGGCCTTTGTTTTTGAGCCGAATGAAACATGTGCTTGACGAGCAACGGGAATAACGCGCTCACGGCAACGTTTGAAAAAGAACCGATTCGACGTCGCTAAGGTTTACTTCGAAGAATCCGTATACATCCGTAATAGTAGTTAACAAGGCCGGTGCGTCGCTGTGGAAAACGTCAAAAAGAGGTTCAGAGTCAACGTGCTAGCGCGATGATAACCATGTGGATCATGCGCTCGTCGCGATACGAAATTCTGGACAACCGAAGGGCGTGCGACGCGCCGGCAGTGTTATCAAGAATACGTCCACAAACAAAGAAGACGTTTTTCCACGGGTTATCCACAGTTCTGCGTGGATAATTAAGGTGTACGTTTGTTCTAGGTCGCTTAGAATGGCGACTTTGCTGGCGTAGCGTTATAGTCGGCAGGAAAACAGCGCCACGAGCAGGACCATAAGAAGGCGCAAAACGAAGAGGGTTGCAATGTCCCCAATCAGGCACCGCTAATTGGCTTGGCACGCCTGAATTTTGAGACGGCGGGGACCGAGAACGAAGTGCAGTTCGCAAGGGGTTCGGAGTACTCTTCTGCGGACGGCGTTTCGGACGAGGTGTTCGCGGCGGTCGGCGCGAACGTGCCGTCAAAACACATAAGCGGAACAACAAGCGAAAGACTATGAGTGAAGGCGTTTACGGAGAGCAGGCGACGGGGCGGGTGACCCACGGCCTGCTGAGGCTGAGCACCGCGATGCGCAGCCAGGCATGGGAATGGGCGGAAGGCGCGGGGCTGACGCCGACCCAGGGTGAAATTCTCGTTCTGCTGATGCAGCGCAAGGGGCCGATGCGCCTCGGCGAGATCGCGCGTGAAACGGCGTTGACCGCCGCCACGACGAGCGATGCGGTGAGCACGCTCGAAGGCAAGGGTCTCGTCGAAAAGCGCCGCGCGCTCGACGATGGCCGCGCGCTCGCGGTTCGTCTGACCGCGCGTGGCCGCACGGCCGCGAAGAAGGCGCTGCAATGGCCGGACTTCCTCGCGAAGGCGGTCGGCACGCTGCGCGAGGACGAGCAGGTTGCGTTCTACCGCACGCTGCTCAAGACCATCCGTCAGCTCGAATCGCAACAGCAGATTCCGGCGCACCGCATGTGTCTGTCCTGCTCGCACTTCGAAGCGAGCAAGAATCCCAAGAAGACGCCGCATCACTGCTCGCTTCTTCAGATCGACATGGCGGACACCGATCTGCGTCTCGACTGTTCGGTATACGAAGAAGCCGACGTCGCCACGCAGAAGAAAAGCTGGAAGGTCTTCGCCCAGGTCGCCTGATCCGGGCGGACGGCGTACAAGCCATTCGGCGTCATCCGGCGCTGTGGGGCCGCGGCGAGTCGGTTAGACTGTGCCCGTCGCGCCTCACCGCGAGGCGCGGCTCGTCACAACTTCGTTCCGGGCCACACGCGCTCGACCTACGGAAAGCCGCCGATGAAACATGAAGTCCTGGCGATTCGCCACGTCTATTTCGAAGATCTGGGCAGCCTCGAACTCGTGCTCGGCGACCGCGGCCTGCCGGTGCGCTATCTGGACGTCGGGCGCGGGCGCATCGATGCGCCCAATCCGCTCGATCCTTCCTTGCTCGTCGTTCTCGGCGGTCCGATCGGGGCTTTTGAAGACGCACACTATCC
Organism: Caballeronia sp. LZ028; assembly: GCF_031451415.1. NCBI lineage: Bacteria > Pseudomonadati > Pseudomonadota > Betaproteobacteria > Burkholderiales > Burkholderiaceae > Caballeronia > Caballeronia sp. LZ028. The sequence continues at coordinate 200,344 of NZ_JARUXN010000001.1, read as the reverse complement.
GCATCTCGCGCCGCTGCTTTCGATGCTCGAAAAGCGCATCGCGGCGGGCTTGCCGACCATCGGCATCTGTCTCGGCTCGCAACTGATCGCGCGTGCGCTCGGCGCGCGGGTGTATCCGTCGGGGAAGCTGGAGCTCGGCTGGTCGCCGCTCACGCTGACCGACGCGGGACGCGCGTCCGCGCTGCGGCATCTCGAAGCCGAAGGCGCGTCCGTGCCCGTCTTTCACTGGCACGGCGATACCTTCGATCTCCCCAAAGACGCGACTCTGCTCGCATCGACAGATATGTGCGCGCATCAGGCGTTCACCTGGGGCGAGCACGTGCTCGCGCTTCAGTGTCATCCGGAAGTGCTCGTCGAGCGCTTCGAGAGCTGGCTCGTCGCCTATCCGGGCGATGTCGCGAAAAGCGGCACGACGGTCGCCGCGTTGCGCGAGGAAACCGCGCGTCACGGCGCGAAGCTCGAACGCGCCGCCCGCGCGATGTTCGGCGAGTGGCTCGATCGCTTCACCGTGGATGCGCGCTGAACGTGTGATGGTATGAGCCATCGGCGTTTCTGCGTGTCGTGAAGGGCGGTGCTATTCTCGATCGCTTCATTTCCATCGACGAGTCACCGCCATGAGCGCGTTGTTCACACCCACGACCCTACGCGGTCTCGAACTTCCGAACCGCATCTTCGTATCGCCGATGTGCCAGTACTCCGCCGAGCGCGGCGAGGCCACGGCATGGCACATGATCCATCTCGGCCAGCTCGCGTTGTCGGGCGCGGGCATGCTGTTCATCGAGGCGACGGCCGTCGAGCCGGACGGACGCATCACGGCGGGCGATCTCGGTCTCTGGGACGATGTCACCGAAGCCGCGCTGCGTCCCGTGCTCGCCGCCATCCGCCAGTATTCGAAGATCGCGGTGACGATGCAGTTGTCTCACGCGGGCCGCAAGGCATCGAGCCGCAAGCCGTGGGAAGGGGGAGCGCTGGTTTCCGTCGCCGATGGCGGGTGGATGACCTACGCGCCGTCGTCCGTTCCGCATAAGCCCGAAGAAACGCCGCCGCTCGCGCTCGACGCCGCCGGTCTCCTCCGCGTGAAGGAAGCGTTCGTCGCGTCGGCGAAGCGGGCTGCGCGGCTCGGCATCGACGGCATCGAAGTGCATTGCGCGCATGGTTATCTGCTGCATCAGTTTCTGTCGCCGATCGCCAATCAGCGCACCGACGAATACGGCGGCTCGCTCGAAAACCGCATGCGCTATCCGCTCGAAATCTTCGATGCCGTGCGCGCCGCGTTCCCGGCCGACAAACCCGTCGGCGTGCGCGTTTCGGCGACCGACTGGGTCGAAGGCGGTTGGAGCATCGAAGACACGATCGCGTTCGCAGCGGAGTTGAAGAAGCGCGGCGTCGACTGGGTCGATGTATCGTCGGGCGGCGTTTCGCCGTTGCAGAAGATTCCGTTGTCGTCGGGCTATCAGGTGCCGTTCGCGCAGGCCGTGAAGGAGGCGACGGGCGTGAACACTGTCGCCGTCGGACTGATTACGGAGGCGAAGGAAGCAGAAGAAATCGTGGCGAGCGGCAAGGCGGACTACGTCGCGATGGCGCGCGCGATGCTCTACGATCCGCGCTGGCCGTGGCACGCCGCCGCCGAGCTCGGCGCGACCGTCACGGCGCCGCAGCAGTACTGGCGCTCGCAGCCGCGCGACCAGAAGAACCTCTTTGGCGAGATCACAATCGGCCAGCGCTGAAACGTTGCGCGCATCGCCCGGACGGTTGAGCAGACGCGCGCCGGGAGTGTAGGATACCGGTGTGTTGGACGCGAGCGTTCAACGAGCGAACGCGGCGGCATCGAAGCCACCGCGTTTTTTTTGTCCCGATGTTCATCCCCGATCGCGCGGGAGCGAAGCGTTATTTAAGGATTCGTTCGATGAGTTCACGCAGGGTCACCGTTCGCCGCTCCGGCGTGCACGGTAAAGGCGTGTTTGCCGTGAAGCCGATCGCCGCCGGCGAGAAGGTGATGGAGTACAAGGGCGAGCGCATTTCGTGGAAGGAAGCGCTGCGCCGCCATCCGCACAATCCCGACGAGCCGAATCACACGTTCTACTTCGCACTCGACGATGGCCGCGTGATCGACGGCAAGATCGAAGGCAACAGCGCGAAGTACATCAATCATTCGTGCGCGCCGAATTGCGAGGCCGAGGAAGTCGAAGGGCGCGTGTTCATCCACGCGCTGCGCGACATCGAGGCGGATGAAGAGCTGAATTACGACTACGGTCTCGTCATCGACGGCCGCATCACCAAGAAGCTCAAGAAAGAATACGAATGCCGATGCGGCGCGAAGAAATGCCGCGGCACGATGCTCGCGCTGAAAGAAGAGAAGGCGAAAAAGAAAAAGTAAGCCGCGCTTAAGACCGGACAGAGCCACGGACCGAAACCCGTGGCTCTTTTTTATTCCGCCGCCGGTTTGTCTTCCTTCAGCGGCATGCGCACGATGAAGCGCGCGCCGCCTTCGGGCGCATCTTCGTAATGCACGGTGCCGCCGTGCAGCACCATGATGTCGTGAACGATCGCGAGTCCGAGGCCCGCGCCGCCTTCGACGTTTTGCCCGTCGCCGCGGAAAAAGCGCTTGAAGAGATCGCCTTGCTGATCCGGCGGCACGCCTGGTCCGTTGTCTTCCACGACGACTTCGCCGAAGCGCCGGCCGTTCGCGTCGCTCCATTCCGTGACCGACATCGTGATGCGCGCGCCTTCGATGCGAAACGGCGGAATGTACTTGAGCGCGTTGTCGATCAGATTCGCGAGCACCTCACGCGCGAGCACGACATTGCCGCGCACGATCAGCGGATGTTCGTTCTCGGGATCGTCGAGGCGCTGAAAACCGAGATCGACGTGTGCGGCGAGGGCGCGCGGCACCCATTCCGCGCCGGTTTCGAACGCGAGCGCGGCCAGATCGAAATCGGAAAAGCGCGCCGCCTGTTCGCCCGGCTCGGCGCGCGCGAGCGAAAGCAATTGATTCGACAGCCGCACCGCCCGGTCCGCCGATGCGCGCAACTCCTTCACCGCTTCGACGGCCTTCGCGGGATCGCGCGAACTGAGCGCCTGCTCGGCGTGCAGCTTGACCGCCGTCAGCGGCGTGCGCAGTTGATGCGCGGCGTCGGCGATGAACTTGCGTTGCGCATCGAGCGCGCTTTGCAGGCGCACGAGCAGGCCGTTCATCGCGCTCGTGAGCGGGCGGATTTCGCTCGGCACGTAAGTCTCGTCGACAGGTTCGAGCGAGATGTGCGTCTGCTGATTGAGCGCGTCGGCGAGATCGGTGAGCGGGTTCAACTGCTGATTCACGACCCGCCACACGATCACCCATCCGGCGAGCAGCAGCAACAGCAGTGGCATCATGATCGCGATGAGAAATTCGACCGCGATCCGATATCGCGAACCCACGCGTTGCGCCACTTCGACGACGATCGGATTGCCCGTCGGCTGCGGCACGCGCACTTGCGCCGCGCGCACGGAGACGCCCTCGAAGTGCGTCTCGAAGACGTACGCGTAGTGAATGCGCCGCACGTTGGTGCCGGTGAGCGGCAGATCGGGTTCCCCGGCGATTTCCTCATCGCCCGTGCTGATGCGGTAGATGAGTTGCTCGACGGGATCCGAGAACATCGCCTGCGCGAGCGGCGGCACGGTGACGGGCGCATCGACGCCGGCGAGCTGGATCTGCTTGGAGATGGCCGTCGCGAGATCCGCGAGCGAGCGGTCGACGACGTGCTGCGTGTATTGCCACGCGAGCCAGTAGGCCATGAGGCCGGACATCAGCGCGAGCAGGGACAGCGGCGCGGCGAGGCGGCGCAGGAGCGTGCGCCGCAGACTCGGCGGCGCCGGCGTCTCGGCGGCTTTCGACCGCGCCAGATCGAGCCAGTCTTCGCGGGCGAAACGCTGGTCGCCCGCGCGGCGAGTGGGAAATCGCAAGGCGTTTTACGGCAGAAGCGTTACGCCGCTTGCCGGATCTCCTGAAGCAGATAGCCGAAGCCGCGCACCGTCACGATTTCCACGCGCGTGTTCTCGAGTTTCTTGCGCACGCGATGCACATACACTTCGATGGCCGTATCGCCGAGATCGCCGCCGAAGTGCGTCAGATGATCCTGCAACTGCGCCTTGCTCACGACGCGGCCGTGACGCAGCAACAGCATTTCGAGCACGGCGAATTCGCGCGGCGAGAGTTCGAGCGGACGCTCGTCGTTGAAGATGCGGCGATCGACGCCCGACAGGCGCAAGCCGCCGAGCGACACTTCGGGGCGTGGCACGTCGCCGTGCGGGCCGCTGCGTCGCATCACCGCGCGGATACGCGCTTCGAGTTCCTGCGGCTCGAACGGCTTCAGCATGTAGTCGTCGGCGCCGCTGTTCAGGCCTTGCACGCGGTCGTGCAGTTCATCGCGCGCGGTGAGGATGATCACCGGCGTGTGACGATTGCCCTGGCGGAAACGCGAAAGCAGCGTCATGCCGTCGATGCCGGGCAGGCCGAGATCGAGAATGACGAGCTCGTGGCGGTTCTGCGCGAGCGCCTGTTCGGCGAAGATGCCGTCGTGCACCATGTCGACCGTGAAGCCGGATTGTTCGAGGCTGCTTTGAATGCCGCGCGCGATGGGGCGGTCGTCTTCGATCAGAAGGATTCGCATGGAGTCGCTCAAGTACAATGGGTTGAGCTCTAGCGGGCGGGGCGGTCGGCGGCATGGTCACATGCGCGGCGTGCGGCGCGGGCTCGAGCCGGTTCAAAACTCACATCTCATGCGGCGTGCGCGACCTGTTTTTCTGAAGCCGCGAGCGGCCGTACACCGAATGTATTTCTGCCCGGACATGGCTGTCATCCCGATCCACGAACTCGAAGCCGCGATCAACTACTGGCGCGGCCGCTCCCCGTCGAGCGGCGACGAACTCAGCCTCTGCAAGGAAGCGAGCGCGCTGTCCAGGCCCTATGCGCTGCTGATTGTACAGCGTCAATCCGGGCTGCCGCCCGAGCAACTGGACGACGAGGCTCGCGCCGCCTGGGAAGCTTACGAGCGCTTCAGGAATGGTAGTCGAGACTGAAAGGTAACTGACGATCGAGCTTTCTATTTGCTGTTCGAAGGCTTGCGTTTATCCCGAATTCGCGTCTTTCCGTATGAAATCCGGCCTTTCGCGGTGTCATGGTTGGTAACATGCGCGTTACCTTGTTTGCCGCTGCAAGGAATTCGTAAAACACGCGCGAAACGGCCCCTTTGCGCAAAGGGTTTGTGAGGGCACCCGCTGCCATGCGATAAAGTCGCATTCATCACGGCTACCGCGCATATCCGCCTCATGCTCGAACTCGATCATTTCGACCTCGCCCTGCTCGACGTGCTTCAACGCTTCGGGCGCGCGACGCATCAGCAACTGGGCGAGCAGGTGCCGCTTTCGCCGTCGCAGATCGGGCGGCGCCTGCAGCGCCTCGAAGCGACGGGCGTGATCGAAGGATATCGGGTGGTGTTGCGGCCCGAAAAGCTCGGCCTGGGCGTGACGGCGTTCACGAGTTTGAAGCTGAAGCATCACGGCGATTCGATCATCGAGCAGTTTCAGCAGCAAATCGAAATGCTGCCCGAAGTGCTCGAATGTCACGCGACCGTCGGCGATGCGGATTACCTGCTGCGCATCGTCGCGCCCGATTTGAACGCGCTTTCAGGCTTCGTCATGAAGAAGCTGATGCGCGTACCGGGCGTCGACAGCGTGCGCTCGAACATCGTGCTGACGACGTTCAAGCGCAACGGTCCGCTGCCGCTTTCTCATCTCGCCGACGACGACGCCTCGGGACTGAGCAAATCGACGTAAGCGAGCGGCACGAGATCGGTCTGCGCCACGCCGAGACGCGCGAACATCGCGTGAGCTTCTTCTTCGCCGCCGGCTTCGTCGTCGTCCTGGCCGAGCACCACTTCCAGCTCGATGAAATCGCCGAGACCGTCCACGCGGTCCAGATGAATGCGCGTGCGCCCGACGAGAAACACATGCCGTTCCTTCGAGACAATGCCGCGCGTCGTCAGCGCCTGCGCGAGCAGCGCGTGCATCGCCTCGGGATTCGTCACCGGGCTGCGCGTGTAATACGAGACTTTCGGGCCGTCGCGGTCGTCGCGCTGATAAAAGATCAGCTCGGATGGCGTGCCGTCGTCGAACTGGCGCAGCTTGAGGCGTCCGGTGGGCACGTCGTAGAAGAAGTCTTGCTGGCGGAAAACCAGCGGCGCGTCGGGGGCGAGCGCGGCCGCGCGTTCGCGCAGTGCGTCGAACTGATGCGCGCGCGCCTTGATTTCGATGTTGCGTGCCATGAAGACTCCTCGAACACGGTTGGATGTAAAAAAGCGAGCGCCCAGCCTAGCAGACGATCGATGAAGCGCGCTTGAAAGTCCTTGCCCGCGAAGTCGGGATTTGCCCTCAGACGGACCATTGCGCGTCGATCAACCGCAGCGCCGCCGCGATCGCCGGTTCATCGCGACGTTCCGCGAGCGCGACGAAGGACAACTGCGTCGGCACCGTGACGCCTTCGACGATCGTCAGCGCGTGTGCGTGCGCCTGCGCCAGCGCGATCGAATCGCGCGCGAGCGACAGACCGACGCCCGATTTCACGAGATCGAGCATCGACGGCTCCTGATCCACTTCCGCGACGACGAGCGGCATCGCGCCCGCCTCGCGGAAGAGGCGCGACAACAGCCGGTTATGCGCGGATTCCTGCGGCGTCCAGATCCACGGCAGCTTGGCGAGCGCGGCCCAGTTGCGCTTGCCCTTGTTGACGCGGTTGTGCCAGCCCGCCGGCGCAAGCACGCGATACAGAAATGGCGTCAGCCTGACGACGTGAAAGCGCTCGCCGTCGCGCGTGCCGTCGACGGCCGGATCGCCGATGTAATAGCCGACGTCCAGATCACGCGCCCTCACGCGCTCCAGCACCCAGCCCGACATGCCGTGCCGCAATGACGTCTCGATGCGCGGATGCGTCTCCACGAGCTGGCGCAAAAATCCGCCGAGCCGCAGAAACTCGGGATCGAGAATCGTGCCGATGCGCAGCGTGCCGCTCACTTCGTGACGCAGCGCAGCAGCGGCGCGCTGCACGTCGGCGGCGGCTGCGAGCGCGCGTTCGGCGTGCGGCAGGAGCGCTTCGCCATCGCGCGTCAGCAAAAGTCCGTGCGACGTCCGCGAAAACAGGACGACGCCCAGCATCTCCTGCAGATTCTTGATCTGCAGGCTGACGGCCGGCTGCGTCAGATGCAGTTGCGCCGCCGCGCGCGTGAGGTTGCCTTCGCGTGCAACGGTGATGAAGGCGCGCAGAAGAATGTAGTCCATCGGCTGATATTAAAGCTTCTTATATCCCAGTTGAACATATCTGATTGGATTCGCAAGCGCATCCCGCAGTACGCTCGGTTGATCTGCAAGCCAAAGACGCCGCACAAGACGGCGCGCCACGGAGACAAGCGATGAAACAGAACGCGCGCAAGCTGGAAGGTGAATTCGACTACATCGTGGTCGGCGCGGGCACGGCGGGTTGCGTGCTCGCGAATCGCCTAACCGAAGATCCCGACGTGAACGTGCTGCTGCTCGAAGCGGGCGGCAAGGACGACTATCACTGGATTCATATTCCGGTCGGCTATCTGTATTGCATCGGCAATCCGCGCACGGACTGGCTTTACAAGACGCAGGCGGAACCGGGCCTGAACGGACGCGCGCTGTCGTATCCGCGCGGGCGCGTGCTCGGTGGATGCTCGTCGATCAACGGCATGATCTACATGCGCGGCCAGCGCGAGGACTACGACGACTGGGCGCATGTCAGCGGCGATCCGAACTGGTCGTGGGATTCCGTGCTGCCCATCTTCAAGCGCAGCGAGGATCATCACGGCGGCGGCAACCAATGGCACGGCGCGGGCGGGGAATGGCGCGTCGAGAAGCAGCGTCTGAAGTGGAAGATTCTCGAAACCTTCGCGAAGGCCGCGCAGCAGAGCGGCATTCCCGCGACCGATGACTTCAATCGCGGCGACAACACGGGCGTCGGTTATTTCGAAGTGAATCAGCGCGGCGGCATTCGCTGGAATGCGGCGAAGGCCTTTCTCCGTGAAGCGATGAAGCGTCCGAACCTCACGACGATCACCGGCGCGCACACGCAACGCCTCGTGTTCGAAGGCGCGCGCTGCGTCGGCGTGGAGTATCGCGGCGGCGATGTCGATTACATCGCGCGCGCGCGATGCGAAGTGATTCTCAGCGCGGGCGCGGTGAATTCGCCGCAGATTCTCGAACTCTCGGGCATCGGCAATGGCGCGCGTCTGCAGCGTCTCGGCATCGATGTCGTGAAGAGTCTGCGCGGCGTCGGCGAAAATCTGCAGGACCACTTGCAATTGCGCATGGCGTACAAGGTCAACGGCGTGCGCACGTTGAACACGTTGTCCGCGCATTGGTGGGGCAAGCTTTTCATCGGCATGCAATACGCGCTGTTGCGTAGCGGCCCGATGTCGATGGCGCCATCGCAGCTCGGCGCGTTCGCGAAGTCCAATCCCGACGATGCATCGATCAAGCGCCCCGACGTGCAGTATCACGTTCAGCCCTTGTCGCTCGAACGCTTCGGCGAACCGCTGCACGCGTTCAATGCGTTCACGGCATCCGTGTGCAATCTGCGGCCGACATCGCGCGGCAGCGTGCATATCGAATCGCCCGATGCCCATGCGGCGCCGCTGATCGCGCCGAATTATCTGTCGACGGACCGCGACCGCGAAGTCGCCGCGAATGCGTTGCGCCTCACGCGGCGCATCGCCGGCGCGCCCGCGCTGGCGCGTTATGCGCCGGAAGAGATCTTGCCCGGCAATCAGTTTCAGACGCAGGAAGAACTCGTCGAAGCGGCGGGCAAGGTCGGCACGACGATCTTTCATCCGGTCGGCACATGCCGCATGGGCACGGACAACGATCCGGGGGCGGTCGTCGACAGCCGCCTGTGCGTGATCGGCGTGCGCGGCCTGCGCGTCGTCGATGCATCGGTGATGCCGACGATCACATCGGGCAATACGAATTCGCCGACGCTGATGATCGCCGAGCGCGCGAGCGACATGATCCGCGAAGACCGGCGCAGCGTCGAAGCGCAGGAAGTGATCGCGACGGCGCTCGCGTGACGCGATGAATGACGTATGCATGACGCGCGCATGACGCTCGATCAGTCATCGCTTATTTGCGCCCTGCATAAGCATTCCCCATGCCCCCATAACGTGCATGCGGCGGGACTCCAAGCAAATCGTTAGTAAGTGCAAATCCCAATGATTGCGCTGCATCATTGGCGCGACAATGGCCCCGGAATTAGTGATGCTCGGCATGCCACGTGCACACTTTGTGCGGCCGCAACAGCGACGCGCGAAGCGAAGCAGTACCGGAATGGAGACAACGTTCGGGTGCGCGCGGAAAGAAAAAATAAGGCGCAGGCGAACAGAGTTTGCCCCAGCGTCTCACTTCGCATGGAAGGGGACATGATTCTCGGCGACACCATTCTTGAAACGCGAGGACTCACGAAGGAATTCAAAGGCTTCACGGCCGTGAATGGCGTGAACCTGCGCGTTCGCCGCGGTTCGATCCATGCGCTGATCGGACCGAACGGCGCAGGCAAGACAACCTGCTTCAACCTGCTCACCAAGTTCCTCGAACCCACTGCGGGCCAGATCGTTTTCAACGGCACGGACATCACGCGCGAGCGGCCGGCGCATATCGCGCGGCGCGGCATCATCCGCTCGTTTCAGATTTCCGCCGTGTTTCCGCATCTGACCGTGCTGCAGAACGTGCGTATCGGCTTGCAGCGGCAACTGGGTACGTCGTTTCATTTCTGGCGCAGCGAGCGTTCTCTCGACGCGCTCAACGACCGCGCGATGGATCTGCTCACGCAAGTCGGCCTCACCGATTTCGCCGATACCAAAACTGTCGAGCTTTCGTACGGCCGCAAGCGCGCGCTGGAGATCGCGACCACGCTGTCGATGGAGCCCGAACTCATGCTCCTCGACGAACCGACGCAAGGCATGGGCCACGAAGACGTCGACCGCGTGACGGCGCTCATCAAGAAAGTATCGGCGGGCCGCACCATCCTGATGGTCGAGCACAACATGAACGTCATCGCGGGCATCTCCGACACCATCACCGTGCTTCAGCGCGGCGAAGTGCTGGCCGAAGGCAGCTACGCGGAAGTGTCGAAGAATCCGCTCGTGATGGAAGCCTACATGGGCAGCGCCGATGCGGCGCTCACCGGAGCGCATGCATGAGTACGATCGTGGAGGAGCGCCGCTCGCGCGAGGCGAACGGCGCGGCGGGCAATGTGCCCGCGCTGGAAATCTCGGGATTGCAGGCGTGGTACGGGGAATCGCACATTCTGCATGGCGTGGACCTCAAGGTGAACCGCGGCGAAGTGGTCACGCTGCTCGGCCGCAACGGCGCGGGCCGCACGACGACGCTGCGCGCCATCATGGGCCTGACCGGGCGCAGGACGGGCTCGATTCGCGTCGCGGGACACGAAACCATCGGGCTCGCCACACACAAGATCGCGCATTACGGGGTCGGCTATTGTCCGGAGGAGCGCGGCATTTTTTCGAGCTTGTCGTGCGAGGAAAACCTGCTGTTGCCGCCGCTCATCGGCAAGCAGAAGGACGCGATGTCGCTCGACGAGATCTATTCGATGTTCCCGAACCTGAAAGAGCGCCGCGCGAGCCAGGGCACGCGTCTTTCGGGCGGCGAGCAGCAGATGCTGGCCGTCGCGCGCATTCTGCGCACGGGCGCGAATCTGCTTCTGCTCGATGAAATCTCGGAAGGTCTCGCGCCGGTCATCGTGCAGACACTCGCGCGCATGATCCTCATGCTGAAGTCGCGCGGCTACACGATCGTCATGGTCGAACAGAATTTTCGTTTCGCGGCGCCGCTCGCGGACCGCTTTTACGTGATGGAGCACGGAAACATCGTCGAGCATTTCGGCGCGGGGGAACTCGAAGCGAAGATGCCGGTGCTGCACGAATTGCTCGGGGTGTAATCGATCCCGAACGCGGCACGCCGGAAAGAAGGGCAACACCAGTAACACCGCAACAAATCAAAACTCATGGAGACTGGAATGAAAAAGAAGACCCTCGCGCGCCTCTCTACTCTGTGCTTTGCGGCTGCGGCGGCGAGTGTGGCGGTGATGAGCACGAGCGCCAACGCCGCCGACGGCAACACCGTGAAGATCGGTTTCGTCACCGACATGTCGGGCCTCTACGCGGACATCGACGGCCAGGGCGGCCTCGAAGCCATTCGCATGGCGATCGCGGACTTCGGCGGCAAGGTGAACGGCAAGCCGATCGAACTCGTCTATGCGGATCACCAGAACAAGGCGGATATCGCGGCATCGCGCGCGCGTGAATGGATCGACCGCGACGGCGTGAACGCGATCATCGGCGGCACGAATTCGGCGACGGCGCTCTCGACCGCGCAAGTCGCGGCGGAGAAGAAGACGCCGTACATCAACATCGGCGCGGGCGCGGACAACCTGACCAACGAGCAATGCTCGCCGTACACGGTGCACTACGCGTACGACACGATGGCGCTCGCGAAAGGCACCGGTTCCGCGGTGACGAAGCAGGGCGGCAAGACGTGGTACTTCCTCACCGCCGACTATGCGTTCGGCAAGGCGCTCGAAAAGAATACGGCCGACGTCGTGAAGGCGAACGGCGGCCAGGTGCTCGGCGAAGTGCGTCATCCGCTGTCGGCGTCGGACTTCTCGTCGTTCCTGCTGCAGGCGCAGGGATCGAAGGCGCAGGTGCTCGGCCTCGCGAACGCGGGCGGCGACACGATCAACTCGATCAAGGCCGCGAAGGAATTCGGCATCACCAAGTCGATGAAGATCGCCGCGCTGCTCATCTTCATCAACGATATCCACAGCCTCGGGCTCGAAACGACGCAGGGTCTCGTCCTGACGGACAGCTGGTACTGGAACAAGGATGAGAACACGCGCAAATGGGCGCAGCGCTACTTCGGCAAGATGAAGAAGATGCCGTCGAGCCTGCAGGCAGCGGACTATTCCGCCGTGATGGCCTACCTGAACGCGGTGAAGGCGGCGGGCACGACCGACGGCGACAAGATCATGGCGCAGCTCAAGAAGACGAAGATCGACGACTTCTACGCGAAGGGCTACATCCGCGAAGACGGTTCGATGATCCACGACATGTATCTGATGGAAGTGAAGAAGCCGTCGGAATCGAAGGAGCCGTGGGACTACTACAAGATCACCGCGACGATTCCGGGCGATCAGGCGTTCGGCACGAAGGCGGAGTCGCGCTGCAAGCTCTGGAAGTAAGCGTTCGGCGGTGCTTCAGCGCGTTCGCGAGGCGGGCGGCCAAGAGGGCCGCTCGGCCGCCGCAACCGCGTCAACACGTTTCTGACGGCAGGTTCAATGGAAATTTTCGGCATTCCACTCGCCGCGATGATGAGCCAGCTGCTGCTCGGGCTGGTGAACGGCTCGTTCTACGCGATCCTGAGCCTCGGGCTCGCGGTGATCTTCGGCTTGCTCAACGTCATCAACTTCGCGCACGGCGCGCTCTTCATGCTGGGCGCGATGCTCGCATGGATGGGCGCTTCCTACTTCAACGTCCCGTACTGGGCGATGCTCGTGCTCGCGCCCGTCATCGTCGGGCTGTTCGGCGTTTTCGTCGAGCGATCGATGCTGCGCTGGCTCTACAAGCTCGATCATCTCTACGGGCTGCTGCTCACGTTCGGCCTCACGCTCGTGATCGAAGGCGTGTTTCGCTCGATCTACGGTTCGTCGGGGCAGCCTTACGACGTGCCGTCGCTGCTGCAAGGCGCGACCAATCTCGGCTTCATGTTCCTGCCGAACTATCGCGCGTGGGTGGTCGTGGCGTCGCTCGTCGTGTGTTTCGCGACGTGGTTCGTGATCGAGAAGACGCGCGTCGGCGCTTATCTGCGCGCGGGCACGGAGAATCCGAAGCTCGTCGAGGCGTTCGGCGTCAACGTGCCGATGATGATTACGCTCACCTACGGCTTCGGCGTCGCGCTCGCGGCGTTCGCGGGCGTGCTTGCGGCGCCGGTGATTCAGGTGTCGCCGCTGATGGGCCAGTCGATGATCATCACGGTGTTCGCGGTGGTCGTGATCGGCGGCATGGGTTCGATCATGGGCTCGATCCTCACGGGTCTCTTGCTCGGCGTGATCGAAGGCTTGACGCGCGTGTTCTATCCGGAAGCGTCCGCGACGGTCGTCTTCGTCATCATGGCGATCGTGTTGATGATTCGCCCGGCAGGATTCTTCGGCAAGGAAAAATGATGCAGAGAAAAGCGCTCTACGGCCTGTTGCTGATCGGCCTGATCGTGGCGCCGTTCGTCGGCGTGTATCCGCTGTTCATGATGAAAGTGCTGTGCTTCGCGCTCTTCGCGGCCGCGTTCAATTTGTTGATCGGCTATACGGGGCTGCTGTCGTTCGGGCACGCGATGTTCCTCTCTTCCGCGGGCTACGTGGCCGGCTACGCGATCCAGACGCTCAACTTCACGCCGGAGCTCGGCGTGCTCGCGGGCACGGCGGCGGCGACGCTGCTCGGTCTCGTCGCCGGCCTGATCGCGATTCGGCGCCAGGGCATCTACTTCGCGATGGTCACGCTCGCGCTCGCGCAGATGGTGTACTTCGTCTTCCTCCAGGCGCCGTTCACGCATGGCGAAGACGGTCTGCAAGGCGTGCCGCGCGGCAAGCTGTTCAACGCGATCGATCTCGGCAACGACATCACGCTGTATTACGTCGTGCTCGTGGTGATGCTGCTCGCGTTCGCGCTGATCGTGCGCATCGTGCATTCGCCGTTCGGGCAAGTGCTGATCGCGATCAAGGAGAACGAGCCGCGCGCTATTTCGCTCGGCTACGACACGTCGCGCTACAAGCTGCTCGCGTTCGTGCTGTCGGCGGGGCTCGCGGGTTTCGCGGGCGCGACGAAGACGCTCGTGCTCGGCTTCGAAACCCTGGGCGACGCGCACTGGACGATGTCCGGCCTCGTCGTGCTGATGACCCTCGTCGGCGGCATGAGCACGATGTTCGGCCCGCTGCTCGGCGCGGCGATCATCGTCGCGCTGGAAGACCGGCTCGGCGATATCGGCAGCGGCATCGCGCGGCTCACGGGCGTAACGTGGTTCAACTCGCTGGGCGAATCGGTGACGATCGTGACGGGCGTCATCTTCATCGCGTGCGTGCTGGCGTTCCGTCGCGGAATCGTCGGGGAGATCGTTGCGCGGGTTCGGCCGCTGCAAGGCTGAAGCGATTTACTTTGAATTGCGAATTAATTGGGGCTTCGCGAGAAGCGCGCTGTATTGCAAGAAATACGCCCCGTTGAGGTGCTTTTGTGCACCACTAGGGTAAATGCTAGGTTGCCGGGCACTGTTGCGTTCTTTAACATGCGTCCTAGTTCTGTTGCACCCAGATTTTTGAGGTGGAGAACGAGGAGACATGAGGCACGAAGTGCCCGACCGAAAAGCGCTGTTGGATAAGTCCAACAGCGCTTTTTTATTTGCCCGTCGATAATACGAATTAATCCCTCGACGGATTTAAGGCGGGGTTTTCCCGAGGGTTTAGGGATGCGTGCGGCGTCGTCGGAAAAGCGCTGAAAAAACAACGTTCGAAGCCCGGGAAGACCCTTCAAAAGGCTTGCTGCCCGGCGCTTTCGTCCGCTAAACTGCATTTCCCGACCCGTCGGTCGGCGATTCGAAGCGGCGCGAATCACGGACATATCCGCAGGCGATTCTTTACGCATAAGCACGATTTACGGGGCGCAAATCAATGAAGTTGGCATTACGCGGAAAGGCGGTCGCAATGGCCGTCGCGGCATTATCGGCGGTAATCAGCAATCAGGTTTTGGCGGACGTGAAAATCGGCGTGACGGTTTCGGCAACGGGCCCGGCGGCGTCGCTTGGCATTCCCGAGAAGAACACCGTTTCGTTGCTTCCGAAGGAGGTCGCCGGGCAGAAGGTGGAATACATCGTTCTCGACGACGCCACCGATTCCACGCAGGCCGTGAAAAACGCGCGCAAGCTGACGAGCGAAGATCATGTCGATGCGCTCGTCGGCTCGACCGTCGTTCCGAACTCGCTCGCGATGACCGACATCGCCGCTGAAACGCACACGCCGATGATCTCGATGGCCGCAGCCGCGAGCATCGTCGAACCGATGGATGCGAAAAAGGCGTGGGTCTTCAAGACGCCGCAGAACGACATTCTGATGGCCACCGCGATCGCGCAGCACATGTCGAATCATGGCGTGAAGACGGTCGCGTTCATCGGCTTCTCCGATGCCTACGGCGAGAGCTGGTTCAAGGAATTCTCGAAAGCGGCCGATCTCGCGAAGCTGAAGATCGTCGCGAACGAGCGCTTCGCGCGCAACGACGCATCGGTGACGGGCCAGGTGCTCAAGACGATGTCGCAGAACGCGGACGCGGTGCTGATCGCGGGCGCGGGCACGCCGGCCGCGCTGCCGCAGAAGACGCTCAAGGAGCGCGGCTACAAGGGCAAGATCTATCAGACGCACGGCGTCGCCAATAACGACTTCCTGCGCGTGTGCGGCAAGGATTGCGAAGGCACGTTCCTGCCCGCCGGACCGCTGCTCGTCGCGGAGCAGTTGCCCGACAGCAATCCCGTGAAGCAGGCCGCGCTCACGTACAAGAAAGCGTATGAAGGCGCCTACGGCGCGGGTTCGGTGTCGACCTTCGGCGGTCACGCGTGGGACGCGGGCCTCATTCTGCAGCGCGCGATTCCCATTGCGCTGAAGAAGGGCCAGCCCGGCACGCCGGCGTTCCGCGAAGCGCTGCGCGCGGCCATCGAAGAGACGAAGAATCTGCCTGCATCGCACGGCATCTTCAACATGAGCCCCAACGATCACTCCGGACTGGACCAGCGCGCGCGCGTGATGGTGGAGATCGTAGGCGGCAAGTGGAAGCTCTCGGGCAACTGACGCAATCGCATGTGAACTGATTCGAAGAACAAAGGCGCGTCGTTTCGAACGCGCCTTTTTTCTGCGCTGTGCAACGAAAGCCCCGACGAAGAAGAGGGCGCAACGGTCAGGGAAAACGAGCCTTGGCACGCAGTATCGCGGTAAATAGATTGGGGCGGCTCTTTG
Organism: Caballeronia sp. LZ028; assembly: GCF_031451415.1. Lineage (NCBI taxonomy): Bacteria > Pseudomonadati > Pseudomonadota > Betaproteobacteria > Burkholderiales > Burkholderiaceae > Caballeronia > Caballeronia sp. LZ028. Next base: position 184,236 of record NZ_JARUXN010000001.1, on the reverse strand, counting down.
ATTGGCCTCGAAAGTCGCATCGATAACAACTCGCAGCAACGCACCGCCAGTGTGCGCGTTTGGAGACAAGCAATGAAAACGAAGAAGGCATGGATCAAGACCGGCATCGCGCTCGCCATCGCGGGCAGCGTGTTCGCGGGCGCGGGCGCGGCGCTCGCGCAAGTGAAGATCGGCGTGACGCTCTCGGCGACGGGACCGGCGGCATCGCTCGGGATTCCCGAGAAAAATACCGTCGCGCTGTTGCCCAAGGAAATCGGCGGGAAGTCGGTCGAATGGATCGTGCTCGACGACGGTTCCGACACGAGCCGAGCCGTGCAGAACACGCGCAAGCTGATCGACGAAGATCACGTCGATGCGATCGTCGGCTCGACCGTGACGCCAAACTCGCTCGCGATGATCGACCCGGCCGCCGCGGGCAAGACGCCGATGATCTCGATGGCCGCCTCGGCCGCGATCATCTCGCCGATGGACGCGAAGAAAGCGTGGGTCTTCAAGACGCCGCAGAACGACGCGCTCATGGCCGATGCAATCGCGAGCTACATGGAGAAGCACGGCGTGAAGACCGTGGGCTTCATCGGCTTCGCCGATGCCTACGGCGACGGCTGGTACAACGTGTTCAACACGGCGGCCACGGCGCACAAGCTGAAGATCGTCACGAACGAGCGCTTCAACCGCACGGACACGTCCGTGACCGGCCAGGTGCTGAAGACGATGGGCGCGAACCCCGACGCGGTGCTGATCGCGGGTGCGGGCACGCCGTCCGCGCTGCCGGCGAAGGCGCTGAAGGAGCGCGGCTACAAGGGCAAGGTCTATCAGACGCACGGCGTCGCCAACAACGACTTCCTGCGCGTGTGCGGCAAGGATTGCGAGGGAGAGATCCTGCCCGCCGGTCCGGTGCTCGTCACCGAGCAATTGCCGGAGAGCAATCCGGTTAAGAAGTCGTCGGCGGCGTACAAGGACGCGTACGAGAAGGCTTACGGCGCAGGTTCGCTGTCGACGTTCGGCGGCCACGCTTGGGACGCCGGGCAGATGCTTCAGCGCGCGATTCCCGAAGCGCTGAAGAAGGGCCAGCCGGGCACGCCGGAGTTCCGCGAAGCGCTGCGCGCGGCGCTCGAAAACCTCAAGGATCTGCCGGTGTCGCACGGCATCATGAACATGACGCCGACCGATCACAACGGCTTCGACAATCGCGCGCGCGTGATGGTGCAGATCGTCGACGGCAAGTGGAAGCTGCTGAACGACTGATGTCGTGGAACGCCCCTTACCCGCGCGTTCCTGTTTCTTAATTTCGAGATGATCTCGTAGAACAAGCGGCGCACCGGCAACGGCGCGCCGCTTGACCATGTTTCACAAGAAGCTCCAAAGAGGAAGTATGGACTTATCGATTGCGGCGATCCTCGCGCAGGACGGGATCACCACGGGCGCGATCTACGCGTTGCTCGCGCTCGCGCTGGTGCTCGTGTTCTCCGTGACACGCGTCATTTTCATTCCGCAGGGCGAGTTCGTCGCGTATGGCGCGCTCACGCTGGCCGCGCTGCAGACGCAGAAGCTGCCCGCCACCTGCTATTTGCTCATCGCGATGGGCGTCGGCTGCTTTATCGCCGAACTCGCTGGCATCGTTCGGCATCCTTCGCGATATCACCAGATCGGACGCTTGCTCACCGTCTTGGCCGGCAAGTATCTGCTGTTTCCCGTTGCGGTTTGGGGCATTACGCAAGCCGCTTTTGCGCAGCCTTTGCCGATGTTCGCGCAGATCGCGCTGACGCTTCTCATCGTCGTGCCGATGGGGCCGTTCGTCTATCGCCTCGCCTATGAGCCGATCGCGGAGGCGAGCACGCTGTTGCTGCTGATCGTCGCGGTCGCCGTGCACTTCGCGATGGTCGGCCTCGGGCTCGTGATGTTCGGCGCCGAAGGATCGCGCACGACGGCATTCTCCGACGCCAACTTCAATCTCGGCAGCGTATCGATCTCCGGGCAAAGCCTGTGGGTCGTGGGGACGGCTGTCGTGTTGATCGTCGCGCTGTACTTCTACTTCGATCGCTCGATTTCCGGCAAGGCGTTGCGCGCGACGTCGGTGAATCGTCTGGGCGCGCGGCTCGTGGGCATCGGCACGACACAGGCGGGGCGCCTCGCGTTCACGCTCGCGGCCGGGCTCGGCGCGCTCTGCGGCGTGCTCGTCGCGCCCATCACGACGATCTACTACGACTCGGGCTTTCTGATCGGCCTGAAGGGTTTCGTGGGCGCGATCGTCGGCGGTCTGGTGAGCTATCCGCTCGCGGCGGCGGGGTCGCTGCTCGTGGGTCTGCTCGAATCGTATTCGTCGTTCTGGGCGAGCGCGTACAAGGAGGTGATCGTCTTCACGCTGATTATTCCGGTGCTGCTGTGGCGAAGCCTGGCGAGCCCGCATTCGGATGAAGACGAGGAGTGAGCCGATGAAATTCCGTTCTTTCTGGATCTTTCTGCTGATCGTTTTCGCGTTGCCGATTCTGCCCGGGCCGGTCGCCGTGCCCGAGTACTGGATCACGCTGCTGAACTACATCGGCCTCTATTCGATCGTCGCGATCGGCCTCGTTCTGCTGACGGGCATCGGCGGGATGACGAGCTTCGGCCAGGCTGCGTTTGTCGGCGTGGGCGCATACGCGACGGCCTTCCTGACGACGCGCTATGGCGTCTCGCCGTGGCTCGCGCTCATCGCAGGCGTCGTGCTGACGGCATTTATCGCGCTGCTGCTCGGTCTTATCACCATGCGTCTGTCCGGGCACTTTCTGCCGCTCGGGACGATCGCGTGGGGCCTCTCGCTGTTCTATCTGTTCGGCAACATGGAACTGCTCGGCAAGTACGACGGCATCAATGGGATTCCGGTGCTCAACGTGTTCGGCTGGCAGCTCGAATCGGGGCGCAGCATCTACTACCTGATCTGGGTCGTCGTGCTGCTCGCGGTGATATCTGTTCAGAATCTGCTTAATAGTCGGCCCGGCCGCGCGATTCGCGCATTGCGCGGAGGCGGCACGATGGCCGAGGCGATGGGCGTCAATACTGCGTGGATGCGCGTGGTCATTTTCATCTATGCAGCAGTTCTGGCGGCCATTTCCGGCTTCCTGTACGCGCACTTGCAGCGCGCGGTGAATCCGACGCCGTTCGGGCTGAATCACGGCATCGAGTTCCTGTTCATGGCGGTGGTCGGCGGCGTGTCGCACGTCTGGGGTGCGATTCTCGGTGCGACGATCCTCACCGTTCTGCAGGATTATCTGCAGACGCTTCTGCCCAAGCTGATCGGCGCCAACGGCAACTTTGAGATCATCGTTTTCGGCGTCGTGATGGTTCTGCTGTTGCAATACGCGAGACAGGGCGTATGGCCGTTCGTCGCGCGCATCTTTCCTCGTGGTCCTCGCGCTCAGGTTCCAGATCACGGCGACGCCCTGCCGCAGCGCAGCAAACCCACGGCGGGCGAGCGCTTGCTGGTTGTCGACAAGGCGCGCAAGCAGTTCGGTGGGCTCGTCGCGGTGAATGATGTCAGTTTCGAGGTGAAGGCGGGCGAGATCATCGGTTTGATCGGACCAAACGGCGCAGGCAAATCCACGACGTTCAATCTCGTCACAGGCGTGCTTCAAGCGACGAGCGGCGCGATCAGTTTTCACGGCGAACGCATCGAGAAGCTGACTTCGCGCGAGATCGTCAAACGTGGTATCGGGCGGACGTTTCAACACGTCAAGATGCTGCCGGGGATGACCGTTCTGGAGAACGTCGCGATCGGAGCGCATCTGCGTGGCAATACGGGCGTCTGGCGCAGCGTCGTCCGTCTGAACGTGGCGGAGGAAGCGCGGCTGATGGCGGAGGCCGCGAAGCAGATCAAACGCGTCGGGCTGGAGAAGCATATTTATAGCGAAGCGGGGAGTCTCGCGCTGGGTCAGCAGCGGATTCTGGAAATCGCCCGCGCGCTGTGCTGCGATCCGACTCTGTTGCTGTTGGACGAACCTGCCGCTGGCTTGCGGTATCAGGAAAAGCTACAACTGGCTGACTTGCTGCGAAAACTTCGCGCCGAAGGGATGAGCATTCTTCTAGTCGAACACGACATGGACTTCGTGATGAATCTGACGGATCGGCTTGTGGTGATGGAGTTCGGCACCAAGATCGCCGAAGGATTGCCGACAGAAGTCCAGAAGGATCCTGCGGTGCTCGAAGCATATTTGGGTGGGGTGGAATGATGGCAGATCCGATTCTTCAAGTGGACGGCTTGTCGGTACGCTACGGCAAGGTCGAGGCGTTGCACGACGGCAAGCTCACCGTCGGCGCGGGGCAGATCGTTTCCGTCATCGGGCCGAACGGCGCGGGAAAGTCGACGCTGCTTAACGCGATCATGGGCGCGCTGCCGCAGACGGGGCATTCGAAGGGTGTTGTGCGATATCTTGGAGAAGATATCTCTGCGTTACCGATTGAGCGTCGTGTCGTGCGTGGAATGTGCCTGGTGCCGGAAAAACGCGAGCTATTCGCGACGATGGCGGTAGAGGACAACCTCGTGCTCGGCGCTTATCGGCGTAAGAAGGCAGGCGAACGGAATTACCTTGATCAGCTCGATCATGTATTTCAGCTTTTCCCGCGACTGAAGGAACGGCGGAAGCAAGCGGCCGGAACCTTGTCGGGTGGAGAGCGGCAGATGCTGGCGGTGGGTCGCGCGCTGATGGGTAAGCCGCAACTTCTCATGCTCGACGAGCCGAGCCTCGGGCTGGCGCCGCTGATCGTCAAGGAGATTTTCCATATCATCAGCGCTCTGCGTCAGACGGGCGTTGCCACGCTGCTGATTGAACAAAATGCACGCGCGGCGCTGCAAATCTCCGACTACGGCTATGTTCTCGAGACGGGTGAATTTGCCCTCGAAGGCAACGCCGCTGCGCTTCAACACAATCCCCAAGTTATCGAGACTTATCTTGGCCTGACGAAAAAAGTGGCTTAGACGCGACAACAGCGGTGCCCACCGATGGCGTGTTTCACGTGAAACACGCCATTTTTTTCGTCGCTGGCCGTTTGAGCGAATTCGAGGGCGGGAAGAAACCGTTATAATTCAAAGCTATTCTCTCTTCAGGTTCGTGTCGTTCGCACACGATATCCCAATGCTTTATCCCACAGAATTTGATGTGATCGTCGTCGGAGGCGGTCACGCGGGCACTGAGGCGGCGCTCGCCTCCGCGCGTATGGGCTGCAAAACGCTGCTTTTGACCCATAACATCGAAACGCTCGGTCAGATGAGCTGTAATCCGTCCATCGGCGGGATTGGCAAAGGCCATCTCGTCAAGGAGGTCGACGCGCTCGGTGGCGCCATGGCTGCGGCGACGGACGAGTCCGGCATTCAGTTCCGCATTCTCAATTCGTCGAAGGGGCCGGCGGTGCGGGCGACGCGCGCCCAAGCTGATCGCCTTCTGTACAAGCAGGCGATCCGCCACCGGCTGGAAAATCAACCGAATCTCTGGCTGTTCCAGCAAGCGGTCGATGATTTGATGGTCGAGGGCGATCGCGTCGTCGGTGCTGTGACCCAGGTGGGTCTGCGTTTTCGCGCGCGCGCCGTCGTACTGACCGCAGGGACGTTCCTCGATGGGAAGATCCACGTTGGTCTGAATAACTATGTCGGCGGTCGCGCGGGCGATCCCGCTGCGGTGTCGCTTTCCGCGCGTCTGAAGGAATTGAAGCTGCCTCAGGGCCGTCTCAAAACGGGCACGCCGCCGCGCATCGATGGCCGCACGATAGATTTCTCTCAGCTCGAAGAGCAACCGGGCGACCTCGATCCGATCCCGGTATTTTCGTTTCTGGGTCGAGTAGAGCAGCATCCGCGTCAATTGCCGTGCTGGGTCACGCACACGAATGCGCGGACGCATGACATCATCCGCTCCGGACTCGATCGATCGCCGATGTATACGGGCGTTATTGAAGGCGTCGGACCGCGCTATTGCCCGTCGATCGAGGACAAGATCCACCGCTTCGCTTCGAAAGACGCGCACCAGATCTTCTTGGAGCCGGAAGGACTGACCACGAACGAGTTCTATCCCAACGGCATCTCCACGAGTCTGCCGTTCGACGTGCAACTCGAGCTCGTGCGCTCGATGCGGGGCCTGGAGCACGCGCACATCCTTCGTCCTGGCTATGCGATCGAATACGACTACTTCGATCCGCGGGCGCTGAAGGCGTCGTTGGAAACGAAGGCGATCAACGGCTTGTTCTTCGCCGGACAGATCAACGGTACGACCGGCTACGAAGAGGCCGCTGCGCAAGGCTTGCTTGCGGGAATCAACGCCGGACTCCAAGTCCAAGGTAAAGAGGCGTGGTCGCCGCGTCGAGATCAGGCGTATCTGGGCGTGCTCGTAGACGATCTCGTGACGCGGGGCGTATCTGAGCCGTACCGCATGTTCACGAGCCGCGCGGAGTACCGTCTGTCGCTCCGCGAGGACAACGCGGATATGCGTCTCACGGAAATTGGCCGCGAGCTTGGTGTCATCGACGATATTCGCTGGGACGCGTTCAGCCGCAAGCGCGACGCTGTTTCACGTGAAACACAGCGTCTTCGCTCGACATGGGTCAACCCGAAGACGCTGCCGGCCGAAGAGGCGACCGCGTTGCTCGGCAAGCCGATCGACCATGAGTACAGCTTGGCGGATCTGCTGCGCCGGCCGGGTGTTTCGTACGACGGCATCTGCGCGCTGCGCGACGGAGCTTGTGGCCCGGACGCGCCGTTAGCGGAGGATTCGGTTCTTCTCAGCCAGATCAAGGAGCAAATCGAAATCGGCGTGAAGTATCAAGGTTACATCGACAGGCAAGCGGACGAGATCGTGCGGAACGGCGCGCAGGAAAATACGCGCCTGCCCGAAGGTCTCGACTACAACGAAGTCCGCGGCCTGTCGTTTGAAGCTCGCCAGAAACTGATTCAGCACCGGCCCGAGACCATCGGTCAGGCATCGCGAATCTCGGGCATTACGCCGGCCGCGATCTCGCTGCTGATGGTGCATCTGAAGCGCGGCGCGGGACGTCGCGGCCGCAACTCGCCTAGCGACGATTCGGCAAGCGGTAATACGACGGCGGTTCAATGACGGAGCGCAACCAAACTCTGGCGACGACGCTCGAAAAGGGCGTCGCCGCGCTCGGCCTCGCGCTGTCGTCTTCGCAAAGCCAGAAATTACTCGATTATGTCGCGCTGCTCGCCAAGTGGAACTCCGTCTATAACTTGACGGCAATCCGCGACCCGCAGCAGATGCTGATCCAGCACATTCTGGATTCGCTCGCGATCGTCCCGGCTGTATCCGCGCGAAATCCGTCGACTCTGCTGGACGTCGGTTCGGGCGGCGGTTTGCCCGGCGTCGTTTTGGCGATCGCGCAGCCCGATGTGCGTGTGACGTTGAATGACATCGTCCACAAGAAAACAGCTTTTCAGTCGCAGGCGAAGGCCCAGTTAGGTCTGAACAATCTGTCTGTCGTAACCGGGCGCGTCGAAAGTTTACGTCCAGGCATCGAAGTACCGGAAAAATTCGATGTAATCGTGTCGCGCGCATTCGCAGAGCTCTCCGATTTCGTTACACTTTCGCGTCATCTGGTTGCGGACAACGGGCGGATTCTGGCGATGAAAGGGGTGAAGCCAGATGCCGAAGCCGCGCGAGTGCCGGCGGGCGCCACGGTGCTCGGCATCGAGCGCTTGAATGTGCCGATGCTCGACGCCGAACGGCATCTCGTCGAGATTGCCGTCGAGCCGGTATGACGGTTCGTTGAAGGTTTTCATCCGCCATTCCAGGCACGCTGATCTTCTGACAGCGAAGAAACGAGGACACTAAACGATGGCAAAAATCTTCTGCGTCGCAAATCAGAAGGGCGGCGTTGGAAAGACCACGACAGCGGTCAATCTCGCGGCGAGCCTCGCGGGGCTGGGTCAGCGCGTGTTGCTGATCGACCTGGACCCGCAGGGCAACGCGACCATGGGTAGCGGCATCGACAAGGCCGCGTGCGAGAACACGGTTTACGAAGTGCTCGTCGATGGCGTCACGCTGCGCGAAGCGCGTACCCGTCCGGAGGCCGTTGGTTACGACGTGCTGCCGGCCAATCGCGAACTCGCTGGCGCGGAAGTCGAACTCGTGGACATGGAAAACCGCGAGCGCATTCTTCGCGTCGCGATCGAAGAAGTAGTCGATGACTATGACTTCGTGCTGATCGATTGCCCCCCGGCGCTTTCGCTGCTGACGCTCAACGCGTTGTGCGCGGCGCACGGCGTCGTGATTCCGATGCAGTGCGAATACTTCGCGCTGGAAGGGCTGTCCGACCTCGTGAACACGATCAAGCAGGTTCACGCCAATCTGAACCGCGACCTGAAGGTCATCGGCTTGCTGCGCGTGATGTTCGATCCCCGGATCACGCTGCAACAACAAGTGTCGGATCAATTGAAAGAGCATTTCGGCAGCAAGCTGTTCGATGCCGTGATCCCGCGCAATGTGCGTCTTGCCGAGGCGCCGAGCTACGGGCTGCCGGGTGTCGTGTTCGACAAGTCGTCGCGCGGCGCGCAGGCGTATATCCAGTTCGGCACGGAAATGATCGAGCGCGTGCGTGCGCTCGACCTCAACTAAGCAAACCCATTCGATGCGGCAGTCACGCCGATGGAGGAACCGAAATGAGCGCTGTGATGAAAAAGAAGGGTTTGGGCCGAGGCCTGGATGCATTGCTCGGCGGCAGCGTCGACATTACGGAAGCCGTGCGCGGTGAAGGCACGCCGTCGGTGTTGCCGCTCGACAAGCTGCAGGCCGGGAAGTATCAGCCGCGCACGCGCATGGACGAGGGCGCGCTGCAGGAGCTCGCGGCGAGTATCCGCGCGCAAGGGCTGATGCAACCGATCCTCGTGCGCTCCGTCGGCGACGATCACTATGAAATCATCGCGGGCGAGCGGCGTTTTCGCGCCGCGCGCCTGGCGGGGCTCGATGAAGTACCCGTGTTGGTAAAAAACGTGCCAGATCAGGCTGCCGCAGCGATGGCGCTGATCGAAAACATCCAGCGCGAGGATTTGAATCCGCTGGAAGAGGCGCAGGGCATCCAGCGCCTGCTCGATGAGTTCAGCTTCACGCACGAACAGGCTGCCGAGTCGGTCGGCCGCTCGCGCAGCGCCGTCTCTAATCTGTTGCGTCTTTTGAACCTGGCGACGCCCGTTCAGACGATGCTCCTCGCCGGCGACCTCGACATGGGCCACGCGCGCGCGCTGCTCGCCGTCGACGCAGCGACGCAGATTCAACTTGCCAATCACGTCGTCAATCGCCGCTTGTCGGTGCGTGAAACGGAGCGCCTCGTCGCGGCGACGACCAAGGAAGCGCCTGCGACAAAAGCACGCGCCGCAAACGACGGCGGACGTGATACGCGTCGGCTCGAAGAAGAGTTGTCGGATCTGCTATCGGCCAACGTGAAGATCAAGCTGGGCGGAAGAGGGCGCGGAAAAGTCACGATCGATTTCGGCACGCTCGACTCGCTCGAAGGCATTCTGACGAAGCTGCGCGGCAGCATCGAAGCGACGACTCCCACAGCCTGACCCGCGCACATCTTGTCCGAATTCGACGTCAACCGTACACGTTCCGACTTTCTTGCGCGCATCTGGCGGGCCGTCTCGAAAGAGCCGGTTCTCGCCATTTTGGTATTCGCGCTCGTCGTGTTGCAGATTGCCCATCCACGTCCGTGGATGTCGCTGCCGGGTCTCGTCGACTGGCAGACGGTGCTTACACTCGCGGGCCTGCTGGTGCTGACCAAGGCCATCGAATTATCAGGATTCCTGATGTGGGCCGCGCATCGGCTCGTGCATCACATTCATGGCGAACGCACGTTGGCGCTGCTCCTCGTGGCGCTCGCCGCGGGCCTCTCCACGGTGCTGACCAACGACGTAGCGCTTTTCGCCGTCGTCCCGCTCGCCTTGTCGTTGCACAAGCTCGCGCCGCTGCCGATCAAACGGCTCGTCATCGTCATTGCGCTGTCGGTCAACGCAGGCTCGATTCTCACGCCGCTCGGCAATCCCCAGAACCTTTTCCTGTGGCAGACGAGCGGCGTCGGCTTCCCGGCGTTCGTCTGGGCGATGCTGCCGCTGTGCGCCGCGTTGATGGCGCTGCTCGGCATCGTCACGTTCGCGATGTTCCGCGCGGGGCCGCTGGATCTTTCCGGCGATGTCGAGGAACATCGCGTCGATCGCGTGCTGTGCGGTGTCAGCGTGCTCGCGTTTGCGGCGTTCGTCGCGCTCGCCGATGCGCATCACGCCGGCCCGGCGCTGGCCGTTCTGGCGGCCGTCTTCCTGTTGTGGCGACGTGAAGTCGTGTTGAAGATCGACTGGCTGCTGCTCCTCATCTTCGTGATGATGTTCATCGTGCTGCGCAGCGCGGCCGCCTTGCCGTCGATTCACGCAGGCATCGCCCATATAGGCATCGATACGCCGATGCGCGCGTATGCGGCGGGCGCGGTGCTGTCGCAGGCCATCAGCAACGTGCCGGCGGCCATCGTGCTCGCGGAGTTCTCGAAGGACTGGCGCGCGCTCGCATTTGGCGTGAGCGTCGGTGGATTCGGTATCGCAATCGGTTCGCTCGCGAATCTCATCGCCGTGCGCTTGTCGGGTGAAAAAGGCATGTGGATGCCATTTCACATGGTGTCGATCCCGTTCTGGATCGTGGCAATCGTCATCGGCTGGGCGCTCGTTTGATGCTCGGCGCGGGCTCCTCCATCGAATGAAAATCTCCTTGCAATTGCAAGGAAAGTCTCGCTTTTGAGACCGTTTTTTAAGGTTCGTCTGCTTGGTTTTTGACGCGCCTAAACTATTGAATCCGTGACAACAATCGCTTACAATCGCCCGGATTTATCAGCTAGGCCACCTCGAAAGCGCAGCGAAAGCGCAGGGTGATTTTCCCGGACTTTTGGTTGAAGGTTGGAAGACGGTGCGAGAGGAAAATCGAGCGCCGGACGCTCACGCAACCGGCGATGAAAACGCCTCCGGAAATCAGCCGCGCAGTTCGTCGAGCGACTCGTGGGATGCCGAAGCGCAAGAAAATAATATCGTTCCGCTCACGCGGGATCAGGCACAGAAGCTGTTTGGGCCCGAGGTGAGTCGTCCATCGCGTGTCACGCCGTTTAAGGTCGTGGCAGCGCAAATGGTTTTGTCCCTGGGTGCGACGCTGTTGTGGTGGCTGTTCTACAAGCCGCCGGGCGATGCTGCGCTGTCCGCATTTCTGGGGGGAGCGATCTGCTGGGTGCCGAGCGCTCTGTTCGCCGCGCGCCTGCGGGCGAAGAGCGGCGCGGAGACGATCATGAGCTGGATGATCGGCGAAGCGCTCAAGATGGGAGCGACGATCGCCATGTTCGTGGCGGTCGCGTACTGGTACAAGAGCGCGTTGTGGTTGCCGCTGCTCGTTACGTACATCGTCGCTCTGAAGACTTACTGGGTTGCAATGGCGCTTCGGTGACGATTCTTGACGTCCCAGGTAAGTGCCCGCAGCACGGATTGTAAGTAGCATCACGTATGAACAAGTGCGGACGTTGTGCCGCACTCGGGCCTCTCGACCCGGAGCCGCGACGCGAAGCGGCGGCTCGGAAGCGACAGGCGGCGAAAGATTTTTGACAATTTGGGTGGCTTTAACGATATGGCAGCTAGCGAAGGAACGCACGCTCTGGATCCGTCCGAGTACATTGCGCACCACTTGCAGAATCTTTCCACGCACGCACAGACGTCGATCTTCGACATCCACGTCTGGAATCTCGACACGCTGTTCTGGTCGATCGTGTGCGGTGTCATCACCATCGTCATTCTCGGTCTTGCTGCACGCAAGGCGACGTCCGGTGTTCCCGGCCGTTTCCAGTGCGCCATCGAGATGCTGGTCGAAATGGTCGAAGACCAGTCGAAGTCGATGATCCACGGCAGCCGCCGCTTCATCGCTCCGCTCGCGCTGACCGTGTTCGTCTGGGTCGCCCTGATGAACTCGCTCGACTTCATCCCCGTGGATCTGCCGCCGCGCATCATCGGCTGGCTCGGTCTCGAAAACGTCCTTCCGCATCATCGCATCGTTCCGACGGCTGACCTCAACGGCACCATCGGTATCGCGCTCGGCGTGTTCGTGCTGATGATCTACTACAACTTCAAGATCAAGGGCGCTGGCGGCTTCGTGCACGAACTGCTGTCGGCTCCGTTCGGCGCGCATCCGCTGCTGTGGATTCCGAACCTCGCGCTGAACATCATCGAGTTCGTCGCCAAGACGGTGTCGCTCGGCATGCGGCTGTTCGGCAACATGTACGCCGGCGAACTGCTGTTCCTGCTGATCGCCCTTCTGGGCAGCATGTGGACGTTCGGTGCGGACGCTTCCGTGCTCGGCTTCATCGGCCACGTGGTCGCGGGCACGGTTTGGGCGATCTTCCACATTCTGATCGTGCTGTTGCAGGCGTTCATTTTCATGATGCTGACGCTGGTGTACATCGGCCAGGCGCATGACTCACACTGACGCGTTGCGGCACGTTCCGGAATCGTTCAGGTTTTAGGTTTTCGTTTTTTATAAATCCAGTTCCAAAGTCTTTAATCAAAGGAGTGATCATGCAAGCTTTCATCGCCAACATCCAAGGTCTGACCGCCATCGGTATCGGCATCATCATCGGCCTGGGTGCAATCGGCGCCTGTATCGGTATCGGTCTGATGGGCGGCAAGTACATCGAAGCATGCGCCCGCCAGCCGGAACTGATGAACCCGCTGCAGACCAAGATGTTCCTGCTGGCTGGTCTGATCGACGCGGCGTTCCTGATCGGCGTTGGTGTGGCAATGCTGTTTGCGTTCGCGAACCCGCTGCTCTCGAAGCTCGCAGGCTGAGGTTCCTCGGAAGTGTGCGTCTGACTTTTTAAAGACGCTGAACGGAACGGGTGAGGCGCTGATCGAGCTCAACAAGCCGATGAGCGCCTTTTAACCGTTTCACCTCCGATCAAGCAACGTTTAAGGAAACACCGTGAATCTCAACGCAACCCTGTTTGCGCAAATGGTCGTGTTTCTGATCCTCGCGTGGTTCACGATGAAGTTCGTGTGGCCGCCGTTGATCAACGCCCTCGACGAGCGCTCGAAGAAGATTGCCGACGGCCTCGCCGCCGCCGACAAGGGCAAAGCGGAACTCGAAGCTGCGCACAAGCGCGTCGACCAGGAACTCGCGCAAGCGCGCAACGACGGCCAGCAACGCATCGCCGACGCTGAAAAGCGCGCTGCCGCAGTCGCAGAAGAAATCAAGGCCAACGCTCAAGCCGAAGCCGCGCGTATCGTTGCGCAAGCCAAGGCCGACGCCGACCAGCAAATCGTGAAGGCTCGCGAAGCGCTGCGTGGCGAAGTCGCTGCGCTGGCTGTGAAAGGCGCTGAGCAGATTCTGAAGCGCGAAGTCGATCAGAAGGCACACGCCGATCTGCTGAATCAACTCAAAACCGAGCTCTGATCATGGCCGAACTTGCAACCATCGCTCGTCCTTACGCAGAAGCGCTGTTCCGCGTGGCCGAAACCGGCGATCTCGCGGGCTGGTCCACCTTCGTTGAGGAGCTGGCACAGGTTGCGCGTCTGCCCGAAGTGGAGACGGTCGCTTCGAGCCCGAAGGTGAGCCGCCAGCAAATCGTCGATCTCCTGCTCGCCGCAGTGAAGTCGCCGTTGGCCCAAAGCCAGCCTCAAGCGAAGAACTTCGTCGGCATGCTGGTCGAGAACCATCGCCTGCCGCTGCTGCCGGAAATCGCCGTCCAGTTCGACGAGCTGAAGAACGCCCGTGAAGGTGCTGCCGATGCTCACATCGTGAGCGCGTTCCCCCTCGAAGGCGAACAGTTGAACGACCTCGTTGCAAGCCTCGAACGCAAGTTCCAGCGCAAGCTGAAACCGACCGTCGAAATCGATCAGTCGCTGATCGGCGGCGTTCGCGTGACGGTTGGCGACGAAGTGCTCGATACCTCGGTCCGCGCGCGCCTCGCCAGCATGCAGACGGCTCTGACCGCTTAATTTGCGAATTAATGCGATCAACCGAGTCTGATGACTGGCACGCAACAGAATTGACTATCAGGAGCGAATAATGCAACTCAATCCCTCTGAGATCAGCGAGCTGATCAAGAGCCGGATCCAGGGCCTTGAAGCGAGCGCGGACGTTCGCAACCAGGGCACCGTGATCTCCGTGACCGACGGTATCGTGCGTATCCACGGCCTGTCGGACGTGATGCAGGGCGAAATGCTCGAATTCCCGGGCAACACCTTCGGCCTCGCGCTGAACCTCGAACGTGACTCGGTCGGCGCCGTTATTCTCGGCGAGTACGAGCACATCTCGGAAGGCGACATCGTCAAGACGACGGGCCGCATTCTCGAAGTGCCGGTCGGTCCGGAACTCGTCGGCCGTGTGGTCGACGCGCTCGGCAACCCGATCGACGGTAAAGGCCCGATCAACGCGAAGGCAACGGACGCAATCGAAAAGATCGCCCCGGGCGTGATTTGGCGTAAGTCGGTGTCGCAGCCGGTGCAGACGGGTCTGAAGTCGATCGACTCGATGGTGCCGATCGGCCGTGGCCAGCGCGAGCTGATCATCGGCGACCGTCAGTGCGGCAAGACCGCGGTGGCCGTCGACGCGATCATCAACCAGAAGGGCAAGGATCTCATCTGTATCTACGTCGCGATCGGCCAGAAGGCTTCGTCGATCATGAACGTGGTGCGCAAGCTCGAGGAAACCGGCGCGATGGCTTACACCATCGTTGTGGCGGCTTCGGCTTCGGAATCGGCCGCGATGCAGTACCTCGCGCCGTACGCCGGCTGCACGATGGGCGAATACTTCCGCGATCGCGGCCAAGATGCGCTGATCGTCTATGACGACTTGACCAAGCAGGCTTGGGCGTATCGCCAGATCTCGCTGCTGCTGCGCCGTCCGCCGGGCCGCGAAGCGTATCCGGGCGATGTGTTCTATCTGCACTCGCGTCTGCTCGAGCGTGCGGCTCGGGTCTCGGAAGAGTACGTCGAGAAGTTCACGAACGGCGAAGTGAAAGGCAAGAGCGGTTCGCTGACGGCACTGCCGGTCATCGAAACGCAAGCCGGCGACGTGACCGCATTCGTTCCGACCAACGTGATCTCGATTACCGACGGCCAGATCTTCCTGGAAACCGACCTGTTCAACGCCGGTATCCGCCCTGCTATCAACGCGGGCGTGTCGGTGTCGCGCGTCGGCGGTGCGGCTCAGACGAAGGTCATCAAGAAGCTGTCGGGCGGTATCCGTACCGACCTCGCGCAGTATCGTGAGCTCGCCGCGTTCGCGCAGTTCGCATCGGACCTCGACGAAGCCACCCGCAAGCAGCTCGAGCGCGGCCGCCGCGTGACGGAACTGCTGAAGCAGCCGCAGTATCAGCCGCTGCAAGTGTGGGAACTGGCCGTCGCGCTGTTCGCAGCCAACAACGGCTATCTGGACGATCTCGAAGTTTCGCAAGTGCTCGCATTCGAAAAGGGCATGCGCGAATTCCTGAAGACCAGCCACGGCGATCTGATTAAGCGCATCGAAGACAATAAAGACTTGTCGAAGGACGACGAAGGCGCACTGCATGCCGCGCTGAAGGACTTCAAGAAGTCGGGCGCTTATTGATCGGGATAGAGGAGCAACGCGCGATGTCACCGGACGTCGCGCGGCTTCGATCAAGGAGTAAGCAATGGCTGGAATGAAGGAAATTCGCGGCAAGATCAAGAGCGTGCAGAACACGCGCAAGATCACGAAAGCGATGGAAATGGTCGCCGCATCGAAGATGCGCCGCGCCCAGGAGCGCATGCGTTCCGCCCGTCCGTATGCCGACAAGGTCCGTTCGATCGCATCGCACATGAGCCGTGCGAACCCCGAGTATCGCCATCCGTTCATGGTCGAGAACAAGGGCGCAAAGACGGCCGGCCTGATCCTCGTCACGACCGACAAGGGTCTGTGCGGCGGCATGAACACGAACATCCTGCGTGCGTCGCTGAACAAGATCAAGGAACTCGATCAAAGCGGTGTCCAGATCGAAGCTTCGGCGATCGGCGGCAAGGGACTCGGCTTCCTGAATCGCCTGAAGGCGAAGGTCGTGTCGCAAGTCACGCAACTGGGCGACACGCCGCATCTGGAAAAGCTGATCGGCGCGATCAAGGTGCAGCTCGACCTGTATTCGGAAGGCAAGATCAACGCGGTGTACCTCGCGTACACGCGCTTCATCAACACGATGAAGCAGGAAGCGGTGATCGAGCAACTGCTGCCGTTGTCGGTGGACGACCTGGACGCGAAGGACGAAGACGGCGTCACGCCGAAGACCTCGTGGGACTACATCTACGAGCCGGACGCGCAAACCGTGGTGGACGAGCTTCTCGTGCGCTACGTCGAAGCGCTCGTCTATCAGGCGGTCGCGGAAAACATGGCGTCGGAGCAATCCGCGCGCATGGTCGCGATGAAGGCCGCGTCGGACAACGCGAAGACCGTGATCAACGAACTGCAGCTCGTCTACAACAAGAGCCGCCAGGCCGCGATTACGAAAGAATTGTCGGAAATCGTCGGCGGCGCCGCAGCGGTCTGACGGCCGCGTGAAAGAACACAGTATCTAAAGGAAATGCGATGAGTACTACTGCTTTGGTAGAAGGCAAGATCGTACAGTGCATCGGCGCCGTTATCGACGTGGAATTTCCGCGTGCGCAAATGCCGAAGATTTACGACGCGCTCATTCTGGAAGGCACCGAACTGACGCTCGAAGTCCAGCAGCAGCTGGGCGACGGCGTGGTTCGCACCATCTGTCTGGGTGCATCCGACGGCCTGCGCCGCGGCACGATGGTCAAGAACACGGGCAAGCCCATCAGCGTGCCGGTCGGCAAGCCGACGCTCGGCCGCATCATGGACGTGCTCGGCCGTCCGATCGACGAAGCGGGTCCGATCGAATCGGAAACGACGCGTTCGATCCACCAGAACGCACCTTCGTTCGACGAGCTGTCGCCGTCGACGGAACTGCTCGAAACCGGCATCAAGGTTATCGACCTGATCTGCCCGTTCGCGAAGGGCGGCAAGGTCGGTCTGTTCGGCGGTGCAGGCGTGGGCAAGACCGTGAACATGATGGAACTCATCAACAACATCGCGAAGGAGCACGGCGGTTACTCCGTGTTCGCGGGCGTTGGCGAGCGTACCCGTGAAGGGAACGACTTCTATCACGAAATGAAGGACTCGAACGTTCTCGACAAGGTCGCGCTGGTCTACGGCCAGATGAACGAGCCGCCGGGCAACCGTCTGCGCGTCGCGCTGACCGGTCTGACGATGGCCGAGCACTTCCGTGACGAAGGCCTCGACGTGCTGTTCTTCGTCGACAACATCTATCGTTTCACGCTGGCGGGTACGGAAGTGTCCGCACTGCTCGGCCGTATGCCTTCGGCAGTGGGCTATCAGCCGACGCTGGCTGAAGAAATGGGCAAGCTGCAAGAGCGCATCACGTCGACGAAGACCGGCTCGATCACGTCCGTTCAGGCCGTGTACGTCCCTGCGGATGACTTGACCGACCCGTCGCCGGCTACGACCTTCGGCCACCTGGATGCAACCGTCGTGTTGTCGCGTGACATCGCTTCGCTGGGTATCTATCCGGCAGTGGACCCGCTCGATTCGACCTCGCGTCAGATCGACCCGAACGTGATTGGCGAAGAGCACTACACGATCACGCGCGGCGTGCAGCAGACGCTGCAGCGCTACAAGGAACTGCGCGACATCATCGCGATTCTGGGCATGGACGAACTGTCGCCGGAAGACAAGCTGTCGGTTGCGCGCGCTCGTAAGATCCAGCGTTTCCTGTCGCAGCCGTTCCACGTTGCTGAAGTGTTCACGGGCTCGCCGGGCAAGTACGTGCCGCTGAAGGAAACCATCCGCGGCTTCAAGATGATCGTCGAAGGTGAGTGCGATCATCTGCCGGAGCAGGCGTTCTACATGGTCGGCACGATCGACGAAGCCTTCGAAAAGGCCAAGAAGATCCAGTAAGAGTCGGGTGTTTTTCAGGCGGACGTCCGCGCAGCGCGGGCGTCCACTCATGACACCGACGACAGGAGTCGACATACATGGCAACCATCAAGGTAGACGTCGTCAGCGCGGAAGAGCAGATCTTCTCGGGCCAGGCGAAGTTCGTCGCGCTGCCGGGCGAAGCGGGTGAACTCGGCATTCTGCCGGGTCATACGCCGCTCATCACGCGCATTCGTCCCGGTGCGGTGCGTATCGAGGCGGAAGACGGTACGGAAGAGTTCGTGTTCGTTGCCGGCGGGATTCTCGAAATCCAGCCGGGCATCGTGACCGTGCTCGCCGATACAGCCATCCGCGGCGCGGATCTCGACGAAGCGAAGGCAGAGCAGGCGAAGAAGCGCGCCGAGGAAGCGATTCAAAACAACACCTCGGAGCTCGAGTACGCGACCGCGCAAGCGGAACTCGCTTACGCGACGGCTCAACTCGCGGCGATTCAACGTCTGCGCAAGGCGCACGCAAAGCACTAAGCGCACGACGCATCGAGCAGCAGCGATCAGCAGGTCAAGAAAGCAGCCTTCGGGCTGCTTTTTTTATGCTCCTAATCGGCAAATCGCGCACGCAAATCTGCATAACGGTTATGTGGCGCTCACTCCGATTCACGTAAGCGATTGATTCAGCGCATCTTTCGCCGATTCCACGAAAGCGGCATTGCGGGAAACACTCAATGCCCGCGCTCGTCCTCGCGATGCACAATGGCCTCCAATTAGCCTTCACCGGGCGGCGATTCACATTGGCGGAGACCATCGATGACAACTGAACCGACCCACGCCGGCGCGCAGATCGAACCGCGCGACGGCATTTCCTATGTTCGCGGCGCGACCGACATCCCATTGAGCGACGCGACCATTGCGCGCTTCCTTCTCGAAACCGCTGGGAGATTCCCCGATCGCCCGGCCGTCGTGTTCCGCGAGCAGAACATCCGCTGGACGTGGCGCGAGTTCGCAAATCAGATCGACGTGCTCGCGAGCGGACTGCTCGCGCTCGGCATCGAGGCGGGTGATCGCGTCGGCATCTGGTCCCCCAACCGCATCGAATGGCTGCTCACGCAGTTCGCCACCGCGCGCATGGGCGCCACGCTCGTCAACATCAATCCGGCGTACCGGCTGGCCGAGCTCGAATATGCGCTGAACAAGGTCGGCTGCAAGGCGATCATCGCGGCCGAGCAGTTCAAGTCATCGAAATATCTGGAGATGCTGCAGACGCTCGCGCCCGAACTCGCGCATGCCGAGCCGAACGCGCTTCACGCCGGGAAGCTGCCGGAATTGCGCGCCGTGATCCGCATGGGCGAGAGCAAGACGCCCGGCATGCTCAATTTCGAGGACGTGATGCGTACCGGTCGCGAACGGCTCGACGCGACGCCGCTCGACGCAGTCGAGGCGAAGCTGAAGCCGGACGATCCGATCAACATCCAGTTCACGAGCGGCACGACCGGCAATCCGAAGGGCGCGACGCTCACACATCGGAACATCGTCAACAACGCGCGCTATATCGCAATGGCGATGCGCCTGACCGAGCAGGATTCGCTGTGCATTCCGGTGCCGCTGTATCACTGCTTCGGCATGGTCCTGGCCGTGCTCGCGTGCGTATCGACGGGCTGCACGATGGTGTTTCCCGGCGAAGCCTTCGACCCTGCCGCGACGCTCGCTGCCGTGCACGAAGAAAAATGCACGGCGCTGCATGGCGTGCCGACGATGTTCATCGCCGAACTCGATCACCCGGACTTCGGGAAGTACGATCTGAGCCGGCTGCGCACGGGCATCATGGCGGGTTCGCCGTGTCCGATCGAGACGATGAAGCGCGTCGTGTCGAAGATGCATCTCAGCGAGATCACGATCGCGTACGGCATGACTGAGACAAGCCCCGTGTCCTTCCAGAGCTCGACGACCGATCCGCTCGACAAGCGCACGACGACCGTCGGACGCATTCAGCCGCATCTGGAAGTGAAGATCGTCGATCCGCTGGGCAATATCGTGCCGGTCGGCGAAACCGGCGAGCTGTGCACGCGCGGCTATTCGGTGATGAAAGGCTACTGGGGCGACGACGCCAAGACGCGCGAGGCGATCGTCGACGGATGGATGCACACCGGCGACCTCGCGACCATCGACGCGGAAGGTTACTGCAACATCGTCGGCCGCCTGAAGGACATGCTGATTCGGGGCGGCGAGAACGTCTATCCGCGCGAAATCGAGGAATTCCTGTTCCGTCATCCGAAGGTGCAGTCGGTGCAGGTCTTCGGCGTGCCCGATCAGAAATACGGCGAGGAAGTATGCGCGTGGATCGTCGTGCGTCCCGGCGAGCAGGCGAGCGAGGAGGAAATTCGCGAGTTTTGCCAAGGACAGATCGCGCACTACAAGATTCCGCGCTACATCCGCTTCGTCGACGAACTGCCGATGACCGTCACCGGCAAGGCGCAGAAATTCGTGATGCGCGCCCGCATGATCGACGAACTGAAGATCGCCGAGGCCAAAACGGCCTGAACTTCGGCGCTGCTTCGCGGTGAAAAGACAAAGGGAGCGCTGCGGCGCTCCCTTCTGTCATTGGACGAAACGTTCGGGTGTTGAAATCCCAAAACGCAAACGTTTGTCCGGGCGAAAAAAAAGCGGGCCTGGAGCCCGCTAAAAACCACACGCTACGGGGTTAGCGCGAGGAGACCAAACGTGGGATGTGTCGAATGCCTTGCATTCGAATAACGATCCCAACACCGATGCCCCAAATGTGAGTGCTTCGGCCACAGCCTGCCATCGGATCGCGTTGTTTTCGCACGACGCGACGCAATACATCCGTGTTGAAACCGTTTCAACAGATTGTGGGCGAATTGAATCCGAGTCGCCGTAACAAAGTGTTTCAGGTTGTAACCCGCGCCCGATAAGGCTCGGAGGAAATTTTCGAGCGCGATTGTCCAGATTTCGACCGATATATTGTCTGTTATTCGGACGATTAATCCGTTCGGGATGACTTGACGCGCGATTGCAGATTTTCAAACTCGTGCGATTATTCTATTTTTTTCGCGGAAATCGAACGCCCGGACGCATGAAATCGATGCGCAAAGTGGGCCGCGCGCGCATAACGACACAAAAACCTATGGAGATACGCATGAGCATTGATGCAGCCCTGCTTCGCTATTACCGCGCCGTCGAGGACGCTTTTCCGGCTTTGCCGCCGGACGCGGATGCGCTGGCGTTCCGGGAGCGCTTCAGCAAGGTCGCTCGAGCTTACGCCGGAGAGCGCGACGATGCCGTAACGGCGGAAAATATTCAGCTCGATCTCGAAGGCCGCACGCTCGCCGCCCGCATCTACAAGCCGAAAGAGGCGCGCGGCCCGCTGCCGCTGATCGTGTACTTTCACGGCGGCGGCTGGGTCGTCGGCGATATCGACACGCACGATGGCCTCGTCGCACGGCTCTCGCGCGACTCGCAATGCGCGGTGGCGAGCGTCGACTACCGGCTCGCGCCCGAGCATCCGTTTCCCGCGCCGTGCGAAGACGCGCTCGAAGCGCTGCTCTGGCTCGCGGAGCACCGGTCGCGGCTCGGCTTCGCGACCGACCGGCTGGCTGTCGGCGGCGACAGCGCGGGCGCGCATCTGGCGGTTGTCGCGGCACGCGGCGCGAACGAGCGCGTCGCGGGCATCGTCGGCTTGCAACTGCTGCTTTACCCGGTCATGCGTCGTCAGTTCGAGAGCCCGAGTTGCATCGCCAATGCGAACGGTCCGGGTCTCACGAACGATGAGATGAAGTGGTACTGGACCCAGTTCCTTTCGGGTGAAACACCGCAGGCGCACGATGTGCGCGCCTTTCCGCTCTCCGAGCCGTTCGAGCGCACGCCGGCGCCCGCGATCGTCGTCGCGGCGGCGTACGATCCGCTCTATGACGACGCCGTCGAACTCGAACGCTTCCTGCAAGCGAACGGCGGCCGTGTCGAGCTGATCGACGCGCGCGACATGACGCACGGATTCGGCCGCATGCATTCACAGTCCGACGCGGCGCTCGGCTGGCTGCGCAAGATCGGCGAGCGCACCGGCGAACTCTTGCGCGCCGCGCGCTGACCGCTACTTCAGCCACTTGTCATAGACAGCCTGGAACTCGCCCGACGAACGGGCGAGATGCAGCCACTGATCGACATACTGCTGGAACGGCACGTCGCCGCGCGGCAGCAGATACGCCTTTTCGCCAAACTGGAACGGCTTGTCCGGATGCACCGAGCACAGCCCCGGATTGAGCTTCTGCTGAAGCAGCGTTTCGGATGCGTCCGTGACCATGACGTCGGCCTTGCCGTCGAGAATCTGCTTGAAGATGGTCACGTTGTCCGGATACTCGATCAGTTGCGAGTGCGCAAAGAACTGCTTCGCGAAGCGTTCGTTCGTACCGCCCGGATTCACGATCGTCCGCACGTTCGGCTGATCGATCTGCGCGACGGTCTGATACTTCTCGACATCGTCGCAACGCACGATCGGCGTCTTGCCGTCTTCCATGTACGGCGCGGTGAAAAACGCGCGCTTCTGCCGTTCGAGCGTCGTCGAGACGCCGCCCACGGCGATATCGCATTTCGCGATGAAGTCGTTCATCAGATTCGACCACGACGTCTTCACATACTCGGCCTTCGCGCCGAGCGACTTCGCGAGACTTTCCGCGAGATCGATGTCGATGCCCTCGAACTGCCCGTCCGGACGCAGGAACGAGTACGGTTTGTAATCGCCGGTCGTGCAGACGCGCAGCGTGTGGCGTGCGAGGATGTCGTCGAGGCGAGAGGGCGCGGCAACCGACGAAGGCGCGGGCGCGGCGGACTTTGCTCCGGCGACGGTGCCGGCCTGAATCGTCTGCGCGTGCGCGGCGTTCAAAAGCGAGAGCGACACCGCGAAGGCAGCGGCTGCGAGACTGACGGACGTGCGTTGCATCGATTCTCCTGGTTCTAGTTGTGTAAGCACACTGATCATAACGAGGGCTTCGCTTGCCCGAAATCCGGCCAAACGACATAGGCCGCGCGGCATGAGCCGTTCCGAATTGCCGGGCTCAGCCGGCGTAAACGTTCGACCGCTCCGGTAGAATGGACGATTCTCTGCCTTGAGCATCGAGCGACGTGGCACACACTCTTCTGAACGACACCTTCCTGCGCGCGCTCTTGCGCCAGCCGACCGACTACACGCCGATCTGGCTGATGCGCCAGGCAGGGCGCTATCTGCCGGAATACAACGCGACGCGTGCTCGCGCGGGCAGTTTTCTCGGTCTCGCGAAGAATCCGGATTACGCGACCGAAGTCACGCTTCAGCCGCTCGAACGCTTTCCGCTCGACGCCGCGATTCTCTTCTCGGACATCCTGACCGTCCCCGACGCAATGGGGCTCGGTCTGAACTTCGTGCAGGGCGAGGGGCCGCGTTTCGAGCGCACGGTGCGTACCGAAGACGATGTGAAGCGCCTTGCCGTGCCGGACATCGGCGCGACGCTTTCCTACGTCACCGACGCCGTAAGCCAGATTCGCCGCGCGCTCACCGACGCGCAAGGCCGCCAGAAGGTCCCGCTGATCGGCTTCTCCGGTAGTCCGTGGACGCTCGCGTGCTACATGGTCGAAGGCGGTGGCTCGGACGACCATCGCACGGTCAAGTCGATGGCGTATTCGCGGCCGGACCTGATGCATCGCATTCTCGAGGTCAACGCGCAAGCCGTCACCGCTTACCTGAACGCGCAGATCGAAGCGGGCGCGCAGGCCGTGATGATCTTCGATACATGGGGCGGCGCACTCGCGGATGGCGCGTATCAGCGCTTCTCGCTCGAATACATCGCGAAGGTGGTTGCCGGCCTGAAGCGCGAGCACGATGGCGCGCGCGTCCCGGTCATCACGTTCACGAAGGGCGGCGGACTCTGGATCGAGGAAATCGCGGCGACGGGCGTCGATGCGGTCGGTCTCGACTGGACCATGAATCTCGGCCGGGCGCGCGAAAAGGTCGGCTCGCGTGTGGCGCTGCAGGGGAACATCGATCCGAGCGTGTTGTTCGCGCCGCCCGCGTCGATCCGCACCGAAGCGCGCGCCGTGCTCGAAAGCTTCGGCAATTTTCCGGGCCACGTCTTCAACCTGGGCCACGGCATCTCGCAGTTCACGCCGCCGGAAAATGTCGCGGAGCTGGTCGACGAGGTTCATCGACATAGCCGCGCCATGCGCGCCGGCCAAGCCGCCCGGTAAAAGGCGTACGAAAACTTGCGTTGCGGACGCGTGCTGCAGTGCAATATCGGTGATTCGGGGCAAGTGATCAGGAGCTGGAGGGTTCTGTCCGGATCGCCCGCCTCAGGCGGCGCTCCCCGATGTCAAGACTGAACTTATGCACAATTTGTTCGCTGCGGCGCGCCATCAGACGTATGGCTTACAGCAACCAATAAGATGTCGCTATATGTGCTTCAAGCCAATGATTCTTAACGCATTTCGACGGCTTCGCCCGAAATGTGGGTTAGCGCACATAAGGGATTCGTGACATTGTTTGCGGCGATCACGGACGCACTTCTCAACAAAGTTATCCACAGGGCTGTGGAAAGCATCGGAAATCCAAAAATAATCGGCGGTTTACAGACGATTCTGATGTTTCACTTTAACTTCTCCCGCCTCGGGCGCTTGGTTCTGTCGAACCGTCTTGCGCGGGGTCCCGCGCGGTGACTGATCTATTCGTCCGCGTCGCCGTCGATCAGCCCATGCCCGTGCTGTTCGACTACCGCTATGCGCTGCCGGCCGCGCCTGCTGTCGGCATGCTGGTGCAGGTGCCGTTCGGGCGACGCGAAGTCGTCGGGTTGATCTGCGAAATCGCCCATTCAAGCGACGTGCCCGCTGCCAAACTGCGCGACATCACTTCGATTTGCGAAGGCTGCGCGCCGCTGTCGGAAAAGTGGATCGCGCTTGTCAGCTTCGCCGCCGATTACTATCAGCGCGGGCTGGGCGAGGTCGCGCTGCCGGCGCTTCCGCAGGCGTTGCGCGACGCCTCGCGCTGGGATCGCCTTTTTGCCGTCGAGCCGCGCTTTCGCATTCTCCCCGAAGGGCGCGCGCAACTCCCCGATGCTTTGCCCGCCCGCGCCAGCGCCCTCCGGCGTCTCGCCGATGCGCTCGCGGAACAGCCGTCGCTGACGTTGTCCGACGCGCGTGCGTTGCATCCGAAAGCGGGCGCGACCTTCGACGACTGGATCGCGCGCGGATGGATCGAAGCGGTGACAGCGCAGATCGCCGAACCCGACGCGAGCGCGCCCATGCTGCCGACCGGCGCGGTGCCGCTGCCCTTGCTGACCGATGAACAACGCGAAGCCGTCGATGCAATTTCCGGCGCGCAAGGGTTCGCCCCGTTCCTGCTGTACGGCGTGACGGGCAGTGGCAAGACCGAGGTGTATCTGCACGCGCTCGCCGCGTTGCTCGCCGACCGGCCTGACGCGCAGGCGCTCGTCCTCGTTCCCGAAATCAATCTGACGCCGCAGTTCGAAGCGGCGTTTCGCGCGCGTTTCGCGGCGCTCGCGGACGGCTCGATCGTCACGATGCACAGCGGACTCGCCGAAGGCGAACGCGCGCGCAACTGGCTCGCGGCGCATACGGGCAGCGCGCGCATCGTGCTCGGCACGCGCCTCGCGATTCTCGCGTCGATGCCGAAGCTCGCGATCATCGTCGTCGATGAGGAACACGATCCCGCGTACAAGCAACAGGAAGGCTTGCGCTACTCCGCGCGCGATCTCGCCATCTATCGCGCGAAGCAACTGGATATTCCCGTCGTGCTCGGATCGGCGACGCCATCGCTCGAAACCTGGTGGCAGGCCGAGCAGGGCCGCTACACGCGACTCACGCTCACGCGCCGCGCCGTCGCCGAAGCGGTGCTGCCGAGCGTCCGGCTCATCGATCTGGAAGAGGAAAGACGGCGAGGCCGCGCCTCGGTCGAGGGGCTCGCGGGGCCGCTGATCGCGGCGCTGAAGACACGCGTCGAGCGCGGCGAGCAAAGCCTCGTATTCCTGAACCGGCGCGGCTATGCGCCGATCCTGTCCTGCGATGCCTGCGGCTGGGTCGCCGGTTGTCCGCGTTGCAGCGCGTATGCCGTGCTGCATAAGCCTGAGCGCGCGCTGCGTTGTCATCACTGCGGCTGGGAATCGCGCATTCCGAAGTCGTGTCCGGAATGCGGCAACATCGATATCGCGCCGATGGGCCGCGGCACGCAGCGCGTCGAGGAAACGCTCGCGAGCGTGGTGCCGGGTGCTCGCGTGCTGCGCATCGACGCCGACAGCACGCGCCGCAAAGGCAGCGCGCAGGCGCTTTTCTCCGATGTCCACGCGGGCGAAGTCGACATTCTCGTTGGCACGCAGATGATCGCGAAGGGCCATGATTTCCGGCGCGTGACGCTCGTCGGCGTGCTGAACGCGGACACCGCGCTCTTCTCCCACGACTTTCGCGCGAGCGAGCGGCTCTTCGCGCAACTGACGCAGGTGAGCGGGCGCGCCGGACGCGCGGGCTTGCCCGGCGAAGTGATGATTCAGACGCGCTATCCGCGTCACGCGCTGTATCAAGCGCTATCGCGACAAGACTACGTGGGTTTCGCCAATTCGACGCTCGCCGAACGCCGCGACGCGCGTCTGCCGCCGTTCGTCTACCAGGCGATGCTGCGCGCCGAAGGCCGCACGCTCGATGCGGCGCTGAAATTCCTCGAAGAAGCGGCGGCGGCGTTCGGACCTCTGCCCGGCGCTGAGCGCGTGACGGTCTACGACGCGGTTCCGCTCACCATCGTGAAAGTGTTCAATGTCCACCGTGCGCAACTGCTGCTCGAAAGCGCGTCGCGGGCCGCGCTGCAGGCGTCGCTGCGCGCGTGGCAGCCGGCGCTGCGCTCGCTCAAGGGCGTGCTGCGCTGGAACGTGGAAGTCGATCCGCTGGACGTCTGATTCAGATTTCGGCGCGTGGAACGTCGCTGACCGCGCGGTCGCCTTGGCCGGAAGCGTCATCGGACCGATGAACGTGCGGCGACGCGCCCCGCACGAACAACACGACGCAGACCGCGAACATCGCCCAAACGCCGGCCACCACCATCCAAGTGCTCATGCTCGTTGCTCTCCCCGAAATCGCGGAATATCGACCGCTGAAGGCGTCGCCATCGACGGCGCATGGCGTTTATAACGGCGGTGTCCGAGGATTTACTTAGGGGCCGTCTCAAAAATTCCGGATTAGGGAAACTACTAGGCGCCGAGCGCCGCGCGCCATCCGGCGGTGCACCGCTCAAAGCCTTGTGCCACAAGGGTTTCATTGCGGTGCAACCCTAGCGAAAATCTCGGTTGCACCTTTTAAATCAGCGGGGTACGATTCGCCAACTTTTCAGGTCTCTGGCCGGCCGAGCACGACCGGCAAACGAAGGAAATATGGCGAGCACAACCCTAGGCGTCAAAGTCGACGATCTGCTGCGTTCCCGGCTCAAAGATGCCGCGACGCGCCTCGAACGCACTCCCCACTGGCTTATCAAGCAGGCGATCTTCGCTTATCTGGAGCGCATCGAGCATGGCCAGCTTCCGCCCGAACTGACGGGTGCGAACGGCTCGTCGGAAATGGCGGATGCACCTTCCGTCGATGGCGACGAAGACGGCGCGCCGCATCCGTTCCTCGATTTCGCGCAGAACGTGCAGCCGCAATCGGTGCTGCGCGCGGCGATCACGGCGGCGTATCGCCGGCCGGAGCCGGAGTGCGTGCCGTTCCTGATCGGTCAGGCGCGACTGCCTTCGAACGTCGCGGCCGAAACCGAAAAGCTCGCGACGAAGCTCGTCGAAGCGCTGCGCGCGAAAAGCTCGGGCGGCGGCGTCGAAGGTTTGATCCACGAATTCTCGCTGTCGAGCCAGGAAGGCGTCGCGCTGATGTGCCTCGCCGAAGCGCTCCTGCGCATTCCCGACCGCGCCACGCGCGACGCGCTGATTCGCGACAAGATCAGCAAGGGCGACTGGAAATCGCACATGGGCCAGGCGCCGTCGCTGTTCGTGAACGCGGCGACGTGGGGTTTGATGATCACCGGCAAGCTCGTCACGACGAACAGCGAAGCGGGCTTGTCGTCGGCGCTGACGCGTCTGATCGGCAAGGGCGGCGAGCCGCTGATCCGCAAGGGCGTCGACATGGCGATGCGCCTGATGGGCGAGCAGTTCGTCACCGGCGAGACGATTTCCGAAGCGCTCGCGAACAGCCGCAAGTACGAAGCGCGCGGGTTCCGCTACTCGTACGACATGCTCGGCGAGGCCGCGACGACGGAAGAAGACGCGCAGCGCTACTACGCGTCCTACGAGCAGGCGATCCACGCAATCGGCAAGGCGGCGGGCGGGCGCGGCATCTACGAAGGCCCGGGCATTTCGATCAAGCTCTCCGCGCTGCATCCGCGTTATTCGCGCTCGCAGCAGGAACGCACGATGAACGAGCTGCTGCCGCGCGTGCGCTCGCTCGCGCAACTGGCGCGCCGTTATGACATCGGCCTGAACATCGACGCCGAGGAAGCCGATCGTCTCGAAATCTCGCTCGATCTGCTCGAAGCGCTCTGTTTCGATCCGGAGCTCGCGGGCTGGAACGGCATCGGTTTCGTGGTGCAGGGTTATCAGAAGCGCTGCCCGTTCGTGATCGACTATCTGATCGATCTCGCGCGCCGCAGCCGTCATCGCCTGATGATTCGCCTCGTGAAGGGCGCGTACTGGGACACGGAAATCAAGCGCGCGCAAGTCGATGGACTCGAGGGCTATCCGGTCTATACGCGCAAGATCTACACGGACATCTCGTATCTCGCGTGCGCGAAGAAGCTGCTCGGCGCGCCGGATGCCGTCTATCCGCAATTCGCGACGCACAACGCGTTCACGCTCTCCGCGATCTATCACCTCGCCGGACAGAACTACTATCCCGGCCAGTACGAGTTCCAGTGCTTGCACGGCATGGGCGAGCCGCTCTACGAAGAAGTCACGGGCCGCGACAAGCTGAACCGTCCGTGCCGCGTGTATGCGCCGGTCGGCACGCACGAAACGCTGCTCGCGTATCTCGTGCGCCGTCTGCTGGAAAACGGCGCGAACACGTCGTTCGTGAACCGCATCGCCGATGAATCGATTCCGGTGAAGGAACTCGTGCGCGATCCGATCGACGAAGCGCAGGCGATCACGCCCCTCGGCGCGCCGCACGCGAAGATTCCGCTGCCGCGTCAGCTTTACGGCAACGAGCGCTCCAATTCGATGGGCCTCGATCTGTCGAACGAGCATCGGCTGGCTTCGCTGTCGTCGGCGTTGCTGGCGAGCGCGCATCATCCGTGGCGCGCGGAACCGATGCTCGAAGGCGGTGACATCGGCAACGGCGTCGCGCGCGATGTGCGCAATCCGTCGGATTTGCGCGATCTCGTCGGCACGGTCGTGGAAGCGTCGCCGGAACAGGTGAGCGCCGCGATCGCCAACGCGGTCGCCGCCGCGCCGATCTGGCAGGCGACGCCGGTCGAAGACCGCGCCGATTGCCTCGCGCGCGCCGCCGATCTGCTCGAAGCGCAAATGCACACGCTGATGGGCCTCGTCGTGCGCGAAGCGGGCAAGTCGCTGCCGAACGCGATCGCGGAGATTCGCGAAGCCATCGATTTCCTGCGCTACTACGCGTCGCAGATTCGCGCCGAGTTTTCGAACGATACGCATCGCCCGCTCGGTCCGGTCGTGTGTATCAGCCCGTGGAACTTCCCGCTCGCGATCTTCATGGGCCAGGTCGCCGCTGCGTTGGCCGCGGGCAACCCGGTGCTCGCGAAGCCCGCTGAACAGACGCCGCTGATCGCCGCGCAAGCCGTTCGCCTCCTGCGCGAAGCGGGCGTGCCGGCGGGCGCGGTGCAACTGCTGCCGGGCAATGGCGAGACGGTCGGCGCGGCGCTCGTCGCCGATCCGCGCACGCGCGCCGTCATGTTCACCGGCTCGACGGAAGTCGCGCGCCTCATCAACAAGACGCTGTCCGAGCGCCTCGATCCGGATGGCCGCCCAATTCCGCTGATCGCCGAAACCGGCGGCCAGAACGCGATGATCGTCGATTCGTCGGCTCTCGCGGAGCAGGTCGTCGCGGACGTGCTGCAGTCGTCGTTCGATTCGGCTGGCCAGCGCTGCTCGGCGCTGCGCGTGCTGTGCCTGCAGGACGACGTCGCGGATCGCACGCTCGAGATGCTGACCGGCGCGATGAACCAGCTCGCGGTCGGCAATCCGGATCGTCTGTCGACGGATGTCGGTCCCGTCATCGACGCCGACGCGAAACGCGGCATCGACGCGCATATCGCCGGGATGCGCGACAAGGGCCGCAACGTCACGCAACTGCCGCTGCCCGACAACTGCGCGCAAGGCACGTTCGTGCCGCCGACCTTGATCGAGCTCGATAGCATCGACGAACTCAAGCGCGAAGTATTCGGCCCGGTGCTGCATGTGGTGCGTTATCGCCGTTCGAACCTTGATAAACTCCTCGACCAAATTCGCTCGACGGGTTATGGCCTCACGCTCGGCATCCATACGCGTATCGACGAAACCATCGCGCACGTGATCTCGCGGGCGCATGTCGGCAACGTCTATGTGAACCGCAATGTGATCGGCGCCGTGGTCGGCGTGCAGCCGTTCGGCGGCGAAGGGCTGTCGGGCACGGGTCCGAAGGCGGGCGGCGCGCTGTATCTGCAGCGTCTGCTCGCGAAGCGCCCGACCGGTCTTCCGAAGTCGCTGGCGAGCACGCTCGTCGTCGATCAGGTGGCGTCGAAGGACACGCCGACGGCCGCGCTCACCGCATTGCGCGACTGGGCGATCGGCGAACGCGATCCGCAGACGGCCGCGCGTTGCGACGGTTATCTGCAGCATGTGATGGCGGGCGCGACGGCCGTGTTGAGCGGACCGACCGGCGAACGCAACACGTACACGCTCGGCGCGCGCGGCACGGTGCTGTGCGTGGCGGCGACGGCGAGCGGCGCGCGCGCGCAACTGGCCGCCGTGCTGGCGACGGGCAACAAGGCGTTGTTCTCCGGCTCGGCGGGCGAGCAACTGGCGGCGTCGTTGCCTTCTGCGCTCAAGCCGTTCGCGATGGTCAGGAAAGCGGCGGAAGACTTCGACGCCGTCTTGTTCGAAGGCGACAGCGATGAACTGCTGTCGCTCGTGAAGGAAGTCGCGAAGCGTCCGGGACCGATCGTATCGGTGCAGGGCGTGGCTGCGGGAGCGTTCGCCGACGCTGGCCACGACGGTGAAGACTACGCGCTCGAACGTCTGCTGACGGAACGCTCGGTGAGCGTGAACACGGCGGCGGCGGGTGGCAATGCGAATTTGATGACGATCGGTTGAGACACCCCTCGAACGCTCGGTTCAAACGAATTCAAACAATCGGCAGCAGGCACGGCGTAACGGAGACACGCGCGGCACAGGCTGCCATCCACACTGGAACACAGGAGAAGCTATGAAGCACACGATGACCAAGCTGGCGGCAGCCATGACGCTCGCCGGCCTGTTCGCGGGGACCGCAGCTGCACAGCAGGCAGAAGACGTGAAGGTTGGCTACGCCGGCCCGCTGACCGGTGCGCAGGCGCACTACGGCAAGGACATGCAGAACGGCATCACGCTCGCCGTCGAAGACTTCAACGCCACGAAGCCGGTGATCGGCGGCAAGCCGGTTCGCATCGTGCTGAACTCGGCGGACGACCAGGCCGACCCGCGCACGGGCACGACCGTGGCGCAACGCCTCGTCGACGATGGCATCAAGGGCATGCTCGGCCACTTCAATTCGGGCACGACGATCCCGGCATCGCGCATCTACGCGAACGCGGGCATCCCCGAAATCGCGATGGCGACGGCGCCCGAGTACACGACGCAAGGCTTCAAGACCGCCTTCCGCATGATGACCTCCGACACGCAGCAAGGCTCGGTCGCGGGCGAGTTCGCGGTGAAGACGCTGAAGGTCAAGAAGATCGCGATCGTCGATGACCGCACGGCATATGGCCAGGGTCTTGCCGACCAGTTCGAGAAGGCGGCGAAGGCGGCGGGCGGCACGATCGTCGACCGTGAATTCACGAACGACAAGGCTGTCGACTTCAAGGCGATTCTGACGAAGATCAAGTCGACGAATCCGGACCTCGTGTACTACGGCGGCGCGGATTCGCAAGCCGGCCCGATGGTCAAGCAGATGAAGACGCTCGGCTTCCGCGCGCCGCTGATGGCGGGCGAAATGGTGAAGACCGACACGTTCCTGAAGATCGCGGGCGACGCGGCTGACGGCACGGTGGCATCGCTCGCCGGCCTGCCGATGGACGAAATGCCGGGCGGCGCGGACTACTCGGCGAAGTACAAGAAGCGCTTCAACGAAGACGTGCAGACGTACTCGCCGTACGCCTACGACGGCGCGATGGCCATGTTCACCGCGATGAAGGCTGCGAACTCGACGGATCCGGCAAAGTACCTGCCGTTCCTCGCGAAGACCGACATGCAGGGCGTGACGGCGAAGCACCTGTCGTACGACTCGAAGGGCGATTTGAAGAACGGCGGGATTACGCTGTATAAGGTCGTCGGCGGGAAGTGGACGACGTTGCAGAGCGTGGGCGGGAAGTAAGCGTTCCTCGCATTGAGTCGAGAGAAAGCCTCGTGATTCGCGTCACGGGGCTTTTTTGTTGCCCGTCACCATCGCCCGAACCAAATTCTCCCGCGTCCACACGCTCATCAGCACGGCCGCGGCGACGTGCACGCAGACACAAACCTCGACCGCGATGGCGAGCCACGCATGAATCTCCTGCGGCCAGTCCTCGCCCCAGAACGCATCGAGCCGCATGATCCACCCGGACAGCGCGAGCGCGAGAATCAGGAACCAAAGAAAGAGCGCCATCAACCCGCCAAGCGGATTGTGCGAAACGTGATGGATCGGCCTGGCCCTGGCAAGCGACCTCAGATAGTCGACGAGATGCGAGCGCGTCGGCCACCACGCCGAAAACCGCGCATGACGCGAGCCGACGAAACCCCAAACGATACGCGCAACGACAAGCCCGGCCGCGACATACCCGAGCACGCGATGCGTGGAATCCGTCGGTCCGAACAGATTCCACAAGACGATGCCCGCGACGGCCCAATGCGTCAGCCGGACGAAGCCGTCCCAGACTTTCACGGCGCGAGCGTCACTCGACTTCCGACTTCACGACCGCCAGCGTCTTCGTGTCGTAATAGATCTCTACCTTCTTGCCGTTCTTGTCGTGACCGTAGATTTCGTAGCAGTTGCCATCGACCTTGAACTTGCGGATCTTGTAGCCTTGCGCTTCAAGCTGCGCCTTGGCATCCGATTCCTTCATCCATTCGCTCTTCGGATGCGCCGTGCAATCCGCCTTCGCGAATGCCGCACCCGAAAAGCCCAACGCCAACGACAAAGCCAGAACCTTAAGCATCGCTAACTCCCGGTGTTTTCGAACTGGCTACTCTACTGCCACCGGAAGCGCGCTGCAAGCAGCTTGAAAGTTTGTCCGCTAGCGCTTGCCTTGCTGGCGAATTTGTTCGAGTGTCGCGCCCGGCGTGCTCTGGTCCCGCGGAATGCGAATCTCGATCACCGCGGGCAAGCCGGATTCCCGCGCGCGCTCGAACGCGGGCATGAACTGCTCCGTCGATTCGACCAGCTCGCCATGCGCGCCGAACGCGCGCGCATACGCCGCGAAATCCGGATTCGTGAGCTCCGTCCCGTGCACGCGATTCGGATAATGCCGCTCCTGATGCATGCGGATCGTGCCGTACTGCGCGTTGTTCACGACGATGAAAATCACCGGCAGCCGATACTGCATCGCCGTCGCGAGTTCGTTGCTCGACATCATGAAGCAGCCGTCGCCCGCAAACGCGATCACCGTGCGGTCCGGATACAGCGACTTCGCGGCGATCGCGGCGGGCACGCCGTAGCCCATCGCACCGCTCGTCGGCGCGCACTGCGACCGGAAATGCCGATACGAATAATGCCGATGGAGCCACGTCGCGTAATTGCCCGCGCCGTTCGTCAGGATCGAATCGGCGGGAATCGTCTCGGCGAGCTGACGCATGATTTCGCCGAGCTGCACATCGCCCAACATCGGGCGCGGCTTGCGCCACTCGAGATACGCGGCGTGCGCGGCTTCGGCGCTGCCATCCCATGCAACGCTGGCGGGCGCTTCCAGCGAAGCCAGAAGAGACGCGATCTCCGGCATGCCCGACACGATGGGCAATTCCGCGCTATACACGCGCCCGAGTTCCTCCGCGCCCTGATGCACGTGGATGAGCGTCTGCTTCGTCTTCGGGATATCGAGCAGCGTGTAGCCGCCCGTCGTCGATTCGCCCATGCGCGGGCCGAGCACGAAGAGCACGTCCGCATCGCGCACACGCGCGGCGAGCGCCGGATTGATCCCGAGGCCGACATCGCCCGCGTAGTTCGGATGGTCGTTGGAGAGCGTGTCCTGAAAGCGGAACGCGCAGCCGACCGGCAGTTTCCACGCTTCCACGAAGCGCGCGAAGTCCTGCGTCGCCTCGGCGGTCCAGCCGCTTCCGCCCGCGATCACGAACGGCTTCTTCGCGTTCGCGAGCAGTTCGCGCAGGCGCTCCATCTGCGCCTTCGACGGCGACGCCGCCACGCGCTGATAACGCGGCGCGGGCGGCACGGCATCGACGGTTTCGGTCAGCATGTCTTCCGGCAGCGCGAGCACGACCGGACCCGGACGGCCGGACATCGCCGTGTGAAACGCGTGGCTCATGTATTCAGGCACGCGGCGCGGATCGTCGATCTGCGCGACCCACTTCGCCATCTGCCCGAACATGCGCCGATAGTCGATTTCCTGAAACGCCTCGCGATCCATGTGATCGCGAGCGCATTGGCCGATGAGCAGGATCATCGGCGTCGAGTCCTGAAACGCGGTGTGCACGCCGATCGACGCGTGCGTCGCGCCCGGCCCGCGCGTCACGATCGCGACGCCCGGCTTGCCGGTGAGCTTGCCGACCGCCTCGGCCATGTTCGCCGCGCCCGCCTCGTGGCGGCAGACGATCGTCTGAATCTGCTCGGTCTCGTCATGCAGGGAATCGAGCACGGCGAGGAAGCTCTCGCCGGGCACGCAGAACACGCGCTCGACGCCGTGATGGACGAGCGCATCGACGAGCAATCGCGCGCCGGTGGTTTGATCCTGTGAGGAAGGGACAGCGGACGTCATGCGAAGAAGTCTCCTTTGATTGTCCGGCGCGGCTTCGATGCGCGCGGAGCCTAAAGCTTACGCCGCCGCGCCCGCGCGCGGAAACGGGCGAAGCGGAATCTTTTTCCGGGCAAACGCCCGCCCTTGCGATGCACGGCGCGCTTCCATCAGCCGAAATACCCCTTTTTCTCACCCCTTATCCAGCGATGGACAAAGACTCAAGTTCGCAATAATGGCTTCACTGAAAAGCGGACACGGCAACGAGCCAAGTGGGTCCGCTTGCTAAAGATCGCAGTTTCACCTCATCGGGGGCAAGTTTGAACATTCGTAAATTCATCGGCGCGAACAGCCGCGACGCACTGCGCCAGGTTCGTGAAGCGCTCGGCCCCGATGCCATCGTGTTGTCCAATCGCACGCTCGATGACGGCTCGGTCGAGATCGTCGGCGTCGCGGACAGCGACATCGCGTCGATCTCGCCCGCCGCGAAGGAACAGGCAGCACGTTCGGCGGGCACGTCGCGCGCCGCGCTGGCCGCCGCTGCAGCCGCGATGCCGGCGAAGCAGCCGGCCGCGAATCCGTACGCGAGCGGCGATGTGTTCTCGTCCGTCTTCGGCGCGAACACCGATGCGGACGATGAATTTCACGCCGAGCCGGAAGCTCGCGCAGAAGACGACACGCCGCCGACGATGGCCGATTCCAATCCGTGGCTGATCGAGCATGCGAAGCGCATCGCGCAGCAGGCGTCGATGCCGTCGAACCGTCCGCTGACCGCGTCGGCTGCGATCGCACGCGGCATGGGCGTGCCGGTCCCGGTGACTGCGCAAGAGACGCGCGTCGAAAAGACGGCGGACTCGGCCCGCTACGCCATGCGTCAGCAAACGAAGCGCGCGGAAGCCGCCGTCGAGCCGAAGGTCCAAACGCCCGACTGGGCACGCGAAGCCGCGCAAATCGCCGCGCGCCGCGCCGCGCAGAAGATCAACGCGAGCGCGCCGCACGCCGAAGCAGCCGAGGCGAACGCCGCGCCGGCATCGAAGGAACACGCATTCGATGGCTTGCCCGCGAACGCGGCGGCCGTCGTCACCGAAGCGATCCGCACGCGCATGGAGCAGGTCGTCAACGAAACGGTGATGAACGAGCTTTCGTCGATGCGCTCGATGATGGAAGAGCACTTCTCCGGTCTCATGTGGGGCGAGCGCCAGCGCCGCAACCCGACGGGCGGCGCGCTCACGAAGCGTTTGTTCGCCGCCGGTTTCTCGGCGCAGCTCGTCCGCATGATGGTGGACAACATGCCGGAACTCGAGAGCGTCGAAGGCGCGCTCGAGTGGGTGCAGCAGGTGCTCGAATCGAACATTCCGGTGATGGACAGCGAAGACGCGCTGATGGAACGCGGCGGCGTGTTCGCACTGATGGGCCCGACTGGCGTGGGCAAGACGACCACGACGGCCAAGCTCGCCGCGCGCTGCGTGATGCGCTTCGGCGCAAGCAAGGTCGCGCTGCTCACGACCGACAGCTACCGTATCGGCGCGCACGAGCAACTGCGCATTTTCGGCAAGATTCTCGGTGTGTCGGTTCACGCGGTGAAAGACGGCGCGGACCTGCAACTCGCGCTTTCGGAACTCCGCAACAAACATATCGTGCTGATCGACACGATCGGCATGAGCCAGCGCGATCGCATGGTCTCGGATCAGATCGCGATGCTGTGCGGCGCGGGTCATCCGGTGCAGCGCATCCTGCTGCTCAACGCGACGAGCCACGGCGACACGCTCAACGAAGTCGTGCAGGCCTACAAGAGCGCGGCGGACCAGCCGCCGCTCGCGGGCTGCATCCTGACCAAGCTCGACGAAGCGACGAATCTCGGCGGCGTGCTCGATACGGTCATCCGCTACAAACTGCCGGTGCATTACGTGTCGACCGGTCAGAAAGTGCCGGAGAACCTGTACGTCGCGACCAAGCGGTTTCTCATCAAGAGCGCGTTCTGCATCCCGCGCGACAACTCGCCCTTCGTGCCGCAAGACGAAGAAACGCCTGCGCTGCTGTCCGCGTTGTCCGCGCGCGCCACGACCGAACTGCATGAGGTGCACTTTGGATAAGTTCGTGCTCGACCAGGCGGAAGGCCTGCGACGGCTCCTTACGCGCGCCGGTTCGCGCGTGGTGGCGATCGCGGGCGGACCGGCCGGCATCGGATGCACGTCGGCGGTGGTGAATCTCGGCGCGGCGCTTTCCATCCACGGCAAGGACGTGCTCGTGATCGACGAGCACCGCAACGCGGGATCGGTGAGCCGTCTCGTGGGCACCGAAGACGCGGGCGCGCTCGCCTCGGTGATGTCGGGCCGGCGCATGCTCGGCGATGCCGTCGAGCGCACGCCGTTCGGCTTCTCGCTGATGGCCGCGCCGCGCGACGAACGCATCGTTCACGATGCCGCGCAATGCCGCGCGTTGCTCGACGGTCCGGCGGACATCGTGCTGATCGATGCGCAACTCGATCGCCACGGCGCGCTGTCGACGCTCGCGGCGCAGGCGCATGACTTTCTTATTGTGACGCGGGTAGCCGCGTCGGCGATCACCGAGGCGTATGCGTGCATGAAACGACTGCACTACGCCCATGCGATCGGCCAGTTCCGCGTGCTC
The DNA here is from genome assembly GCF_031451415.1 of Caballeronia sp. LZ028. Classification (NCBI taxonomy): domain Bacteria; kingdom Pseudomonadati; phylum Pseudomonadota; class Betaproteobacteria; order Burkholderiales; family Burkholderiaceae; genus Caballeronia; species Caballeronia sp. LZ028. The sequence continues at coordinate 146,494 of NZ_JARUXN010000001.1, read as the reverse complement.
GTCAATCACGTGCAGAACCCGGCCGACGCGGCGGTCGCGTTCGACAACCTGTCGGGCGTCGCGAGCCGGTATCTGGCCGTGTCGCTCGTGCAGGCGGGATATGTGTCCGAGGATGCGCGCGTCGCTCGGGCGATGGAACTCTCACGCTGCGCAGTCGAAGCGTTCCCGGCCACGGCCGCGGCGCGCGACTACCGCGCAATCGCGGCGGAGCTCCTGCACTGGCCGATGCGCCCCGCGCCTTATATGCGCGATGCGGGCGGCCAGGCCGACGCGCGAAATCCGGTTAGCGACTCTGTACAGGGCGCGCGGGAGGCGTCGCATCGTGCGGCTGCGCTTCACGACTTTGCATTGAGCAGCACGGCGTCGATGTGATCAAGATAGGTGACCAAGATGTATAACGCCCAAGGCAAACTCTCACAGTCGGAAGTGCTGACGAAATACGCACCGCTCGTTCGACGGCTGGGGCTCCAACTCGTCGCCAAGATGCCGGCGAGCGTCGATCTCGACGATCTCATTCAGGCCGGCATGATCGGCCTGCTGGACGCGGCGAGCCGCTACAAGGAAGATCAGGGCGCGCAGTTCGAAACATATGCGAGCCAGCGCATCCGCGGCGCGATGCTGGATGAGCTCCGCGCGAACGACTGGCTGCCGCGCAGCATGCGCAAGACGTCGCGCGAAGTGGAATCGGCGGTGCACAAGGTCGAGCAGAACCTCGGCCGCGCGGCGAGCGAGCAGGAAATCGCCGAGCACATGAAGATGCCGCTCGACGAATATCAGTCGATGCTTCAGGACTTGCACGGCAGCCAGCTGATCTATTACGAAGACTTCGATCGCTCCGCCGACGACGAGCCGTTCCTCGACCGCTATTGCGTCGATCGTTCGGATCCGCTGTCCGCGCTGCTCGACGACAGCCTTCGCGGCGCGCTGATCGAAGCCATCGACAAGCTGCCCGAGCGCGAGAAGCTCCTGATGAGCCTCTATTACGAACGCGGCCTGAACCTGCGCGAAATCGGCGCGGTGATGGAAGTGAGCGAGTCGCGCGTGTGTCAGTTGCACAGCCAGGCGGTCGCGCGTCTGCGCACGAAGCTGCGCGAGCAGGCGTGGACGAGCGTCGAGGCCTGACGTTCCCTAGCTGATCTCGAAGTCCCGCGTCTCGGCGAAGACCGTTTTCCCTTCGCCGAGACTTTTCGCGCGGTACATCGCGCGGTCGGCGGCGCGCAGCACGGCGGTCATGCCGGTTTGATGCGCGGACGCCGCGCTCGAAAGCAGGCATGCGCCGATGCTCGCCGATACCGACACCGGCCGCTCCTGCACCGACGTAATTTCGCCGAGCGCCGAATGGATGTTGTCGGCCACCGACAACACGGCGTCGCGGTCGCGCATCTGATGCGCGAGCACGACGAACTCGTCGCCGCCCAGACGCGCGATGGTGTCCGACTTGCGCATGCGCTTCGCGAGCGAGTCCGCGAAGGCTTGCAGCAGCAGATCGCCGACGGCGTGACCGTAGGTATCGTTCACTTCCTTGAAGCCGTCGAGATCGATCAGAAGGAGCGCGGTGGCGTGATCGCCATTGGCTTCGGGCGCGTTCATCGCGCGATCGACGACTCTTTCCAGCGCGTACCGGTTCGACAGACCCGTGAGCGGATCGGTCGATGCCTGACGCGCTAGATCGCGATTCGCGTTGCCGAGCCGATCGACGAGCACGCTCAGATACACCGATGCGCCGAGTACGCTCAGCGCGAGCCCGATCGCGGCGGGAAGATTCTCGTGCCACCACGGCTGCCAGACGGCCATCGCCGTGACGATGATGAGCGCCGTCGCGCACGATACGGCGAGCGTGCGCTTGCCGTATCGGCATCCCGAACCGATCAGAAACCAGAACATCACCCAGAGAAGCGGCAGCGCCGTTGCGCCGCCCGCGGCGAGCGCGAGCCCGAGGATCGTCTGATCGGCGATGGTCGTGACGGTCAGGCGCGCAACAGAAGGCGCGCTCATGCGGCTGACGATCAGAAGCGTGATCGCCCCATAAGACACATAGAGCGCGACGAGGCGCGTGGTCAGGAAGGCATCGTGTGAAGGGCGGAGCCACGCGAAAACGCCGTAAGCCAGAAGAACCACCGCTCCCATCCAGACCCGCAGCGTGGCCTGCTCGCGTTCCGGATTCCGGTGTTCGGACCATGCGAAGGCATAAGTCCGGCGTGCCGGTTGATGCGCCTGCTCCATACTGAACCCCTGGATGGTGATTTCTTTCTTTTATCTTGCTGCCAAGTACTGCGGCCCCGTCGCATGGCATCGGCTGAATTGAGTGGTATCGAGTTGCACCGAGCGAGCGATCCGCTATTTTGCAACGTTTTGCGAAGACGCTGTGTTTCGTGTAAGAACAGCTTAAGAACGTCCATTTCTCATTCACGGCGATGCGCGACGAATCCATTTCTTTAGCTGCCGAATGGCTGCCCGTTTGCAATAGCGAAGACGTGCCGGAAGGCGGCGCGCGCGGATTCATCGTGGCCGATGAGCGGATCGTCGTGTGGCGGGACAGCATCGGCGCGGCGCATGCGTGGCGCGATTACTGTCCGCATCGGGGCGCGCAGTTGTCGCTCGGGCATGTGATGCGCGATCAGATCGTGTGTCCGTATCACGGCTGGAGTTACGACATCGAAGGACAGTGTTTGCGGATTCCGTCGAATCCTTCATTGCGTCCGTCGAAGCGCGCGTGCGCGACGACTTTCGTTTGCGAAGAGAAGTACGGCGTTATCTGGATGTGTTTCGGCGAGCCTGCGTATGCGCTCGATTTCTTTCCCGAAGCCGCGATTCCCGGTGGCCGGCGCATCAATCTCGCGCCGCAGACGGTGAGGTCGTCGGCGCCGCGCGTCGTCGAGAATTTTCTGGACATGGCGCATTTCTCGTTCGTGCATGCGGGGATTCTGGGCGAGGACACGCATACGGAAGTGCCCGATTACGAAGTCGTCGCGAGCGATGAAGGTCTGGAAGCGCGGCAATGCCGATACTGGCAACCGGCGGGAATGCCGGGGCAGGGCGGCGGCGCGATGATCGATTATGTGTATCGCGTGAAGCGGCCTTTGATCGCGAAGCTGACGAAGATGGCGTCGGGCGGGCAGGGCGCGCTGCATATCATGCTGGCGGCGTCGCCGGTGACGCAGACAGAGACGCGCGCGTGGCTCGTCTCGATTCACGAGGACGATTCGACGCATTCCGATCGCGAGTTATACGACTTCAATATGGAGATTTTGATGCAGGACACGCCGGTGGTGGAGTCGCAATGGCCGCAGCGCTTGCCGCTCGATCTCGATGCGGAGTTGCATCAGAAGTGCGATCGGATGGCGGTGGCTTATAGGAGGTGGTTGGCGGGGATGGGGTTTGGTTGGGGGACGACGACGGCGAACCGCGAGGGCGGACTCGAGTAGTTTCGACTGCGACGGCTGTCGAGTGGAAACGCTTGGCGCGCCCGGCTGGGATCGAACCAGCAACCCCTGCCTTCGGAGGGCAGTACTCTATCCATTGAGCTACGGGCGCATCGGAGAAGGGCTTGCGGAAGAACTACACACGCCGTAAGACGGCTGCAAGGCCCATGCGAATCCGAGAGGATACCTGTTTTCCGTGACGCCGTCCATTGTGCGGGACCGAGCGCCCTGCGCGGAACGAGTCACAAAGCATCACACGATTCGGGTAAACGCCCGCTTCACCGCCCCGGCCACCCCGCGCCGACAGTTAAGCGTTCCGTCTATAATCGACCGTGCCTTTCCCCAAGGCGCGCCTAGCGCACTGCCGTAGCTGTCACGCTGTCACTGAACCGACTCACACCAAAAAACGGGAGACGAGACAAGCATGAGCGAAGCACCCCACGGAGCCCCGATCAAGACACCCGGCCAACTCATCGCCGCGGTCATCGCGGGATTCGGCATCCCGGTCGCCATCATCATCCTGCTCGCGGTGTACGTGAACAATTCCACGCGCACCGGCGCCGGCACGGACATCGAGCAGTCGGTCAACGCGCGCATCGCGCCCGCCGCACAAGTCGATGTCCGCGACGCCAACGCGCCGCGCGTCTACAAGTCCGGCGAGGAAGTCTTCAAGGCCGTGTGCTCGGCCTGTCACGCGACAGGCACCGCCGGCGCGCCCAAGTTCGGCGATGCCGGCGCATGGGCCCCGCGCATCGGCGAAGGTTACGACACGCTGCTGCACAACGCGCTCAACGGCAAGGGCGGCATGCCCGCGCGCGGCGGCACCAGCCCCGACGATTACTCCGACTTCGAAATCGCGCGCGCGGTCGTCTATATGGCGAACGGCAGCGGCGGCAAGCTCGCGGAACCGGCGCAACCGGCATCGGGCGCCGCGGCTGCATCGAGCGCGGCAGCGCCCGCCGCAGCCAGTTCGAACGAAAATGCTCAGGCCGCCGCAGCGGTCGCGGCGCTCGCATCGGTGCCGGCGGTTGCATCGGCGGCGCCGGCCGCGGGCGCGCAAAGCGCCGACGCCGCTCAGGCGGGCAAGGCGCTCTACGAGCAGGTCTGTCAGGCGTGTCACGCGGCGGGCGTGCTCGGCGCGCCGAAGTTCGGCGACAAGGCCGCGTGGGCGCCGCGCCTGAAAGAGCCGATGGACACCGTCTACAACTACGCGCTGCACGGCAAGGGCGCGATGCCGCCAAAGGGCGGATCGAACGCATCGGATGCAGATGTGAAAGCCGCCGTCGATTACATGGCGAACGCGGCGAAGTAAGCGAAAAAAAACCCCGCGCGAGCGGGCCGCGCGAGCAGGGTTTTTCATCAGCAAGACGGCAAACCGTTCACGTCTTCTGCAACATCGCCTTGAGCATCGCCATGCGATCTTTCGGCGACAAAGGCGCTTCTTCGGCCGTCGGCGGCGGCGCATCGTCGAGCAGCATCTCTGGGATGAACCGCGACGGCTCGCACACCACCGTCTCCCGCGCGCGCTTTCTCTTCTTGCACCAGTTCAGATGCAGACTGCGCTGCGCCCGCGTGATCGCGACATACATCAGCCGGCGCTCTTCCTCGATGCGCGAATCGTCGACGGGCGCGTCGTCGTCCGAACTGCCGCGATGCGGCATGATGCCTTCCTCGACGCCCACCAGAAAGACGTGTGGATACTCCAGCCCCTTCGACGCATGCACCGTCGACAGGCGCACTGCATCCGGGTCTTCTTCCTTGCCTTCGAGCATCGACATCAGCGCGACGGTCTGGATCAGGCCGAGCAGGTTCTTGCCTTCATCGGCGAAACCGTCGGCGGTGTCGAAACCGGTCTGCTCCGCGCCCGGCGCGGCTTCCGGCTTCGTGCCCTTGCGCTTCAGCCATTCGAGAAATTCGAGCACGTTCTGCCATTTCGACTGCGCCTGGCGCTCGTCGTACGCGTCATAGAGATACGACTCGTAGTGGATGGCTTCCATCATGTCGTCGAGAACTTCGGTCGCGGGATCGCGCGCGGCGCGGTCCGACAGACGCCGGATCCATTCGCAGAACGTGCGCAGCGGCTCGACCTGCCGCGCCGACAGACGCGCCTCGATGCCGCCCATGAACACCGCCTCGAACAGCGACACCTTCGCCGCGCCCGCGAATGCGCCGAGCGCTTCGAGCGTCGTGTTGCCGACACCGCGTCGCGGCGTGGTGATCGCGCGGATGAAAGCGGGATCGTCGTCGGGATTGGCGATCAGCCGCAGATACGCGATCAGATCCTTGATCTCGGCCTTGTCGAAGAACGATTGCCCGCCCGAGAGCACATAAGGAATGCGCTCCCGCCGCAACACCTGTTCGAAGATGCGCGCCTGAAAGTTGCCGCGATAGAGAATCGCGTAATCGCGAAATTGCGTGCGCCGCTCGAACTTGTGCGCCGACAAGCGAAACACGACGGATTCCGCCTCGTGCTCTTCGTCGTTGCAGCCGGTGACGGTGATCGTGTCGCCCATGCCGTGCTCGGACCAGAGCTTCTTCTCGAACAGCTTCGGATTGTTCGCGATGACGTTGTTCGCCGCCGTCAGAATCCGCACCGTCGAGCGATAGTTCTGCTCCAGCTTGATGACATGCAGCTTCGGGAAATCCTTGCCGAGCTGCGCGAGATTTTCGATGGTCGCGCCGCGCCAGCCGTAGATCGCCTGGTCATCGTCGCCGACGGCCGTGAACGCGGCGCGCGGACCGGCCAGCAGCTTCACGAGTTCATACTGGCACGCGTTCGTGTCCTGATATTCGTCGATCAGCAGATAGCGCAGGCGGTTCTGCCACTTGTCGCGCACCTGCTCGTTCTCCGCGAAAAGCTGCGCGGGACGCAGGATCAAATCGTCGAAATCGAGCGCCTGATACGCGTGCAGCGTCGCGGCGTAACTCCGATAGACGATCGCCGCCTGATGCTCGTCCTCGTTGCTCGCGAGCACGGACGCCTGATCGGGCGAAACCATCGCGTTCTTCCACAGCGAGATGATCGACTGGATCTTGCGGATCAGGCCTTTGTCCGTCGTGCCGAGCTGTTCCTGAACCATGCCGAAGCAATCGTCGGAATCCATGATCGAGAACTGCGGCTTGAGTCCGACGTGTTCCGCTTCCTGCCGCATGATCTGCACGCCGAGCGAGTGGAACGTGCAAATCGTCAACTGATTGACGGGAATCTTGCGGCCTTCCTTGCCGGGCGTCGTGAGCGTCTTGCCTTCGAGGAGCTTGGCCGTGCGCTCGCGCATTTCGAGCGCGGCCTTGTTCGTGAAGGTGAGCGCGGCGATGTGCTTCGGCTCGAAGCCGCGCCCTTCGATCAGATGCGCGATCTTCTGCGTGATGACGCGCGTCTTGCCGCTGCCCGCGCCGGCGAGCACGAGACAGGGACCATCGAGATAGCGCACGGCTTCGCTTTGCGCGGCGTTCAGACCAGCGGACATCGTTTTGGCTTTGGAGTTTGGGCGCGCCTGGCTGTGACTTGCGCGCGAAAGGAGAGCGCGATGTTAACACGATAGAGGCGGCGCGGTTCCGGCCCCTGTTCGTGCCACAATATCCGGTCAATTCAACGACAGGACGATGCCCGCATGGACACAGCACTCAAAGTCGGCGTAATGGGCTACGGCCTCGCCGGCGCGACGTTTCACGCGCCCGTCATCGAGCACTGCGGCCGCGCCGAAGTCACGGCCATCGCCACGTCGCAGGCCGAGCGCGCGCAGGCCGATTATCCGAACGCGCGGATCGTCGCGGATTTCGACGCGCTGCTCGCCATCGACGAACTCCAGTGCGTCGTCGTCGCGACGCCGAACGACACGCACTTCGATCTCGCGCATCGGGCGCTGTCGGCGGGCAAACACGTGGTCGTCGACAAACCGGTGACGCTTTCGTCGCGCGACGCCCGCACGCTCGCCGATCTCGCGCAGCAGAAAGGGCTCGTGTTCGCGCCGTTTCACAACCGTCGCTGGGACGGCGATTTCATGACGGTGCGCGCGCTCATCGAAAGCGGACGGCTCGGGCGCATCACGCATTACGAATCGCATTTCGACCGTTTCCGCCCGAAAGTGCCGCAGCGCTGGCGCGAGGAAGCGGAGCGCGGCGGCGGCCTGCTGTTCGATCTGGGGCCGCATCTGATCGATCAGGCGCTGACGCTCTTCGGCGCGCCGCAAACGGTGACGGCGTTCGTGAAGGCGCATCGCGACCACGCGCACGCGCCGGACTACGTGCATCTCGTGCTCGGTTACGCCGACAAGGAAGTGATCCTGCACGCGAGCGCGCTCGCGGCGCTGGAGCCGCCGCGTTTCGCGATCCACGGCACGCGCGGCAGTTACGTGAAGAACGGGCTCGATACGCAGGAAGATCAGTTGCGTTCGGGGATGCGCCCGGGCAACCCGGAGTTCGCGAAGAATCCGCCGGGCACGTTGCGCGAGGTCGATGGCGATCTCGATCTGCGTCACGAATTCGCCACGAGAGATGGCGCGTACGTCGAGTTTTATCGTGCGCTGGCGGCGGCGATTCTGGATGGCAAGCCGTTTCCGGTTTCGCCGCAGGACGCAGTCGACACGATGACGATCATCGAACTCGCGATGCAGAGCGAGCAAGAAGGGCGGCGCGTGCCCTTCGCGCGCGGCTGACGCCTAGCGGCGGCTGACGCTGCCGCACGTCGTCCGCACTTCGCCGGCGATGTCGCCGCAGTTCACGTTGCCCGACACCGTCGACACCGCGCCACCGACATCGCCGCAAGTCACGTTGCCCGATACGGTCGACACGACGCCGACCGCGCCGTGAACCGCGACCGTATCGCAGTTGTCCGCCTGAAACGCCTGAAGGTCGCCGTGCACTTCGAGCGTGATGCGCGTCGCTTCGCCGGCGCTCACGTTCTTGCCGTCGACGAGCACGCGGCCGCCGCGAACCGACACATGGTTGCCTGTATAAGTAACGCCGTTGATGGTGATCGTGGCCATGTTCGTCGAAGAGGAATCAACGCGATCCGAACAGTGTACGCGTGATTTCATTGCGAAAAAGCGCTGCTTCTGAAACAAACTACGACGGATTTGTCGATACACGCTCGCGCGTTTGCATCGGTTTCGAATCTGCGGAAAAGCGCAATCGCGCAAGTCCGAATCCGTTTGACAACCCCAATTCGGTCGCGTAAATTCTGCCGCACGCGTCGGGAGAGCGCGTGGCCTTTCATCGCAACGAGAAAGACCGCGCCGCCGAAGGGGCATACCCGCAAACTCTCAGGCAAAAGGACCGACCGCGTCGAGGAACGAGTTTCCTCGCACTCTGGAGAGCGGCAGCGGCTTCGTCATTGAGCCAGTTGCCCACCGAAGGGGCGCGCGATGGACCGCGGCACAGCCGTGCACGGTTCGCGCAATCTCTCAGGTACCGAGGACAGAGGGGTCACGCATCGCAACCGCTCGCGGCATGGGCCTTGCGCGCTGCTTCCCGCAGCACGAAAGGCGCATCCGGCAGGCGAATAGTGCGCTGCGTGGCCTTTTTTGTTTCGCGAACCGAGGCCCCGATGACTTCTCTTCAACACACGCCGCTGCACGCCGCTCACCTCGCGCTCAACGCGCGCATGGTCGATTTCGGCGGCTGGGACATGCCCGTCAACTACGGTTCGCAGATCGACGAGCACCGCGCGGTGCGTACCGACGCCGGCATGTTCGACGTCTCGCACATGCGCGTCGTCGATTTCGAAGGCGAGGCCGTCCGCGAATTCTTCAAGTACGCGATCGCCAATAACGTCGACAAGCTGACGACGCCCGGAAAAGCGCTCTATTCCTGCCTGCTCAATGGCGACGGCGGCGTCATCGACGATCTGATCGTCTACTACTTCTCCGAAACGAGTTTTAGCGTCGTCGTGAATGCGGGCACGGCGGAGAAGGACATCGCCTGGTTCGGTCAATTGAATGCCGAAGGCGAATTCAACCTTTCCATCACGCCGCGTCGCGACCTCGCGATCATCGCCGTGCAAGGTCCGAACGCGCGCGAAAAAGCCTGGCAAGTGCTGCCGGACACGCGCGCGCAGACGCAGGACACCAAGCCGTTCAACGCGGTCGTTTTCCCGTCGACGCAATTCGGCGAACTGATGCTCGCGCGCACCGGCTACACCGGCGAGGACGGTTTCGAGATCGTCGTGCCGGCGACGCATGTGGAAGCGCTCTGGAACGCTTTGCGCGACGCAGGCGTGAAGCCCGCCGGCCTCGGCGCGCGCGACACGCTGCGCCTCGAAGCCGGCATGAACCTCTACGGCCAGGACATGGACGAGAACGTCTCGCCCCTCGACGCCGGCCTCGCGTGGACCGTCGATCTGAAGACGCCGCGCGATTTCGTCGGCCGCAGCGCGCTCGAAGCGCACGGCTCGAAGGCGAACTTCGTCGGGCTCGTGCTCATCAAGGAAAACGGCAAGGCGGGCGGCGTGCTGCGCGCGCATCAGAAAGTCGTCACGGAACGCGGCGACGGCGAAATCACGAGCGGCACGTTTTCGCCGTCGATGCAGGAGTCGATCGCGTTCGCGCGCGTGCCCACGGGTGTTGCCGTCGGCGACACGGTGCAGGTCGTCATCCGCGACAAGCAACTGCCGGCGCGCGTGGTAAAACTTCCGTTCGTGCGCAACGGCAAGGTTCTGGTTGAGCTTTCCTGAAGCCGTCGCGCCCGTTTCCTCCGATCAAGAACCTCACGAAAGAACCACGCAAGGAGCATCCAATGAGCATCCCGGCCGATCTGAAATACACCGAATCGCACGAATGGGTCCGCACCGAATCCGATGGCACGCTGACCGTCGGCATCACCGATCACGCGCAGGAAGCGCTCGGTGACATCGTGTTCGTCGAACTGCCCGCGGCGGGCAAGACCGTTGCGGCGGGCGACGCGATCGCGGTGATCGAATCGGTGAAGGCCGCTTCCGATATTTACGCGCCGGTGTCGGGCGAGATCGTCGCATCGAACGACGCGCTGACTTCGGCGCCCGATCAGGTCAACGGCGCGCCGTACGAAAGCTGGCTCTTCAAGATCAAGCCGGCCGGCGACGCCACGCTCGACAAGCTGCTCGACGCCGAAGGCTACGGCAAGTCGATCGGCGAATAACCCATCTCAATGACGATGGCGGCTCGCGCAGACCAAGAGCGAGCCGCGTCGCAGGAATTCACATGAAGCTCGAACACCCGGATCGCCTGATGAACCGCACATCCCTGTCACTCGCCGCGCTCGAATGCCACGACGCATTCGCCGAGCGGCACATCGGCCCCGATGATGCCGACCAGCGCGCGATGCTCGACGCGCTCGGTTTCGCGTCGCGCGCGGCGTTCATCGACGCGGTGATTCCTGAATCGATCCGCCGCAAGGACACGCTGCCGCTCGGCGCGTTCACGCAGCCGAAAAGCGAGGCGGAAGCGCTCGCGTATCTGCGCAAGCTGGCGGACGAGAATCTGGTGTTCCGGACTTACATCGGCCAGGGTTACTACGGCACGCACACGCCGGCGGTGATCCTGCGCAACGTGCTCGAAAATCCGGCGTGGTACACGGCATACACGCCCTATCAGCCGGAAATTTCGCAAGGGCGCCTCGAAGCGCTGCTCAATTTCCAGCAGATGGTCATGGACCTGACTGGCCTCGCGATGGCCAACGCCTCGCTGCTCGACGAATCCACCGCCGCCGCCGAAGCGATGACGCTGCTGCAACGCATCGGCAAGCCGAAGTCGAACGTGTTCTACGTTGCCGACGACGTGCTGCCGCAGACGATCGAAGTCGTGAAGACGCGCGCGAAGCCGGCGGGCATCGACGTGAAAGTCGGTCCCGCCGCCGATGCCGCCAGCGCGAATGCATTCGGCGTGCTGCTGCAATATCCGGGCGCGAACGGCGATGTGCGCGACTATCGCGCGCTCGCCGAAGCGATCCACGCGGCGGGCGGCCATGTCGTCGCCGCGGCGGATCTGCTCGCGCTGACGCTCATCACGCCGCCGGGCGAATGGGGCGCGGATGTCGCGATCGGCAATACGCAGCGTTTCGGCGTGCCGGTCGGCTTCGGCGGGCCGCACGCGGCATACATGGCCGTGCGCGATGAATTCAAGCGCCAGATGCCGGGCCGTCTCGTTGGCGTGACCGTCGATGCGCAGGGCAATCCGGCGCTGCGTCTCGCGCTCCAGACGCGCGAGCAGCACATCCGTCGCGAGAAGGCGACGTCGAATGTCTGCACGGCGCAGGCGCTGCTCGCGATCATGGCGAGCATGTACGCGGTCTATCACGGCCCGCGCGGTCTCAAGACGATCGCGCTGCGCGTGAATCGCGTGGCGTCGATCTTTGCGGCGGGCGTAAAGAAGCTCGGCTACACGATCGCGAACGACACGTTCTTCGATACCGTCACGATCGAAAGCGGCGCGAGCACGACCGCGCTGCATCAGGCCGCGTACGCCGCGCACATCAATCTGCGTCATGTGAGCGCGAGCCAGGTCGGCGTTTCGCTCGATGAAACCACCACGCGCGACGACTTGCAGAAGCTCTTCGCGCTCTTTGCGGAGGTCGCGGGCAAGACCGAAACGTTCGATATCGACGCGCTCGATCAATCGGTGACGGATTCGCTGCCGCAGGCACTGCATCGCACGAGCGAGTATCTGGCGCATCCGGTTTTCAATCGCCACCACTCCGAGCACGAAATGCTGCGCTATCTGCGCAGTCTCGCGGATAAAGACCTCGCGCTCGACCGCACGATGATCCCGCTCGGTTCCTGCACGATGAAGCTCAACGCGACCTCGGAAATGCTGCCGGTCACGTGGCCCGAGTTCGCGGCGATTCATCCGTTCGCGCCCGCCGAGCAGACGGTCGGCTATCGAACGATGATCGATCAGCTCGAACAGATGCTCGTCGCGTGCACGGGTTACGCGGCGGTGTCGTTGCAGCCGAACGCCGGTTCGCAAGGCGAGTACGCGGGCTTGCTCATCATTCACGCGTATCACGAGTCGCGCGGCGAAGGGCATCGCAACGTGTGTCTGATTCCGGCGTCCGCGCACGGCACGAATCCGGCGTCGGCGCAGATGGCGGGCATGCAGGTCGTCGTCGTCGCGTGCGATGCGAACGGCAACGTCGATATCGACGATCTGAAGGCGAAGGCCGAAAAGCATTCGGCGAATCTCGCGGCGATCATGATCACGTATCCGTCGACGCACGGCGTGTTCGAGCGCAACGTCCGCGAAATCTGCGACATCGTGCACGCGCACGGCGGCCAGGTGTATGTCGACGGCGCGAACATGAACGCGATGGTCGGTCTCTGCGCGCCCGGCCAGTTCGGCGGCGACGTATCGCACTTGAATCTGCACAAGACGTTCTGCATTCCGCACGGCGGCGGCGGACCGGGCGTCGGTCCGGTCGCGGTCGGCGCGCATCTGGCGAAGTTCCTGCCGAATCAGACGTCCACGGGCTACAAGCGCGATGAAGCAGGCATCGGCGCGGTGTCGTCGGCGCCGTACGGCTCGGCCGCGATCCTGCCGATCTCGTGGATGTACATCGCGATGATGGGCGCGAGCGGCCTCACCGCCGCCACCGAAAGCGCGATTCTCGCGGCGAACTATGTCGCGAAGCGTCTCGCGCCGCACTATCCGGTGCTGTACAGCGGCGCGGGCGGACTGGTCGCGCACGAATGCATTCTCGATGTGCGTCCGATCAAGGAATCGAGCGGCATCTCGGTGGAAGACGTCGCGAAGCGCCTGATCGACTACGGCTTCCACGCGCCGACGATGAGCTTCCCGGTTCCGGGCACGCTGATGGTCGAGCCGACGGAATCGGAATCGAAGGAGGAGCTCGACCGCTTCATCGACGCGATGATCGCGATCCGCGAGGAAATCCGCGCGGTCGAAGAAGGCCGCGCCGATCGCGAGGACAACGTGCTGAAGAACGCGCCGCACACGGCGGCGGTCGTCGCATCGGATGCGTGGGAGCACAAGTACACGCGCGAAGCGGCCTCGTATCCGCTGAAGTCGCTGATCGCGCGCAAGTACTGGTCGCCGGTCGGCCGTGCGGACAACGCTTATGGCGACCGCAATCTGATGTGCTCGTGCGTGCCGGTATCGGAATACGCGGACGAGTAAGGCTACGCGCACGAACCTGAGAGAGCGCCGCCCGAAAGCGTAAAGCTTCGTCGGGCGGTTTTGCGGCGCGTTCCAGAACGGCTAACATCTCACCCCGGACCAAAAGCCAAAACAGGGAGTTCACATGGCGCTCAAGGTGCGAGAGGTGAAAGGGACGAACCGCGCGTGCGCGGCGCTGGCGATGCTCGGGGTGATGTCGCTTGCCGCATCGTCCGCGCACGCCGCGATGAATTTCTGCGCCGCGCCCGCGATGCAGACGAGCGAGCGCACCAACGCCGATCCCGGTGTGAAGGCCCTCGTGAAAATGGTGCAGTCGCGCGTGAACGATCAGCCGAAGCCGCGCGCGAAGCTGCATACGGAAGGCACGCTGCCGCACGAAGGCATCTACGACGAAAGCGTCGAAGCGGAGAAAGACCTCGGCCTGATGCGCGACGCCGCGCTCGCGTGGCGCGCGACCGGCGACGAACGTTACCTGCGTCTCGTCGACCGCTTCCTGTTCGCGTGGACGACCACGTATCAGCCGAGCTTCAATCCGATCGACGAAACGAATTTCGAATCGCTGATTCTCGCGTACGACCTCACGGCGAGCGCGCTGCCGGTCAAGACGCGCAACGCGGCGAACGCGTTCATCACGAAGATGGTGAGCGGTTATATCGACGATATGGACAAGCAGCCGCGCCCGCTGACCGGCAGCTATCGCAACAACTGGCAGAGCCATCGCGTGAAGCTGGTGGCGATGGGCGCGTTCACCATCGACGACCGCAAGCTCATCAACGCGGCGCAGCGGCTTTTTATCGAACATATCGGCGACAACATCGCGCCGGACGGATCCACGGTCGATTTCGCCGAACGCGATGCGCTGCGCTACGTCACCTACGATCTTCAGCCGCTCGTGACGGCGGCGCTCGCTGCGCGCAGGCACAACCGCAACTGGCTGCCGGAGCGCGCGCAGTCGGGTGCGACGCTGGCCGTGGCGCTCAACTGGCTCACGCCGTATGCGCTCGGCACGAAGACGCACGACGAATTCGTGAAGTCGTCCGTGCCTTTCGACGCCAAGCGGCGCGAAGCAGGATTGCCGGGTTACTCGGGTCAGTGGGATCCGAGGAACGCGGCGGAACTCTTTCATCTCGCGGCGCGTCTCGACGGCCGCTACGCGCCGGTGGCGCTGCGGCTCGCGCCCGCGCCGCCCGCGTGGCTCGCGGTGTGTCTGCCGCTGCCGGCGCGTTAATTCTTTCAGTCAGGTGATGTCATGGCAGTCAGCGTATTCGACCTCTTCAAGATCGGCATCGGACCTTCGAGCTCGCACACCGTCGGACCGATGCGCGCCGCGTTGATGTTCGCGCAGGGGCTCGAGCGCGACGAACTGCTGGAGTCGACGGCATCGGTGAAATGCGAGCTGTACGGCTCCCTCGGCGCGACGGGCAAGGGCCACGGCACCGATCGCGGCGTGATGCTCGGCCTGATGGGCGACGCGCCCGATACCGTCGATGCTTCGAGCATCGTGCCGCGCCTGGAGCAAGTGCGGACATCGAAAACGCTCGCGCTGCTCGGCGCGCGCAAGATTCCGTTCACGATCAAGGAGAACATCGCGTTCTACCGGCAGGCGCTGCCGGAGCATCCGAACGGCATGAAGCTCTACGCGTTCGATGCGAACGGCGCGTTGCTGCGCGCGGCGACGTATCTGTCTGTTGGCGGCGGATTCGTCGTGACGGCGGGCGCGGCGAACACGGCGGTGCTGACGGCGCACGAGCAGTTGCCGTATCCGTTCCAGACCGGCGACGAGCTGATGAAGATGTGCGCGGACTCGGGCAAATCGATCGCGCAACTGATGTGGGAAAACGAGCGCGTGTGGCGTTCGGAAGACGAGATTCGCAGCGGGCTGCTGCGCATCTGGGACGTGATGCAGGATTGCGTCGCGCGCGGGTGCGGCATCGCCAATCCGGAAGCGGAAGGGCATCTGCCGGGGCCGTTTCAGGTGAAGCGGCGCGCGCCGCAGCTTTATCGCGCGCTGGCTGAAAAGCCCGAGCAGGCGTTGCGCGATCCGTTGTCGATGATCGACTGGATCAATCTCTACGCGATTGCCGTGAACGAGGAGAACGCGATCGGCGGACGCGTCGTGACGGCGCCGACCAACGGCGCGGCGGGCATCATTCCGGCGGTGTTGCATTACTACGATCGCTTCGTGCCGGGATCGAATACGCAAGGCGTGATCGATTTTTTGCTGACGGCTGCGGCCATCGGCATTCTGTACAAGATGAATGCGTCGATTTCCGGCGCGGAAGTCGGATGTCAGGGCGAAGTCGGCGTCGCGTGTTCGATGGCGGCGGGCGCGCTGGCCGCGGTGCTCGGCGGCACGCCGGCGCAAGTCGAGAATGCGGCGGAAATCGGCATGGAGCATAACCTCGGGCTGACGTGCGATCCGGTCGGCGGAATGGTGCAGATTCCGTGCATCGAGCGTAACGCGATGGGTTCGGTCAAGGCGGTCAACGCGGCGCGCATGGCGATGCGCGGGGACGGATCGCACTACGTTTCGCTCGATTCGGTAATCAAGACCATGAGGGAGACGGGCGCGGATATGAAGACCAAATATAAAGAGACTTCGCGCGGCGGATTGGCGGTGAATATCGTGGAGTGTTGAGCGCTAGGGGTTGCCTGCGGACAAGCCGCTTTATCGATGACTGAAACATTCGTTGTACGAGATAAATTTGCGGTGCGGACGCGGTTAGCATCAGCGGAATCCAAGACAGATTTTGCCGATTGCAGACCGAGAGAGCAGCATTGGAATCCGATCAATTGCTTGCCCACAAGCAGGCGTTCAAGACGCTGACTGCGTCGCCCAAGTTCAGGCAGATGAACAAGAGCAAGTGGGCGAAGCCATTCAGCAGAATGGCGCGTCCGCGTGTCCAGGCCACCGATCTGATTCCCGTTTCGGATGCGCACTGCGTGCTGTTCATGTGGCGCGATGGCGAAGAGCTAATGGATCGATCGTTCTACGGACACCTGCTCTGGACTTTGCCTCAAGGCGATTTGTATCCGCTGTTGGAGTTTCACTATCATCCGAGCCATAAAGGCGTGCATTGCAAGATGCCCTGCGAAACGACCATCGATTATCGGAATCGCTTGCTGCCGGGCGCGCCGGAGCTTAACCTCAAGTCATCTCGAATTTTCGATCCGCGCGTCACAGATGATCGCTCGGCGCTCATCGTCCTATTTTGCCGAGCGGCAGGCATCACGATCTCATACTGGCGATCGCCGAGAGTCAGTTAGCCGTCGGCAAGGCACAGTTCGAACGCGCCAACTACTACACCTGGAAGACCGTCGTCTTCGATGCGCGAAACCTTCGAAGTCTGATCGGTTCGGTCCTTCATTGAAGCGGAACATCACGCCCCAATCAAATTCACCACCTTCACATTCCTCGTATCCGGCACTTCGGCATACGAGATCACCTTCAACTGCGGCAAGCTCCGGCGCAGGAACCGCGCCAGCATCGCGCGCAGCGAATGCTGCACGAGCAGCACCGGCGGCAAGCCCAGGTTCTGCTGACGCATGATCGCGTTTTGCGTCGAGTTCATCAGCGTCTGCGCGAGTCCCGGTTCCAGTCCCGGATTCGGACCCGTCGACAATGCCTGCGACAGCACGCGCTCCAGCGTCGGATCGAGGCCCATCACCTGCAGATCGTCGTTGCCCGGATACCACTGCTGCGTGATCGCGCGGCCCAGCGCGAGACGTACCGCCGCCGTGAGATCGTGTGCATCCGAAACACGCGGCGCGTGTTCCTGCAACGCGTCGAGAATCGTACGCATGTCGCGGATCGGCACGCTTTCGTCCAGCAGGTTCTGCAACACCTTCTGCAGCGTCGTAAGCGAAATGACCTTCGGCACGAGATCTTCCGTCAGCGAAGGCGTGTCCTTGCCGATGCGCTCCAGCAGCGCCTGCACTTCCTGACGGCCGAGCAATTCGGCAGCATGCGTCACGACGAGGTGATTCAAATGCGTCGCGACGACCGTGCTCGCATCGACGACCGTGTAGCCGTAGACCTGAGCCTGTTCGCGCAGATTCGTATCGATCCACACCGCCGGCAGACCGAACGCCGGATCCTGCGTCTGCGCGCCCGGCAGCGCGGCCGACACCTGTCCCGGATTGATCGCGAGCCACTGACCCGGAAACGCCTCGCCGACGCCCACTTCCACGCCCTTCAGCGCAATGCGATAACCGTTCGGCCGCAGTTCGAGATTGTCGCGAATGTGGATGACCGGCGGCAAAAAGCCGATTTCCTGCGCGAATTTCTTGCGGATGCCCTTGATCCGCTTGAGCAATTCGCCGTCGCTGTTGCGATCGACGAGCGGAATCAGGCGATAACCCACCTCGAGCCCGAGCGGATCGATGAGCGACACGTCCTCCCAACTGGCCTCGGCATTTTCGGCGGAAGCCGCAGCCGCGCTCGCCTGGAGCGGCGTGACATCGGTGACGGCGCTTTTCTTCTTCGCTTCGGCGCGCTTGTTCATCGTGCGCGCGGCGTAGATGAGGCCGCCGCCGAGCAGCATGAACGCGAAGTGCGGCATGCCCGGAATCAGGCCCATCACGCCGATGATCACGCCTGTAATCATCAAGACGCGCGGGTTCTGGAACAACTGGCCGGTCAGTTGCGTGCCGATGTCTTCCTCGGTCGCGACGCGCGACACGATCACGCCTGCCGCCGTCGAGATAATGAGCGACGGAATCTGCGCGACGAGGCCGTCGCCGATCGTGAGCAGCGTGTAGTTGGTCGCCGCGTGCCCGAAGTCCATGTCGTGCTGGAGCATGCCGACGATCAGCCCGCCCACCACGTTGATGACCATGATGAGCAAGCCCGCGATCGCGTCGCCGCGCACGAACTTCGACGCACCGTCCATCGAACCGTAGAACTCGGCCTCCTGCGCGACCGCCTGACGGCGCTTCTTCGCCGTTTCCTCGTTGATGAGACCGGCGTTCAGATCGGCGTCGATGGCCATCTGCTTGCCGGGCATCGCATCGAGCGTGAAGCGCGCGCCGACTTCGGCGATACGTCCCGCGCCCTTCGTGATCACCATGAAGTTGATGATCATCAGAATCACGAACACGACGATACCGACCGCGAAATTCCCGCCGACGAGAAAGTGCCCGAACGATTCGATCACCTGACCGGCCGCGTCCGGGCCGGTGTGACCCTCGAGCAGCACGATACGCGTCGACGCGACGTTCAGCGACAGGCGCAGCAGCGTCGAGAACAGCAGCACGCTCGGGAACGCCGCGAAATCGAGCGGCTTTTGCGTGTACATGCTGACGAGCAGCACCATCACCGACAGCGCGATGTTGAAGGTGAACAACAGATCCAGCAGGAACGCCGGCAAGGGCAGAATCATCATGCCCAAGATCATGCAGATCAGGATCGGGCCGGCTAAGGCGCGAAGGTTCTGCGTGCCCAGCGCGTCGGGCCGTTTGGCGAAAAATCCAGCGCGCGCGTTCATGCTGCGGCTCCATTGTCAGTGTTGTCGCCAGCCAGGGCTTCGGCAGCTTCCTGATCGGCGTCGGCGTCGGAAACGCCGCCTTTGTCCAGTTCCTTCGGCACCTCGAGATCGGACGGTTCGTCCGGCTTGATGCCGCCATCTTCCTTGTAGCGCTTGAGCTGGTAGACCCACGCCAGCACCTGCGCGACCGCGCCGTACAACGCGCCCGGAATCTCGCGGTTGATCTCGACGTTGTGATACAGCGCACGCGCGAGCGGCGGCGCTTCGAGCAGCGGCACGTTGTGCTCGCGGCCCAGTTCGCGGATGCGTGCCGCGACCAGATTCACGCCCTTCGCGACCACCTTCGGCGCGCGCATCTCGCCGTCGGCGTACTTCAGCGCGACGGCGAAGTGCGTCGGGTTCGTGACGATGACATCGGCGGTCGGAATCGCCTGCATCATCCGGCGACGCGCGGCCGCGCGCTGCTGCTGGCGGATCTTGCCCTTGATGTGCGGATCGCCTTCGTTTTCCTTGTGCTCGCGCTTCACTTCTTCCTTGCTCATGCGCAGCTTCTTCGCGTGCGAGTAAAGCTGATACGGCACGTCGACGGCCGCGACGAGAAACAGTCCGCCGATCGCCATCGCGCAGCACACGAAGATCATGTGCATCGCGTCGGCGAGCGCGAGATCGAGCGGCTTCGTCAAAAGGCCGAGCACTTCGGCCTTGCGGCTCCACATCGCCCAGCCCGCCATGCCGCCGACCACCGCCGTCTTCAAGAGCGACATGCCGAGCTGCACCGGTCCTTGCATCGAGAAAATCTTGCCGAGACCGCTGATCGGATTCAGACGCCCGAAGTTCGGCGCGAGCGGTTTCGTCGTGATGAGCCAGCCGCCGAGAGCCATCGGCGCGACGAGCGCGGCGAATCCGGTCAGCAGCAGCACGGGCAAAACGGCGAAGAGACCTTCCCGGCCCGCGTTCGCCGCGCCGATCATCATCTGGTGCGTGTCCAGCACCGTCGCGTGATCGAACGTGAACGCGCCGCGAAGAATCGTCTGCAAATGCTGGTTGATCGGCCCCGACAACGCCCACACGCCGAAAAAACCCGCCGCCAGCAGCGCGAACGACGCGAGCTCGCGCGAACGCGCAACCTGACCGTCCTCCCGCGCCTTTTCCAGGCGCTTGGGAGTCGCTGATTCGGTTTTTTCGAGATCGCTTTCTTCTGCCACCGGGCCTTACTCCATCGCTTCCATCGGTTTCACATGCGAGCGGCACGAAGCCGCTTTTTGATGAAAGCGATTATTGCGGAAGGCGTCGAGCAGCCATCGGCGGATAAAGCCGGGGAAAAGGGGGTTATTCGGCCGATGAAAGCGCGGGAAACAAAAGCGGCGCGCGCCTCGCGAGAAGCGCGCGCCGTTCGAGAGGCGAGAAACGGCAATGACAGGCGATCAGGCGCCGGGCACGCGGCCGTCCGGACCGTAGAAGCCGCCCTTCGACGGAGCGACCTGCAACGCGGCGAGCGCCTTGCGGTTGTATTCCATGCGGGTGCGGATCAGCACGCCGTTGTTGTTGTTGCCCTGTTTCGCGCGGCGGGCCGCGGCGGTGAGCAGCGCCCATTGCTCGGCGATCTTGCTGTCGCCCGCAGCGGCCGCTTCCATGCCGACGAAGCCGCCGGGAAAACCGAGCGCGTTCAATTGTTCGTCGCGCGCCTTTTCGAGAGCGGAGATGCGTTCGGTGAGCGCGGTCTTGTTCTCGATGATCGTCGGCAGCGCCGGAAGCGGCTGCGCGGCGATCAGCGCTTTTTCCTCGACCTCGAGGAGGGATTCGAAGGCCAGAACAGCGGCGACTTCTTCGGTGACAGTGGCAAGCAGGGCGTCTCTCATTGCATCGCTCGAAAAGCGGTTTGAAAAGCCGCCCGGTGTCGCCAACGCTCGCCGTCACGCGCAAGGCGCTACGGAAGCGTTCAGCCGCCGGTCGGCGGGGTTCTCGTTTGCAGCAGGTCGCGAGCGGTGCTCAAAATGCCGTCGGCGATCTTGCTGGTGTCCATCTTCAGGCTGCCGTCGCGGATTGCGGCCTTGATCGACTCGACTTTCGCCGTGTCGATGTCCGAGCCGCTCGATGCGCGCAAGTCGCTCGAAACCGACGACAGACTCACCGTCGAATTCTTCGCCGGGCTCGCGCCCGCTTGCGATTGCTGCACGGTGCCCGCGGCACCTTTCGCGTCGTTTTGCGACGCGCGCGGCAGATTGTCTTGAAGGCCAGCCAGATTGGTGTTGCTATTCGATTCGATCTTCACGATGTCCATTCCCGAACGTGTTGAGTCCTTTAACGGCGACGGGTCTTGAAAACTTTACCCTGACGCCGGACTGCCAACTGCCGTTCGCTCTGCCTATCGCGCTCTGAGCCTTATGTGGCGGGCATCGAGCGCATTTGCAACAAAATGAAACAAGTGTGGGGGACCGAACACATCCCGTTTTACAGGGCCACTTCCACCGTCTGACTGTCCTTCACGATGCCGGTGATGATCTGGCCACCGGCGGTTTTGACGCGTACTTGCTGGCCGGGCGCCGCGTTGTTCATCACGGTGCCGTCGGCGGAAATCGAGAATCCGGAGCCGCCGGCGACGACGTGCACGGTCTGGCCGATCGACACCGACGTCGACGCGCGCAGCATGTCGGTCCGCAGCGGCAGGCCGGCCGGCACGCGCGACAGTGCGACTGCGCCGACGGCCTGAGCCGGATCGGTGACGATGGCCTGCGGCATCACGGTGAGATCGCCGTCGCGGGCGACGAGATCGGCGTTGCTCAGCACTTCGCCCGGCGCGATTGCGCGCGCGGCGGTGTAGTAAGTGGCGTTGATCGATACGCGCGCCTGCACGTAAAGCGTCCACGGACGCTCGCCGACGCAGCGCACGCCGACCGTCAGTCGACCCCAGAGGCGCGCGCCCGTCGGCATGAACGGATCGAGCGCCGAGCACGCCGCGAGACCGCGCGGAAAGACCGGCGTCACGGTGATGTCGACCTTGCCCGGCAAGCCGGCGGCCTGCTGCTGAAGAAAGTTGAGCGCGGTGAGGCGGATCGATTCGCCGTCTTGCATGGTGGCGGCTACCGCTGCGGCCGGCGTTGCTGCTGCCGCCGACGGATTGAAGCTCACGCGCTTCATCGGCGAAGCGGCGGCGGCGACGGGCGTCGCGGGGCTCGCCGCGACGGGTTTGACGCTCGCGCCGCGGACGACGCCATTGTCGCGCGTCACGACGACGGGCATCACCTCGCGCGAAGCGGATGCGGCCGGCGCTTTCTGAAGCGCAGGCGCCGCAACCGCAACCGCGCGCGCAGGCTTCGCTTCGCCCGGTCCGGGAATCACGATCATGCCGCTCGCGTCGTTCATCGCGCTGTTCATCGCGCTGTTCATCGAATCGTCGGCGGCGTCGGCGCGGGCGTCGAGTTCGAGCGCGGCGTTGCGCATCGCGGCGTCGGCGGCTTTGGTCGCGGCGCGATAGCCGCTCGGGCCCGGACGCGTCATTTCAGGCGCGGGCGCCGCGGCAACGGGCGTCGCGGCGCGTGCCGTCAGCTTTTGGGCCATGTCGGCGGCGGCGGCCGGATTGGTTTCGGCGTTGCCCGGAATGACGATCGGGCCGTCGGCCTGCTGCGCCTGTGCGAGCGCAGCCACGCCCATCCATAGAGACACGCCGGCCAGACCGCGCAGCGTGCGGCGCGCGAACGTCGCTGCGGCGCGAGCCGTAGGGTTCGATGCACGTTTCGCGGACCTGCTCATCGACTTTCTCCGTACCTGATTCGATCGGGCCGCAAACGATGCGGCGACTGCATTAATCCGTTTGCGGCGGGAAAAAGACCCGCAATCGGCAACGAGACGAATTCTAGATATCGGCCGGATAACGCAAGCGTCGAATAGAGGCCCCGTTTCCCGGTTATTCGTCGGATTAGTTATTGCGCGCCGCTCCTAAGATGCGTGTCATGCAAAAAGGCCCCGGCGCTGCCGACAGGAGAAACCGCAATGCTTGACAGACTCGACAAGGAATTCGCATTTGGCCGCGAGGCGCTCGACGTGCGCGCGTATCGGCAGGAATTGCTGTCGTCGAATATCGCCAACGCCGACACCCCCGGCTACAAGGCGCGCGACGTCGACTTTTCGAGCGCGCTCGCGGGCGCGCTCAAGCAGGGCGGCAGCGCATCGAACGGCTCGACGCTGAAGATGGCGCAACCCGTCCGCGTCAGCACGAGCGGCGGCATGGCGACGACGGCCAAGGGCCACATGAGCGGCACGTCGACGCTGTCCGCGTCGGGCGGCCCGAGCGACGACTACGGCAAGCTCGCCTATCGCGTGCCGAGCCAGCCGTCGCTCGACGGCAACACGGTCGATCTCGACTCGGAACGCGTGCAGTTCGCGGACAACGCGCTGCACTTCGAGGCGGGCATGACGGTGCTGTCGTCGCAAATCAAATCGATGTTGTCGGCGATTACGTCGAACAGTTGAGCGCAGTAGGAGAAACACATGCCTTCCTTGATGAACATCTTCAACGTCGCCGGCTCGGCGATGTCAGCCCAGGCGCAGCGCCTGAACGTCACCGCGTCCAACCTCGCGAACGCGGACAGCACGACCGGCCCCGACGGCAAGCCGTACAAGGCCAAGCAGGTCGTGTTCGCGGTCGATCCGCTCGGCGGCGCGAAGACCGCGTCGGGCCAGCAGGTCGGCGGCGTGCAGGTGACGGGCGTCGTCGACGATCCGAGCCCGATGAAGACCAGCTACGACCCGAGCAACCCGGCGGCGAACGCGGACGGCTATGTGACGCTGCCCAACGTCGATCCGGTGCAGGAGATGGTCAACATGATTTCCGCGTCGCGTTCCTATCAGGCGAACGTCGAGACGCTCAACACCGCCAAGCAACTGATGCTCAAGACCCTGACCATCGGAACCTGATAGAGACACTCAAGGAACACAACGTGACGACCAGCACAACCATCGGCAGCAACGGCACCACGGTGTCGCAGACGCTGCTCGACACCATGAACGGCGCATCGTCGAGCTCGTCGACGTCGTCGACCTCGGCGACCGGCGCGCAATCGGCGTCGGATCTGCAGAACACATTCCTGACGCTGCTCGTGACGCAGCTCAAGAACCAGGATCCGACGAATCCCGCCGACAGCTCGCAGATGACCTCGCAGCTCGCGCAGATCAACACGGTGACGGGCATCGGCCAGCTGAACACGTCGCTGTCCTCGCTCGCGACGCAGCTTTCCGCCGGCCAGCAGACGCAGGCGGCGCTGCTCATCGGCTCGAACGTGCTCGCCGCGGGCAACAACATGACGGTGTCGAGCGGCAAGTCGTCGAGCTTCGGCGTGCAACTGGCCAACGACGTGAGCGACCTGCAGATCGTCGTGAAGAACTCGTCGGGCCAGATCGTCAACACGCTCGACCTCGGCGCGCAAGGCGCGGGCGTCGTGCCGGTGACGGGCTGGACGCCGGTCGATTCGAAGGGCGCCACGCTCGCCGACGGCACGTACACGATCACCGCGCAAGGCACGATCAACGGCCAGCAGGCGACCGCGACGACGCTGTCGGCTTCGCAAGTGCAAAGCGTCGTGCAGATGTCCGGCGGTGCGCCGGGCCTCAAGCTGTCGAACGGCTCCACGGTCGCGCTGTCGGGCGTCGCGTCGATCCTCTAAATCCAATTTCAGGACGGGCGCGGGCTCGTTACGGAGAAACATCAAATGAGTTACCAACAAGCACTGAGCGGTCTGGGCGCTGCATCGAGCGATCTCGACGTCATCGGCAACAACATCGCCAACGCGAACACGGTCGGCTTCAAGCAGGGCTCCGCGCAATTCGCCGACATGTACGCGAATTCGATGGCCACGGCCGTGAACAACCAGATCGGCATCGGCACGAAGCTCGCCGAAGTGCAGCAGCAGTTCTCGCAAGGCACGATCACGACGACCAACCAGGCGCTCGATGTCGCGATCAACGGCAACGGTTTCTATCAGTTGTCGAACAACGGCTCGATCGTGTATTCGCGCAACGGCGTGTTCCATCTCGACAACCAGGGCCGCATCGTCAACTCGGCGGGCCTGCAACTGATGGGTTACGCCGCGAACTCGGACGGCGTCGTCAACAGCGCGAGCACCGTGCCGCTGACCGTGCCGACGTCGAACGTCGCGCCGACCGCGACCAAGAACATCACGGCCGCGTTCAACCTGAACTCGCAGGACACCGCGCCGACCGGCGCCTTCGATCCGACCGATTCGACGACCTTCAACCAGTCGACGTCCGTCGATGTATACGACTCGCTCGGCGGCACGCAGAAAGTGTCCGTGTACTTCCAGAAGAGCGCGACGACGAATACGTGGCAAGCCTACGCGACCTACGGCGACCCGGTCAGCGCGCCGATTTCGCTCGGCACGATGGCGTTCAATTCGTCGGGCACGCTGACCTCGACGACCGATTCGAGCGGCGCGGCGACGGCGGCAACCGGCAAGTTCACGTTCTCGATTCCGAACGGCGGGGACGGCGGCGCGACGCAGCAAGCGCTGACGATCGACCTCAACGGCACCACGCAGTACGGCGCGAAAGACGGCGTGACCAACATCGCGCAGGACGGCAACAGCACGGGCGAGCTGACGGGCTTCACGGTCAGCACCGACGGCACGCTGACGGGCAACTACTCGAACGGCCAAACAAAGGCGCTCGGGCAGATCGCCATCGCCAACTTCAACAACCAGAACGGCCTGCAGGATCTCGGCGGCAACGTCTACGCGCAGACCTCGGCGTCGGGCGCACCGCAAGTCGGCGTGCCGGGCTCGACCAACCACGGCACGCTGCAGGGCGGCGCGGTGGAGAACTCCAACGTCGACCTGACGAGCGAGCTCGTGAATCTGATCACCGCGCAGCGCAACTATCAGGCGAACGCGCAGACGATCAAGACGCAGCAGACCGTCGATCAGACGCTGATCAATCTGTAACCGTCGTCTGCACGCGAATTTGACGCATTAGGAAGAAGGAAAGCGATTCATGGACCGTCTGATCTACACCGCGATGACCGGCGCGAGCCAGGCGCTCGAGCAGCAGGCCGTCGTGGCGAACAACCTCGCGAACACGTCGACCACGGGTTTCAAGGCGCAGCTCGCGGCGTTCCGCCAGGTGCCGATGTCGTTCGAAGACCAGTCCGCCGATGGCACGACGCGCACTTTCGTGCTTTCGTCGACGCCGAACGCGGACTACTCGGCAGGCCCGATCCAGCAGACGGGCAATCCGCTCGATGTCGCCGTTCAGGGACAGGGCTGGTTGTCCGTGCAGGCCGCCGACGGCAGCGAGGCTTACACGCGCGCCGGCAATCTGCATGTGGATCAGAACGGCCAGCTCGTCACGGCGAACAATCTGCCGGTGCTGGGCAACAGCGGTCCGCTGTCGATTCCGCCGGGCGCGGAAGTCACCATCGGCAAGGACGGCACGATCTCCGCGCTGATTCCCGGCGACCCGCCGACGGCGATCGCGGTCGTCGATCAGCTCAAGCTCGTGAATCCCGATCCGGCGACGCTCACGCGCGGCGATGACGGGCTCTTTCGCACCGCCGGCGGCGACCCCGCCGACGCGGATCCGAACGTGGTCGTGGCCGGCGGCGCGCTCGAAGGCAGCAACGTGAATCCGGTTGCCGCGATGGTCTCGATGATCACCAACGCGCGGCAATTCCAGATGCAGACGAAGCTGATGGAATCGGCGGACCAGAACGAACAGTCGGCCAACAAGCTGCTCAACTTCTCTTAAGCGGCAAACAGGCTGCAAACACGCGGCAAACGCCGGCTACACAGGATACGAAACAAGATGAATCGCTCTCTCTACATCGCCGCGACCGGCATGAATGCGCAGCAAGCGCAGATGGACACCATCTCGAACAACCTCGCCAACGTGAGCACGAACGGCTTCAAGGGCTCGCGCGCGGTGTTCGAGGATCTGCTGTATCAGACGACGCGCCAGCCGGGCGCGAATTCGACGCAGCAGACCGAACTCGCATCGGGCGTGCAGCTCGGCACCGGCGTGCAACAGGTCGCGACCGAGCGCCTCTACACGCAGGGCAACCTGCAGCAGACCGGCAATTCGAAGGACGTCGCGATCAACGGCCAGGGCTTCTTCCAGGTGACGATGCCCGACGGCTCGACCGCCTACACCCGCGACGGCTCGTTCCAGACGAACTCGCAAGGCCAGCTCGTCACGTCGAGCGGGTATCAGCTGAATCCGGCGATCACGATTCCGCAGAACGCGACGGGGATCACCATCGGTTCGGACGGCACGGTGTCGGTGACGACCGCGAACACGTCGACCAGCACGACGGTCGGCCAGGTCACGCTCGCGACCTTCATCAACCCGGCCGGCCTCGATGCGCGCGGCGAAAACCTGTTCTCGGAAACGAGCAGCTCGGGCGCGCCGAACGTGTCGCAGCCGGGACTGAACGGCGCGGGCTCGCTGCAACAGGGTTATGTGGAAGCGTCGAACGTCAACGTGGTGCAGGAACTGGTCAACATGATCCAGACCCAGCGCGCGTACGAAATCAACAGCAAGGCCGTGACCACGTCCGACCAGATGTTGCAGACGCTTTCGCAAATGCAGGTTTAATCCCCTCTATTCGACGGATGGGAATCGCGGCGATGGCATCACACTGATGCCTGAATCCGCTTCAGAAGAGTTATCACGATGTCGCTCACTCACATTCTTTCGCGCGCGTCGATCGGCGCGCTCATCGCATCGCTGGCCGCGTGCGGCCTCGTGCCGAAAGAGCCGATCATCCAGCAGCCGATGACCGCGCGTCCGCCGCAGCCGCCCGTCGGCACGCGTTCGCCCGGCGCGATCTACAACGCGGGCTACGCGGGCCGGCCGCTGTTCGAAGACCAGCGTCCGCGCAACGTGGGCGACATCCTGACCATCGTGATCTCGGAAAACGTCAACGCGACGAAGTCGTCGGCGGCGAACACCAACCGCGGCGGCAACGCGTCGTTCGCCGTGCCGACCACGCCGGGCCTCTTCGGCGGCCTCTTCAACAACACGAACCTTTCGGCCACCGGCGCGAACAAGTTCACCGCGACGGGCGGCGCGAGCGCGGCCAACACGTTCAGCGGCACGCTGACTGTGACCGTCACCGACGTTTTGCCCAACGGCAACCTGCAGGTGAGCGGCGAAAAGCAGATGCTCATCAACCAGGGCAACGAGTACGTGCGCTTCTCGGGCGTCGTCAACCCGACGACCATCTCGGGCAGCAACACCGTCTATTCCACGCAGGTCGCCGACGCGAAGATCGAATACTCGGCGAAGGGTTACATCGACGAAGCGCAGAACATGGGCTGGCTCCAGCGCTTCTTCCTCAACGTCGCGCCGTTCTGATCATGAATCCGTTTCTCCGTTTCGTTTCCTTCTCGCTCGCAGCCGCGCTCGTCGCCATCGGTTCGGCGCATCAGGCGCACGCCGAGCGCCTCAAGGATCTCGTGCAGTTTCAGGGCGTGCGTGACAATCCGCTGATCGGCTACGGTCTCGTCGTCGGTCTCGACGGCACCGGCGACCAGACGATGCAGACGCCGTTCACGACGCAATCGCTCACCAACATGCTCGGCAACCTCGGCATCACGGTGAACCCGTCGACGTCGTCGAACATGCAATTGAAGAACGTGGCCGCCGTGATGGTGACGGCCACGCTGCCGCCGTTCGCGCGTCCCGGCGAGGCGATCGACGTGACGGTTTCGTCGCTCGGCAACGCGAAGAGCCTGCGCGGCGGCACGCTCCTGATGGCGCCGCTGAAAGGCGCCGACGGCCAGGTGTACGCGATGGCGCAGGGCAATCTCGTCGTCGGCGGCGCGGGCGCGAGCGCGAACGGCAGCAAGGTGCAGGTGAACCAGCTCGCGGTCGGCCGCATCTCGGCGGGCGCGATCGTCGAACGCGCGGTGCCGTCGGCGTTGCAGCAGCAGGGCGGCGTCATGCAGATGGAACTGCGCGAAATGGATTTCGACACGACGCAGCGCATCGTCGCGGCCGTGAACAATCAGTTCGGCATGGGCACCGCGCTCGCGCTCGACGGCCGCACGATCCAGTTGCGCGCGCCGCAGGAGCCGAGCGAGCAGGTGTCGTTCATGGCGCAGCTGCAGAACATCGACGTGCGTCCGGCGCAGGCCGCCGCGAAGGTGATCCTGAACGCGCGCACGGGTTCCATCGTGATGAATCAGATGGTCACGCTGCAGAACTGCGCGGTCGCGCACGGGAATCTGTCGGTCGTCATCAACACGAAGACGGCGGTGAGCCAGCCGAACGCGTTCTCGAACGGCCAGACGGTTGCGGCGAAGGAATCGTCGATTCAGCTGAAGCAGGACAGCGGCGCGCTCAAGATGCTGTCGGCGGGCGCGAATCTCGCGGATGTCGTGAAGGCGCTCAATGCGCTCGGCGCGACGCCGGCCGATCTCATCTCGATCCTTCAGTCGATGAAGGCCGCGGGCGCGCTGCGCGCAGACCTCGAAATCATCTAAAACGAATAAGAACCTATGAACTCGAACACGAACGGCATCGCCGGCACCGCGCTGGCATCGACCGATACGAGCAGCGGATTCTCGAATCTCTCGAACCGTTTCGCGCTCGACACGCAGGGCTTCGACGCATTGCGCGCGCAGGCCGGCGCGAACCCGCAGCAGGGCCTGAAGGAAGCGGCCAAGCAGTTCGACGCCGTCTTCACGCAGATGATGCTGAAGAGCATGCGCGACGCGACGCCTTCGGACAGCCCGTTCGAATCGAACGATTCGAAGACCTTCACGTCGATGCTCGATCAGCAATTGTCGCAGCAGATGTCGTCGAAGGGCATCGGCGTCGCGGACATGATGCTCAAGCAGCTCATGCGCAACTCGGGCGCGCAGACCGGCGCGGACGGCAAGGGCGGCGCCATGAACACGATGAGCACGATGAACGCGATGCAGACGCTCGGCGGCATGTCGGGCGGCGGCGGCGATCTCGACGCGAACGCGGGCAATCTCGCCGCGATGAACGCGATGGCGAAGGCTTACGCGGCGGCGCAGGGCAACAGGAACAACGCGTCGCTCGCGGGCAAGGGCTACACGGCGGCGGATTCGGTGGAAGCGCCGGCGCGCGGCAACGGGTCTGACAAGGTGAACGCGTTCGTCGACCGGCTCGCCGTGCCGGCGCAGGCCGCGAGCGCGGCGACGGGCATTCCGGCGCGCTTCATCATCGGTCAGGCGGCGCTCGAATCGGGCTGGGGCAAGCGCGAGATCAAGCATCCGAACGGCGCGACGAGCCACAACATCTTCGGCGTCAAGGCGACGAAAGACTGGAACGGCAAGACTGTCAGCTCGGTGACGACGGAATACATCAACGGCCGTCCGCAGAAGGTCGTCGAGAAATTCCGCGCTTACGATTCGTACGAGGACGCGCTTACCGATTACGCGAGCGTCATCAAGAACAATCCGCGTTATGCGCCGGTGATTCAGGCTTCGCGCGACGTCGCGGGCTTCGCGCACGGCATGCAGAAGGCGGGCTACGCGACCGATCCGCAGTACGCGAAGAAGCTCATCTCGATCATGCGTCAGATCGTCTGACGCCCGTTCGACCGCGTAGTTCGATATTGAAGCGCGGGCCACGCCGCGCATTCAGCCGATGTATGCGGCCGCTTTATTGCTTCGGGGAAGCAAACGTTTTACGTCCGTAGGGACGGCGCACCACATACATTTTTCGGCGGGCGACCCTAAACTTTTGAAGAGGTATGCCGCTAACCTGAATAATCGAAGTGCCGGACCTATTCGGTTCGGATCGTCGCGCGATGTTCGGGGGTCGGGCAGCGCGCGAGCACAATGAACACGGCTAGCACCATGAACACCAATCAAAAGCATGACGTTGCCGACGAGGATATCGCGCCGATCGTGGATTTCGGCAGGCGTAATCCGCTGGAAATCGGCGTGGCGCTGCGCAATCTCGCCAATCGCGGGGACTTTCTGACGGCGCAATACGGCGACGGTCAGATCGTCACGCGCGTGCTCGACGTCGATGTGACCGCGCATCGCTTCACGTTCGACTGGGGCGGTCTCGACGAGCAGAATCGCGGCGTGCTTGCGTCGCAGAAGCTGATTTTCAGTGCGGCGCCGGATGGCGTGCGCGTCGAGTTCACGACGCCGGGTGCGCGCGAAACGATGTTCGACGGGCGTCCGGCGTTCGAAGTCGATTTTCCGACGGTGCTGTACTACATGCAGCGGCGCGAGTATTTCCGTGTCGATACGCCGGTTCTCGATCCTTACATCTGCACGGGTTCGTTGCCGGATGGCGAGCGATTCCGCTTCGAGGTGCATGATCTGTCGCTGGGCGGCGTGGCGCTGCGCACGACGGATGATCGCATCGCGGAGCTGGAGATGGGCATCGTGTTTCAGGATGCCGAGCTGCATTTCAGCGCGAATGGACGTGTGACGGTGGATATGATGCTGGTTTCGCATCGGGAATCGACGACGGCGAAAGGGGATCGGCGATATACCATCGGGTTCAAGTTTGTTTCGATGCCGGGGTCGGCGGAGAATACTCTTCAGCGGCTGATCACTCAGCTTGAGATGAAGCGGCGGTCTTTGGCGAAGTAGGGGTTTTGCTTTTGCTTTTGCTTTCGCTTTTGCTTTCGTTTTCGCCGGATCCCGTTTTCGTGTCGGTCTATTAGCACTGCCCCTGTGCGGGGCGGCAGTCACTTTCTTTGCTGCTGCAAAGAAAGTAACCAAAGAAAGCAGCTACTGACACGCCCGCGGTCACACGCAATTTGGGTAGTCCTCTCGTCCATCGTGGGCTGCCTAAAGAGTGCCCTCATAGGCCCCATCGGGCTTGGCTCGCGCACGGTCCGCCATCACTCGCCACACAACAAACCGGTTCAGCACGAAATGGCTCCGGCCCGCTTCGCGGCCGACCGGCCAATCGGGGAAGCATGCGCTTCTTCACTAACGCCTCCATCTCACTGCAACCGCCGCACGTTGGTTTCCCTCGCATACCCGGCGGCAGCGCGTAGCGCTGTGCCGAAGCTCTTTCGTGCTGAACCAGCGTTCACAACGGTTTCGGGCGGCGGACCGTGCGCGAGCCAAGCCCCGTTATTGTGATGAGGGCACTCTTTAGGCGAGTGCCATCTGCGACGAGAGAACTACCCAAATTGCGTGTGACCGCGGGCCTGAAAAGCTGCTTTCTTTGCTTACTTTCTTTGCAGCAGCAAAGAAAGTGAGTGCCGCCCCGCACAGGGGCAACGCTAATAGACCGACACGAACACGGGATCCGGCGAAACCGGAAGCGAAAGCAAAAGCAAAAGCAAAAGCAAAAGCGAAAAACCAAGGCCAACGAAACAAAATCGAAGAATTAGCCCCAAAAAGGCATGCTCTTCGCGCAATAGCCATTGCGCCACCTCTCCGATAATGGCCCCATCGCAAAAACCGCCCGGGCTTCGGTAAAAGCCAAAACTCAGCCCGCAAACGCTCAACTTCCCCGGCAATCGGCCGATATACAAATCAGCCATGCGGCAGCGCTCGATCCAACGCCGCTTCACCAGGATTCACGCATGTCCAATAACATCTTCAGCATTGGTCTTTCCGGTTTGAACGCGGCCCAATGGGGCCTCACGACGACGGGACAGAACATCAGCAACGCCGCGACGCCGGGCTATACGCTCGAGAAAGTCCAGTATCAGGAGTCGCCCGGTCAGTTCACCGGCTCGGGCTATCTCGGCAGCGGCGTTCAGGCCGTCACCGTCACGCGCCAGTACAGCCAGTACCTGACGACGCAAGTCAACAACACGCAAGCGTCCAGCAGCGCCGCCAGCACGTATTACTCGCTGATCTCGCAGCTGAACAACCTCGTCGGCGATCCGACTTCCGGCATCTCGAAAGGCATCTCGAATTACTTCTCCGGCCTGCAGTCGGTGGCGAATTCGGCGAACAGTTCCTCCGCGCGCCAGTCGCTGATGAGCAGCGCGCAAACGCTCGCCGATCAGATCAACACGGCAGGCCAGCAATACGACCAACTGCGTCAGAGCGTCAACACGCAACTGACGAGCGCGGTCTCGCAGATCAACAGCTACTCGCAACAGATCGCCGATCTCAACAAGCAGATCAACATCGCCAGCGCGGGCGGCCAGCAGCCGAACCAGTTGCTCGATCAGCGCGATCAGCTCGTCACGAACCTGTCGTCGATGATCGGCGTGCAGGTCGTGCAGTCCGACGGCAACTACAACGTGTTCATCGGCAACGGGCAGCCGCTCGTCGTCGGAGGTACGCAGTACGGGTTGCAAGCCGTGCCGTCGCCGTCCGATCCGAGCGAGCTCACGATCGCCTACCAGAGCAGCAACGGCGCGACGCAGACGGCCGCGAACATGCAGTATCTCGACAACTCGGCGCTGACAGGCGGCACGGTCGGCGGTCTCATCGACTTCCGCACGCAGACGCTCGATCCGGCGCAGGCGCAACTCGGCGCGATCGCGACGAGCTTCGCCAATCAGTTGAACGATCAGAACGCGCTCGGTCTCGACCTCAACGGCCAGGCCGGCGGCAAGCTGTTTTCGACGAGCGATCCGACCGTCATCTCGAACGCGCGCAACAAGGGCACCGGCGTGCCGACGGCGACGATCGCCGATGGCGCACAGCCGCCGACGAACGACTTCACGGTCACGTACGACGGCAGCAAGTACACGGTGACGGACCCGGCAAGCGGCAATACACTCGGCACGATCGATCCGGCGACGGAGACGAACAAGACGATCAACGGCCTGAACATCGACGTGTCGACGCTCAGCGGCGTGCAGAAGGGCGACTCGTTCACGATCCAGCCGACGCGCGGCGCGCTCGACAACTTCAAGCTCACGACGAGCAACGGCGCGGCGATCGCGGCGGCGTCGCCCGCGGTGACGTCGGCGGCGACCACGAACACCGGCACGGCATCGATTTCGTCGGCGACGGTGACGAGCAACACGATGACGTCGGGCATCAACCTGACGTACAGCGCGTCGGCGAACGGCTTTACATCGGATGTCGATGTCACCGTCGGCACGACGACGTACACCGCGGGCACGACGATTCCGTACGACGCGAACAACGGTCTCACGGTCTCGGCGATGGGCGTTTCGGCGACCATCAGCGGCACGCCGAAGGACGGCGACGCGTTCGCGATCGCGCAGAACAAGGGCGGCACGAGCGACGGCAGCAATGCGCTCGCGATGTCGAACCTGGTGTCGGCGAAGTCGCTCAACGGCGGCACGGACACGCTGACGAGTTCGTACTCGAGCTATATCAACAACATCGGCAACCAGACGAATCAGCTCAAGGCGACGAGCACGGCGCAGACCTCGCTCCTCAACCAGGCGACGTCGGCGCAGCAATCGGTGCAGGGCGTGAACCTGAACGAAGAGGCGGCCAACCTGATTCAGTACCAGCAGCTCTATCAAGCGAACAGCAAGGTGATTCAGACCGCCGCGACGCTGTTCCAGTCGCTGCTCGGCATGTTCAACTGAGGCTAAACGCGATGCGTATTTCCAGTTCCCAGTACTTCAACCTGAACGTCGCTTCGATGAGCGACCAGCAAAGTACGCTTTCGTCGATGTATCAGCAGATCTCGTCGGGCAAGCGCCTTCTCACCGCGTCGGACGATCCGCTCGGCGCGGCGCAGGCGGTGCAGCTCACGATGAAAAGCGGCGCGCTCACGCAGTACGGCACGAATCAGACGACGGCGTTGTCCGCGCTGCAGCAGGAAGACGCGACGCTGAGCAGCGTGAGCAGCGCGCTGACGAGCGTGCAGACGCAGATCGTGCATGCGGGCGACGGTTCGCTCACCGATTCGGACCGCACGGCCATCGCGAACACGATTCAGGGTTTGCGCGATCAGCTCTTCAGCCTCGCGAACACCACGGACAGCAACGGCAACTATATTTTCTCGGGACTCAAGGGCGGCACGCAGCCGTACACGAACGACCCGTCGGGCGTCGGCGCGCAGTATTCGGGCGATTACGGCCAGCGCACGGTGCAGATCAGCGAAGGACGGACGATCCCGGTGGGTGACACGGGCGCGTCTATCTTCGGCAGCGTATTGCCGACGGAAAGCGATCCGGTGTCGAGCGCGGCCAGCACGAACACGGGCACCGGGACGATCAGCGGCGTGAGCGTCAACGATACGAGCAACGCGGCCAATGCGAGCACGTACACGATCAAGTTCTCGGTCTCGGCGACGGATGGCTCGACGACCTACTCGGTCACGTCGAACCCGGCGGATTCATCGTTGCCGACGAACGTGGCCTACACGGGCAGCACGGACATCGCGCTTGGCGGCCAGAAGGTGACGATCGACGGCACGCCCGCCGATGGCGACACGTTCTCCGTGGAGCCGGCGGCGTCGGGCAGCAACGACATCTTCGCGACGCTCGACAGCCTCGTGAACGCGCTCAAGCAGCCGACGGGATCGCCGGGCGCGCAGGCGGCGCTGACCAACACGCTGACGACGATCGGCACGAAGGTGAGCAACACGTTCAACAACGTGCTGGCGGCGCAGACGGTAGTGGGCGGACGCGAGCAGCAAGTGCAGTCGACGCAGAGCGCAATGCAGACGAGTCAGACGCAGACGGCGAGTGACATCGCGAATCTGACGAGCATCGACCTCGTTTCGTCGATCAGTCAGTACGAGTTGACGCAGAGTTCGCTGCAGGCCGCGCAGATGGCGTTTTCGCAGATTCAGAAGATGTCGTTGTTTGATTACATTCAGGGTTGAAGGCGGCTTTTTTTGCTTTCTGCGTTCTCCCTTCTGCTTTCGCCGGATCCCGTATTCGCGTCGGTCTATTAACGTTGCCCCTGTGCGGGGCGGCACCTACTTTTCTTTGCTGCTGCAAAGAAAGTAGGCGAAGAAAGCAGCTTTTCAAGCCCGCGATCACACGCAATTTGGGTAGTCCTCTCGTCCTCGGTGGCACTCGCCTAAAGAGTGCCCTCATAGAACCAATCGGGCTTGGCTCGCGCACGATCTGCCGCCCGAATACGTTGAGCGCGCTGGTTCAGCACGAAACAGCTTCGGCGCAGCGCTACGCGCTGCCGTTGGGTATGCAAAGGAAGCCAACTCAGATCGAGGTGCGGTAGAAGAGCACGCGAAATGGGACGTTTCGTGTATCTCTATCGTGCGCGCTCAGACATGATGTTGCCGCTCGGCATCGTGAAATGACTCATCCTTGACGAGTCCCGTTGTCGCGTAGTTTCCGCCCCTCGGGCGGCCCTATCGCATGTATGGCGGTGCCCGCCACGGCCCGCTATTCGAGGAGGCTGCGTGGTAACATCCGGTCGACCTGCCAGCCCGCGCGGCAGCGAATCCCAGTATTCCGAACATCACAACGACATGAGCAACCACGAGCGGTTCAACGTCGTATATGACGGCCCTGCACTCGCGGAACATCGAATGGATGTGCGGGACCTTGCGCCCGCGCTCGTGGCCATCGCCGATTTGTTCACGGCAGCGAACAAGGAACTGAACGGCGATTCAGCCGATGTCCGGGTCGAAGTCAAAGGCAGTTTCAAAGCCGGTTCGTTCGAACTCGATCTCATCTTCGTGCAACAACTGCTGGCCCAGATCCGGGATATGTTCGCCGGGTCCAATGCCACGGCAATTTCCAATGCTTATACGATCCTCACCATCCTCGGCCTCATCGGCGGCGGTGGCGGCGTCGTCGGGCTGGCACGCAAGCTGCGCGGACGCCGGCCGCACCGAATCGAACAGGTCGGTGAAGTCTCGCATGTGTGGATCACAGAAACGGAGTCCGTCGAGGTCGAGGCCAATGTCGTGCGCCTCTGGCGAAATACCACCGTGCGCTCGAGTCTTAGCAAGACCCTGTCGCCTCTCGAGCGCGAAGGCATATCGAACTTCGGTATCGTGCGCGGCGAGAAAGTGGAACTCATCATCGAAGACGATGAGCTTGCGTCATTTGCATCATCCGACAATGACAGCGGCGAAGTGGTCTCGGACTTCGTTGCGAGAAAAGTCCTGCTGGTGGAATCCGTCGTATTCAAGGACGGAAACAAATGGCGCGTTCACGACGGCCAATATCCTTTTTTCGCCGCATTGGACGACGAAGTATTTCTGAGCAAAGTGAATAGCGGCGAACGCTTTGGAAAAGGCGACGTCCTCGTCGTCGATCTACGCCAAATTCAATCGATCGAAGCTGGCGCGTTGAAAAACGAGTATCGAATCATCAAAGTGCATGAGCATCGGGCGCCCTTGCAGCAGGCGCTTCTTTAGCGACTAAAGCGCCCCCGCAACCCGCCCAATCTGCGCAATCCCCACATCGAAAACCCGCTGAAAAAACGGCATCAGATTCGGCACCATGAGTTGCAACAAAAGCAGCCCGACGAGCATCGTCACCGGAAACCCGACCTGAAATATCCCGATCTGCGGCGCAGCGCGATTCAAAACGCCGAGCGCCAGATTGGCGATAAGCAGCGCCGCCACGATCGGCAACGCCAGCAGCAAGCCCGTCGAAAACACGCTCGCGCCATACCCGACCAACACGCGCCATCCCTGCGCATGCGAAGCCGACGCCACCACATTCGCCTCGATCGGCACGCTCTGAAAAGTCGCCACCAGCGCGCTCATCAACTGCAGATGGCCATCGAAGACGAGAAACGCGAGCATCGCCAGCGTGTTCAGATAGCGCGACACGACCACCGCATTGCCACCCGCGCGCGGATCGTAAAGCGTCGCGAAACCGAGGCCCATCTGCTGCCCGATGAACTCGCCGGCTGCATCGACGGTCGCGAACGCGATCTGCATCACCATGCCGATCGCCGCGCCGATCAGAAACTGATTCACGATGATCCACACGCCCGCCGCCGAAAACACCGTCGCCTGCGGCATCGCGGGCAGCGTCGGCGCGACGATCAGCGAGATGAAGGCCGCAAGCGCGATCTTCACGCGCATCGGAATCGCCATGTGGCTCAGCACGGGCGCGGTGGCGATCAGCGCGAGAATTCGCACGAACGGCCACAGAAACGCCGTGAGCCAGCCGTTCAGCTGCGCATAGGTGACGGAGAACATCGAACGAAACTCAGCCCGTGATCGCAGGCGTGATCGTGAAAACGTGGCGCATGTAGTCGAGCAGCGTCGAGAGCATCCACGGACCGGCGATCACGAGCGTCACCGCCACCGCGATCAGCTTCGGAATGAACGAGAGCGTCGATTCGTTGATCTGGGTGGCCGCCTGGAACAGGCTCACCACGAGACCGACGACGAGCGCGACCAGCAACAAGGGCGCGGCGAGCAACAAGGCGACGTACATCGCCTGATGCGCCATCGTCATGACGGATTCTGGCGTCATTTCAAAGTCTCACGAAATCAGGAAACGAAGCTCTGCGCGAGCGAGCCGATCAGCAACTGCCAGCCATCGACGAGCACGAACAGCATCAGCTTGAACGGCAGCGCGATCGTCGAAGGCGAAACCATCATCATGCCCATCGACATCAGCACGCTCGCCACCACCATGTCGATGATGAGAAACGGAATGAAGATCGTGAAGCCGATCTGGAAACCCGTCTTCAATTCGCTCGTGACGAACGACGGCACGAGCAGCGAAAGCGGCACGTCTTCCGGTCCGTTCATCGGCGCGGCGTGCGAGATGCGCGCAAACAGCGCGAGATCCGATTCGCGCGTCTGCTTCAGCATGAACTGCTTGAAGGGCGCGACGCCGCGCGTCATCGCCTGATCCATCGCGATCTGGCCTTCGGAGAAGGGCTTGTATGCGTCGGTGTAAGCCTTGTCGAGAACCGGCGACATCACGAAGAACGACAGAAACAGCGCGAGGCCGACGAGCACCTGGTTCGGCGGCGTGCTCGTGGTGCCGAGCGCCTGCCGCAACAGCGACAGCACGATGATGATGCGCGTGAAGCTCGTCATCATCAGGACCATCGCGGGCAGGAACGAGAGCATCGTCAGCAGCAGCATCGTCTGCACGCTGAGCGAGTACGTCGTGCCGCCGTTCGGGCCGGGACTCGTGTTGAAGGCGGGCAGCCCCGCCGTGCTTTGCGCGAACGCCAGATACGGCGCGAGGCCGATTGCGACGGGCAGCGCGAGCTTCACGCCGCGCACGATGTTACGACTCACCTGCATTACTTGCTCCCGCCGACGATGCTTGCGAGGGCATCGAGAATGCGCTGACCTTGATGAACGACGAACGTGATGACCATGGAATCCTGCCTCTTTCGATAGCGTGAATTCTCGGCTATCGCGGCATGGGACGATGGGGCGAAAAGAGGGGGAAACCCGCGCCAACTCGTTCTATTGCGAACGTGCGCCGTAAACGCACATCGG
The DNA here is from genome assembly GCF_031451415.1 of Caballeronia sp. LZ028. Lineage (NCBI taxonomy): Bacteria > Pseudomonadati > Pseudomonadota > Betaproteobacteria > Burkholderiales > Burkholderiaceae > Caballeronia > Caballeronia sp. LZ028. The sequence continues at coordinate 107,173 of NZ_JARUXN010000001.1, read as the reverse complement.
GCGCGGTCCTCGCGAACCGCGCCCGATGCATCGGCAAGACTGACTTATTTGCCGGGAGAAACGAACTTCTGGAGCCGCTTGTTCGCTTCGCCGGCGAGGGCGTCGCGAAAGCGCTGCCCGAAGTTGCCCGCCGGCGGCGACGATTGCGCGGGAACGCCGACGCCTTCCACTTCCGCCGAGCCTGCGGGCATCGTGTGCAACAGACGCACGTTGCCAGGACCGGCGCCGAGCACGAGCCACGTATCGCCCACTTCGACGACCGCGACGCGTTCCTTGTTGCCGAGCGATGCGCCGCCCACGACCTTCACGAGACCGCTGCGCTTGCCGCCCTGATAGCCGAACTTGCGCGCGAGCCATGCGCAGCCGAACACGAAGCCGATCACGATCACGAGTCCGAGCAGCGTCTGCAACACCGCGCCGAAACCGAGCGATGGCACCGCGGTGCCCGCGCCGACGCCCGAGGCGATCTGCGCGGCGTGGTTCACCGCGTTCATGTCGGCGGCATGGGCGAAAAGAGGCGCGGCGAAGAGCAGCGCAACGGCCAGGCGTTTCATCGATTCAACTTCCGGATGCGTTCGGACGGCGTGATGATGTCGGTCAGGCGAATGCCGAACTTGTCGTTGACGACGACCACTTCGCCCTGCGCGATGAGGCAGCCGTTCACGAGCACGTCCATCGGTTCGCCGGCGAGGCCGTCCAGTTCCACGACCGAGCCTTGCGCGAGTTGCAGCAGGTTGCGGATCGCGATCTTCGTGCGCCCGAGTTCCACCGTCATCTGCACGGGGATGTCGAGAATCATGTCGATGTCGTTGCGCGTCGACGGCGCCGCCGCCTTCGACAGCGGCTGGAACACGCCCGCGCTCGCGGCCACCGGCGCTTCGTTGCCGTTCTGCTCGGCGAGCGCGCTCGCCCAGTCGTCCAGCATCAGCTCTTCACCTTTTTCCGGCGCGCCGGGCGCGTCGTTCTGCATCAGGTCACTCATATCCACCTTCCTTCATCGTATCGCTCGCGCTGATCATCTTTTGCACGCGCAGCGCGTATTGACCATTAAACATTCCGTAGCCGCATTCCATCACCGGCACGCCGTCCACCTTCGCGACGACCTGCTCCGGAATGTCGATCGGCAGCACATCGCCTACGCGCATGTTCAGAATCTGCTCGAACGACGAGCGGATCTCGGCGAGATCCACCGTCAGTTCCACTTCCGCCGACTGCACTTGCTGCGACAGCACGCGCACCCAGCGGCGGTCCACTTCGAGCGCTTCGCCCTGAATCGGCGAGGAAAGCACGTCGCGGATCGGCTCGATCATCGAGTACGGCATGCAGATGTGCAGCGTGCCGCCCGTCGAGCCGAACTCGATCGTGAACTGCGTCACGATGACGATTTCGTTCGGCGTCGCCACGTTGGCGAACTGCGTGTGCATCTCCGAGCGCATGTATTCGAACTGCAGCGGCTTCACGCTGCGCCACGACGTCGCGTAATGCTCGAACACGAGATTCAGCAGTTTCGCGATGATGCGCTGCTCGGTTTGCGTGAACTCGCGGCCTTCGACGCGCGTATGAAAACGCCCGTCGCCGCCGAAAAGGTTATCGACCACGAAGAACACGAGATTCGGGTCGAACACGAACAGCGACGTGCCGCGCAAGGGCTTCACATGGACCAGGTTCAGATTGGTCGGGATCGGCAGATTGCGCGTGAATTCGCTGTATTTCTGCACCTTCACCGGACCGACGGAAATTTCCGCCGAGCGCCGCATGAAGTTGAAGATGCCCACGCGCATGAGGCGCGCGAAGCGGTCGTTGATGATTTCGAGGCCGGGCATCCGGCCGCGGACGATGCGTTCCTGCGTCGCAATGTTGTACGGACGTACGCCGGCGGGCTTTTTCTCGTCAGCTTCCTGATCGATCTCGCCGGTGACGCCCTTGAGGAGGGCATCGACCTCCTCCTGCGACATGAACTCTTCGTGGCCCATGACTCTTTACTCGCTGATCCGGCGTTACTGAACGACGAATTCGGTGAACAGCACTTCCTCGACGCGCACCGGTTTCTCCGCCGTGCTCGCCGCGGTTTCGACCGACGCGCGCAGTTCGTTGGCAAGCTGCTTCTTGCCGTCGACGGTCGCGAGATCGTCCGGGCGCTTGCCGGAAAGCAGAAGCAGCACATGGCTGCGGACTTCCGGCATGTGCTCGGTGACGAGCAACTGGACCTTTTCGTCCTTCAGCTTGAGCGTGAGGCCGGCGCGGAGATAGTGCATGGCGCCGTCGTCCGACTGGAGATTCACCGTCAGCGATTCGAGCGGGAAAAACACGGGCGGCGGCTCCGGCGCCGGCTTGGCCGGACCATGATTCTTCCCGACGAAGAAGTACGCGCCACCGGCGCCCGCGCCGAGCAGCACGATCGCGCCGACGGCGATGATCAGGATCTTTTTGAGCTTCCCGCCTTTCGCGGGAACGATGGGTTGCTGGTTTGCGGTCGTGGTAGCCATGAAAATGCGTGCCTCTTTCGATAGGGTGAATTGTTGGCTATCGCGGTGTAAAGCGATGGGTCGAACAGAGGGGGGTTTTCTGGCTATTCCGTTCGATTGCTCCGGGCCTGCGCGGACCCGCTCTTCGATACCTATCTCGGCTTTTCGGACGGAAAACTTGAGGCCGGCGCGGGCATTGCGCCCGCGCGGGGAAAGAAAAGGGAAGGGAGAGCCCGGCGCAGTGGCGCGCCGGGGAACCGCTCAGAAGCGGTAATTCAGCGCGGCGAAAGCCGATCGAAGCCTTCCACGGCGATTCGGCCGGCGCGCTCGCGCTTCCTGCGTTTGCGGCGTTAGCGGCGTTAGCGGCGGCGCGTCGTCGGCGCGGGCATGGCGTGCGAGCGCCAGCATGGCCACCGCCGCAACCTCTTTCATCGAAACGAATTGCTTCACGTCTTTCTTCCTTCCGCGCTCACGCGGTTCCATCGCGCAGTTCCCTGCGCAAAACCTTTCCGATATTGCTCTTGGGCAGACTCTCGCGGAACTCGACTGCCTTGGGCCGCTTGTAGCCCGTCAGGCGCTCCTTGCAATGCGCGATCAGATCGGCCTCGGTGAGGGCCGGGTCGCGCCGCACGACGAAAATCTTCACGGACTCGCCGGAATGACGGTCGGGCACGCCGACCGCCGCCGCCTCGAACACGCCGGGATGCGCGGCGACCACGTCCTCGATCTCGTTCGGATAGACGTTGAAGCCCGAGACCAGGATCATGTCTTTCTTGCGATCGACGATCTTCAGGAAGCCGTGTTCATCCACCACGGCGATATCGCCCGACTTGAAGAAGCCGTCGGCCGTCATGACGTGCGCCGTCTCGTCCGGACGATTCCAGTAGCCCGCCATGACCTGTGGCCCGCGAATGCACAACTCGCCGGGTTCGCCGGGCGCGGCTTCGTTGCCTGCGTCATCGCGGATCGAAACTTCCGTCGACGGCAGCGGCAAGCCGATCGTGCCGCCACGCTGCGTCGAGTCCGCCGGGTTGCAAGTCACGCACGCGGTCGTCTCGGTCAGGCCGTAGCCTTCGATGATCGGCACGCCCGTCTTTTCGAGCCAGCGCTGCGCCACGGCCTGCTGCACCGGCGCACCGCCGCCGACAGCCGCGAAGAGCCGCGAGCAATCGAGCTGCGCGAAATCCGGGTGATCGAGCATCGCGTTGTAGAGCGTGTTCACCGCCGGGAACATCGTGATGCGATAGCGCCGCAGCGTCCGGATCATGCCGCCGATGTCGCGCGGATTCGGGATCAGCACGCCCAATGCGCCGGTCTGGATCGTCAGCAGTCCGCACGCCGTCAGCGCGAAGACGTGATAGAGCGGCAACGCGATGGCCGTCGTGAGTTGTCCGGACGTGGGCCGCTGCGCGCGGGCCGGTTCGAGCCACGCCTGCGTCTGCAGCATGTTGGCGATCAGACTGCGATGCGGCAGCACGGCGCCCTTCGCCACGCCCGTCGTGCCGCCCGTGTACTGCAGAAGGGCGATGTCGTCCGGCTGCTGCTCGACCGGCGTGAACGCCATGTGCCTGCCGCGGGCAAGCGCCGCGTTGAACGCCGTGTGGCCGGGCAGGTTCCATGCGGGCACCAGCTTTTTGACATGCCGCGCGACGAAGTTCACGAGGCATCCTTTCGCGCCGAGCAAGTCGCCCAGCGTCGCGACGACTACGTGTCTGATCGTCGTCTCGTGCACGACCGCTTGCAGCGTCGCCGCGAAGTTGTCGAGCAGGATGATCGCTTCGGCGCCGCTGTCCTTCAGCTGATGTTCGAGCTCACGCGGCGTGTAGAGCGGATTCACGTTCACGACGACGTAGCCCGCGCGCAGGATCGCCGCGAGCGCGACCGGATATTGCAGCACGTTGGGCATCATGATCGCGACGCGCGCGCCTTTGCGCAGGCCGGTCGACTGCAGCCACGCGGCGAGGTCGCGCGAAAGAGCGTCGAGCTTCGCGTAACTGATGGACGCTCCCATGCACGCGAACGCCGGTTTCCCGGCGTAAAGGCGGAAGCTCTGCTCGAGCAGGTCGGTGACAGAGCGGTATCGGTCGGATTCGATCTCGGCAGGCACGCCGGATGGATACGATGCAAGCCAGGTTTTGTTCATGAAGTCATGTGGTTGTTGTTGTAAGAAATGCGCGCGCGGGCCACGTCGGCCTCAGAACTTCGCGCCGAACTGGAGATAGACGCTTTGAATGCCGCCCGGCGCGATCGCGTAGCCGTGATAGGCCGGGCCGAGCGGTCGTCGCGCCGACGAACACGCTGAGGCTCTTCTTCAGATCGCCCATGCGAAGTGCGCTGCGCTCGAACGTTGCGTTGCCGGCTTCGGCCATCGTGCCGAGATACACGTCGTTCACCGCCGTTCCTTTCGGCGACGCCACGCGAAACTGGTACGTCTGCTGGCTGTAGAACACGTAGTTCCCGGAGAACTGATTGACGCCATACGCCGCCAGATGTCGGAGGCCGTCGAGCGAGAACAGCAGGAAGTTGGATCCCCAGCTCTTTTCCGCCGCGTTCACGCGCGGGCGGTTCACGCCGTCCTCGTGGACGAATTCGTGCGAGACGCTCTTGAAGTAGCCGCTCGTTTCGAGGCGCGCGAGGCGTTCGTTGATTTCGTGCGCGTCGTAGGCATCGCCTTCGTTGAGATCCAGCGCCCGCCGGACATAGTCGCAAAACCAGCGCGATCCGCGGCCGGGACTTGGGCGCGGCGTCGATTACGGGCGATGACGAACCTTGGGCGAAGGCGTCGGAAAAAGGGACGTGCAGGCAGAAAGCCAGCAGCAGTGAAACGAATGCGCGCATGACAAAGCGTCGCGCATGTTGCTGCGCGGCGGCAAAGGAGACGAGTCGCGCAGATTCTAGGAGCGCCCTTCAGACCGCCATCAGAGGAATACTAAATGTTGCATTCATGCTGTGTTCTGTCTCAGGGCGATGCCGAGACTTTGAGAAAAGTCCGCCAATTGGGAGAACGCTGATCGTCGTTTGAGTCGCGATTGACTGGCCTGGGCCGGTTTCCATCTGGCGAGCGCCGCGTCGATCTGGCCTCCTTCGGGCGTCGCGATGGCGGCTCTCATGCTGACGCGCCGTGCGGCTGGCCTGCGGTCATCGGCGGACTCGCCGGCGCGCAGACGCTCGTCGGCGTGCTGCATCGGAGGAGCGTGCTGCACGCGCTTTTCGCCGCGCTTCTGCTCATCGCCGCACCCGCGATCGCGCTCGGCATCGTCGTGCGTTTCACGCACGTCCCGCTGCGCGGCCTCTATCTCCTGCGCGCGCTGCTTTTTGCGGCGCTCGTCTCCAGCGTGCTCGCGTGCGGCATCGGCATCACGTCGGCGTCGTCGCATGTGCTCGACTTCCCGATGAACGCGCCGCTGCGCGGCGTCGCGCATTTCGTCGGCATGTTCGTCATCACGCCGGTGGCCTTTCAACGGACGATGCCCCCCGGCATTACATCGTCGTCGTCGAGCGCCTGCGCGCCGAATGTGCGGCGTGAGGCGCTGAGAAGGATCAGGCGAACGTATCGACGAGTCCGACCGTGCGTCGCACGGGCACGTTGATACTCGCCGCAACGGAATCGTCGGCGCTCACGCCGCCCAGGCCACCGATTCCGCCCGACGCACGGCCGCCGCCGCCCGATCCCGAGCGGCCGTCACCGCTTTGTTGCTGCGACTGGCGCGTGAAGCCATCGGCGACGGACGCGCTTCCGAGACTGATGCCGTTCGCTTCCATCGCTTCGCGCAGCTTCGGCATCGCGGCTTCGATCGCTTCGCGCACCTGCGCATGCTGCGACACGAACAGCGCGTGCGCGTGGTTATCGGAGACCTGCAGCGTCACCTGCAACGGCCCGAGATCTTTCGGATTCAGCGTCAATTCCGCGCTTTGCTGATCCGCCTTCGACAGAAACACGACCTTCTGACTGAACGCGTCGTCCCAGCCGGAGCCGCCAACGTGCGGTGCGATCGCGGCGCTGGTCGCCGATGCCATCGCGCCCTGCGGACTCGACACCGCCGAACCCGCCGATGCCGTCTGCATTGCGACCGCGTGCGCGGCCGCGTCGGCGGCTTGCTTGTAGGCGGCGGTCGCGGCGTCGGCGGATATCGCCGGCGCGGTTTGCGCGGATGCGAGCGCGGCTGCGTCGACAGCCTTGTCGCCGGCCTTCGCATTCGCCGTCAGCCCGGGCAGGCTCGCGCCCTTTCCGCCTTTCGCGAAGAGGCCGCCCTGATCGTCGCCTTTCCCGCCCTCGCGCGCCGTTCCGACCGAACCGTTCGCCGTGGCATTCGCGGGCTGCGTGTTGTTCATCGAGGCGAGCGCGGCGGCCAGCGCGTCCTGCGCCGACTTCGCATCGCTGCTCTTGTGCGTCGTGTCCGTCGCTTTGTCGTCGTCGGTCGATGCGGTCGTCGTGACGAGCGATGCAGCGTCGGCCGCATCGGCGAGCGCGGACTCGGTATCGTCCGAGTCGGCGTCGGCTTCGTTCGCGGCGTCCGCGCGGGCTTTCGCTTGCGCAGCGGCGGCCGCATCCGATGACGAGCCCGACGCCGGCTTCGACGCGTCGGCCGTATTCGTCTTGTCCGCAGGCTTCGATGCCTCTTTCGGCGCGTCCGTCTCGTCGGGCTTCGCGGCGGCCTGAGCATCGGATGCGTCGTCGCTCTTCGATGCGTCGTCGGAAGGCTTCGGCGCGTCGTGCACGCTCGATGTGTCGGCGGACGAATCCGCGAACGCCTGAGCCGCTTGCGCATCGGCGTTGGCGCGGTCGGTGATGCCCTGGAGCGTCTTGCCGAACGACGCGCCGGCGCTCGCCGCGCGCTGCGCCGCGGAGTTGCCCGATGACGTGGCGCCGGAAAGCGCGCCGAGAAGAGAAACGGAGGACATGCTGAGCCTCTGGAAATATCGATGAATGGGTTACGACGAAGCCCGCTCGGCGCGCATGCGCAGCACCTTGGCGGCGTGTTCGTCGGATTCGCGCTGCTCGACGCGCGCGGCCTTCTTCGCGAGGATCGCCTCGCCGCGTGCGGCCAGCACTTCGTAGCTGCCGAGCTTCTGTTTCTTGAGACGCCAGTCGGGTTTCGCCGCCTCGATGCGCTGATCGGCCATCAGGAGCAGCGTGCGCTGCTGCGCGATGGCGCTGTCGAGCGTATCGACGAAAGCCTGGAAATTGCGCAGCGTCTGCGCCGTCGTGCCTTGCTGCGCCGACGCCGTGAAACGCGCGTGATACTCGTCGCGATACGTCACGAGCGCGTTCAGTTGCGTTTCGATCTCGTTGCGTTCCTGCTGAAGCTTGCCGAGCTTCTTCGTGGCGTTATCGAGTTCCTCTTCGGCGAGTTCGATGAGGGTGTTGATCGGCAGATTCTTCGACATGGCGTGGCGGTCCCGTGAGGTCTTTGTGCTTTCTTGTGACGAATGCTTCGGATACTAGTCGAAAACTATTCGAACAGTTGATTCAACATCGCGATGCTCGGCTCGAACGGCGCCTCTTCGCGAAAGCCTTGCTGCAAAAACGACTCCATGCGCGGATACAGCGCGATGGCGCGGTCGAGCAACTGGTCGCGTCCGCTCGAATACGCGCCCACGTTGATGAGATCCTTGTTGCGCTGATAGCGCGACAGCATCTGCTTGAAGAGACGCACGCGTTCGAGATGCTTGTCGTCGATGATCGACGTCATCACGCGGCTGATCGACTGCTCGATGTCGATCGCCGGATAGTGCCCGGCTTCCGCGAGCGAGCGGTTCAGCACGATATGGCCGTCCAGAATCGCGCGCGCCGAGTCGGCGATCGGATCCTGCTGATCGTCGCCTTCGGTGAGCACGGTGTAGAACGCCGTGATCGAGCCGCCGCCTTCGGGACCATTGCCGGTGCGCTCGACGAGCGCCGGCAGCTTCGCGAACACCGACGGCGGATAGCCTTTGGTCGCGGGCGGCTCGCCGATGGCGAGCGCGATCTCGCGCTGCGCCATCGCGTAACGCGTGAGCGAATCCATCAGCATCAGGACGTGCTTGCCCTGATCGCGGAAATATTCGGCGAGCGAGGTCGTGTACGCGGCGGCCTGCATCCGCAGCACCGGCGACACGTCGGCAGGCGCGGCCACGACGACCGAGCGCGCGAGTCCGTCCTCGCCCAGAATCTGCTCGATGAATTCCTTCACTTCGCGGCCACGTTCGCCGATCAGCCCGATCACGATGACTTCCGCGCTCGTGTAGCGCGCCATCGTGCCGAGCAGAACCGACTTGCCGACGCCCGAACCCGCGAACAGGCCCATGCGCTGGCCGCGTCCGACCGTCAGCAGCGAGTTGATCGCGCGCACGCCGACGTCGAGCACCTTGTGGATCGGCTCGCGATTCAGCGGATTGATGACCGGACCCGCCAGCGGCGCATCGACCTTGGCGCCGAGCGGGCCGAGCCCGTCGAGCGGACGGCCGGACGCGTCGACCACGCGGCCGAGCATTTCCCAGCCGACCGGCAGACGCTTCGCGCCCGCCATCGGATCGTTGATCGGCGCGCTTTCCAGCGGATAGACGCGCGCGCCCGGCAACAGGCCGGCGACTTCGGTCGTCGGCATGAGAAAGAGCTTGTCGCCCGCGAAACCGACGACTTCGGCTTCGGCGGTCGGAATCGCGCTGCCCGGCGGCAGCTCGATGATGCATTCGGAGCCGACGCCCATCTTCAGGCCGACCGCTTCGAGCACGAGACCGGCGGCCCGCGTCAGACGTCCGCAGGGACGCAGCGGCTTCGCGATCGCATTGCGCGAGCGCAGCGCGTCGAGCTTGTCGCGCCACGTGTCGATGTGCGGATTGCCCGCGATACCGGCCAGTTCGGCGATGGTGCGCGCGGCGAGTTCGTCGGGCGATTCGTCTTCCGCGCGCTCTTCGGCGAGCGGGCCGAACGACGCGCGCGCGAGTTCCTGTTCGAGTTCGCTCAGACCGTCCTGCGTGATCCGTTGATTTACCACGGCTTGCTTCTCCCCAACGCGGCCACGACGCGCTCCCAGCGCGACACGTTGGTCGCATCGATTTCACCGGTTGCGGCGTGCGCCTTGCAGCCGCCGCGCTCGACTTCCGGATCGGGCCGCACGGTCCAGCCGGCGGCTTCGAGTTCGTCCTTCAGATACGCATCGACGATAGCCATGTCGGCCGGATTGACGATGAGCGTCGGCGCGCCGCACAACTCCGGCTCGGACGCGATGACTTCGCGCGCCACGGCGACGAGCGCCGTCGGATCGAGTGCGAGATGCTGGCGCACGACCTGCTGCGCGATATCGACCGCGAGTTCCGCGAGCGATTCCGCGATGGCCGCATCGGCGGCTTGCAGGGCGGTCTTGAACGCATCGGCGATCTCGGCGAGACGCGCGGCCTGCGCGAGCGCTTCCTTGCGGCCGTCCTCGAAACCCTTCGCCTGACCTTGCTCGTAACCCGCCTGATACCCAAGCGCCTGCCCCGCGACGTGCCCCTTCGCGAGACCTTGCTGATACGCGTCGTCCTCGACGCGGCGCAGGTGCGCTTCGAGCGCGGCCTGTTCCGCCGCGCTGTTGTCGACCTTGATCTCGACGGGATCGAACGACGCCATTTCCCAGCGCTGATACGCCGAGACCGGAGCCTTTTGCGCGCGGGTGTTAGACATATGCGTCCTCGGCCTTGCCGCCTAACTGGATCTGACCGTTTTCCGCGAGATTGCGGACGATCTGCAGAATCTTGCGCTGCTGCTGCTCGACTTCCGACACGCGCACCGGACCGCGCGAATCAAGGTCTTCGGCGAGCAGTTCGGCCGCGCGCTGCGACATGTTCGACAGGAACTTCTGGCGCAGCGCCGGCTGCGCGCCCTTCAGCGACACGATCAGCGTTTCCGATTCCACTTCCTTCAGCAGAAGCTGGATCGCGCGGTCTTCCAGATCGAGCAGGTTCTCGAACACGAACATCTGGTCGATGATCTTCTGCGCGAGCTCGGCGTCGTATTCGCGCACGTTCGCGATGACGCCTTCTTCGTGATTGCTCGACATGAAGTTGAGAATCTCGGCCGCCGTGCGGATGCCGCCCATCGGCGCGCGCTTCAGGTTGTCGCTGCCGGAGAGCAGCGTCGTCAGCACGTCGTCGAGTTCGCGCAGCGCGGCGGGCTGGATGCCGTCGAGCGTCGCGATGCGCAGGAGCACGTCGTTGCGCAGGCGGTCGGACAACAGCGACACGATTTCCGACGCCTGATCGCGGTCCAGGTGAACGAGGATCGTCGCGATGATCTGCGGATGCTCGTTCTTGATGAGTTCCGCGACCGCGCCCGAGTCCATCCACTTCAGGCCTTCGATGCCGCTCGTATCGCTGCCCTGCAGGATACGGTCGATCAGCGCGCCGGCCTTGGTTTCGCCGAGCGCCTTCGTCAGCACGGAGCGGATGTACTCGCTCGAATCCAGCGAAAGCGCCGTGTGCTGCTCGGCTTCGCTCACGAATTCGGTCAGCACGTTGTCGAGCTGCTCGCGCGTCACGTTTTTCAGGGCCGCCATCGTCGCGCCGATCTTCTGCACCTCGCGCGGGGCGAGATACTTGAAAACTTCGGCGGCTTCTTCCTCGCCGATCGACATCAGGAGGAGAGCGGCTTTATTCAGGCCTTCAGCGTTCATCGGACACCCAGTTCTTTACGACCGTCGCAACGATTCTCGGATCCTGACGCGCGACCATGCGCGCGTAGTCGAGATTGCGGTCGAATTTGGCTTTCTTGCTTTCATGACCGAGGAGACTCACCTCGGCATCCTTGTCTTCGTCTTCCAGCTTCGCCGTGCCGCCGCCGTCGAGCGACGGGCCGTCGAGCAGCGAGAGTTCGTCCGGTACGGCGAGCGTCGGCGCGGCTTCGGGCGGCGGCGGGAAGGCGCGCTTCATCGCCGGCTTCACCATGCTGAAGTACAGGAACAGACCGACGATGCCGATGCCCAGATACTTCGCCGCCTGAATGCCCATGCCGATCGATTCCGGCGTCTTCCACCACGGCACGTCGGGCGTCGCGTTCAGATCGGCGGAGAACGCGCTGTTCACGACGTTCACCGAGTCGCCGCGCTTGTCGTCGAAGCCCATCGCGTCCTTCACGAGCTGCTGGACCTGCGCGAGTTTGTCGGCGGCAAGCGGCGTCATCGTGACGTTGCCCTTCGCATCGACCTTCTTCTCGTAGTTCACGACCACCGCCACCGACAGACGCTTGATGCCGCCCGTCGCCTGCTCGTAGTGACGCACGGTGCGATCGACTTCGTAGTTCGTCGTCGTGTCCTTGCGCTGATTCTGCGGACCCGTTTTCGCCGATGCGCCCGCCGCGCCCGATGCCGCTGCGTCGACCGGCGCGGATGCCGGCTGCGGCGGCTGGTTCGACAGCGCGCCCGGCACGCCGCCGATGCTGCTGCCGCCGGATTCGCTCGACTCGCTCGACTGCTGGCTGCGGATCGCCGTGTTCTGCGGGTTCCCGTTCGGGCCGTAGCTTTCGGCGGTTTGCTCGAGCTTCGAGAAGTCGATGTCGGCGCTGACCTGCGAACGCGCGTTGCCGGCGCCGAAGAGCGGCGCGAGGATCGCGTCGATGCGCTTTTGCGTGTTGTGCTCGATCTGCTGCACGTACTTCAGTTGCGATGCGTCGAGGCCGTTCGCGGCGTTCTGGCTCGTCAGCAGGTTGCCGTCCTGATCGACGATGTTCACGTTCTTGACCGGCATGTCCGCGACGCCGGACGCCACCATGTGCGTGATCGCCACCACCTGGCCTTCGTCGAGCACGCGGCCGGGGTACAGATTGACCATCACGGAGGCGGTCGGCAGTTCCTTGTCGCGCACGAAGACGGAAGGCTTCGGAATCGCCAGATGCACGCGCGCCGACTTCACCGACGAAATCGAGCCGATCGTGCGCTCCAGCTCGCCTTCCAGCGCGCGCTGATAGTTGACCTGCTCGGCGAACTGGCTGATGCCGAACTTCTGGTTGTCCATCAGCTCGAAGCCGACCGAGCCGGCCTTCGGCAAGCCCTGGCTCGCGAGACGCAGACGCGTTTCGTGCACCTGCTCGGCCGGCACGAGAATGGCGCCGCCGCCGTCGGAGAGCTTGTACGGAATGTTGCCCTGCTGGAGCGCGGCAACGATTGCGCCGCCGTCCCGGTCGGACAGATTGGAAAAGAGCACGCGATAGTCCGGCTGGCGCGACCACATGACGAGGCCCGCGACCACCATCACCAGAATCGCGACGGCCACGATGAGCGGCACGCGCGGATTCGAGCGGAACTGGTTGAGCATCGGCATGCGCTGCGCGAAGCCGCCGAAGTCGGCTCCCGCGCCGCCCGCGAGGCTCGCGCCGGCGGTGGCCGTTCCGGCTGCGCCCGGCTGTGCGCCCGCCAGGCCCATTCTGGCGTCGGGCGTGATGAGTGAGTTGTTGGGCGTTTCCATTTAGCGTCGAAGCTCCGAATCCTGAGGTTCCCCTCCGCCGCTTCCCGCTTCCATGTAAGCGGCGGTGGAGGACTTTTCACGATGGGGATTATCCGCAGAAGATTGCAAGTCGATTCGGCGAATAGAGCGGGGTTTTCCCCGTTCTTCCCGCGCTTTGAAAAACCGCCGGCTGCTAATCTTTTTCGTACTCGGCGAACCTCCGCAAATGCGGGCCGGGCATCGGGTCTCCGCCACGAGCGGCACCCGTTATTTCCTGTCATCCGGAGTCAACATGAACTTTCCGATCAATCCGCTTTCCTCGGCTATGTCGGCCATTCAGTCGATGGCGTCGCAAGCCGCCGGCGGCACCGGCGCCGCAAACGCCGCGTCCGTCGCGTCGGGCGCCGTCATGGGGCAGAGCGGGACATCGGGCGCGGCGAGCGCCGGCAGCTTCGCCGACGCGCTGAAATCGTCCATCGACAAGATCAGCGACAACCAGAACAAGGCACTCGGCGAGGCGCACGCATTCGAAATCGGCGCGCCGAACGTGTCGCTCAACGACGTGATGGTCGACATGCAGAAGGCGAACGTCGGCCTGCAGTTCGGCCTGCAGGTGCGCAACAAGCTCGTGTCGGCCTACAACGACATCATGCAGATCTCCGTCTGACGGTCTTCACACGATCCGTCCCTCGATCCTCGCGATTGCTCTAGAGCCTTGAGTCCTAAAGCTTTGCCGCGTTTTTCCGATAACCCCGGTAACGGCACGGCGAACGATGGTTCGCCCGCTTGAGGCGGGCGGCACGCTCGTCTCTCACCGGTTTTACCGGACCCACACGGATCAGGACGAGCGGCACGGCGTCCGCTTGAAGCCCGCGCACGCTGCGGCATCGCATAAGGAGAACCCGAGAGATGTATTCCCCAGGACACGCAGGAGCCAGCGCCTACGCACGCGTGGGCGTTCAGACAGGGGTGATCGGAGCGAGCCCGCACAGGCTGATCGTGATGCTGTATCAAGGCGCGCGTCAGGCGATCGCGCAGGCGCGCATGCATCTGCAGCAGAACAACGTCGGCGCGCGCGGCGCGGCGATCGGCAAGGCCATCAGCATCATCGAGAGCGGATTGCAGCAGGCGCTCAACAAGGATGCGGGCGGCGAGATCGCGCAACGGCTGGACGCGCTGTACACGTATATGACGCGCCGGCTGCTCGAGGCGAACATCAAGCAGAACGAGTCGATGCTCGTCGAAGTCGACGGCCTGCTCGCGACGCTGGAAGAAGCCTGGGTCGGAATTGGACAGGAAGTGGCGCAAATGACCGCCGTGCCCGCATGACGGGTATGAGCGTCGACTGCCTCGAAAGAATGAAGACGACACAAGAATATTTCGCCCACTACGAGGCCATTGCGGCGGTTTCCGGTCAGATGCTGGTGGCCGCGCGCGGTGGCGAATGGAGCGAGCTGAAGGCGTTGCAGGGCACCTATCGCGAGCTGGTCGACCGGCTGAAGGAAGTCGATACCGGTTCGGATCTCGACGAAACCGCCCGCGCACGCAAGCTGGACCTCGTGAAGAAGATTCTCGCCGACGACGCCGCGATCCGCGATCTGACCTCGCCGAGTCTCGCGCGCCTGTCCGCGCTCTTCACGGTCAACAGCCCGGCCCGCGTACTGAAGAAAATGATCGGACTGCGCTAGCCGCGGTTCCGCGCCCGCCGGACGATCCGGCCGGCGCTTACGAGGATGTGGGCATGACTGGACTCGATTCTGCGATCGCATCGTTGCTCGCCAGCCGCACCGAGCTCCTGATGTCCGCGATTCGCGCGCCGGGCGGCGTGAGCGGCAGCGGCGTGACGGGCACGAGCGTCGGGCAGACGACGCAGCCGGACATGCCGCAGACCGTCGGCGCGCCCGCCGTGGCGGCGGGACCGGCGGCGTCGGCGCAAACCGAGCTTTCCAGCGTCGCGCGCACGCTCGACGTGATTTCGCGCTTCGGCGGCGCGACGCCCGCGCTGACCGGCGACGCCCCGCTCTGGCCGACGCCGCCGCGCCCCGCGAGCGCCTTCGCCGCGCTCACGACCGGCCTCTTCGATACCGCTTTCTCCTCCAATGCCGCCGCCGTGGCGGCCGCGCGCGCCGCGACGCAGAATCTGCCGCCGCTGCCCGCCGCCGCGCTGGCGACGGCGCTCGCAAGGACCGTCGGCGAAAGCGGGCTTTTCTACGAATCGCATCTGGTGCAATGGCTCGCGGGCCAGCGCAGCGCGGCGTCGCTCGGCAACGAACCGCAGGCGCGCGTCGATGCCCGTTCGATGTCCCTGCCGTTCGAGCTCGCCAACGCCGTCACGCCGGCCGACACCGGCCTCGACGATGCCCGCGCGCCGCAGCTCGCGCCCGATCTGCCCGATTTCCACGGCCGCCCGATCGCGACGCCGCAGACGCCGCAGCAGGCGGCCGCGCTCGCGGCGTCGGTGCGCGATGCGTCGCCGTCCGAGCTCTCGAATTCGCAGAACGGAACCGCGAACGGCGCCAACGCGCAGACGGCGCAACCGAGCCGGCACGAATCGGCGCTGCAGGCGTCGCTCGCGGCGGGCATCCATCCGGCGACGCTCAATGTCGTGCGTCAGCAACTCGACGTGCTCGCGAACGAGCAATTCCGCTGGCAGGGCGAGGCGTGGCCCGGCACGCGCTTCGAGTGGGAAGTCGCCCGCGAACCGCGCGATCAGCGCGCTTCCGACGACGCCGCCGACGAACGCGCCTGGCGCACGCGCATCACGCTGTCGCTGCCCGCGCTCGGCACCGTCGACGCCGAACTGGTGCTGTCGGGCGACAAGCTCGTCACGCGCATCAAGGCGGGCGACGCGGGCGCGCGCCGTCTCGCCGCCGACGGCGCCGCGTTCGCGCGTCAGCTCGAAGCGGCGGGCATCGCGCTCGCGTCGCTGTCCGTGCGTTCGATGGACGGCACGACCGATCTCGCGCTTTCCGGCGACAAGACCGCCGCGAAAAAGCCGGTGCGCTCGCCGCTCGAACATCTGTTCCACCCGCCGCACGGCGATGGGAGTGAAACATGAGCGGCCAGGATCATCCGCCGTACACGCGCAGGCAGGCGACGGCGCTCGCCTACGACGCGGGCAATCGCGAGGCGACGCCGCGCGTCGTCGCGAAGGGCTACGGCATCGTCGCGGACATGATCGTGCAGCGCGCGAAGGAAGCGGGGCTGTACGTGCACGAATCGCCGGAAATGGTGTCGCTGCTGATGCAGGTCGATCTCGACGCGCACATTCCGCCCGCCTTGTATCAGGCGGTCGCGGAATTGCTGTCGTGGGTGTATCGGCTGGAGAACGAGGAGCCGTTGAGGGAAGCGGGGCGGGCGATCCGCTGACGCTTTCTCAGGCGGCGAACGCCCGCGTGACGATCGCCGCGTGATCGAAGCGTCCGGGCAGCGTGCCGTACACGCGCCCGTTTTCGCCGCGCGCGTCGCCAAGACGCGATTCGATGAACGCATCGGCGACATCCTGCGGCGCGTGCCGCGCGAGCAGCACGCCCTGCGCGCACAACGTCAATTGCTGCGCGATGCGCCGGGCCGACGCTTCCCGGATCGACGGATCGTCCGTCAGCATCGCAATCAGCGACGACAGCGCGCCCGCCAGCGCCGGATGCGCGCCCGCCGTCGTCTTCCAGTCGTCGATGAGCGCGTGCGCGGCGTCCTGCTCGCGCTCGAACGCGCGCAGGACGTCGAGGCACATCACGTTGCCCGAGCCTTCCCAGATCGAATTGACCGGCGCCTCGCGATAGAAACGCGCCATCGGCCCGGTTTCGACATAGCCGTTGCCGCCCCAGACTTCCATCGCTTCGCCGGTGAATTCGAGCGCGCGCTTGCAGACCCAGAATTTCGCGGCGGGCGTGACGATGCGCCGCCACGCGCGTTCGGCGAGCGCTCCGCCTGGCGCGGCGCTCTGCTCGAACGCGCCCGCGAGCCGCATGAATAGCACCGTCGCGGCTTCGGATTCGAGCGCGAGATCGGCGAGCACGTTGCGCATCAGCGGCTGATCGACGAGATGCGCGCCGAACGCGCTGCGCTGCCGCGCGTGATGAATCGCCTGGACGAGCGCCGCGCGCATCAGCGCCGCACTGCCGATCACGCAATCGAGCCGCGTGAAATTCGCCATCTCGATGATGGTCGGCACGCCGCGTCCCTCTTCGCCGATCATCACGCCGTAAGCATCGAGAAACTCCACTTCGCTGCTCGCGTTCGAGCGGTTGCCGAGCTTGTCCTTCAGGCGCTGGATCTGGACCGCGTTCTTGCGGCCGTCCGGCGCGAAACGCGGCACGTAGAAGCACGACAGCCCGCCTTCGTCGGCGGTGCGCGCGAGCACGAGATGCGCGTCGCATTGCGGCGCGGAGAAGAACCACTTGTGACCGACCAGCCGATAAGCGCCTCCGCGTCCCGTCGCGCCGTTTCTGTCGATGGCGTGCGCGCGCGTGCGGTTGCTGCGCACGTCGGAGCCGCCCTGTTTCTCGGTCATGCCCATGCCGATCATCATCGAATGCTTGCCGGCTCCGAGCGGAATGTCGCGCGGATCGTGTTCGCGCGAAAGCAGCGCATGCGAAACGCGCGCGAACAGGTCGGGTTCGTGGCGCAGAACGGGGATGCTCGCGAAGGTCATCGTGATCGGGCACAGCGAGCCCGATTCGAGCTGGCCGTGCAGATAGTAGCCGGCGCAGCGCGCGGCCATCGATCCGGCGCGCGCGGACGGCTCGAACGGCATCGCGTGCAATCCCTCATGGCGCAGCCGCCGCAGCAGTTCATGCCACGCCGGATGAAACTCGATGGCGTCGATGCGTTCGCCGCGCGGACTGTGCGTCGCGAGTTCGGGCTCGTGGCGGTTGGCGAGCTCGGCCAGCGCGACGACGTCCGGCTGCGTCAGCGCCATCCCGTCGCGCGAAAGCGTCTGCACATGCCAATGTGCGCCTTCGCGTCCGACGGCGGCGACGAGCGCCGGATCGAAGGCGAACGCGTCATAGCCGACGAGCGGCGACGCCTGATTCGTGACGTCGTGGGTTTGCCCGAACGGGCGATCGGCGGGATCGGACATCGTCGCTCTCCTTCTGCGGTGATTCGTCGCTGTCGGACGCGCGCAACAGCGCTTTCGGCGGATCGGCCGTCCGGGCGTCATCTCGAATTCAGGAATCATAGGCCGCGCACGGATCGGCCGTGTAGAGGCACCGTTCTTTTCGGGATCGATCGGGAATTTTTGATGCGCGCTCCTAAAGCGCCGCTCACTGAGATAAATCCGATTGTTAATCCCGCCCCGATGACGCGCCGGAACCCGAACCTATAATCGGCACGCCTAATTCCGGCGATTGCAGTAACGCCTTTCACGGAAGCATTCTCAATGAGCATCAACCTCAATCAACTTGTCCAGGGCGCTTTGACCGAAAGCGTGTTGCAGCATGTCGCCGGGCGCATCGGCTGCGCGCCGGAATCCGCGCGGCGCGTCGTGTCGCTGTGCGGGCCGGCGCTGATCGGCGCGATGATGAACAAGGCGTCGTCGCTCGAAGGCGCGCGTCATCTGTTCGCGGCGATCATGTCGCCGGCGACCAACGCGCTGATCGCCGAAGAACTGCCGCACTTCGTCGTGCAGGACGAGGGTTTCAAGACGCTCGTCGACAGCAGCGAAAAAGCCGATGCCGAAATCGCCTCGCGCGACAATCTCAATCTGCTCGCCGAGCGCATCGCCGAATACACGGGCGTCGCGGCGAGCGCCACGCGCACGCTGACCGGCGTGGTCGGCGCGACGCTCTTCGGCGTGCTCAAGCGCTATCTCACGCAGCACAACGGCAATCCCAGCCAGCTTCCGACGCTGCTCGGCCATCAGTTGCCGGTCGTGCGCGCGAACATGACCGACGCGTTCGCCAACGCGCTCGGTCTCGGTTCGGTCGGCGCGTTTCTCGCGGGTGTCGCATCTCGGCTGAAGGCGGTGTCGGCGCATCTGGAACATCCGGCGACGCAGGAAGCCGCCGTCTTCGCGCAGCCGCAGGAAGCGCCCGCCGCCGCCGATCACGCCGTGAAGGAAGACGCGGGCCGGAAGAAATGGTGGTGGATCGCATCCGCTGCCGCGCTCGCGATGTTCGCGGTTCTGGCCGGTCGCGGCTGCTCGACGGACAACAAGCCGGAAGACGCCGCGCCCGTCGCGAAGCCGGACGCCGCTTCCGACGCGAGCGCCGAGACGGCAACGGGCGCGACGGCCGCCGCGGCCGATCAGGCGTCTGCGCCGGCCGCGCTGCCTTCCAAGGACGCAACGATGTCCTTCGTCGTCGACGCATCCGGCGTTCCGACGCTGACCGCCACCGTCCACGACGAGCACGAACGCCGCGAACTGCTCGACACGCTCGCCGCGAAGCTCGGCGCGGACAAGTTCAAGGCGGACATCGCGGTCGATCCGGACACGAAGCCCGCCGCGTGGATCGCGAAACTCGACGGCCTGCTCCCGGTCATGACGCTGCCGGGCGCGCAAATGCGCGTGGTTGGCGACAAGATCGACCTGAGCGGCCGCGCGGGCGATTCGAAGCTCGGCTGGCTGGACAAGCTGAAGGCGTTCTTCGGCGACGGCTGGACGATCGGCGCAACCGACACGACCGCCGCCGCAAAAACGCTCGCCGCGTCGGACGCTGCCGCGAATTGCAGTGCCGCCGACGTCGCGAAGAATCTGAATCTGCGTCCGATCAAGTTCGGCTTCGCGTCAAACGAGTTGCCGCGCGCGGCGCTGAACGAACTCGCCGAATCCGCGAAGGGGCTGAAGGATTGCGACGCGAACGGCAAGCCGATCAAGCTGCAGATCGGCGGCTACACGGACAGTTCGGGCAATCCGGCGGTGAATCTCCACTTGTCGGAAAAGCGCGCGCGGTCCGTGCGTTCGTATCTGATCCAGCGTGGCGTGCCGGCCGACACGCTGACGGCGGAAGGTTTCGGCGACGCGCATCCGATCGGCGACAACGCCACGCGCGAAGGCCGCGCGGCGAATCGGCGAATCGAATTCAAGGAACTGAACTGATTCGGGAATCGCGCGAGCCGCTGTAAATGACGCGCCGGTCCGCTCATCGCGGGCCGGCGCGTTTTTTTTGCGTGGATGTCACCGGTTTCGCGGAAAGCCATCGGCCATGAAATCCTGATCCAGATTCGCGGGCAGCATTTCCCGCGCGACCTCGATCCACGCGCGCGCCGCGTGCGACAGATAACCGTTGCGCCGCCAGCCGAGCGCCATGTCCCAGTGAATCTCGGGCGCGACGACCGGACGGCAGGTGAACGCGTTCGCGTCGAGACGCCGGCAGTACGGCGCGGGCAGCAGCGCGATGCCGATGCCTGCCTGCACGAGCGCCGCCATGAAATCCCAATGCCCGCTGCGGCCGACGATCGTCGGCGCGAAACCCGCGTCACGGCACGCGTTGAGCACGACGTCGTTGAGCGCGAGGCTCTCGCCGTAGAACACGAACGGTTCGGCGGCGAGATCGGTGAGCGCGACTTCGCGGGCGTCGTCCCAGCGCGAACCCTTCGGCGCGACGAGCCAGAGAATCTGCCGGCTCACGGGCAGGACGTCGAACATCGCGGTGTCGACCGGCTGCAAGACGCCGCCCAGTTCGAGCTCCCCGTCGATGAGCGCCGCTTCGATCGCCTTCGAGCCGCGCTCGAACAGCTTCAGCTCAACTTTCGGATAACGGCGACGGAACGCGGCGATGGCCGGCGTGAAGAGCGATCCGCCCATCGGCGGAATACCGATCGTCAGCGTGCCGCGCCCGAACGTGCCGAGATCGTTCAACTCCGCTTCCAGACGCGCGTGCGCCGCCAGCACCTCGACGCCGCGCTGATAGACGATCTGGCCGGCGTCGGTCAGCACCATCTGACGCCCCTCGCGCAGAAGCAGCGGCGAGCCGACCTCGTCCTCCAGCGCCTTCACCATCTTGCTGATGGTCGGCTGCGTCACGAACATGTGTTCGGCGGCAGCGGTGAAGCTCTTCTGCTTCACCACTTCGATGAAGTACCGCAAGGCGCGCAATTCCATCGTCGGCTCCGAATTCCAGTTTGGAATGATTCGAATAAGGTTAAGTCATTTTTATTATGCAAGGTGCGCCCATATACTCAGCCTACGGGATAACCCTAATCAGTCGCCTTCAGCCCACGAGAGCCGCCATGTCCACCGCCCTGCCGATCAAAACGCCGTCCGCCTTCGCCCGCTTCCTGCGCGTCGCGGTGCAGTCCGCCGCGCTCGCGGGGATCTGGGTCGTAGCGGATTTCGTCGCGCGCAAGCTGTCGCTGCCCGTGCCGGGCGGCGTGATCGGCCTCGTCGCGCTGCTCGCGCTGCTGTTCTGCGGCGGCGTCGCGCCGCGCTGGGTCAAGGCGGGCGCGGACTGGCTGCTGTCCGACATGCTGCTCTTCTTCATCCCGGCGGCGGTCGCGGCGGTCCAGTACGGCGGCCTGTTCATGGAAGACGGCTGGCGGCTCGCGCTCGTGGTCGTCGGCGGAACGTTGATGGTGATGGTGGCCGTGGCGTTCGCCGTCGACCGTGCGGCGCGCCTGGAACGCCGTCTCGCCCTGCGCCGTGTGCTCGTCGCGCGACACGCGGCCCGCGCCTGAGCGAGCGGACATGAACCACTTCTTTGCCTCGCTTCTCGAAGACGACGCCGCGCGCCTCATCGCGGCCGGCTGCTTCGTGCTGACCGTCGCGCTGTACTTCGCGGCCAAGCATCTGTACGCGCGCTTCCGGCGGCCGTGGCTCACGCCGCTTCTGGCCGTGCCGGCGGTGCTCGCGGTCATCGTCGTGATTGCGCGCATTCCGTACTCGGTCTATTACACCGACACGCGCTGGCTCATGTGGCTGCTCGGACCGGCGACGGTCGCGTTCGCGGTGCCGATCTATGAGTACCGCGAACTCATCAAGCGGCACTGGATTTCGCTGACCGTCGGCGTGACGGTCGGCATTCTGGTGGCGGTCGGCGGTTCGCTCGCGCTCGCGAAGCTGCTGCATCTGTCGCCGGAATTGCAGCGCAGCCTCGCGACGCGTTCCGTGTCGACGCCGTTCGCGCTCGCCGTCTCCGACAAGATCCACGCGCCCAAAGACCTCACCGCGCTCTTCGTGATCGCGACGGGCGTCTGCGGCATGCTCTTCGGCGAAATCGTGCTCGCGCTCGTGCCGCTGCGCACGCGGCTCGCGCGCGGCGCGTTGTTCGGCGCGGCGGCGCATGGCGTCGGCACGGCGAAGGCGCGCGAACTGGGGAGCGAAGAGGGCGTCGTCGCGAGTCTCACGATGATGATCGCCGGTGTCGTGATGGTGCTGCTCGCGCCAGTGCTCTCCGTACTGCCTTTCTGAGCGCTTGCGCGCGCCGCGAAAGTCCCTCTTCGGCGTCTCGAAAACGCATTCGCCACACGAGACTTTGCTACAATCGACGCTCGTTTCCGAGGAGCGTTGCGACGGGCGATTCATCGAATCCGCCCGCCAGGCTCGGAAGCATTCAATCCGGACGGTTCGAAAGCGCCAGGCAGTCAAGGCGCCCGCTGAGCCACCGCATCGAACGGCGCTCACGTCAACATTTCTAGTCTTTTTAGAAAAGGAGGGCGTGATGAACGCCGCAGTTCTCGATTCCAACGGTTCCAAGGATTACATCGTTGCCGACATGTCGCTTGCCGCATGGGGCCGCAAAGAGCTCGACATCGCCGAAACGGAAATGCCGGGTCTCATCCAGACGCGCGAAGAGTACAAGGCGCAGCAGCCGCTGAAGGGCGCGCGCATCGCCGGCTCGCTGCACATGACGATTCAGACGGGCGTGCTGATCGAAACGCTCACGGCGCTGGGCGCGGACGTGCGCTGGGCATCGTGCAACATCTTCTCGACGCAGGATCACGCAGCTGCAGCGATCGCCGCGGGCGGCACGCCGGTGTTCGCGTTCAAGGGCGAATCGCTCGACGAATACTGGGAATTCTCGCATCGCATTTTCGAATGGCCGAACGGCGAATTCGCCAACATGATTCTCGATGACGGCGGCGATGCAACGCTGCTGCTCATCCTCGGCGCGAAGGCGGAAAAGGACCGCTCGGTCATCGCCAAGCCGACGAACGAAGAAGAAATCGCGCTCTACAAGTCGATCGCGAAGCACCTCGACGCCGATCCGACGTGGTACTCCACGCGCCTTTCGCACATTCAGGGCGTGACGGAAGAAACCACGACGGGCGTGCATCGCCTGTATCAGATGGAAAAGGAAGGACGCCTGCCGTTCCCCGCCATCAACGTGAACGATTCGGTCACGAAGTCGAAGTTCGACAATCTGTACGGCTGCCGCGAATCGCTCGTCGACGGCATCAAGCGCGCGACCGACGTGATGATCGCCGGCAAGATCGCGGTCGTCGCGGGTTACGGCGACGTGGGCAAGGGCTGCGCGCAATCGCTGCGCGGTCTGGGCGCGACGGTGTGGGTCACGGAAATCGATCCGATCTGCGCGCTGCAAGCCGCAATGGAAGGCTACCGCGTCGTGACGATGGAATACGCCGCGAGCCGCGCCGACATCTTCGTCACCGCGACGGGCAACTATCACGTCATCAACCACGATCACATGAAGGCGATGCGCAACAACGCGATCGTCTGCAACATCGGCCACTTCGATTCGGAAATCGATATCGCGTCGACGCGCCAATACACTTGGGACAACATCAAGCCGCAGGTGGATCACATCGTCTTCCCGGACGGCAAGAAGATCATCATTCTGGCTGAAGGGCGTCTCGTGAACCTCGGCTGCGCGACGGGCCATCCGTCCTTCGTGATGTCGAACTCGTTCACGAACCAGACGCTCGCGCAGATCGAACTGTTCACGCAGGGCAAGAAGTACGAGAACAAGGTCTACGTGCTGCCGAAGCATCTCGACGAAAAGGTCGCGCGCCTGCACCTCGGCCGTATCGGCGCGGAACTGACCGTGCTGTCGGACGAGCAGGCCGGCTACATCGGCGTCGACAAGAACGGCCCGTTCAAGCCGAACCACTACCGCTATTAAACGCTGACGGCAGCCGTAACAGGCGCGGGCGTGACGACCACGCCCGCGCGATTCAACGCATCAACCGGAGATTTCTCGATGACCGTGCTGCTGACATGGCTGATCAACGCGCTCGCGCTGCTGATCATCACCTACCTCGTGCCTTCGATTCATATCCGCAGTTTCGGCACGGCGCTCATCATCGCGGTGGTGCTGGGTCTCATCAACGCGATCATCCGGCCTGTTCTCATCATCCTCACGTTGCCGGTGACCATCGTCACGCTCGGGTTCTTCATACTCGTCGTGAATGCGCTGTGCTTCTGGCTGTGCTCGTCGCTGTTGAAGGGCTTCGAAGTATCGGGCTTCTGGTCCGCGTTCTTCGGCTCGATTCTCTACAGCATCGTGTCGTGGCTGCTGTCGGCGCTGATCTTCGGGAATCGCAACTTCGGTTGACGTTGGACCGCGCGCTGCCGTGCGTCAAAAAACATCATGAAACCGATCGAACTCTCATTCGAGTTTTTCCCGCCGAAGACGCAGGAAGGCGTGGACAAGCTGCGCGCGTCCCGCGCCGAGTTGAAGAAGCTCTCGCCCAAGTTCGTCTCCGTGACGTTCGGCGCGGGCGGCTCCACGCAGCAAGGCACGCTCGACACCGTGCTCGAAATGGCCGCGGAAGGCTTCGAGGCCGCGCCGCATCTCTCGTGCATCGGCTCGTCGAAGGACAGTCTGCGCGCCATTCTCTTGCAGTACCGCGAGCACGGTATTCGCCACATCGTCGCGCTGCGCGGCGATCTGCCTTCGGGCATGGGCGAAGTCGGCGAGTTGCGCTATGCGTCGGAACTGGTGGCGTTCATCCGTCAGGAGCACGGCGACTGGTTCAACATCGAAGTGGCCGCGTATCCGGAGTTTCATCCGCAATCGAGGTCGCCGAAAGCCGATCTCGAAAACTTCGCGCGCAAGGTGAAGGCGGGTGCGAACTCGGCGATCACGCAGTACTTCTTCAACGCCGACTCCTACTTCAAGTTCGTCGAGGAAGCACGCAAGCTCGGCGTCGACGTGCCGATCGTGCCGGGCATCATGCCGATCACGAACTTCTCGCAACTGATGCGCTTCTCCGACATGTGCGGCGCCGAAGTGCCGAAGTGGATCGCGCGGCGGCTTGAAAGCTTCGGCGACGATCGCGAGTCGATCCGCGCGTTCGGCGTCGACGTGGTGACGGGCCTGTGCCGCCGTCTCATCGATGATGGCGCGCCGGGTCTGCACTTCTACACGCTTAACGGCGCGTGGGCGTCGAAGACGGTTTGCGAACGTCTCGGCTTCAAGAGCGCCTGATCAGCATCAATGTTTCACCCGCGCGGCGCTCGCCGCGCGGTTCTTTCTCTGAATCCCCTTACCGTCGTCTTTTTTGCGTTAGCGCGCGCCTATTCGAGCAATATTTCGTCGCCCGATGTATCAGGTTCAAACATGCCCGATAACCTACCCTTATCGGAGCGCCACCGACGACAAACTCTAGTGGGGAAAACCAAGTACACGTGTCACTTTTGTTCGTGCTAGGGTAGCGCCCACTTTGCGCGTGTGCTTCGAAAAAAGCGGGGCGGCGCGATCAAGTACACTCGCGCTACGTCGGCCAGAAGCCGGCATCGACTTGGAGGAAACATGAACAAAAACAGCCTGTTGCGAGCCATCCGCGGATCGGCGCTCGCAGGCGCCGTCGCCACCGCGACGCTCTTTGCGGCAACCGCGGCACACGCCGCGGGAATCCCGAACAAGACGCTCGTGTATTGCTCGGAAGGCAGCCCGGCCGGCTTCGATCCGGCGCAATACACCACCGGCACCGATTTCACCGCGAATACCTTCACCGTCTATAACCGTCTTGTCGAATTCGAGCGCGGCGGTACGAAGGTCGAGCCGGGTCTCGCCGAAAAGTGGGACGTGTCGTCGGATGGCCTCAGCTACACGTTCCATCTGCGTCACGGCGTGAAGTTCCAGACGACGTCGTTCTTCAAGCCGACGCGCGAATTCAACGCGGATGACGTGATCTTCACGTTCAACCGCATGCTCGACCCGAACAATCCGTTCCGCAAGGCGTACAACGTCCAGTTTCCGTACTTCACGGACCTCGGCATGGACAAGCTGATCTCGAAGATCGAGAAGGTCGATCCGTACACCGTGAAGTTCACGCTGAAGGAAGTCAGCGCGCCGTTCATCCAGAACATGGCGATGGAATACGCGTCGATCCTGTCCGCCGAGTACACGGACAAGCTGCTGAAAGACGGCAAGGCCGCCGACATCAACCAGCAGCCGGTCGGCACGGGTCCGTTCATCTTCCGCAGCTACACGAAGGACGCGACCATCCGCTTCGACGGCAATCCTGATTACTGGAAGCCGAACGCCGTGCAGATCAGCAAGCTGATCTTCTCGATCACGCCGGACGCGGCCGTGCGCGTGCAGAAGCTGAAGAACAACGAATGCCAGGTGATGAGCTATCCGCGTCCGGGCGATATCGCCGCGCTGAAGTCGGCATCGAATGTCGATACGCCGTCACAGGCGGGCTTCAACGAAGGCTATGTCGCGTACAACGTGACGAAGAAGGGCCTCGACAACACCGACGTGCGCCGCGCGCTCGACATGGCGATCAACAAGAAGGCGATCATCGATTCCGTGTATCAGGGCGCGGGCCAGCCGGCCACCGCACCGATGCCGCCGACGCAGTGGTCCTACGACAAGAACCTGAAGGGCCAGACATACGACACCGCGAAGGCGAAGGAACTGCTCTCGAAGGCGGGCTTCCCGAACGGCTTCGAAATCACGCTCTGGGCGATGCCGGTTCAACGCGCGTACAACCCTAACGCGCGGCTGATGGCGGAAATGATCCAGGCCGACTGGGCGAAGATCGGCGTGAAGGCGAACATCGTTTCGTACGAGTGGGGCGAGTATCTGAAGCGCGCGCACGCGGGCGAACACGATGCGCTCCTGATCGGCTGGACCGGCGACAACGGCGACCCCGACAACTGGCTCGGCACGCTGCTCGGCTGCGACGCCGTGAAGGGCAGCAACTTCTCGAAGTGGTGCTACAAGCCGTTCGACGAACTCGTCGTGAAGGGCCGTTCGACGACCGATGTCGCCGCGCGCACGAAGGCTTACACCGATGCGCAGCAGATCTTCGCGCAGCAACTGCCGTTCTCGCCGATCGCGCACTCGACGGTGTATCAGCCGGTGAGCAAGAAGGTGACGAACATGAAGATCGAGCCGCTCGGCTACGTTCGCTTCGATGGCGTCGGCATGCAATAAAGTTTGTCTACGGAACGCTTTTTGCACTAAACCATAGTTAATCGAACAGGTCCGGCGGCGCGGGTCCACAAGATCCAAGCCGCCGGTCACGTTTTGAGTCCTCCCAATACCGAAAAGGACGATCCATGTTCCGATTCGTTTTGCGACGCATAGGAATGGTGATACCGACGTTCATCGGCATTACGATTCTCGCGTTCGCGCTCATCCACCTGATTCCCGGCGACCCCATCGAAGTGATGATGGGCGAGCGTGGCGTCGATCCCGCGATGCACGCCGAAGCCATGAAGCGCCTCGGTCTCGACCAGCCGCTGCCGGTCCAATACCTCACCTACGTCGGGCACGCGCTGAAAGGCGATCTCGGCACGTCGATCATCACGAATACCAGCGTGATGGGCGAGTTCCTCGCGCGCTTTCCGGCGACCGTCGAACTCTCCATCTGCGCGATGATCTTCGCGCTCGTCGTCGGCTTGCCGGCGGGCGTCGCGGCGGCGCTCAGGCGCGGCACGGTCGTCGATCACGGCGTGATGGGCACCGCGCTCACGGGCTATTCGATGCCGATTTTCTGGTGGGGCTTGATCCTCATCATGTTCTTCTCGGCGAAGCTCGGTTGGACGCCGGTGTCGGGCCGCATCGCGGTCGAATACGACATTCCGCACGTCACCGGCTTCATGTTGATCGACGCGCTCTTCTCCAGCGACGAAGGCGCGTTCACGTCGGCGGTGTCGCATCTGATTCTGCCGACCATCGTGCTCGGCACGATTCCGCTGGCGGTCGTCGCGCGCATGACGCGCTCGTCGATGCTCGAAGTGCTGCGCGAGGACTACATCCGCACGGCGCGCGCGAAGGGTTTGTCGCCGCTGCGCGTGGTCGTCGTGCATGCGCTGCGCAACGCGCTGATTCCTGTCGTGACCGTGATCGGCCTGCAGGTCGGCACGCTGCTCGCGGGCGCGGTGCTGACCGAGACGCTGTTCTCGTGGCCGGGTGTCGGCAAGTGGCTCATCGACGCCATTTCGCGCCGCGATTATCCGGTCGTGCAAGGCGGCATTCTGATGATCGCGACGCTCGTGATCGTCGTGAACCTGGTCGTCGATTTGTTGTACGGCGTGTTGAATCCGCGCATTCGCCATACTCGCTGAGGAAAACATGTACCCCCACGCTCACACTTGTTCGCTGCCCCCCAAGGGGGCGCATGCCTCGCTTGAGGCCGCTCGGCGCGAGGCATAACGAATGGCTGACGTTCAAAACAATCTCCCGCCGGGCGCGCTCACGCCGCCGTCCGGGCGCATGGTCGCGGCGCGCGAATTCTGGGCGAATTTCTCGCGCAATCGCGGCGCCGTCGTCGCGGGCGTGATCGTGCTCGTGCTGATTCTCGTCGCGCTGCTCGCGCCGCTGATCGCACCGCATAGCCCGATCGAGCAATATCGCGATTACGTGAAAATTCCGCCCGCGTGGCTCGAAGGCGGCAACCGCATGTTCCTGCTCGGCACCGATGAAGCCGGCCGCGACATTCTCTCGCGTCTCATGTACGGCGCGCGGCTGTCGTTCTGGATCGGCTTCGTGTCGGTCGTGCTCGCGCTGATTCCGGGCGTCGTGCTCGGTCTGATGGCCGCGTTCTTCCACTGGCTTGATACGCCGATCATGCGCGTGATGGACGTGCTGCTCGCGTTGCCTTCGCTGCTGCTCGCGGTCGCGGTCGTCGCGATCATCGGGCCGGGGCTCGTCAACACGATGCTCGCCATCGCCATCGTCGCGCTGCCGGGATACGTGCGTCTCACGCGCGCGTCGGCGCTCGGCGAATTGCAGAAGGAATACGTGACGGCATCGCGCGTCGCGGGCGCGGGCACCGTGCGCCTGATGTTCTCGCAAGTGCTGCCGAACTGCGCCGCGCCGCTGATCGTGCAGGCGACGCTCGGTTTCTCGTCCGCTATTCTCGATGCTGCCGCGCTCGGCTTTCTCGGCCTCGGCGTGCAGCCGCCGGCGGCGGAGTGGGGCGCGATGCTCGCATCGGCGCGCGATTACATCGAAAGCGCATGGTGGATCGTGACGATGCCAGGCCTGTCGATCCTGATCTCCGTGCTCGTCATCAATCTGCTCGGCGACGGTCTGCGCGATGCGCTCGATCCGAAACTCAAACGGATGGGCTGACATGAACGATCTTCTGACTATCCGCAATTTGCAGGTGACGTTCGGCGGCACGCAGGCCGTCGATCGCATCGATCTGTCCGTGAAGCCGGGCGAAGTCGTCGGCGTCGTCGGCGAATCCGGCTCGGGCAAGAGCGTCACGATGATGGCGCTGATGGGCCTCATCGACGCACCGGGCAAAGTAACCGCCGATCAGGTCACGTTCGACGGGAAGGACTTGCTGAAGGCGTCGGCGCGCGCGCGTCGCAGGATCATCGGCAAGGACATCGCGATGGTGTTTCAGGACGCGCTGACGAGCCTGAACCCGAGCTACACCGTCGGCTATCAGATCAAGGAAGTACTGAAGCTGCACGAAGGTCTGCGCGGCGATGCGCTCGACAAACGCGCGCTCGAACTGCTCGATCAGGTCGGCATTCCGGACGCGAAGAACCGCATCAATTCGTTTCCGCATCAGATGTCGGGCGGCATGAATCAGCGCGTGATGATCGCGATGGCGGTCGCATGCAATCCGAAGCTTCTGATCGCCGACGAGCCCACCACCGCGCTCGACGTGACGATCCAGGCGCAGATCATGGAACTGCTCGTGAAGCTGCAGAAGGAACGCGGCATGGCGCTCGTGCTGATTTCGCACGATCTCGCGGTCGTGTCCGAAGTGGCGCAGCGCGTCGCGGTGATGTACGCGGGCGAGATCATCGAAACGAATCATGTGCCGACGATCTTCAGCGAGCCGCATCATCCGTACACGGAAGCGCTGCTCGCGGCGATTCCCGAACATTCGCGCGGCGCGGAACGTCTCGCGGCGCTGCCGGGCATGGTGCCGGGCAAGGACGATCGCCCGAGCGGATGTCTCTTCGCGCCGCGCTGCAAATATGTCGTCGACGATTGCCGGAAGGCGCGGCCGAATCTGTATCAGCTCGACAAGAACGATCCGGCCGTGCGGGCGCGCTGCATCAAGCCGTTGAACATCGATGTGGTCGTGGAAGGAGGCGCGCGATGAACGCCGTACCGAAGGAATCGAATCAGGACATCGTGCTCGCCGCCGACAAGCTCACGAAGCATTACGACGTGAAACGCAGCGCGTTCAAGCACGGCACGGTGAAGGCGTTGAACGGCGTGTCGTTCGAATTGAAGCGCGGGCGCACGCTTGCGGTCGTCGGCGAATCGGGATGCGGCAAGTCCACGCTCGCGCGTCAATTGACGATGATCGAAGCGCCCACGTCGGGCCGTCTGCTGATCGAAGGCGATGACGTCGCGGGCGCGAGCCGTGCGAAGATCGCCGAGTTGCGTCAGCGCGTGCAGATGGTGTTCCAGAACCCGTTCGCGTCGCTGAATCCGCGCAAGACCGTCGAGCAGACGCTCGGCGAACCGCTCGCGATCAACACGAAGCTCTCGTCGACGGAGCGCGCCGAGCGCATCGCGAAGATGATGCGTACCGTCGGCTTGCGGCCGGAGCATGCGTCGCGTTATCCGCACATGTTTTCGGGCGGGCAGCGTCAGCGCGTGGCGATCGCGCGGGCGATGATTCTCGATCCGCAGATCGTCGTCGCCGACGAGCCGGTGTCCGCGCTCGACGTGTCGATTCAGGCGCAGATCCTGAATCTGTTCATGGATCTCCAGGCGCAGTTCGGCACGAGCTACGTGTTCATCTCGCACAATTTGTCGGTGGTGGAGCATATCGCCGACGACGTGATGGTGATGTACTTCGGCGGCGTCGCGGAAGTCGGCGACAAGAAGACGATTTTCGCGAAGCCGCGCCATCCGTACACGCGCGCGCTCATGTCCGCGACGCCCGCGATCTTCGAGGAAGACCGGCGCATCAAGATCAAGCTGCAGGGCGAGATGCCGTCGCCGCTCAATCCGCCATCGGGCTGCACGTTCCATCAGCGCTGCCCGTATGCGATCGAGCGATGCCGTGTCGAAGAGCCGAAACTGCGCGTGGTCGATGGACGTCAGGTGTCGTGCCATCGCGCCGAGGAGGTCGGCGAAGCCGAAGTCTGAATCTCGCCGGAAGGCTGCACGACGCGTCACGCGAATGTTTTAAGATGTCGATCGTGCAGGATTCAACCGTCAAGCCGCGCTTTTCGCGCGCGGCGTTCGCCAAAACGACAGCCCTCGTGCTGTCGTTCTTGCTGTTTACGGCGGGTGTCTCGGTGTCGCCTTCGGGCTTCGCGGTGGTCGGATCGCGCACGCCGCAGGCCGCGGGCGATGCGGGGTCCGCCGCCGCGCCTGCCAATCCCGCTCCGCCGCCGCGCACGGACCGCTCGACCGGCACGACCGCGAGCGGCCCGGTGCGCGCGCAGCCGCCGCGCATGCCGTTCTACGTCGCGACCAAGGGCACGACGACCATCTATCTGCTCGGCACGCTCCATGTGGGTTTCGCGAGCGACTATCCGCCCGAGCAACCGTTTCGCAAATCGATACTCGCGGCGCTCGATGCATCGCCTACGCTCGCGCTCGAGATTTCCCCCGACGATCTCCTGCTCTCTCAAGACGATGTGAATCGTTATGGCATGTGCCGCAGCGCGTGTCTGATCGACTATTTGCCTGACTCGATGTGGAAGAAGGTCGAGGCGCGCATGCGCAGCAATCCGGCGGCGCTGAAGGAGATCCGGCATACGCGGCCATGGCTCGCATCGATGCTGATCGAAACCTACGACACGTTGAAGGCCGGGTTTCAAAGCGAGTACGGAACCGAGGCGCAGTTGCAGAACGTGTATCTTCGCGCGCGCGGGAAGATCGTCGGACTGGAAACGCTGAACGAGCAGATTTCGACATTCACGCGGCTTTCGTCGGCGCAGCAACGCGAAATGCTCGCGCAGGATCTCGTGCAGACGCCGGCGGAGAACGTCGCCGATGTGAAGGAGTTGCACCGGCTGTGGCGCATCGGCGACGCGGATGCGCTCAAGGCCTGGGACGACGCCAAGTCGAGCAAGCTGGCGCGGAACAAGGCGCTCGCGGCGCAGGTCGACAATCGCGTGGTGTATCAGCGGAATCAGCGGTTCGTGCAGCGGATCGTCGCCATCGCCGCGCCGGATAAACCGGTGTTCGTGGCGATCGGCGCGTTGCATCTCGGCGGGCCGCGGGGCGTGCTCGAGCTTCTGAGAAAGCGAGGGTTCGTGGTGGAAGCGGGGTGATCGCCAGATCGCCGGGCCAGCCGTCGACGTTATCGGCGCGGCGCGACCGGTGACGGCGCCGATTCCCGTTCGAGAATGTCGACGTTGCCGTAGTACATCGAGCGCTCGGTCACGTCGGACGGTCGCGTCATCCACCACCATTTGTAAATGCCGAGCTTGAGATATGCGTTCCGGTCGCCCGGATACGCATTCGCGCAAGTCTCGCACCGAGCGACGCGCGTTCCGTTCATATAGAGATCGGTTCGCGGATGAAGGCCCGTATCGTCCGGACGGTATCGCAGCAACCAGTCGACGACTTTTCCCCTGTCGCCCGAAGGCGCGCCGAAATCGATCGCATTGACGGGCTTCCCGGGGCCGCCACGGATCTCGAGCCGGTATCGCCCGCCGGCCAGCATCAGCGAGACGGGCGGGGAACCTGCGGAGGCGCCCTGATGCAACTGGAAGGTGATTTCCGGTTGCCGTGAATCGAGCCGATAGTCCGCGGGGATGACCGTGGACCACCGGATCTCGTAATCCTTGCCGATCGCGAAACGCGCGATGCGCTCGAAGCCGATTTCGGCACGCGGCGATCCGTTCGCGACGCGCGAGAAGTCGTCGGCACGGCTCATCGACAACTTCAGGGCGACGCCGCCAGCGACGGGCATCGCGACGGTGTCGAGCGATTCGGGCCTCGGCGTGTGGATCGTCAGGCGCGGATCGACGCCTTTGCTCCACTGGCTCCGATAAACCAGCGCATAAGGGCGATCGCTATCGCTATCCGCGAGCACCGAGCACGCGGACAGCAGCATCGCGAAAACGGCGGCGAGCAAGACCGGCTTACTTGACATCAGGTTCTGCGGCGCGTCATCGAAGCGAGCGAAGCCCGCGCAAGCATCAACGCGAATTTGTTGTTCGTCACGAAGTAGCGGCGCCACATGCGGCGCGGCTCCTGAAAGACCCGGAACAGCCATTCGAGCCCGCAGCGCTGCATCCAGACCGGCGCGCGCCGCACTTTCCCCGCGACGACATCGAACGTGCCGCCGACGCCCATCACGAAGTCGACGCCGAGTTGTTCACGCCATCGGTTGATGAAATTCTCCTTTCTCGGCGACGTGATCGCGACGAACAACAGCCGCGCCCCGGACTGACGTATCTCATCGACGACGCGCTTTTCGTCGTCCCAGAAATAGCCGTGATGACGGCCTGCGATTCGCAATCCGGGATATCGGGCCGTGACCACGCTGGCCGTGCGATCGACCACGTCTTGCGTCGCGCCGAGAAGGAACACTGGCAACGCGCGCTCGGCGGCCATTTCCAGCAAACGCCCGAACAGGTCGACGCCCGCCACGCGCTCGCGTACCGGGAAGCCTAGCAGCCGCGCGCCCCATACGACGCCCATGCCGTCGATATTGACGATGTCGCAGGCGCGCACCGACTCCGCAAGCGCTTCGTCCGTCTGCATGTGAACGAGCTTTGCGACATTCACGACGACGTGCTGCGTGAATACCCGCTGCTCGACGCGTGCGCGAATCCAGTCGACGGTTTCGTCCATGGTGGCGACGTCCATCGGGCATGAAAAGATTTCGATACGGTTCATGTTTGAGAGAAGTAGTGCGAGGACACGTTCGGTCGTATCAGTGCAAGGCCTTGTCGTAAGCGCTCACCAGGCATTCGACCGTGCGTTCGATGGTGAAACGATCGAGAAAGCGTTGTCTCGCTGCGGCAGCCAACTGCGTGCGCAGCGCCGGCGACGTGATCAGCTTGGCGAGTGCATCGCAGAGTTGATCGGCGGCATCGGGCGACACCAGCAATCCATCGCGCCCGTGAACGATGGCGTCCGTGACGCCGGGAATGTTCGTGGAAACGATCGTCGCGCCGTACGCCATCGCTTCGACGATGGCCACCGGAAAACCTTCACTGCGCGACGGCAGGACGAAGATGTCGGCATTCGCGAGCAACTGCGCCTTTTGTTCGCCCGTCGCCCATCCGAGGTGCTCCACTTCCATCGAAAGGTTTCGATGTTCGACGTCCGTCAGGAACGCTTGGAGGTCGCCGCTGCCAGCGACAAGCAGCCGATACGGATGGCCGAGCCGTTTCAGCCGTTCCGCGGCTTCGAGCAGCACCTTGATGCCTTTGGCTTCCACGAGCCTGCCGAGGAACAGAATGGTTGGCGGCTGCGAGCCGGACCTGCCGAGCGCCACGTCCGACGCGGGATCCGAAATGCCGTTGTAGACGAGCTGACGCTTTTCCGGATGGCAGAGCCGGTCGCGATCCAGCCACGCTTCCATGTCACGCGACAGGCAGATCACCTGAGCAGCGCGCTTCCACATAAGACGGACCGCCTTGCGGCACAGCGCGGGAAGCGTTTCGATGTACTGCGCCATCGCGCCGTTATGCAGATGCAAGATGTACTTTTGGCGCAAGCCGATGCACGTCATGGCGAGGAGCCACTTTCTGAGCAGCGAGCCACGGACCGACGTGTGAATATGGACGATGTCGATATTCCGCGAGACCGCTCCGCTCACGACTTTCCACCACGCGCGCGCAAACTGCCGGATGCGTCGCAGCCCACCGCGGGCGCCGCATGTCGCCGCGAAGCTCAGCGTGTAGCCCTGCGATTCGAACAGCTCGCTGCGTTGCGCATATCCGCCGATCACGGAAGCGATACCGCCCTGCGCCGACATATCCGGGCCGACGTGAAGCACCTTTTGCACGGCGCGACCATGCGCGCCGGCAGACCTCGAAACACTCATCCTTCACTACCTTGCAGTTCAAATCGTTGACGCGAGCGCTTTCATCGGTCGCGGACATCCTCGGTGGACGAAGCGGGCAAACCGCCTTCGAAAGCTTCGCGAGCGCGCGGCGGCTTCTGCCGGCGCCGGTCCATCTCGCGGCCGGCGGCCCAGGCGAATACGGCGCAGAGATACAGCGCGGGCGTTTTCGTTGCGAGCGAGTTGTTGGTCATCGCCGTCATGAAGAAGGCGACGAACATTACGGACAAGCGACGACGGGTTCGGGCGTCCCGGTCATGTGCGATCCTGCGCAAACAGATCCAGATACAGGCGAGCAGCAGTAACGTGCATCCCAGGCCGAACATGAGCACGTACGCGACCAGAAAGTTCTCGATCACGCCGATATCCGCCCGATCCATCATGCGCGACACCGCGTCCGGGTCCGTTCCGGCGAGGACGCTTCTCCAGTCGAGGTAGTTCAGGATTTCCACGGACTGCAAACGGACGCCCGAACTGCTGTCGTAGGCGCCGACATTGGCAATCCGGTCGCCGAGCATGCCCGACGCCAGCATCCAGCCGACGAGGCCAATGGCGAAGGGCGCGCCGAGCGCCACCAGCGCCATCCGGCCGACGGACCTCAGCCCGAAGCGAATGGACATCAGCGCATTCAAGGTCAGATAGACCATGAGCGCGCCCCGCGCGCCGAACGCCGATAGCGCCGCAGTCGTCAGTACGAACACCAGAATCGAAATCGCGGACGTGCCGCTCAGTTGCAACGCGACGGCGACTGTGACCAGGATCAGCGCGTTATTCAGCGGATGGCCGTGCAGGGCAGTCGCACGAAAATAGCTGCCGTACCATGTGTCGATTGGAATGAACTGCGTCTGCGTGACGACCTCGAAAATCGCCATCGCGCTTTCGAGGATCACGAATGCGAGACCCAGCCGCAAGGTGCGCCGCACCGTGCGTTGATCCATGAACGGCGCGACCGCCGCTATCCAGAACATGGCAAGGATCGTGTCGACGGCGAAACCCAGCGCCTGCGCGCCCGTGACGATCGCTTTCAGAATGAGGGCGGCTATCGTGAAGACCGAGCACGCAATCGGTGTCCGGAAACTTCGGCAAGACCACGCCGACGGTCCCGCCGTGCGCCTGAGCACAAGCACGAGCACCGCGCCGACGGTGAACCAGACGTAAGGGTGGACCTTCAATCCACCCGCGCCCTCGTTGCCCGAATAGTTGAGGCCGAGCAGATTCAGGCCGGCTCCGCTGAGGAACAGCGCCAGCGACACGGCCGCGAGAAACATGAACGAAACGACGTTCGAGACGGACAGCCTCACGACTACGCTCCGGCTCCCTGAGTGGCCTTGTCATCGTGGGCCTGCAAACCGAGTTGCTCCAGATAGCGATCTCCGATTGCTTCAAGGGAGAACGCTCCGGCTCGCGCGATCAGCGCCGGCTTGTCGACGTCGCCGGTCAAAGACTCGATGATGGCCGCTGCCAGTGCTTTCTCGTCGTCCACGGGCACGAGGCGTCCGTACTTTCCGCCGTCGAGGATCTCGTCCGGCCCATGTTCGCAACGCGTGGACACGACCGGCAGTCCGAATGACAAAGCCTCGACGATCACATTGCCGAACCCTTCGCGCTTCGAGGAGCACACGAAAAGATCCGCGTTGCGATAGAGCTCCGCGACATCGCCGGCGAATCCGGGAAGACTGACGCTATCGGACAGACCCAGTTCACGGACCAGCGCCTCCAGATGAGCGCGGTCCTTGCCCTCTCCGGCGATGACGAGCGTGGCGTCGCCGCGCGTCTTCAGCACGGATGCGAACGCGCGAATCAGAACGTCGAAGCCTTTTTGCGCGCCCAGCCGCCCCACAGCGAGCACGGCGGCTCCACGCGGCTTCGCGTTCGCGACGGCGCCCGGTATGAAGCACGGGTTATGAATGACGACCACCTTGTCCGGCGCCCGGCCTTTGAGGCTGCGCCGGAGATCCTGTGCGACGCCTGTCGAGACCGCCACGATGGAATCGCTCACCTGATAGAGCCATCGCGCGATCGCCCACTTGATTTTTGCCTTCGCGCTGGTCCTGTGCAGAGACCCGTACACCGAATCGGACGGAGCGAAGACGGAGTGCTCGCTGATCACCAGGCGCGTCCGGCTTCCGCCGAACAGTCTGGCCGATACGGAAATCAGGTTGGCATAGGGCAGAAACGACAGCACGGCCTCCGGACGTCTCTTCCTGATCAACGCACGCAGTTCGAGCACGCGCGCGAGATGCCCGGTCTTGCTCGCGACGACGACTTCGACGCCGGGTGGCAACTGATAAGCGGTTCCTTCTGTGTGAACGAAAAAAAACGGCCGGAAACCCTTCGAGACGAAGTGCTTCGCAATTTCGACGGCGACGCGCTCGGCGCCGCCGCCATGCAAGCAGGGAATATGAAACAGAACCTCGCGCTTGCCATTCATAGCTTGCCCCTCAGTGCTTCCCGAATGGAGCCCACGTTCGCGCCAACGCACATGCCGCCGAAGAGCGAAAGCGCGACGATCGCGGAAAGGCACTCCGTCCATATGCCGGCATGGCCCGCGCGATTCAGCACGTCGTTCGATAGCTCGCCAGCCGCCAGAGCCGCCGCGGCGAACGCAGACAGGAGGATCGCACCGGACACCACGCGCCCCAGATCCACGATGCCCCGCGCGAATGCGGCGCTGATGAGCAGCGCGACGACGTTCACCGCGAGAAGGCCGCGCACCATGCCGCCGCATCCGGCCATGCGCGCGCCGAAATATGTTGCGGCTACCGCGAGCGTCATCGTCAGAAGGTTGATGCTCATCAGCGCCTTGGTCCGCGCGTGCAGGTGATACGCCTGGTCGAAGAAATGCGCCCTGAACGCGGCAATCGTCGCGATCGCCAGCAGCGGCAGCACCAGTGGCAGCGCCGCGTTTCCGATCGACGGTCCCAGCATCAGCGGGAGCGCGACGTCACGCAGCACCATAACAACGATGGACACCGCGAACACGCAGGCCAGCATCAGCAGGCCGAGCCGGGCATGAAACGCGCGGTGCCCGGCTGCGGACCGCGACGCCTTCTCGCGCAAGAGCCACGGATAACACGGCGTCACGATCAGCAGGCAGGCGGCCGAGATGGCGTTGGTGATGAGCCCGCTGGCGGCGGCGTAGATACCGACGACGGCCGGTTGCTCGAACATCGCCAGAATGGGACGGTCGAGGCGCGTCATCGCCGTCGTGGCGATGAACACGGGTATGAGCGGCAATCCGTAATGCAGCATGGCGCGCAACTGATCCACGCTGAAGCGCGCGTGACGCATGACCGCAACCCTGTCGAAGCCGCAGAGAATCGCCTGCAGCACGAAGACGGCGGCGGTCCCATACAGGGTCAAGGTCATGGAATGCGTCAGCGACCACGCGATCAGTCCCGCGAGCGTCGCGCCGACGGTGAGCAGGAACGACGCGAATGCGTATCGCAACACGGCGCTGCCCGCCCGCGCGATTTCCTGCGTGTAAAGCGCCGCGCTTTTCGCCAGCGCGAGCACGCCGACGGCGAGCCACACCTGGCGGCTGCCGGCCTCGAACGCGAGCGCCAGAGCGATGGCGGCCAGCGCGACGAGTGCGATCGCCAGCCAGACGAGGTGACTCGTCCGCAGGTACGCATCGGCGTCGTCCTTCCGGGCCGAGGCCGTCCAGAAGCGCACGAAGGCCAGCCTGTGCCACTGAAAAACGACGGCCTGAAACGCCTCGACGAGCGCCAGATAGACCGCGAGCTGGCCATAGACCTGCGGGCCGAGCACGCGTGCGTAGGCCATCAGCGATACCACGCCTCCGGTCACGGATACGGCATAGCCCGCGGTAAGGCCAAGGCCGCGCCTAGCCACGAGCGAGCACTCCACGTGTATCGATCAGCACCTTCGACAGCATCCGGTTGCCGTCCATCGACGTGAACTCGCGGTGATCGACCAGCAGCACGATGATGTCCGCCGCGTTGATCGCGTCGGCCATGCTCATCAGTTCGATCTTGCCGCGCAGCGGCTGCGGCAATGCCGAAATGTTCGGTTCCACGGCGACGATTCCGCCGATGCGCGCATCCGCGAGCATGGCTACGATTTCCAGCGCCGGACTCTCCCGCAAATCGTCGATGTTCGCCTTGAAGGCGAGTCCCAAACACGCGATCACCGGCTCCTTGAACCGCGCGGCCGCGCGTTTGACGCGCTCGACCACCCAGTGCGGCTTCGAATCGTTCACGGCGCGCGCCGTGCGAATCAGGCGTGCTTCCTCGGGCGCCGAATCCACGATGAACCACGGATCCACCGCGATGCAATGCCCGCCGACGCCCGGCCCCGGCTGCAGGATATTCACGCGCGGATGCCGGTTCGCGAGCCGGATCAGTTCCCACACATTGATATCGAGGCGGTCGCAGATCAGCGACAGTTCATTCGCGAACGCAATGCCCACGTCGCGCGACGCGTTCTCGGTCAGCTTGCACATCTCGGCGGTGCGCGCGTCGGTGATGACGCACTCGCCCGTGACGAAGGTTTGATAGAGCGCACGCGCCGCTTCGCTGCAGCGCCGCGTCATGCCGCCGATGATGCGGTCGTTCTCCACCAGTTCACGAATCACATGTCCCGGCAACACACGCTCCGGACAATGCGCGATGCGAATGTCCGACGCCTCGCCGTTCTCCTGCGGAAAGCTCAGATCGGGCCGCATTTCCGCGAGCCATTTCGCCATCTGTTCCGTCGCGCCGACAGGCGATGTCGATTCCAGCACGACCAGGTTGCCTTTCTTCAGAACCGGCGCGATGGCGCGGCTCGCCGCTTCGATATAGGACAGGTCGGGCTTGTAGCCGTCGGTGAAAGGAGTCGGCACCGCCACCAGAAACGCATCCGCCGGTTCGGGCGACGTCACCGCACGCAAATGCCCCTGCGTCACCGCGGCGTGCACCAGCATGTCGAGTTCCGGCTCGACGATATGAATCTCGCCGCGATTGATGGTATCGACGGCATGCTGATTCACATCGACGCCGATGACTTGCTTGCGGCGCGCGGCGAACGCGGCCGCCGTAGGCAAACCGATATAGCCGAGACCGATGACGGAGATTGTCTGGAATTCCATGACTGTGCTTCTTCTATTTTCTATTGCGAGAGGTGATCAGGCGGCCAGAGCCGGGCGAAGCTCGAACGCCTGCAAGACGGCGGCGATGCGATCGCATGCGCGGCCGTCGCCATAAGGATTCGCGCCACGGCTCATCGCCGCGTACGCACGCGCGTCGTGCAGCAGGTGCATGACGTTGTCGACGATGTCGGCGGTATCGGTGCCCACGAGCTTCACCACGCCGGCGTCGACCGCTTCCTGACGCTCGGTGGTATCGCGCATCACGAGCACCGGCTTGTGCAGCGAGGGCGCTTCCTCCTGAATGCCGCCGGAATCGGTGAGGATCAGGTCGGCGCGATCCATCAGCCGCACGAACGGCAGATAGTCGAGCGGCTCGATGAGATGCACGTTGCCGATGCCCGTCAGCAGACGGTTGACGGGTTCGCGCACGTTCGGATTCAGATGCACCGGATACACGATGTCGGCATCCGGCGACGCATGCGCGATCTGCGCGAGCGCCGTGCAGATGCGCTCGAATCCGCCGCCGAAGCTCTCGCGGCGATGTCCCGTCACCAGCACGAGCCGGCGTCCGGACGCGAAGGAAGGCAGGGCGTCATCGGCGCGCGCGCGAAGGGTGCCATCGCTCGCGAGACGTTCGCGAACCTGCAGCAACGCATCGATGACCGTGTTGCCGGTCACGACGATGGTTTCGTCGCGCACGCCTTCCGCGAGCAGTCTATTCCGCGCGCGTCCGGTCGGCGCGAAATGCAGCGCGGCCAGTGCGCCGGTCAGCTTGCGATTCGCCTCTTCCGGCCATGGCGACGCGAGATTGCCGGTCCGCAGCCCCGCCTCGACGTGCGCGACCGGAATGCGCTGATAGAACGCGGCGAGCGTCGCGGCCATCGTCGTCGTGGTGTCGCCGTGCACGAGGACCATGTCCGGCCGATACGCGGCGAGCACGTCGCGCATCCCGGCGAGAATCGCGGCGGTGACGTCGTAAAGATCCTGACCGCGCTTCATGACGTTGAGATCGAAGTCGGGGCGGATGTCGAACAGCGCGAGCACCTGATCCAGCATCTCGCGATGCTGACCGGTCACGCACACGCGGCATTCGAAGCCGGATTCGAGCGCCATCCGCTTGACGAGCGGCGCCATCTTGATCGCTTCGGGACGCGTGCCGAAGGTGAAGAGCAGTTTTTTCAATCTTGACATTGAGGAATGCAAAGAGTCCGATGGCTTCATGACTTCGGGCTTCCATACTGGGAGAA
This sequence comes from Caballeronia sp. LZ028, assembly GCF_031451415.1. Classification (NCBI taxonomy): domain Bacteria; kingdom Pseudomonadati; phylum Pseudomonadota; class Betaproteobacteria; order Burkholderiales; family Burkholderiaceae; genus Caballeronia; species Caballeronia sp. LZ028. Next base: position 65,654 of record NZ_JARUXN010000001.1, on the reverse strand, counting down.
GGCCCCGTAGGACATCCCGCGGGACGGCGTGTCGGTAAGCAGTGCCCCGTCGACCGACACACCCGCGCTCGTGAGCTGACGCATGGTCTGGCCCAGCTCGGCGGCGGTATGGCAGCCGTGCCGGACAACGAGGAGAGTCGCATCGGCGTGGCGGCCGATCAGGCCGGCATCGGTGACGGCAAGCACCGGCGGCGAGTCGATGATCACGAAGTCATAGAGCGTCCGCAGCTCTTCGAACAGTTGCTCGAAGCGCCCGCTCAACAGCAGTTCCGATGGCAAATCGGGCGTGCCGCCACCCGTGATGACATCGAGCCCCGGCAGCACGCCCCTGCGAATCACGCTTTGCAGACTGGCGCCGCCGATCAATTCCGCGAGGCCCGATGCGCGGGCCAGACCCAGAACACCTTGCAGATCGCCGCGCCGCATGTCGGCATCGAGGAGCAGCACGCGTTCTCCGCCCGCAGCGAGCACGCTCGCGAAATTGACCGAGATGAACGATTTGCCGATGCCGGGGCGCGCGCCAGTGAACATCACGATCTTGTTGCGTTTCCTTAGAACGCCGAACTGCAGTGCCGTGCGCAAGCTGCGCAGACCTTCGATGGCGATGTCGTTCGGCGACGCGCTTGCGAGCACCCGAGGCTTCGCCGGATCGCGTTCGCGCGATGCGTCGAGCGACGCCTGGCGGTCGGAGTGGGAGATGAGCGCATAGACAGGCAGATCGATCGCCGCTTCGACCTCCGCCGGCGTTTCGAGTCCGCGACTGAGCATCCGCCGTCCGAGCGCGAGGCCGCATCCGGCGAGAAGTCCGAGCACGAGCGAGAGCGCGAGCGTGAGCGCCTTTTTGGGCGCGACGGCCTTCTCCGGCACGACCGCGTAGTCGACGGTGCGGACGTTGCCGAGTTGGCCCGCCCTGAGCACGCGTAACTGCTGCGTGCTGTTGAGCAGACTGGTGTACAGGTCGTTGCTGACCCGCACATCGCGCAGAAGACGCACGGCGTCCTGTTGCACCGACGGCAGCTCGCCGATCTGCCGCTCGTAGGTATCCGATTGCCGCCGCAATTCGGCGATGCGTGCGTCGACCGCCGTCACCGATGGATGCAGCGCCGTGTAGCGCTGAACCAGGTCGACGCGCTGCTGCTGAAGCTCGATGATCTTCGTCTTGTTTTCGACGACGGTTTGAAGCAGCAGCTTGCTTTGCTCTTCCAGATCGACGGCACCGTGCTGCGCGCGAAATTCGTTGTAGCGTGCTTCGGCCTGGTCGAGATCGGCGCGCAATTGCGGCAACTGATCGCCCAGAAACGCGAGCATCTGCTGCGCCTGTGCCGATTTCCGGTCGACGTTTCGTTGCACGTAGAGCGTCGCGATCGTGTTGACCGTCTGCGTGATGCTTTCGGCATCGGCGCCGTCGAGCGCCATTCCGACGATTCCGGACTGCTTCGTCTTTTCCGCGATCTTGAGGCCCTGCTGCAGATCGGCGATGGTCCGCTGCGTCGACAGGCGCGTCACGTCGAAGCGCGTGCCGGGCCGCGCGCGCAGCGATGTCACGGTAAGTTCGACACTGTCGTTGCCCGTTCGCGCGGACGCCGGCTGGCCAGCCGTTCCGCGCAGGATGGTGGCGCCGTCTGCCGATTGCAGTTCGTAGCGCCCCGCGTCGCCCGCGATCAGCGTGAAGGGCTTCCCGTGCCAGCGCGCCGGCACGTCGAATTTCGACACGGCGATGCGCTCGCCGCCCCACGCATAACCGCCCAGGCCGGGCGGCGCGCCGTTGAGGCCGTCGCCGGCCAGGAAACGGACGAACGGCTTGCCGACGAGCGGCGCATAACGCGGCTTCGCATCGATATCGAGGTGCAGACGCGCGACCGCGTCGCCGATCACCGCGCGCGAGCGCATCAGTTCGATTTCCGCATCGGTGCTGGCCTTGTTCTGGAACAACGCCGCGAGATCGCCGAGCTTGTCGTTGAGCGAGCCCGTACCGCTGTCGTCATCGACCTGGATCAGCGCGTCGGCGCGATAGGTCGGCGTGGCGAGGAATGCGTACAGCGAACCGATCAGAAACGTGCACGCCGTCGCGGCCGCGATGAGCCCGCGGCTCTCGCGCAGGACGCCGAGAATCTCGAACAGGCGGATTTCGTCGTCGCCTGTCGTGTCGGAATAGGTCTGTGATGGTTTGACTTGAATGTCTTTCATCGTTGCACCGCCAATGCGCGGCTCCATTGCGAGACGCCCGCGCGGATCTGCGCGAAAGCCAGGTCGAACACCGCGCGATGGCGCTTGTAGGGATCGGCCACGTCCGCGCCCGTTTCGTCGCAAAGGCGGAAGACCTTGCCGCGAGTGAATGGCCAGGTCGTCTCGATCCAGCGGCGCTGTTCCTGGGTCATCGTGAGAATCAGATCGGCTTCGCGGACGAGAGCGCCGTCGAGCTGTCTCGCGACGTGCGAGTCGAGCGGGATGCCGTGCGCATCGGCCATGTCGGCGATGGCCGGATCGGCTGGATGCCCGGCGAGCGCGCGCGTTCCCGCCGAAACGACCGGCAGGTGCGGCAACTCGCGCGCGAGCATCGCCGCCGCGAGCGGACTGCGGCAGATATTCCCCTCGCACACCATCAGCACGGAGCGGATCATTTCGCGAGCACTCCCGCCGTGAGGCCGGCGTTGACCAGCGGCATCAGCAAACTGATCACGCGGTTGAAGCGCACGAGGCCGCTGCCGTCGACATAGACGATGTCCTTAGGCTGCAGCTCGAATTCGTTCGCCACGAGCATCGACACGGGCGAACGGCTGTCGAGGTGAAACACTTGCGGTGCGTCGTCGTCCGGGCGGATCACGAACATCTGCGCGGTGTCCGCCGTGTTCGGATTGATGCTGCCCGCCTGCGCGAGCGCATCGGCGAGCGACATGCGGCCGTCGCGGCGCGGTGCGGCGCGGCCCGGCCTGCTCACTTCGCCCATCACATAGACGACGTTGTCGTCGCGCGATGCGACGCGCAGCAGGTCGCCGGACTTCAGATACAGCGTCGACGGGTTGAGCCCTTGCGCGAGCAGTTGCGGCACGTCGATCCGGTGCGAGGCGCCGCCGCGCACCAGCACGACATCGCTCTGATCGGCGTTGTCGCTGAAGCCGCCGGCGCGCGCGATCGCATCGTAGAAGCTGAGCGGCACATCGGTCAGCGCAAGCGCGCCGGGGTTATGGACCTGGCCGTCGACAAAGACCTGGCGCGAGCGATACGAAGCCATTCGCACGGTGACTTGCGGCTTGACGAGATACATCGAAAGCGCGCTGGTCAGCCTTTGCTGGATTTCATCGGTGCGCAGCCCGGCGACCGCAGCGACCCTGCATACGGGAAGCGCAAGTTGCCCTGCTGATCGACGACGAAACCGGGCGCGGGGTCGCTTGCCTTCGCGCTCGTCTGGCTCTGTACGGAGCCGAGCGCTGCGGCAAATTCCGGATGATCCCAGACGACGATCTGCAGCACGTCGCCCGGGCCGACCGTGTACGTTCCCGGCGTGCCGAAAAGCTGCTTCGCCTGCTGATCCTGACGCGTCTTGCGTTGCGCGGCGTAGCGCTTCACGAGCGCGAGATCGAGCTCCGTAACGGCGATCGCGGGCGTCGCCGCGGTGGCTTCGACCTGCGATCCGGCTTCGTTCATGTGAAAGCCGGGCGCGAACGCGCACGCGCTCAGCGCGCACGTCAGCGCGATCGTCAGCGTCGTTGGTAGAAACGAAGCGCGCCCGGTCGCCGGGCGAACGCGTTCGGTTGATTGCTTCATGGATAAGGCCTGCGCATCAATACGCATTGCGATGAACGAAACCCCGCACGATGGTCGCGAGGACGATGCGCATATCGAGCGCGAACGACCAGTTGCCGAGGTAATAGAGATCGTGTTCGATGCGCTGCTGCATCTTGTCGACCGAATCGGTTTCGCCGCGAAATCCGTTGATCTGCGCCCAGCCGGTGATGCCCGGCTTGATGCGATACCGATGGATGTAGTCGTCGACGATGTCCTGATAGAGATCGTCATGCTCGATCGCATGCGGACGCGGCCCCACGACCGACATCTCGCCGCGCAGCACGTTGAAAAATTGCGGCAGCTCGTCGAGGCTCGTGCGACGCAGAAACGCGCCGACGCGCGTGACACGCGGATCGCCGCGCGTGGCCTGGACGACGCCATCGTCTGCCGCGTGCAGGTGCATCGTGCGGAACTTGTAGATCTCGAACGGCTGCCCGCTCGCGCCGCGGCGTCGCTGCTTGAACAGCACCGGTCCCGGCGACGAGAGCTTGACGGCGAGCGCGATCGCGATCAGCAGCGGCAAGGTTCCGAGAATCGCGCACGTGGCGAACACGCGATCGAAGATCGTCTTGATGGCGGGCGTATCACCGTTGAGCGGCGAGGCGACGAGATTGATCGCGAGCAGGCCGTTGCCATCGGCCGTGCTGCTTTGGAAGCGGGACAGGCTGGTCACATCCGGAATGAACCGGATATTCACCAGTTCGTTGCGGAACGCATGGAGCACGCGGCGCAGCGATTTCTCATCGGTGAGCGGCAGGGCGAGCCACAGTTCGTCGATCCGCCGCGTACGCACATGCGATGTAAAGGCGTCGAGATCGAAAAAGCGCGGCACGCCGTTCAGCGGAGGCGCTGTTGGCGCCCCCGTCTCGAATTGCGCTTCGATGCGGTAGATCGGCTTGCGGATGGCATCGAGGCTGCGTACGAGGAAGGCGCAATGATCGCGGCACCCCGCGACAGCCACCGAATAGATTGGCGCCCCACGCGAACCGGCGATCCTGAGTACAAAGATTCCGAGCGCGGTCATCACGCCCAGACCTGCGAATGCACCGAGCGAGGGCTGGTAGTCCGGATGCATCAGCTTGACCGTGCCGATGGCGAGCGCTTCGCAGAACACCCACCCGAGCGCCGACAGAAGCGCGCCTACGCGGGGCGCGGCACGAGACGTTCCACGCACGTCCATTGCGCACCACGCGAAAATGATCGCGAGTGCGACGACGGTGCTCCGATACGCTGCGAATGAGCTTCCCTCGGTCTGCTTATGGACGGTTATTGCGCAGACTACGACGAAGACGCTTTCGACAAGTCGCAGCGGTAAATCACGGCCGGAAGGTGCGTTATTTAGTTGGAAATAGCTCGGCAATCGCATGGCGGACAAAGGCGGAATACCGGCTCGCCTGTCGATCGTGAATGGCGAATATATGGAGAACCAGATTCATGAGTGAAACAGTCTCCATTAGCCATTACACGGCAGATATAAGCATCGTCCTAATTACCCATATTTGAAATATGGATGCGATTTTTCAAAGTTTAATGATTGACGCATGCCTCTTCGGGCAATTCATAAACGTGATCCACCCTCGGAAGGCGATGATCCATTGCCTCAAAACGCAGGCGGTTGGAGGCTCACAGCCAGAGCCGGGTATTGGAAAATAAAAAAAGCGCACTCAGGGTGTTTCCTGAGTGCGCTCATTAAACCGATTATCGAATTTTATTGATTGACGAACGTCGCTCGAATATTCGCGCACTCGAGATGCGCCATAAAAATATTCGCTCAAATAAACATCAGCCAGTTCAACAAGAATATATTCGCGACTAGCAACGTCACCGCCGTCGGCACCTGCACCTTGATGACCGCGTTCTTGTCGGGCAACTCCAGCAGCGCCGCAGGCACGATGTTGAAGTTCGCGGCCATCGGCGTCATCAGCGTGCCGCAGTAGCCGGAGAACATGCCGATCGCGGCCATCGTCGCGGGATTGCCGTGGAATACGCCGACGAGAATCGGTACGCCGACGCCGCCCGTCATGACCGGAAACGCGGCGAAGCCGTTGCCCATGACCATCGTGAAAAGCGCCATGCCGAGGACATACACCGCCACCGCGACGAGCCGGTAATCCATGTTGACATAAGCCGTCGTCACATGCGCGACCGCCTTGCCTACGCCCGCATCCGAGAACACGAGGCCGAGCATGCCGAGCATCTGCGGCAGCACGGCAGCCCACGACAGCGCATCGATGAGACGGCGCGTTTCGCGCATCGACTGGCCGACCGTGTCGCGCGTCATCACGCAGGCAATGGCCAGCGCGATCACGCAGCCGATGCCGAAGCCGATCAGCGTCACGTTCTTCAGCTCGATCAGCGGCACGCCGCCGAACACGAGGTATTTCGCGCCGAGCGTGAGGATCACGGTGACGACGGGAATCGTCAGCGCGGGCACGAAGAGCTTGTTGCCGAGCCGCGCGGCGCTCCGGCGGCGCGTGTCTTCGGAAAGCATCTTCGGCTTCGCGCCGGTGACGCCGCCGAAACCCGCGATCAGCGCCATCGCCACGACGAGCACGCCGACGACCGTCACCGGAAGCCAGTCGCCGACGAGAAAGATCAACGCGTAGATCAGCCAGAATCCGCCAGCGGTCAGACGCCGCGGATGCGATTTGTCCGTGAGGATCATCCCGCCGACGACCAGCAGAATGATGCCGACGAGATAGAACAGATAGTTGATCGTGAGCGTCATGCTTTTTCTCCCGCGACGTTGCGCGTGAGCGCGTCGAGTTCGCGCGCGAGCCTGCGGTCCAGGAGCCACAGACGGAAACCGTGAATCAGGAACGCGCAGATTGCCGTCGGAATGCCCCACACGGCGACGTGCATCGGCTCCACGACGATGCCCGCTTCCTTCAGGAACGTGACCATCAGCACGATCGCGCCGAACGCCACGAAAATGTCCTCGCCGAAGAACAGGCCGACGTTGTCGGTCGCCGCCGAGTACGCGCGCAGCTTGAAGCGCGTCGCATCCGAGAGCTTGCCGTAGCGCGCTTCGGTGGCGCCTTCGGCCATCGGCGCGAGCAGCGGGCGCACCATCTGCGGATGGCCGCCGAGTCCCGTCAGGCCGACCGCCGCCGTGAGTTCACGCACGAACAGATAGACGATCAGCAGACGCCCGGCTGTCGCGGCCTTGATGCTCGAAATCCACATTTGCGCGCGCTCGCGCAGGCCGTGCCGTTCGAGCAAACCGATCACCGCCAGCGGCAACAGGATGATGAGCGGAATGTTGCGCGTCTTGAGAAAGCCGGTGCCGATCGCGGTCAGGATTTTCTCGATGGGAAAATGCGCCGCGAAGCCGGTGATGATCGCCGCGGCCGCGACGATCAGCATCGGATTGAAGCGCAGCACGAAGCCCGCGATGATGACGGCCACACCGATGAGCGGCCATAGATTGACAGGGGTTGCCATGAGTTCTCCAAACAATATTGACGTCACGCCTCGTACCGGGCGCGTGGATTCACTACTTCCTTGCTAAAACGCCCCGGCGTTGCGGGGCGTTCGAACCTGCGTTGACGGCTCAGGCGTCGGCGTGCGCGGCGCGGACTTCGATGCCCGCATCCGCCAGCGCGCCGCGAATGCGCCGCGCGAATTCGAGCGCGTGCGCGCCGTCGCCGTGCAGGCAGATCGTCTGCGCGTTGAGCGGCACCCATTCGCCGGACACGGCCTGCACCCGCTGATCGCGCACCATCGCGAGCGTGCGGTCGAGCACGACGTTTTCGTCATCGAGCAGCGCGCCCGGCTCCTTGCGCGGCACGAGCGAGCCGTCCGCGCGATAACCGCGATCGGCGAACACTTCTTCGATGGCGATCAAGCCCGCGCGCCGCGCCGCTTCGATGAACCCGCTGTTCGCGAGACCGAAGACGAGCAGCGACGGATCGAAATCGTGCACGGCGGAGACGATGGCATCGGCGATTTCCGCGCTTCTCGCCGCCTGGTTGTACAGCGCGCCGTGCGGCTTGACGTGCGCGATGCGTCCGCCTTCGGCCTGCGCGATCGCCGAAAGCGCGCCGAGCTGATACAGCACGCCCGCGTAGATTTCCTCCGGCGGCAGGTCCATTTCCTTGCGGCCGAAGTTCTCGGGATCGTTGAAGCTCGGGTGCGCGCCGATGGCGACGCCTTTCTCGACGGCCCAGCGCACGCAATCGCGCATCGCCGTGGCGCCGCCCGCATGCCAGCCGCACGCGATGTTCGCGGAACTCACGAGATCGAGCAGCGCCTCATCGGTGCCGCAACCTTCGCCGAGATCGGCATTGAGATCGATTTCCATGATGTTTTCGCACTCGTTCCGTTGGATGTTGGATGTATGCGCCGCGTCGTTCGCGCGGCTTTCGCCCTGCTGCTAAGAGCCGGCGCGCGCGATGCGTTCCTCGTGCATCGCGATCGCCGTTTCCACCTGGCTTACGTATTGCCGTTCGTCGGCGAGCGCGTGACGCGCCTCTTCCGCCGACGTCTCGATAAAGCGCACGCCGCCGTTCAACCTCACCTGCGCGAGCTTCCACAAGTCAGCCTTGATGACCGCGCCGATCTTCGGATAGCCGCCCGTGGTCTGCGCGTCGCCCATCAGGATGATCGGCTGGCCGTTCGGCGGCACCTGGATCGTGCCGGGCAACACCGCGTGCGACAGCAGCTCGATCTTTTCGCGCCGCTCCAGCGCCGTGCCCGCGAGGCGAAAGCCCATGCGATTGCTGTTCGGCGTGATCGTCCATTCCTCGTTCCAGAAAACCTGTTGCGCGGCGTCGCTGAAACTCGCGTATTCCGGGCCGCGCAGCACGCGAATCGGGGCGGCCCACGCGAGGCTCGGCGAATGGCGTCCGCGGCGCACGGGTTCGTCGACGAGCACGAACTTGCACCACGCGGGCGCTTTCACGCCGAACGCGGGTTCTTCCGGCGAAAACGCGATGCCCTTGTGCGGCTGCGGCACGCCGACCGGCAGGCGATCGCCGTCGCGCAGCGCGCGTCCGCCGAGGCCGCCGAAGCACGCGCCGAGATCGGTCGAGCGCGAGCCGAGCATCGGCAGAACGTCGATGCCGCCTGCGATCGCCACATAACAACGCATGCCGCGCTTCGCCGCGCGCAGCGTCAGCTCCTGGCCCGCGCGCACCGGCAGGCTCCACCACGAATACACCGGTTCGTCGTCGAGCGTCGCGCCGAAATCGGTTCCAGTGATGGCAATGCGCGTCGCATGCTTGAAGCGCAGCACGGTCGGCCCGAACGTGATCTCGATGCCCGCCGCATCCGCCTTGTTACCGACGATGCGATTGCCGATTTCCAGCGACAGCGCGTCGAGCGCGCCACCGGAACTCACGCCGAGATGCCGGTAGCCGCGCCGGCCGAGATCCTGGACGGAAGTGAGCACGCCCGCGCGAATCACGTCGATCATGCGCGTACCTCCAGCGCCCTGAAGCGCACGCGGTCGCCGGGCTGCATGAGCGTCGGCGGATTTCTGGCCGGATCGAAGAGCTTCAGTTCGGTGCGCCCGAGCAATTGCCAGCCGCCCGGCGACGCCGCCGGATAGATGCCCGTCTGCGCCCCGCCGATGCCGACCGATCCCGCCGGCACTTCGAGACGCGGTTCGGCGCGGCGCGGCATGGCGAGCGCGGGATCGAGCCCGCCGAGATACGCGAAGCCCGGCTGGAAGCCGAGGAAGAACACGACGTACTCGGTTTGCGTATGACGCTTCACCACGTCATCGACGGACAAGCCCGTGTGCTGCGCGAGCGCGGCGAGATCGGGGCCGTCTGCGCCGCCGTAGCGCACCGGAATCTCGATTTCGGCGCTGTCCATGTCGGGCGTCTCGGCCGCGTCCCAGCCGCTTTCGAGTTGCGCGGCGAGCGTTTCGTAGTCCGCTTCGAGCGGATCGAACACGATCGTCAGATTGTTCATGCCCGGCACCACTTCGACGACGTGCGGCATCAGGCGCGCGTGCTCCGCAAGCGCCCAGATGCGGCGCTGACAGTCGAGCGTGGCGGGCGGCGCGGCTTCGCACACGAGCGCGGAGTCGCCCAGCGAATGAATACGTGGTCTTGTCATGCCTCAATTTGCCTTTGCGATGCGCGAAATTCGTCGATTCGATGAACGCCGCACCGTCGCAGAATGTTACATTGTCAATAAATTATCAAGAAATTATCAATACAGGTTTTCGCCGAGGCGCGCCGTCGCTCGCAAAATCGACGTTGCGCTACACTCCAACGCACTTCAATTCGGTCACCGCCATGCCGCGCCATCCCACCAAGATCGTTTCGTCCGAGCATCTCGTCTCCGAAGCCAGCGCGGAATTGTCGGAGTTCGAGTACGGCCTCATCATGGCGGGCAACGCGTTCAATCGCTGGATGGTGCGCTGCATGTCCGCGGCGGGCGCGAAGGACATGACGGCGGTGGAAGTGTCGCTGCTGCACCACGTGAGCCATCGCGACCGCAAGAAGAAGCTCGCCGACATCTGCTTCGTGCTGAACATCGAGGACACGCACGTTGCCACGTATGCGCTGAAAAAACTCGTCGCTCGCGGCTATGTGCAGAGCGAGAAATCCGGTAAGGAAGTGTTCTTTTCCGCGACGCCGGCGGGCCGCGAGCTGTGCGGCAAGTATCGCGAAGTGCGCGAAGCCTGCCTGATCGAGACGCTGCGCGAAAGCGGCCTCACCAACGAGCAGATCGGCGAGGCCGCGCAACTGATGCGCAACGCCTCCGGCCTTTACGATACGGCCGCGCGCGCGGCGGCCTCGCTCTAATAGACAGCGGATTCGGTGACGATCGCGTCGAGCGGCATGTCGTGCGTCTCGCGCGGCAAGGTCGCGCACAGACCCGATTCGTACGCGACGCCGATCGTCACCGGCCGCGCGCCGTTCGGCCACGCGGCGAGCGTGCGGTCGTAATAGCCGCCGCCGTAGCCCAGCCGATACCGGTCCGCATCGAAACCGACGCACGGAATCAGCAGCAGTTCGGGCACCACGGCTTTCTCTTCAGCGGGCACCGGAATACGGTAGCGGCCTTCTTTCATCGGCGAGTCGGCGCGCCAGGCGTGGAAGACCATCGGCGCGTGCGGTTTCACGACGACCGGCAGCGCGGCGCTGCGCGTGGCGTCGGCGGCGAGCCAGCGCGTGAGCGCGTCGCGCGCGTCGAATTCGCCCGCGACCGGCCAGTAGAACCCGACGCTGCGCGCTTCGTGCCGCGCGAGCACTTCCTGAAGACGGATCGCGAGCGCCTCGTTTCGTGCGTCCTGGCCGGCTTGCTCCTGTTGCGCCTCGCGCTTCGCGAGAAGGGTCGCGCGCAAGGCGCTTTTCGGCTCACGCTTGGGTTCGTCGCAAACGTTGCGTGCTATGCTTTCCTCCGATCTCAGGACCCGGTTCAAGACCATTCGCGCTCCAGAAATAAAGATGTCAAAACGCCTCAACCGAGTATATCTCGCGGTCGGCGCAGCCCTTGCCGCCGCGACGCTCGTCGCCTGCGGCACGGCCTCCGCCGTCCGTCCCGATGCAGATTTCTCCCCCACGTCCGACGACCGCGTCTTCCTGCAGCTGCGCGATGCCGCGCGCGCGAACGATGCGGGCAAGGCCGCGATGCTCGCCGCACAGATTCCGAATTACCCGGCGCCGAGCTACATCGAATACTTCACGATCAAGCCGCAGCTTTTCGATTCGCAGGGCCACGCGCGCCTCGACGCGCCCGACGCGCCGGTGCTCTCGTTCCTGCAGCGCTACGACGGTCAGGCGATTGCGGACCGCCTGCGCAACGACTATCTCGTCGTGCTCGGCGGCCGTCACGACTGGAAGAACTTCGAGCAGCAGTATTCCCGTTTCGTTCTCAACGACGACACGCAGGTCAAGTGCTATGCGCTCGAAGCGCGTTTGTCGCGCGGCGAGAACGTCGCGGATGCGGCGCGCGCGCTGCTCGTCGAGCCGAAATGGTATGGCGACGGTTGCGTCGATCTGATCGGCGCGCTCGCGGCGTCCGGCCAGTTCACGAGCGACGATGTCTGGCAGCAGATCCGCCTTGCCTACGAGCAGAACTACACGTCGACGGGTTCGAATATCGTCGACGCGCTCGGCCAGGAAAAGCCGAAGGATTCGCTCTTCGACGACGCCGTCAACAAGCCGCCGCTCTATCTCGCGCGCGGCGTGATGCCCAACACGCCGGCGCATCAGCTGACGCTGCTCGCGGTCACGCGCCTCGCCCGCAACGATCCGGCGATGGCCGCCGCCACGTTCAGTTCCGTCGCGCCGAGTCTCACGCCCGCGGAGCGCGCGACCGGCTGGGGCACGATCGGCTATCAGGCGGCGATCAAGCGCATGCCGTCGGCGGCCGACTGGTATCGGCTGTCGGCGAACGCGCAATTGTCCAACCCGGCGTACGAATGGCGCACGCGCAGCGCGCTCCTCATCGGCGACTGGAACATGGTGCGTTGGTCCATCGAACAGATGCCGCCCACACTGCGCGCCCAGCCGTCGTGGGTCTACTGGCACGCGCGCGCCGTGAAGCAGGCCGGCGATACGGCCGCGGCGAATCAGGAATTCCAGAGCATCGCCGATCAATACAATTTCTACGGCCAGCTCGCGCTCGAAGAGCTCGGTCAGAAGATCACGGTGCCGCCGCGCACCACGGTGTCCGACGCCGAGATCGAGCAGATGCAATCGGTGCCGGGCTTCGCGCTGTCGCAGCGTTTCTACGCGCTGAACATGCGGCTCGAAGGCAACCGCGAATGGAACTGGCCGCTGCGCACGATGACGGATCGTCAACTGCTCGCCGCCGCGCAGTATGCGAAGCGCATCGAGATGTTCGACCGCACGGTCAACACCGCCGACAAGACGAAAGCCGAGCACGATTTCACGCTGCGCTATCTGTCGCCGTTCCGCGATATCGTCGAGCGCGACGCGAAGGACACCAATCTCGACATCGAATGGGCGTACGGGCTGATCCGTCAGGAATCGCGTTTCATCATCAACGCGCGGTCGGAAGTCGGCGCGGGCGGCCTGATGCAACTGATGCCGGGCACGGCGCAACTCGTCGCGAAGAAGATCGGTCTTGGCACGGTGTCGCGCGCGCAGATGAACGACATCAACACCAATATCCTGCTCGGCACGAATTACCTGTCGATGATCTACAATCAATTCGATAACTCGCCCGTGCTCGCGACCGCTGGCTACAACGCGGGGCCGGGCCGGCCGAAGCAGTGGCGTCAGGACTTGCGCGCACCCGTCGAGGGCGCGGTTTTTGCTGAAACGATCCCTTTCACCGAGACTCGCGATTACGTGAAGAACGTGCTGTCGAACACCGTCTATTACGCGGCGCTGTTCGAAGGCCGTCCGCAGTCGTTGAAGGCGCGTCTGGGCTACATCGCACCCTGACCGTCTGAAACGAAGCTTCACGCCCGCGCGTCGAACGACAGGACGCGCGGGCGTTTTCATTTCTGCGCCGGCGTTCTGAACTGAAGCCGCATTCGTCAGGCCGCGACCCAAGAGGCGAACTATGCGACACCAACATATAGCGTTGATCGGCGGTTCGGGATTCATCGGCAGCCATCTCGTCAATGCGCTCGTCGATCTCGGCAAGAACGTGCGCGTCGCGACGCGACGGCGCTCGAACGCCGCGCATCTCACGCTGTTGCCCGTCGACGTCATCGAGACCGATGTGCACGATCCCGTGCAACTCGCCGCGTTCATCGATCAGAGCGATGCCGTGATCAATCTCGTCGGCATTCTTCAGGGACGGCGCGACGATCCGTACGGGCCGGAGTTCGCGAAAGCGCATGTCGAACTGCCGCGCAAGATCGCCGCCGCGTGCGAGGCGAAGGGCGTGCGGCGTCTGTTGCATATGAGCGCGATCGGCGCCGATCCGGCGGGCCCGAGCATGTATCTGCGTTCGAAGGGCGACGGCGAAAAGATCGTCCGAGAATCCGGACTCGACTGGACGGTCTTTCGCAGTTCCGTCGTGTTCGGTCCGGAGGACAATCTCCTGAATCAGTTTGCGTTTCTGGAACGCATGTTCCCGGTGATTCCGCTCGCTTGTGCCGATGCGCAGTTTCAGCCGGTCTTCGTCGGCGACGTGGCGAAGGCGATGGTCAACGTGCTCGATCTCGACGCCGCCAATGGCCATGTCTACGAGCTCGCCGGGCCGAGCGTCTACACGCTCGCGGAACTGGTGCGTTTCGCGGGCGCGACCATCGGCAAGCATTCGCGCATCATCAAGCTGCCGGAGAGCCTCGGCCGCCTGCAGGCGATGACGATGGAAATGGCGCCCGGCCAGCCCGTCATCTCGCGCGACAATCTCGATTCGATGAAGACGCCGAGCATCGCGAGCGGGCCGCTTGCGCCGGAACTGGGCATCGACGAGCCGGCGAGCATCGAGACCATCGCGCCGCTGTATCTGAGCGGCAACTCGCCGCGCTCGCGCTTCAACGGATATCGCGCAACCGCGCATCGTTAATCTTCTTTTTGTGATCGCATGAAACTCGTTATCGGTGACAAGTTCAATTCTTCCTGGTCGATGCGCCCGTGGGTGCTGCTCAAACATTTCGGCATCCCGTTCGAAGAGACGCTGATCCGCCTCGGCCAGCCCGACACGAAAGCGAAGATTCTCGAAGTGTCGCCGTCCGGCAAGGTGCCGTGCCTCATCACCGATGCGGGCGATTCCGTGTGGGAGTCGCTCGCGATCGTCGAAACGATCGCCGAGGCGCATCCCGAACACGCGATGTGGCCACGCGACGCGGCTCTCCGCGCGCGCGCCCGCAGCATCAGCGCGGAAATGCACGCGGGTTTCGCGGACTTGCGCGAGAACATGCCGATGGAAATCACGACGCGCGCGCCGGGCGCGGGCGCGACGCCGGGCGCGCTCGCGAACATCGCGCGCATCGAGGCGATCTGGGCGGAGTGCCTGGCGAAATCGGGCGGGCCGTTTTTGTTCGGCGAGTTCGGTATCGCGGACGCGATGTTCGCGCCGGTCGTCATGCGCTTCAACACCTACGCGCCTGAACTGAGCGCGACGTCGCTCGATTATGCGAAACGCGTGACGGCGCTGCCCGCGGTCGCGGCGTGGATCGACGGCGCGCGCGAGGAAGCGCGATGAACATCTACGCAGTCGGCGGCGCGATCCGCGACGAATTGCTCGGCGTGCCGGTGGTGGATCGCGATTATGTCGTCGTCGGCGCGACGCCCGAGCAGATGGTGGCGCAGGGTTATCGGCCGGTCGGCAAGGACTTTCCGGTGTTTTTGCATCCGCAGACGCACGAGGAATACGCGCTCGCGCGCACGGAGCGCAAGACGGCGGCGGGTTATCACGGCTTCCAGTTCTACTATTCGCCGGATGTGACGCTCGAGGAAGATCTCGCGCGCCGCGATCTCACGATCAACGCGATGGCGCGCGAAGTCACGCCGGCGGGCGAGCTGACCGGTCCGGTGATCGATCCGTTCGACGGGCAGAGCGATCTGAAGAACAAGTTGTTCAGGCATGTCGGCGATGCGTTCATCGAGGATCCGGTGCGTATTCTGCGACTCGCGCGTTTTGCGGCGCGTTTCGCGGATTTCGATGTCGCGCCCGAAACCGCCGAGCTGATGAAGCGGATGGTCGCGGCGGGCGAAGTCGATGCGCTCGTCGCCGAGCGTGTGTGGCAGGAAGTGTCGCGCGGGCTGATGGAAAAGAAGCCGTCGCGCATGTTCGACGTGCTGCGCGGATGCGGCGCGCTCGCGCGGATTCTGCCGGAGGTGGATGCGTTGTGGGGCGTGCCGCAGCGCGCGGACTATCACCCGGAAGTGGATACCGGCGTGCATGTGATGATGGTGCTCGACTACGCCGCGTCGCAGGGATTCGCGTTGCCGGTGCGCTTCGCGGCGCTGACGCACGATCTTGGCAAGGCGACGACGCCGGAGCATGTTTTGCCGCGGCATATCGGCCATGAGGGACGCAGCGTCGACCTCTTGCGGCCTTTGTGCGAGCGCTTGCGCGTGCCGAACGAATGCCGCGATCTGGCGATGCTCGTCGCGCGTGAGCACGGGAATATTCATCGCGTGATGGAGATGGGCGCGGCGGCGCTCGTCAGGCTGTTCGAGCGATCGGATGCGATACGCAAGCCTGCGAGGTTTGCTGAAGCGCTACAGGCTTGTGTCGCGGATGCGCGTGGGCGGCTTGGGTTGGAGCAGCAGGCTTATCCGCAGGCTGAGCGTTTGCGGGAGGCGTTGGTTGCGGCTCGTGCGGTCGATGCCGGGGCCGTTGCGCAGGCGTTTGCTTCTAATCCTTCCAAGATCAAGGATGCCGTGCATGATGCGCGGGTCGCGGCGGTGAAAGGCGCTTTGGGGGTTTGACGGCTTCTTGTTTTGCTTTGTTTTGCTTTGTCTTGCGGTTCGTTTGTTTTTTTGTTTTCGCCGGATCCTGTGTTCGTGTCGGTCTATTAGCGTTGCCCCTGTGCGGGGCGGCACCTACTTTCTTTGCTGCTGCAAAGAAAGTAGGCAAAGAAAGCAGCTTTTCAGGCCCGCGGTCACACGCAATTTGGGTAGTTCTCTCGTCCTCGATGGCACTCGCCTAAAGAGTGCCCTCATCACAATAACCGGGCTTGGATCGCGCACGGTCCGCCGCCCGAAACCGTTGAGAACGCTGGTTCAGCACGAAAGAGCTTCGGCACAGCGCTACGCGCTGCCGCCCGGTATGCAAGGGAAACCAACGTGCGGCAAGTGCAGCGAGATTAAGACGTTAGTAGCGAAGCACACGCAGACCCGATTCACCGGTCGGCCGCGAAGCGGGCCGGAGCTATTTAGTGCTGAACCAGTTTGTTGTGTGGTGCGATGTGGCAGACCGTGCGCGAGCCAAGCCCGATGGGGCCTATGAGGGCACTCTTTAGGCAGCCCACGATGGACGAGAGGACTACCCAAATTGCGTGTGACCGCGGGCGTATCGGGAGCTGCTTTCTTTGCTTACTTTCTTTGCAGCAGCAAAGAAAGTGAGTGCCGCCCCGCACAGGGGCAGTGCTAATAGACCGACGCGAAAACGGGATCCGGCGAAAACGAAAGCAGAAGCAAAAGCAAAAAACCCTCAAAGCGCCCGCGCAATCAACGACAACAAAACCGACAACAGCAGCGTCGACATAAAGGGAAACGAATATTCCCGCCCAAATATCCGCAGCGTGAAATCTCCGGGAAGCCTCCCGATGCCGATCTTCTTGAGCCACGGCAGCGACCCCGAAAGAATCGCGAGCGCGATAAACGTAGTGAGCAGCCAGCGGATCATGATCGCTTACTCATAGCGTATGAGACCGATCGCCGGCCGAAAACGCATCCAGCATTCCGGGAATGCCGCGCGAAAACGCGATCACCTTGAACAACTCGCCCATTTCCGCCTCCGAAAGCAGCTTCTGCACGGCATTCGCAGCAGGCAAAAAGCGCTTCACATCAGCGGGATCGAGATCGCTGAGCACATCGGTGATGCCGGCATTCATCAGAAACCGCGCCTGCGACGTAAATCCGAGCAAATCCGCACCCGCTTCGACGCCTGCTTCCGCGATGCCCGTAAACTCGACATGCGCCGTGATGTCCTGCAATCCCGGATACAGAAACGGATCCGAATGCGCGCGATGCCGGTAGTGACACATCAGCGTGCCCGCCGCGCGCTGCGCGTGATAGAACTCGCGTCGCGGAAAACCATAGTCGATGAAAAATGCCGCACCGCGCACAAGCATCGTGCAGACGGTCTTCGTGAACGCGAGCGCGGCCTCGTGCGTCTCCGTCACATATTCGGCAAAAGGCTCGTCGTTGGCTTCATCGATGGCGGCATCGATCAGTTCGACCTGCGCGTCCGGCGCAATCGGCCGGTCATCGAAGGCAAAGCGGTCGTTCAGCGCCACGACGCCACGCTCGTGCCACGCGCCGAGCTTGCGCACGACCAGACGCACAGGCATCGCGTCGAGCACTTCGTTGCCGATCACGACGCCCTCGAACGCATCGGGCAGCGCGTCGAGCCATTTCACCTTCGCGGCGAGCGCCGGCGCGTCCTTCTCGACGGTCTCGCGCTGACGTTCGCGCAACTCGCCCGAAAGATCGACGATCGTGTAGCTGTCGAAGGCGACATCGAGTTCGGCGAGCGCGTTCAGCAAGCCCGCCGCGAGCCTGCCGGTGCCCGCGCCGAATTCCATCAATTGCTTCGTGTCGCTTTGTTGCAACGCCTGCGCGACGGGCCGCGCGAGCGTCGTCGCGAAAAGCGGGGACAGTTCCGGCGCGGTGACGAAATCGCTGCCGTCTTCCGCGCGGCGGCCGAATTTCATTGCTCCGCCGCTGTAATAGCCGAGGCCGGGCGCGTACAACGCGAGGTCCATATAGCGGTCGAACGGCAACCAGCCGCCCGCCGCGGCAATGCGCCCGCGGATCAGGTCGGTGAGCGCTTCGGACTGCGCGAGCGCGTCGGCGCCCGGAGCAGGTAAACTATCGGATTGTCTGGCATTCGGATTCATCCCAGTATTGTAAATGAGCGCTTCCACGCCGTTTTCTTCCGTCAACACGTCGTCATCCGGTCCCGTTTCGCGTGCGCGCGCCGTGCTCGTGACCGGCGCGGCGAAACGCATCGGGCGCGGCGTCGCGCTCGAATTCGCGCGGCAAGGCTGGGATGTGGCCGTGCATTACGGCCACTCGGCGCATGAAGCGCGCGAAACCGTCGCGGATATCGAGTCGCTCGGGCGCCGCGCGGTTGCACTGAAAGCGGATCTCGCCGTCGAGGCCGAGGTAGAACGGCTCGTGCCGGCGTGCGCCGAAGCGTTCGGCGGTCTGAACTGCGTGGTGAACTGCGCGTCGCGTTTCGACGAAGATACGGCCATCGACTTCGGCTACGCGAGGCTGCTCGAGATGACCGCCGTCAACGTCGCGGCGCCGCTCACGCTCGCGCGCATGCTGCACGAGATCACGCCCGAGTCCGCAACCGTCGATGACGCGCAACGCGGCGTCGTCATCAACGTGCTGGATCAGAAGCTGTACAACATGAACCCGGACTACCTGTCGTACACGCTGACGAAGGCGGCGCTCGAAAACGCCACCATCGCGCTCGCGCAGGCGCTGGGTCCGAAACTGCGCGTCGTCGGCCTCGCGCCCGGTCTGACGCTGATTTCCGCCGGCCAGACGCCCGCGTCGTTCGAGACGGCGCATCGCGTGACGCCGCTCAACCGCGCATCGACGGTCGACGACGTCGCGCAGGCCGCGTGTTATCTCGCGAACGCGCACGGCGTGACCGGCACGACGCTCGTCGTCGACGGCGGCCAGCATCTCGTGCCGAGTCCGCGCGACGTCATGTACATGATCGGCGCGCAAAAGTCCTGAAACGCGCCACTGAATATTGGAACCAACATGCTTGCCGCACTTTCGCATCCCCGGCTGACCGATTGCCGGCGGCTTTTTCTGCGTAACTACGAAGTTCGCATCAACATCGGTGTGCATGACTTCGAAAAGCGCGGCGAGCAACGTGTCGTCATCAACGTCGAGTTGTACGTGCCGCTCGCGCTGTCGACGCCCGTCGCCGACAAGCTCGCCGAAGTCGTCGACTACGATTTCATGCGCTCGACCATCGCCGAGCGCGTGAAGCGCGGACACATCCATTTGCAGGAAACGCTGTGCGACGACGTCGCGGCCGCGCTGCTCGCGCATCCGAACGTGCGCGCCGTGGCCGTGTCGACGGAAAAGCCCGACGTCTATCCCGATTGCGACGCGGTCGGCGTCGAAGTCTTCCGCATCAAAGAGGAACGAGCATGAACGCGCGCGACACGATCGAAGCCGCAGCCGAAACCGCAGAAGCGCAAAAGCCGGTGCGCGAGGCGCTGACGAAGCGCCAGCAAAAGGAAGCATACGAGAACAACAAGCTGTTCAAGCGCATCGCGCGCCAGGTCGGCGAGGCGATCGGCGACTTCAACATGATCGAGGAAGGCGACAAGGTCATGGTGTGCCTGTCCGGCGGCAAGGACAGCTACGCGATGCTCGACATCCTCATGCGCCTGCGCGAGCGCGCGCCGATCAACTTCGAGATCGTCGCCGTCAATCTCGATCAGAAGCAGCCGGGCTTTCCGGAACACGTGCTGCCGGAATATCTGAGCAAGCTCGACATTCCGTTCCATATCGAGAATCAGGACACGTACAGCATCGTCAAGCGGCTCGTGCCGGAAGGCAAGACGACATGTTCGCTCTGCTCGCGACTGCGCCGGGGCATTTTGTATCGAGTCGCGGGCGAGCTCGGCGCGACGAAGATCGCGCTCGGACATCATCGCGACGACATCCTGCAGACGCTGCTGCTCAACATGTTCTACGGCGGCAAGCTGAAGGGCATGCCGCCCAAGCTGCAATCCGATGACGGCAAGAACATCGTCATTCGTCCGCTCGCGTACGTGAAGGAAGTCGATCTCGAAAAATACGCCGAACTGCGCGAATTCCCGATCATTCCGTGCAATCTGTGCGGCAGCCAGCCGAATCTGAAGCGCGCGGAAATGAAGGCGCTGGTCCGAGAATGGGACAAGCGTTTTCCGGGGCGCGTGGAAAACATGTTCAACGCGCTGTCGAACGTGGTGCCGTCGCATCTGATGGACAGCAAACTTTTCCCGTTCGCCGGATTGCGCGCGACGGGCGAGGCCGATCCGCAAGGCGATATCGCGTTCGACGAGGAACCGTGTGCGACCGAACCGTCAGGAACGTCCGGCACGGTTTCAATTGTGCAGTTCGACGACCTGTAACCTTTATCCAATAAGGCGCAGCGTGGGTTTCGCCGCATTGCGCCAAAGAGCCGCGTGATAAATTGGCGGCTCGTCATACCAGCAAGGCTTTCAGCGATGAACATCGTGATTCTGGCTGCCGGCATGGGCAAGCGCATGCGCTCCGCCCTGCCGAAAGTGCTTCATCCATTGGCGGGCAAACCGCTGCTCGCGCACGTCATCGATACGGCGCGCACGCTGTCGCCGACGCGGCTCGTCGTCGTCGTCGGACATGGCGCGGACAAGGTTCGCGAGGCCGTCGGCGCGCCGGACGTCCAGTTCGCTCTGCAGGACAAACAACTCGGCACGGGACACGCCGTGCAGCAGGCGCTGCCGCTGCTCGATCCATCGGTTCCGACGCTCGTGCTGTACGGCGACGTGCCGCTCACGCGTGCGAGCACGCTCGAACGTCTGATCGCCGCCGCGGGCGCGGAGCGCTACGGCGTCCTGACCGTGAACGTGGGCGATCCGACGGGCTACGGGCGCATCGTGCGCGACGCCGCCGGCAAGGTGAAGAAGATCGTCGAGCAAAAGGATGCGAGCGAGGAAGAACGGCGCATCGCGGAAATCAATACGGGGATCGTCATCACGCCGACGCGCACGCTCGAATCGTGGCTCGCGTCGCTGAAGAACAACAACGCGCAGGGCGAGTTCTATCTGACGGACGTCGTCGAGCGCGCGATCGAAGCGGGCGTCGAAGTCGTCACCGCGCAGCCGGACGCCGAATGGGAAACGCTCGGCGTGAACAGCAAGATCCAGCTCGCGGAGCTGGAGCGCATCCATCAGCGCAACGTCGCGAACGCGCTGCTCGATGCGGGCGTGACGCTGATGGACCCGGCGCGCATCGACGTGCGCGGCACGCTCGAATGCGGCGCGGATGTGTCGATCGACGTGAACTGCGTGTTCGAAGGACGCGTGACGCTCGCCGACAACGTGACGATCGGCCCGAACTGCGTGATCCGCGACGCGACCATCGGCGCGGGCACGCGAATCGATGCGTACACGCACATCGAAGGCGGCAAGACGGGCGCGAACGTCGTGCTCGGTCCGTACGCGCGGCTGCGTCCGGGCGCGACGCTCGGCGATGAAGCGCATGTCGGCAACTTCGTCGAAGTGAAGAATGCGGTGTTCGGGCGCGGCTCGAAGGCGAACCATCTCAGCTATATCGGCGATTCGGATGTCGGCGCGCGCGTGAACATCGGCGCGGGCACCATCACCTGTAATTACGACGGCGCGAACAAGCATCGCACGGTGATCGAGGACGACGTGTTCGTCGGCTCGGATACGCAACTGGTCGCGCCGGTGCGCGTGGGCCGCGGCGTGACGATCGCGGCCGGCACGACAGTATGGAAGGACGTTGGCGAAGGCGAGCTGGTGCTCAATGAGAAGTCGCAAGTGAGCAAGACGGGCTACGTGCGCCCGGTCAAGAAGAAGTCGTAAGGCTGTACGTCAGATTCAGCCCAACGCGCGCGGCGCATCGTGCATCGCGCTTTCGAATGCAAGTCTCAGAGGAAGAACGTCCATGTGCGGAATTGTCGGCGCGGTAGCGCAACGTAACATCGTCTCGGTGCTGGTCGAAGGTCTGCGCCGGCTCGAATATCGCGGCTACGACTCGTGCGGCGTGGCCGTTCTGAGCAACGGCGAGCCGCGCCGCGCGCGCAGCGTCGCGCGCGTATCCGATCTCGACGCGCAAGTGCGCGAGACGAACCTCGGCGGCATGACCGGCATCGCGCACACGCGCTGGGCCACGCACGGCGCGCCCGTCACCGACAACGCGCATCCGATCTTCTCGCGCGATACCGTCGCGCTCGTGCACAACGGCATCATCGAGAACTACGAGTCGCTGCGCGAAATGCTGAAGGGCAAGGGCTACGAGTTCGTGTCGCAGACCGACACCGAAGTCATCGCGCATCTGATTCACAGCATGTATCGCGGCGATCTCTTTCAAACCGTGCGCGAGGCCGTGAAGCAACTGCACGGCGCGTATGCGATCGCGGTGATGCACCGGAATCAGCCGCATACGGTCGTCGGCGCGCGTCAGGGTTCGCCGCTCGTCGTCGGCGTGGGCGAGGGCGAAAACTTCCTGGCTTCCGATGCGCTCGCGCTCGCCGGCAGCACGGACCGCTTCGCGTTCCTCGAAGAAGGCGATGTTGTCGAGATCGGTCTCGAAGGCGTGAAGATCGTCGATCGCGAAGGTGTACCCGCCGAGCGCGAAGTGCGCGTGGTGACGGCGTACGGCGGCGCGGTCGAGCTCGGGCCGTATCGCCATTTCATGCAAAAGGAAATCTTCGAGCAGCCGCGCGCGATCACCGACACGATTCCGCAAGCCGACGAGTTCAGCCCGAGCCTCTTCGGTGAAGCGGCGCGCGACGCGTTCTCGCAGGTCGACAGCATTCTCATTCTCGCGTGCGGCACGAGCTACTACTCGGGCGTGACGGCGAAATACTGGCTCGAATCGATCGCGAAGATTCCGACGCAGGTCGAGATCGCGAGCGAATATCGTTATCGCGAATCGGTGCCGAATCCAAAGGCGCTGGTCGTCGTGATTTCGCAATCGGGCGAAACCGCCGACACGCTCGCCGCGCTCAAGCACGCGCAGTCGCTCGGCCACAAGCACACGCTCGCCGTGTGCAACGTCGCGACGAGCGCGATGGTGCGCCAGACCGAACTCGCATTCCTGACGCACGCGGGCACCGAAATCGGCGTGGCATCGACGAAGGCGTTCACGACGCAGCTCGTCGGTCTCTTCGTGCTCGCGGTGACGCTCGCGAAGATGCGCGGTCACGTCGACGCGAAGCGCGAAGCGGCGTACTTCACGCAACTGCGCCACTTGCCGGCTGCGCTGAACAGCGTGCTCGCGCTGGAGCCGCAGATCATCGCGTGGTCGGAAGAGTTCGCGCGCAAGGAGAATGCGCTGTTCCTCGGCCGCGGCCTGCATTATCCGATCGCACTCGAAGGCGCGTTGAAGCTCAAGGAAATTTCGTACATCCACGCTGAAGCGTATCCGGCGGGCGAGCTGAAGCACGGGCCGCTCGCGCTCGTCACCGAGGCGATGCCGGTCGTGACCGTCGCGCCGAACGACGCGCTGCTCGAAAAGCTGAAGTCGAACATGCAGGAAGTGCGCGCGCGCGGCGGCGAACTGTACGTGTTCGCGGATGCGGATACGCGCATCGTCAGCGAGGACGGCATCCATGTGATCCGCATGCCGGAGCATTACGGCGCATTGTCGCCGATCCTGCACGTCGTGCCGCTGCAGTTGCTCGCGTATCACACGGCGTGTGCGCGCGGGACGGATGTCGACAAGCCGCGCAATCTGGCTAAGTCGGTGACGGTGGAATAAGGTCGGTTGATCGGCTGAAAAAGAATAAAGAGGTCCGCGCATGTCGCGGACCTTTTTCATTTTCACGCGCCGATCACCCATCCGCCGATCGCGGTCAGCGCCACGACGATCACCGGAGACACGCGCCCCACGACGAGCAAACCGAACGCGGCCAACGCCAGCGCGACATCCGCACGCGAATGCACGGCGCTCGTCCAGACCGGGTCGTACAGCGCCGCGCCGAGAATGCCGACGACCGCCGCGTTCACGCCGCCCATCGCGCGCTGTATCGCGTCCCGCTGACGCAACGTCTCCCAAAACGGCAGTGCGCCGAGCACGAGCAGAAACGCGGGCAGGAACATGGCGACGACCATCGCGAAACCGCCGATCCATCCGCCGAGCGGCGCGGGCATCACCGCGCCCAGAAACGCGGCGAAGGTAAAGAGCGGCCCCGGCACGGCTTGGGCCGCGCCATATCCGGCGAGAAAAACATCGTCGGGCACCCATCCGTTCGGCACGACGCTCGCCTGAAGCAGCGGCAACACGACGTGCCCGCCGCCGAAAACGAGCGAGCCCGACCGGTAAAACACCGACGCCATCGCGAGCCAGTTCGCGCCGGTCCAACCGGCGACGCCCGGCAGCAAAGCGAGCAGCACGAAAAAAACCGCGAGCAGCATCGCGCCCTGAGTTCTGCCGATGCCATATCGCCGATGCTTCGCCGACGCCAGATGCGTCAGCGTCAACATCCGCCAGCCGATGATTCCGCCGAACGCGATGGCGCCCAATTGCCCGGCGGCCGACGGCACGGTCAGCGCGATCAACGCGGCGGCCACGGCGATGCCGGCCCGCAACCGGTCCGGACACAGCGACGTCTTCATGCCCCACACCGCTTGCGCGACGATGGCGACCGCCGCGAGCTTGAGACCGTGCACGATCCCGGAGTGAATCAGCTGCGCCGAGTGCGCCAGGCCGAGGGCGAAGAGAATCAGCGCAATCGCGGACGGCAACGTGAAGCCGGTCCATGCCGCCAGCGCGCCGATCCATCCTGCGCGCGCGAAGCCGATCGCGATTCCGACCTGGCTGCTCGCCGGCCCCGGAAGGAACTGACATAGCGCGACGAGATCGGTGAAGCTCGTGTCGTCGAGCCATTTCCGGCGTTCGACGAATTCAGCGCGAAAGTAGCCGATGTGCGCGACCGGTCCGCCGAACGATGTCAGGCCGAGTTTGAGAAACGTCGCGAACACTTCGAACGGCGTTCCGCGCGCGGACTTCGGTTCATGCAAAGCCATCGTCCTGTGGACAACCTTGTTGGCACATCGTCGCGTTAACTGTTGGCGCTTTCTGAACAACTCGACGTCCGTCGAAACGACGCGAAAGTTGTCCCGAGGTCAGGCCGAAACCACGCCCGCCATACCGGAGTTGTCGGCGCGGTAAACCTCTGACGTAAAAAGCGCATTGCCAGTTATCCACCGATTTGCGGCGAGCTTGTTAACTACTACCACGTATACATACGAACTCTTTTGTTTACTCAGACAACGTGGCGGCACTGCCCAAAACATCGGCGCTCATTCAGGCGGCAGCGCCATGCGCGTGTCTCAACCGTTCGCGGCTGTTGCTCAGATGCATGCGCATCGCGGCGCGGGCATCGTCCGGATCCTGACGCACGATCGCCTGATAGATCGCCTTGTGCTCGCTCAGCACACAGCGCAGACGTTCGATCTGATCCAGCTCCGCGATTTCGGCCTTGCCCAGCCGCGTGCGCGGACTGACGCCGCGTCCCATCTGACTAAGCACGTCGTGGAAATAGCGATTCCCGCTCGCCCGCGCGATCTGCAAGTGAAACTCGACGTCGTGTTGCAGCACGTCCGTACTTCCGTTCGAGAGTTGCTCCTCGAAGCGCTTGAGCGCGGCGGCGATCTGCTTCAGATGCGCGTCGGTGCGCCTGCCGGCGGCGAGCGCGGCGGCGGCGCCTTCGAGATCGATGCGAAATTCGATGATCGCCATGATGTCCAGCAGGTTCGACAGGTCGGCATCCGCGAGACGCACGGATTCGCGTTCCTCGGGCGAGCGGATGAACGTGCCGACGCCGTGCCGCGTTTCCACGACGTTCGCCGCCTGCAAGCGCGACACCGCCTCGCGCACCACCGACCGGCTCACCGACAGTTGCTTCATCAGCGCGGCTTCGGTCGGGATCTTGTCGCCGGGACGGAGAACGCCGCGTTCGATATCCTCGATCAGGGTTGCGACGACTTTATCGGTGAGACTGGCCATGGTGATTCGCTGCTGATGGATATTGTTCTGGGAAGCGCGGCGTTTACGCCCGTTGTCGGACGTCTTGGCTTCGCTTAGGATCGGTCTACGCGCATGGCGCGATAAGCCTCGCGCGTGGGGATGTCCGACGACGCATCTTCCTGCGTGGGGAACGCTTCGTCAATTCGACGCGGCCCGCATGTCCTGCGAATTGATATAAGACATCGTATAAGTAGAATTAGACGATTCTTAGCAGAAATCTCTTAATATCAAGGAATACAGGGTTTACGCCGCTGTCGTTTTCCCGCGTTTCCACAGTACCCTGTGTTAAGACGTCCGATAACTACGTGAGTTCGGACTTGCCGCTTTCCAATCAAATCGCCGTCGTCACAGGGAGGCATCATGCCGTCTTCGTCACCATATCAACCGCTGCCCAATACATTCCGAACGTCGCTGCGCGAGCGCAAGCGGCTGATCGGATGCTGGATGTCGCTGGCGAGTCCGATCGTCACCGAACTCGTCGGCGTGGTCGGATTCGACTGGATGCTGCTCGACGCCGAGCACGCGCCGAACGACGCGCTCACGCTCATCCCGCAATTGATGGCGCTGAAAGACAGCCCGAGCGCGCCTGTCGTGCGCCCGCAGGCCAACGATCCCGTCGCGATCAAGAAGCTGCTCGACGGCGGTGTCGTCAATTTCCTGATTCCGTTCGTCGACAGCGCCGCCGATGCCGAGCGCGCCGTCGCCGCGACGCGTTATCCTCCTCAGGGCATCCGCGGCGTGTCGGTCGGGCATCGCGGCAATCGCTACGGCACGGTTCCGAACTACTTCCAGGTCGCGAACGACAATATCAGCGTCGCGGTGCAGATCGAGAGCCGCGCGGCGGTCGAAGCGATCGACGAGATCATCGCGGTCGAAGGCGTCGACGCGCTGTTCGTCGGACCGTCGGATCTCGCGGCATCGTACGGTCACATCGGCCAAGCGAACCATCCGGACGTGCAGGCGGTCATCGCACATGTGTTCGAGCGCGCGCACGCGGCCGGCAAGCCGAGCGGCATTCTCGCGCCCGTGCAGGAAGACGCCGAGCGCTATCTGGCAATGGGCAGCACATTCGTCGCCGTGTGCGCGGATCTGGGGATGCTCAGAAACGCGGCGCAGGGCGTGCGCAAACATTTCATCCCGGACTGAGCGTCGCGCTCGACAAACCGGCATCGAAAATCGACATCAAGGAGCGATACATGCAAAAGGCAGGCTTCATCGGACTGGGCATCATGGGCAATCCCATGGCGGCCAATCTTCTCAAGGGCGGCGTCCAGCTCGCGGCATTCACGCGCAGCGGCGTGCCCGCCGATCTGACCGGCGCGGGCGCCACGGCCTGTGATTCGCCCGCGGCCGTCGCGGAGCAGGCCGACGTCATCTTCATCATGGTGCCGGACACGCCGGACGTCGAACGCGTGCTGTTCGGCGAGAACGGCGTCGCGAGCAAGCTGAAGAGCGGTCAGATCGTCGTCGACATGAGCTCGATTTCGCCGATCGCCACGCGCGAATTCGCGGCGAAAGTGCGCGAGAAGGGCGCGGATTATCTCGACGCGCCCGTGTCCGGCGGCGAAGTCGGCGCGAAGGCCGCGTCGCTGACGATCATGGTCGGCGGCGCGCAAGCCACGTTCGACAAGGTCAAGCCGCTTTTCGACCTGATGGGCAAGAACATCTCGCTGATCGGCGAAGTCGGCGCGGGACAGGTCTGCAAGGTCGCGAATCAGGTGATCGTCGCGGCGACCATCGAGGCGGTCGGCGAAGCGCTCTTGCTCGCATCGAAGGCCGGCGTCGATGCCGAAAAGGTTCGCACCGCGCTGATGGGCGGCTTCGCGTCGTCGCGCATTCTCGAAGTGCACGGCGAGCGCATGACGAAGCGCACGTTCAATCCGGGCTTCCGTATCGAGCTGCATCAGAAGGATTTGAATCTGGCGCTCGCGACGGCGCAATCGCTCGGCGTCGCGCTGCCGAACACGTCGACGTGCATGCAGTTGTTCAATGCGTGCGCCGCGCACGGCGGCAAGGCGTGGGATCACTCGGGCATGGTGCGCGCGCTCGAGATCATGGCGAATCACGAGATCGGGCAGGACAAGAAGTAAGCGTCAGCCTTTCCCGTCTTCGCTAAACACTGCCGGCCTCGCGCCGGCAGTGTCGTTTTCGCAACCGGCTTTGTGCTTCTGTAGTTGTCGGACGTCCTAGTTTAGAAGGCCAGCGTCCGCACATGCGCTCGGTGTCCATCGGCGTGTAAGCCATATACGACAAGCCTAGAGCCGAGAAAGGGTAAACACGCGATTGGCCCCGAAAGCATCTCGCCATAGAATGTCATCAGACAACGTACCACGAGACGCGATCCGGAGACATCCCTTGAACACGATTCCCGCCACGCCAGCCGCCGATCTGCTCGAATCGGCCAGCGCCAAGGTCAAGCGCCATGTGCTGCCCTTGTTCCTCATCATGTTCATCGCGAACTACATCGATCGCGTGAACGTCGGTTTCGTGAGCTCGCATTTGCAGACCGATCTCGGCATCGGCGCGGCGGCGTACGGTCTCGGCAGCGGTCTGTTTTTCATCGGCTATGCGCTGTTCGAAGTGCCGTCCAACGTGCTGATGCAGAAGTACGGCGCGCGCGCGTGGCTCACGCGCATCATGGGTACGTGGGGCGTCGTCGCGGCGATGATGGCCTTCGTGCAGAACGAAACGTCGTTCTACGTGCTGCGCTTTCTCCTGGGCGTCGCGGAAGCGGGATTCTTCCCGGGCGTCATCTATTACTTCACGCAATGGCTGCCGCAGAAGGAACGCGGCAAGGCGATCGCGATTTTCCTCGGCGGCTCGGCGTTCGCATCGATTCTGTCCGGCCCGATCACGGGCGGTCTGCTGTCGATTCGCGGTCTTGGCCTGCACGGCTGGCAGTGGATGTTTCTGATCGAAGGCGGGTTCTCCGTCATCCTGTGCGGCGTGAGCTGGATGCTGCTGAAATCGCGCATCAGCGATGCTCACTGGCTTTCCGTCGACGAGCAACGCGCGCTGCAAAACGCGATCGCATCCGAACAGGCGGAACGCGAAGCGGCCACCGGCGGCCACATTCCCGCGATCAAGCTGCTGAAAGATCCGCAGATCGTGCTGTTCTGCTTCATGTATTTCGCGATTCAGCTCACCATTTACGCCGCGACCTTCTGGCTGCCGACGATCATCCGCAAGATGGGCGGCCTCACCGATTTCCAGGTCGGCCTCTACAACACGATTCCGTGGATGATCGCGATCGTCGCGATGTACTGCTTCGCGCTGCTCTCCGCGCGCTGGCGCTTCCAGCAGGCGTGGGTCGCCGTGGCGCTCGTGATCGCGGCATGTGGCCTGTTCGCATCGACGACCGGCAACGCGGTGCTGTCGTTCGTCGCCATCTGCTTCTCCGCGATCGGCTTCAAGGCGGCGTCGTCGCTGTTCTGGCCGATTCCGCAAGGCTATCTCGATGCGCGCGTCGCGGCTGGCGTGCTCGCGCTCATCAACTCGGTCGGCAATCTCGGCGGTTTCTTCGCGCCTGCGACCTTCGGCTATCTTCAACAACATACGGGCTCGGTGTCGGGCGGCTTGTACGGCCTCGGCGTCGCATCGCTGATCGCGGCGGTCGCGGTCTTCTTCACGCGCAACCGCCGCTCGGATCGCACGCCGGACGGCCACGTCGCGCATCAAGGCGCGCACTGAAACCCGCTTCAACCTCTCTGGGAAGGATCACGCTCATGTCCACGAACACTCCGAAAGTCACCGAATTGCGCGTCGTGCCGGTCGCGGGCCGCGACAGCATGCTCATGAACCTGTCCGGCGCGCACGGTCCGTTCTTCACGCGCAATCTCGTGATCCTGACGGACAGCGCGGGCAACACGGGCGTCGGCGAAGTGCCGGGCGGCGAGAACATCCGCCAGACGATCGACGATGCGCGCTCGCTCGTCGTCGGGCAATCGGTCGGCAATCTGCATGCGGTGCTGAATCAGGTCCGCACGAAGTTCGCCGATCGCGACGCGGGCGGCCGCGGCCTGCAAACCTTTGATCTGCGCACGACGATCCACGCCGTCACCGCGCTCGAAGCCGCGCTGCTCGACCTGCTCGGCAAGCATCTCGGCGTGCCCGTCGCGGCCTTGCTCGGCGAAGGCCAGCAGCGCGATGAAGTGGAAATGCTCGGCTATCTGTTCTACATCGGCGATCGCCACAAGACGGATCTGCCGTATGCGTCCGGCGCGGACGGCAAGGACGATTGGGACCGCGTGCGTACCGAAGTCGCGCTGACGCCTGAGGCGGTCGTGCGTCTGGCCGAAGCGGCACAAGCGCGCTACGGCTTCAACGATTTCAAGCTGAAGGGCGGCGTGCTCGCGGGCGATGCGGAAATCGAAGCCGTCACGGCGCTCGCCGAGCGTTTTCCGGATGCGCGCGTGACGCTCGATCCGAACGGCGCGTGGTCATTGGCCGAAGCGATCCGCCTGTGCCGCGACAAGCACGACGTGCTCGCCTACGCGGAAGATCCGTGCGGCGCGGAAAACGGCTACTCCGGCCGCGAAGTGATGGCGGAATTCCGCCGCGCGACCGGCCTGCCGACGGCGACGAACATGATCGCGACGGACTGGCGTCAGATGGGTCATGCGATCCAGTTGCAATCGGTCGACATTCCGCTCGCCGATCCGCATTTCTGGACGATGCAAGGCTCGGTGCGCGTCGCGCAGATGTGCAACGACTGGGGCCTGACGTGGGGCTCGCATTCGAATAATCACTTCGACGTGTCGCTCGCGATGTTCACGCACGTCGCCGCTGCCGCGCCGGGCAAGATCACCGCTATCGACACGCACTGGATCTGGCAGGACGGCCAGCGTTTGACGCGCGATCCGCTCCAGATCGTCGGCGGGAAAGTGAAGGTGCCGGAAGCGCCGGGCCTGGGCGTCGAACTGGATATGGACGAAGTCGAGAGGGCGCACGAACTGTACAAGCAGCATGGACTCGGCGCGCGCGACGACGGCGTCGCGATGCAATATCTGATTCCGAACTGGAAGTTCGACAACAAGAAGCCGTGTCTCGTCCGCTAAAGGTTCTTTAGCCTTTCAGACGTTCGATGAGCGCGATCGCCGCCGCGGGATTGCGCTCCTTGAATCCGCTGATGACGTAGAGAAACACATCGCGCGATGCGGCTTTCGGCGCAGCCTTGCCGAAGGTCTGCAAGTCGTCCGGCGAGCCGCCCGACGACCACGTCTTCGCGCGCTCGGCCCAGCGATCGAGCGCCGCTTTCGCATAGCCCTTCGCCTGCTTGTCGGTCGTGCCCATGATGCGCGCATAGACGAACGGCGCGGTGATATCCGCGATTTGCGGATACTTCGAATCCCCCGCGATGACCACCGCGACGCGATACTTCCGCGCGAGCGCAACGAAGGCCGCATCGCAAAAGCTCTCGTGCCGAACTTCGACCGCGTGACGAATCGCGCGGCCTTCCACTTTCGCGGGCAGCAGTTCGAGAAAGCGTTCGAAGTCCTCCGGATCGAACTTCTTGGTCGGCGCGAATTGCCAGTTGATCGGGCCGAGCTTGTCCTTCAGTTCGAGCACGCCGCTGCCGAAGAATCGCTCGATGGTATCGCCCGCTTCGGCGAGCACCCGGCGATTCGTCGCGTAGCGCGGCGCCTTCAGCGAGAACACGAAGTCGTCGGGCGTTTCGTCGCGCCACTTGATGAACGTCGCGGGCTTTTGCGCGCCGTAGAACGTGCCGTTCACTTCGATGGACGTCAGCGCGCGGCTCGCGTATTCGAGTTCGCGCTTTTGCGGCAGATCGTCCGGATAGAACGTGCCGCGCCACGGCTCGAACGTCCATCCGCCGACGCCGACGCGAATGCGCGCGGTCTTGCTTTTCGAGGTGGCCATCGCGCGCTTACTTCCGGCCGGCATCGAGCGAACCGTCCGGCTCGCGCGTCTCGGTCACGACTTGGTTGAAGCCTTCGTCGAAGAGAGGTGCGGGAGATTCGTCGCAGTGCATGCTGGCCATTCCGTGGATAAGGGAAGCGCGTCCGTTCTCACCGAACGGACGCGCCGGGTCATGCACCTATGCTGGCGCAGTCTAAAGAATTCACTGGCCGAAGAAGATATTGCATTGCGGCCCGCGCGTGCAGGGCTTGGAGGCCGGACTGTCCATCGTGCCCATCGTGGTTGCGCCGGCCGCGCCGCGTGTCATCGGCGAGCCGCCGTAGGACGTGTCGGTCGACTGGCCCTGCATGGCGTTTTGCGCGGGCGCGGCGGGATCGGTCCAGGTGTCGGCGGTGGCCTGTCCCGGAACCTGCGCGGTGCGGTAATAGGACTGCTGAGCCGATGCGAGACCGGCAGTGGCGAGTAACGAGGCGGCGAGCGCCGCCATGGCGATACGTGATTTCATGTCGACTCCTTGATCGAAAGGCGCGTTCGCGTGTACGCCGCGCAACGCTGTTCGCTGATTCGAATCGGTGATCCGCACGGAACGTGCCACGAGTGCTGCATGTGCCATGCATGGCGCTGGCGAGCGGATATTGGCGCCGGTTCCCGGCGAGGCTGCCGCGGCGGGTTTCCCGGACTTGTTCGAATGTGATGCAGACGGAGCGCCGGTGCGCTTGCCGGCGAATGGGACCCGCGGGTCCGCAGAAGACGCATGCCGCGCTGCACTCTTCGTTATAGGCCGTCGCTCCGCGATTGAACAGGACAATTGAACGCGCATGGCGCTCGCGGTCGCGTGCGTGACGCGAAGCTGTCGATCGCGCCATCGCCTAGAATGCGATGGCTAATCCACGAACGCAGGGACATCGCCGCCATGACCGTCACCATCTATCACAACCCGAAGTGCGGGACTTCGCGCAACACGCTCGCACTGATCCGCAACGCGGGCATCGAGCCGGCGGTGATCGAGTATCTGACGCATCCTCCGAGCCGCGAGACGCTCGTTGCGCTGATCGCGCGCGCGGGACTGTCGGTGCGCGAAGCGCTGCGCGAGAAGGGCACGCCATACGCCGAACTCGGCCTCGACGATCCGAGCCTCAGCGACGAACAACTCATCGACGCGATGCTCGCGCATCCGATTCTCATCAACCGTCCGTTCGTCGATACGCCGAAGGGCGCGCGGCTGTGCCGGCCATCGGAGCTCGTGCTCGATATCCTGCCCGAAGCGCAGAAGGGGCCGTTCACGAAGGAAGATGGCGAAGTCGTCATCGACGGTTCCGGCAAGCGTGTGCGCTAGGACACCTTCGTTTTCGCTGACCGTTACCTGACGTTACCTTTCTGGCAAACCCGTTGCACCTGTATCCGTCATCGCTTTCTAGACTGCACTGACTCACACGGCACTCGGTGCAAGGAGAAAGCGACATGAAGAAACTTCTTGGTACGGCGATCGGGCTGGCGGGGCTCGCGGCACTTGCGATATCGGCATCGGCGAACGCGCACGTCGATGTGGCGGTGGGCGTCGGCGTGCCGGTCTACACGCAGCCCGTGTACGCGCAGCCCGCGGTGCCGGTCGGCTATTACGGATATGGATACGGCGATCGCGACGAACGCTGGCGCGAGCGCGAATGGCGTCGTCACGAATGGCGCGAGCGCCGCTGGCATCACGAGATGCGCCGCGAGCAACGCTGGCGCGAGCGTCATGAATGGTAAAAGCGCGCGGGAATCCGCGTTCGAACGCGGCGCGCCGAAAGGCTGCGCCGCGTTTTTACATGCGTCATGCGACGCCATGACGCAGGTCGACCTGTTCAAGGCACGCCGATTCAAGCCGTAAACACGTCGGTGTTGTCGGATACTCGTGCTCTTTCGCCGCGAATCCCTTTTAGCGAATCTTTTCGTCGCACCGCGCGTGCGGCGTCGTTTGCTCAAAGCACGAGCGATAACCCGTCCACTTTCAGCGATGTTCAGTCCCGTCAGCATTCTCGTCGTCACCGCGCTGTCGAGCATCCTCTCGATACTGGTGCTGATCTCGCTGCTCTCGCACGCGATTGCGGGCGTGCCGCGCTGGCTTGGGGCGAACGTCATCGCAATCGTTTCGCTCTTGCTTTTTGCCGTGCAGAACGTGGCGCCGGCGTGGCTCGGCATCGTCGTCGCGAATCAGTTGCTCGCTGCGACGGTCCTGCTCATCTACGAAGGCTGCAACGATTTCTTCGACGTTCGCATGCGTCCCGCGCAGCGCTGGGCCGGCTGGATCATGTGGCTCGGCGTGATGGCGGGCATCGTCTACTTCACGTATGTGACGCCGGATGTGAATGCGCGCGTGGTGATTGTGTCGGCGTTTCATGCCGCGTGCGATTTCGCGATCGCCGGACGCGTGCTGATCGAGCGTCCGAGGGAACGGCCGCGCTATAACTACTTGTTCGTCGCCGGCGCGGCGGCGCTCGGCGCGCTCGGCCATACGGTGCGCGGCGCGATCTACGTCGTGGAGCCGCCCGCGCAGACCTCGCTGCTGCAGCCCGGCGTGATGCAGATCACGTTTCTCGCGCTCGGCATTCTCGTGCTGCCGTCGCTGTGCATCGGCCTCGTGATGATGGCGCACGACCGTCTCGCGCAGCGGCTCGAACGGCTTGCGCGCTTCGACGATCTCACCGGCGCGCTTTCGCGCAAGGCATTGCTGGCCGGCGCGGGCGAGCGTCTCGCGCGGGCGCGGCAGGAAGGCGAGTGCGAGTTCGTCGCGGTCATCGACATCGATCACTTCAAGAGCGTGAACGACCGCTACGGTCACGCGGCGGGCGACGAAGTGTTGCGCCATTTCGCGTCGATCGTGCGTGCGCGCATTCGCGAAGACGATGCGTTCGGGCGTATCGGCGGCGAGGAGTTTTGTCTTTTCTGCACGGCGGCGCGCATCCACGATGTCACCGCGCTCGTCGAGCGGCTGCGCAAGACCGTCGAGGCGACGCCGTGCGCCGCGCCCGGCGGCCTGCTGCATTACACCTTCAGCGCGGGCGTTGCGATGTGGGACGGGCGCGAGCCGCTCGCATCGCTGATGGCGCGCGCCGACGGCCTGCTCTATGCCGCGAAGGTCGCAGGCCGCAATCGCGTGAAAGCGCCCGCCGCCGACGCGTTCGCCTAAGCCTCTTCGACGTCCGCGTATTTCTGGCGTTCGTCTTCCGGCTTGCTCAT
The DNA here is from genome assembly GCF_031451415.1 of Caballeronia sp. LZ028. Classification (NCBI taxonomy): domain Bacteria; kingdom Pseudomonadati; phylum Pseudomonadota; class Betaproteobacteria; order Burkholderiales; family Burkholderiaceae; genus Caballeronia; species Caballeronia sp. LZ028. Next base: position 30,429 of record NZ_JARUXN010000001.1, on the reverse strand, counting down.
CCAGCGACGCAACAGACGCTTCTCGACGACGCGCCCGATCGTGAGCAGCGCGATCATCAGGATCATCGCGATGAACGCGAGGCTCCAGACGCCCAGTCCGCAGACGATGCCCACCGCCGCCGTCACCCAGATCGACGCCGCCGTCGTGAGCCCGCGCACGCGATTCTCGCGCGGATTCTGCAGGATCACGCCCGCGCCGAGAAAGCCGACGCCCGTCACGATGCCCTGCACGGCGCGCGACACGTCAGCGTCGTTGGAGAGCGTCATCGAGAAACCTTGCGCGCACATCGTCGCGATGCACGCGCCGAGCGACACGAGCCCGAGCGTCTTCATGCCGGTCGGCTTGCCGTGCAGATCGCGATCGATGCCGATGATGCAGCCGATCAGCATCGCGGCCAGCATGCGCAACACGGCGTCGGCGAGAATGGGATAGGGAAGCATCGCGTGTGAAAAGGTAATCGTAAGCCGGGCCATCTTCGCAGGCGGCGCCGGCGCGCGCGCAATTTTGGCGCGCTAACGTGCCGGTTCTGCTTTATATCGAACGCAAAACGGGGAGACGAAGTGACTCAGATGCCGAAATTCACGATGGTCGATGCCGCGCCGACGCCCGTCGGCCCTTTCTCGCACGCAGCCGAAGCCGACGGCTGGGTGTTTCTCACCGGTCAGATGCCGACCGATCCGAACGACGACGGCGCGCCGTTGCCCGAAGGCGTCGCCGCGCAGACGCGCCGCGTGATGGACAACCTGATTCTCGTGCTGAACGGCGTCGGGCTGACGCTCGACAATGTGCTCAGCGTGCGTATCTTTCTGACCGAGTTCAAGCGCGACTACGACGCGATGAACGCGGTGTATCGCTCGTACTTTCTGCCGAAGCCGCTGCCGGCGCGAACGTGCATCGGCGTGACGGGGCTTGCGCGCGATGCGCTCGTGGAGATCGATTTCGTCGCGAAACGTCCTTGAGCGCGATTACTTCCGTTTCGACGCATCGACCCAGCGGAAAGTGAGATTGATGCGCTCGCCGCGCGCCCCCGGCTCTTTCGGCACGCGATGCACCCATTCGCGCTGCGTGCGCCCGCGCATCACGAGCAGGCTGCCGTGTGTGAGCGCGAGCGTGTGCGTCGCGTGCGTGCGCGCGTGACGAAACTCGAAGGTGCGCGTCGCGCCGAGACTCACCGATGCGATCACCGGCTCGGGCCCGAGTTCGCGTTCCTTGTCGGCATGCCATCCCATGCTGTCGAGGCCGCTGCGATAGCGGTTGAGCAGCACGCTGTTGAAGCGCGCATCGCAGGCGGCCTCGGCGCGCTCGCGAAGTTGCGCGACGGCGGGCGTCCACGGCTGCGGCACATTGCGGATGCCGGAATAGACATAGACCGCGTCCGGTTCGCCTTGCCACGCGGTCAGGCGCGGCAGCGGCACGCGACCGCCCGGCGTGGTCATCGTGTCCTGCTGCCAGGCGACTTCCGCGATCAGGGCGCCCATCAGATCGGAAGCCGCGTCGGCGTCGATCCAGTCCGGATGCCACGCGATGTCGGGCTTGGGAATGTCGTCGAAGAGATCGAACATGACTGTGGTGCGAGACGGCGGCGGAAGGAACGTTCACGATAGCAGAGCCGCCGGGCGGCGTGATTGCGGAGTCGTTTTCAGCCTGGAAGGGTCAGTTCGGCCTCTTATCTGCCCGCAGCCGTACATCGCCGCCATAACCGGACCACCCCCCAAGAGACCAGTCCGGCCACGATCGCATCGATGGCGAGCATCGACGCGATGTAGAGAAACTCGTAGTCCTGCACCTTCAGCATCCTGGCAACGCCGATCAGGATTTGCTGCTGATCTGCGGGTATTGGCAGCGGATAGGTGTGGACGTACCGCACCGCAAGCCGAAACAGACCGAGGAACAGAAGCATTACGAGCACTACGCTAAGGACACGTTTTCCCAATTGTCGTTACCTCGATCCAACCGTAAGCCTCGATGCGGCCCGCTCTGACGGAGATCTTCGGCGTGTGCAGCAGCGCATGCCGCAGCCTCTGAAAGTCCGCCCAACTCTCGAGTGTGATGCAGCCAAGTGAAATACCTGCGCCGCCGCGAGGGTGCAACCGGAAGTTGCCGCGGCGAACGCCATTGATCCACGTCCAGTCATCGACGGAGCCGTCATCCCGGTACAGCGCGAACCACTCACCGTGATTGCTTGGACTGTTTCGCACCCAATCATTCCATAGGTCTTTCATCCAGGCCTGCGCTTGCGAGGCCACGCCTCCGGTAGGCCGTGCGACGATCCAATACTTTCCTTCGGGTATCGGCCCTGCATCGGGCACCGCCGTGCAGCCGCCCCGGTTCTTGTATATGCCGTCCCCCGAGAATGCCTGGAAAACGCCGACTCCGAGCACCGTTAACGTCGCCCGCAACGTATTGTCGACGACGAATTTGCCTTGGAGTGGCATGGCAGCACGCTTGTCATTTGTGGAACCCACACAATGGAGTCAGACGGGCCGACCGGGAAATACGGTTTTTCTGAACTCAGAGTGCTTTCTTGCAGGGGTATCCGACGGATGCGCCGGCATGTTGGGCAACCCGCTGTGCTACATTGCCCCAATCATCTCAATAACGTCGTGCGAGGGTCGGAACATCCGCTTTGGCCTTTTCGCGCGACGACGGCAACGGGGAACTGCATGAACACCACCGCCCAAGCAAGCGGCGGCACGGTGCCGGGCCGCCGCATCCTGCTCGTCGACGACAGCGTCGATGCGGCGCTTGCCATGTCGATGCTGCTCGAAGCGCTCGGCCATGAAGTCCGCACCGAGCATGACGGCCCGCGCGCGCTCGCATCGCTCGACGATTTCAAACCGGATGTTGTCGTGCTCGATATCGGATTGCCGGGCATGAGCGGCTTCGACGTCGCGCGCGAAATGAGAAAGCGCGACGCGACCCGAAGCGCGCTGCTGCTTGCATTGACCGGCTGGGGCAGCGATGCCGATCGTCGCAGCGCGCTCGACGCGGGCTTCGATCATCATCTGACGAAGCCCGTCACCATCGCCGATCTGGAAGCGCTGCTCACGAAGCCCTGAGCGCGCTCACTCCACACGCAGCCGCGCCATGTACGGAAGGTGATCGGACAGCCACGCGGTGTCCTGCGTCGGCACGAGCCATTCGACCGGCTTCAGGCCGCGCACGAACATCTTGTCGAGCGCGAGCGCCGGTGAGAAAGCCGGAAACGTGCGGCCCGATTCGCCGAGCATCGTCGCGACTTCGCTCATGCCGAGTTCGCCGAAAAGCGGCACGGAGTCGTTGCGCCAGTCGTTGAAATCGCCCGCCAGCATGAGCGGACCTTCCGGCGCTTCCTTCGCGATCCAGTGCGCGATCCAGTTCATCTGACGCAGCCGCGCCTGCCGCGTCAACGCGAGATGCGCGCACAGCAATGTGATGGCCTGACCGGCGAAGGTCGCGCGCGCGACCAGCAAGCCGCGCTTTTCGAAACGATGCGCGGAGATGTCCCAGCGCCCGGAAAGATCGAGCGGATGCGGCGAGAGAATCGCATTGCCATGCCGCCACGACGGCTTGAACACGTTCGGTCCGAGCGCGATCTGCAATTCGAGCGCGGTGGCGATCTCGGTCGCCTGGCAATGCCAGACATCGTCGAGCGGCGCGTCGAACGGCTTGCCGAAGCCGCTCGCGAGCACGGGCTGCGGCATGCGCCGCGCCATCGCTTCCTGAAGAAAATAGACGTCGGCGTTGGTGGTCTGAACCCACCGTTGCATCGCGGTCCACGCGCGCAGGCCGAGGGGCGAGCGGCCCTTGTGCAGATTCCAGCTGACCGCCGTGAAATCCGGCGTGGCCGAATGAGCGGACGGGCCTGGCGGAAGATGTTCTGGGTTTCGCATGCGTTCTTTGTCTCGAGCGGCGGCCTCTTGAGTCTATGTCACCGCGGTTGTCATTGCGCCGCCGCCGGCGACCCCAGGCTCGCGCGTACCCGGTAGGCGAGCGACGGATTGCTGTCGATGAGCTGCCACTGCGCCCATTCGCCTGGCTTGAGCGCCAAGCCCGGATGCGATCCGCTCACCTGACGCGGCACCGGCGGCAGCTTGCAGCCCGAGGGCGATGCGCGCGAGCTGTCGTCCTGCAAGGTTTCCTGCGCGTCGATGGCGAGCGTGATGTCGTCGGCGTTCGCGCGCGTCGGCGAAATGGTGATGGTGCGTTGCAGATCGATGTCGCCGGCAGGCTGATCCGCGCAGCCGACGCGATTCTGCACCTTGTTGTGATGCGTGTCGGTGCGCGCCTGTCCGACGTTCGTCGTGCCGGAAAACGAGTCGATCTGTTGTCCGTCGCGCACGACCTGCAACTCCCAGATCACCGGTTGCGATGGCGCGGTCTGCGCCTGCGCGTTAAGCGCGGCAAGACCGGCGCCTGTCATGAGCGCGGCATTCAGAAAGACGGTGCGTATCGTTTTATGCATTGAAAGCGACTCCTGCGCGCGGACTGTTCGGATGGCGGCGCGGCTGGCGCGTCGCTGGATCGGCGTTCTCCGGCGAATTCGTTGTGACACGGCGGCGCAGGTACGGTTCAGCCAGACCGCGCAACACACAATTGTGGACGAACGAAACGAATCTCAACCTGGCCTGACGCGAAGCAGATTTCGAACCCGCTCGCCGCGTCGTCCGACGATGATACTCGCACGCTTTGCGCGCATCGCGATTAGCAGCACACGCGTTCGACTGCTCGCTTGCGTGCGGTTTTGGCGTCGATACACTGGACTCGTCGACCATAAAAATTGACGGGGTGTGACATGACGACGGCCGTGGTCAAACAGGAACTCGCAGTGGCATCGTTCAGCAAGGTCTACAGTCTCGACGATGTGGAGTCCGCGCTCAACGATCTCTCCGAAGGCGCGAACGACGCCTTGCGCGCCACTTACGAAAAAATGCTCAAAGTGGGTAATCTGCGTTTCTGCGTGAAGCCGAACCGCATGCCGTCGGTGGACGATCTCGCCGCGGATCTGCCGAATTTCGAGGAGCCGCTCGCCGATATCCGCAAGCAGATCGCGCTGTGCCTCGAAACCGACGATCGCCTCGAACTCATGCCGATGCTGCTGCTCGGCGAGCCGGGCATCGGCAAGACGCACTTCGCGAAGCAGCTCGCGCGGCTGCTCGGCACGTCGAATCACTATGTCGCGATGAGCTCGCTGACGGCGGGCTGGATCCTGTCGGGGGCGTCGTCGCAATGGCGCAATGCGAAGCCCGGCAAGGTGTTCGATGCGCTCGTGAACGGCAGCTACGCGAATCCCGTCATGACCGTCGACGAAATCGACAAGGCCACCGGCGACGCGCAATACGATCCGCTCGGCGCGCTCTATGCGCTGCTGGAGCATGACACGGCGCAGACTTTCGTCGACGAATTCGCCGAAGTGCCGATCAACGCGGGCAACGTCGTGTGGATCGCGACGGCCAACGACGCGCGCGCGATTCCCGAGCCCCTGATGAATCGCATGAACGTCTACGAAATTCCGCCGCCCGATCGCGACGGCGCGCGGCGCATCGCGCAATCGATTTACGCCGAAATCCGCAATGCTCATTCGTGGGGCGCGCGTTTTCCGGAAACACTCGGCGACGCGCCGCTCGACGCGCTCACGCAGGCGTCGCCGCGCGGCATGCGGCGCGCGATGCTGAACGCGTTCGGCAACGCGCGTATCGACGGACGGCATCACGTCGAAGCGCGCGACATTCAGATCGACCGCAACTTGCGCAAAAAAGCGATCGGCTTCTGAAAGCGCGCCGTTCGCGAAATTGCCGAAAAGGCCGCCAAAACCTGTCGTTTTTGACATCTGGCGGCCAGATTCTTGCCTTTTTCTGAATTACACCGGAAAACGATCTAATCAGCGTGCATTTGTTGTGTAACGCGCAATAGTCCCGAACGTAAAATAGTTGGGACAAATCTGCCGCGGAAGAAGACATGGATCGGATCGAGTGCGTAGTAATCGGGGCGGGCGTCGTCGGACTGGCGATCGCCCGCGCGCTGGCCAAGCGCGGCCGCGAAGTCATCGTGCTGGAGGCGGGCGAGGGCATCGGCATCGGCACGAGCTCGCGCAACAGCGAAGTCGTTCACGCAGGCATCTACTATCCGCGCGGATCGCTGAAGGCCGAACTGTGCGTGCGCGGGCGCGACATGCTCTACGCGTTCTGTCAGGAGCACGGCGTGCCGCACCGGCAATGCGGCAAGCTGCTCGTCGCGACGGCGCGCAATCAGGTGCCGCAACTCGCGGCGCTGGAACAGAAGGGCATCGAGAATCGCGTGAAGGGACTCGTGCGCATCAGCGGCGCGCAGGCGGCGGAGATGGAGCCGCAACTTCAATGCGTCGAGGCGGTGTGGTCGCCGCTGACGGGCATCGTCGACAGTCATCAGTACATGCTCGCGCTGCAGGGCGAGGCGGAGAATCACGGCGCGAATATCGTGTTCCATACGCCGGTCACGTCGATCGATGCGCGCGAAGGCTGCTTCATCGTCGAGACGGGTGGCGAGTCGCCGGCGCGCTTTCGGGCGTCGTTTCTCATCAACAGTGCGGGCTTGCATGCGAACGAGATCGCGCGGCGCATTCGCGGACTCGACGATCGTCACGTGCCGCCGCTCTACTTCGCGAAGGGCAACTACTTCAGCGTGAGCGGACGCGCGCCGTTCGAGCGGCTCATTTATCCGATGCCGAACGAAGCCGGCCTCGGCGTGCATCTGACGATCGATCTCGGCGGGCAGGCGAAGTTCGGTCCGGACGTCGAATGGGTGCAGGCGCTCAATTACGACGTCGATCCGCGTCGCGCCGATTCCTTCTACGCCGCGATCCGCGCGTATTGGCCGGGTCTGCCCGACGACGCGCTTCAACCCGCGTACGCGGGCATCCGTCCGAAGCTGTCCGGTCCGGGCCAGGTGGCGGCGGATTTCGTGATCCAGGGCAAATCGGCGCACGGCGTGCCGGGACTCGTGAACCTCTTCGGCATCGAATCGCCGGGATTGACGGCATCGCTCGCGATCGCCGAACGCGTCGCCGACATGGCGCGCTGACTGTCATGCGACTTTCCGCCGTGCCTTATCTCTAACATTTGGCGTCGTCGACTCGCTTTCAGGTTGCTATGCTCGGGTATCGCCGTCGCCAAGAACGGCGCTATCCCCCAATACAACATGGAGTGAGTCACCATGAAGACATCACGTCGCACGTTTCTCATTACCAGCGTGGGCGTCGCATCGACGTTCGCGCTCGGCTCGAAAGCGGCCTTCGCCGCCGACGCCCCGAAAGTCGCTGAAAGCGATCCCACCGCGCAGGCACTCGGCTACAAGGAAGACGCGAGCAAGGTCGACAAGGCCAAGTTCGCGAAGTACGCCGCCGGGCAGGACTGCGGCAACTGTCAGTTCTATCAGGGCAAGCCGACGGACGCCTACGCGCCGTGCCCGATGTTCAGCAACAAGCAGGTCGCGGCGAAGGGCTGGTGCAGCGCCTATGTGAAAAAGGCATAAGCGCGGCTCGCGCCCGAGCCGAAGCGCGCCCGGCCGAAAGGCACGGCGCGCTTTTCTTCGTTCGCAATTAGCTTGATCGGGAGAAAAACCGTCTTTACACTCGCCAAGGAAAAAAGAGCCGCGCGTTCGCATCTTTAAAGCGCGGACACCCACTGACCTTGGGGGATCGCATGCCAGGAAGAGCATTGAACGCGCGCGCCGTGATGGCGGCGGTCATCGGCAACGCGCTGGAGTGGTACGACTTCACCGTGTTCGGCTTCATGACGGTCGTCATCGCCCGCTTGTTCTTTCCGAGCAGCAGCGATTATTCGTCGATTCTTCTGACCACCGCGACCTTCGGCGTCGCGTTCGTGATGCGTCCCGTGGGCGGCATCGTTCTCGGCCTGTATGCGGATCGCGCGGGGCGCAAGGCGGCGCTGACGCTCGTCATCGGACTGATGACGCTCGGCATTCTCCTGCTCGCGATAGCGCCGCCGTATTCGGCGATCGGCATCGGCGCGCCGCTCGTCATCGTGTTCGCGCGGCTGCTGCAGGGATTTTCCGCTGGCGGCGAGTTCGGCAGTTCGACCGCGCTGCTGATCGAAGCGGCGCCGTTTTCGAAGCGCGGCTTCTACGGCAGTTTCCAGATGGCGAGCCAGGCGGCGTCGCTCCTGCTCGGCGCGATCGTCGGCTCGGCGATTTCGCGCGGACTGTCGCCCGAAGCGCTCGATTCATGGGGATGGCGCGTGCCGTTCATCTTCGGTCTCGTGATCGGGCCGGTCGGGCTGTACATTCGCCGCAACATGGCCGACACCGAAGCGTTCCTGCACGCGAAGAAAACCGCGCGCCGCGCGACGCTCGGCGAAGTGTTCAGCACGCATGGCCGCGAGGTGCTGTGCGGGCTCGGCTCGGTGATCGCGTTGACGGTGAGCGTGTACGTGCTGATCGCCTATCTGCCGACGTTCGCCGTCAAGCAATTGAAGCTGCCGTTCGGTCAGTCGTTCACGGCGTTGATCGTCGGCAATCTTCTGCTGACGGTGCTGTCGCCGGTCACGGGCGCGTGGTCGGATCGCATCGGGCGCAAAGGGCTGTCGCTGTGGTCGCTCGCGATCACGCTCGTCATCATCTATCCGCTTTTCGCGTGGCTCGCGGCGGAACCGAGCGTGATGCGGCTCGTTGTCGTGCAGGCGCTGCTGTCGATCGCGCTGTCGGGATACTACGGGCCGTTCGGCGCGCTGATCGCGGAGCTGTTTCCGGCGCACGTGCGCTCGACAGGGCTTTCCCTCGCGTACAACATCGCGGTGATGATCTTCGGCGGCTTCGGACAGTTCATCGTGACGTGGCTCATCCGCGTGACCGAATCGCAACTCGCACCCACGTTCTATGTGATGGGCGGGCTCGTGCTCTCGCTGATCGCGGTGGCGTGCATCCCGGCGACGCGCCATGCGGATGTCGACGAAGCGCGCGACCTCACGCGTTAGGCGCAAGCCGACGACACGGCCGGGCGCGCGCAGGCGATTCTTCCTAACCCGTTCGGACAGGTGGCATGGGGCGAACGTTGGCGGTCATAATCGGCCCATCGTCGTGCAAATGGGAGGATGGAAAATGGTTAGGACCGTTGAATTAATCGAGCGTAAGTATGAAGCGGGGCGGGCAGCGGGGCGGTTGTCGAGCGAATGGGGCGAGATGCCGTTGCTGGATTCGGAGAAGCTCGTCGTGGTTCCGAAGGACAGGCTGGCGCTGTACATTGCGCGGCTTCAAGAGGTCGAAAACGAGCTTTGCCGGCGGACAGTCGACGAGACGTTCGAGTTGATGGAGGCGCAGGGCGTCAGGTTTCTTACGCCGGCAGATCTCGAGGAGGAGGAAGCGTCGCAAGGTGGGAAGCCTCTGCGAGCGCGGCGCATACGTAGGACGTGGACGCCGAAATCGTCGTTTCTCAATATGTTTCGCAACATGTTCGCGAAACGAACGAAGCAGGCCGGATGATGGGGCGCGGCGTGAAGTTCTTGATGCCGGGCTGGTGTGATTATCACCAGTGGCGTAGTTCGGATGCGAAGACCTTCGAGAAGCTGACGAGCCTGATCGATGAGTCCTGCCGCAGCCCGTTCAAGGGAACGGGCAAGCCGGAACCGCTCAGGCACGACAAAGCGTAGTCGCCGCGCATCGTTCGCTGCCGCGGCCACCACGGCGACAACCAGCGCTTACCGCTCCAGCCCCGCCTTCACCAGCAACTCGGCCAGCACTTCCGTCATCCCGCCTTCATGCGCTTCGGCGCGTTCCTTCAACTGCTTGACGAGCTTTTCATCGAGCTTGCACGCGAACGGCACGAGCCCCTTCGCCTGATCGAGCTTGCGCTGTTCACGCCGATCTACCTTCTGCGCATCCGCTGCGCCCACGCGTGCCCGGCCGCCCTGCTTGAGGTCGTTGGCGAGTTTGAATGCCTTGTTCTGTTCCAGTTCGAATTTGTTCACGCGATGCTCCGATGCGACGATTGATTGCAAGTCCGACATTGTACGGAACTAGCGACCCGCCTCCGCCAGCGCATCGATGCGCGCCCGCATGCGCCGCCAGTGCGAGCCTTCCCAGAACACGCGATGGCACACATCGCAGGTCACGAAGCGCGCATGCCGCTCACGTACGCCCTCGGGCACGCGGCCGTCGATCTCGCCGGGCGCGGCCGGACGCAATGGCGCGTTGCACATCAGGCAGAGACGGAACGCGCGGACGTGCGGCGCGAGATCGAAGCGCTCCGAGACTTCGCGGAACTGTTCGTCGGCTTGCAGGGTCCGCACGTAGCATCCGCGCAAGACGGTGCGGCGCTTGAGCAATTCGCGATCGCGCGTGAGCACGATGCGCGCTTCGTCCTGCGCGAGCTGCTCGATTTCATCGTCGGGGAAGTTGTTGTCGTAGCGCGTGTCGAAGCCCGCCAGTCGCAGCAATTGCGCGAGTCCGCCGAGATGCGCATCGGCGATGAAACGCAGGTCCGCGGCGTCGAGCGGCGGGCGCAGCAGCAGCGCGCCGTTCTCCATTCCGGCGGGCGCGTGACGCGCGGGATAAACCTCGATGAGATCGTCCGGCTCGATCGGGGCGTCGAATCCAACCGCGCGGCCGGCCTTCACGATCAGATCGACTTCGGTATGCGGCACGCCGAGCGCCTCGATCATGTGCTTGATCGACGAAGACTTCGCGCACGCGCACGCGAACGTGTGCCCGCGCAGGGATCGAGCGAGGAAATCGTTCAGTTCGCGATGGAAGTGAAAGCGCGCCTTGACCATGCAGCAGTATGGCATTGCGCGCTTCTGCGCGCTTTCCGGCGATGTGCTTTACTGGCGCTCGGTCCGCGCGGCATTGCGCGCGCGGCAAGCGGACAAGGCAAAGGAGCACACGAGCATGGATATCGGATTCATCGGATTGGGGGAAATGGGCGGCGCGATGGCGGAGCGCGCGCTCAAGGCGGGGCACAGCGTGCGCGTCTGGAATCGCTCGCGCGACAAAACGCGCGCGCTCGCGGATCAGGGCGCGTCGGTCGTCGATACGCCCGAGCAGGCTTTCGCCGGCGACGCCGCGTTCTCCATGCTCGCCGACGATACCGCGCTGCGCTCCGTGCTCGTCGATGGCGGCCTGCTCAAGCACGCGCCGAAAGGCCTGGTGCACGTCAACATGGCGACGATCTCGGCGGCGCTCGCCACCGAGCTCGCCGAATTGCACGCGCAGCACGGCGTCGCGTATGTCGCCGCGCCGGTGCTCGGCCGGCCGGACGTCGCGGCGGCGGGCAAGCTCAACATTCTCGCGGCGGGCGCGAGCGAAGCGATCGACCGTGCGCAGCCCGTCCTCGATGCGCTCGGCCAGAAAACGTGGCGCGTCGGCAGCGAGCCGCAGCACGCGAACGTGCTCAAGCTCGCCGCGAATTTCATGCTGGCGTCGGCGATCGAGAGCTTCGGCGAGGCGGCGGCGCTCGTGAGCGGCCACGGCATCGAATCGCAGACGCTGCTCGACGTCATCACGAATTCGCTGTTTCCGGGTCCGGTCTATCAGGGATACGGGAAGATGATCGCCGAGCGGCGCTACGAGCCCGCGCTCTTCAAGGCGCGTCTCGGACTAAAGGACGTGCGTCTCGCGATCGCCGCGGGCGATGCCGTCAACGTGCCGCTGCCGGTGGCGAGCGTCGTGCGCGACAACCTCGTCGATGCGCTCGCCCACGGCGACGGCGAGAAGGATTTCGCCGTGCTCGGTCAGGTGGCCGCGCGCCGCGCGGGGCGCGAGTCGTAAATCGATGTCGTGGCGAAGGCGGTCAAACGGCATAATTCGAATCCCGTTTCCGTCCTTGCCACGCCGCAATGAGCCTGCATCTCTGGTGGCTGTTCGTCGCCACCGTCTTCGTCGTATCCGCGATTCCCGGCCCCAACATGCTGCTCGTCATGACGCACGGCGCACGGCATGGTCTCGAGCGCTCGACCGCCACCATGGCCGGCTGTCTGACGGCGCTCGTCATCATGTTGTCGGTGTCGGCGGCGGGGTTGGGCGTGTTTCTCGAAGCGTGGCCGCGCCTCTTCGACACGCTGCGTCTGATCGGCGCGGCGTATCTCGTCTGGCTCGGCGTGAAAAGCTGGCGCGCCAAGGCGGGCGCGATCGACGTGCGCGACGAAACCGGCGGCGCGCATGCTTTCAGACCCTTCACGCTTTTTCGCAACGGCTTTCTCGTCGCGAGCAGCAATCCGAAGGCGATTCTCTTTGCGGCGGCGCTGCTGCCGCAGTTCATCGATGCAAGCCGGCCGGTCTTGCCGCAATTCGCGGTGCTCGTGTCGACGTTCGCCGTCATCGAGGTGAGCTGGTACGCCGTGTACGCGGGGCTCGGCGCGCGCATCGGCGACAAACTGAAAAGCGCGAGCGTCGCGCAGGCGTTCAACCGGCTGACGGGCGGCGTGTTCGTCGGCTTCGGCGCGATGATGGCGCTCGTGCGTCACTAACGCGCTTCCAAACGTCTGCAAAAACGGGTGCGTGACTTGCTGCCGTTTTCAGTGCTTCATTCGCTTTCGAACAGACATACGCGAATCGGCAGCGCATAGTCGCGCTCGCCGGTTCGCGGCGAAACGAAAAGAACAGCTAAAAGGAGGCGCTCATGGATGAGACAGGCCGACGCGCCGTTTTCGCCGCGCTCTTGCCGCTGTGCTTCGGCATGCTTTCGACGACGTGCGCGCGCGCCGACGACACGCCGAATCCGTGCGATGCGCTCAAACGCGTGCTGTCCGCCGCGCCGAATTTCTCGTCGCTTTCCGCTTTCGACGGCCGCGCGATCGCGCTTCCCTACGGCGACGACGCGAAGTGCGCCGCTTCGCAAACCAACTATCGATGCACATGGACGCCGCGCGGCGGATCGAGCGCGGATTCGCTGCAGGGCGTCGCGGCGGACATCGCCTCGTGCGTGCCCGACGCGACGCACGATCAGAATTCGCCCGCGCGCCAGCACTTCTATCTGGGCGCACGCGGTGCGCGCACCGAGATTACGGCGGCGCAGGCCGGGTCGAACAAGCTGACACTCGAAATTTACGGTTCCCGCTGAGGCCATCATGAGCAAGCGCATCCTGATAGCCGACGACGACGACGATGCGCTCGCCGGTCTCGCGAACTTGCTGACCGGCATGGGCCACGAGGTCGCGCTCGCGGCGAACGGCGCGCAGGCTGTGGAAGTCGCCGCGCAGTTCGACCCCGAAGTCGTGATCCTCGATCTCGGCATGCCGCTCGTCGACGGACTTGCGGCGGCGCGCCAGTTGCGCAAGCTGCCGAACGGCCACGCGTTGATGCTCGTCGCGCTCACCGGCTGGGGGCAGCCCCAGCATCGCGAAATGACGCTCGACGCAGGTTTCGACATGCATCTCGTCAAGCCGATTTCCGCGGATCAGCTCCAGTTCATCCTTTCGATGATGCAGCCCTGAGTTTCGTCGGCGTGTCGGGCGTCAGCGCGGCCATGTTGCGATGCACCAATATTCTTGGTATATTTACTCCTGTCTCCTCCATGTCTCCACTGATATGGATTCAGCCCGTCAACCTTGGCGGGCTTTTTTTCGTCGGTACCTTCCGATGCTGCGCCGCACCGACTGATACGAAAAAGGCCGATTCGCCGCCTAGGCGAGTCGGCCTTTTTTGATTCGGCTGAAGCTCGATCAGCGGGCGAGCCCCGTCTCTTCGTCGGCGCCGATCGCGAGATTCATACACTGGATCGCCGCGCCCGACGCGCCCTTGCCCAGATTGTCGAGGCGCGCCACGGTCACGAAGCGCTCGTCGTTGCCGAACACGAAAATATCGACGCGATTCGTTTCGTTGCACGCCTGAACGTCGAAGAAGCCGGCGTCGAGGTTACTCTCAGCGTCGAACGGCATGACGCGCACGAAGGGCTCGTTGTTGTAATACTCGGCGAGCATGTCGCGCACGTCCTGCGGCTTCGCCGGGCGCGCGAGCTGGTCCGGCGAGAAATACGTCGTCACGGCGAGACCTTTCAGGAACGGTCCGACGATCGGCGTGAAGACCGGCGCGCGTTTCAGACCCGTGCGCACCGACATTTCCGGCAGATGCTTGTGCGTCAGGCCGAGCGCATACGGGCGCGGGCTCATCAGCTTGTCGTCGCCGCCTGCTTCGTACTCCGCGATCATCTTCTTGCCGCCGCCGCTGTAGCCGGTGATCGAATAGGCGTGAGCGTGGAAATCGGCGGGCACGAGGCCGCCCGCGACGAGCGGCTGCACCGACAGCACGAACGCCGACGCGTGGCAACCCGGCACCGCGATGCGCTTCGCCGTGCGCAGGCGCTCACGCTGCGCGCGCGACAACTCCGGCAGACCGTACGCCCAGTCGTCCTGCGTGCGGAACGCCGTGCTGGCGTCGATCATCACGGTGCGCGTGTTGTCCGGCGCGACGAGCGAAACCGACTCGCGCGACGCGACATCCGGCAGGCACAGGAACGTCACGTCCGATGCGTTGATGAGGCGGCGGCGCTCCTCCACGTCCTTGCGCTTCGCATCCTCGATGCGCAACACTTCGATGTCACGGCGCTGCGACAGATATTCGAAAATCTTCAGGCCGGTGGTGCCTTCCTGTCCGTCGACAAATACTTTCGTGGTCATCTCGATCTCGCTGGTTCGTGCGGGCGCTCGCCGCAAAACGGACATTTTAGTGCGAATTCGAGGCGGGCTGATGTCCGTCGTTGTCGACGGCGGCGCGATCGCCGATCCAACGCGCCGTCACAGCCGCGACGCGCGCGCCGAAAACCTTCGCCGTCTCCAGATCGCCGATCGGCGGCGCTTCCTCCGGCGAGGCATCCGCGGGCGATTGCGTGAGCAGCCCGGTGAATCCGCCGACGAAATTCAGGTCGTTGCGCGTGGCCGCCTTCGTGTTCGACGGCATCATGCCCGTGCCGACCCAGACCATCCCGTGCTGCATGGCGAGCGTCACGAAATACGAGATCGTCAGGAATTTATCGCCGTTCATGTGCGCCGAATTCGTGAAGCCGGCCGCGATCTTGTCCTTCCATTTCTGCGCGAACCACGGTTTCGAGCTTGCATCGGCGAATTTCTTGAAATCGGCGGACGGCCCGCCCATGTAGGTCGGCGCGCCGAAAACGATGGCGTCGGCGGCGTCGAGTTCGGCCCAGCCAGCGTCGTCGAGCTCGCCGACGGCGATCAGCTTCACGTTCGCGCCGGCGTCCGTTGCGCCGCCGAGCACGGCGTCCGCGACCTTCTTCGTGTGGCCGTAGCCGCTGTGATAAACGATGACGATGTTCGGCATGGTGTCCCCGAGGTCGGTCCGTGCGCGGCGGCACACGCCGAAGGCGCGCCGTGCGGACGGTTCGGGCCAGTCTAGCAAAGACAATTTCTGACCGACCGGCGCGACCGCACGGTTCTCGACGTCCGACTATCGCCCGTATGTGAAGGTGAGTCGCGCGCTGGCGATCGCCATTGTGCGGATTTCGTGTTCGAACATGAGTGCGGGCGTGCCCTGGCGCAAGCGCAGATCGGCGCTGTTGAGCGCGTACACGGTCACGATGTAGCGATGCGGCTTGCCGGGCGGCGGGCAGGGGCCGCCGTAGCCGTCCGTGTCCCAGTCGTTGCGCGCTTCGATGGCGCCCAGCTTGCGCAGCGCGCCCGAAGCGCTCGCGTTGTTCGGCAGCCGATCCGTGCCGGCGGGAATGCCGGCGACGGCCCAGTGCCACCATCCGCGCCCCGGCGCGTCGGGGTCGAAGATGGTCACGGCGAAGCTGCGCGCGTTCGAAGGCGCGCCATGCCAGGAAATTTGCGGCGAGCGGTTGCCGCCCTTGCACTCGGATTGATCGAAAAGCAGATCGCGCCCGATAGTCTTGCCCGGCGCGAGATCCGTACTGGTCACGGTGAAGACGGGATCGGCCGCAGCGTCGCGCGAAATGGGAAAAACCGCCGCCGCCAAGGCGATGAACAGTACTGATACGACATGGCCACTCGAACTCACGCGTCGGCCGGTGAGGCGCATGGGCTGAACTCCTGTCAGTATCGCCGCGCGTTATAGCAGCGTTTCGCTGGCCGCAACGATGTTTTTTGTCTCAGTGATGCGCTTCGAACCAGCTTGCAGTTTAACATTGCAACAAAGCATTAAAGCTTGGATTCCTTGGGACTTAACCGATGGCGCATTGTGCGCTCGCAGGTTTGGACGTAGTGAAAGCAGCGCCTTGACGGCGACGACTTCCGACTCTATTGAATGTAGAAATGAGTAATTCGATGCAGATTCGCGCGGCAACAAATCGACTGAAATACAGGAGAGTTAAATGAGCCAGCGAATAAAAGTCATTATCGCAGACGACCATCCGGTGATCCTTTTCGGCGCGACGCAGGCGCTCAACAAGTTTCCGGAGGTTGACGTCATCGGGCAGGCGCGTCAGTCGACCGAACTCATCCAGTTGCTTCAGAAGTCTCCCTGCGACGTTCTTGTCACCGATCTCGCCATGCGCGGCGGTTCGTACGGCGACGGCATGCCCTTGCTCGGCTACATCGGACGGCAATTCCCGCGGGTCAAACTCGTCGTGCTGACGATGCTCGAGAATCCGGCGTTGCTCAAACGTTTGCGCGAGGTCGGCGTGATGTCGATCATCAACAAGGCCGACGACATGAATCACATCGGCTGGGCGATCCAGCACGTGATGCGCGGCCAGGAATACCTCGGGCCGTCGGTGAAGGTCGCGCTCGACAGCATGGGCCTCGGCGCGAGCGGGCAGCAGCGCAGCGTCATCCTGTCCAAGCGCGAGCTCGAAGTGGTGCGCCTGTTCGTCTCGGGCATGACGATCACCGAAATTGCGGCTCAATTGCGGCGCAGTATCAAGACGATCAGCACGCAAAAGAATACGGCGATGCGCAAACTCGGCATCGAGCGCGATTCGGAATTGTTTCAGTACGCGCAAAGCAACGGATTAATGAACCTGTCGGCGTATTCCGGCGACGGCTCGCTCGACGATTCCTCGCTTTCCAATCCGAACTCGCTTTAGTTCGTCCGCTTGCAGAATTAAAAAAACCGCTGAGTTTAATCAGCGGTTTTTTGCATTTTCATTGCCTTGCGACTGTCAATATTTATTGCGGAGCCGCAGTTGCACCGCCGTGCGCGGCCGACCATTCCGCCGGCGCATGCAGGAATTTCTCGACTTCATCGAGCGTCTTCGTCTCGAAATAGCCCTGTTCCTTCGCGACGCGCAGCACGTCCCACCATGTGGCGAGCGCGTGCAGATCGACGTCGATGTCCTTCAGCACGGACACGCTTTCCTTGAAGATGTTGTAGTGGAAGAGCACGAAGCAGTGATTCACCGTCGCGCCCGCGGTGCGCAGCGCGTTGATGAAGTTGATCTTGCTGCGGCTGTCGGTGGTCAGGTCCTCGACCAGCAGCACGCGCTGGCCTTCGGTCAGCAAACCTTCGATCTGCGCGTTGCGGCCGAAGCCCTTCGGCTTCTTGCGCACATATTGCATCGGCACCATCAGGCGATCGGCGATCCACGCCGCGAACGGGATGCCAGCGGTCTCGCCGCCGGCGACCGCGTCGATCTGCTCGTAGCCGACGTCGCGCAGAATGGTCGCTTCGGCCATCTCCATCAGGCCGCGGCGCACGCGCGGGTAGGAGATCAGCTTGCGGCAATCGATATACACGGGGCTCGCCCAACCGGACGTGAAGATGTACGGTTTTTCCGCGTTGAAGTGCACCGCCTGCACTTCGAGCAACATCTTGGCGGTGGTGTCGGAGATCGTCTGGCGATCGAAGCCTGTCATGGGCGAATCCTTGGACTTGTGTGGCGCTTGGAAAGCGGGAGGCGGCCGCGCGGGCCCTGGCGCATGGATCGACGCGGAAAGAGCATTCCTTTCGGATGGCTTTTGGCGTTTCCTGCGCGCGTGTCGACGGGACTTGGCGCTTCGGCGCCTTAGTTCGGCGCGTTAGTTCGGCGCCTTAAGGCCGTCCCATGCACAGCTAGCCCGCCATTTTACCCGAGGCGGCGAGGCGGGGCGAATTGTTTGCAGGTTGTGAAGCCGCGCCGCTCGCGCGTAAACTCGCGGCGCCGTTGCGCAACTTCACATCGCCGATGACATCCGTTCCCTCTACACAAGATTCCAGCGTCGCGCCCACGCGCCACGCGCTGCAGGCGCTCATCGCGTCCGTTCTCGGCTACGCGATGGACGGCTTCGATCTGCTGATTCTAGGCTTCATGCTGCCCGCGATCGCCGCCGACCTGCATCTCACGCCCGCGCAATCCGGCGCGCTCGTCACGTGGACGCTCGCCGGCGCGGTCGCGGGCGGCATCGTGTTCGGCATGCTGTCCGACTATTTCGGCCGCGTCCGCATGCTGACCTGGACGATTCTCGTGTTCGCCGTCTTCACCGGTTTATGCGCGCTCGCGCAGGGCTATGGCGATCTGCTGATTTACCGCACCATCGCCGGGATCGGGCTGGGCGGGGAATTCGGCATCGGCATGGCGCTCGTCGCCGAGGCGTGGCCCGCGCGTTTGCGGGCGCGCGTGTCGTCGTATGTCGGAATCGGCTGGCAACTGGGCGTGCTCGCCGCCGCGCTCGTCACGCCGTTGCTCCTCCCCCTGATCGGCTGGCGCGGCATGTTCGCGGTGGGGCTGCTGCCGGCGGTGGCGTCGTTTTTCGTGCGGCGGCATGTGGAGGAACCCGCGCTCTTCACCGAACGCCGCGCGGCCGCGAAAGCGAACCGCGCCCGCAAGCTGCCGCTCAAACGTCTCTTCGACGACGCCCGCACCGCGCGCGCGAGCATCGGCGTCATCATTCTGTGCTCGGTGCAGAACTTCGGCTATTACGGGCTGATGATCTGGCTGCCGAGCTATCTGTCGAAGACGTTCGGCTACTCGCTCACGAAATCCGGTCTCTGGACCGCGGCCACCGTACTCGGCATGGCGCTCGGCATTTGGCTGTTCGGTCTCGCGGCGGATCGCTTCGGGCGCAAGCCCGCGTTTCTCGTCTATCAGATCGGCGCGGTCGCGATGGTCTTCGTCTACTCCAATCTGACGAGCCCGTCCGCGTTGCTGATCGGCGGCGCGGTGATGGGCGTGTTCGTGAACGGCATGCTCGGCGGCTACGGCGCGCTGATCTCCGAAATCTATCCGACCGAAGCGCGCGCGACAGCGCAGAACGTGCTGTTCAACATCGGGCGCGCGGTAGGCGGTCTGGGACCGGTCGCGGTCGGCGCGCTGGCGGCGCGCTATTCGTTCGCGGTCGCGCTCGCGTTCCTCGCGTCGATCTATCTGCTCGATGTCATCGCGACGCTCTTTCTGATCCCCGAAAAGCGCGGCGCCGAGCTCGTCTGAGCGTGCTTCATCGGACGAAATTGCGCTGAAACGTTGCATCGCGTCATTTCAAGTGCGCGGTGTACACTGGACGTCCCAAAAAAACCAAGGCTCCGTCCGCTCGTCACATCCTTCCGAGCGGCACGTTGCGTCTATCCGACGTGCCGAGCCGTGATACTTGGTCCATCGATTCACATTTCCGCATTCATTGCAGCACGGTCGACGGCAGTGTGAACCCTGTTCAAATAATTCCCAAACGTCTCAGGTCAATCATGGACGAACAACTCAAGCAAAGCGCCCTCGCGTATCACCAGAATCCCCGCCCCGGCAAGATTTCGGTTACTCCGACCAAGCCGCTATCCAACCAGCTCGATCTCTCGCTCGCGTATTCGCCGGGCGTCGCGGCCGCTTGCATGGCGATCTACGACGAACCGCTCGACGCGCAGAAGTACACGTCGCGCGCGAATCTCGTCGGCGTCGTGACGAACGGCACGGCCGTGCTGGGACTCGGCAACATCGGCCCGCTCGCGGCCAAGCCGGTGATGGAAGGCAAAGGGTGCCTGTTCAAGAAGTTCGCGGGCATCGACGTGTTCGACATCGAGTTGGCTGAAACCGATCCGGACAAACTCGTCGATGCGATCGCGATGCTCGAACCGACGCTCGGCGGCATCAATCTCGAAGACATCAAGGCGCCGGAATGCTTCTATATCGAGAAGAAGCTGCGCGAGCGCATGAAGATTCCCGTTTTCCATGACGATCAGCACGGCACGGCGATCATCGCTTCGGCGGCGATTCTCAACGGCCTGAAAGTGGTCGGCAAGAAGCTCGAGGAAGTGAAGCTCGTCTGCTCGGGCGCGGGCGCGGCGGCGATCGCGTGTCTGGATCTGCTCGTGCATCTGGGTTTGAAGAAGTCGAACACGCTCGTGATCGATTCGAAGGGCGTGATCTACGAAGGCCGCGGCAATCTGGATGCGTCGAAGGAGCGCTATCAGGCGTCGACCGACGCGCGCACCCTCGCCGATGCGATGCACGGCTGCGACGTGTTCCTCGGCTGTTCCAGCGCGGGCGTGCTGAAGGCCGAGATGGTCCAGACGATGGCCGACAAGCCGCTGATTCTCGCGCTCGCGAATCCCGAGCCGGAAATCCGCCCGGAAGAAGCGAAGCGCGTGCGTCCGGACTGTATCGTCGCGACGGGCCGTTCGGACTATCCGAACCAGGTCAACAACGTGCTGTGCTTTCCGTTTATCTTCCGCGGCGCGCTGGATGTCGGCGCGACGACGATCACCGAAGAGATGAAGCTCGCGTGCGTGCGCGCGATCGCGGAACTCGCCGAAGAGACCGATCAGGGCGATGAAGTCGCGAAGGCATACGAAGGTCATTCGCTGGAATTCGGTCCGGAATATCTGATTCCGAAGCCGTTCGATCCGCGCCTCATCATCAAGATCGCGCCGGCTGTCGCGCAAGCCGCGATGGATTCGGGCGTGGCGACGCGTCCGATCAAGGACATGGACGCGTATCGCGAGACGCTCGGCGCGACGGTGTATCGCACGGGCATGGTGATGCGCCCGGTGTTCGCGGCGGCGAAGGCGGCGCCGGCGCGCATCGCGTTCGCGGAAGGCGAGGACGAGCGCGTGCTGCGCGCCGCGCAGTTCGTGCTGCTGGAGAAGATCGCGAAGCCGATCATCATCGGGCGTCCGGCGGTCGTCGAGATGCGTCTGCAGAAGATGGGCTCGAAGCTGAAGCCAGGCGTCGATTTCGAGATCGTGAATCCGGAAGACGATCCGCGTTATCAGAAGAGCTGGCAGGCGTATCACGAGATCGCCGCGCGTCAGGGCGTGACGCCCGAAAGCGCGAAGGCCGCGCTGCGCAAGTTCAACACGCTGATCGGCGCGATTCTGGTTCATACCGGCGACGCGGACGGGATGATCTGCGGTCTCATCGACACGTATCAGGATCATCTGAAGTTCATCGATCAGGTGCTCGGCAAGGCCGAAGGCGCCAACAACTTCGCGGCGATGAACTTGCTGATGCTGCAAGGGCGCAATCTGTTCATCAGCGACACGTACGTCAATGAGACGCCGACGGCCGAACAACTCGCCGACATGACGATTCTCGCCGCGCGCGAGATCGAGCGTTTCGGCGTGCAGCCGAAGGTCGCGCTGCTGTCGAATTCGAACTTCGGCAGCGTGCCGAGCGCATCGGCGAGCCGGATGGCCGAAGCGCGCAAGCTGATCGCCGAGCGCGCGCCGGATCTCGAAATCGACGGTGAAATGCACGGCGACGCGGCGCTCTCGGAAGCCGTGCGCAAGGCTTCGTTCCCCGGCACGACGCTGCATGGCGAGGCGAATCTGCTCATCATGCCGAACGTCGAGGCGGCGAACATCACGTATAACCTGCTCAAGATGGTGAGCGGCGAAGGCGTGACGGTCGGGCCGTTCTTGTTGGGTGCCGCGAAGCCGGTTCATATCCTCACGCCGGCGGCGACCGTGCGTCGGATCATCAATATGACGGCGGTGGCGAGCGCGAATGCGCGCGTGGCGAAGTAAGGTTTATTTGCTGCGCTGAAAGAAAAACGGCGATCCGGAAAGGATCGCCGTTTTTTTTGAGCCAGCGCGTCAGGCTACTTGTCGCTTTTCGTCACCCTGCGGATCGCGCCACCGTCCCAGCAACTTCTCCCACTTCAGCTTCGCGGCCTTCACGTTGTTTTCCTTGATGTGCCCATACCCGCGCATCGAATCCGGCAGATTCGCCAGTTCGATCGCGAGCGGCAGCTTCTCTGCCGTCAATCCGCCGATCAGCTCCTTCACCAGCGCTTCGTATTCGCCGATCAACGCGCGCTCCATCTTCCGCTCCTCCGTGCGTCCGAACGGGTCGAGCGCCGTCCCGCGCAGGAACTTGAAACGAGCGAGAACACGCATCGCGGACATCATCCACGGGCCGTACTGCTTCTTCACCAGATGCCCATGCGAATCCTTCTTCGACAAGGAAGGCGGCGCGAGATGCACCTTGATCTTCCAGTCGCCTTCGAAGCTCCCGCGAATCTTGTCGAGGAAAACCGGATCGGCATACAGGCGCGCGACTTCGTACTCGTCCTTATAAGCCATGAGCTTGTGAAGATTCTTCGCGACAGCTTCCGTCAACGAATAATCACCGGTTCCGAGTTCCGCTTCCTTCGCGCGCACCGACGCGACCAGCCGCCCATACCGCGCCGCATAAGCCGTGTTCTGATACTTCGCGAGATAGTCGAGCCGCTTGTCGATGAGCGTATCGAGCGCCTTCGGCGTATGCAGCGCAATGATCTTGCCCGGCGCGTCTTGCGTTTGCGTCCCGTGAGCGAGCCGCGTAACCGACGAAAGATCGTGCGCCGCGCGTCGTCCCCATTCGAACGCCGCGAGATTCTTCTCGACCTGCACCGCGTTCAATTCGATCGCGCGCACCAGCGATTCATGCCGCAGCGGCACCCAGCCCTTCTGCCACGCAAACCCGAGCACGAACGGATTCGTATAAATCGCGTCGCCCATCAGCGCGACGGCGAAGCGGTTGGCATCGACGAGCGCGACGTGCTCGCCCGCCGCCGCGCGGATATCCGCCTCGGCGCTCGCGCCCGGAAAGCTCCAGTTCGGATTCTTGATGAACTCGGCGGTCGGCGTTTGCGCGCTGTTCACGACGACACGCGTGTGGTCCGGCTGCATCCGCGAGCCGCATTCGTTGCTCGCGGTCACGATCGCGTCGCAGCCGATGACGAGATCCGCCTCGCCCATCGCGATGCGCGTCGCGTGGATATCGGCAGGACGATTCGCGATCTGCACGTGGCTCATCACGGCGCCGCCTTTCTGCGCGAGACCGGTGACGTCGAGCACGGTGACGCCTTTCTGCTCCAGATGCGCCGCCATGCCGAGCAGCGCGCCGATCGTCACGACGCCCGTTCCGCCGACGCCCGTCACCAGCACGCCATACGGCCGCCCGATTTCCGGCAGCTCGGGCGTGGGCACGGCGGGCATCGCATCGCTCGCGACGCTCGTCGCCTTCGGTTTCTTCAACTGCCCGCCTTCCACCGTGACGAAGCTCGGGCAGAAGCCGTTCAGACACGAATAGTCCTTGTTGCACGTCGACTGGTTGATCTGCCGCTTCGTGCCGTACTCGGTTTCGAGCGGTTCCACCGACAGGCAATTCGACTTCACCGAGCAATCGCCGCAACCTTCGCACACGGCCTCGTTGATGACGACGCGCTTCGCCGGATCGGGAAACGCGCCGCGTTTGCGGCGACGCCGTTTCTCGGTGGCGCAGGTCTGGTCGTAGATCAGGATCGACGTGCCCGGAATGTCGCGCAACTGGCGCTGGATATCGTCGAGTTCATCGCGATGATGCACGTCGATGCCCGGCGCGAGTCCGAGGTTCGCCGTGTACTTCTCCGGCTCATCCGTGACGATGACGATCTTCGCCGCGCCTTCCGCCGCGAGCTGATGCGTGATCTGCGGCACGGTCAGCACGCCGTCGACGGGCTGGCCGCCCGTCATCGCGACGGCATCGTTGTAAAGAATCTTGTAGGTGATGTTCACCTTCGCCGCGATCGCCGCGCGGATCGCGAGCAGGCCCGAATGGAAGTACGTGCCGTCGCCGAGATTCGCGAAGACGTGCTTGTCGTTCGAGAACGGCGCCTGGCCGACCCACGCGACGCCTTCGCCGCCCATCTGGCTGAACGTGCTCGTGTTGCGGTCCATCCAGACCGTCATGTAGTGACAGCCGATTCCGGCCATCGCGCGCGATCCTTCCGGCACGTTCGTCGACGTATTGTGCGGACAGCCCGAGCAGAACCACGGCTTGCGCTCCGCCTCGACGCGCGGCCGCGCGAGCGATTTCTCCTTCGCGTCGATCACGGCGAGGCGCGTCGCGATGCGCGCACGCACGTCGGCGGGGAGATCGAACTTTTCGAGGCGCGTGGCGATCGCCTTCGCGATGATCGCGGGCGACAGCTCGTAGTGCGCGGGTAGAAGCCAGTTGCCCATCGGCACGGACCATTCGCCGCCGGCGCCGTCTTTCTCGTCGAACTTGCCGTAGACGCGCGGACGTTGCGCATCCGGCCAGTTGTACAGCTCTTCCTTGATCGCGTATTCGAGAATCTGGCGCTTTTCTTCGACGACGAGAATCTCTTCCAGCCCGCGCGCGAATTCCTGCGCGCCTTGCGCTTCCAGCGGCCACACGCAGCCGACCTTGTAGAGACGAATGCCGATTTGCGAACACGTCGCGTCATCGAGGCCGAGATCGGTCAGCGCCTGACGCACGTCGAGATACGCCTTGCCGCCGGTCATGATGCCGAAGCGCGCGTGCGGCGAATCGATCTCCACGCGGTCGAGCTTGTTCGCACGCACATAGGCCAGCGCCGCGTACCACTTGTAGTCGAGCAGACGCGCTTCCTGCACGAGCGGCGGATCGGGCCAGCGGATGTTCAGGCCGCCGTCGGGCATCGCGAAATCGGTGGGCAGCACGATTTGCGTGCGATGCGGATCGATATCGACCGAAGCCGACGACTCGACGACATCTGTCACGCATTTCATCGCGACCCACAGGCCGGAGTAGCGCGACATCGCCCAGCCGTGCAGGCCGAAATCGAGATATTCCTGCACGTTCGACGGAAACAGCACCGGCAGTCCGCACGCCTTGAAAATGTGCTCCGACTGATGCGCGAGCGTCGACGATTTCGCGGCGTGATCATCGCCGGCGAGCACGAGAACGCCGCCGTGCTTTGCGGAGCCAGCGGAGTTGCCGTGCTTGAAGACATCGCCCGAGCGATCGACGCCCGGACCTTTGCCGTACCACATCGAGAAAACGCCGTCGTATTTGGCGCTCGGGTACAGGTTGACTTGCTGCGAGCCCCACACGGCGGTGGCGGCCAGATCTTCGTTCACGCCCGGCTGAAACACGATCTGATGCCCGGCGAGATGCTTCTTCGCCTTCCAGAGCGACTGATCGAGACCACCGAGGGGAGAACCGCGATAACCGGAGATGAATCCGGCCGTATTGAGACCAGCGGCTTTGTCGCGCTCTTGCTGGAGCATCGGCAGACGCACCAGCGCCTGGATGCCGCTCATGTAGGCGCGGCCGCGTTCGAGCGTGTATTTGTCGTCGAGCGTGACGGACTTCAGCGCGGCTTCTAGCGAAGCTCTCTGTTCTGCGTCTAGCGGGGCGTTCATTATGTGTCTTCCTCCACCCGAGGTTTGGGATCACCAAAGCATGTTTCGGGCCGTCGCGTCTTATGAACGGTCGGGCCGGGATTCCAGTTTGCCGGTCTAAGGGTTTTCGAGACAGTGGGACAAACCCGTTAAAAATTCCTCGCTTGGTTGCGCTTTGCGTCAATTCCTTGACGATTTGACCGTGATCGGGAAGGTTTTGTTACATCGTGTAAAACCGACCGATCTTCGGAACCCTGCCACTCATCCCTGTCTAAAATGGCGCTTCCGGAAATCCCGTGCCACCTTTTTAAGCACGTTTTGGCTTCCGAAAGCGAGTTGTACGCAAGCAGTTAGAAGGAGATAACGATGAAACAACGCCACATCCAGAATTTCTTGATGGTTTCGGCAGCCTTTTTCGCCATCAGCGCGCCCGTTGGTGGCGCACGGGCGAATAATGCCTCGCCGTTCGGGGCGTCGTCGGTTGCACAGGTCGCGCAAGTGCGCGTTCAGTCGGTTCAGGCTGGCGCCCAACAGCGCCGCGAATCCGAAAGCAGCGACGACGAGACGGCGGGCTGACCCGATCGTCGCGGTCCGCGCCGACAAAGCGGGCCGCCGGAATGGAAAAAGGGACATGAAATTCATGTCCCTTTTTTTGTGCCGCTCGTATTTCTTAACTCGCGGTGGTGTCCTTCAGCACGCCACGGCGCATTTGATCCAGTTCGATCGATTCGAACAGCGCCTTGAAGTTGCCTTCGCCGAAGCCCTGGTTGCCCTTGCGCTGAATGATCTCGAAGAAGATCGGCCCAATCTGGTTCTCCGTGAAGATCTGCAACAGGATTTCGTCCTTGGTGCCGTCGATCAGAATCTTGCGCTTTTTCAGTTCCGCGACGGATTCGCAATGCCCCGGCACGCGACGAT
Organism: Caballeronia sp. LZ028; assembly: GCF_031451415.1. NCBI lineage: Bacteria > Pseudomonadati > Pseudomonadota > Betaproteobacteria > Burkholderiales > Burkholderiaceae > Caballeronia > Caballeronia sp. LZ028. The sequence continues at coordinate 4,076 of NZ_JARUXN010000001.1, read as the reverse complement.
CGACGAGTTCGTAATACGTGTCGATGGTATCGAGCAGCGCGATCTTCGCGCCGCGCAGTCCGTCGACGGTGCCGTAAATGTCGCCCGTGCCGAGCGCGATGTGCTGAATGCCTTCGCCGTGATACGCGTCGAGATATTCCTGAATCTGGCCGGCGTTCTCCGAGCCTTCCTCGTTGATCGGAATGCGGATCTTGCCGCACGGCGAGGTCATCGCTTTCGACTTCACTGCCGTCACCTTGCCTTCGATATCGAAGTAACGCACTTCGCGGAAGTTGAAGAGCCGCTCGTAGAACTCCGCCCATTCGACCATGCGGCCGCGATGCACGTTGTGCGTCAGGTGATCGATATACGTGAGGCCGTGGCCGACCGGATTCTGCTCCGCGCCCGGGATCGGCTCGAAATCGACGTCGTAAATGCTGATATCGCCGATGCTGCCCGGCTGCGCGCCGTTCTTGCCGCGCCAGCGATCCACGAAATAGATCAGCGAATCGCCGATGCCCTTGATCGCCGGGATATTCAGCTCCATCGGACCGGTCTTGTTGTCGAAACCCCAGGCGCCGAGTTCGAGCGCGCGCTGATACGCCTTGGCGGCATCGGCGACGCGGAACGCGATCGCGCAGATCGACGGCCCGTGCAGACGCGCAAAGCGCTGCGCGAAGGAATCCGGCTCCGCGTTCACGATGAAGTTGATTTCCCCTTGCCGATACAGCGTCACATCCTTGTGACGATGCTTCGCGATCGCCGTGAAGCCCATCTGCTCGAACAGTTTCCCGAGCGCGACGGGATCCGGCGCGGTGTATTCGATGAACTCGAAGCCGTCGGTGCCGACGGGATTGTCCCAAGTCGTTGCGGTCATGCATGTCTCCTGATTGGCGTGCGGCGCGTGTGCGCGACGTGAAGACAGTTTAGTCAGATGGCGATGGCAAAAACTTGCGAAACAAATCGCGCATTCATAAGATTGCGCACGATACTGCTAATCGAGTGCATTCCGGAGCTATGAAATGGCCGAACCCGAATTGGACACGATAGACCGCCGCATTCTTGCGATCCTTCAGGAAAATGGCCGGCTGTCGAATCAGGAGATCGCCGAGCGCGTGAATCTGTCGCCGAGTCCGTGCTTGCGGCGCATCCGTCGGCTGGAGGAGGTCGGCGTCATTCGCGGGTACGTCGCGTTGCTCGACGCAAAAAAACTCGGGCTCGGCTTGCTTGCCTATATCAACGTGCGTCTGGAAAAGCGCGGCGGCACGCAGGCCGCGGCGGGCACGCCGAAGGCGCCGACGCACGGCGATCTCTTTCGCGAAGCCGTGCGTTCATGGCCGGAAGTCGTCGCGTGCGACGCGATGACCGGCGAGATGGACTTTCTGCTGCGCGTGCAAGTGCGCGACATGGATGACTTTTCGCGCTTCGTGCAGGACGAGTTGCTGCATCATCCATCGGTGATCGACGTACGCTCGAGCTTCTCGCTGGAGCGCATCAAGGAGACGACGGTTCTGCCGTTGCGCTGAAATGAAAAAGGGCGGTCGATGCCGCCCTTGCTGGTCCCGCTCGCAGCGCAAACCCCGCGCTGTTCTCGATGATGGTTAAGCTGCGTCCGCCGTCGGAACGAACGCCTGAAAAACCTGCGACGCACGATGCGCCTGGCGCTTGATCGCGTAGTCGAACACGGCCGCTTGTTCCTGGAGCATTTCGGCCATGATGCTGGTCTGATCGGCCGGCGCGAGCGACAGATAGGCGTCCGCTTCGCCGTACGCGTACTCGATCTTCATGCCCGACTTCTTCGCGATGTGCATCATGGTCGAGTTGCGCGACAGGCAGTGCATGTAGAGCACCGACACGTGCGTGTTGCGGCTGCGCATGGCGGCGCGCTCGAAGAGCTTCGAGCCGACGCCGCGGCCGCGGGCGCTTTCGAGCACCGACACGCCGAACTCGGCGGTGCGCTTGTCGCCTTCGGCGGGCAGATAGGCCAGATGGCCGACGCCGATCAATTCCAGCGCGCTGCCGAAGACACCGAACACCTTGTCGTCCGCGAAATTGATGTTGCGCACGTAGTTCTCGATGACGTGGTCCGGCACGATCTGGCCGAACCGCAGAAGACGGTCGTCTTCATCGAGCGCGAGGAAGTGCGTGAGGAGACGCTCGCGATCCGCCGAAGACAACTCGCGGACGAGAACCGGCATACGCGCGTCCTTGAGCGGCTGATCGTGCGCGACGATCTGCTCGGCAGTGCGGTTGATAGTCAGTTCCACGGTCGTTTCTCCTTCGATTCGTCATGCAGCGTGCTGCAAAGCAAAACGAATTCTAGCCGATCTGGGAGAAGCGAGTACGGGAAAACCCTTAAAACCGATTAGGCGTGACGTTCTAAACGAGCGCTGAAATCAATTTAGGTCAATGAAATCAGTCGCTTAACAGATTGGCGTGAACGCAACGGTTCACCGACCGGTGAGTCTGTTGTGCCGCAGCATTTTCTAACGGTCGACGTTTAACCCATTTTCGATCATGTCGACGACCTGCTCGGCGAATTCGCTGTAGCCGAGCTTTCCGCCCGGCTTGAGCCAGGTGAACGTCCAGTTGATCATGCCGAACACCATCATCGTGAGGGCGGTCTGATTGTCCTTGGTCGCGCGTTTCGGATACGCGCGCGCCAGTTGTCGCGCAAACGCCGCCACGATGTCGCGCTGACGATCGAGGACGATTTCGCGCTGCGCCTCTTCGAGATACTTCACGTCGTTCAGCAGCGCAACGTGCCGGCTGTGCGACGTCTCATATTCGGCGAGGAACGCGCGCACGAGCTCGGCGAACGCCTCGCGCTCGCCCAGTCCGCGCCGCTGGCTCGCGCCTTCGACCTCCGCGATGATCAGCATCAGCCGCTTCGTGTAGCGATCGAGCAGATCGAAGAGGATCGCTTCCTTGCTCTCGTAATAGTGATAGAGGCGGGCTTTCGACGTGCCGCTCGCCGCGGCGAGATCGGCCATCGAGGTACTGGGATAGCTCGTCTGCGCGAATTTCGCGGCGGCGAGTTCGAGGATCTGTTCGCGTTGCGTCTCGTGATCGGGCGCTTTGGTACGGGCCATGTGTTCGAAGAATGCGTTCTTATAAATATGGATTCAGCGGCGCAGTTCGGCCTGACTGATTTCGGACGGCGTGCCGCGGATTTTAAGCCGTCCCGCCATCACGAGTTCGCGGCAACGCCAGAACGCGACGGCATCGGAGAGCAGGAAATCGAAGCGCTGTGCCATCGCCGCGCCGGCGATGCGGGCGGCCGGCTTCCATTCTGGACTGGCGAGATCGAGCAGCGCTTCGTCGACGTCGGTCCACGTTCCCGATACGAGCATGTTGTCGCGCAGCCGGCGCGTTTCCGCGTTGGCGTACTTCGCTTCCTGCCATTCGAGCGCGAGCCGGCTGATGCGCAGCACGGAAATGGGCGCGGCGGTCGGCAGCTTCGCGACCAGTTGCTTCGGCGAGAACATGCCGACGGCCGTCGCGCGGTCTTCGCGGCTGACGCGTTGCGGCTCGCTGTCGTCGGTTCCGATCGACAGATCGTCGTACGTGAGTTTTGCTTCGTTCAGGCGCTGCGGCGCATTGCGCAGATGATAGGCGACGCGTCGCAACGTGAGCTGATCCGCCGCGCTCTGACCGTGCCACACGACGATCTGTCCGTCGCCGCGCGCGAGGCGGGTGAAGAGCGCCTGTTGCTGTTCGAGTTCGTCTTCGAAGTCGATGCCGCTCGTTATGATCTGACGCCAGAACGTGGCGCGCGCGAGCACCGATTCGTCGATGTCCCTAAGCGGACCGACGGCGAGATCGTCGCGCAGCGCAATGACGCGCTCATCGCGTTCCGCGCGCAGCAGGGCTTCGGTGAGCGATTGGGCCGCGCTATCGCCATTCGTGACATGAATCGTGTTCATCGGTGTCGGCTGCCGGAAAGACGAAAGGACCGCTCGGGTGAGCGATCCTAGTTTACGCGAATCGAATGCCGGCGGGACGTCGCTTACCGCTCGTCGAAGCTCACAACCACGCGCTCGCTCACCGGATGGCACTGGCAGGTCAGCACGAAACCCTCATCGATCTCGTGTTGT